>JAVRBO020000060.1:0-279620 GCA_034531195.2 Nostoc sp. ChiSLP01
GGGGAGGCAGGGGGAGCAAGAAGAATGATTTGTATCAATAATTTCGTGAAATGGTTTAATGCATTATGGCTGCCACAAGGTCTTTTGCGCTTGCAAGTCTGCGACTGTTGAAGCATCTCGCCAAGTTCGTCACCTCCCAAGGTCTGCTGCTCATACTCTTGAGTTTGGTTATTTTTGCATCGTTTCGTTATCAAACCTTCCTGACACCTATTAATCTGATGAACATCATGCGACAAAACAGTATGCTTGCCATTGTGGCGCTGGGCATGACTGTCGTAATCGTCAGTGGAGGAATCGATTTGTCGGTGGGTTCCTTGGTTGCTTTAGGTGGTGTTGTGGCTGCAATGCTCGCCGCACAAGGAAGCTTTGTGGCGATCGCCAGCGGTATTGCCAGCACCACCTTATTAGGTATGGTCAATGGTCTTCTCGTGTCTCGTGCGCGGCTCCAGCCGTTCGTTGTAACGTTATTCACTGCCAGCGCCGCCCGCGGACTGGCGTTGAGCATCACCAACGAGAGGTCGATTGCCGTATCATCAACAGCATCGGGGTTTGTTTGGTTGGGTAGGGGTTTCATCGGTTTTATTCCTGTCCCCGTGCTGATAGTGGCACTGTTATATTTTGCAGCTTGGTTTATGCTGCACAGAAGCCAATTAGGGTTGCACATATTCGCTATTGGCAATAACGAGGAGGCATCCCGGCTGATGGGCGTCAACCCAAACCGAGTAAAGCTGGCAGTTTACACATTTAGCGGTCTGCTTTCAGGGCTGGCTGGTGTTGTTCTCGCAGGTCGTCTAGGAGCGGGTCAGCCTGTAGCTGCCTTTGGCTGGGAGACAGATGCGATCGCTGCGACTGTTATGGGGGGTACGTTTCTCGCAGGAGGTCAGGGAAGCGTTTTTCCAACCCTAATCGGCGTACTTTTACTAGGAATGATGTACAATCTTTTGAATCTTGAGGGAACCATTACCCCTTGGTGGCAACTCGTACTCCGCGGTGGCTTTCTACTTTTGGTTGTAATCTTCCAGAAGCGCATCTCCCAGAGGGGCTAGAGAATCTCTAGAGCAACGAATTATTTTGATTAAAACCGTAGATTATTGGTCAGCAATCTAAATCTTGGTGCATTAGACCTCTTGCATAAATATTTTTTTGTTTCACGCAGAGGCGCAGAGAGAAGTCGGAGCGGCGGCTTCCGCCGATCTGAACTTCGGTGGGCGCAGAGAAGAGAACGCAAAGAACGACTTTTGCAAGAGGTCTATTGATTGTTCAACTAATTTTTACAACATAATTAAACCTAAGCGCACACCAGCCGTCACTGCCTCAGTACGGGTAGAAACACCAAGCTTTTGAAAAATTGATGAAACATGAAATTTTACCGTATGTTCGGAAATTTGTAGGCGTTTGGCGATCGCTTTATTCCCCAATCCATAACCCAGCATTCCTAAAACCTCCATTTCTCTTGGTGTCAAAGTTTGCACGGGGTTAGCTACCACTTTTTCCCGCATCGGCAGCAGTTCCAAAACATCAGGGTGCAGCACTACCAAACCAGAAGCGACTGCCTCAACACCTGCAATAATTTCCGCCTCTGTGCTGGTACTAGATAATATACCGTGAATACCCAAACGGAATGCTGTTTCTAGGTCGATACCATCAATATCCTCAGCGATCGCTATAATTTGCTGTTCTTGAATTAACTGCAATTTTGACCAAATTGGTTCTGGATTGCTGCCTAAATCGAGCAAAACTACATCCGGTTGTAATTGCTCAATTTCTTTAGACACTATATCCAAGTCAGATGCACTGGCCACCACTGTCAGTTGCGGATTGCTACTTACTACCGCTGATAAACCTGCCCGCACCACGGAAGAAGCTGCAACCACCATCACCCGAATCATGTAGCCTCCACAGCAGTTTGTCCGGTGATGTAAACTACCAATTGCTGACCATTCCGCAGGAGTTGTAATGGGATAGATTTGTCACTTTGATGCAGATATTTAGCCAAGTCATCAGGTCGGGTAAAAGCCCGCCCAGAGACTCCAACTAATACATCACCAATTTGTAACCCCACGTTTTTCGCTACACTGCCAGGAAGTATTGATAACACTAGTAAACCTAGAGTGCGTCTGTTTAAAACCACTGGTTGCAGCGTCACTCCTAATTGCAGACGATGACTACCCTGTAAAAAGCGGTTGACAGTATTGCTGGGAATCGCCACAGCCAAATTGTTGACAATCATCGTGTTAATGCCAACCACTCGACCAAGGCAGTCAGCCAAGGGGCCGCCAGAATTCCCAGGATACAGCTGTAAATCTGCCATTACAGTGCGTGGATAATTAGTGTGAACAATGCCGATTGTGACTGCGCCAGTATCAGCCAAAGGATTTCCCACCGCCAAGACTAGTTCCCCAACTCGTAACTTATCGGAATCACCGATAGTTGCAGTATTTAAATCCGTGGCGTTAATTTTCAGTGCTGCTAAATCCTGTTGGGGGTCAAAGTGCGATCGCACTGCTTCAAATACCCTACCATCCGATAATTCCACACTTGCCCGGTTGCTAGTTGCTACATGGGCATTAGTAATAATCAACCCATCAGCTCGCCAGATAACACCAGAACCCACTGCTGTAGCGCTAGTTTTAACTTTGACTGTGCTTTGACGGAGTGTAGTGGCTACTGCTGACAGTTCATCATTGAATTGCGTAATCATAATTGCCTTTATTTTGCGGTAATTACTTAATCAGCAGGGCGTTCGCCAATCAGGATGTCTAAATCAACTAATGCGCCACCTCGAACAAACTGCACGTTGATTAGTTTACCAATGCGATCGCTATTATTTAGTAGTGCTAGCACGTCATCTGTATCACTCACGGCAATACCATCAAATGTGACTAACACATCCCCCAGCAACAAACCAGCATTATCAGCAGGGCCGGAGGGTTCGACATTAACGACAATCACCCCTGTTGCTGTAGGTAAATTTAAAGCAGTTTTCAGGTTGCTAGGCAAGCGTACAGGCTGCATTCCCACACCCAAATAGCCTCGTGAAATACGCCCTTTAGTCAGTAATTGATTAACGACGCGATCTACTGTAACCGCAGGGATAGTTAAAACTGTACCGCGTCGCCCCGATGTATTCATCCCAACTATATAACCAGCCGCATCTACCAAGGGCCCCCCTGCAAAACCAGGATAAAAAGTGATATCCGGGCGGATGAATTGGTCAATATTACCACCGCTCATACTCCGCCACGCACCAGTAACTACACTGACTGCTCCCATTGCTGCCCGTAAGTCACCTTGGCTACCCCTTGCCAGTCCCAGTACCAAATGACCGACTTTGAGATTTGTCGCATCCCCAATTTGTACCACAGGAAGTTGATGATTTTGCAATTGAAAGACAGCTATATCAGTGCTAGGGTCATGACCGAGGAAAGAAACTGGTCGAGTTATTCCATCTGATAGAGTGATGGTGATTTCTTCATAACGCCCAAGTGACTCATCCGAAGTAATAATAATACCGTTGCGCCAATGAATTCCACTTGGGGAAATGCGTTTACCAGCGTTGACAGCAACTACAGCACTCCCCGCTTGTTCTACTGTGTCGGCTAAACTGTTAGACAGTGCCAGCAATGAAGACATAAAACTCTCCAGCAATATTTAGTGATGCTTCTATCGTGCCGTTTTATATTTACAGATAGCATCGGAAAAATGGAGAGAATTTTACCTAGAAAAATGGCTAGTTACGTTTAGTTTTGCTTGCTTCACGACTTTAAAGGGCTAGTAGAGGCACGGCAATGTTTTCTACCAAGATATTTGTATCCTAGTTAAAGCTAATCAATATCAGTAGTTAGCAAACCCGACATAGCCAATACTCCAGATGAGAAATGCGATCGCTAGTTTAGGGTTGTTCGATCGAAATGATTGCATATATAAAAAGAAACAGTTTTCCTCGTATATACACTGAGCAGCGTTTCTAACGGTTATTAGTCAGAACTGATTAGCTGTTTTGGTGTCTCAGCAATTTTACTGTATTCATAATTGAGTCTGAAAAACTCAATAAATAATCTCGTAATTCTACTATGTTTATCCTGATAAATAGTAGTAAATTTATAGGGGTAACAGATTGATTGAAGGAAATTTCTATGATGAACTTATCAGCAAAAGCTCAATCGAATAATAAATTATTCAACCAGCTACGATATCAGCTTGAAGCTCTAGAAATACATAATGATAAACTTGCCAGACTCTTATGTAAAATCATCCCCTCCCATTGCCCATTTGAGAGAACTGTGACATTTTTAGGACGGATACTTTTTCGCATTCCACCTTTATGCAAATTAAACCCTCTTTATGAAGAAATAATTGGTCTTCGTTTTAGATGTTTGACATTTTTAGCGGATGAATGTGGTGAAGATGTGACAAAGTACTGTTAAATAAATAATTTATTAATGAATATTGTTGCCAATTTACTAAGGTTCAAGACTTATAGAAACAGGATGAATACGATTGTCAGCAATAGGCTTGGCAAAAATTTGGATTAATGAAATATTACTGCGGAGTCACTATCTTTTAATACTCTGTTTTTAGCGAAGTATTGGATGAGCATTTTTGTAATTCTAGCCAACCGCAAGCAGCAACTACGTTTACTTGTTATTGTCATAAGTATTGTAGTTATTCTCAGCCTTCACTATTCACCTACTTCCAGTCAAATCGTAACGCGAGACAAGTTTTTGTGGCCTTTTTCATCTAGATCGCCTTGGAATATGCCTATTGGTTCAAATGCGCGTTACATCAGGGCAAATATTGAAAAGGCAGAGAATATCGGCATCGATCGAGAGTACTTTTACAAGATTAATCCTAACCATCCATTACGTCCAGTTTATGCTCCTGGTGCTTGGGGTCAAGGACGCTGTACAGGCACTCAATCAATGAATATTTATTTACCAATACCAGATACTTTGGTTATTGCAGATGCCACAACATATCCATACCACACACCTAACAATGCTTCAGCTTTTTTGATGCCAGATGGTAAAACTTTAGTGCAGCTTGAACCTTTGACTCGTTGTCAAAAAGGAGGTTCAGTCTATGGTTGGCGTTACTATCCCGATATAAATATTTATGGAGATGGAATAGGCGGCGCACATTTTGGTTCTGGCCTTTCTTCTATTGGTGGTTCTATTCGCAAAGGTGAACTTACTAATAATCAACCCATTCGCCATGCATTAAAAGTTCTGCTGTGGGCTAAAAAATATCTTTACTACACAAATTCTATTCCTGGGTATCGTTGGCCAGCAAATCGCGCTGATAATTATGCAGCTCAAGCTTATGGTGGTAAAAACCCTGCTCTTGTGCAAGGAACTTTATTAGCCATTCCGCCAAAAGTAAGGACATATACCCTCAAGTTGCAAACACCCGCAGCTAAAAAAATCTTTCATGCACTACAAGATTATGGTGCTTATGTAGTTGATGATTCAGGATGGGACTCTCATGATATTGCAGTTGAGCAAGGAGTTAACGAAGAGTTTCATCAAATATATGGCTATGATTTGAAGGATAAAAAAGGTAAGTTATATGAAGAATTGATGAGATTATTTCAATCACTTTATATTGTTGAAAACAACAGTGCAAATAGCCTTGGTGGTGGCGGTATTGCGCGTGTAGCGCTGGCTCCGCCTATTGCTAACTAATATCAATGTCTGGCGATCGCTTGCGTTTCAATCCCTAGTAGGGATTTTGATTAATTGCAATGTGTTTCTTATTAGTTTTTCTACGCTTGGTTCTGTTTCAATCCCTAATAGGGATTTTGATTAATTGCAATTGCCACGATAAAAACAATCGCCCATACCGAATGTTTCAATCCCTAATAGGGATTTTGATTAATTGCAATCGGGCATTATTTCTCATCAGTTATCTGTTGTTACTCATGAGGTTTCAATCCTTAATAGGGATTTTGATTAATTGCAATTGCAGTAATCAGGCAGTTACACAATCAATATGAATAATGTTTCAATCCCTAATAGGGATTTTGATTAATTGCAATAAAGAAGCCTAAGCTAGATTTAGAAGAAACCTGCTTTCAATCCCTAATAGGGATTTTGATTAATTGCAATCCGAGACGTTTGTAGTCATCATAATCAACATCAACTCTTTCAATCCCTAATAGGGATTTTGATTAATTGCAATCCAGTTAGCTAAATCTTCGTAAGCTTGATGTGAGACTTTCAATCCCTAATAGGGATTTTGATTAATTGCAATTCCCCTTATGGACAAGCAAAGAACCACCTAATACTAAACTTTCAATCCCTAATAGGGATTTTGATTAATTGCAATAAATTTATGCCGCAAAAACGCTGTGGGCTTGGATTTCTTTCAATCCCTAATAGGGATTTTGATTAATTGCAATCTATAATGTCGCTTTGAATATGAAATCAATCTTTCTTTCAATCCCTAATAGGGATTTTGATTAATTGCAATAGCTGTTGGCTGAAAGCACTGTGATATTTGGTTTTCAAGGTTCTGTCGCGCGGATGGGGTAATCATAACACAAGAAGTTGTAATTTTAGTAGATGTAAATCGCTGAAAGCTAAGTCCAGTAAGGTGCGCGAGTGAGTTTAAGGTGCTACTGATGCCAAGTCCTTACACAGAAAGCAATTAAGGCATTTTTGTCGCCGCCTGCTTGTAAACACCTACCCATCCGCGCACTCAGCAAAAAAATTAGTCTAATAGTGAAGCTGCTTACTTTCAAAAAGACAGGAGTGGGGACTAGGAGATGAGGAATAAAATAAAGGGCACAATTCCTAACTCAAGACTCAACACTCCTATTTAAGACGTTAAAACCGTTAATAAAAGTTAAACTTTTTACTTAGTAGTTAACATCTGTACAATTTTGTCTACACGATCCAAGTCTCCAACGATTCGGCGAATTGGGTGAGGCCAAACCTTAACGAGAGTAGGAGTAGCAGAAACCTGATTAATTTCTGCTTGTTCTGGATGAGTTAAAACATCAATCACTTTTAAAGTATAAGGGTGTCCGAGCGATCGCTCTAACAATTCGTGTAGATTCTGAAGGATGCGTTCGGTAGTTCCGCTATGCCCTGCAACAAACAAGCGCAGGACATAGCCTTGTGTAGTTAATTGGTCTTTTTGTGCTATTACTGGCTGGCGGTATTTTGGCACAGGTTCAGAAAGATCTAAACGTACAATTAGATCGCGATCTTCCCAAAGCTGCGGAAATGAGGAACGATAAGTTGATAGTACCATGCGATCGCACAACCCTTCTTGCCAAGGAGCTGCTTGCCATACTAACTCTTCTGTACCAAAAATGGCATTCAGCAAAGGTTGATATTTCATCACAGCCGGATAAGCCTCGGCAAAAGTTCGCACTTGTTGAGTACGCGGATCTAACCAATGGTCAATAGTGGCAGTGTAACAAGGTACTAAAAAGTGCGGAGGTTCTGGCAAATCTAGAATTTCCTGCAAAGCAGAACACAAATGCAAATGCCATCGACCTTGCTTACTAGGGTCGATGCAGTAAATTAAATCTCCTCCAGGTGTAAATAGCGCAATGCCTTTGAACAACTGGGGTGTAGATAGTTTGTTTGTCGTCAAGTTATTCACAGGAGGCTAAGGAACTAAAAAGTAAAAACTAAAAAATTTTCTCTTTTACCTTTTACCTTAGCGATAACCGCAACCAGGAACACAAAGATATTTGGGCATTGGGCAAACAGGGGGTGTGGGAGGTGTGGGAGGTGTGGGAGGTGTGGGAGGTGTGGGAGGATGGTGAAGAAATTTTTCCCCCCTCTCTCCCCACACTCCCCACACTCCCTCATCCCCCCTCTCTCCCCACACTTCCCTATCTCCCCATCTCCCCTGCCCCCAGTCCCCAATATTAAACCCGACCTCGGAGAAATTGCGCCATTTCGTTAGGAGTTGGTGACATTTCTAAGGCAGTTTCTTCAGTAATGCGACCGTCTTGATAAAGATTGAGCAACGACTGGTTCATTGTGATCATGCCGTCAAAGCTGGCTTGTTTCATCAATTCGGTAATTTCATCATACTTACCATCTTTGATCCATTCCTTGATTGCCTCAGTGTTAATCAAGATATCGTGAAAAGCAGCCCGCTTCCCGTCTGTTGTACGGCACAAACCTTGGGCAATTACAGCCACTAAAGACTCAGAAATTGCCACGCGCATTGCATCTTGTTCTTCACCGGAGTAGAGGTTGAGTATCCGCTCAATGGTTTTTACAGCGCTATTGGTATGCAACGTTCCCATTACCAAGTGACCAGTTTGAGCAGCTTTGAGGGCGGTGTTGACTGTTTCTTTATCCCGCATTTCCCCCACCAGAATCAAATCTGGGTCTTCCCGTAAGGCTGCTTTCAAAGCGTTGTCAAATTTCCGGGTGTGCATTCCCACTTCCCGCTGTTTGACTAAGGATTTGCGGCTTTGGTGGACAAATTCTATCGGGTCTTCAATGGTGATGATATGCTTAGCCATCTCTTTATTGATGTAGTCAATCATCGCTGCCATTGTTGTGGACTTACCAGAACCAGTCGGCCCGGTTACCAAAATTAAGCCTTTGTGATGATGACAAATATCCCGAAAAATAGGAGGTAATCTCAACTGTTCCATAGTTAAGATTTTCAACGGAATCAAGCGCAACACCATTGCAGGGCCTTTTAGGGAGCCAAAGACGTTAATCCGCACGCGTGCAAATTCGTACTGAGTTGCCCCGTCAAATTCTAGATGTTCTTCAAAGCGTTGAATTTCTGCCTCCGTCATCACCTCCCTCAACCAACTCATCAAAGTCTCTTTATCCGTTTCTGGATATTCTGTTGATTGAATTTCTCCTCGGTTGCGGAAACGGGGTACTTCGCCTACGCCCAGGTGAACATCGGAATATCCGCGATCGAAAGCTTCCCTAATGATCTGTGCTAAAGTCAGTCCCGGAGGGCTACTTTTAGGGCGAGCTGAACTAGGTATTGGCGGTGGTGTACCCGGACGATGACCTGATACAGGCGCAGAGCTAGCAGCAGGAGAGTTAGCACTCATATCCAATGTTTGTGTCATTTGGCGCTGCGTACTCATACCCGGTGGAGGTGGTGGTGGTGCTGGTGGCGCTGGTGGCGCTGGTGGCATGTTACGACCGGCAGCAGAGTTAGAATTTAATGGAGACTGTGATTTTGTCATATATCTTCACATTTAGCAGTTTAGAAGTTGAATTAGTGAGAAGTCAAGTAACTTTCTGAGATAAGTTCTCAAAGACGCTGGCGTACAAGCCCTAAAGGCAATGCAAAGCGATTAAAACTCTAGAACTACGGTCAATACATTTCATCCACCTCGGCTTGTATATTTTTTATCGAAAATTTTACTACTCAGAAGTTTTATAAAAACTATTTAGCTTATATAAACTGGTTTAACACATGCAAGTCTACACATTACCTCAGTAAATACTCTAAAGTAAAAAGTTATATAAAGCACCAAAAGTTTGTAAAGTAAATATTCTATTGCTATTAAATGAGAAATGAATCGCAAGTATCGAGTTTAATTGCTAGCAGTTAACAACACAAACATTAGCAGTTCGTGAATTCATCGAATCTTCCGATTATGAGAGAAAGTGCTGATTATTATAATAAATGTTAAGCTCAGTCGGAATGATGCCCTGGGGATCAAACTTGAAAGCTTATCTCTTTTACCTTCTATTCCTGAAGACAGATGCAGTAAGCAAGCTTTTTGAATAAAAAGCAACTTGAGTTTACATTCATAATTACAAAAAATTAACTGTAAAGTTTAGTAAAAAAATGCTCATTTTACTAATTAGTTTTTATATACTGAACTTCACTAAATGATTCAGTTTATTCGCAAAAAGCGAGAAAAAACTGAAAATTAAAACTTGCTGTGTATTTTTGGGAGGAAAAGTCATGGTTTCGGCTCAGAGCTCTAATCTAGGAAAGACCTACTCCTTGATGATGATTAAAAGCTTTTTAATATGGACTTTCACATTGGCAGTATGTTTGCTGGTTGTCGGTTTTCCATTAGTTGTTTTGATGGCTACGGTCGGATGTCTGTTGTCGATTGTTTTGCAATCTGTAATGCCTGTTAGTGCTGTTTTGCTGGTTGCAGGCGCTTTAGTGATGTTCAATGTTATGGCTGTTGTATTTGCTGCGGGTGTGCTAACTGCTAAAGGGGTTCATCCTAGCGATATTAAATGGTTAAGCTGGCTGCATGGAGAGGCAGACCAAGCGCAGACTACTGTTTACGCATCTTGCCCTTTAACCTGTGAGATTAAAATCTAGTCATTTCTAGTCATTAGAATTGAATTCGACAAACAGTGCGTCTGCCCGGTTAAGCCGGGTTTTTTCATTTTTAATAAAAATTATTGACGCTTGTCTCCCTATAGTCTGTCTCATCTTGTTCATTGCATTTCCCTGGTTAAGCCAGGTTTTTTGAGGTTTTTTATAATTTATACTTTGATATTTATGGTTTCTGTGATGATTGGCAGTTAACTATTGACTAATAAGCCTAGACCGTTGACCATAGCCTTTGACAAGTTACAACGGACAAATGACTAATCGAAAGCAAGTTTGCATTATTTTGGGTACTCGTCCGGAAGCGATTAAACTAGCTCCGGTGATTCAAGTTTTCCAAAAATGTTCAGATTTTGAGTCCCAAGTAATTTTAACTGGACAACATCGCGAAATGGTTGAGCAGGTCATGGAACTGTTTAATATCAAAGCAGATTATGACTTGGAAATTATGCAAGCTCGGCAATCATTAAATGATATTACTTGTCGCAGTTTACAAGGTTTAGAAGCATTATTCCAGCAGAAAAAACCAGATTTAGTGGTGGTGCAGGGAGATACTACTACGGCTTTTGCCGCGGCTTTAGCAGCTTTTTATCAAAAAATTCCTGTTGGTCACGTAGAAGCAGGGTTGAGAACTGATGATATACTCAATCCTTATCCAGAAGAAGCTAATCGGCGGTTAATTTCTCAAATTACTCAGTTGCACTTTGCACCTACTCCTTGGGCTGTAGAAAATTTGCGGCGTTCTGGTGTTTTAGGTGAAATTCACTTGACTGGTAACACTGTAATTGATGCTTTGTTGAATGTTGCAGCAACCCAAGTTAGCTGTAATGTACCAGGCTTAGATTGGAATTCATATCGTGTTTTGTTAGCAACGGTGCATCGTCGGGAGAATTGGGGAGAACCACTAGAAGCGATCGCTACTGGATTTTTACAAATTTTAGACAAGTTTCCCGATACAGCATTGCTGTTACCATTACACCGCAACCCAACGGTGCGAGTACCATTACAACAACTTTTAGGAAATCATCCGCGAATTTTCTTGACAGAACCTCTCGATTATGGTGAATTGGTGGGAGCAATTGGGCGATCGCACCTTTTACTGACTGATTCTGGTGGATTGCAAGAAGAAGCCCCCAGCTTGGGAAAACCAGTACTAGTTTTGAGAGACACCACAGAAAGGCCAGAGGCTGTTACAGCCGGTACCGCCAAACTTGTGGGAACTGAGAGTGCAAATATTTTTGCAGCTGCTAGCGAGTTACTCAGCGACCAAGCCGCCTACGAAGCAATGGCAAATGCTATTAATCCTTTTGGCGACGGCCATGCAGCAGAACGCATCTTGCAGATTGTCCAAAATTATTTGGGTCTTTGATTACCAACATCAATTTAGTAACCTAAATTAAATAAAATTCTCAGTTTTTAATTTATTAGGGTGCATTCTTCAATGCTGTCAAGCAACGAAAGCACTCTCGTATAGTGCGTTACCTTCATAAAGCGCTATACAAGAGTGCTAATCTATAATTTTAATTTAATGTGAACTCGATGTGGAATAGCTTATTAAATACCCAAGGCTAATCTCGTTTCGGGGCCGACGATACCATCTACAAGTAAACCTTTACTCGCTTGAAAATCTCGTACTTGACGAACAGTTTCTGGGCCGTAAATTCCATCAACTCTCAGGTTACCTAAAGCTATTTGAACGTCTCTGACAAGCTGACCTCTGGAACCAGGGGTGAGAATAAATGAACCACCAACCCCACCAGGTCTACTGGTAGTGGGACTATTAGGTTTATCGCCAACCCATCGGGCAAAAACATATCTACCTGTAGAAAGCCTAGCAAAACCGTTTTCATACCCTTCAATTGCTGGAAGTGGCGCTCCATTTTTTACACAGTCTACATAAGAATAGTTAACGCTTGGGCCTGTACGAATACGTAGGCAACTGCCGTTAGTTCTGACATATGCTGCCGAAGCTATTTGAATTTGACTGACAGCAAGAAGTAATACACCGACACCAGCTAAAGCTAACCAAGCGGAAGATTTAAGAAGTTTTTTCCAATTGAATTTAGACTTGAGCAAATTAGATTTGCTGTTTGTAGATGGCTGTTTTTTAGTAATAGCCACAGAAGAAGATTTCAGAGGTTTTTGCCAACTAAATTCAGGTTTAGGAAGTTTATATTCAATGTTTCTAGATGCCTCTTCTTGAGCAATAAACATGTGGGAATAAGCAAGATATTCCATAATGCGCTCCTGTATATGAAAAGATGAGTACTGACAGAGGATTACTTGGCTTGTCTGTGTATTTATTCTTAGTATATTTTATATAGCAGTCCTAAATCATTTGCGAACAAGAAGATCCGCGACTTCTTTGAGAAGTCGCGGATCTGAAGCCCCTCGATTTTCATCGACAGGAGTATGCAAAATCTAAAATCCAAAATTGGTATAAGTTGCGTTCAAACAGAATATTCTTACTGCTATTACGTTGAAATACGCTTAAACAAGATTATACGCATTCTTTATTCGCAGCCTACTATACTTTGACAGCAACTTCGTATCATCTCATCACCAATCACAAAAGTAGCTTGCTGTGCTAATGCTGGCAGTAGCATCTATAAACATTTATAGGACTTACGCACTCTTAACGTAAAATCGTAGACGCAAAGCGGCTTCCCGCAGGGTACCACAGAGAAGCCAGTGCGCCCTTGCGGTTAAGAGACTTGTTCGCGAAGCGTCTCGTAGAGAAGCAACTGGCGCGACGCAGCGAAAAGTATGACCGCCGACTTCCGGCGAACATAACTTTTCAAGACAGAGAACACAGAGGAATAGGAGTTAGAGAGGTTATTTGCGTAAGTCCTAATTTATTAAGACTTAATTTAGAAGAATCTTAAGACTTTATGATATACTACTTTAACTGGAGTGATTTACCGTAGTATGCATTGAGGTTGAAAAATTCCACGTTCGATATCTACTCAAAATGAGTGTAATGCAAACTTTACAGTCTTTTGAATCCAGGAATTTCCGTCTATTTTTTAGCGGACAAATGATATCTATGATTGGTAGTTTTATGGCAGAAACTACTACTGCATGGTTAGTTTATTCTCTAACAAACTCAGTAGCTTTGTTAGGATTGCTTGGTTTTATTTGCCAATTTCCTCATTTGATAGTTAGTCCTTTAGCGGGTGTTTTGATAGAAAGGTCTAATCGACGTACTATTTTAATTACTGCTCAATTTACAATGATGATTGTTTCGCTAATTTTGGCAGTATTGACCTTAAGAGGGCTAATTAGTATATGGCATATTATCGGTGCAAGTATATTACAAGGTTTAATTGCTAGTATTGAGACACCCACTCGTTATGCCTTCATAGTAGACATAATTAAAAAAGAAGATATTACCAACGCAACGGCTCTCCATTCCTCTTTACTTAGTGGTTCAAGGATTGTAGCGCCAGCGAGCGCAGGTATAATAATTGCGAATTTTTCCCCCGGACACTGTTTTTTAATTGATAGCATTAGTTATATTGCCGTGATTTTTGCTTTGCTAGCAATTCGGTTTGACAAGCCACTAATCTTGCAAAAAAATCATCAGCATAATATCTGGCAGGATCTAAAAGAAGGATTTACTTATGCATATGAATTGTTGCCGATTCGCTACATTTTGCTATTGATAGCATTGTTCAGTTTTATGGGAATGCCGTATCTCAGAATTATGCCTGTTTTTGCTGTTGAAATTCTGCATGGAGATTCTAGCACCCTCGGTTGGTTAACAGGAGCATCGGGATTTGGAGCATTATGTGGTGGTATTTATTTGAGTTATCGAACAAGTGCAATAGGACTTGAGAAAATTATTGCGATCGCACCTGTGATATTTGGCATAGCGCTAATTACTTTTTCACTCTCAAATAATTTTTGGTTTTCTTTAACGACCATTACAATAGTTGGTTGTGGTTATATCTTAGAATACTCATCAAGCAATGCTATTTTACAAACAATATCAGAAGATGAAAAAAGAGGTCGAATTATGAGCCTCTATAATATGTTTGTCATGGGAATAATACCTTTTGGTAATTTATTTATAGGTGGATTAGCAAGTATAGTTAGTGCGAAAATTGCTTTAAGTTTTGGAGCAATATGCTGTATTATTGGTTCAATTAAATTTTATACGAAACTACCATTAATAGAAAAAACAGTGCGCCAAACTTATATTAAAAATAGCATAGTTATGGAATAATATTTTTGAGATAAATTATCAAAAAAGTCTTGCGTTGAATTGGAAGTTGATACAGGAAGATGAAGTACAACCAACTTGGCAATAGTGATTTAAAAGTTTCTGAAATTTGTCTGGGCACTATGACCTATGGGCAGCAAAATACCATCGAAGAAGCCTACCAACAGCTAGATTATTCTATTGGTGAAGGAATCAATTTTATTGATGCGGCTGAGATGTATCCAGTACCTACAAGTGGTGAAACTTATGGATTAACTGAAACTTACATCGGCGAATGGTTAAAGCATCAACAAAGAGATAAAATTATTGTCGCTACTAAAATTGCCGGGCCTGGTAGAGGCTTCAAATGGGTACGCGGTGGAGCCAAAGCAATTGACCGCGATAATATCAAACAAGCTGTAGATGATAGCCTCAAAAGATTACAAACAGACTATATAGATTTGTACCAAATTCACTGGCCCGATCGCTACGTGCCACGATTCGGACAAACAGTTTTCGATCCAACTCAAGTAGGCGAAACAGTTCCCATAGCCGAACAGCTAGAAGTTTTTCGCGATGTCATTAAAGCAGGTAAAATTCGCTATATCGGTTTGAGTAATGAAACTCCTTGGGGAGTCACTCAGTTTAGTAACATTGCCAAACAGTTAGGATTGCCCAAAGTTGTTTCGATTCAAAATGCTTACAATTTACTCAATCGAGTATTTGACGGACACTTAGCAGAAGCAGTTTACTACGAAGAAATTGCGTTACTAGCTTATAGTCCTTTGGCGTTTGGCTTCTTAACTGGCAAATATTTAAACGGTAAACCAGAGAAAGCAAGAGTAACTTTATTTGAAAATTTTGGTCAGCGGTATCTGAAACCAAAAGTAAGCGAAGCAGTAAAAGCTTATGTAGACATTGCCAAGCGCTATCAACTGAGTCCAGCACATCTAGCTTTAGCATTTGTGCGGAGTCGTTGGTTTGTGGCTAGCACAATTATTGGTGCCACAACACTCGAACAACTCAAAGAAAATCTCGAAAGCGTCGATGTAGTTCTCGACAAAGACATTTTGGAAGAGTTAGATAAGGTTCACGCACAGTTTTCCAACCCAGCGCCGTAAGAGTGGGGAGATGAGTTGTAAAGACGTTGCATTGCAACGTCTCTACAGAACGGATAATTATTGATATTTCGTTTATTTGGATAATTCACATCAGACGTAATTTTGAATTTTGAATTTTGAATTCGGAGCAAAGCGACGTGACTTTTACAGCAACATTGGTTGACCAAAATACTATTCGTCGTCGGGGTACTGGTTTAAAAGCTTACAATCCTGAAAAAGCCTTTAAAGGATATACACTTTTTACGCCTCTGACCGGTCAAGGTGAAGTTTATCTGTTGAATCTGGAAGGAGAAGTAGTACATCAGTGGAATCTGCCATATCCGCCAGGGTTATATGGTTATCTGTTGCCTAATGGCAATCTGTTTTATAACGGTAAGACTCCAGCAGAAGAACCACTACGTTTTGCTTTGTGGGCTGCATTCAAAAGTGGCGTTGTTTTAGAAGCAGATCCCAAAGGCAATATTATCTGGGAATATAAGCATCCAGACCACCATCACGACGGACGAAGGTTAGCCAATGGCAACACAATTATCCTAGCTATTGAAAAAATACCCCAATCTTTGGTTCCTCGGATTAAAGGCGGCGTACCAGGTACAGAAGCAAATGGTGATATCTATGCTGATGTGCTTTATGAAGTCACTCCAGCTGGTGAAATTGTTTGGACTTGGCACGCCTGGGAACATCTCGACCCAGATAAATTTACGATTACTCCTCAGGATCATCGACACGAATGGACTCACGGAAATACTGTCGGCGAACTCGCAGATGGCAACATTATTGTCAGCTTTCGTAATATATCCACAGTTGTCATTATCGATCGCCAAACCGGAAAAATCATCTGGACGCTAGGAGATGACGTACTAGCACAGCAGCATTTTCCCAACGAATTAGCTAACGGTAATATCTTGATTTTCGATAATGGCGCACATCGGCGTCACATCGCTCTCAATTTCTCCCGTGTGATTGAAGTTAACCGCCAAACAAAAGAGATAGTTTGGGAATATACCGATAGCCCTCCCCAAAATTTCTTTAGTTCCTACATATCAGGAGCGCAACGTTTAGCAAATGGCAATACCTTAATTACAGAAGGTGCCTACGGTCGGATATTTGAGGTGACAACTACAGGAGAAATTGTTTGGGAATACATCAACCCCCATTTTGCATCTCGGAATATTCCAGGTGAGAAATCGCCTGTCAGCCGTGGAGAACAAAATACAGTTTTCCGTGCCTTTCGTTATGCACCGGAAGAAATACCCTGGCTTTAAGGGGACTGGGCAAGCAGGAGGTGTGAGAAGAGAGGGAGGTGTGGGAGGTGTGGGAGGAGAGGGAGGTGTGGGAGGTGTGGGAGGAGAGGGAGGTGTGGGAGGAGAGGGAGGTGTGGGAGGTGTGGGAAGAGAGGGAGGTGTGGGAAGAGAGGGAGGTGTGGGAAGAGAGGGAGGTGTGGGAGGAGAGGGAAGAGAGGGGGGCATAAATTCTCTTTCCCCCCACACTCCCCACACTCCCCCATCTCCCTTGTCTCCCTCATCCCCGTCATCCCTCTCATCTCCGTCAAAATTCAATCTACCAAGGAACTTAAAATGGCTGAAATCAAACTATACAGTGCAGTTGTTTGTCCTTATGCTCACCGTACCCGCTTGGTACTTCAAGAGAAAGGCATTGATTTCGATTTGATTGAGATTGATTTGCAGAATCGACCGGAGGGTTTTACGAAGGTTTCGCCCTATGGTAAAGTACCCGCAATTACTCATAATGATGAGCGAGTTTGGGAGTCAGCAATCATTAACGAGTATTTAGATGAGGTATTTCCTAATCCACCGCTGTTACCCAGCGATCCTATTGCTAGGGCGCAGGCTCGTATTTGGATTGATTTTGCTAATACCAGGTTTGTTTCTGCTTTTTCTGACCTGCTGCGAAGTTCAGATGTCCAAAAACAAGAAGAAGCTAAACAGCAATTATACAAACACTTGGAATTTATTGAAAACGAAGGTCTAGGAAAACTATCTGGGGAAGGCCCCTACTGGTTTGGTGAATCCATCAGTTTGGTAGATTTGACCTATTTCCCGTGGTTTGAACGCTGGGCTGCACTCAAAGAGTATCGTGGTTTTAGTATACCCGCTGAATTCACGCGTCTGAAACAATGGAAGCACGCCCTCAAAGAACGTGAGTCTGTAAAAGCGATCGCTAACTCCAAAGAATTTTACATCCAGCGATATGCTAAATACGTTGCACCTACTCCTGTTGGTGTTTAACCAATAAGGTTCAATAACGCATATTAACCTGAATTCGGCGAACTTCTCCCTATCTTGAACTAAAGCTCAAATATGTCCCTCTCCAACTCGCAGAGGGACAATTCATATATTTTATGATTAGTGATAGATATAGCTGTAGTCACATAGGTTAGGGCATAATGACAAGCGTAAATGCTAGGAATAGGAATAGTTTTACCTTCTGCCTCCTGCCTCCTGGCTCCTGCCTTCTGCTATACAACAAATTAAAGTCCATTACTACACTTTAAAATCTAAAAATTTTCAGAACGAATTCGGCTGCCATTTTGCCAGACTTCTACTCTTTGATGAGTGACTACATAAGAAAAACTACCATTATCTGCTTGATATTTATCTTTACCAATATTCAAAGCAGGTATTTTGATAGGCTGATTTGGGTTTTGTTTCATCTGCCCGATATAAAATAACTGGCCATTTTCTTCGCAAATTTTGACACGAATTTTTGCGGTTTCACCTCCAATAATCGTAACTCCATTGCATTCAGTATTACTATTTAAAGGTGCAGAATTTATTGTAATTCCTTGTGAAGGGGAAACTTGCTTTGCTACTGGAAGTGTTGAGACTGGGCGGTTAGAGTTGCGAACTTGCTGAACTTTAGAAGCAGGAGTAACATTTGCGGTTGAAGATGCAAATAGACGAAGCGGATCGACTGCGATTCGGCCTTGTGGATGAAATTCAAAGTGAAGATGAGGTGCTGTACTATTACCTGTAGATCCCATCTCGGCAATAATTTGACCTTGAATAACTTGTTGACCTTTGCTCACTAATAAACGGCGATTGTGACCATAAACAGTAACGCTGCCATCAGGATGTTTAATACTTATGGCATTGCCTAATCCCCAATTATCCCAACCTGCTTTAATAACTGTACCGGATGCAGCAGCAACAATAGGAGTCCCTGATGCCCCAGCGATATCGATTCCTTCATGTTGATATTTACGAAAGCTTTGAGAAATAAAGCCTTGAGTCGGCCAAATAAAGTTATAAGCAGGGATGGAGTTTTCTTGAGTTGGGGAATTGCTGACTAATTCTGTTAGGGCAGATGTATTTGTACTTAATACGGTGGTTAAGGATATTAACCCAATTAGTCCATAATTACGGTATCGATAAAAATTATCTTTTTTCATAAAATTAGGCTTGATATGAATTCAGGAGGCAGGAGGAACCCATGCTTAAAAACATGGGATTGAAGCATGGATGTTTTATACTTCGCTGCAACCAACTTCAATATAATTACTATTTTTAACTACGAACCGCAAAGGACGCTAAGGACACAAAGGAAGAAAAGAAAGAAATTAATAAGAGCAAGGTTTTGACGTTAAGTTGACACGTATGCACAGCCGTACGCTCCTACGTAGATATATATGTATCAATATTTTCGTGAAATGGTATGATACCCCGATATCAAGAGACCTTCTTTGCCTGTTCCCTGATATAAAAAAACTCGCGATCGCATTTTCAGATTAGCTTGATGCCTGAAGAATGCGATCGCGAGTCACAAAAAGTAGTTATTTAGGGGGTTGAGGAATTGCCAGCTGCCACTGCCTCGTTTAATACTAACTCTGGCTGTGGTGTTTCCTCCTCTTCTTCTGGCAAGCCGTAAATCGATCTGTACAATTTCACGTACTGCTTGGCAGATTGATACCAGCTAAAGTCTTCAGTCATGCACCGTTTTTGTAGTTCTTCCCATTGGGGTTTGAAACGGAAGCCTTCCCAAGCCCGAATCATACAGGTGAAAAGGTCTAGTGGTTCGTAGCGGTCAAAGCAGTAACCGGTGCCTGTAGCATTTATAGGGTCGTAGTGTGATACGGTATCAACTAATCCACCTGTGCGGCGCACAATGGGCACGGAACCATAACGCAAAGCCATCATTTGGCTAATACCGCAAGGTTCAAAACGGCTAGGCATTAAGAAGGCATCAGTGCCGGCGTAGATGCGGCGAGACAAGGCATCGTTATACAGCAGGTAAGTTGCCATACGTCCGGGAAAGCGAGATGCTAATTGCCACATCTGACTTTCATAGTAGCGATCGCCTGTCCCTAACAGCACAAACTGTGCATCTGTATAGGCCATGAAGCGATCGAGAATTTGCAATATTAAATCGATGCCTTTTTGTTCTACTAATCGCGTCACAATCCCAATTAAAAATGCACCGGAATTAACTTCTAATCCTACTTCTTCTTGCAAAGCAATTTTATTCGCCTTGCGTTTCTCCAAACTATCTTCTGTGAAGACTTGGGCAATGTATTTGTCATTTTCTGGATTGTAAACTTCGACATCAATCCCATTGATAATCCCAGATAACTTACCGCTAATAAAAGACAACAAACCTTCTAATGTTTCACCATACTCAGCTGTCTTGATTTGCTCTGCATAAGTCGGCGAAACTGTATTGACTTTATTGGCAAATTGTACTGCTGCTGCCATTGTGTTGTGCCCTTGCATATACCAAGGACACCAAGTAATTTTTTCTAAATACCAACGCCACGGCCCCTGATAAGCTAAGTTATGAATCGTAAAGACAGTGGTAATATCAGGATCTTGGTGCATCCACACCGGAATCATTCCTGTATGCCAATCGTGGCAGTGAATAATTTCTGGTTTCCAGTAATTCCAGGCAAACTCCGCTGCACCATTGGCAAACAAGGTGAACCGCCAATCTTCATCTTCTCCTGAATAAATGCGGCGGGGCATGAAGGCGGGATGTCCAAATAAGTATAAGGGAACATCAGTACCAGGCAAAACACTTTCGTACACTGCAAAGTGCTGGAACATCGCATCTCCCCACCAAATAGGTTCTTTGGGAATCTCCATTTTGTCTGGCAAGAAGCCGTAGTAAGGCATGAATATTCGTACATCATGCCCCATTGCTCTGAGGAATTTGGGCAATGCACCAACAACATCGCCCATTCCGCCTACTTTCGCGACGGGTGCTGCCTCTGCTGCAACAAATAAAATCCGCATGGTAAGTTTTGTTTCCCCGGTGCCTATACAGCGATTCAGTTATCAGTATTTTACCAAGAAGGGGAAAAGGGGAAAGGGTAAGGGGTAAGGGAAGAAGAAAAAACTTTTCACCACAAGGTATAAAGCCCCTGTTTTTAAAAATGGAGAACAAAAAAGAAGATTTTTGAGATACATAGTGCGATAAAAATCAGCTTCCATGCCTTGAAACTCCTGTTTTTAAATATAGGGTTCCTTTCCCCTTTCCCCTTTCCCCTTTCCCCCTCTTTTTCATTGTTTACTGACTACTGATGACTGTTTATTGATTACTTACTTATCTAATCACATCCGCTTGTGCAATTGCTTAGGAACCCCGCCCAATCACCGTAAAAATTTCTTCTAAAATTTCTTTGGCTCCTTTGTCGCGCAACAGGTGTGCTAGTTGTGTGCCTAGTGCTTCGGCTTTGTTGGCTTCTCCAGTGAGACTATCTTTTACCAGCTTTTGACCATCTATGCTGGCGACTATGCCTGTTAAAGTCAATTGTTCGCCAGAGATTTCCGTATTTACGCCGATAGGTACTTGACAACCGCCCTCTAAATCGCGTAAAAAAGCTCGTTCCGCGAGACAGCGATCGCGTGTTTGGGGATGTTCGATCGCTTTGAGTAGCGAAATTAATTCGCTATCATCGGCACGGCATTCTATCCCCAATGCGCCTTGGCCAACGGCGTGGAGGGAGATGTCTTGGGGTAAGATTTGATGAATGCGATCGCTCATTTCCAATCGCCCTAATCCTGCGGCTGCCAAAATTAAGGCATCATATTCACCAGCATCCAATTTTGCCAACCGTGTAATCAAGTTTCCCCGGACATCTTTAAAAGTGAAGTGGGGGAATCGATGGCGTAACTGTGCTAATCGCCGCAGAGAAGATGTACCGATGACTGCACCCTCTGGCAAAGTTTCGATTTGTTTATCTTTGTGCTTTTCATGCACCACTAGCGCATCGGCTGGGTTTTCCCGTTCGGTAATTGCTGCTAGTGCTAACCCTTCGGGTAAGTTTGTCGGCAGATCCTTGAGGGAATGAACTGCAAAGTCAATCTCGCCATTGAGCATTCCCAACTCAAGTTCTTTAGTAAAAAGTCCTTTATCGCCAATCTTGGCTAATGCTACATCCAAGATTTTGTCGCCTTGGGTAGACATTGTGTGGACTTCAAAAGTGATATCTGGATAGCTTTTTTGCAGTTGCTCCTGTACCCAATAGGTTTGAACTAGAGCAAGTTGGCTTTTTCGCGAACCGATACGAATTGTGCGCGGAGGACTAGAAACAGCTGAAGTCATAAAACAATATATCAAACCAGAGATAAATTCACTCTCATCTAGACTACCGTAGTGAGTGACTCGTACCCATTTTGGATTTTAGATTTGGGATTTTAGATTACAATTCTTTACGAAAATGAACTACACCGAGTTTGGCTGAGGCGACACTAGACAGTAGCTAAATTGTAGTAAATGTAACCTGGATTGTGGGATTTAGTTTGTGGCGATCGTTGATAAACTAGATGCACAAATTTCGCAGTCGCAGAAATCATGAGTCTTGCTAAATCTGCATCCCTAACCCTAGAGGAATTTCTCAACTTACCAGAAACCAAGCCTGCAAGTATTTATATTGATGGTGAGATTATCCAAAAACCAATGCCAAAAGCCCGCCACTCCAGACTTCAGGCTAAGTTGATTAATGGGATTAACGAAGTCACAGAGAAAAGACAAATTGCTTATGCTTTTCCTGAGTTGCGTTGTACTTACCCTGCGGGAAGCCGCTCTTCGAGCGTCTATGGTGGTAGGTCAATTGTTCTAGATATAGCGGTGATTCGTTGGCAACAAATCCAATTTGATGGCGACGGATAACCTGTAGATGATATGCTAATTGCTCCTAACTGGACAATTGAAATTCTGTCTCCAGAACAAAGTTCTAACCGAGTTATCAGCAATATTTTGCACTGCCTAGAATATGATTGTGAATTGGGATGGTTGCTCGATCCTGATGACCGCTCAGCTCTTGTTTTTCAACCACATCAACAACCAGTATTTTGTCATAAAAACGATAAATTGACTGTTATCGATGGTGTCGATTTAGAGTTGACAGTAGAACAGGTATTTAGCTGGTTAAAGATGAAAGAGGAGTCAGAATTTAAATTTCAGATTTAAGATATTCCTGTAATTGTTGGGTACGCTCTTTTGTAGTATTTTCTAGACAGCCAAAATAAATCGTAGGGGCTATACTTCCACCCTCATATTCGCTTCTCTCAAATTCACAAGTGGTATCTCTAAATTTAATCCATGCCTGCTGGGCAGCAATCAATTTTTGTTTTCTAGTTCTGTCTAACTTTGGCAGTAGTTGTTGATAAGTTGTATTCAATTTTTTATCAGCATTTTGATAAGACAACCTACTGCATTCATTGATTTCTACCTGAGTTTGAGGATTATTGCAGTTTAGCTTTTGAGCTAAATGCATTTTTGGTACATCTGGTGTTGTGGTGGCTGCTGTCAGACTGGGAGTGTATAAACTGCTGAAAGTTAGTAAATTAACTATTAGAGGAAATAAATAATACATGTATTTTACCTAGCACGGAATGATTTTGGGAATTTTAGCCATTTTTCAATCGCTCAAACATCTAACAATACCAAGCCATAAACAAATCAAGGTTGGACAAAAACCCTTGAAATCTCTAAATCTTCTAATCAAGAGTTATGGTTGGTTTGGATACTGAGCAAGTTTTCACCTCGACTTTATCTTACTAGTATGCATAAACTAGGTATTAAGTCAAGAAACTTAATTTAGTCAAGATAGCCGCAACTATGGCTAGAAAGATGGCGATCGCTTCTGACTTCCCGTAGGCAAGGACAATGCCTGCATAGATTTTAGGGGATCGAAGTACACAAAAGCGATCGCTTGTGCATATACTTTTTGTATAAGTCGGCAAAACAGACAAAATTTTCCTTTGCCCTTTGTCTACAAATGTGCAAAAATTACTTTTGCAAGAGATATTGAGCAACTATAATTGACAAGTCCTGATGAAAATACCTTATTATCCGTTGGTTACTCCCCACTCTCTAACCTCAAAATATGCCTGATTTACTTGTTTAAATTCAAGTCTAAAAATTGAAAGTCCAGAAAATTAAAAAGTTTAGCTTTTTTAATATCAATTCCATTTTATGGTATTGAATGCTAACTAATGCTTAGGTAAAAATTTGAAAATTGAAAGATTATAAAAAAATAACATATAAACTTTTTTTTAGAAGTATAATGACTTGTTTTCCAACACCATATGTCTAACAGACCATTCTAATTTTAATTGAGAACAGTATCGGCTAGATTTTCAGGGTTTCCTCTCTAATCGGGGCAAGAAATCTATTCTGTGCTGGCTGAAGAAAGGGATTTCATGCTCACTTTATCAAGGAACCGCGACCAGTAAAAATTATGACCTCTTTAGATCCTAATTTTTTTGACATTACAACCAAAAGCCTAATCATCATTAGACCTCTTACAAAAGTGCTTTTTGCAAGAGATGGGAAAAGGGAAAAGGTTAAAGGGGAAAGGGAAAATACCAAACCTTTCCCCCTTTCCCCTTCCCCTTTTCCCGACTTCTGCAAGAAGTCCATTGACCCAGCTGTTGATGACAATAAAAAGCAAAATCATCAAAATTTGGAAGTTACCTTAGAAGACATAGCAAATACAGAAACAAAAACGGTAGCGTTGAAAGCACACAAGCTACCGAAAATTCCGCCGAAGGAACTTTTAGCGCCTCCTGGCGATTTCAACCCTACCCTACTGCTATTTTTGGCAGCTTTGGGAACATTGGTATTATCTAACTTTGGTTACTGGCTTTGGCAATGGCCTGACTGGCTATGCTTTTGCCTTAATACTATTGCTTTGCATTGTGCGGGGACAGTAATTCATGATGCATGTCATCGAGCTGCCCACCGCGATCGCATAATTAATGCCATGCTAGGGCATGGTAGCGCCTTAATGCTGGGGTTTGTTTTCCCAGTATTTACGCGGGTGCATTTGCAGCATCACGCTCATGTAAACCATCCCAAAGATGACCCAGATCATTATGTTTCTACAGGCGGGCCGCTGTGGCTAATTGCATTTCGGTTTTTGTACCACGAAGTATTTTTCTTTCAGCGACGATTGTGGCGTAAATATGAGCTATTGGAATGGTTTATCAGCCGTTTAATTGTCATTGGAATTTTTTATATAGGAATTCAAAATCATTGTTTAATGTATCTTTTGAATTTTTGGATTGTACCTTCTGGTATAGTGGGGTTAATACTAGGCTTCTTTTTTGATTACTTGCCCCATCGTCCTTTTAGAGAACGCGATCGCTGGAAAAATGCTCGCGTATATCCTAGCCCAATTCTTAATATCCTAATTTTGGGACAAAACTATCATTTAATTCATCATTTATGGACTTCTATTCCTTGGTATAAATATCAGTCTACATACTATCTAATGAAACCTTTATTAGATGAAAAAGGCTGTTATCAAACTTCAGGATTACTACAAAAGAAAGATTTTTTAGAGTTTATTTATGATATTTTTATCGGAATTCGCTTTCACCATCAAACAACGAACAAGAAAGACGAATCACACAATTAAGAATCAGCTGCACTCCATAAACATTGCACGCTAATTCATCAGGTTGTCATTAGTCATTTGTTATTTATTCTTCGTTGCTTGTAACTAATGACTAATGACTAATGACTCCTATGTCTCAGTTTTATCTACATAGTTAGGGTCTTCAGTACCCAGTAGTTTATCCCAGAGCGTAAAATATAACCCGTAGTGTACCTTATACTTGCGGTGATGTATTGAATGATGCATAGAACCAATCAGCCACTTTCCAACCCAGTTGGTCTTGGATGAAGAAGGAAATACTTCAAATCCTAGATGGGTAAATACTGCCCAAACTGTCATAGTTATAAGTGCGGCCACTAAGGTAATAAAATGTAGTGGAACTATGTAGATTACAGCTACAAAAAAAAGTGCTTGTACGATCGCCTCTGGGAAATCAAATGCAGAAGAACTCCAAGGCGTTGGTTCTCCTGAACGGTGATGTCCGTAATGCATCCATTTAAAAATTAGAGGGTGGTGAAACATCCGATGGATAAAGTAAAAGTATGTATCCTGAAGAATTAACACCACAACAAAACTAGCTACCAAATACCACAGTCCGTACTCGTAAAGATTAGTATATAATAGCGTTTTTCCTAAGATATACTCTGAAATAATAAACGCTCCAGAAATACCAAAAACGGCTGCGGAGAGTACCGATAATTGAATATCCTTTAGAATAGAAGAATTAAGCAACGGTTTTAAACGCAAACTCTTGTTGGCGAGAGACTTTCCCAAAATTGAATAAAAGAGCAAGTATGCTCCTCCAGCTATGAGAAAATATCGGGCAAGAGTGATAACGAACAAGAAAAACCAATAATAGAAAAATGAATGGTTCGTCAATTAGACCTATCCGTAAAATTAATTAATTTAGTGAAATGAAAGTGCTGATTATATCAACAATAGCTAAGTTTCTCTTAATTTATTAATCAGCAACATTCACCGCTTATTTTACAATACAATGCTATAAGAGTCCGATTTGATTTTTGAAAAATCTAAGTATATGTAGGGTGTGTTAGACGGAACGTCTAACGCACCAAGGCCTTGAGATGGTGCGTTAGCCTACGGCATAACACACCCTACATGTATTTCCAAAATCAAATATGAATCCTATAAATACTCTAAGTATTGTATATTTAGATTTGTTAATATATTTTTAATTTCCTTTGTTACATAAACACTGAGATTTTTGCTGTTTCTAAAAAAACGTTATGCAGCAACTTCAATTTAGTGAATTTATTATTTTACGATTTCAAATTATAATCTCTTTGAATTGTCGGTTTATACACCAGAAGTTAGAATTCATAATCCAGAATTTAGAATAGCCTCTCGGTTAGTCTACCTACCAAATTTAGATGCTATAGTTCACACTTAATTGAAACCTACTGCATCATGCACGTAAAAAGAAGTCACAATAGTACAAGAATAGTAAAAATAATTTGATATATTAGCGATCCGAGCTTAGTACTTATTCCCTATGAATCGTTCCGCCTGCCTCATCTTCAATCCAGTAGCCGGTCAGGGTGACCCAGAATTAGAACTGGCAGAAATTCGATCGATATTAGAGCCAGAAATTGATTTAGATATTTATTTAACAACTGAGGAAGTTGGTGCTGATGCCTTGGCCTATGCAGCAGTAGAGCGAGGGGTAGATGCCATCATTGCTTCTGGGGGAGATGGCACCCTCTCGGCGGCGGCGGCAGCAGTAGTCGGTACTGACATTGCTTTTGGTATAATTTCTAGAGGTACAGCCAACGCATTTGCCACAGCTTTAGGAATTCCAGACACGATCGCAGGTGCATGTCAGACAATTTTGCAGGGAGGAACCCGCAATGTAGACGTAGCTTATTGTAACGATCTGCCAATGGTACTGCTAGTAGGTGTTGGCTTTGAGGCTGAAACCGTAGAACTAGCAGACAGGGAAGCTAAAAATCGTTTTGGGATGATGGCCTACGTTTTAGCAGGAATTCAGCAACTGAGAAACTTAAAGAACTTTGATGTTGAAATTGAAACTGAAGACAGAATAATTAAAACTAGTGCTTGTGCGGTGACAGTCGCCAATGCCGCGCCTCCCACTTCAGTATTAGCACAAGGGCCAGCAGGTCTAGTTTATGACGACGGACTGCTAGACTTAACAATTGTAGCTCCAACTAGTAAAGCCGGAGCGATCGCTGCAACATTCCATCTCTTCCAAACAGCTTCTACAGGCAACGCCGCAGAACGCAATGATATTGGTTATCTGCGAGCCAAACAATTTAAAATTACTACAGAGCCACCACAAAAAGTTGTTTTGGACGGCGAAATCATCGGCACAACACCAATAGAAGTAAAGTGCGTACCAGCAGGCTTAAAAGTTTTTGTGCCACTAATAGAAGAAGTTGAGCCTACAGAAAAACTAGACGGACTCCCCAATTTGGTTATTGAGATGAAAAATCCACCAGAAGAGTGAGGGTATTTTGCCCCATACTCCATACCCTCCAATCGAATATTCAGGAGTTAGGTTGCCTTGAAATTAGTATCCGATCCACCTATTGCTAAAAAAGTTCGCAAAATGAATCAGCGGGTACGATGGCAAGATCCCTTGATTATCGAACGCAGCATCGATCAAACTCGATTAGTGCTGGATGATGGTCATGCAGATGATTTGGAGTTTTCGTTTTTAGTTGTAGGTGATAGTGGTTCTGGAAACCATCAGGGACAGAATCCCCAGCGACAGGTGGCTGAACTCATGCTGCCCCATCACGATGAATGTCGTTTTATGCTACATACCGGGGATGTGATTTATTTAGTGGGGTCGAGTGAGTACTACCAACAGAACTTTATCCACCCTTACCGAGAGTTTATCGTTGGTGGAGAGCATCCCAGAAAGATTACTTACGACCAGATGGTTTTTAAGCTGCCGATTTTACCAATACCGGGAAATCATGATTATTATGACTTGCCGATTGTCTTAGGATTAGCATCGCTGACAACATTACCGATTCGTAAATTGTTGCGATCGCGGTTAGATTTAGATGTAGGTTTGCATGGTTCAGGAACAGGCGACGCTTACGCACGGGCTTTTTTAGACTATCTCAAAGCCTTTGAGCTTCCAGGAGCATTAGACGCTCATTTAAATCGCTACTACACCGCAAAAACAGACACGGGTAATTGTCTTTGCTATCAACCAGGGCACTTTACCCGCCTTCCCAATCGCTACTACACTTTTCGCTATGGCGGTATTGATTTCTTCGCCTTGGATTCTAATACATTTAACGACCCACCACCGCTGCCAAAGACGAGGAAAGGTGAAGCAGACCGTAAAGTCTTGGAAAAACGTCGTCAGGATTTAGAGCAAGAAAAAATGCAAATCATGGAAACCTCAACCAAGCTAAATCCCGGAAACCCTAGTGATGCTGATGAGTTAGAGGACTTCCAAGCCAAACTGTCGCAAATTGAAGAAATTATTGTTGATATTGATAAGCAACTAGCCACAGACCGACCAACCCAGACTGACATCGAACAACTCGATTGGCTCAAGGACAGACTAATTGAATCTTGGAATACTGACGAAGTTCGGGGACGAGTAATTTATTTCCACCATCCTCCTTATGTTACTGAAGGGACAAAGTGGCAACAAGCACAAACTTTGACAATTCGCAAGCACCTACGTGATGTTCTGGATGGAGTAGCTCAAAAAATAGGTTCTTTAAATCAGGGGCGTCCTTTGGTGGATTTGGTATTGAATGGACACGCCCACTGCCTAGAATATCTGCAAACAATGGATACAGGACACGCTGATTCTCATATCAACTGGATTGTTTGTGGCGGTAGCGGCTTTAGTCTGCGACGCCAGCGGATTGAGGGAGCCAATTTGATGGAGGAGAATAAATTAGTAGCGCGATCGCATTTGTTTTTAGGTCGCAACGGTTACGGTTCTCAAAAGCGACGCCCTTATTCAAGTTTACGCATAGATGTCAAAGGCGAAGGTCAGCCCAAATTTATTGTTCGTCCCTTGGTTGCCGAATGGTATCAACGACAATGGTATAGTCATGAACTCGAACCGTTGGTAATTTAGGGAATAAAGTATTGGGCAAACAGGGAGTTGCTGGCTCCTCATTTGAGGGTACAAACTCACATTTCTATTGCAATACGCTTGAGGTATGCCCAAAAAATAAATTGCGTAGGTTGGGTTTAACAAGGTAAAAGTAGAGACGCGATTAATCGCGTCTGTGCAAAAATTGGGATTCTCTTTTTACTTTTTAACGATCTACCGATCCCATGACAACATCAATACTTCCCAGGATGACGAAAATATCGGCAACTTTTTGACCCCGGATTAATTGAGGTAAAACTTGTAAATTATTGAAATCGGCTGGACGAATTTTCCAACGCCAAGGGAAAATGCGATCGTCTCCAATAATATAGATTCCTAATTCTCCTCTTCCTGACTCGATGCGGACATAGTTTTCGCCTTCAGGAATCTTGAATGTGGGTGCAACTTTTTTGGCAATGAACTGGTAGTCAAACCCGTTCCATTCAGATTTGGCACCGGCTGATAGGCGTTTAGCTTCTAAATTTTCGTATGCACCACCAGGTAATCCCTTAAGTGCTTGGCGAACAATCTTGACTGACTCACGCATTTCTCCAACTCTGACGACATACCGAGCAAAACAATCTCCTGCTGTATCCCACTGAACTTCCCAGTCAAAATCGTCGTAGCATTCGTAATGGTCAACTTTTCGTAAATCCCACTTTACCCCAGAAGCGCGTAACATGGGGCCAGAAATTCCCCAATTAATCGCTTCTTCGCGGCTTAAAATTCCCACACCCTCAACTCGGCGGCGAAAAATGGGGTTATTGGTAATTAGTTTTTCATACTCATCAATCTTTGGTGCAAAGTAATTACAGAAGTCTTCGCATTTATCCACCCAACCATAAGGTAGGTCAGCAGCAACGCCACCGATGCGAAAATAATTATTGTTGACCATGCGGTAGCCTGTGGCAGCTTCAAACAAGTCGAGAATCATTTCGCGATCGCGCAAAGTGTAAAATATCGGAGTTTGTGCGCCAGTGTCTCCCACGAAAGGCCCCAACCACAGCAAATGGTTAACAATTCGAGCTAACTCCAGCATAATTACCCGAATATAGCTAGCACGTTTAGGAATGGTGACATTTGCCAGTTTCTCCACAGCATTCACCGTCACGGCTTCATTAAACATCCCACCATAGTAGTCCCATCTACTCACATAGGGCACGTACATAATATTGGTACGGTTTTCGGCAATTTTTTCCATGCCTCGGTGTAAGTAGCCGATGACAGGTTCACAATCGACCACATCTTCACCATCCAAGGTCACAAGAATCCGAAAGCACCCATGCATGGAGGGATGATGCGGGCCAAAGTTAATCGTCATTGGCTCGGTCTTAGTTTCAATTCTGACCATAAATCAAAAGTTTCCCTAATCCTTAATATTTCTAAATAAGATGCTATTTTTGGAAATTTTAGAGGATTCAAAGGCTGGAGTCTTCCAAATTCGTCCGATTTTTTGCAGATTCTTCCTATCTTTGTTGAATAGCTTTCGGAGTTGCACCCATTAAACGCTTACAGTGAAAATTTAAATGGCTTTGGCTAGCAAAACCAACCACGCGAGCAATTTCACCGATCGCCATTTCTCTTTTGAGTAATAAATCGTAGGCACGTTGTACCCGACAGTGAATTACATATTTATGAAGAGTCATTCCTGTAGACTGTTTGAAAAGCTGGGAAAAATAATGGGGACTCATTGGTATTAACGCCGCCAATTCTCCTAGACCTAAATTTTGGTCTAGATGTTCGTTAATGTAGTCTATAACTTGCTGTAATTGACGCCGTGGCAAACCATTTTTATATGTTTTTAATATCGGTTTTCGCGTAGCATAGTGTTGCATAAGATGTACTGATAAGGCATTGGCCATCGTCTCTGCATAAAGACGACTCCCTGAGGGATTACTTTCCAAAATGCCTTTGAGTGCTAGCCCCATTTGATAAACCAGAGGATCGGCTGTGGCGAAGTGGGGTATAAGTTCAATTTGTTCGGTATCTGCTGTTTCGTCAACTGCACGAGCAAAAATATCTGGTTGAATCGCCAGTAGAATAAAGTCGCCTTCAGCATCCCAAGCCGCTTGATGTCCAACATTAACAGGAGTAATCAGAATATCGCCCCCAAGTACAGCGTCACGATGTCTGCGTCCATCCATTCTCCGTTCAGCATGAATCACCCGCGCTCCATGAGTAAAAACGATCAAAGAATGCCACTTGGTAGTAGAAACTTCAGGGAATGCAGAAGGAGGTTGACACATGTATGCAAGTGAAATCCCATGCCAACCTGCTTGAAGACTCGTGAGAATTGGTAAACGTGGAAATAGTGGTAATATCTCATCTTCTTTGGTAATAACCAAGGGCTTTTCTTCTGACATGGGTCGCCACAAATTCTTCCAAACCCAATGTATCAAAAGCCAAGAATCGGTAAAAGGAACTGAAGATTAAATAATCTTATGTGCGGTTCAGGAGGCAAATGTCTATAAAAGTAGAGACGCAGCGATCGCTGCGTCTCTACAAACTTCCTCATTAGCCTTTTTACGTGTAATTGCACCCAGGAAAATTAAAACAATTTTGAATTTAAGATTTATTTCACCGATAAATTCGTTTTTTTCAAACATTTTGGATTTGGAATCTTCAATCCAAAATCCAAAATCCAAAATCCAAAATTCAATAATGGTTTTTAATTAAACGATTCCTGAGCCTTTACCGCGTTTGTCACCCTTTTCTGTTAACTTACCTTCTTCGTCCTCGTTAATATCTTCAAGTTCTTCAACACGTTGTGCAGTATCTTCTACCGCTTCTTGGCGTGCATCACCAGGTTCTTCGTAGTACATTTCTGGTTCAACTGCGTAGTTATTCAACAAACCTTCTTTGTCTACGGTGTAACCGTCAGTGGTACGTATGCTTTCGGAATCGGTTTGGTCGTCGGTAGCTGAACTAGCTTCTCTTTCTTCTGTGGGAGTTGTTTTGAATTTATCTCCTTCTCTTTCTCTGCGAGCAGCTGTTTCAGCAGGGATAATTCCGCGATCGTATGTATCTACTTCTGCACGTTCAGATGAATCTATACCTTTTTTAACTGATTCATTAGTCATAAATTATGTCCTCGTTAAAGAATGTATTGAATAACTTCGAGAACTAGATTAGGCTGTTTTACATTTTCAATCTACTATCTTGAGAAGTGAGTTAAGCTTCTACAAACATGATTTTCTCTATCCTGAGATGTATCCAAAAGATTCACCGAAACATTACTGAGTCACCGCAGTTTTGCTAGGCGTTACTCCTTTGAAGAAACCGAAAGGTAGCCGTCGCTCAAACTTATCGCTAAGTACTGAGTAATCACTACTACTCAAGTTAATATTAAAGCTGATTCGAGAATTTGAATAAAATAATCTAATTAACTTATAGCTGCTGACGATCGCATGAGGTAAATACAGCGTTTTGCAAGTACATGAGGTACAGCCCTCCCCAACCCTCCCAAGGCATCAAGGAGGATGCGCCATAGCGCGGGTGGGGTGTTTGTGTACCTCATTTACCTGAAATTTGCTGTAAATTTGTAGGGGTGCATAGCTATGCACCCCTACGTTGTACCTTATCAAAGCGAGAATTGATATAAAATGATTTACAAACTTATTCGCCTACAATTTCGTTTTTCAGAAATTGAATTTCATTGGCTAATTCTTGGCGATTTGAAGCTTTAATTAAATAGCGGAAAGTAAACCAAGTGGCATAAGCAATTCCGATTAATTCAAAAATTGGTGACAGTAGTGGAATATCATTAATGGCATCCAGAACTGCTAATGCTACCTTAACTGTGACGATAGCCGTAACAATTAAACTTAGAGTTATTAGAGCCTGACTGTAGTCCTTAAAAAAGCTACTTAAGTATTGTGGCACTTGCTCGAAAAATTCCAAAAATTGTCTACTAATTCGTTGCCATTCGGATTCCGATGCTGGTGGCAGCTTTGGCAAATTTGTAGTATTTATCCCTTCAAGGGCTAGGGGAGCTTGTAATGAAGAGGGGTTAATAGATTCGAGTGGCTGCTGTTGGGTTTCCATAGTTTTGGTTTTCAGCAATTACAGGAGCTTTTATAAATTAGCTGAGCGTCAATAAATATAGTAATTAAAGTTGTCAGTTGTCAATTTTTTGCCTTTCTTATATTAAGTATATTACTCTTAGGGGTTTGCGAATTGCCTTATTCAGGTAGGAATTACGCTCTGAATAACTTGTATCTTGCCTGAAGGTGCAAAAAATGTTTCTAAATCAACGGGTATTACTGTATATATATAATATGGCGATCGCTGGAAATTTTAAAGTTATTTACGCGGGCAGGGAGTGGGTAGAGACACCATTAATCGCGTTTATACTCCAGAATACAAAATCAGCTTTTTCAAGTTGAGAGTGAGTTTTTCATGCAGCCAAATCGATTACTGTAGCTGATAAATAAGACTGAGTAGGAGCATTTACAGCAGAGTTTTTACCAGACTTTGTTTAGTTTGTCGAATTCACTAATTTTTTGAATTCTGCTGTAAATTTATTTATCGCTACCTACTCACTTATACCAATTCTCCAAAATGAGGCAACAGATGTCAATTAGACAATGTTGCCGCATCTACAGCGAATCGCAAATTGCGAATTGGTATTAAAAATAGTTGTTGGCTGTTTTAGCTTTTTGGTGAGGCAACAGTAGCTTTAACAACTACTGATTTCACGCCTTTAATCTCTTTGGATAACCGTTCAATCTTAGCAATTTGATCTTGATTGGGTACGGTTCCTCCTACAGTGACAATTCCATCTTCTGCTGCACTAACTGTTAATTGACCGCCAGGTATATTCGCCTCCAATTTAGAGCGAACTTCACTTGCTAGGTCTCCTGCGGCTCTCTTGGCATCGCCGCCAGTGGCATTATTGCGTTGTTCGCGGGCGCGAATATCCTCATTTAATTGTCTTCTGCGGAGGTCACTTTGTGCATCTTTTTGAGAAGCTTCTGTTGTTTGAGCGCTTGGTGTTTGTGCAGCTTCGTTGGGATTAGCAGGTGCAGATTCACTTGTTTTAGAAGTGTTATCGCAAGCAGCAACACCAAAAACTAAAAGGCAACTAATTACTAGGGGAGTTAACTTTTTCATATGTTTAATTTGGGTTCAGATGAAATGTGTTGAGATTTATGGCAGAGGTGAGGGAGGAGCAAGGGATCTGAATTCAGAATTCAGTGGTAGAAATTTGATTAATCTTAGAATTTAACATTCTGAATTCTGAATTCTAAATTTTAATTAGATTGTTTCTTCACGGCGATCGACGATAACTACAGCAGGATCGTCTCTATCAACTTCCGTTGAGTAGTTGGTGCGATCGCGATCTAAAACTCCTGTGTTGTGATGGGTTCCTGCATCGAAACCTGAGCGAGATTCGTGTAGATCTGTGGCGTCATATATGCCGAATTCTTCAATACCTCGACGGTTGAGAATGGGTTCGGCTTTATAAATCTCAGCTTCTGTACCATCCACAATCACTAAGTAATCCCCTCTTTGGAAGCGATCGCTATAAACTTTAGCTCTGTGTTCGGGAATTCCCAAACCAACTAGTGCGCCAACAATACCGCCAGCTGCTGCACCAATAGCGCCACCAGCAAGTGTTGTTGCTATGGCGGTAGCTGCTGCGCCACCTGCCAGTACTGGCCCGATTCCGGGAATTGCTAAGGTTCCAAGACCTACTAATAAGCCTGTCAAGCCGCCTAAAACGCCGCCTGTAGCTGCACCAGCTTTTGCACCCTCGTCTGCTTTATTACCCGCACCGATGTCTTTATTCTCTACACCGGCGATACCATGACCGTTGGCATCTTTGGCAATGATTGAAACCCTACTCATCGGGAAACCCGCATCTCGCAATTCTGTAAGTGCTTTTTCTGCATCTCGACGATGAGAAAATACACCGATTGCGCGTTTATTTGCTTGCACGGCTGTAGTTCCACCTTGCACGGCTGTGGTTCCAGGAGCATACCCGGTTGAATCGAAAATTTGCCACTGTTGAATTCCGTGGTGACTGATGACAGCAGCTGCACGTTGGATTTCAGCTTCTGTACCACTTACAACGATGATGTAATCACCTTGATTGATGCGCTCGTTATAGAAATGAGTGCGGTTATCTGGTAATCTCCAGCGGTTAGAGTCCCAGCGATCGCTTAGATGAATACCTGGAAAAGATTCCCGCCGGGAAGTGTCTCTGTGAATTAAAGAAATTTGGCTCAAGGGGAAACCTGCTTTTCGCAGATCGTTAATTGCAGCTTCCGCATCTGGTCGATGAGAAAAATATCCTACTGCATATTTGCCGCTAACATCATGATGAGCAACACCTGTAGTTGTATGTGCGCTATCTGGATGGTCGTAAATGCCAAATTCTTCGATACCGCGCTGACGTAATATTGCTTCTGCTCTGGCAATTTCAGCGTCCGTACCATCGATGATAACTAGATACTGTCCTCGTTTGACGCGTTCGTCGTATACTCTGGCTCTTTCTTCGGGAATTCCCAAACCAATCAATGCACCAAGCAAACTACCAGCTACTGCACCGATACCTGCTCCAGCCAGAGTGGTAGCCAAAGCGGTTGCTGCGGCTCCAGCCAACATAATTGGCCCGATTCCAGGGATTGCTAAGGTACCAAGACCTACTAATAAGCCTGTTAATCCACCCACAGCACCACCGGAAACTGCTCCCACCGCAGCGCCTTCATCGGATTTATCGCCTACGCGATCGCGTACTTCTGCGCCAGCAATGTCATCACGCTCTCCATCCCGCGTAATAACAGATACCCTGTTCATATCAAAGCCGGCATTTTTCAATTCATGTAGCGCATGTTCAACATCTCTACGAGTAGAAAATACGCCTACAGCACGTTTATGTAAACCTACAACCATTATTTTTCTCCACAGACAGTAAAATCAATTATTGAAAAATCTATAGCTCGGTTTTAGCTCGTAATAATCCCTATTAATACATGTTTATATTTATTTTTCCTCAATCGCTTGGAAGAAATTTTTTCTCTATCAACAGACATAGGTCTTTTAATCTAAAGTTCAGTAGAAAAATACCAAAAGAAAAATCAATATGGAATATGATTTTATGGTAAGTTTTTAGGGATAATAAAATTTTTATTTTAAAAAAGAATAATATTTTGACTTCAACGTTTATTTTTTAGCTATATTACTTATAGATTTATACCTATGTAAAGCACTATTACAACTAATTCAATTCACCCAGCTAAGTAATTATTTTTTTAAACATTCCTTTCCTACTGCATAAAAAATCAATAATTATCGTTAAGAATTATAAAATTGCAAAAGCATCAAATTTATATTAAGTTTTGTAAGTTTTACTTACTTCATAAAAGTACGACTTTTGGTGAAAGTTTTTATTACCTGGGAAGTGTAATTAACTCAACTTAACATCTAAATTGAGAGATAGACCATTTTCTCAAAAAATGGCTATTTAATTAGAATGCAAGTAAAAAAATACTATGTTTCAAAGTTTTTTTGCCTTATTAGGCTGGGATTCGCTATCTTTGGGATTAGCACCTCCTGACACTCAACAACTGCTAACTCCAGAACAAGCATCAGTTCTTTTTGCTGGGCCTAAATTATTAGTAGCATTGGTGGCTGGGGTTGCAATGGCTTTAGCTTTCCAATTATTATTCACAAACTTTTCAGTTGCTGTAGGAATTTCAACTTGGGAAATTGACTCAGATGATGATGATGAATCAGTTAAGCTTGGTAGCAAAATTCGTAAGGTTCAGGGTAAAGTCGGTTCTTGGGCATTAATAACCGCTAGTATTGCATTATTTATTGCTTCTTTTCTAGCGGTAAAACTGAGCTTAGTCGAAAATGCATTTCTAGGATCGGTTATCGGTGTAGTTATCTGGTCTATTTATTTTTCACTGATAATCTGGTTCGGTTCATCCGCAGTAGGTTCTTTAATTGGTTCTATTGCAAGTACTGTGAGTTCTGGTTTTCAAGCGTTGTTCGGTACTGCAACCACTGGAATTAGTGCTAATGCTACCAAACAACAATTGGTTTCCACAGCAGAAGAAATTACAGCCGCAGTGCGGCGAGAATTAACATCCGGCTTTGACCCTGAAAGTATTAGAAACACCCTGCAAACTTCTTTGGCTTCTGTACAATTGCCAAAATTAGATATCAAAGAAATTCGTTCTCAATTTGACAAGCTGATTCAAGATACAGATTTACAATCTGTTGTTAATAGCGATTTATTGCAAAATGTGAATCGGCAAACCTTTGTTGATTTAATTAGCGAGCGCACCGATTTATCCAAAGAAGATATCAATCGAATTGCCGACCAATTAGAAGGTGCTTGGCAACAAGCTTTGAATCGCAAAAATCCAACACAGCAAGTAATTAATTTGCTGAAATCTGCTACCCCCGAAGAACTAAATTCCGAGAATTTAGGTCAAAGACTCCAGGAGTTGGTTACAGTTGGAGGTGGTAATGGAAAGCAAAGTAATGGTGTAATGAAACAAGCTGTTCAATATGGCTTGACTGCCGCAGTACCAGCCGTATTGGATAGAATCAACGTTTCTCATATCGATGTTAACAAAATTACAAATCAGTTGCAAAAACTGAAAGACAAAGTTCAAGATGTTGATGTCGAGCAAATCACAAAAGAGTTACAAAACTTTAGAGAAGAAGCAACAGCAAGATTACCCATATCGCTGGAAAATACAATTAAAACAGATGTAGAAGACTACATATTGAATTCATTTCCTTGGCATTTTAACCGCGTTACCCTGAAAAATGAATTCAAAGAAGTCATCTATGATACGAACGCAGATCCGACAACTGTAAGACGCGAGTTAGAAGAAATCGATCGAGAATATTTCGTCAACTTGCTGAAGCAGCGGGATGATATCAGCGAAGCGAGGGTAACAGAAATTGCCGAACAAATGGAAAGCGATCGCCTGGAAGTTTTAGAAACTGTCAAACAGGCCCAAGCGCGAGAAAAAGGTCAAGATTTCCGCAGTCGCATCGAAAATTATCTGCGTTCAACTGGCAAAGAAGAACTTAATTCGGAAGCTATTGAGCAGGATTTTGTGAGGTTAGTAGAAGATCCAGAAGTTGGTTTTGAAGAATTAAGCGATCGCTTCAGTCAATTTGACCGCGATACTTTTGTAAAATTGTTGCAACAACGTCAAGATATTAGCGAAGAAGAAGCTAATAATATTGTTAGTCAACTCGAAAGCAACCGCGATAATATCTTGAATCGTGCGAGAGAATTGCAAGAACAAGCAACAGCAAAAGCCGATGAATTGCGGCAAAGAGTTGAAGATTATTTGCAAAATACTAACAAAGAAGAACTCAACCCCGAAAGTATAAAACGCGACTTTAGAATTTTACTAGAAGACCCGCAAGCCGGAATTAGGCTTTTGCGATCGCGTTTATCGCAATTTGACCGCGAGACACTGGTGAAACTGCTTACTCAGCGGGGAGACTTGAGCGAAGAACAGATCAACCAAGTCCTCGATCAACTAGAAGCAGTCCGAGATAGTATTTTGCAAGTACCGCAGCAAGCGAGAGAACAGTACGAAAAAACTACAAAAGCCATCGCAGAATATCTCCGCAATACTAATTTGGAAGAACTCGATCCAGAAGGTATCAGGCGCGACTTAGAAAAATTACTCGATGACCCGAAAGCAGGTGCATTAGCATTGCGCGATCGCCTTTCTCATGTTGACCGAGAAACCTTGGTGAAACTCCTAAGTCAGCGGGGAGACTTGAGCCAAGAACAAGTTAATCAAATCATCGATCGCCTACAAGATGCCATTCGCGATATCGTCAAAGCGCCGCGACGTTTAGCAAAGCGTACCACTCAACAAATTTTAGATTTTGAAGGAAATCTCGAAGATTACCTGCGGAATACTAACAAAGAAGAACTCAACCCCGAAGGAATCAAACGCGATTTGCAATTGCTGTTGTCTTCTCCCCGTGCTGGAATTGGAAATTTAAGCGATCGCGCTGCCAAAATTGACCGTTCGACAATTGTGGCGTTGCTATCCCAACGCGGGGATATTTCAGAAGAAGAAGCTAACCAAATTGTGGAGCGAATCGATTCTGTTCGCAGTTCCATTGTCGAACAATTCCAGCAGATTCAACAAAGAGTGCAATCGGTGTTGGATGGAATTTTTGCCAAAATTCGCAACTATCTTAACTCCTTAGAGCGTCCAGAACTCAACTATGAAGGAATTAAGCAAGACTTTGGCAAAGTCTTTGACGATCCGCAAGCTGGATTTGAAGCCTTGCGCGATCGCCTCAGCCAATTCGATCGCAACACCTTGGTTGCTGTATTGAGTTCTCGTGAGGATATTTCCCAAGCAGACGCCAACCGCATCATAGACCAAATAGAAGCGGCGCGGGATGGCGTGCTGCAACGAGCCGAACGCATCCAACAAGAAACACAAAAACGCCTGAAAACCATTCAACAACAAGCTAAAAAGCAAGCCGAAGAAACCAAAAAAACCGTTGCAAATGCAGCTTGGTGGATATTTGGTACAGCATTGACTTCTCTAGCGGCTAGTGCTGTTGCAGGTGCGATCGCAGTTACCGGGTTATCTCTACCTTGGTAAGCTGGTTACCACGTAGGTCTCTAGAAATTAATTTTGCATTACCGTAAACCCTTGTAGAGACGTAGCAATGCTACGTCTCTACATTCGTTTTCAACAGATGTCTAATGAGAAACTGTTTGAACAGGTTGATTATTAAACTAGTTGTCGGCTGGAGGAGGTGCTTGGCGATCGCCTTGGGGATGAGGCGGAATACCCAAAGCGTCTATCAACTGTTGTTCTGTGACTCCCAGCTTTGCGGCAGCGGCTTTCAAATCAGGACGAGGTGGACGTTGATTGCCATCGCCTGGAGTGGGAGGATTAGCAGGGACTCCTAATGCATTCTTTAATTGTTGTTCTGTGACACCCAACTTGGCCGCAGCAGCTTTAAAATCAGGACGAGGCGGACGTTGATTGCGATCGCCTGGAGGATTAGCAGGAACTCCTAATGCATCCTTTAATTGTTGTTCTGTGACACCCAGCTTTGCGGCAGCAGCTTTGAAATCAGGACGAGGCGGACGTTGATTGCGATCGCCTGGAGTGGGAGGATTAGCGGGGACTCCCAGCGCATCCTTTAATTGTTGTTCTGTGACACCCAACTTTGCCGCCGCCGCTTTAAAATCAGGACGAGGCGGACGCTGCCTTTCTGACGGTGGTTGGTTGGGAGTATCTGTTGCTTGTGCAATTTGCTGGAATTTATTAGCGGCATTTGCCTGAGTGAGTGAAATAAAACCAAATGTACCAAACCAAACAGGAATCGCAGTTAGCACTAATACTTGACGAATATTCATAATCAACACCTAAAAGATAGATTGTTTACATTTCTGATTGAACTAATCGAAAATTACAGTTCGCCTTGCTTGTAAATTACAATTTTGTAATTTTTATCACTTAAGCACAAACACTGTACCCAAATTACGTTATCTTCAGCCCGACATCAAAAGTTGCTGCGTAACCTTGCCCGCTGTTGGCAAGTCTGAGTAACATTTGTTCGCCCCCATCAGTAAAAATTCGATCGTCAGCATTTTTCTGGGTGCGCTGTCCCTTGCTGGCGTAGGGTGTCTGGCTATGTACGCGATCGGTAATTGAGTCATCAAAGTATAGCTGTGAGGTAAACTCATAACGCTGCCCTGATGTCCCATCCGTGCGAACCTTAAAGTGGATATGGACGGTTCTGCCTTGATACCAACCGGGATAAATGGTTGTGAACTCCACAGTTCCATTAGCGTCGCTGGCTTGATAGCCGCGCAAGAACTTTTGACCGACGGTATTAAAACTTGAGTCTGCCACGTCCGAATAGACACCTAGTGCATCGCAATGCCAAACATCTACGATCGCACCTACAAGCGGCGTACATCCAGTACTGCCAACTTGAGAAACGCGCAGTGTTAAATGCAGTGGTGTCCCTGCTTTCAGGGAACCATCCGTAGGATCGAGACGGATATCCGAGCGATCGAGCTTTTCATCCACGAAATAGGGGCCTTCGGTCTGTTCTGGACTAACGACACACGCAGGTGATGTAGCAGACTTGACTTGAGATGATGGAAAAACGGCTACACTCGGCTTTCTCGGTATGCATCCAACCACAAGTATTGCGGTTCCACCAGCCCTAAATAAAGCAAGAACATCTCTGCGACTGAAAATCCGAGCTAATTTGTGATTGTTATTTTTCATCACGCTCTTTTGAAGAAGAATTTAGAATTCAGGAGTTCAAATCACTGTTTGTAAGGGATTCCTGAATTCTTTCTTGTTAACGGTTATTGTTTGGTATCCGATTTTGATTTACGCTCTGAGGTTGGGAAGGGCGTTTTTTGTTCTGTGGGCGTTGTTGGTGATGCTTGATTTGTGGTTTTTTATCGGGTTTTTGCAATTCATTTTGCTGTCTTGGGCGTTGTATCTCTACCTTACGATTGGCTGGAGATTGGGCATTTGCTTGATTGGGTGCAACAAAACCAAATGTACCGATCGTAAAAGGAATTGCTGCTACAGCTAAGATTCGACGAATATTCATTATCATTAACCTCGAAATTGTTGCTTACATTTCTGATTAAGCCGCCTCAAAATTACAACTGGCTTCGTTTGTGAATTACATTTTTGTAATTTGAACTCAAAGGTAATGAATTTAGAATGGAAGAATTATTGTCAAGTAATCAATATTATTTGTGAACATTCTGTTTGTCGAAGATGAAGCCAAAATTGCTAACTTCGTGCGGGCTGGATTGAAGGAGCAAGGATTTGTCGTAGACTACTGCGACAACGGTGATGAAGGATATCTGCGGGCATTAGATAACGAATACGATGCGATCGTACTTGATATCATGGTGCCGGGAAAGGATGGGCTATCGATTCTCAAACAACTGCGGCACTCAGGGCGAAATACTCCAGTGATTTTATTAACAGCTCGTAATGAACTCGACGATCGCCTGTCCGGTTTGAATTTGGGAGCCGATGATTACATAGCCAAACCGTTTTTTGTGGAAGAATTAGCGGCTCGAATTCATGCCGTTGTGCGCCGGAGTGTAGGCGATCGCCAAAATTTGCTTGTGGTGGGGTCGCTCAAACTCGATCGCATCACGCGGGAAGTCACCTATAATCAACGGGCGATCGAACTTACTAGCCGCGAGTTTAATCTACTGGAATATCTCATGCGTTCTCCCGGACGAGTTTTTACCCGCACTCAAATCCTAGAACACGTTTGGGGTTATGACTTTAACCCCAACACCAATGTCGTCGATGTGTGTATCCAGCGAATTCGCAAAAAAATCGATCCCATTGATGAAGCAGGGTTAATTGAAAGCATTCGCGGGGTTGGATATCGGTTTCGCAAACCAGACGATGAATCAATTCAAAATTCAAAATTCAAAATTCAAAATTAAATACAGCCACGCCACTTGTGGGCGAGGTTTTGAACTTAGCTTTTTTTCATAAACTAAGTAAGCCGGTGGGAAAAACACAACTGTATTAAGAAAAATAAATTAGACTACAACCCTCTTCTTCCCTCCTGCCTCCTGCCTCCTGCCTCCTGCCTTCTGCCTCATCCCAACTACAAATATTTACGCCGTTCTACTTATGAAACGCCCATCGTTTCGATTGCGAATTGCCCTGTTGTCTGCGGGTTTAGCTGGAAGTGCATTAGTTGGGTTTGGTGCAGTCTCTTGGTTTCAGATTTACGAAGCTAAAATCAGTCGCCTTGACGCAGAACTGTTAAATCAATTAATGCGGGCAAGCCGTCCACCCGAACGCCTACCGGAACCTATACCCGAACCAGAGCGATGGCAGCGCTATGAAGATTCATTAACCCATATTTTAGGAACAAATACAAAAACTCCCGTTGCACTGTTAGTGCTTGACGCAAACAGCAAAATAGTTTACCAATCCGACGCAGTACAAGCCGACCTCGATTTGAATCGTCTGTTGCTTCGGGAGATTAACTTAACACCTGTGCCACCGCCCCTGAATAAAGAACGGCCCCCAATACCTAAGAATATAAACCCACCTTTTCCTCCTCCACGCCCACCTCAATTTATCTCTCAGCAGACACAAACAGGAAATTGGCGGATTGGGGCTGCTAGATTCCCCAATGCTCAGGTTGCCATTGCCGTTAGCCTCCAAGCGGTCAATCAAGAGATGGCAACCATTCGCAATATCTTTCTTGTATCAATTCCCGGAGCGCTTTTGCTTGTTGCCGTTGGGGCATGGGTGGTTGCTGGTAGTGCCTTGCGTCCCATCCATCAATTAACAGGCGTCATTCAACAGGTAACCGTTAAAGGGCTAGATCGGCGAATTCCCATTGGGACGACAGATGTTGAATTTGTGGAACTGATTGGCGTGTTTAACCAAATGCTAGAACGCTTAGAACGCAGTTTTACACAAGCCTCTCGCTTCAGCGCTGATGCTGCTCACGAACTGAAAACCCCACTAACCATTCTCCAAGGCGAACTAGAACGAACACTGCAACAAGTTGAACCTGGATCGGAAGTGCAACAGCGCTTAAGCAACCTTTTGGATGAAGTGCGCCGATTAAGCGGCATTATGCGGAAACTTTTGCTGCTGTCTTTGGCAGATGCAGGACAAATGAGCTTGTATTTAGTTGAAGTGGATATGTCACAGTTGCTGCTGGAGATGGTAGAGGATGTAGAACTGCTGGCTCCCCATTTGAGCTTGCAAAGCGATATTCCTGATGGTCTAAAGGTACAAGGCGATCGCGATCTTCTAATTCAAGTTCTGCAAAATTTGTTGAGTAATGCCATCAAATATAATCTCCCTAACGGTTGGATAAAAATTCACGCTCATCAAAATCAAACAACGCTCCAAATCAAGATTACCAACGCATCAAAAGATATTCCAGCTAGCGATCGCTCCCGCCTTTTTGACCGATTTTATCGCGGCGATCATGCCCGCACCCGCAAAGTCGAAGGAATTGGACTGGGACTGAGCCTAGCCCGTGAAATTGTCCGGGCACATGGTGGCGATCTCACCCTTGATTCAGCAACATCTGTTGGTCAAACAGCATTCACTCTCACTTTGCCGCAAAGTAATAAATTTGTATTGTCAGCAAGATTTTGACAAAGCTTCAAAAATTTTGGATTTGGTGACAGTTGTCATCCAAGATCCATTTCAATACTGCTCGGTTAACGATTTTTAACTCGGCATTGGGTTTGGGGAAAAGGTTAAAGGGTAAAGGTTAAAGGTTTTTTCTTTCCCCTTTCCCCTTCCCCTTTTCCCCTTAACCGACAAGTATTGAGATCCATTTGAGGTATCGGTAAACCAGAACCATTAAAGTATATGGATGCAGATATCTGGTCGCGGCGAATAGATTTAGAGCATCGGCTTGTCTATCGGGTGGGAAACACCCAGATTGATTTTCTAACTTGTCGGTATCACTACGAATAATAGACCTCTCTTGCAAAAGTGCTTTTGGAAGAAGTGGGAAAAGGTTAAAGGGGAAAGGGAAAATACCAAACATGCACCCCCTTTTATCTTCCCCTTTTCCCGACTTCTGCAAGAAGTCTAATGCACTGCGGGTTCACGAGCGCTACGTATTTATGCGGCTTTGAAAGTTCGTTAAAAGTGATATGGGCAACTACAGAGGGCAAACTTTTCAGATTGCTCATATCATAGGCTGAGGTATAAATCTGGTTCGGTTAATATTGAGTCTTGAGTAAGAAATATTACGCAAATATGAAAAACCAAATTCTCGCCACAGCCACATTTTTAACTTTGGTTAGCCTCACAACAACCGTACAAGCGGCGAATCCCGAACATGTGAAACAGTTATTGGCAACCAAACAATGTCAAAACTGCGATTTGGCTCATGCAGGTTTAGTCATGGCTGATTTAGCTGGAGCCAATCTCAGCGGTGCTAATCTTGCAGGTGCAAACCTTAGCCGTGCAAACTTGAGCGGTGCTGATTTGCGAGGGGCTAACTTAAGCGGTGCTAGTTTATATGGTGCTAACCTAACCGAGGCTAGATTTAGCGGTGCAAATTTGGCGGCTGCTGATTTGAGAAGTAGTTATTTAACAAATGCAGAATTAAATGGCGCTTACCTGAATAATAGTAATTTCCAAGGTGCAATCGGAATACCATCACAAATTGCTTCACCAGAGGATTTTTATGCTTTGGGTGTAGCACAAGCAGAAAAAGGCAACCCCCAGCAAGCAATTAGTTATTTTAGTCAAGCGATCGCCATTAAACCAGACTATGCAGGTGCTTATCTAGCTCGTGGTGTCGCCCGCTACCAAATATTAGATAGACAAGGTGCATTCGTAGATGCCCAAGCTGCCGACAAATTGTTTACATCCCAAAAAAATACCCCTGGAATGCAAACAGCACAGGCTTTTATGAAAGAACTCCAAACCCCCTATACTGAAAAAGTAAGCTCTGGTAGCCCCAGTTTTGTTGACTTTTTCGGAAGCCTTGGTTCAGTATTGCTTCAGTTTTTGCCTTTTTAGGGATTGGGGACTGGAGCGGCTAAGGGGAATAACCAATCACCAATGACTAATGACTTTATCAAATGAATTATGGATGGCAAATCAAGATTTAGCCAAAGCGTGCTTAGAGCATCCTTTTGTTCAAGGCATTGGTGATGGTACTCTTGAACAAGCTAAATTTGCTTATTATGTAGGGCAAGATGCTTTTTTCTTAGAAGCTTTTGCCCGTGCGTATAGTATTGCCGCAGCTAAAGCACCAGATTGGGTAGGTTTCACAACATTTCATAACTTAGCTGGAGGTGTATTAGCAGAACTGCAATTGCACAGTGGCTATGCTTCCCAGTGGGGAGTTAATTTGCATTCTGTGGAACCTGGAGCCGCTACCCGTCGCTACACTGATTTTTTGTTAGCAACTGCTTGGAGTGCAGATGTTGGTTTAACGGCTGCGGCCATGTCTCCCTGTATGCGTTTGTATGCTTTTTTGGGAGAACAGTTAGCTAGTCATGGCATCCCAAATCATCAATATGCTGACTGGATTCGGACTTACAGTAGCGCCGATTTTCAGCCATTGGCACAGCAGTTAGAAAGTTTGGTTGATAATTATGCCATGAGTAATGCTGTTGTGCATTCAACTTACCGTTATGCTATGTTGTGTGAGTATGATTTTTTTCAGGGTGCATGGAGTTTGTAGCAATTTGGCAGACAGAACAAGAGATGGGGAGACGCGGGGACGCGGAGAATAATTCTTAACTGCTAACTCCTAACTCCTAACTCCCAATCAGTATTTAAAACAGTACTATTGTTCTACTGTAAACTAATTAAAGATAGTATTATTAAGGACTGTTTCATAAGAAACTCCTTTTTTGCCGCCGAATATGTCAGACCCACAGCTCACAGCATCCCCGAAGTTCCGTTCAGACCAAGCTAACGCTCAGGCTTCTCTGTTGAACGGACATCTTCCCTCGCACAATAGCCAGAATACCATTCGGATTCGGGGTGCTAGGCAGCATAATCTGAAAAATATTGACTTGGAATTGCCACGCGATCGCTTAATTGTATTCACTGGCGTTTCTGGTTCTGGGAAGTCTTCTTTGGCGTTTGATACGATTTTCGCTGAAGGGCAACGTCGTTATGTAGAATCCCTCAGCGCCTACGCACGGCAATTTTTAGGGCAGCTGGATAAGCCGGATGTGGAAGCGATTGAAGGCTTAAGTCCAGCGATTTCCATTGACCAAAAGTCAACGTCTCATAACCCCCGTTCCACTGTGGGTACGGTGACGGAGATTTATGACTATTTGCGGCTGTTGTTCGGTCGCGCTGGCGAACCCCATTGTCCGATTTGCGATCGCTGTATTGCACCCCAGACAATTGATGAAATGTGCGATCGCATTCTCGAATTACCAGACCGCACCCGTTTCCAAATTCTTGCACCCGTTGTCAGGGGTAAAAAAGGCACACATCGTAAGCTTTTGTCAAGTCTGGCATCCCAAGGTTTTGTCCGCGTCCGTGTCGATGGAGAGGTGCGCGAACTTTCAGATTCCATTGATTTGGATAAAAATTTCACACACACCATCGAAGTAGTAATCGATCGTTTGGTGAAAAAAGATGGTATCCAAGAGCGTTTGGTCGATTCTTTATCTACGTGCTTAAAACAGTCTGGTGGTATTGCCAGCATCATTGTTAGTCCCAACGAAGGAGAGACAACAACTGATGAAGAATTAGTATTTTCGGAAAATTTTGCTTGTCCAGAACATGGCGCGGTGATGGAGGAATTATCGCCGCGATTGTTCTCGTTTAATTCGCCTTATGGTGCTTGTCCCAACTGTCATGGAATCGGGACTTTAAGAAGATTTGCGCCAGATTTGATTGTACCCGACCCGGAAGCGCCAGTTTATGCTGCGATCGCCCCTTGGTCAGAAAAAGATAATTCTTATTATTTGGAATTACTTTATAGTGTAGGGCAAGCTTATGGATTTGAATTGCAAACAAATTGGAGCAAGCTGACAGAAGAACAGCAGCAGACTCTTTTGTATGGAGAAAAAGAAGAAAAGACAAAAACAGAGAAAAAACAAATTTTTAAAGGTATTGTTCCAATTTTGCAACGACAATACGAGGGTGGAACGGAGTTAGTTAAGCAAAAATTAGAGCAGTATTTAATCGACCAGCCCTGCGAGGTTTGTAGAGGAAAAAGGTTAAAACAAGAAGCTTTGTCCGTGAAGTTAGGACAATATGGAATTTTGGATTTAACTAGCGTATCGATTCGAGATTGTCGGGAAAGAATTGAGCAATTTAAGTTGAGCGATCGCCAGTTACAAATTGCCGATTTAGTCCTCAGAGAAATTAAAGCTAGATTGCAATTTTTATTAGATGTCGGTTTAGATTACCTCACCCTAGACCGTCCAGCAATGACCCTTTCTGGTGGCGAAGCGCAACGCATTCGTTTAGCAACGCAAATTGGTTCTGGTTTAACAGGAGTTCTCTACGTTTTAGACGAACCAAGTATTGGTTTGCATCAACGAGATAATGGCAGATTGCTGAAAACTTTAACTAAATTGCGCGATTTGGGTAATACCTTAATTGTGGTTGAACACGATGAAGAAACAATTCGTGCAGCCAATTATATAGTTGATATTGGCCCTGGTGCAGGAATTCACGGTGGAAATATTATCGCCCAAGGTGATTTAGAAGCATTATTAGCAGCAGAAGATTCCTTGACTGGTGCTTATTTAGCAGGACGGCGAGTAATTAATACCCCAGCAGAACGCCGAGAAGGAAATGGACGCAGTTTGATAATTAAAAATGCCCATCGTAACAACTTAAGAAATATAGATGTAGAAATTCCACTAGGTAAACTCGTTGCTGTTACTGGCGTGTCTGGTTCTGGTAAATCTACCTTAATTAACGAGTTACTTTATCCATCATTGCAACATCATTTGACGAAGAAAATTCCCTTACCAAAAGACTTAGATAAAATTCAGGGATTAAATGCGATCGATAAAGCGATCGTCATAGATCAATCGCCAATTGGACGCACACCACGTTCTAATCCTGCAACTTACACGGGAATTTTTGATGCCATTCGGGATGTATTTTCGCAAACAATAGAAGCCAAAGCCAGGGGTTACAAACCCGGACAATTTTCTTTCAACGTTAAAGGTGGACGTTGCGAAGCTTGTAGCGGACAGGGTGTGAATGTAATTGAAATGAACTTTCTCCCTGATGTTTACGTGCAGTGCGAAATTTGTAAAGGTGCAAGATACAACCGCGAAACATTGCAAGTGAAGTATAAAGATAAATCTATTTCCGATGTTCTCAACATGACAGTTGAGGAAAGTTTAGATTTTTTCCAAAATATTCCAAAGGCGATCGCCCGCTTGCAAACCTTATTTGATGTCGGCTTGGGTTATATTCAATTGGGACAACCTGCCACAACTTTATCTGGTGGTGAAGCACAACGCGTAAAATTAGCAACAGAATTATCTCGACGCGCCACAGGGAAGACACTTTATTTAATAGATGAACCGACAACAGGTTTATCTTTTTACGATGTTCACAAATTATTAGATGTATTGCAAAGATTGGTGGATAAAGGCAATTCAATTTTAGTCATCGAACACAACTTAGATGTGATTCGCTGTGCAGATTGGGTAATAGATTTGGGGCCAGAAGGTGGCGATAAAGGCGGAGAATTGATTGCTGTAGGAACCCCGGAAGAAGTTGCGGCAAATCCCAAGTCTTATACCGGACAATATTTGCAACAGGTATTGCAGCAGTATCCGCCACAAGCAATTACTATGAAAAATATGTAGAAGTGAATGATTATTTCCAAGGAGAACTGGATGAATGACCAGGAGTTGGAAGTTCTCTTAAACGACCTGGAATCAGACCGGGTTGAACGGAAAGCTTCCATTTCTGATAAAGGTAAGCTTTGCGAGGCGATTTGTGCATTTGCTAATGACTTGCCTAACCACCAAAAACCAGGAGTTTTGTTTATTGGGGTTAATGATAATGGCGTTTGTGCAAACCTTACCATAGACGATAGGCTTTTGCTTACACTTTCGGCTATGCGGTCTGATGGAAACATTTTGCCTTTCCCTACAATAATTGTTCAAAAGCGAAGTATTGCAGGTTGTGGACTAGCTGTAGTGATTGTAGAACCATCAGATGCTCCTCCTGTGCGCTTTAATGGACGTGTTTGGATAAGAGTTGGGCCGCGTCGAGCAACTGCTACAGCAGAAGAAGAACGCCGTTTAGCTGAAAAAAGACGCTCAAAAGACTTGCCTTTCGATTTAAGACCCCTACCATCAGCTAGTTTACATGACCTCGATTTAGAAATTTTTCGTCGAGTTTATTTACCTTCTGCCTTGGCAAACGATATTCTTCAAGAAAATCAACGCACTGTTGAACCACAACTTCAATCAATGCGTTTTTTAACAGTTGATTTGTTGGCTAAACCAACTATCTTGGGAGTGCTAGTTGTGGGTAACGATCCTAGACAATTCGTTCCCAGTGCATATATTCAATTTCTTCGCATTGAAGGCATAGAATTAACAGACCCTATTAAAGATCAAAAAGAAATTGGCGGCCCGATTCCAGATTTGTTGCGGATGCTGGACGAAATTTTTCAAGTTCATATTTCAGTAGCAACAGACATCACTGCTCAACCAATAGAACTGCGACAGCCTGACTATCCAATAGTTGCCTTGCAACAATTAGGAAGAAATGCGGTTATGCATCGCACTTATGAAGGGACAAATGCACCAGTAAGAATTACATGGTTTAATGACCGAATTGAAATTCAAAATCCTGGCGGCCCTTTTGGTCAAGTAAATCGCCAAAATTTTGGACAACCAGGCATCACAGACTATCGAAATCCTCACCTTGCCGAAGCCATGAAAAATCTTGGCTATGTTCAGCGATTTGGTATAGGAATTGCACTTGCTCGCCAGCAACTTCAAAAAAATGGTAATCCACCTCTGGAATTCACTGTCGAAGATGCCCATGTGTTGGTCACGCTTAAGAGAAAACCATGAGTGCAAAAATTATTGCTTTCTTCAATAACAAAGGAGGAGTTGGTAAAACTTCCTTAGTTTATCACTTGGCATGGATGTATCAAGATTTAGGATTGCGAGTAGTTGCAGCCGATTTAGATCCCCAAGCTAATCTTACTGCTGCTTTCTTAGATGAGGAACGGTTGGAACAAATTTGGTTAGAGAATGAACAACCAACTACTATTTTTGATTGTATTCAACCTCTATTAAAAGGTATTGGAGATATTGGTAAACCATATTTGGAATATGTTCAAGAAACTCAGCCATCACGGGAATTAAACTTATTGTCCCCATTTCTCGAATTAGGCTCGTTAGCTCTTTTAGTTGGAGATTTAGCACTTTCTGGATTTGAAGATGAGCTTTCAGCACAGTGGCCTAATTGTCTTGGTGGAGGTGGACAAGAACGAGCTTTACGGGTAATTTCTGCTTTTTGGAGAATTCTGCAACAAACAGCTATTAATCATAAAGCAAACATAATATTGATGGATTTAGGGCCTAATTTAGGTGCAATCAATCGTGCAGCGTTAATTGCAGCTGACTATGTTGTTGTTCCTCTTGCGCCAGATTTATTTTCTCTACAAGGCTTGCGTAACTTGGGGCCTACATTGCGAACTTGGCGCCAAGAGTGGCAAGAAAGATTAGCCAAAACAAGCTTTTTAGGTAAGAGAGGTCTTGCATCAGATTTACTGCTTCCTCAGGGAAGAATGCAACCTGTTGGTTATGTTGTTTTACAGCATTCAGTAAGATTAGATCGTGTCGTAAAAGCATATGAACGTTGGATTGCTCGGATTCCGACAGTTTATCAAGAGGTTGTTTTAGATAGATCTAGTCAAAATATCTCTATAGAAAACGATCCAAACTGTTTAGCTTTGCTCAAAAATTACCAAAGCTTGATGCCAATGGCTCAAGAAGCTCATAAACCTATGTTCTACTTAAAACCTGCTGATGGGGCTATTGGCGCTCATACTAAAGCAGTGAAAAACGTTTATGATGATTTTAAGAAATTAGCTCATAAAATAGCTGAACAAACGCAATTGGATATTTAATAATGCTGATGTGCTTTTAAGTTGCATAACCTTAGTCTCAAGCAAAACTTTATTTCTTAAATTAGCACTTCAAAAAGAGGAATATCTAGCAGTTAACTAGGTGTTTCTCCTCTTTGCCAAAATTGCTTTAAAATCTCTCCTGGCTTTCTATCCCAAGTGTCAATATGCTCGTATATCAAATTATCTTTGTTGAGTTTATAAGTTGAATAGCCATTAAAAAGCAAAGGCGCTTTCCAGGGAACGCGCAACACTCCCCGCACTGTCCAATTGACTAAAATAGTATCTTCAGCAGACTGTTTGATATCGTGTACATCAAAATAAATTTCGGTAAAAAATAGCCGAGCGTGAAATCGCAAAGTCCAAAATATAATTCGATAATTAAATTTATATTTGAATGTATTTACCGGATCTTTAAAATAGATATCCCGTGTATAAATATCATAGGAAATATCTTTTTCAAAAAGTGTCGGTAAATCTTGTTTGAGAGTTTCAATTACTTGTTCCATCTGCGAATAACTGTGTAATATTAATTTTGGCGATCGCCTTCCAACAACTTTCCGCTACAGGTTATGTCTACGACGGGCTAGCTCTACGCACTTACAGTAGATTTAAACTACATCTATATGTCAGGATACAGCAATGCTGTGCCCCTACGGCTTGGTCAATACTACTTGAAAATTAAATTGTTGTAGGGTAGCACAGCTGTGCTACCCTACTTTCTTGGTTCGTTTGTACTAAAAAAGCTCTTAAGTCTTGTTAGGCAATGATTTTATCGACATCAAGGGGAATATCCTCAACAACCCTTGGCACAGTATCAATGATAATTGAGTGATGTAGTAGCGATCGCTAATCTTAACCTCTATGACTTTTTCCAAGGGCCCCAGATTGCGAAAGTAATACCAGGAGTTTGGATGTTGACGAACAAAGTTTTACCATCAGGAGAGAAGCAGGCACCAGCGAACTCGTTGGTATTCAAAGCATTACGGGCAAATTGATAGAGTTCGCCTTTGGGAGTAACACCTACTAAGAACTGCTCGTCATCTCCATCTTCACAGAGGATGAGATCGCCATAAGGTGAGACAACTATGTTATCTGGATTTTCCAGTTCAGCAGCAGATGTAGACTCAACGAACAATTCAATTGTCTCTTTCGCTGGAATATATCGCCAGACTTGACCAAGTCCTAAAGCACCACCACTCGTACAGCAAAAGTAAAATTCACCGTTACCATACCAGATACCTTCACCACGAGCAAACTGGGCTGCTCCTTTTGCAAAACCTTCTTCTCTTACAGTATCTTCAGCCGGATTTGGCTCTGTAATGGTTACCCACTCTACTTTAAACGGCTTGCGTTTGGGGAAATTCGCAAATGTTTGTGCTTGATAGATATCTTTGATTTTTAAAGCCTGAAGAGTACCGCCTTCCTTTAACTTGCCTGGTACTTTCGGGATAAAACGGTAGAAAAGACTATCTCCCGTATCTTCAGTTTCATAGACAATTCCTGTTTTAGGATCTACCGCCACAGCTTCATGGTTAAATCGTCCCATAGCTATTAGAGGTTCAGGCTTTACAGGAGTAGTGGTGCTAGCTGGAACTTCAAAGTTATAGCCGTGGAATTTCGAGACGTAGTTGCTATTGCCTACCGGAAACGAATTTGGAGTGGTGGTGTTCTCTTCACAACTAATCCATGAACCCCAAGGAGTTCGTCCACCTGCACAGTTACGGTAAGTTCCACTTAAAGAAGTAAAATGTTTGATTAGCTTGCGATCGCTTCCAATAACTAAGTTTGTTGTACCACCTTTACAAAATGGGTCGTAAGAACGCGGCCCTTCAGCTTTCGTATTAGAAGTAGGACTAAGTTCGTGATTGCGAACTAAAATAACTGTACCTTTCGGGCCGGGGAAAGCCGCCATACCATCATGGCCACCCGGAACTTTAGTACCATCGTTCATCAGGTCGCCTGTTAGAGAGAAAGTGCGATACTTAAATCCAACTGGTAAATCTAATAAGCCATTGGGATCTGGTACAAGCGGCCCGTAACCTTTACCAAATACAGGGTGACCATTGGCTTGTCTAGCAATAAGACCTTCTAAAGGAGAGGCTAGCAAAGTGCCAGCAGCACTTGTGCCCGCTAATGTAAAAAATCTACGTCGAGATAATTTCATAAAAATTTTTTGGCTACTTAAAATGCTGACAAGAGGTTATTCGACCTTAATTAAATTTAGGTAATGCTTAATTTAATTTGGGATTATTACTTTTAATATTCCCTTTAATAATTTACAAAAATGACGATTTGTCAGATAAGAGAATATTTTAGTTAAGAGAAGTTAAAGAATAATTTAAATAAACATATTAAGTTTTTATATTTATCTGACAAAGAAATAACATAAGTTATATGAATTATATTTAATCTAATGATACGATCTGCCCAAAAGTGTTTTAGACTTTATCAAGAAAATGAAAAGCATTCATAACCAAATCAAAGCTACTGTAGCTGCTGCTGCGTTTAGTTCTATGGCTACTTTTATAAACGTTCAGAGTGCTGATGCTGCTTCTTTTGAGCTTAATTGGCTAGGAGATAAAGGTTATTCAGCTAAGGGAAAGTTCAGCTATGAAGATAGTTTTCTAGGAAGCATCGTCACTAAGGAAGAATTAACTGATTTTGCTATTTCTTTCTTCGATCCACAAGGAACTTTATTGCAAAATTTCCAATACGATTTTCCCGAAGTGGATAGTAGTTTCAATTTCAATTTTGATAAAGTCACAAAGACTGTTCTACAAACAGGCAACTTTGACACGCCAAATGGTTTTGATTTGGGAATTGACTTTGCAACAGATGTGACAGGGTTAGATTTTTATACTTACCTAAATGCCGAACAAGGATTGCCAACGGCTAAAATTTTCTTAAAAGACGATCTTACTCCAGAAGTATGCGACACATTCCCAGACTGTAGATTGGATCTTGGAGGCCAGTTTACAGCAACTGCGATTCCTGAACCTGGCGCAATTGCTGGACTATTAGTAATGGGTTTTCTGAGTAGAGTTATCAAAAAAAAGCCAGCATCTACTATAGACAGTAAACCGGAATAGTCGAAGCTAGCTTGATTAGAACTGTAATTGACCTTTATTTTAGCTCTAACAGCCAGGGATCTGGAAGATGGGCTAGAACTGTCTAAACTTTTTAGAGAGTAAGTACTCACTCAAATCGCAAACTTTAGCTTCCTCACTTCTCTAAGAAGTCAGGGAGCTAATTGTTCATTATTTTGTTCAAAAAAACAACTTGAACCGTGCTAGCTGATTTTCAATTGTTCGCGTCAGAATTTTATTCAGTTCTTTGATGTCTTGAAATTGTAAAATTTGTTGTGTGGGTAAGTCAAAGGGAACTTGTCCTTCAAAATTTGAGCGTTGCATTTGTGCTAGTAGAATCTGTTCAGACCGCTTACTTTGAATGGCATAGCCAATTTCAATACAAACATTGGGGCTGGGAATTAGTTGGAGGTTTTCTTTAACATTAATACTGCTAATGGGTGTGGTATCAGCGATAAATAACAAACTCTTACGGATTTTTCGCATCATAGTGCGATTAATTCGGAAAGTGGCATCGCTGGGGCGAGAGGATTCTACTAATGTTAAGGGAAGGCGCGATCGCAAATTTAAATTCTCCAAAGTTTTTCGCAGTTCTTCTCTGAGAACATCGCTTGCTGCGGCATACTCTGTTTGGTAGGAGAAAAAAATAGTTGGTTCTAACTGAGCTAACAGGGCTTGTTTAGTAAAATAAATTTCGTGACTAATCAAGTCAATGTTAGCTACGCGATAGCCGCCACTACCCTCAATATAAAATTCAATATCTTCTCCTTCCAGATAGCGCCCAAACCAAATTGATTTTTTAATTTCGTCGCTTTCTTCTAAAAAGTCCGCTCGCAATGCCGATCTCAGCAGACTTTTTTTACTTAGGCGAATATCTGGTGGGCGCTTTTCCAATTCTGGAATCGGCTCATAATCCTGTAAATACCATGCTCTGAGCGCAATAATTGACATAAGGCGCTATTTTAACTGTTTCTCGCTATTTAACTTCGTATTAAGCTTACACCCAGAGGAGTCATTATTCTGATTTCTTTTTAAATACAACAACACCCAACCGTCTACTCGCTTCAACATTTCCTCTCCTTGTTTATTCTAACCAGGGATGTACTAACTCTCATTACTTTGTAAACAAGTAACGAAAATCAATTACAGCGCCCCCTAATTTTCCACTTTGAGGAAATATGAGTTTTCGCGTTGGGTGTTGCCGTGTTTTGACGAGACAGATGTGAATTAAACAGCGTCTTTTACCTCTTAACTACATTCCATCATGCAGCTGTTGTATCTGCCAGGGAAGCTTTTTATTAGCTTCAATTATTAGATTAGCACTAGTGGATGGAACTAATTTTTTTTTGCAACTAAACTTTACTTTTGAGCTATTTTTTTACCTAAATTAATATAGACTTAAGCTCTAAATAGCTTTTAAATTGTTGTGTAGCGTATTATTAATAATTTTATCATCAATCTTTTGGATGAATTGAGTAATTGCTAAGTAAATTTTTAAGTTTGAAAACTAACATTTTGTAATATTGGCTATAGGCCAAACAGGGAGTGTTGACTGTTGAGCTATCTCATTGTCTCTCCATCTCCCTTACTTCCGAAACTACGGCTGACTATTAATTGTCCCTGGCGGCTTAACAGGAATCTCAATCCAGAACTCTGTACCTTTGCCTGGTTCTGAAATGCACTCCATTATTCCGGCATGTTTTTCGACAATAATTTGATAGCTGATTGCTAATCCCAGTCCAGTGCCTTTACCCACAGGTTTGGTAGTATAAAACGGATCGAATATTCGCTTTTTCACTTCTTGAGTCATTCCAGGCCCGTTGTCACTAATACGAATCAACACACGAGAGTTGTCAGCTGAAACTTTAGTGGAAATGTGGACAGTGGGAATTGGGCATTGGGGATAGGAAGAGGTGGGATGATGGGCGTAGTTTCGCTTATCGCCCCATTTATCCATCTCCTTGTCTTCCCATACCCCGATCTCCTCATCTTCCCATTTCCCCATCCCCCACTTCCCATTGCCCATTCCCAAAGCATCTATAGCATTGCTGATAATATTCATGAATACTTGATTCATTTGTCCGGCATAGCATTCCACTCGTGGAATTTTGCCATAGTCTTTGATGACTTCAATGGCTGGAAATTCAGAATTTCCTTTGAGGCGGTGTCGCAAAATTAATAAAGTGTTGTCAATACCTTCGTGCAGATCGACGCGCTTGTTTTCAGATTCATCCAAGCGAGAAAAATTGCGAAGCGACAGCACTATTGAACGGATGCGATCGCTGCCTGCTTGCATTGACTCCATGATTTTTGGGAGGTCTTCTACCAAAAAATCAAAATCGATCGCTTCGATAGCAGCGCGAATTTCACTATGAGGGTTGGGATAATGTAGCTGGTAAAGCCGTAAAATTTCTAGTAATTGTTCGGTATAGTCGCTGGCATGGCAGAGGTTACCGTAGATAAAGTTAACGGGGTTATTAATTTCGTGGGCGATACCTGCTACCAACTGTCCTAAGGCAGACATTTTTTCAGTGTGAATCAATTTTGTCTGTGTTTCTTGGAGTTGATGCAGAGTATGTTCTAACTCTACAGCTTGACTCCTGGCTTCAGCTTCGGCACTACAAGTTTGTTCGTAGAGTTGTGCTTGTTGAATGGCGATCGCAGCCTGATCTCCTAGCTGTTGGAATAAATCTATTTCCGCATCCTGCCAATTTCTAGGAGCATCGCACTGATGGGCAATCAGTAATCCCCATACTTGCATACCTATGTTGATGGGAACAATTAAGTTGGCTTGCACTTGGAGACTTTGCAAATAATCTCGATGACAGGCACTCAAAGAAACCGTTGATACATTGTCAACAGCCCGTACTCTACCCTGAAAGTATAAATTAACAAAGTCATCAGGAAAGCATTCTCCTGGTGCTTGCACTCCTAAAACTGACTGCCAGTTGCCATTAATTTCTTCTACAATCACCGATTTAGTTTGGATTTGGAAAATCAACACCCGGTCTGAATTCAGGAGCGATCGCACTTCCCGAACGATAGTCTGGAGGGTTGCCTGCAAGTCTAATGTACTGCGGATGTGCTCTGTGACTTGTTTGAGTACTTTGGTGAATAGTAATGATTTTTCTAGCTCGGCAGTTTGCTCTTGCACCCGCATTTCTAGGCTGGAATTGAGGGCTTGTACTTGTTTGTACATTTGCTGCTGCTGAATTGCCATTGAAAAATGATCGTACAAGGCTTGGGCTAATAAAATGTCTTCTGCCTTCCACTCAGGTGCTTGCCCTTTTTTTTCTTCTCGCCAAACTTCAAAGGAAAGTTTCGGTAATAATTGCCGCCGATTATCTTCGCACCGTCCCGCCCACAAAATTTCTGTGTCAAATTCCGAGCGAAAAATGCTTAATACACCAGTAAATTTTTCGCGGTAATGTAGGGGAATCACCATCAGTCCCCGAATTGAAGTGGAACGGAACCCTAAAGCTAAAACTCGCAAACGCGGTTCTTTATAAAGGTCAGTGGTTGCCCAAATATCACCTGGTTTATACTCAGCCATCCAGTTTTGCCACATGGGATGCTGTTCGATGATGCTATTTTCTAACTCGAATGGTAGTTTCGCTTGTTCGCCCCAGGTATATAGTTCTTTACTCTGTTCAATATAAAGCCTGCCACCGACGCCAGCGAAGGCAGTAATTACTTCTTCTAGTGCGCCTTGTAATTGGATTGTTGGCAGTTTATGTAATAGTGTGGTTACTCGGTTAATAGTAGCTTCTCGTTGCTGCTGGGCGATCGCTTCAGTGAATAAGCGACTTTGAGCTATGGCGATCGCTACTTGATCGGCAACTTGCTGCACTAATCTCAGTTCTCGCTTCAAAATCCTTCGCTCTTGGGTGTGATGAGATACCAACAATCCCCACAATTGGGGTTTTGCCGATTCTTTTTTGAGGTCGTAATGCAAAATTGGCACTACTAATGAAGATTGCACGCCCAATGCTTTTAAATATTCAATATGGCAAGGGTCTACTTGCCGATAGTAAATATTAGTTTTTAGACGTTTGCTAGTTTCTTTTGAGTGTAAAGGTGATAGCCCAATTTTTTCATTAGCTACATCTACAATCGAACGTTGTCCTGCTAGCAGAAACATCTCTCTAGCTTCTTGTGGAATATCATGGACTGGAAAGCGTAACCCTAATAAAGATGGTAGACGCTGTTCGTAAATAGATTCAGCAATAACTTCACCGCTACCATCAACATTAAACCGATACACCGTGACTCTATCTGTACCCAAAAACAACCGTACTTCGGCAACAGTAGCCGTTAATATCTGTTGGAGATCCAGCGATCGCCTAATCTGTTTTGTCATTCGATGCAGCAAACTTTCTTGGCCTAAAGTTTGCTGCGATCGGTTTGGTTTATCGGTAAATGTCATCGCTTATCTACACCATGACTGAAGTATAAAAAAGTTTTTTATAGTTGTCTTTGATGGCAATTTTCAAATTACAGTTCCTTGGGTTTCATGCCATCTCATAAAATTTCTGCTACAAATACGTTGATTTGGGCGTAGAATTTTTGCAGATATTTTGGTAAATGGCATCAGAGAATATTTCACAAGTATCAAAATCCTTATTATTAAAATTGATTTAGCAAAATCTCAAAATACTTAATCTATTAAATACACTTTACAAATATCCTTTCCAGTTTATATTTAAAAAATTTTTAATCATTGACACTTATTAATTTTATATTCTCAATGATTAAACTATTTCAGTAATTTTACTCAACTTAGTAGCTGCTTAATTGCTTGTAATTAACAAGATTTTTTTACAATTGATGCCGATTAAGCCGATTAATTAAGATTTTTCGTAACTAAATAGTTTACTATAAGTGATTTGTTGAAAAATTTTTGACTGGGGAATTTGACTATTCCCCGTTTAATTGCTGATTTTATATTGAATGTAACTTTTTTAATTAAATTATTCGTGAATTACCGTTAAAGATAGCAATTTACGGATTTCTTCACGAACGCTGATGAGAATTTTACCGAGATGGTTCTGACCGGTTTTATTAGCGCCACATCCCCAAAAATAATCGGTTGGTGAGTTTTCGACCAACATTTCATCGCCTGTCCTCAAAAGAACTTCTCTAATATCAGCATGAGTGAGAAACTTTTTGAGTACAGCTTCTCGCATCACTTGAGTTTTGACTAAATCCCAATCTCGACGTAGTTGACGAGTAGTACATCTTCCCAAAGCAGCAGCTTCTTCGGGTGTGGCGGCGGCATGAATGAAAGGTATAATTACTGCATCCGTACTACCAACAAACTTTTGTGCTTGATAATAATGCTCAACCGTTGGCCAGTAAATACCTTGGACGTGAATCCCGTGGAAAGAAAAGTTAGAAAAACAGCCATAAGGCTGCCAAGCCTTATAAAAGTAAATGGTCATTTGAAAATTGCTCTTTTATATATTTATTTTCAGGGTAACTGAAAGTTCAAAACCCTTCATTTATATGAAGGGTTTTAACATCAGCTTACGTCAGAGGAATTTTACACAATTCCTAGAACAGCAAGTTTACTACCTTAATCATGAGCTTACCCTGAATGTGCTTGCCACCCACAAGCTTTTCACTCTGCTCAGTGACGTTAGCTTGAAGTTAGTTGCGGTTTTTCTACCCTACTCCCCTTTGTTCAAACCCAAGGTATATTGGAATTCTTGCAGAAGTCGGGAAAAGGGATAATAAAAAACCCTTTCCCTTTTACATGCATCCCTTTGCTCGCTCTTGCAAAAAGACTTTTGCAAGAGACTTTATGAGTGCAACTCACAAGGAACAATGAAAATGTCTTTTCCTCCTGCCTCCTGCCTCCTGCCTCCTGCCTTATTTTCAAGGCAGGTCTATTTTAGTTTCTAAGTGCGTCGGTTAACTAAGGTAGCGCTGGCTTGGTCAACAGGCATCAGCACAACTTCATTAATATTGACATGAGGCGATCGCGTCACGCAGAAAAATATCACATCAGCAATATCGTCGGGAGTTAAAGGGGTGACTCCCTGGTAAACTTTTTTGGCGCGTTCAGTATCACCATGAAAGCGCACTTCACTAAATTCCGTTTCTACCATACCAGGGTCAACGGAAGTTACCCGTACAGGAGTACCCAACAGATCTTGTTTTAAGCCTTCAGAAATTGCTCTCACCGCAGCTTTAGTAGCACAGTATACATTCCCTCCAGGATAAGTTTGATGTCCGGCAATGGAGCCTAAATTTACCACATGACCGCGACCGCGGCTTACCATTCCAGGAACGACATAACGGGAAAGATAAAGTAAACCTTTAATGTTAGTATCAATCATCTCTTCCCAATCTGTAAAACTACCCTCATACAACTTATCTAAACCGCGGCTCAAACCAGCATTATTAATCAAAATATCGATGTCAGACCAAGAGGGGGGTAGATTAGAGATGGCAGATTCTACAGCAGAGCGATCGCGCACATCTAGCTCTAACAAATGAACTTCAGTATTAAAATCTTGAGTGAGAGTATCTGCGATCTGCTGCAAACGTTCTAACCGCCGTGCCGCTAAGATGAGTTTTGCACCCGCACCAGCAAAAATTTTGGCACAAGCAGTACCAATACCACTACTAGCGCCAGTAATTAAAATGATTTGATTTTCCAGAGAAGCCATTGTTAGTGAAAAGTCAAGAGTCCAGTGTCAATTGTCCAATAATTTGGAACTGACGCAAATTTTAGTTATCAACCTCTCCGGGGTAGAAAACACAGAACAGCAATGAAAAACTTTAGTTGTGGGGTTTGAAGCCGCACTTAAAAAAATGTTTTTACCAAATGCAAAGCGCAAAAAATAGCGCCATTTTTTCAATCCCACACTTTTCAGTGTGGTTTTTCTGTTCCCCGTTTCCCATTCTGTGTTCCCTTTAAAGATCTGAAAAATATTCAGTTTGCATAACCAAATTAAACGTTAACTGTTGACTGATGACTGTTAACGTAAAATAGTGGTGTATCAAGAATCTTTCTAAAATTCTCCAACTTCAGCCAAAAGTCCTAAATCATTTGTGAAAGCTTCTCTTTCTTTTCTTGGCGTTCTCGGCGTCTTGGCGGTTCGTTAATTTCCACAACTGAGATAGGGCTATATTTATCACTGCCCAACGTTTCATCGATCGCTATTATTAATAACTCATTTAAAGAGATTCCTACTGCTTTCGCCATAGAGGAAATTACGCTTTTAGGGGCAAAAGAACAATACAACCCAGCTTCTAAAAACCAAGGTTGTCCCTGTGAATCGATGCGAAAGTCAAATAAACTGTAGTGGCGACAACCCAAAGCCTGATGGCATTTCTTAGCCACTTCCTGAACCTTTTGGGTAATCGGGTCATTAGGGTCTAAAATCCAAGATTTGTTATTACCTTTTGCGGCGAAACCCAAGTTGCCATCGTCTGTTTTTTTGAGTTTATCGGCATAGGTGCGGATGGGTTTTTCGCGATCTACCAAATACTCTTCAAGAGGTAAACCGATTAACTCCCCGTCTTTAACAATGATGCCGCATCTGACTTCTCGACCTTCGATGAATGTTTCTACCACCGCTTCATCTGCATGTTCAAATGCTTTCTCCAGCGCCGCCTCATACTCGGCAGCATCTTTGACTAGAGTTACCCCTAGTGAGTTATCCGAACTTACGGGTTTGATAACTACTGGAGGTGCAATTGTCGGAACATCTCCTTGGCGCAGCAGTTCTCCGCGAGGCACTTTTACCCCTGCTGCTTCCACAATTGCTTTGGTTCTGGCTTTGTGAGCCGTTATTGCCATGAGATCCGGAGTATTGCCTACGTAAGGAATCTTCAGGAGGTCGAATAGGGCGCGGTAGGAAGTCATTCCAGGGATACAAAACATTTGTGGTAACGCGATGTCAATGTTTTGTGCTGCAATGAACTCTATGGCTTCAAACACAGCCATCGGTTTAGCCTGAGCAATATCTTCTCGGCTGAGGGAGCGAGGAAATCGCCACTGGCTATCGGGGGTAATATATGCGATCGTAAAGTCATAGGGCAGCTCTGCCATTGCTGCCAAACAGTCTTGGGCGTAAAGGCGTGACAAATCGCAGTAAAAATCATTCTGTGCAGAGCCAACTAAATGAAGGATACGAAGTACTGGCATGATTCATGTTCTCTAAACTTTTATTGTGGGGTGGACATCTTGTCCGCCCTTGTTTGCGGGCGGGCGAGACGCCCACCCCACAAGTAGTAATTTATTTCTTGGTAATCCGTAGCAGCCTCGGTATTAATCTCCCCCTAATTCCACCAATTTGCCGATGTTGAAATCTATGCGCGTCCAGCCTTTAAGCTGGCGTAGATTCTTGAGCAAAAGCAAAGGAATTTGCCAATGATGCACCATTAAAAATGGTAACGGGTCATCTGGTTTGTAAATTGCATCAGTTCCCCGCCAAATATTTGCAATCCATTTTTGCAATTGCGTGAAAGAACGGATACCAGTCAAACGCCAGACTTCGTGATAAGTCCAATAAGTTGGTTTACTACTTGGCAATGGCTGTAACGTTTCAGCCATCGGTTCTTTATCGAGGTAGGCTTGGGCAACTTGGGGATGGTCGTAGAAAGTAGTAATGGCAGAGTGGGTGCGGGGATTGCACTCAATAGCATATACTCTCCCATCCTCAGCTTGAATGAAGTCAAAGGAAACCTGTCCTGTAAGTTTGAGTTCCTTGACAAAATGCCTCACCCATTCCCTGATTTGGGAATTTTCAACGTTTTCATAGTTAACTTGAAAAGCTGAAGAATCACAGCAACAGTGCAATCGCAATTCGCCATCCCGGACGGTGCTATGGGTACAAAATTCCTTGCCAGGAATAAATTCTTGCATAATCCAAGGCTTGTCTGGGCTAATTGGCAAGCTTTTGACGAATGCAGCTGTTTCTTCTGGAGTGGCACAGGGAAGCTTAGTTAAGTCTAAACGCCGTACTGAATCGTAAGGAATACTCTTGAGGATGTATTTGCGAGATTCCTGGGAGAAGTCGAAATTTAGAACTTGTTCGGCAGAGGTAATTTTAAAAGATTTAGGTACTGATAAACCAAGCGATCGCGCTATTTCGGCAAAGGCAAATTTATCATCCAATTTCTCGGTAATATCTATGTCAAAGTGGAATACTTCACAGTACTTTGACAGCAATGGCTTGGCGAGAGAGTCGTAATAGCTACCCAAGGGACTGGTTACAGGAATGTAGACATCGATATTTTCTTGTTTGATGATGTCTATCAAAGCCTGAGTATAGCGTTCTGGATTGTCTTGCGGCGCAGGAACAGTATAAAACTTGTCTACGGCTTGGGAAAATCGATGACCAGATAGCCAATATTTGTGGGTTTCTATCAGTACCACTCTGTGTCCAGCAGCATTGCATGACCGCGCTAGCTGTAAAGCTTTGGTCATTTTGCCGCCACTAATCAGGATATTTTTGGGGTTTGCTGCTTTGGTGGCTGACTGCTGGAAGGGACGCGAGATAGTATGCCACAACAAAGTTAGTAAAACGATCGCGGCATTGATTGGCAGTGCTAATAATAGCAACGCCAAAGTCAAAAGATTTTGGATAATTACGGCTATTTTTGTCTGTGAAGGAAAAGACGGTATAGCAGGTGAAGAAGAAACAGAAATAGATTGTACCATACTCAATCACGCAATTCTGCGGATAATCGTCAAGCCATCTCGTAGGGGAAGTATTACCTGTTCTACACGGGGGTCGAGTGCTACGGCACGATTAAATTGAGCGATCGCTTCACCATTAGCAGTGCGTTGTTGTGTGGGTAAATAAACCTCTCCTTGCAGCAGCGTGTTATCTACACAAATAAATCCTGACGGTGCTAGCAAATTAGTATCTAGCAATGTTTGGAAGTAGGTTATGTACTCCTTTTTATCTGCGTCGATAAACACCATGTCAAAGGATTCTCCAGCTTCCACCAACTTTTTTAAGGTTTCCAAAGCCGGGCCTAATTCGACGCGGATTTTTTGACCGTCAGGAGATTTATCAAAAACTGCTTGTCCGACTTCCGCGGCAAAGGGATCTACTTCACAGGCAACTAATACTCCATCTTTTGGTAATGCTTCTGCCATTGCCAGTGCAGAATAACCCGTGAACATCCCTATTTCGAGTACTCTTTTGGCCTTGGTCATATGAACAAACATTTTCAGGGTTTGTCCTTCTACATGGCCGGATAGCATTTCTTGTTCTAGAGGTCGTACTGTTGTGCCTTCACTAAAGTGTTCTTGCCATGCTTCTGTTGATGTTTTTTCGGCAAGTACAGTTAAAGCGGGCGATTCAGGGGTTGTATATTCTTCTAAGTAAGGATCTAAACCAGCTGCCAACTGCCATGCTTGAGTGATGTTAGCGACTAAATCCGCAGGTAAATCTGTGCGTTGGTTAATCTTTTGGACAATAGCTTCTAGCTTCTTTGCTAAAATTCCTACTGGTGTGACTGGTCTAGCTGTGGGCTTGGCAATTGTGGTGGACATTATATAGCACTCCCAACTAGTTCTGTCTGATAAACGGGGTACATATCCACACCTTCGCCACCACGAGGATAGTTAACGCAAAGCTGCTTGTGGTCTCTTAAACCTTGTGCCAATTCTTCCCGTGTTAAATCATTCATATAGAAGCAAGTACCAATTGGCCTCGGCATCGCGGCTCTCAACAAACCATCTCGTGTCAGAGTGATAGACTCGGTAGCCTCCCACAATAGTTCTTCATCCATTAAAGGATGGTCGAGAGCTAGACCCAAATCACCGATCAATCCTAAAATGCGATCGCGTTCTTCAATTGTAATGTAGCCTCTATTGGCTGCGATGGTTGCAGATAAGGCCATATCTATACTCACCGCATGTCCGTGAAACATCGGTATGTGTGGTGCGAGTTCTAAAGTCGGACTCCAAGTATGTCCGTAAGCAATTGCTCTATCTAAATCTAGTTCGTGGAGGTTAGGTACTTCTAACTCCAACATTTTTTTGATTGCTTCGTAAGTTAGATGATGAGCGATTTCTTTAATCTCTGGAGTTGCATCAACATTACCAAAGTGAGTGTCAAGCAGTTCTTTGCCATACTTTTCTAACCACTCAAACACACCCCCATGAGCAACTACAGCAATTTTGACTAATTCTGCCATTCCATTACGCACTTGATTTGTTGGTAATGTCCCCAGCAGAGAAAAGTCTAATAAAACCTTTTGGGAAGCGTGATAAGCACCCAAACGATTTTTCAGCTTGCGATGATTAAGTGCTACCTTGATAGCGACGCTAGCATCAATCAAACCAATCAAAGAAGTAGGAATCCGAATGTAATTACTACTACGGCGATAGGTAGAGCAAGCAAAACCTACAACATCTGTAATTAAACCACCACCGATGACTAATACCGGTTCTTTTCGCACTAATTTGAAGTCTGCGAACACATCTATAATCTTCTCAAAGGTTTGAATAGATTTGTTTGGTTCGGTAATAGTCAGAGCAAAAATCCTCAAATCGAGATTGTAATACCGGAAATATTTCTCAATTTGAGTACCGTAAAAGTTGTAGACATTAGTATCGATAACAGCCAAGCATCTACCAAAACTTCTATATATCTCTGCAAGTTCTGGATTAGCAATATCAAAAACCCCATCTACATAAACTAGTTCATATTCAATCTTTTCATAAGCTTCTACGTGAAACTTGTTTTCGGTAGCTTGGAGTTTTGTTTGAACAATGCTCACAAATTTTGCCTCTAAGTGAAAGAAATTGTTACTTGGATACTGATGCGATCGCAACTTTAAGCACTTCTGTTTGAGAGTGACTTAACTTGCGACATTATGTCGCAAGCAAGTAAATTGCCTGCGATTCGTGAGAAAAAACCCGTAAATCTGAATGAAATCTCGTTGGATTGCAGATTTAGAAATGACAAAGTACAGCACCAGAGATGAAGTGCATCTAGTGTCATTTCACCAGCACAGCAAAAGGCCTTAAGTCTTAGCTGAACCTTAAGGGGATCGCCAATTTACGCAACAAAACTTCATTGATTTTATCAGATTATCAGACTGTCACTTCTATGTCTAGCCTCAAGGTTTACGGACTTTTAGTAGCTGAATAACGGTTTAAAAGCAAGCTAAGAGGTAGTTTCACTTGCTCAGAAAGCTTAGACACTTGTTTACATTAGTTAACGTACCACTATTTTTTAAAAATTGCACCTACACCAAAGGTAGATTTCAAACAAAAAAAACTAGATTTTGAGGATTTGACGATTTGAGGTTTGATTTAAAAAGCTAACCTTTGGCTAGCGATAGTAGACGGCATTATCCGAGCAAAAGTAACTGGGCAGGAAAACTAATAACTATATAAAGAAATGTTAAGCAGACATATAAGAGTTAAGTTTAACGCGTTGTATACTGTAGTTTCCTCTAGCTGGAACGCTATAAATTGTATACTGGCTGAAACGAGCACTGATATCTTAGTCACTTCACTAGATGGCTTGTCCGTATTTACTTATCTTCAAAATAGTTTAGTTTTTTCACGCCGATTTACTGAATCGTACAGAGGGTTCCGCAGCAAGTCCCAATAATCCTGAAATTAGTTTTCAGAGGTAAGTAAGGGTAAAATCTCAACCGAAGGTACGAACAATTGAATTCCAAACCTTTTTGACGCTGACGTGTACTAAGATATGGTACATAGCCATTTACTGATTTAATTGTTTGTCTCCTTCAAGTATCCAGCTTCCCATAAAGGTTTAAAGCAAGTGGTTTCTTGTTTGAAAAGAAAGAATTTTTATAGTGAGTATTTATACGTATAACTTTAGTCCGATTGATGAGAAATTTCTGCTTTTAAGCGATCGCGTTTCCCTTCCCTTTTTATGGATTTTATAGATACTCTCTAATTGGGATGCTCCCTATCATTTTTTGAAGTACTACATTTATGGATTTTGTTCCGGCTGAAATAGGCACACCTATTACTGTAGAAATTGCTGAGATGACTGCATCATCAGCACCACTCGCTCCTACCTCAACACCAAGTCGCATTTCTAAAGATGCAATTCGCACTAGTTTGAGGGCTTCCACTGCCGATGGCATTTTTGCAGCACTTTTCTCCATTGCTACTGGCTCAATTTTGCTGGGTAATTTTTTGGTCGAGTTGGATGCCAGTCCGGTTGTGTTTGGTCTGGTATCCTCTATTCCCATGTTGCTACATCTGTTTCAGCCGCTAGGTGCTTACTTGTCTGAACGCAGCACCAGCCGCTTTCAGTATTCACTGCGGACACACGGAATTGCTCGATTATTGTGGGTAATTTTAGTAATTGGCATTGCTAGCTTTAGCTGGGGATGGTTGGATTCCAATCAATTGGTGATATTGTCGCTCTCGATTCTCCTATGCACTCATCTTTTAGGAGGATTAGCAATTGCATCATGCTTGAGTTGGATAGCAATGTTAGTCCCGCGACAGTTGCGAGGTAGATATTTCGGATTACGCAATAGTCTTGCCAACCTCACAGAGTTACTTAGCTTACCCTTAGCAGGTTTAGCCGTATCGCATTGGTATGGGGGAAGCATCCAAGGTTATGGAGTGATTTTGTTAGTAGGCATTTTCTTTGGAATTGTGAGTTTGGGGTGTCAGTATTTCCAGGTAGATATGAATCCCCAATTACAAAATAGTTATTATGCTAGCTCATCTCAAACTCGCGAGATTCAGGCAGACTCCTCACCAAACGAACTTGGTGAGACATCTGGCGCAATTTCTTTCCCGCAAATCCTGACAACAGAAAACGATTTAATTAGCAGCATTAAGAAAAACTCCAATTATTTGGTGTTTCTACTTTATTTCGGCTTTTGGACGTTTGCTGTTAACCTCAGTGCCCCATTTTTTAACCTCTATTTGCTAGATACGCTAAATCTAGATGTCAGCTGGGTAACTTTCTACAACAGCTTGCGAGCTGGTGCACACATGCTGATGTTAATTGTCTGGGGAAAATTATCAGATAAAATTGGCAATCGTTGGATTCTAATTTCTACAGGAACTCTAGTTGCAGTTATACCTTGGCTGTGGCTGCGGATTGGTTCTAGTCCTTTGGATTTGTGGTTGTGGTTGCCTTTGTTACACATTTTTATTGGCGCTAATTGGGGAGGAGTTGATTTGTGTAACAACAATCTCCAGATAGAAATTGCACCGCTAAAAAATCAGTCTATCTATTTTGCGATCGCAGCTGCTATTGCTGGGGTAAGTGGTGCTTTAGGAGCAACTATAGGCGGCTTTATCGCTCAATTTGCTGGCTCTTTTGGCATAGCCGAAGTCTTCATTGTGTCTGGAATTTTACGGCTAGCGTCACTGTTACCACTAATTATTAAAAAGGATCTCGGTAGTTAGGGTGAAATTCTTCAACTATAGTTGTTAAAAAATAGTCCATCTAGAGAAAGAATTACTAAATCAATATCTACTTTATACTGTAAAAGCTTTCTTTGTTAGATAGTAAAAAACTTGATTTTAGTAAAGTAAATTCTTGAGATTGTCACTGAAATCGGGTGATATGCATTTAGCAGTTCTGAGCCAAAATAGTTTAATTTCAAAATCTGAAAAAAGATAAAATGCTGAAGGTAGACACACAAAAAATTAGCCCTCAACAAGTTGAAGCTTTTGAACGAGATGGCGTTATCTGCGTCAAAAATGCTGTGGATGACATCTGGGTAGAACGGATGCGAACAGCAGTTGACAAGAATATATCAATTCCTGGCCCTTTGGAGGACAAGAATGCACCAAGACCACAAGGTAGTGCGGAACATGCCAGTAGCATATGGCTCATTGATGCTGATTTCCGTGCTTTAGCTTTTGAATCTCCATTACCAACACTTGCAGCTCAAGTTTTAAAATCGAAAAAATTGAACTTTTTGGCTGACGGTTTTTTTGTCAAAAAACCCGAATCAAATGGCCGTATTGGGTGGCATAACGACTTTCCTTACTGGCCCGTACAAGGTTGGCAGTGTTGTAAAATTTGGCTGGCTCTAGATACTGTCAAACAAGAAAACGGTCGATTAGAGTATATCAAAGGTTCTCATCAATGGGGCAAAGAGTTACGCGAAAGATCTAACCCATCCTGGTTTGTAGAACCAGAACCTCACGAAATTCTCTCCTGGGATATGGAGGCTGGAGATTGTTTAATTCATCATTTTCTAACAATTCATCATTCAGTCACTAACATATCTTCAACACAACGACGTGCAATAGTGACAAATTGGACTGGCGATGATGTTACTTATTATCAGCGTGCTAAAGCTTGGCCTTTCAAACCCCTCGAAGAAATTGATTTACCAGAATTTAATTCATTGAAAATCAAAAAATCTGGCGAACCGATAGACTGTGATATCTTTCCTAGAGTTAAAGTGCATCGTTAGTTGCGAATTTGCACTATTAAAGGACTAGCACAATTCCATTAGTTTCTTGTTTGGTGCGATGATATGCAGGCATTAACCCAAACAGAAATATCAACTAAGTTTTTTGAAAAATCAAATACTAGCCCTATAGTCACTAGTGACGCTCATCCAAGCGTCACTCATAGGACTTACACACTGTACAAATTAATCATAGTGTGAATTACATGCATAAATCGTTTCAGGCTTTTATTAATGATTATTCGATGGTAAATCGACCCTCGGTGTATAGGGGCTTTAGCAGTGCTCATTGGTGTCAACTTAACGTGATATCAAGTTCGGATAATTACTTATTATTAAAATCTCTCCGCGTCCCCGTGTCCCCGTGTCCCCGCGTCAGTCTTTATGATAAGTCTTCAACCGAACATGATATGAAACCCTTGTCAAAACTCGATTTTGGATTTACTCACTTCCCATGAAGATCCGCTCTACCCCACCCCGGTTTTGTCTAAAGCCAAAACTGTCCCTCCCCAAAGCATCGGGGAGGGGATTAAGGGGTGGGGTAAAACGCATGTGGGATAAACGTTTGAGCTTAAGTCGACACCAATGAGCAGTGCTGTGCCCCTACGACAAATGTGGTTTTTTAATCATCCATATTTGGTATTTCTTGTCAATGCGTAAGTCTTAACTCAATCAATTGCAAATTATTCGGTCAGGCTTGGACTTGCACCATTTCATCAATCATATCTAATATATCCGGGTCTATAGTTAGATCTAATTTTCTGGCGAAGAGTTTTTCCGATCGCTTAATTTTTTCAAAATCATTTTTTCCTAAAATCCTGGGATGGAGTGCGTTAATATTTCCCCAATCTATATATCTTAAGTGGTCGTTAATTATTTTGTCCTTAAAGGGGGAATTTAAAATAAGTATTTGGTAAAAAAGCTCATCTGTCATTACAGTATAATTAAAACGATTCACAAACTTAGGGTTTTGTTTGACAAAATCATCTATATATTTTACGCATTCTCCCGTTAAGCACCAAAGTGCAGAACCTCCATAAAGAGCAAAGCCTTCAGGAAATTTGCGTTTTTTAGGTAAAAATGAAATCAAAAGTGAATATAAGAAAGAGTTAATAGGAGATTTAAACTCACGTTTTTCAGGAATAGCAATATAGTCATTTTTCCAACGGATGTGCCAATAATCTATTCTTCTTAAGCCGCCACCCCTCCATTTACTACAAGGTAGTGGAAAATACTCTAGAAATTCTTTTCCTTTATTCTGTTTTAGAAAGCTTTCAATTTGTGCATTTGATTTAATTGGATAGTCTTGGCCCGATAAGTGTATAACATAATCAAATTCAGTGCCGGTTTTGACTATTGATTTCATACCTTCAAGGCTAGCTCTGACAGCATTAAAACTTCCCCATGATGAATTGAATCTCTTGACAAAAGAAACATTTGGAAATTCTTTTAGGAGAGTAACTATCTGATGATAGATTTTCGCTTCTACTTTTTTATCTATATGTATAAAAAATGAAACGTCTTCTGTATTAAGCCGATGAATAAGACGCTTTAATTGTTCGGGATACTTATGGGCTAAAATGATGTATGCAATTTTCATAGATTAGCTGCTAGAATTGTGCATTTTTTGAAGGCGGAATACCTGATTTCTATACTATTTACTCAGGACTATTTAATATTTTACTCATCTTGGTAACTGGAACAAATACCCCATTTCTTAAATAATGAGGCGTTCTTTGGATAGCAGTGAATCCCAGCCTTAAATAAAATCCTTCTGCATAAAGACTAGCAGTTGTAATTACCTTATTTATACCGCGATCGCTTGCTCGATGGCAAAAATGTTCAACTAAAGCACGCCCAATCCCTTGACCTTGATATTTTGGATGGACGTATAACCCAATCAGTTCATCGACAACGAAACTGGCAAAACCCATAACGATATCTCCCTCCACCGCAACCCACAAAGATTCCAATTTCATATTTTTTAAGATATTTGCAGCATCAGGCCGGTTCCGGTTATTACGCCAAGCTAAAAGTTCTTTTTCTGTATAAAAAGTTGCTGGTAGAGCTTTGATAGCAGCAATATGAATTGCACTCACCGCCCACCCATCTTTTTCATCAGCAGGTCGAAGAGATATTTTATTGGCACTCATCGTTTTAAGACTGGCATTTAGGTGACATGCCTTTGAGAATATCAAGTCGGCTCAAAATATAAACTACGATAAATTTATCGTTAAAATATATAATATATTTTAATCTCCACTAAACCTACCGACAAACCGTATATTATAGGTACAGCAATAAAATAATCAACCCAAAAGGCGAATTCAGAAACGGTCGAGCCATCGATTTTGAAATTTGCGGTATTTTGTTGTGTTTATCTAAATATCTTCTCAAAGCTTGCTTTTTAGAGCATTTATCAAGCTGCAAGAAATTGGAAAGTTAAAAGGAGTGAATGTGATTAACGCGATACAAATTAACGAAAACTTGACAACCACAGGACAAGTTATACCGAAACAGCTCGAGCAAGCTAGACAAGAAGGTTTTAAGTCGATTTTAAATCTGCGATCGCCTGATGAGTTGGGATTTTCCCACGATGAGCAACGGGTGGCGGAAGCATTAGGACTGCACTATGCGAATGTGCCACTCAAATTAGAAGCGCTAAATGAAGAATTAATTACCAAAATCTTGACAGCACTCGAACAAATTCCCAAACCAGCAGTTGTGCATTGTGCAGCAGGGATGCGATCGACTGGAATTGCACTATTGAGTATTGCGATTAAAGAAGGATTAACGCCAGAGCAAATCTTATCAAAAGCTCGAAATGTAGGCTTTGGGTTCTTTGAGCACGCTGGTGTTAGTCCTCGATTGAAGCAACTGTTTGTGGACTATGTTAACAAACATGCCAAGATAGCTGTGACTGTTAGCGATCGTTAATAGAATTTGGAAGTCAGGTGACTGCTGACTGTTAACCGCCAACAGCCAACAGTCAACGGAGTCGAGGCGTCTTTCATTTTATCCCTAGAGTAATAGGTTTTGCTGACGCCTTTTGATAGGCTCATTGTCTGTAGCATCCGATACTAAAGCTGAAAATTCTATATTATACTCGCAAGATTTACCAAGGTAAGAAAATTATCATCCGAAATATCTGCTAAATCGTAGTTTAAATGAGCTTTTACTTTAGGATTTTTAATTTTTCTTAATATTGTTTATACAAAAAAAACACAGTATTTTTACTGTTGTTAAAGACATAAATACTTACTTAATATGTAGCACAATATTTTTATAATCTCAGGCATTGTGAAATCTCTTCTACAAACGCACTTAGAACAAGAAATCTGGATACTAATACGAGAAAAGTGGTATTTTGCTACAATTATCGGAGTTTGGGATGATTTGTTATGGTTTAAACATAGAACTTACAACAAAGAGACAGAGGAAGATACTCTCTGGGAAATGGTTGTAAAAATCAGTGAAGTAATTGCAGTTGATAAAGTTAAGTCTGTGATCAGTAGAAAACCAGATGTGTTGATTTCACGTCTAGTAGAAACTGACCAAAGCACAACCGATCATAATTAGTATAGAACTCCTATTTAATTCATGAATTTACTGATTCTTGGGAAATAGGGAGTAGGGAATAGGGAAAGATTAATTGCCTATAGCAATCCGATTTTATTCGTGAAATCGAGGGGCTTCAGATCCCCGACTTCTTTGAGAAGTCGGGGATCTTGTTGTTCGCGAATGATTTAGGACTGCTATATTCACTATTGCTTTTTGTTATACCAATTATTTGTAAAGCCGCAGATTATTTTTACCCTCCCAACCTCCCCAAAGCATCGGGGAGGTGCCGCAGGCGGTGGGGTTCTTTCTATGCGTCTTCATATCAAAATGGTATTAGAAAGTTTATCGTAACATCAAGGGTTTAAGACCCCTATGTCTACACGTAGTATCAGTTGAGTTGGGGTTTAAATCCCCAACTCTAACTGTCTTTAATGCGTGAATTTTGAATTGTTAAATGTTTGGCATAGGAGATTATTAAGAATTATTTGAATCACTAATACTAAACAAAATTATTATAAATAGACCTGGAATAGTCTACAGTATTAATTTTATTATCATGGTAGCTGACTGAATGGTTAACAGCTTCATATGTATTATCTCCTCCTTGAGGATTGATTGTTACGCTGTCAGTGATATTAACTACATGAAAATTATAAGGATAAATGCCTCCGAGTATAGCTTCTAATTCCCCTGGTGCAAGCTTGTGAAAAAACCTCTTCATTTCGCTATTAAACAAGGTGGAAATTACGATTTTAGCCATTACTTTAATTTTATTATCTGCAAAATTTAAATTTATTATATGTCAAAGCGCTTTGATCGAATAAATAATATGTAATTTTTTCAGACTTAAAATCTATTTTTGTGTCGAAAATATTGTTGAGGTTAATAATTATTATCTGAAACGTATCTGTGAGAATAGGAATGCGAAATCATATCTAAAAGTAAAATTTAAATTCAGTATACTAAAATGTCTGCAAGCTTTTTAGGTGCGATAATAATAAAGACTCCGGTAAATTACCAAAGGCGTTCTGTCTGCCTGAGGAAGATTGCTGTGTAAAGTCCCTTAAAGAGATTCACATAAGGTAAGGTCTAAAAATAATCTGTTAAACTATCTAAAATTTAAAATTATTCCAGCTGCTAGCTCAGGGTAATAAGTAAGTATGAGTGAAGCTTTATTATGTATCGAAAATCTACGAGTTGCCTATCCTCAACGAAGTGAAGAAGCACCAAGCTGGGCGGTTGATGATGTATCTTTCACCCTGCAACGCGGTGAAAAAATGGGATTGGTAGGAGAGTCGGGTTGCGGTAAGTCAACTATCGGACGCGCAGTTATGCGATTACTTCCAGCTTCTAGCCGCGTTGAGGGACGGGTGACATTTCAGGGACAGTCAGTATTTGATTTAACGCTTAACCAGTTACGGAAATTTCGCGGTGAAGCGATGGCTTTAATTTTTCAAGATCCGATGACGCGCCTCGATCCGCTGATGACTATTGGTAAGCATTGTTTGGAAACTTTGCAAGCGCACTCACCAGAATTATCAGCAACGCAAGCCAAAGAAAAAGCACTTGCAACATTGGCAAAGGTAAATATTCCCGCAAGCCGTTGGAATCAGTATCCTCATGAATTTAGCGGCGGAATGCGACAAAGGGTAGCCATTGCCTTAGCTTTACTTCTCAATCCCAAGTTTATTGTTGCAGATGAACCCACCACAAGTTTAGATGTTACCGTTTCCGCGCAGATATTACAGGAATTAACTCGGCTGTGCAGTGAAGAAAACATGGGATTGCTGCTGATTTCTCACGATTTAGCAATGGTAGCTGAGTATTGCGATCGCATTGGCGTTATGTACCACGGTAAAATGGTGGAAATGGGTTCGACGCAAACTGTATTTAGACAACCGCAACACGAATACACGCAATCGCTCCTCAAAGCAGCTTTACATATTCAATCGGTGGATGAAATAGAGACTGGAGACTGGGGGCTGGGAACTGGGGAGGAAAAGCAATTAGGGAAGATAAAAGAGAAATCACCTATTTTAAGTGTTAGTGACCTCAAACAATATTACACTATAGAACCTAACTTTATTGAAAGACTGTTTAACAGACACTCAGAGACAATTAAAGCAGTAGATGGTATTAACTTGGATCTTTATCCCAAAGAAATACTTGGCTTAGTTGGGGAATCAGGTTGCGGTAAAAGCACATTATCACGGACAATTTTGCAACTAATTCGTCCCACGGCTGGCAAAGTTGAATTTTTAGGACGGGATTTAACTAAACTCTCGCCTCAAGAAATTCGTTCTTCACGGCGACAAATACAAATGGTGTTTCAAGATCCCCATGCTTGTCTCAATCCAGCGATGACAGTGGGACAAAGTATAGCCGATCCTTTATTTATTCACAATCTTGCCGATTCTGTAAAGGCAAAAGAACAAGTTTTGTGGATGTTAGAAAAAGTTGGCTTAACACCACCGCATGTATACTATGAACGTTACCCATCAGATTTGTCTGGCGGACAACAACAAAGAGTAGCGATCGCTCGTGCTTTGATTACTCACCCCAAACTTTTGATTTGCGATGAACCGGTGAGTATGTTAGACGCCAGCGTGCAGTCACAAGTGTTAGATTTGATGTTGCAATTAAAAGAAGAATTTGAGTTAACTTATCTGTTCATCACTCACGATCTTTGGTTAGCTAGATTTTTGTGCGATCGCATTGCTGTGATGAACGGCGGTAAAATTGTTGAACTCGGTGAAACGAAAAAGATTTTTGCTAATCCTCAGCACCCCTATACTAAAACCTTACTAGCTGCTGCTCCATTATTAGCACGCGCTTAGAAAAATCAAGTTAGGAGTTACTAACTTTTAACTCCTAACTCCTAATTCCTAACTATTTTCCCTCCCTTCAATTAATTTCTTTGCTTCTCCACTCGAACCATATAGCTCAACAAATCTTTTAAACAGCAACCCAGTTTCGTGATTGGAAATTCGATGTGAATGGAGTAAACGCTCTATGTTTCTCTCAGCTAGAGCTTGTAAATAAGGCAAGTCTTCAAAGAGTGTCAAACAAGAAGCAAAATGTAAGATTATTTGCAATAATGGCTTTGGCCACTCTAGATCGCTATAAATATCTATGAACAACTGATGTTCTGAGTCACTTAATGGAAAGGCATGAAAAATAACAATTATTCTTTTGTTATTGTAGACTGGAATACTCAGTTCAACAGTGTATGGAGTATGCAATATTAAATCTACCTCTACAATTGGCTGCCGCCAAATTCTTAAAGGATTAGCTGGCGAATCTAATATTGTTTGGAATTTGATGATTCCACCTATATCTGTGGGTTCAAAGTAGCTGATATTTAAAATCTTCAGGTTATTTAAGCTAAACTTATGAACTGTTTCTAAATGTTTTAAGCTCAACAAGTGATAAATTTGACAAACGTAAGGAAAAGGTAAAATATACTCTTGGCTAATCATGTGTAGCCTTTTAATTCTTAACTTCTCAGCTTGGATGCGATAGAGATATTCTTGATATTGATTCGGAGTAAAATCATTACTAGTAAAGCTTTCTTCTGGTTTTAGATATAACCAACTGAAAAAAAAGAAAGAAGCTGTAAACAGTTGAAAAACTTCTACAGTCGATACATAACCATCGGTAAATGCAGCGAAGCTTCTGTCAGTTATCCCAAAAAGCCAAGACGGAATTCCAAATAGCCAAATTCCATTTTTGATTTTATCTATTAAAATAGCAATGTCAACTTCTACAAATGTACTTTTAGAGCGATCGCTACTCATATCTACATTAGATTTCTGATTATTTTTTAAACAATTTATAGACATACTAATTTTCGTTTAAAATCTTTATTTGCTTGTTTAGCAAAGACTATAAATATTGCCCTTATGACTATGTTAAGCAAATTTAATATTACTAACCTCTACCTTTAGCTGTAGATATAAGTCGTATATATATGCATTCGTATATAAACAATCAAATTCATGAATATTTAATTTGATTGTTTATACAAACTTTGTATTTTTATATGTATGTTACTTTAGCAAAAGCTTTTGTAAATTCTGCTATTCAATGAATCAATACTGTATCGTTTGATGCATATAGCAATCCTATTTGATTTGTGAAAATCGAGAGGCTTCAGATCCCCGACTTCTTTGAGAAGTCGGGGATCTTGTTGTTTACGAATGATTTAGGAGTGCTATATATCCAATAGATAGCTGTGCATAAGATGCAGTTTAAAACCAAAAAACCAATCCACAGAAGTCTTGCCACGATTAGCTAAACCTTTAAACACCCGATGGCGTCAAATGCGACGATTATGGCAGACTTTCAAGCTGGTTGAATCGATAAAACCGATACCCTAGCGACTTAAGAAAACGTTTTCCCACCCCACCTGGTTCTTCCCACATCCATCCTATTTATAATGAGTTCCTTCAGGTTGACCCTGATACCTGGAACATGGATCGACTCTTCCTCGCTCGCCCCGAAAATGCTGAGATTCAAATGGCACTGTTTTATGACTATAAAACTAATCCACCGCTCTATCCAAAATGGCAGGAGTATTTCCGCAAACATCAACCTCCCACCCTAATCGTTTGGGGTAAGAACGATGACATCTTCCCTGCTGAAGGTGCTTATCCCTACCAGCGCGACCTAAAAGACGTTGAGTTTCATTTACTCGATACTGGACATTTTGCACTGGAAGAAGATGGAGAAGCGATCGGAACACTATAAAAGAATCGTTGCACAAGAGATCGTCCCCCATCTTGAAGGCCGCGAGGTGATATCAGTGAAGAAGCTTGTTTAAAGCTGTGTCTCGAACCCATTCGTGAGAGGTTAAGGTCAGGTACTATTTATCAATAAGCAATAGTACTTAAAATATCTCTGGAATCGCGGCTCAAATTGGGGTTGAAAACACAATTTTTGAGCCTGCGATGCCTACGGCAGGCTACGTCTACGCGTAATTTTGATACGAATCTTTTATCGAAACAATCGGGTCTAAAACCTTGCCTTTTAAGGCGAAAAGTTAGGCGAGCGTTTTCAAATACTGGTTGTTGACAATGATGAAGACACTAGGAGCTTGCAGCAACTCTTAAAAGAATTCAAATATTGTCCTCACTTGAAGGTTTGGGTCAAACCCGAATGCGATTGGATCTGCACTAATCCACCATGATTGCTTCTGCCGTGCGTCGTTCTATTACTGACTTTGGGGGGTCGATTGGTGCTGTGTTTGTGGACTACTTACAGCAAATTCCTTTGGAGTCAGGCGGTAATATAAGGAGGAAAACAAGTTCTCAAACTGGTCAAACAGTCCCATCAAAAGATATCTCGTTAGACAACTATCTGGGTAGATGGTGGTTTTGATGGAGAACCTTTTATGCAGTAGGTGATGAATATTTGCCGTTGGACTGTGCAGGTAGTTTTGCGATCGCACTCTTGCTAAAGGTTTCGTCTTGCTCAAAAAACGTTGGGTTGTAGAGCGAACTTTTGGTTGGCAAATAACGATTGAATTTGGCTGATTCAAACAAATTCAAACTTTCCAAGAGGGACTGACAGGTGAATGTTCCAGCTGACAGTAAGGGCGGCTATAAGATAAAGGTGACTCTAAAGCGTGCCTAAGTAAGAACTCTGGGTTGCTCATTACCTGCTCAGTTTCACCATCGTATACAACTTGACCTTGACTGAGAACCACTGTGCGATCGCATAAATCCAAAGCTAAATCTAGATCGTGCGTTGCAATTAGTTGCGTCAGAGGTAAGCTTTGCAGCAGTTCAATTAATTGACGGCGAGAACGGGGATCTAATTGAGCAGAAGGTTCATCAAATACTAATATCTGTGGGTTCATGGCTAAGACACCGGCGATCGCAATCCGTTTCTTTTCACCTCCAGATAAATTACCGGTATAGCGTTGTCCATACCATTGGGGATCGATATCAACTGCTGCCATTGCATGAAGAACTCGCTGTTGTAATTCTTCACCTTGTACACCCATATTCATCGGGCCGAAAGCAACATCTTCCCACACTGTTGTCATGAATAACTGATTATCTGGATTCTGGAACACCAAGCCGACAAAATTCCGAATGTTTCGCAAATTCTCAACAGTTAATGGCCATTGACCAATCGTTATCTGTCCCGACCCAGGCATGATAATTCCATTGAGATGTAACAGCAAGGTGGATTTTCCCGAACCATTAGCTCCGATTAATGCTACTCGCTCAGTTGCTTTGATAGACAAATTAATTTCTCTCAAAGCCTGAGTTCCGTCAGGATAAATATAGCTAAGATTTTGAATTGATATTGGATTATGGTGCATTGAGACAATACGAACAAATATTATTTCCGCCAGTAAATAGCCTGACCTAGTAGTACCAAAATTACAGTCAAACTCAAAGCTACAAAATCTCGCTGTCCCCCTGACGAAACTTTTTCCATCATCGGTGGTACTCCTTGATAACCTCGTGATAGCATCGCCTGATAAACCAGATTTCCCCGGTCATAAGTGCGGATAAATAACGCTCCAATCATGTTACCGACAATTAAACGTATCGAGCGATTGCTGTTCATCAGGTTTCGGGACTCGGCTGCTCGACGCATAGCGTTAAACTCGCCAATTAATACGCTGATATAGCGATACATAGATGCCAGAATTGCTACTAGTAGTGGTGGAGTTCTCAATTCAAGTAGGGCATGAAGCAGCGCCGTTACTGAAGTTGTTAAAGTCAATAAGTTCAGTATCAAAAGTGATAGTAATGCTTTAAGCGTCACACTACCCAAAATAGTCAGCCCCACTGTTGTAATCTGTAGTGGCCCCCAAGACCACAAAACTTCGCCACCACCTCGAAATAAAGTACCCAACAGAACAACACCAATAAATGTGAACTCTACTGCCAAGCGTTTGAGCAGTACTAGGAGAGTGACTCGACTTAGCAAGAGTAGGCTAACTAAAACTAATCCATAAATAGCCCAAGTCCACCAATGCCCATCTGGGGTAAGGACAGTAGCAAATACAAACAACAATGTGCATAGTATCCGAGTACGGGGAGCAAGTTTGTGCCAGGGAGTAGCCTGTTTACTATCGATATCTAGTACAAATGCTCCAACGTGTAGCAGCATGATGTTAAGTTCCTATCTGTATTTAATCTGGCGTATCTGAGTCTGAATAGCCATCATGCTCTGTGAAAGGTGAAGTTGAACCACGTACAACTAATTTGCCAATCCCCCAAGCTAAACCGAAAGTTGCTAAGGTTCCAACTAAACCAGCTAAGGGAGTGGCGATCGCTTCAGGTACACCTCTGAGGGCATACTCATTAAATATGCCGTAAAAGGGTAACTTGCGAGCAGGCGTATCCTCATGGGCCTTACTGTCAAACTTCAGGTCTTGTGAAACTCTATCGAGTCCATCTGGATTTTTACTAGCCAGTGGCGAAAGGAAAATTGCAATTAGCAGAGCAATACCTAAGCCAGCGATGACAAAAGCACGGTTGCGCGATCGCGAGAGGTTGCTACTCATAAGCGTTCAGTCCTGATTCAATAAATAGCTTTAATACCGAGACAGAGGACGAGAGGTTGATACTTTCGTCTTGCGGGGCGGGTCGTAAAGTAATTCAGGTCGAGTCCGCCAAATAAAACTGAGTGCTACTACGGTAATCAGCGCCTCGCCAATACCAATAAGAACGTGCCAAGAAGCCATTGCTGTGAAAGCCACTGCTAGAGGAACTGTCCCAGAGATAGCAAGTTCCAAAGCACATATAATTGAGGCTACCACTACGCTTGTCCAAGCTGCGATCGCCGTCCCAATGACTAATCCGGAAGAGCGATCGCGTCCAATAGCAAATCTGACTGTGCGATAGAGATAGTAACCGCCAAACGTACCGATTAGTCCCATGTTAAAGATGTTGGCTCCTAACACCGTTAGTCCACCATCTTGAAACAGAACGCCCTGCACAATGAACACTGCAACCATCACTAACGAACCAGCCCAAGGGCCTAATAATGCTCCCGCTAGTGTTCCACCCAAAAGGTGTCCAGAAGTACCTCCTGGAATTGGGAAATTAATCATTTGTGCTGCAAAGATAAATGCTGCACAAACTCCCATTAAAGGTACAGCTCGTTCTTGATATTCTGCCTTTGCTTGCCTTATAGCTAGAGCAATAAGACCGATAGCAATTATCCAGGTGACAAGGATAACAGGTAGGTTCAAAAAGCCATCGGGAATGTGCATCGCTAAATGCGGCTGTATTATCCAGTACAGCCAGCCGAAGGACGGAATACCTGTGAACGCTACTGTGTCCATATTGAAGAAGTGTCCTTTGCAGCCAGATTGTTTAAGGGTCTAGTTTTTCAGTAGACCATGTATTTTGTCTAAACTTCAATCCGGTAGGGGGGCATACAAATTGCAGAATTAGGTCACCAAGAACGAGTTAAAAAGCGAGAACCAACGGTTTAAACCATTAGGCTTCATGTTGGACTGAGCTACTGTCTAAACTACTGGAAGCAATTCTCTTTGCCACGAGGGATATGCTACACGATGCTACAAAACACTCATTAGAGGCGATCTCCCAAAAGGGAGACGCTACGCGAATGCATATACGGTATCTTCGACTGTTTTTAGTACGGTTTGCCGTAACTTTTGATTGTGTCAAGTAGTTGCAAAAAATATTTACATAACGTTATATTTAGTTACATAAACTAATAAAGGAAAAAAGACATGACTAGCAAAGGCTTTACCATGAACGAACTCGGTCAACTCAACAACTTTGCAGTTGAACCAAAGGTTTATGTAGACCAAACTCCAAGAGTTGGCTTTACCGAGTATGCTGAAAAATTCAATGGTCGTTTGGCAATGATTGGTTTTGTCTCACTCATTGCTATGGAAGTAATCACCGGACACGGACTAATTGGATGGCTGACAAGCTTGTAAATAATTTCGACTATTCAAAAATTACATTCAATCAACCCATAGAAAATTAAGCCAGGAGAGTTATGAGAACTGATTTTAATTTCCCTAAACAAGATTTAATCGGCCCCGTTGTTTTCCGACCTGATTTCACCAACTTTGAGAAAATCAATCTCAACCAAGCTTGGTCATTGTTTTTCACCGCAGGTCAAGATGACAAAGCACTTGGACAAGAAATTGAATTAGGCAAGTTTTTCACTAACCTTTTAATTGCTGTAGGAGTCACAGGAATTCTTTGGGGAACTTTCTTCAGTAATTTGGGATAAGCAATTGTGTAAGCGCGTTCAATTGAATAAATTCCCTTGAAGTCTTGGTAAATAGAACTAAGACTTCTTTTAGTATTTGGCGATGTTTGATGATTAGCTTTTATTCTTAGTACAGCTTTGCATAAAATCGTGGCTTATTAAGGGTGGAAATTTAAACGCAAGGGCGTATAAAGATTAGCGCAGAGATACGCAGAGAATGAGCGAGGAATTAATGGGAGCAACGCGATTTTCTGAAGTGAGACAAAAAACGAGCGATGACTGCGGTTCATTCACGGCTAGTTTTGCTTTACCAATATTTGCGAACTCTATTGCTCTGATTTTAGGGTCAAATTTCAAAGTGGGATTCCATTTGAAAGCAGTTTGAAAAGTAGTAATTGCATTTTCAATATTACCTGCTTGAGCTTCTTGTTCGCCTTCTCGAATTAAAAACGGTGCTGCTACGGTTAAATTAAGTTTATTTTGGCATACCTTTAACATTTCCAGGACTTACGCAACTGACACCGCGGCGATCGTCAATTTTTAGTATATATGTATTAGTAAAAACTAATTCCGAAAGTCTTGTATTCGTAATAGAAGCTGGTGTGTATGGGTAACGTGAGTGAAGGCGGTTTACTGTCGTAACGAATAGCCAGCGAAATTAGGTTAAGACGCTGGAGCCAAAAGGCAATGGTTATAAGAAAGTCCATTTCTAGGACGTTCAAGGGCTGGTCATACTTCTTGTGACAAGCAATCACCCCACAGATAACCCGGCAGGGTACGCCACCCTAAATGGGTCATGACGAAATACATGTAAATTAGGACACGTTGCAAAGAATTGTTGCGATAATTGCTGTCCTAATTTACTAACTTGCCCAAAAATGATATAAAAGCTCTTTTAAATTCATAACCGTAGAATCAACTTTTCACCCTTGCGACTTCATCAAACTTGCCCATTAATGATTGTTTTAGGGAATGTTTTGCTCTCTTGACAATACTGAAGTAGGATGTTGAAACATCGAAGAATCAAGGGTTTTGAGACTCTGTGTTACAAAATTTAACAACGTGGGTAATTTTGTATGTATTTCGTCATACCCTCAAATAGAACTAAGGGTAGAAAACCTGATTTAATTAAACAAAGGCTATTAAGTTAGGCGGAATCTTTACACCCACAGACTAAAAGGTTTCATATGGTTCAAACAGTAAGTCTGAAAAATAAAGTACGAAATCAAATACAAACTCTGGTTAATAACTTCAAAAAAATAGTTCGTGAAGTTAAAACTCTTCTTAAATCACCAATACCAGAAATCGTAAATTTAGTAAGTGCAAATAGACTTAGCTATCTCTCCAAGGATGCTCTAAATGATTTATTTGAATGTGTGACTGAAATAGAAAAAAAAGGTCTTAATGGCATATTGATTGAACCTGGTTGTGCGTTAGGTGGGTCGGCTATTGTGATAGCTACAGCTAAGTCAAAATGCAGACCATTGTTCGTTTATGATGTATTCGATATGATTCCACCTCCTACGGAAAAGGATGGAGATGATATTCAGAAACGATATGAAGTAATAAAAAGCGGACAATCCCAAGGGATAGGAGACGACATTTACTATGGCTACCAGAAAAACTTACTAGACAAAGTTGTAGAAAACTTTCGCACATATAATGTGCCAGTGGAGGAGAATTATGTCCACCTTGTAAAAGGACTTTTTGAAGATGTGCTACGTGTTGAAGAGCCAGTAGCATTAGCACATATAGATGGAGATTGGTATAGCTCTGTTATGACTTGCTTACAACAGATTGAACCACACCTTATTACAGATGGTGTTTTAGTTATAGATGACTACGATCGCTGGTCAGGATGTCGTAAGGCGGTTGATGAATACTTTGCAGATAAGCGAGACAAATATAGGTTTGTACGTAAATCACGTTTGCATATTGTGCGAAATTAGGTTTTTTTTGGAATACATTATGTGAACAAAATGTTCTAGGTTAGCAGCACGAGTCAGGGTTGGCAACAAGTACGGTTAGGGCTAAAAGGGGTAAAAGTAGCGAGCCTGTCATGAGCCTGAATATTGCTGCTGTTTCCTTTCTTGAAAATCTCGATCTATGTCAAACTCAATCGACGCTCAACCATTGCCATGTAAAACTATCTGTAATGACTGTGGCTTTCATGTGTTAGAGGGTGTTGTGCAATGTATTCACCCCGATGAAGCAGTTGTTAATTGTGCTACTGTAAATTTTTGCAATTCATTCCAACCGATGCAGGAAGTTGATAGTCCTTGTGTGACATACGGCAAGGAGCCGGAATAACGGCTTCTGGTTAGATGTCGCTAAGAGTGCGATCGCTGATGCCCTGGTGACTGTTTCCCAACAATATATAACGTTATGTATGAGGAAATTGACTGCAATTGAGGTCAACTCTCTTGCTGGACTGTACCCCGAACACCCAAAAAAAAGAACTGCTCAACCTACTGCTGAACGGTTGTTACGTGCTTTTTCTAATATCACTTTGACGATTATTGAAGCCCGTGGTCAGCGTTTTGGTTATGTTCCTCTTTAAACTCTCTACAAGAGAAAATTATTAGTTTACTTGGTTTTCCTCCTGATATTTATAGCAATCTTGGAGATAATTCCTCTTAGTCAAATTCTATTGCGCGAACGCTGAGTTTTAAGTAAATATTGAATTAATCGGAAAAGCCCTGTTTGATGAAGCATCTGTGAGAATTACCTTAGAAACCGTATAATTGCTACTGTCATACCAGTTGCGAGGTCAGTTAGGACATAAACCGAACGCTAAAATCTGGACATAAAAAGATTGTCAAGCCTATTGCCTGTTCGCTGCTATAACGCTGTATGATTTTTGAAAATTTTCGCTTAGATTTTCCCCAAGACCTTAGCAATGAAAATTCGCCATGCGATCGAAACAGACTTAGCCACAATTGTGGCAATTTACAATGCTGCAATTCCCAGCCGCGTGGCAACTGCTGATTTAGAGCCGATATCTGTAGAAAGTCGCCTTGCTTGGTTCAGGGCGCGATCGCCTTCACACCGGCCACTTTGGGTAATCGAAGTAGAAGGAGCAATTGCTGGCTGGCTGAGTTTCCAATCCTTTTATGGGCGTCCTGCTTATAATGCGACTGCTGAAATTAGTATTTATATAGCACCTGACTTTCATCGGCGTGGCTTAGGTAAACAACTTTTAGCACAAGCAATTCAGGAAAGTTATAGATTGGGTTTAAAAAATTTAGTCTGCTTCATTTTTGCCCACAATCAACCGAGTTTAAAGTTATTTGCAACATTTGGGTTTCAACAGTGGGGATATTTGCCTAAAGTTGGAGAACTTGACGGCGTTGAACGAGACTTAGTTATTATGGGACTGCATATTAATCAACCCGATCGGTAGAAGTCAGGAGGCAGGGGGCAGGAGGAAAGAGCCAGTGTCGATCGGGGTTTTAAAGTTTTGTATTTTAGATTTAATTAAGTCTACCTACTCAATTTAATTTCAATATTCTTGAATAAACAGCACCCAGATGTAGAGACTAGCAATTGCTAGTCTCTACAAATATTTTGATATCATGCACTTTTCGCAAAAACTAAAATCCAAAATATTATTAGATATTATTAGATATACATAGAACGGGGTCTAGGATCGGGAATTGGACGGCCCAAATCCTTAGCTGTTTCTATCCACTCCTGCATCACGATTTCTACATTATACAGAGCTTCTTGATAAGTCTCGCCATCAGCAGCACAGCCTGGTAATTCAGGTACTTCGGCAATAAAAGCGTCATTTTCCCTACTCCAGTAGATAATAACTTCATAGCGAAAGATCATTTTTACTTCCTAGCTGATACTTAACAATTACTGCACGAACTTGTTTAACTTGATAGATTTTGGCTTTTCCTTTTTTGTGTTGTAAGTTTAATATTTCCTCAATACCATCTTTAACAAAAATACGATGATCGCCACGAATACGTTCATCAAAGCCTAGTTTGTATAATAGTTGCCACAATTGGGCAAAAGGGATGTCTGTATCAGAAGTCCCAGAGAGGATTTTTTCTAAGATTTTATCTTGCTGACTCACGTTTTTCTGACTATCTGAATATTTCTATAGTCTCATATTTTTTGAAAAATTTGTTAGCACCGAGAAAAAACAAGTCCTATTTGGGCAATATGGAGCGATGTCTGGGACAAGTTCACCTATACACTTGTGTATATTCTAAAATTAAGCAAATATCAAGCGCCGTATAGGTTAATAAACTTTATGCCTAATTCTTTAGTAATCATAATTGATGAAATTTTACCAGATAGCTTCAAGATTAAGTATAAATCCAGGTAGTACATCTTCTCCTGATAAACTAGCTGGAGATTCCAGTACTTCAACTTGTTGGTTGGGGCGATAAATTTCTACTTTGTGAGTTTTTAAATCAATTAACCAACCTAATTTAGCACCATTATCTCGATACTCTTGCATTTTATTTTGTAGCCTTTGCAAACAATCAGAATCAGAACGTAATTCTAATACAAAATCAGGACATACTGGAGCAAATTTTTCTTTTTGCTCTTGAGTAAAATTATCCCAGATGTCACGCTTTAACCAAGATAAGTCAGGCGATCGCACTGCACCATTTGGTAAAGTAAAGCCAGTGGAAGAACCAAAAGCGATACCCAGCGATTCATCACGATTCCAATTCGCAAGTTGAGCAGTTAAATTGGCATTGCGGATGCTGGTTAATCCTCCGACAAGAGGCATTATTACTATTGTCCCATCAGCATTGCGTTCAAATCTGATTAATTCGTTTATTTGACATAGTTGGAAAAATTGCTCATCTGTGATTTGAATAACAGGAGCGAAGTTAATTGTTAAAGCATCCATTGAATAATTTGTACTGTAAAGTTTATACTTATTCAAATATTACTACATAAAAATAGAAGCGATATTTTTGTCGTAGGCGCAGCCCGCTATAGGTATCGCTTTTTAGAGAAATATAGAGTTGTTCTCTGGAATGTGTATATTTAATTTAAAATTAAAGAAGTATAAGGTAAACATAAATGTCTAAGTATCAAGAAGTACTACAACAAGCTCAAAGCCTTAGCCCTGAAGAGCAACTGCGACTGATAGAGGATTTAATATCAGTTGTTCGTCACCGAGTAACAGCTAAACCAAAACGTAGCATCTTGGAATTGCGTGGGTTGGGTAAAGAAATTTGGAAAGGTATTGACGCTCAAGAATATGTTAATCAGGAACGCGGCAAATGCAATGGATAGAACAATTACAAGGTCAAGTTGTAGGCTTAGATACTGCACCACTGATTTACTTTATTGAGGAAAATCCTACTTATTTAGAGATAACTGACAATTTCTTTGAGGCGATGTTTCGCCGTGAGTTTAGAATTGTAACCTCTGTCGTGACTTTGCTAGAAGTACTAGTCTATCCTTTGCGACGCGGAGATATAGCCCTGGCTCAACAATATCGTGAGATTCTATTTGACGATGAAGAAGGTTTGAGAACTCTACAACTTTCTCCAGATATTGCTGAAGTAGCTGCACAATTAAGGGCTGTATATAACTTGCATTCTTTAGATGCTATTCAAATGGCTACCGCTGTTCATGGAGGTGCATCATTTTTTTTGACAAATGATTCGCGGTTGCCATCTCTACCAGGGTTAACAGTGTTAGTGTTGGATCGACTGGTAAGTTGAATATTTTTAATAAGTATTCAAACTCACAATTAATTGTCGTTAAACATCGCTCAAGCTACCTTTGCCGTTAGTTGCTATTTGGATGGGTTCATTACTGGGAACCGCTACAACTGAAGGAACTTGTGTAATAGATTTTTTACTCTTACTTCCCTTTCGACTAGAACCACCTGCTTTTAAATACTCTATACTATTTCTGCCGTAGATACTTGCGATTGCACTAAGCATCCTCTCAGATAGTTCCGAAAGCCCTTTGTCTTTCCGATCCATCGTCTTACGAGATTCATCAAGATTAGACAAAAGCGTATTATGGGCTTCTAGCGTAGCACGGGTATCGTCAATGTAGCGACTGTAAGCTTCAATTGATAATCCATGCCCTAAATCTAGATTTTCATTAATGGATTTAAGCAACGCGAGACGACGTTGGGCTTTGTCCAAAGCAGCAGAACCGCGAGTTTGTAAAGACATAGGAGATATTTTTTAAATAGTTCTGTTTCAAAATAGTGGAATGTCTTTCTGCTTGATAAGAGTAGTTTTGGGGATTTAATTAAGAGTTAAAATTGTGAGCTTTTCTGTATTTTTACTCATTTATATTTTTATTTCTGTCTGTTGTTTTGGTATAAACACAATCAGTGATGTGATAGCGATCGCCAAAATCGCAAATATAGTGCCCGAAGTCGCAAATGTAGTGCCCAAAATCGCAAATGTAGTGCCCAAAATCGTAAATGTAGTGCCCAAAGTCGCAAATGTAGTGCCCAAAGTCGCAAATGTAGTGCCCAAAGTCGCAAATGTAGTGCCCAAAGTCGCAAATGTAGTGTCCGAAGTCGCAAATGTAGTGCCCGAAGTCGCAAATGTAGTGCCCGAAGTCGCAAATGCGTAGGGTAGCCAGCCGTAGCCATCGCTTGTTTGGAAAGACTAAGCGGATATCTACGTCTAGGCACTTTGCACATTCCCAAAAGCGATCGCTAATTTTTTAATTGCATTGTAGGCGAGAGGCTGTTGTGGAAGGGTGAGCGATCGCTTTGCAGAAAACCTCAAAAATAAAGCGATCGCTGTTGTCGAAGAGTGAGTGCGATCGCCTGTATGGAAGATGAGAGATCGCCTTGCAGAAATCCTCAAAAACAAAGCATAGACACGAAGCGCGGAACCGGAGACGCTCCGCCTCCGGGCTTGTCGTTAGACATCGCCTGTTGTGAAAGAGTGAGCGATCGCTTTACAGAAAACCTCAAAAATAATGCTATCGCCTTGTAGAAAACTTCAAAAACTAAGCGATGACTCTTGTGGAAGCGTGAGCGATCACACCCCACATCCCAAAATCTCTCAAAGTGCGATCACACAAACATACTAATAATTATTTAACCAGACCCAAATATTAGTGAATAAATTTTGTCGAATCTCTTCTGGAATTAGAGTAACAATAGTGAGAAAAGCAACTGCTATTGAAAGCCAGAAGGTAGCTTGTTGAAGCCTATAATTTAATGTGATTGTTTTATAAGTTAAAATCTGTTCGTAAGATAACTTCAAAATACTAAGTTGCTGTTCACAGAATTTTCTGATTCTATCAATACGAAACTTTATGTCATCTCTTAAAAGACCTGAATCATTTTCATTATGTTTTTTTCTCGACATTACTGCTGCTTCTTGACATACATAACTCAAGAATAATTCTTCATTTATCCCTGTCCAAATTCTTGAGTGTTGAAAGTATAAACCGTTAATTTTTACCATTTTAGAGATTGCTGATTTTAACCTTGTGAGTGTAATTTTCCCTTGCATTTGACTACTTAAATCTGGTTCTATCTCAGTTTTTAAATCTATAATTATATCCTCTAAAACTTCATAAAAATGTTCTAATGCTAGCAACGATAGTAAATCATGAAGTGTATAATTAATTCTTCCAGATGGTGAATCTTTATGGAATGCATACTTCGATTTATCATAATCGGCTAAACTGATTAATACCTGGTAGGTGTGAAAATTTTGATAAAACAGTTCGTTTCTATCTACTTCATAAAAAATCCACCAATTACTGTCTCTATAAATTGGATTTTGCTTGAAAGGATATCCTAAGCTTTCAAAAAAATTACAGCAGGCCCTAAATTTGTTAGAGGTTTTTAATAGATGTTGTTTTTCAGGAATTTCACGCAAAGAAATATTTGTCTTAATAACTTCAATACAGGGCAAATAACCAAAAGCCGAAAGACCAACACCGAAGTTTTTCCTAAACATAACTACAATACTTCTGTTTATCTCTAAGAAAAGTTCCTCAAGCTCAACCTTCCTAACACCCCAAGGTGGAAGTGTAGATAAGGAAGTAATTCCATACTTAAAACTAAAGTCTAAAATTTCATTTTGAGGGGATGGAACGCTTTTAATTAAGGTAATAAATTTACGAATAAATTCGTTTGATGGTTTAACAATAATTGATAGAACAATGAAAGAAGGAGCAATATAATTTAGATGAATATTGGCACTTTGTATCAACGTTAGTGATTTATTATTTTTTCTATTTTTAAATGAAAGTGTGCCGACATTAATGGATGAAGCGCCTCCAGCCCCAAAGTTATATATATCGTTAAACCACTGATTAAGGTTTTCTTTATCACCGACGGAAAATGAAGGGTAGTTGGAGAGTAAGTTATTTAAACCTTGTTGAAGCTTGGGAAAATCTTCCGAAAAGAATAAGTCAGAGAAGCCAACTTGATCTAACTCAACTTCTAACTCACTTGGAGAAGCTATTAATTCATAATCGTGAGGGTGTAACTTATACTCTGCGTGGTGTTTTAAAGACTCCAAGAATTTCAGTTTGGGATTTTCAAGCTTCTCTGAAAATTCAAGTATTCTTTTCGTTGCCTTTATTCGTAATGATTGCCAAAATGTTCTCTTTGGTTTAGACCGATTTCGCATACATACAACTCTAAATCTATTGCAAGAAACATAAAAAGTGCTATATCTACACAAATTACCTTGAGACTTTACTGTTTATTGAATTTCTATATATCTTTTTTCATAATAACCAGTATCCCAAAGACTAGGTAAACAATCTAGGAATACTTGCCGCTAAACTGGCTTTCTATATCCAGTAAAAAGTCAAAGAAATGCAGAAAGCACGGTATTACCGTGCCTCCTACCTTATTGGTTAGGTATAAACCTAGTCTATCCCTTCAATCCGGTCTTCAACTTCTTGGTACAACTCGCGTAGGCGATCTAAATTCTCCTCGCTAGTCTCCCAATAACCGCGTCCATTCACTTCCAACAAAGTTGACACAACCTTGCGGAAAGAATGAGGATTAAGGTTCATTAAACGTTTCTGCATTTCTTCATCTTTGATGAACGTTTCATTTGTATCTTCGTAAATCCAGTTATCCACAGCGCCGGCTGTCGCACTCCAACCCATTGTATTTACCAATCGTTTGGAAAGTTCGCGTACACCTTCGTAGCCGTGAGACAACATCCCTTCGTACCACTTGGGATTTAATAACTTGGTACGCGCATCCAAGCGGACGGTTTCTGATAATGTCCGCACCTGTGCGTTGGCTGTGGTCGTGTCTGCAATGTAAGATGCTGGTGTTTTACCATCGCCACGCAGACTTGCGACTAATTTGGTGGGATCGGAGTCGAAGTAGTGAGAAACATCTGTCAAGCTGATTTCGGAAGAATCCAAATTTTGGAAGGTTGCATCAGCAGTTTTCAATGTACTTTCAAAAATCTGCCGCGATTCGTCCATTATTCCAGGATTATCGGAATTGAAGGCGAAAGATTTGCGGTTGAGATACATTTCCTGCAACTCGGCTTCGCTGTCCCAAGTGCTGTTTTCTACTGCCAAGTTAATATTTGACGAGTATGAACCGGAAGCATTTGAGAAAACGCGAGTTGCTGCTTGACGCAAGTTAACCCCCATTTCTTCGGCTTGTTGCAAAGCGTGTTTGCGAACAAAGTTCATTTCCAAGGGTTCATCCGCCTCGGCCGCCATTTTTACGCCTTGGTCTAACAGGTTCATTTGGTTGATGAACAAGTCGCGGAATACACCAGAACAGTTGATTACCACATCAATTCTGGGGCGTCCCAACTCTTCTAAAGATATCAATTCCAACTTGTTCACCCGTCCCAAGGCATCGGGAACCGGACGCACGCCTACCATCCACATAATTTGTGCTAGGGATTCACCGTAAGTTTTGATGTTATCGGTACCCCAAAGGACGCAGGCAATGGTTTCTGGCCATTTTCCACCGTTTTCAGACTTGTTACGTGCCAACAGTCTGTCTACGACGATTTTGGCTGATTGGACTGCTGCTGTTGTTGGGATGGATTGCGGATCTAAGGCGTGAATATTTTTCCCCGTAGGCAAAACATCCGGGTTGCGGATGGGATCGCCGCCAGGGCCCGGTAGGACATACTCGCCTTCTAAGCCTTTGAGTAATGCTCCCAGTTCGTTATCTGCACAAACTTGCTGGAGACAGAATTCCAAATACTCAAATAAGGGTTTTAGTGTGGCGGTGTCAACTTTGGGATAGCCTGCTTTATGCAACGCTTCTACCCAAGGTTCTTTTTTGCCCATGTTGAAGAAATTCAACCGAGAAACTAGAGAAACTCGACCTTGGGCGTCGGTTTGCTCTTGAACAAGGGCGCTAACAGCTGCACGGGTGGCTAAGGTGATGTCTTGCAATAATTGGACATCTTCTAAAACGCCTTTGTCGCTATTTTGGTAAATTTCGTCAATATTGCGCCCGATGCTGTTAGCGATAATTCGCGGTAAGCTGACAATTTCTTCTTCTGGACGGTCTAAGTTGGCAATGTTGACAAGAGTGGCGATCGCTTCTTCTGCGCTTGGCGGTTTACCAATGACGTGCAACCCACAAGGCAACAACCGAGACTCAATTTCCATCAACTTGCGGTAGACGATACCAACAATATTATCCCGTTCATCCGCGCTCATCTCTTTGGCGTCGGTTTCTGGCAGGTTAATATCCTTATCCAAGTTGACGATGCGGCATTTATCCATAATCGAGTTGACAATGGGAATACCGCGTCCACTATCTTTTAAGGTCTGGTAAGAAGCAATTAATTCGCTGAGTTCTTTCAAACCTTTATACAATCCAGCATTTTCCGCCGGCGGTGTCAAGTAAGAAATTGTTTCGGCATAACCCCGACGCTTGGCAATTGTCGCTTCACTAGGATTATTGGCTGCGTAATAATACAGATTCGGTATGGAACCAATTAAGTTATCTGGATAACATTCTCCAGACATACCCATTTGCTTACCCGGCATGAATTCTAAGGAACCGTGGGTGCCAAAGTGCAACACGGCGTCAGCTTGCCAAACTTGCTCTAAGTAGGTATAGTAAGCAGCAAAACCATGATGCGGGCTAGCGGAACGCGAGAACAACAACCGCATTGGGTCGCCTTCGTAACCAAAGGTGGGTTGGACACCGATGAAGACGTTACCGAAGTGCTTACCATAAATCAGCAGGTTTTGTCCATCGCTGTTGAGATGTCCGGGAGGTGGCCCCCAATTTTCTTCGAGGCGTTGCGAATAGGGGGTGAGTGCCTCATATTCTGGCACTGACATTTTGTAGGCGATGTTCAGTTCCGGGCTGGCGTACTGTGCTTGGGCGTCGTGGATGACTTCTTGCATCAGTGCTTCGGCTGATTCTGGCAACTCTGGAAGGTCGTAGCCGTTATTTTTTAGGGCTTTCATCACTTCGTAGATGGAACCGAACACATCTAAGTAAGCGGCGGTTCCGACGTTGCCTTTATCTGGCGGGAAACTGAAAACGGTGATGGCGACTTTTTTATTTAACTTGGGTTTGCGGCGGAGGTTAGCCCATTTTAATGCTCTTTGGGCGACGGCTTCCATACGGTCTTGGAGAGCGATCGCCTTTCCTGTTGCCCCATCTCTACCCGATAATATAATCGGCTCAATTGCTCCATCCAATTCAGGAATCGCAATTTGCAAAGCTACTTGTATGGGATGCAAACCTAAATCGCTATCCATCCACTCTTGTGTGGTTTGGAACACTAAAGGCAACGCCACCATGTAAGGACGGTTCAAGCGTTTAAGCGATTCAATCGCTTTCGGATGGTCTTGTCTAGCTGGCCCGCCAACTAAGGCAAAACCAGTCAGCGATATCACCGCATCTACTAACTGTGTGTTAGTAGTCGGTTCGTAGAAGTAGGCATCCACAGGCTTGGAGAAATCCAAACCACCAGCAAACACAGGTAATACCCGTGCGCCTAGTGCTTCCAACTCCTGCACCATTGCTACATAATGGGCATCATCCCCTGTAACTAAGTGGGTGCGTTGCAATACCAACCCAATACAGGGAGCTAGGGGATCTTTGAGATCGTTAGAGATATCCTTACGTGCTGCGTACCAATTTAGGTACTCTCTCACATCCTCAAACATACTGGGAGCCAAGGGGTGCCAAATCCCCATATCGGGGTAAACCACTGGTTCTTGATATGTGCGAGGTGCTAGATTTTGTTTCTCTAAACCTTTAAATACATATTTATCAGCTAGCATCAGCAAGAAGTTTTCCAGGTTTTCTGGAGAACCACCTAACCAATACTGAAAGCTGAGCATGAAATTTCGTGCGTCCTGTGCTTTGTCCATTGGCAGGAACTTCAGCACTTGCGGCAGCGTTCGCAAAAGCTTGAGCATCCCATCTTGGAATCCCGCACCGGATTTTTCTTTGCGTTTCCGCATGAATTGGGCGATCGCACTTTTTGACTGACCCAACTGTGCCAGGGAAAAGCTGCCCATTTTACTCAGGCGCATAACCTCTGGCATGGAGGGAAAGACAACGGCAACATCTAGGCGATCGCGATGTGGTTCAACTGCTGTTACTACTTTCTGTGCTAAGTCTTCGATAAAAATCAGGGAGGCGATAAATATATTGGCACTCTCCATATCCCTTTGGAACTCCTTATAGTTCTCTGGATCTCGGAGTTCCTCAATTAAGTAACCGCTGATTTCAATCGCCAGTTCTTCGTTGCTAGCGTTAATCGCCCGCACAGCTTGTGACAATGCACTCTGGTACTGGGACTCAAGCACGACATAGACCACCTTGATTAAATTACGTCCGCGTAAGTTATCAGGCGCAATATGTCTAATGGTGGACTTGACGTGGGTGAACATGCTTCCTCGGCTCCTTTGATGCGTGTTCTCTACTAGAAGTTCATAGGCGGCTGATACCGCCACAGTTAACTTCGTTATTATTGGGCAATATGAGTTTTTTATCAGAAAATGCTTGCCCAGTGGGCATTTTATCGCCTATCTGACACAATTCGATATAAAAAAAGAAATATTTATTAACCTATATTGACAACTAATTAAAGTAATTACTCTTATTTATGTAAATTTCTGTTTACATATTTATTTAACTATTCAGTTATAAAGTCTAATATAACTTAAGCTAAGCAACGGGGCGATCGTATGTCCTCTGTTGTTTGTATCGAACCGCAAAGAGGCCTTTCGTAGAGAAGGCGTCTTGTAGAGAAGCTTCGCGCAGCGTCTCGTAGAGAAGAATCGTAGAGTGTGCGTAAGTCCTAATGTTTTTTAATCATCCTAATTGGCTAGGATCGATTTGTACCTCCTCATGATACTGCCAATTATCAGGGTTTTTATATTGACATCGCAGTTTTGGCATACTAGCTAATGAATTACCGCAATTCTTTATGTATTAAATATTCAAATAAAATTAGCTTTTTATCTTTAAACTAAAGTCAAAAATTCAAATTTTTATCTATTAAAAAACCTTACATTATCTGAAGTGCCAAGATGCTAAACATTGCTCAAACTGTATTTAGACGTAAAATTGTCAGTATTATTGGTCTACCAATTATATTGTTGTTGTCATTGTCCGGAATTTCAATTTGGCAAATCAGTCGCCTACTTTCGGTAATGAATTGGGTAGAACATACCGACCAAGTAATTGCTCAAGCTTATCTTACTCAAAAACTGTTAGTGGATTTGGAAACCGGAGTCCGCGGTTATCAACTTACAGGAGATCGTGAATTTCTTCAGCCTTATCAACAATCTAGTTATCAAATTAATACCGCTTTTGATAGGTTAGCTAATTTAGTTGGAGATAATCCTACACAAACTCAACGTTTAAAGCTAATTCGAGTCGAACAGACAAATTGGAATCGTCAAATTTACCAAGCGATCGCCCGTAAAGAACGCGGGGAAACTGAACCTTTAGCAGGATTTCAGCTTCGCAAACGCATCATGGACAGAATCCGAAATGAAATTGCTAACTTGATCGCCACTGAGGAGCAACTACGCACTCAGCGTACTCAAGCAATGCAAGTAACAACACTGCAAGTTATTTTCATCAGTATTGGTTTAGCAATAGTAATTGGTATTTTTTTAGCTTACTTTATTTGGCAACAAGTTTTGCAAGTCTCTCAAAATTATCAAACTGCGCTGACAATCGCCCAACAACAAGCACAACAAGCTCAACGTGCTGCTCAACGACTTGCTGCTTTGCATAATATTGACAGAGCAATTTTAAGAGCTGAATCCATTGAATCTCTAATTAGTAATGCTCTTGTTAAAATGCATGAAATTTTACCTTACCAACAAGCATTTGTAGCTGTGTTTGATTTTGAAAAATCTACAAGCAAAATTATTGCTGACAGCATTACTGACAAAGAATTAAAACCTCTTATTAGCACTCAATTGCCATTGACTGACTTTGCAGCCAACGCAAGCGAGTTACAAAACATTCGCTATATAGCAGATTTGGCAACAGCACAGTCATGTCCGCAGATTTTAGTAAAATTACGTTCTCAAGGAATACGTTGTAGCCTTTGTATTCCTATGTTTGTCGAAGAAAGACTATTTGGCGAAATGAATTTATCTACAACTGTTGTCGATGCTTTTGATGAAGAAGCCCACAATATTGCTTCTGAAGTCACGGCTCAGTTAGCGATCGCCATCCAACAATCTCTCCTACGCGAACAAATTCAAGCTTACGCCAATGAATTAGAAGAGCGTGTTGCTGAGCGCACTGCACAGTTGCAAGAAACAAATCAAGAGTTAGAAGCCTTCACTTACACAATATCCCACGATTTACGCGCACCATTACGTACTATGCAAGGCTTTGCTCAAGCATTGCAAGAAGACTACACAGAAAAACTAGACTCAGTTGGGGAAGAATACATTCAATATATTACAGAGGGTGCATTACAAATGGACACCCTCATCGCCGATTTGCTGGCATACAGCCGTCTCAGCCGTGCCCAAATTGAAATGCAAAAAGTTGATTTAACTAGTGTTGTCGAAGAAGCTCTAAAACAACTAAGTACAGAACTACAGGAACAGCAAGCCCAAGTCATGGTAGCAAAACCATTGCCGCCAGCGATCGCTCACCGCTCTACACTTGTCCAGGTAGTAATCAATTTACTTAGCAATGCCATGAAGTTTGTGCAGCCTGGAATACAGCCAAGAATACAAATCTATGGAACAGAACAGCAAAACTGGATACAATTATCTGTATTGGACAACGGCATCGGCATTGCGCCAGAACATCAAGAGCGCATTTTTCGCGTCTTTGAACGGCTACATGGCGTTGAAACCTATCCAGGTACTGGTATTGGTTTAGCCATCGTCCGTAAAGGAATAGAGCGAATGAACGGTCAAGCCGGGGTAGAATCGCAATTAGGTGCTGGTAGTCGCTTTTGGATTGTTTTACCAAAAGCCGTTCCTCATAGCAACAATAGTGATGACGCAAGTACTCCGCATTCTGATAATTGATGACAATCCAGGCGATCGCGCTTTAGTAATGCGAGAACTGAGGCGAGAATTTCCGCAATTTCAAGCTCAAGAGATTCGCGAAGCTGCTGGTTTTGCTCGTGCAGTCGCAGCAGGTGAATTCGATTTAGCGATTACTGACTATCAACTAGGCTGGAGTAGTGGGCTAGAAGTTTTACACACCATTAAGCAGCAATATCCCAACTGCCCAGTAATTATGTTTACTAACACAGGTAGCGAAGAAATTGCTGTAGAGGCAATGAAATCTGGGCTAGATGATTATGTTCTCAAATTACCCAACCGCTACATTCGCGTACCTACTGCTGTGCGAATTGCACTAGAACGAAAGCAAATCAAGCAAAAAGCTACGTTACTTGAAATTCGTCTCCAAGGTTTGCTCAACCAACTAAAGGTAGGTATATTTCGTACTTACCCAGATGGAAATTTTATTGAGTGTAATCCAGCGTTTTTGGAATTGTTAGAGCTGGATTCATTATCCCAAGCTTCAGCAGCAAATCTATTGAATATCCCCGAATATTACTCAATACTCCAACAACTGCCACCACCTCAACACCAAGAACAAGAGATTCAATTGCAACGAGCAGATGGAAGGCAAATCTGGGTAGAGTTAAGCCTAGCTCTACATACAGTTGAGGGACAACAAGTATTAGATGGCTTTATAGAAGATATTACATTTCGCAAACAGGCTGAAATCGAAATTCAGCAACTAAACCTGACTTTGGAGGAGCGAGTCAGGGAGCGCACTAGTGAATTAGAAGTAGCAAATCGAGATTTAGTACAGGCAAATCAGCTATTAGCAGTGGCTAATCAAGATTTAGAAGCATTTAGTTATTCGATTTCCCACGATCTGCGAGAACCATTACGCGCTATCCAAGCGTTTAGTTCAATTCTCCTAGAGAACCAGGAAAGCCAATCCGATCTAAAGAACCAACAAAACTATTTGCAACGCATTATTGCAAGCACACAGCAAGCAGACAGGCTTGTTCAAGATCTACTTGAATACAGTCGCCTCAGCCATACTGAAATGCCATTACGAGCTATTAACTTATCTTTATTGATGAGACAAACACTCAGACAGCTAGAACTAGAATTAACACAGCGACAGGCGAGAGTGGAAATTGAAGAACCTTTGGCTGAAGTTATAGCAAACTCTACTATTTTGATACAAGTAATTACTAATTTGCTAAGCAATGCAATTAAATTTGTTGCACCAGGAGTCCAACCCCAGTTACGGATATGGACACAGAAACATAATGGATTCGTTCGCTTATGGGTGCAAGACAATGGCATTGGTATTGAGGAAAGATATCAAAAACGCATTTTCAATGTTTTTGAGCGTCTACACAGCTATGAAATTTATCCTGGTAGTGGTATAGGCTTAGCAATTGTCCGCAAAGGAGTCGAACGCATGGGCGGGCAAGTTGGTGTAGAATCACAACCTGGACAGGGAAGTCGATTTTGGTTAGATTTACCCATAACCTATAATTGATGTAAATCCCTAAATATCTAAATAGTTACGGTTGGGGAGCATAAGGGAGAATAATAGATCCTAACTCCTAACTCGTCATTTACTACTCTCAGTCCCCAGTACCATTTTCATGCTTGGCGATGAGAATTTTTTTATTGGGACTGTCTTTAAAAACAAAAATTTCATGAGTAAAGAGCAAGACACTATTCTGCTTGTAGAGGATAATCACAAAGATGTGCTTCTGCTGCAACGAGCGCTCCGCAAGGCTAACATTTTAAATCCAGTTCAGGTTGTAAATGATGGCGATGCAGCAGTGATGTATCTGTCTGGACAGGAATCTTATGGCGATCGCACCCGTTATCCCTTGCCTGTACTAATCTTGCTCGATCTCAAACTACCCCGGAGATCTGGAATTGAGGTTTTGATGTGGTTACGCGAACAACCAAAACTCAAGCGCTTACCAGTGGTAGTTCTCACCTCTTCTAAGGAATATACCGACATCAATAATGTCTATGATATAGGTGTAAATGCTTACATAGTTAAGCCAGTTGCTTTTAATGAATTAGTGGAAATTATGATGACCCTTAATCTCCACTGGATTATTTTTAACGAAAAACCGCAAATTTAAAACTTTACCCTGGCTCTATTAATTGATTGTAGTGGCGTGACCGAATTAAAATAGTGCAATAAAATTTCTTGTGGGGTGGGCTTCTAGCCCGCCCCGGACGGGCGAGACGCCCATCCCACAAGAGCCAAGCTAATGCACAAAATTAGTCCGGTCGCGCCACTACGTGTATTTCAAAAATCAAATATGAGTCCTATATATGATGGCGATCGCTGTTGTTTGCACCCCCGCGTTCCAGTAATTAAACAGTAGATTCATTACTATACTCGTCTCTACCTAAAGAATTTAACCTTTAGGTAATAGCGAATCAGCTTTAGTTTTGTGTAATTTGAAAAGGCAAGGAATAGATTCAAATTTCAACTCATGCTGCATCGCTTATCGAAGTCTGGACTGATTTGCATTACTCAACCGCATCATGCATGGCTTTCGGGGCAATTAGCACAAGCTTGGGGAAACGAACTATTTGGTGAATTTACTCCCAAAGAAGAAGTTTGTCTTGGCGCACAACAGCACGACATTGGTTGGCTGCTATGGGAACAAAAACCTACGCTTAATTCTCAAACAGGCTATCCTTATAAATTCACAGAACTTCCAACTGAAGTACATATAGACATTTGGTCAGGTGCAAAACAGCTGGCATTTACTTTAGGTAGATACGTAACGCTACTTGTTTCACTTCATGGAACAGGATTATATGAAAGATTCACAAGTTGGCAAAACTCAGCCAAATCAACTCAACTCGTGGAAAGTTTTTTAAAGAAAGAGTATGCTTTTCAAAAACAAATTATTGATATTCTCCAAAAAGATGATTACTACGCATCTTATGTAATACCAGAGGTAATTGAACGCAATCAGAAATTAGTAGCGACATGGGATGCTCTTTCTCTAATTTTATGTATCGGTAAAACTGGCGAACAACATATCGATCGAGTACCAACAAGCAACGGCACAACTACATTAAAACTAACTCTCACAGAAGACAAAGAGTATCATCAAATAGTAACTATTTCTCCCTGGGCATTTGAACAAAATAAAATCAAGTTAGTCTACGAAGGACGACTTTTGCAACACACTTTTAGTGATGAAACAGCAATGCGAGACGCTTTGAGCAGCGATTGTTGGGTAACTCTCAGCACTACTTTAATACCCGAATGAAGGCCATTAGTATATTTATGTTTGCGTCCGTCATTACCAGAGATTTCCCAAAGTCCAGCAAACCCGTAAATAAAATTATTTTTTGGCTAGGCTGTCGTTGATATTTTGTAAGTTCAGCCAATGCTTGAAAATAGCGATCGCCTGAATAGTCATCAATCTAGAGACTAATATTTAAAATTGGATAATTCCTCAACTAATGGAGGACTAACAGCGTAAAAGAACTTGTTAGGATTGCTCTAGTGCTAAAACTCTAGTGCTAAAAGAATTATTCATGCACATTCATCATCTTAATTGCGGCTGTATGTGTCCAATTGGTGGGGCACTCTTTGATGGGTTTAGCCGCGGTCTAACAGCCCATCTCGTTTGTCATTGTCTGCTCATAGAGACACAACAAGGCTTAGTATTAATTGATACTGGCTTTGGCGAGCGCGATATTCAAGCACCATCATCACGACTGAGCCAGTTTTTCATTTATTTCAATGGCATCCAGTTCGATCGAAAATACACAGCGCTTGCTCAAATTGAGCAACTCGGCTATTCTAAACGTGACGTGCGTCATATTGTGCTGACCCACCTTGATTTCGATCATGCAGGGGGTTTGGAAGATTTTCCTGAAGCAACTGTCCATGTAATGCAGACTGAGATGGAAGCGGCGCAACACCGGCGTGGTTTTATTCAAAGCCGACGCTATCGTCAGTCTCAGTGGGATGAGGTAAAACGCTGGAAATTTTATGAGGCTGGGGGCGAACCTTGGTTCGATTTTAAAGCAGTACGCAACCTTGAAGGACTACCGCCTGAAATTCTGCTCATACCCCTAGCTGGTCACACCCAAGGTCATGCAGGTATCGCCATCCAAACACCGACAGGCTGGCTTTTACATGCGGGGGATGCTTATTTTTATCGTCACGAAATCGGCTCTGCTCAACGCCATTGTACGCCAGGTCTGCGTGCCTATCAGTGGATGATGGAGGTAGACCGCAGAGCTAGACTTGATAATCAACAAAAGTTGCGTGCGTTATCGCTAGCTCACAATAATGACGTGCGCCTGTTTTGCAGCCACGATGCTATTGAGTTCAAAACGTTAAAAGAGCAAAATAATTTGCAATTGCAAAAACATGATTCGCCGTTTGTCAACTGAGTTTAATAGAGGTTAATGAGTTGCTTAAAACAATTTATTAGTTGAGTAAAACAGCATCTTTCGCTTTCTAACCCACCAGCAAAACTAAATGAGTAACAAAGAGCTAGAAACGCTCAAAAAGCTAGCTTTCAACAAATCTGATCGCAGTTTAGAACAGCCATTGCCATCACCAGAATTCACCAGTAGTTTAGACAAAGAAAAGCCTAAACGAAATATGAACTGGTGGTTGCTAAAGATAGCGTCTATTGCCGGATTATTGTATTTACTCTTTATCGTACTTACTCCTAACCCAACTCCTCAAGAAAACCGTAGAATTGGAAATACGGAAGTTATTATATTTAGTTTGATTTTGCTGTTTAACTCAGGTTTGCTAGATAGCATTGATGATATCTCAATTTCGGGTACGGGGATTGCACTAAGGAGACTCAAGCAAGAAGTTTGGGACGATATCAATAAGTTGCAAGATGAGCAAATCGCCGAACTGAATACACAACAAAAACGCATTGACTTACTTCAGGAGCAACAATCAGCAACATTGCAATTTCTAGTTAGATATCTGATTGATGGTAATGAACTGAAGCATCTGATTAAGCTTAATTCTCCAGAAGAATTTAACTTTAAATTTGACGCGGATTTAGCAAGGGAACTGAAGCATCTTCGAGCTATGGGATTTATTAATAATTTTGTGGGCAAAGGTATTGAAAAAGTTGAACAACAGGGAGAAGGAGATTTAAAAAAGTATTTTGAAATTACCGAAGAAGGAAAATCTTATTTAGCTTTGAGAAAAAGCTTAGGAATCAACGAAATCCCTGGAATCGGCGAAGATGGACGATGGCATCGAGACATTAGGGAGACTTCAGCAAAAATATTGAATTAGATATACATCAGTGGGAAATGTTGGTCTTAAAGGACTTTGAGATCGATCGGCAAGTTATTCAGGCGTTTGCGTTTAATGTCTTGTAAATAGCAGGCTTCTGCCTTCTAGTCATAGATTTTTCATGTCCATCGCAATTTTTGGGTTATTAATGCGATCGCTATCTTACCAAGCTTCAAAAGCGATGGCCTTGCGAACACCATCATTCAACTTAAGAACACCAAAGTTGCACTTTAGAACTGGATTGTCTGACAACCAAAATCGATGTCAAATATTAGTAAAAATTTGAAGGAGGCAGGAGGCAGCTATGCTGAAGGTTTTTTTCACTTATGGGATTCAAACCCCTCCTGAAAAAGAGCCACCTTTCTTGAAATTTGGTGTTCTTGTCTTAAACCGCAAGTTCGCTTTGGTCACAGCAGGAAACTCCAGGGCAGTTTTCCTCCTGCCTTTGCGCCCTCTGCCTCCTGCCTTTTTTGATAAAGAAATACAAAGATATATAAAGAAAAAACTTTTTATTAGCATTTGTAGTATTCATTAACAAATTTAAAACCATGTTACTATTAAATTATTGAGAAATATTTTTGGTCAAGTGACTATAGAGATGCCTCTCCAAATCTAAATCTCTACATTCTGGTAATTGGGAGATATTCTATGTCAGTTTATATTGGTAATTTATCCCATGAAATTGAAGATGAGGATATCAGACAAGTCTTTTTAATGTATGGGTCTGTTAAAAGAATACTAGTATCTACAAACCAAAAATCAGGCGATCGCAGAGGATTTGCCGTTGTAGAAATGGACACAGACACCGAAGAAGTAGCAGCAATTAATGGGTTAAGAGGTAATGAATGGATGCCTTATAACCTAAAAGTTAATAGAGCTAAGGCTATTGTAGACGTAGCTTAAGTATGTATTAGTGTATAGACGTAGCTTAAGTATTTCAATTTTTGTTGTGGTTACATAGAAACCAAAAGAAGGTGAAAAAACCCCAATTAAATATGATGGTTTAGCTCAATATATTGTAGCAGTGAGTAGAAATTGAAAATTAAAGCGTTGGATGTCAAAGCTGGCGATCGCATTCTTGCATACTGTAAGAACAAACGCCAAATCTGTAAGGTGAAACAAATTTTAGATCTAGATCGAACTAATATCACACTTTCAGTATTCACAACTGAACATTACCGCGGCTGCTTAGTCTCATGCGTAATCAGGTTTCAGTGGGACGCTTTAGTTGAATTAGTCAGCTAGTATTATTTTTTCCCATTCTCACCTAAAAGTAGATTTCTATGTAATAATAGCAGGTGAGAATTAATTCGGTTAACAGCTTTTGTTTTTAGTATTGACAGGCCTTTTGTTTTTGGTATTTACAAACTTTTCTCCGAAATCTAAATCTCTACACATTTACAATTTCGGAGACAATCTATGTCAGTTTATGTAGGCAATCTTTCTTACGAAGTTACAGAAGATAGTCTGAATGCTGTGTTTGCAGAATATGGTTCTGTAAAGCGCGTTCAGTTACCTATTGACCGTGAAACAGGTCGTGTACGCGGCTTTGGTTTTGTGGAAATGGGTACAGATGCAGAAGAAAATGCTGCTATTGAAGCTCTTGATGGTGCCGAGTGGATGGGACGAGGCTTAAAAGTAAATAAAGCCAAGCCCAAGGAAGATAGAGGAGGTTCATTTGGTGGTGGTAACCGTGGCAATTACGGTGGCCGCAATCGTTATTAAGCTTCGCTAATTTATCTATTTGAACTAACAAGTTAGTTTAATTCATTAACTTGATTTATTATCGGCTCAGGCATTTTGCTTGAGCCTTTTTGCTACACAATTTTGGCTCCAATCCAAAATTATTTAACGCCTCAGCAATTACGCAGAAACTAAACGACGTAACGATTCAGCACGGCGTTTAGCAATAGAGTTATTGGGAGCAAATTTGAGTGCTTCCTCGTAAGTTTGTAATGCTTGAGTATTTAATTTTTTCTTTTCATAGGCGTGACCGAGATTATTCAACGCTGTCACATAATCTGGTTTAGATTTGAGAGCTTCTTTGTACTGACGAATTGCTAGGTCATATTGCTCTTGAATAAAGTAAGCATAACCTAGTCCATTGTAAATAGGAGCAGTATTTTCTTCTCCCTCTTCTTGAGCACTTTTCAGAGCTTTTTGGAATAATGCGATCGCCTGGGAATATAATTTTTTTTCAGAATAAATACTCCCTAACTCGTAATATTCTTGAGTCGTGCCCTTTTCTTTCTCTAGTTTCTTCCGTAACTTAGAAAAAGAGCTTTCAATCTTGCGAGTTTTGAAAATTTGGCGAAATACACCCACAACTGTAAATGTGAGCAAACCTACCAAAATTGAGAGATAAATTACGGCTAGATTATTATCCATTGCCTGCAAATAGAAATATTTAAAGTTGCTTCTGTATCTATATTGCCATTTGTTCTTTGTCATTTGTCCTTTGTAAATACTAATGACCAATGACTAATGACTAATGACTAACTTATGGTAAACCCCAATATTTAAGGCGTTGTTCGAGCCAACCTTCTGCTATGTAACGAGCGATCGCTTCATTGACTCGTCGTCTTATTTTATCGTACTGCAATCCTTTGGGCATCACCACAGACAAGGGTTCAGTTGATAGCTTGCTTGCTAGTAATCGATATTGCGGATATTGTTGCACCCAACCGCTCAGAACGCTAGCATCTGCGGCAAAGGCGATGACGGAATTGTTCTCTATTTGCTCTCGCGCTTCTTGGTAGGAATTGACTCCTACTAACTCAGCGTTTGGCAAATAGTACCGTACTCTGGCAATTGTACTGGAGTTATTGAGTACGGCAATTTTTTGTTTTGCCAAATCCTTTAACTGCTGTAAAGAAGCATCTTTTGTAATTAATACAGTGCTATCTAAGTAGTAGGGAACACTTAAATTAACTACGCGGGCCCGTGAAGCAGTTGCTGTTACCCTAGCGATCGCTAAATCAACTTTCTTGTCTACAACTACAGACAAGCGATCGCGATTCGCTACGGGTTGAAATTTGACAGCATCTTTTTTACCTAGCAAGTCAATTGCCAATTGCTGTGCCAAGTCAATTTCTAAGCCTTGCAAATTGCCGCTGTCGTCTTTGAATCCCAAAGGACGCGAGTTATCTTTAACTGCAACAGTTAAATAACCCCGTCGCTGTATTTCTGGGATTTCGGCAGCAGAAGCGATTAATCCTGTGCCGACAAAGCAAAAGCAGCAAATCAAAATAATAGTAGCGGATAATACCAGATGTAACCGAGTAATTTCTTGCCATCTGTTACATCGGTTATTCATCCGTTACCACCTTTATCTTTTAGCTTGATTGGCTAATTCAGCAACTTTGCCGAAGCTTGCAGGATCGAGTACTGCTAGTTGCGCCAACATCTTGCGATTTAGTTGGACATCAGCTTTTTTCAAATTTCCGATCAACTGGCTGTAACTCAAGCCGTGTAGTCTTGCAGCAGCGTTGATGCGAGTAATCCACAGGCGACGAAAATCGCGCTTTTTCTTTTTGCGATCGCGGTAGGCACTGCGTAGCGCCTTCATTACTTGTTGGTTGGCAGTTCTAAACAAAGTCGAGTGGGAACCGCGAAAACCTTTAGCTAATTTGAGAATTTTATTGCGGCGTTTGCGAGCTACGTTACCGCGTTTTACCCGTGTCATAACTTAATTCCTGAAGGACTTACAAATATGGGAGCATCAAGCGCACGTTATCTTCATCGCGTTCGTGTACAAGTGTTGTCTTGGACAGGTTACGCTTTTTGTTGGAAGTTTTGTGTTCTAAAAGGTGGTTTTTGAAAGCTTTGCGACGGACGATTTTGCCGCTGCCGGTGGCACGGAATCGCTTCGCTGCTGCTTTACGAGTCTTGAGTTTAGGCATTGTCTAGCTTTAATTCGACACAATCCCTCATTATATACTAATAAAATAACTTGAATATAAATTTTTTGAGGATTTAAACAATCACTCCAGCTGTTGACAAGCAGATTAAAGTTCTTATTTGTGAGTCTTTTTTAAAGCATCTACTTTGTCAGGATTATTAGTTGAGTTGGAGGATAAATCATGAAAAACGTAGACGCAAAGCGGCTTGCCGCAGGCTACCACAAAGAAGCCAGTGCGCCCTTGCGGTTAAGAGACTTGTTCGCGAAGCGTCTCGTTCGCTCTTAGCGTCTCGTAGAGAAGCAACTGGCGCGACGCAGCGAAAAGTATGAGCGCCAGCTTCCGGCGAACATAACTTTTCAAGACAGATGGCACGGAGAAATAAGAGCAAGAGAGAGTTTTTGCGTAAGTCCTATGGTAAATAATATTCCTTACCTAAGTTTGATTTTTGAAAAAGTTCCGTAAACCTCTCATGTGAAAATCGCTGTAATCAGCATATATTGTGGGCATCATAATCCAAGCAGAATACACAAACTAGCAGCCAGAAAATTTTTTGGCAGCTAGTTTTTCATTGATATACACCTACAGTATCGGCTGATGGCAGATAGTTTTAGACGTTATCTTTTTATCGATAGATATACTTTTACTAAGTATATTTTGGGTTACTTACAGATTCAATTGGGAGTGATATTGAGCGTAGGTATTTGGGCATTCTCTGAAGTTAAGTTACAAGCAGCCCAACTACATGAAAACACCAACTCTCTCTCATCTTCCCCATTAAATACAAATCAGTATCACTTAGAACTTTCAAAACCTTTGCCGTATCGATTTTTGATTGCGGCACCCGAAAACTTCAATCCCGATTTGCGACTACCGCCACCCCCACCGAAGCCGAAGCCAAAGCCTCCAGAGAATTCAAGCCCTCCAACAACTTCCACCGAACCAGCAACGCCAAATGCAGTTTTAGAAAGTATTGATACGAACTATCGCTATGACACAGACAACTTTGGGCAAACAAATTTATTCATTGAACCAACGCTTCAGTTTCGATTGAGAAATGGCAATAAAATATTTTTTAAGACAGGTTTTGATTTCTTCGATCAACGCGGTGTTGAATCAGTTAGCAATTTTCCATTGCAAGTTGGATGGCAGGGAAAAATTGGACAAGTGACGCTACAAACAGCAGCCGGAGTTGATGTGTTCGACCGTTTGCCGGCAGCTATAAATCTCAATGCTAAGGTGGAAGTTCCAATTTTGCCGGCGCGAGTTTCGCCATCAGGACAATTGCGATCGCTATTAGTATTATCAGGTAATTTAGAACAAGGGCCTTATAAATCCAATGCCCGAACTTTAGAAAATGAAATTAGTAATTGGCGATTTGGGCCTGATTTATTCTGGCAAATAGATCGAAACACCAGTTTGTTTTCTTCTTTACGTTTGGGTAACTACAACGATGGTAATTCTGAGATACAAACTTTTAGTAGGTTAGAGCGTAAATTCGGCCAATTTTCTTTAGCAGCTAACTTATTTACTTGGAGTTACGATCGCGATTTAGAAGGCACAAGTGGCTATTTTTCACCGCCAGATTTCCTAGTTTACAACGCTGAAGTGGCTTGGGAAGGAGATATTGCTAAATTCTTACGCTGTCGCCTAGCTGCCAACTTGGGACGACAGCGACTTAAAGGTGAATTCGATAATGCCAATACTTATCAAACACGCTGTACGGTAAAGCTATCACCGAATATTGAAGCAGACTTGGGCTATAGCTTCAGTAATGTCCGCAATCAAGATACAGGAGAAAGCGCTTACGGAGGTAACTCTTTTACAGGACAATTGCGTGTCAAATTTTAATTGAGAATTCACAAGTCAGAATTCAGAAGTCAGAATAAATATAAAATCACACGTGCTATAGATTATTGATTTTTTAATCTTCTCCAAATTATAAAGCTTGAATATCAAAGTTTTCTGAATTCTAAGTCCTAACTTTTAACTCTCAATTTCTAACTTTTAACTCCTAACTTTTAACTCCCAACTTCTAACTCCTGAATTCTGAATTCTCAATTCTGACTCCTAAATGATGAAAGCACCATTACCTGAGAACGAAAGACAGCGAATTGAGTCTCTTTTACAGTATAGAATCCTCGATACTCCTTCGGAAGCTGCTTTTGACGACCTAACTCGTCTAGCTTCATATATTTGTGGAACTCCTATTGCCTTAATCAGTTTAGTCGATCGCGATCGCCAGTGGTTCAAGTCAAAAGTTGGTTTGGATGCCCTACAAACTCCCAGAGATGTGGCTTTCTGCGCCCATGCGATTCTACAATCTGAGGTTTTTGTTGTCCCTGATGCCACAAAAGACGAAAGGTTCGCCACAAACCCGGTAGTTACCTCCGATCCTCACGTGCAGTTTTATGCTGGGGTGCCATTGACAAATCCCGAAGGATATGCGATAGGTACACTTTGTGTAGTTGACCGTGTACCCAGAAACCTCTCTCCAGAACAAATTGAAGCATTACGAATGCTAGGCCGCCAGGTAATCAAGCAACTAGAAATGCGGCGCACCTTAGCAAGTTTGGTTTTGGCGAGTGATAAACGCAAACAAGCACAGAAAGTACGCAAACAATTTTTAACAAGAATTGCCCAAGGATTTGGGTTGGCGTTGGCTATTTTAGTTCTGATTGCTACGCTCTCATATCAAAGTGCAGAAGTGTTGATTGATACGAGTAAAAATTTGCTCGACACCCAAGTGACAATTAACAGTTTGCAAGAACTCCTTTCTAATATCAAGGATGCTGAAACGGGACAACGCGGATATATACTTACTGGCAACGATGCGTATTTAGAACCATATCAAACAGCAGTTGTCAAAGTTACTCCAGAAATTCAGCAATTAAGAAAATTAACAACAAACCATCCTCAACGAGTTAGACAACTCGACATTCTTGAACCGCTGATAGTAGCAAAAGTGAATGAACTCAAAAAAACTATCGAATTGCGCCAGCGTCAAGGATTAGATGCTGCATTAGAGGTTATCAAAACAGACCAAGGAAATTACCTCATGAATGATATTCGCAATATCATTCTTAAAATGGAAAACGAGGAACAACAACAGCTTCAGCAGCAATTAAAAATAACTAAAACCAGTGTTAGCAATACGATTTTGATGCAAGCGATCGCTATTTGCTTAAGTTTCCTAATTCTGGTTATAGTTTACTACTTTATTTATCGTGAGGGTAGGGAACGTAAATTCACAGAAGAGACGCTCAACAAAGAACGCAACTTTATTTCAGCAGTTCTTGATACAGCCACTGCTTTAGTAATAGTTCTCGACGCACAAGGGCAAATTGTTCGTTTCAATCAAGCTTGCGAGCAAACAACTGGTTACTCATTTGATGAAGTCAGAGGTAGGTATTTCTGGAACTTATTTTTACTTCCAGAACAAGTAGAGCCGGTGAAAGCAGTTTTTGAACAACTGCGGACTGGTGAAGGCTCAAAACAATACGAAAGTTATTGGATTATCAAAGGTGGTAGTCGGCGGTTAATTACATGGACTAACACTATTTTGCAAGACTATGAAGGTCGCGTTGAATACATTGTTGCCACTGGTATTGATATTACCGATGGCAAACGGGCAGAACAGCATCTCAAAGCCCAGTATGCTACAACCCGCGTCTTAGCAGAGTCTACTACCATCAAGGAAGCCATGCAGCAAATCTTACAAGGAATCTGCGAAAGTTTGGGATGGACTTTGAGTGAAATTTGGATGGTAGATTGGCAAGTGAATATACTTACTTTATTGGATAACTGGTATAAAACATCATTAGAAATGCAGGAATTTGAACTAGTAAGCCGACAGACTACGTTTGCCCCAGGAATTGGGCTGCCTGGTCGTGTTTGGGCTAGCGGTCAACCTGTTTGGATTACTGATGTCGCTAAAGATCGCGATTTTGTGCGCTTGAAAATCGCTGCCAAAGCCGGACTGCATGGAGCTTTCGGTTTTCCGATTCGTGGGAGTCAAAAAATCCTTGGTGTGATTACTTGCTTTAGCCATGAAATCCAGCAACCCGACTCAGATTTGGCAAAAGTCATGAATGCCATTGGCGAACAAGTCGGGCAGTTTATTGAGCGCAAACAGGCAGAAGAAGAACTGCAACGCCAAAACTTGCGATCGCAATTATTTACTGAAATTACTCTGAAGATTCGCCAGTCTTTGCAAATTAAAGAAATTCTCCAAATCGCTGTTACGGAAGTACAAAAAATTCTTCATAGCGATCGAGTCTTAATCTATCAGCCTTTGCCGGATGGATCTACAACCACCATCGTCGAAGCAGTAATTTCTGGCTGGCTGACAATCAAAGAGAAAAAGCTCACAGAAACTTACTTTCAAGGAGAATATTTACAACAGTATTATCTACAACAGTATCGTCAAAAACGGAATTTGGGGCTTGTAGATTTAGATCTGGGTGAAGTCCAAAAAAATCACATAGAATTACTCCAACAATTTGGAGTCAAATCTCATTTAGTTGTGCCCATTCTTGCCAAAGAAGAACTCTGCGGTTTGCTGATTGTTCATCAGTGCGGTAGTTCTCGGCAATGGTCTAGTTTTGAAACTCATCTTTTGCGCCAAATAGCTGACCAAGTAGGTATCGCCTTAGCCCAAGCTCAAATGTTAGATGCAGAAACTCAGCAGCGACGAGAACTCGAAGTTGCGCGTCACGAAGCTGAATTAGCTTCTAAAACCAAAAGCGCTTTTTTAGCCAACATGAGCCACGAAATCCGTACCCCCATGAACGCTGTATTGGGGATGACAGGTTTAATGTTAGAAACTCCCCTCAATTCAGAGCAACGGGATTTTATCGAAACAATTCGGATTAGTGGAGATGCGTTGTTAAGCCTAATTAACGAAATTTTGGATTTGTCCAAACTTGAGGCTGGGGAAATGGTATTGGAAACTTTAGATTTTGACTTATCTACCTGTGTGGAAGAGGTGTTGGAATTATTGGCACCCCCAGCCCATAAAAAAGGATTAGAAATTGCAGCCTTAATTTATCCCAACGTCCCCATCCATCTGCAAGGTGATGCTGGTCGTTTGCGGCAAATTCTGATGAATTTAATTAGCAACGCCATCAAATTCACCAGCAGTGGAGAGGTGATAGTAAGAGTAGAAGTGCGATCGCAAACTTCCAATACAGCTACTATTAATTTTGCCATTATAGATACCGGTCTTGGCATTAATTATGAAGACCAATGCAAACTGTTTACGCCATTTACCCAAGTAGACGCTTCCACCACCCGCAAGTATGGCGGTACGGGTTTGGGATTAGCCATCTGCAAACAACTAGTAACCTTGATGGGAGGAGAAATTGGCGTAGAAAGTTCGGTAGGCAAAGGTTCTAAGTTTTGGTTTGAAATAACTTTCCCCAAACAACTTCATTCTATTTCTTCAATACACGATCCCACTGTTCTAACTAATCGGCGCTTATTAGTAGTTGATGATAACCCTACAAATCGTAAAATCATCCAGTATCAAGCCACTCGCTGGGGGATGGTAGTAGATCGAGCTGCTTCCGCTAGTATTGCTCTGAAAGCTATTCAAGAAGCTGCCAAGCACAAAAGCTTGTATGACATTGTTGTGATTGATATGCAGATGCCAGAAATAGATGGCATGACTTTGGGAGAGCAAATTAAAGCAGATTCAGCGATCGCACATTTACCTTTAGTTATGCTCACCTCTACTAATCAACGCGATGAAATCCAACGAGCGCTAAAAATCGGATTTGCCGCTTATTTGGTTAAACCTGTGAAGCCGTCTCGACTTTTTGATACGATCGTCACTATTTTAGAAACAAAAGAAGAAGACACCGGGACGCGGAAAATGCCAGACGCAGAGAATTTATTTACTACATTCCCCGCGTCCTCTTGGCCTCGCGTAGTTGGATCTCCTCCCCCAACTTCTAACTTTCCTAAATTAAGAATTCTCCTAGCAGAGGATAATTTAGTAAATCAGAAAGTAGCTTTAAAACAACTCCAAAGTCTTGGCTACAGTGCTGATGTTGCCGGTAATGGTCAAGAAGTTTTGCAGTTATTAGAAAAAATTCCCTACGATTTAATTTTGATGGACTGCCAAATGCCAGTTCTTGATGGTTTAGAAACTACAAAAGAAATTCATCGTTGGCAAGAAAACAACTTTGCAAGCGGTCGTCGTCCTGTGGTGATTGCGATGACAGCTAATGCCATGAAAGAAGACCAACAAATGTGTATAGATGCAGGCATGGACGACTATTTGAGCAAGCCAGTAATAAAAGAAAAATTAGCAGCAGCTTTAGATCGTTGGACAATGCTGATATTGCCAAGACAAACTTTTGTCAGCAAAGAGACGATTTCGAAAACAAATATTGGTTTAGTTGAACTACCAATTGATTGGGAACGCTTGCATCAACTCTCAGAAAATAATCCAGAATTTGAAATAGAATTACTGCAAATATTTGTGGAAGATCTTGAAGCTCGGATAGAGATCGTAAAAATGGCGATCGCGGCTTTTGACTTCGACCAACTTGCACGCGAAGCCCATCAAATTAAAGGCGCTAGTGCCAATATGGGAATTACAACTATGCATCACGCAGCAGAAAAATTAGAACAACTAGCTCATAGCCAAGAGCGTCGAGGTACTAATAACTTAATCTCAGAGTTAGAAGAGTTTGTTAAACGCATCCAAGAGTTTTTAGTCAATAATCAATAGTCATTGGGCACTTGTACTGAGCCTACCCCTGCAATACGAGCAAGCTACGCGTAGCGTTTGGTAGAGAAACCGAAGTATGGAACATTAGCAAAGGACTAATGACTAATAATTAATGACTAATGGGAATAATAAATTTAATGTCCTCAAAATAAGTTATGAGGTTTTCCTAATGAATCAGATGAGTAGAGATGATGTAAGAGAGCGGTTAGGTAATATCGATCAGATCCGCGATATTATTTTTGGTACACAGTTAAGAGACTATGAAAATAGATTTAGTAAGCTAGAGTCCGATATTTCTTTGTTACAACAACAAACGCGATCGCATATTGAGCAACTCAAGTCCAACTTTTCAGCCGAACTCAAAGCAGGGTTTGAGACGGTGGAAAAAAAGCTGAAGTCACTCAATATCACAACTCAAGAAGAAACTTTTGATTTACGCCAACAAGTAGATCGATTCAATAAAAAATTCTCTAGCAGCGTTCAATCTCTTGATGACGCGTTAGATAGCCAAACTACCTCAATTCGAGATGAAATCTTTCAAACTAAAGTCCAATTACAAGATGATGTTACCGCATTACGGGATCTAATTTTAGAAGAAATAGATCGCCGTTTTTCACAGTTGACAAACACCAAGGTTTCTAAAGACGATATGGCTGAAACTTTGTTTGCCTTAGGAATGCGCCTGAAAGAAACTGAATTCATTCCCCAGTTGCGAGAAGCAGCCGATGAACGCAGCAATGATTATAATGCTGTACCGCTTTTAGAGACTACAAAGTTGTCAAAAGTGTTAACTCAGTCCAACGGTACGGCAGAATTACATTCTTAATCACAGTAGGAGATGAGGAGGATGAGCGAAAATAACTCTTAACTCCTAACTCCTAACTCTAAACCCTAACTCAGCACTCCGCACTTTTAAAGACGAGATTTACTGATATGACTCAGGTGGAAAATTCGATTTCTCAATCTATTGAATTAAAAGAAGAAGAAGCTGTACAGCTTGACAATTTAGTGCATTTACTTGTCGAACTCAAAATTATCGAATCACCTGAGCAATCTTTTTCTTCATTACCATTAGAAACTATTGAAGAAGCTAGAAGGCAGGAGGCAGATAGCGCAGCGTTAGCGAGTCCGCGAGCGTCGGGCAGAAAGAACAAGCTTCAAGGGGATTCGACCCCTCCTGAAGGAGAGCCACTGAACTCTCGTTCAGTGGGGGTCTTAAACCCTTTCCCTGATTGGTCGCACCAGAGAACACAGAGCAGTATTCCTTCTGCCTCCTGCCCTCTGCCCTCTGCCTTTCTTGATAATACTCATGAATTTTGTATAGAAGAAGGTGAATTTTTACAACTCACTCCAGTTCCATTAGAAGTATGTGAAGCTTATTTAGAGTCTAATTTTAATTCTCTTACCAATGTAGCTATTTCATCGCTAATTATTGAAGAAGAGTTAGAACAATCTATTGAAACATATATCGATTTTGAGGAAATTACAAATAGTTCAGAGGATGCATTCCAAAAATTGCAGCAAATATTGGTTGGAGACGAATTAGAAAAATTAAAAATAATTCTCAAAGTATTAGAAGAAAAAACCATAGATTTAGAACATCAAATTTACGAACCACAAGAGTTAATAAAATTACTATTGCCATCGTTTTCTGAGCTTTTAAAACTGAAAATTGCAGACTCAAAAGAAGAAATTATAGAGATAATTGCTCCTATTATCGATCGCACTATTCGTAGCCGTACTGAACAGGATAGAACTAGTATCAGCGAGGCGATCGCACCTGCTGTTCCTTTAGCAATTTCGCAGCAGGTGATTGTTGCACCGCAGGAAGTTTCAGATGCGATTGCTCCAGCAATGGGACGAGCTATTAAAAAGCAAATTGAAATTGAACAAAATATTGTTGTAGATGCACTCTACCCAATTATTGGCAGTACCATAGCCAAATATATGGCAGAGACAATCCGTGCCATTAACCGACAAGTCGAAGAAACCCTCAGTGTTGAAGGAATTAAACGTAAAATTCGTGCCAAATTACAGGGAGTTTCTGAAGCAGAATTAATTCTTAAAGAAGCTTTGCCATTTGAAATTCAAGCTATTTTCTTAATTCATAAAGCATCTGGTTTAATCATCTCAAATATTCAGCGCTCTGATGCCCAACAGCTTGAAGCTGAAATGGTAGCAGGTATGCTGACTGCAATTCGCAGCTTTGCCAATGATTGCATCAATCAATCTGGAAATATAACTGAATTAGATACAATTGCATACGGGACATCAAAAATAATTTTAGAAGTTGCAGGCTACTGTTATTTAGCTCTTGTAATTCAAGGAGAACCAAGCAAAAATTTTCTCAATAAAATGCGACATACGTTCAGCAAAATAATTAAAAGATATGGTGATGTAATTGAAAACTTTGATGGAGATTTAGAGACTATTCCTAGTGAAGTTCATATATTTATCAAAAAAATTCAAGATTTCAATATTCAGTATAAAAATCAAAAAAAACGATTTTCACCGTTACTAATCTTCAGTTTAACAATTATTAGTAGTATTTTTATTACTTTGGGTTTTTGGCAATACCGTAGCAGAGTAATACGTTCAATTGAAAACCAAACTTTGCTAGCCCTAGCTTCTGCTCCCGAATTAGCCGTATATCGGCTAACAGTGCAGGTAGAACACAATAAATTAAAATTAACTGGACGATTACCTAATCAACTTCTTCGCCAGAAAGCTGAACAAATCGTTAAACTAACCTCTCCTAATTGGTTGATTGATAATCAAATTTTGTTAGTTGAAGTACCAGCCGATCCTGTATTAGCTGCTGCTGAAGTTATACGAGTTACAGAAGTTTTAAATCAAACAGAAGGTATAGCTATTTCTAGTCAATATATTGCTGGTAAAGTATCTGTCGAAGGTACCATTAACCGTGTTGCAGATGCTCGAATTATTACTCGTGCATTCGAGCAAATTCCAGGCGTAAAATCTGTTTCTAGCGCAGTGCGAATAGAACCTCTACAGATTGAAGTACGATTTTACTTTCAACTCGACTCAGCAAGTCTGATGAAAGCTGATTTAGAACAAAAAGTTAAACAAGTCAAACTTTTTCTCAATCGACACCCAAATCAGCATTTAAAAATCATTGGTTATAGTTATGAGCGTAGTAATAAAAACACATCTCAAAAATTGGCATTTATGCGAGCAAAAGCTGTACAACAAGCATTGATTAAATTAGGTATCGAACCATCTCGCCTACAGATTATTGGTAGAAGGGATTTACCGCCAGGAATTGATGTCACTCACCCCTTATGGTTGAGCCGCTGTGTCGTTCTAGAACCGATAAACAAACAAATTTAAATTTTAACTAACTGTGATTATCAAATCAACTATGTGTACAATTTCTAGAAAAATCTGCTTATTTGGGGATTTTGGTGTTGGCAAAACTAGCCTAATTCGTCAATTTGTTGAGTCTACATTTAGTGATGAATATCTTTCAACTGTAGGAGTAAAAATTTCTCGTAAATTGATGAGTTTTTCCAATATAGGCCTAAAAAATGAGCAAAACTTACAACTTTTAATTTGGGATATTGAAGGTAGTAACAAATTTAAGACAGTTGCTCAAAATTATTTTCAAGGTTCTAAAGGTGCTGTAATTGTTGGTGATGTAACACAACCAGAAACCCTGAATCATCTTCGGGAGCATATTCAGACTTTTTTAGCTGTTAATCCTCAAAGCTATATTGTTGTTGCACTGAACAAATCAGATATGATAGCGCCAGAATATTTAGAGAACATCCGTAAAATTTATCAATTCAGTAATGAAGCTCATATATTAGACACTTATATAACTTCTGCTAAAACTGGCAATAATGTTAATGAAATATTTCAAACTTTAGCCACTCATTTAATTTAAACAAATGAACTCCTTTTCGCACAATATATTATCTGTATGTGGAATTGAATATTTAATAATTGATGACAGATGGAGAATTATTGAGATATCAACGACGCTCAATCATTTTGCCGATATTACCGATGAAGTAAAGCGAGGTAGTGATGTTCGGATTGTGTTTCCTGAATTAGAGGGACTTGAAGATATTTTTGATGCGATTCACCAGGGACAGCAAAATAGTTTTGAATTAAAAGGAATTAGGCGATCGCCAGATAACGCTTCTCCTTTATATATTGATATTTGTATTACTAAAAATATACAACAAGATAATTTCAGCAATTCGCTAATCATTCTTGTGCAAAATGTTACCGAAAGGATGTTGCTTGAGCAATCTCTATTTCAAGGCGCAAATGAAGCAAATCTTTTGCTACGTAACTTAAAGGCTTCTAAACAATATATTGACCAGATTATAATATCAATGCCAGACGCGTTATTGGTAACAACGCTGTCAGGAAATATAAAAAAATTGAATCCAGCGGCACAAGTTTTATTGGAATATGATGAAGCAGAACTCATCGGTCAACCTATTACCAAGGTTTTGAATAAAATCGAAAATATTACTATATTCCCAAATCAAGATAGAAATCATTTAGCCAAAGAGGTAGAAACCATTTGTTATACCAAAAGTGGTAAAACCATTGCAGTAGATTTTTCATACTCAAGGATTCAAACAGAAATTGAACATTTTCAAGGTTATGTTTACATTTTGCGAGATCTGACCGAACGAAAACAGGTAGAACTTGCTAAACAGCAATTCTTGGCAATGATTAGCCATGAAGTTCGGACTCCGATCGCATCGGTAACTGGTATGGCAAGCCTGTTGTTAGATAGCGGATTGACTGTTGAACAACGAAACTTTGTTGAAATTATTTACACAAGTGGAAATTCATTACTGACAATTATTAACGACTTCCTTGATTTTTCTAAAATCCAATCAGGCAATTTAGAATTAGAGGAGCAACCTTTTGTTTTGCAAGATTGCATTAAGCAAGCTGTTGATTTACTGACACATAAAGCTCAAGAAAAAAGGTTAAAAATTACATTTTTAGATAATCATCAATTTCCTACTCTCATTGTCGGAGATATTACCAGACTGCGGCAAATCTTGATTAATTTACTCAGTAATGCTATTAAATTTACCAACGCTGGAAGCATAGAAGTTTCAGTTATCATCCGCAATCAAAGCAATAATAATTATTCTCCTGGAAATATTTGCGAAATTGAGTTTAGTATTAAAGATACAGGCATTGGAATTCCCCGCGATCGCATTGAACGTTTATTTAAAGCCTTCAGTCAAGTTAACTCGTCCATTACTAGAGAGTATGGTGGTACCGGTTTAGGCCTTGTCATCTGCAAGCAACTGTGCGAGTTAATGGGTGGCAGAATTTGGGTTGAAAGTCAGTTGAATGTAGGCAGTGTATTTTACTTCACAATTACGGCTTCTGTAATTTTAGAACAGTCACAAGTTAAAAGGAGCCAGTGCAGTGAAGCAGCCTCCATCTTGGCGGTTTCCATCGTAGACGCAAAACAGCTTTCCGCAAGGCTAGGGAAACTGCCAAACCCGAAAGATATTGGGGAAACCCCAAGTACAGCAACTCGCATTGAGAATTCTAAATTCAGAATTCAGGAGTCAGGAATGGAAAATTACGAAAACAACACAGATTTTTCTGTTCCAGATTCTTTTCAATTAAGAATACTTTTAACTGAAGATAATCTAGTTAATCAAAAAATTGCTTTGAAACAACTCACAAGCTTAGGCTACAGCGCTGATGTCGCTAATAATGGTCAAGAAGCGTTGGAGGTATTAGAAAAAATTCCTTACGATTTAATTTTGATGGATTGCCAAATGCCAATTATTGATGGTTTAGAAACTACAAAAGAAATTCATCGTTGGCAAGAAAGCCGTTTTGCAAGCGGTCGTCGTCCTGTGGTAATTGCAATGACAGCTAATGCCATGAAAGAAGATAAACAAATGTGTTTAGATGCAGGCATGGATGACTATTTAAGTAAGCCAGTTTTGAAGAAAGATTTGGCAGCCGCACTAGAACGTTGGGCAAATATAATTTTTAGCGCGAAAGCAACAAATGTGGGTTTAATTGAGCTACCAATTGATTGGGAACGGTTGCATCAACTCTCAGAAAATAATCCAGAATTTGAAATAGAATTACTGCAAATATTTGTGGAAGATCTTGAAGCTCGGATAGAGATCGTAAAAATGGCGATCGCTGCTTTCGACTTCGACCAACTTGCACGCGAAGCCCATCAAATTAAAGGTGCTAGTGCCAATATGGGAGTTACAACTATGCATCTAGCAGCAGAAAAACTAGAACAACTAGCTCATAACCAAGAGCGTCGAGGCACTAATAATTTAATCTCAGAGTTAGAAGAGTTTGTTAAACGTATCCAAAAGTTTTTAGTCACGAAATAGAAGCTTAATTATCGTGCTGACAACCAAGCCTGTATATCATCTACGCTAGTAAAATCTAACAATGCTTCGCTCAAATCTTCAAGAACAGGCAACGGTAAACCAATAATTGAGGAACGCATTTCTTGGGGGAGTTCTCCAAACCACTTATTCAACTGTCGAATAATAACATACAGCATAATTCAGAAGTAAAATAGGTTTATAGCTGAGTTATAAACGATTTTTTTGTAATTCATGTTTATTAAGACCTCTTTATTTACTAGTAATATTTACTAATAAATAAACAGTAACGATTATCTATTGTCGGCTCATAGCTCAATTTGTCGGCAATAGCAGACATGATTTTTAAACCGCGTCCCCGCTCTTGGTCATTATCTTCAAATTCTGATGTTTGCTGCAATTGTTCATTTAAATCAAAGCATTTGCCCTGAGACCAAATCCGAATTTCTATATACTTATTTAAACGCACAGCTTCCATCTCAATTGGAGTTTCAATGGGTAAATTTTTGTGGGCATGTTCAACAATATTAGTAAAACCCTCCATCAAAAGTGTTTGACATTGCCACCAAATTTGTTTATCGGGAAGGCTTGGTTCGTTCATCTGCTCGAACCAAGATAAAACTTCAGGTGAAGCTGTCAGATCTGTGTTAACTTTCAGATATATTTTCTTATTCATTCTTAAACAATCAAATATTTTAAATTTATCTTATTCGCTAATTAGTTTATTTAATTTGAGTATTTTCACTATACATTACAAATTAAATTTCATATAACTTAAATTAAATTGGCTATTTATTTTCCATCACAATATCAAAATATAATTTATGTTTAAAATTTTAGTTATTGATGACGATCCTACAGTCCGAGCAGTACTCAAAAGCACGCTCAAAAAGCAGGGTTATGATGTTACCGTAGCTAGTAATGGTGAAGAAGGAATTACACAAGCACAACTGCTGCATCCTGCTTTGATTATTTGTGATTGGATGATGTCCCAGGTAGATGGACTAGAAGTCTGTCGGCGAATTAGATCGGCTCCAGAGTTGGCGACTACGTTTTTTATTTTATTGACTGCTAGGGGAGCAGCTAGAGGAGAGGAAGATGATAGAGTCAGGGGACTTGACGCTGGAGCAGATGAATTTATCTCTAAACCAATAGAGATGAATGAATTGAAAGCAAGAGTCAGAGCAGGATTAAGGTTACATCAGCTGAATCAGGATTTACAAAGTAAAAAGCAAGCTTTGGAAAAACTCAATCAGGATTTACGAACTCAAAAGCAAATTTTAGAAACAGAATTGGCTCAAGCAGCTGATTACGTGCGATCGCTTCTACCCTCACCCCTCGTAGGAACAGTAACTACAGAAAATTTGTTTATTCCTTCAGCACAGCTAGGCGGTGATTGCTTTGGCCATAATTGGCTCGATGAGGATCGTTTGGCAATTTATTTGTTGGATGTATCAGGACATGGAGTGGGTTCGGCACTATTGTCTGTATCGGTGCTGAATGTGCTGCGATCGCAATCTCTACCAAACACCAACTTTTGTCAACCTAGTGAAGTCCTAAAAGCTCTCAATCACGCTTTTCAAATGAGGAAACACGGTGATAAATACTTCACAATTTGGTATGGAGTTTATCACCGCCTCAAACGCCAACTAATTTATGCCAACGCCGGACATCCACCCGCTTTACTTTTATCTAGTACTTCTACAGCGAATATCCAAATCCAGCGGCTAACTTCTTTAGATTTACCAATTGGCTTTTTACCTGATGTTGAATTTCAAAATGCTGTTTTTGAAGTCAAAGAAAACAGTACTTTATATATCTTTAGTGATGGAGCTTATGAAATTAATCAGCCAGATGGCAAAATTTTAGGCCTTGATGCTTTCATTAATTTGCTAACTAAATGTAGCCAAACAGATATCTGTAACCTCAATCAATTATTAGCGAATATTCTCAGCTTCAATACTCAAGATAATCTTGATGATGATTTATCTTTAGTAAAAGTTAACTTTGGTTAATATCCTCAAACTTGGATGTGTAACCCTTATTGGATTCCGTGAAAAAGCTTACCCTTAACTCGAAAAGGCTGATTTTATATTTTCTATGCCATTAATTGCATTTTTACATACTCGTTAATGGAAGCAAATAAATTGCAAAAGCAAAGCACATATATTCAATTTTGCGTTGCTACTACTTGGCGATTGAATTCCTCTCGATCGGCAAAAACTTGAAAAATTCTATCCATCTTAGTCAGTTCAAATAGCATCTTGACTTGATCGTTTATCGAACAGACAAAAAGTTGACCATCGGTTTTTCGTACCATTTGCATTGCTGATACTAAAGCGCCTAAACCAGAACTATCAATAAACTTTACATTTTTTAAATCCAACAATAGAACATTTGTTCCCTTATCTACGTGATTACTAACTTCACGGCGCAATTCATTACCTTTAATACCATCTAAAATTCCAGATAATTCTAGTACAGTTACACTCCTATTCATGGATTAATTCTCCAATTATTTGTTTGCAATATGTTATTATTTTGGCATCTATTTAATCCAAACTGCAATAGATATAAAAATATTTTTGTTTATATATAGCAGCGACACATCAATTATCTGTAAGGGCACAACATTGTTGTGCCCCTACCCATCTGTCGCATTCTTTTTTCAGATTGTTATTATCTCTGAAAGCATCTATCAGGAAAAAGGGTTATGAAAGATTAAAATCTCCGAATAATATTTAAAATTTTAAATATTCTGAAGATATATAAAAATTATAATTTGATTCACGAGGTCTGTTTTTTATCATTAAGCATATGTCCAATAATTATAGCGCGATATTTAAGGAGATTAACTTAAAAAGCTCTATTCAAGTACTTATTTATTATTAGCGATCGCACTAAAAAAGCTAGCGTCAACCCATTGACGAGAAATTTCAAAAGCTTCAAAATATCCATCTTTTTGCCCTAATTCCCGCGCCCAAAATCGAGACAAAATAAGTATGGCATCGAGTTGCATAAATGCTTTATTTGCTTCTGATTCATAACAACCAATAGCTGCTATTTTTTCCTCAATGACAGAAGTTATATCGACAAAGAAATTTGGTTCAAAACCACGTAAAAAAACAGGTGGTGCTGAATACCACAAAGGTATGTTTTTGCGGGTAGCAACATTAGAAACTGCGATCGCACACACTTCATGATCTCTATGTCCATATTTTTCAGGTTGTGGTGCGTGAGTAATAATCAAATCCGGATGCCAATTCCCAATAGCTTCTTCAGTAACTTTAATCACTGCTTGTGTTGAAAAATTACACTCCTCAAGTGCATAAAATTCGTAATTTGCACCGATAATTTTACCAGCTGCATCTGCTTCTTGATGACGTGTACCCTTAATAGATGAACTAGAAAGACTACCATCAGTCAAAATTAAGCAACGAACATTCCACCCGGCTTTAGACATCAGACTCAGAGTACCGGCAGCAGGTAGAACTTCATCATCAGCATGAGCATAAATTGTTAACACAGTTTGTTGCCTAAAGTTATTACAGTGTAAATGAGCATTCATGGCTTTAGTTATTAGTTATTACTCCCGTCTCCCTAATTCCCCTTACACTTCTTTTGGAGGTTGCCAAACAGATGCGCGGATAATAGCTGACAAAAGTAACAAGTTATAAATAGCCCATGCACCATTGAGTAAGTGAACTTCAGGATAATTCAAATGCCCGATCGCGAACCGATAAAGGCTCCATAGTATTCCCAGAATGGTCAAGATAAAAATAACAACCTGCGGCCAAACTAGACGGATATAAATACCAGACTGCCGTTGTTTTGGTGTAACTTGGAAATTAAGTTTTTGTCCGGTGAATACACTCCACACGGCTTGGATTAATAAGGGAAATAGAGCGATCGCATATTGTTCGGAACGCCAAACTTCTCCAGCCGGAATGCCCCACGTGGCTGCAAGGAAAGTCAAGCGGTTGATAATAAAAGCTGGGAAAAAGTGTATGGCAAAGTCCGGGCCGTAGGTTTTAACTGGAATAATATCCGTGAAAAAATAGATAATTGGACAGGAAATAAAAACCAGAGTTGCAAAACCAGAAAAATAGCTATACATCGTTTTAAAATAATGTAACCTCTGCCAAAAACTCAGCCCTGGTTTTGTTAATGGATTTTCTCTCAGTAGTACCTGAATAGTTCCTTGTGCCCAGCGTAGCCGTTGTTTAAGAGTAGAACTGAGGTCATCTGGTGCTAAGCCTTCTGCTAGCAATTCATGATGATAAATAGATTTCCATCCAGCGCCATGTAAACGCATTGCTGTATTCATATCTTCTGTAATACTGTTACTGGATACACCGCCAATTAATTGAAATTCATTTAAACGTTTTTCATCTTTAGCAAATTCATCAGCAAAATATTGCAGTCCTACACTAATCAGCGCTTCTCGTCTCAAAAGTGCATTTGTGCCTGTATAAAAAGCGGCATTCATGCCATCTTTTCCTTGTTGGAGCGGCCCATAAAATAAATTTGCTCGATGTCCAAAAGGATCGCCTGGAGGAATGTTGTAAAAGTCCTGGCGGGTCTGGACAAAAGCAATTTGATTATGGTCATATTTCCCCGTGAAAAGATTATAAGTGTAGAAATAAGGCAGAACTCGCTTAATAAATTGTGGTTTGGGAATATGGTCAGCATCTAGCGTCAGAATAAAGTCTCCGGAAGTTTCCCCAGAAAAAATTGCGTAATTGAGGTTACCTGCTTTAGCGTGGTGGGGTACACCAGCTGGTTTGGGACGAGCAATGTAGCGAAAACGAGTGAGTTCAACTAGTTCTAATTCTTTTTTGCGAATAGCTTCTTCTAAGGCTTTGCGTTCGGTAATCAGGCGTTCTGTCATACTTTGATGCTGTGGAGGTAACCAAAGAATAAACTGTCGCAGACTTTTCACAAATTCGCTAGCAAACTCGTTTCCCTCTGATGCTTGCAACCATTCTTCAGCGGCTTGGGTGTTGGGTGTGAGATTTTCCAGTTGCTTCAAGCGTTCCAACAAACAACAGTGTTCCGCGTCAATTCGTTCTGCTTCCTGCTGTAGTTGTGGTGATTGCAAATCCTCAATACACAATCTTTCTGTCATTGCTCGCATATCAGCCGAATTACCGTCATCCAGCACATAAACACGTAACTTGATTGGCGGATAATCCATTGCTAAAGCAGCTTTAGCAGTTTCTTCTACAATTTCCGGTGGCTCGTTGTAGCACGTTATAAACACATCCACTGTCGGCCAATCAGATCTAGATATTGGTGGGGCCATTTGGTCGAGAGATTTAATTTGTCTAACTAAAGGCCGCCACAACCCAATTACAAACATTACGCCACCGAAATAGCTATAAATTTCTGCTACTAGTAAAGGGATAGAAATCCAAAGTGCATCAAAATTAATAGAATGAGTGATGCGCCACTGCAAATACCAGATACCAAAAATTAAATTGATTTCTGCCAGATAGCGAAATAACAGCGTTCTTTTTTTGAGTAACGAACGGCTGTTACCAGAAAAGTTTGCGGAATTATCAATAATAGAAACTGAAGTCATGTGATTACCATTGATTAATGTAAAATAATAGTGCGGTAAGCCAAGAAAATTAAAAATTTAAATTAAACAAAGTCTATTTTACAAACATAATTACTTACTTATTCCTCTGTGTTCAAGTACTAGTGTCTATAGCATTTCCCGTTCTAGTGAGGTACAAGGTAGGGGCGCAAAGCTTTGCGCCCCTACAAATTTCTGTACCTCATTTGATTGGGAACCGCTATATCTATAGCTTTATAAAGCAGACTTTCTAAAACGATCGCATTTGTATTCACGTCAACAGAAGCATTAACACCGAGTTGGGAATTTTCATATCGTCCTGAAAAATAACCGCGATTTTTATCAGATAAATTTTGAGCAAAATCTCGCAGCTTTTTTGCGTAGTTTAATTTGCGGTTTTCCGGCTGCTTTGAGGTATCAGCAACCGCCATTATATTTTTACTCGCAAAGATGCTTCCGAGTAAAATTAACATCACCAGCGCCAGTCGTACCTTGTTCATAAATTTGAAGGAATAACCAGAAATTTTGAATCGAGATGTTCTGACTATATTGACTCATGTACAAGTATTCCCAAATACAACTAGTTATTAACAAACACGGCTTTGTAATTAAACAGGATTTACGCAAAAATAGCCAAAAAGTTTAATTTATCGGAGACGCTTTGCGGCTTGCCGTTCGCCCTTGGCGTTCCCGTTCGCGTAGCGTCTCCGAAGGAGAAGGGTAGGCTACCGCCAAGACGCCTTCTCTACGAGAGGCTTCCGCCAACGCGCAGCGTCTCGTAGAGAAGATTTCGTAGAGTTTGCGTAAGTCCTGTTAAAGTTAGTTACGTTTCAAGCCCTTCTGCCTTGCCCGAAGGGAATTAAGTTTTAGTATTGCCTTGAAGCCTCAGCCCATTTGGATTTGAGTCCCCTACCAAATCGCAGATTTGGTGCAAAACAATTAGTGGCGGGTTTGAATTCCCCACTAATTGCTCCATCTGCTCTCTGCCTTTCTTCAATTTATTCTGCGACTTTTGTACCAGTTACTAATGGTGTATTTTTGCTATTTGAAACCCAGTAACTTCTAGAACCATCAGAAATTAACTTGGTTCGCTGTATTGCAGTGTTCGGTAAACCTCGTCCAGAATCTCCCTTAGTTACTGCTACCCACCAAGGAGACTTCATGGTGGTAGTCGGACGAATTAGGGGTTGTCCCTTCGTCACTTTATACAACAAGGATTGCAAAATCATACTATTGGTGCTGCTAGTGAAACCAATTGCCGTTTTCCCGGTAGTTTCATAAAAGCCTTCATAAAATCCAGTCGATGGATTGTATAAATCAGTCGTTGCTTGCAGTAATTCTTGACTATACTTATTTTCTGGAAGTAAAGCATGATAAGCAAAAGCTACTGCTGTACTTACCAATCGTCCCTTGGGTACAGATTGACCGTTATCTCCTAAAGCTACCCAAGCATCGCCTTGCCCAGTAATTGTACTGTGAACGGTGTAAGGTTTGCGATCGATTAACGTGGTAGCTGAGGCTGTGAGGGTGCCTGTGCGGCGGTAACGTTCGGCTTGCGCTTGGAAAATCGGCTCAAAGAGCGATCGCATTTTTGGATCTAGTCCGAATTCCAAAGCGTAGAGTAAGAAAGGATTGCTAACCGTATATTGGTTAACTTTAGAGTTAGTATCTGTGCGATGGCGTTGAATTGGTACTTTCACTCCCTCTACTGAGGCTGTTTGATATTTACCGCCAACAGCAGAACCGTCAACATTAAACCCCCATAATTGAAAAGCACGAGCGGCATATTCTTCATAACCTAAGCGGGTTTCAGGATTGACGCGAGTCAGATATCGCCCATCTTCTTCTTTGCTAACAGTAGCACTCGAAAGAATACCTTCCCTTACCACACGCAAGTACGACCAATCCAGCACAATTTTATCTACCGCAGCCGTGTATTCTGGATGACAAGTTTTTAAGTTATAAAGCGCCGCCAGCATCCTGCCCAAATCTAAAGCCGACCAACCATTTCCTTCTGGAATGGGATTTCCACCATAATCTACCGATTGCAGCGTTCTGGTATCGTAACTCCGACTCGGTAACTCGCCAGCAAATAAAGGTAGTTTTGTCAAGGCCGCTAAAAGATGTCGGGTGCGTGCGTCAAATTCTTTGGGGTTAATGATATCGAGCGATCGCGCCGCATGGAGGGCTGCGAGATAATCTCCCAAGCCCCAGAGAGTTGCACCTTTGAAATCACTGCGATCGTCAACTAGGCCATTTTTGGAGTGATAATTAGCTTGAAAGTATCGCCAAGCCGCTTCTGCATAGCGTCGTTCAATTACTGACAGTGGTCTTTCTAGCTTGAGATTAGATGATGGTTGCGGACTACCCACTGGTGGAATCGGTGCAACAGCCACATCTATGATTTTAGAAGTATCCGCAGGGCTTGAGGTAGGAGCTGTAACAGTAGAATTTGATTGATTTGGGGTAGGAGTCGTAACAGTAGAATTCGCTTGATTTGAGGTAGGAGTTGTGACAGTAGAATTCGTTTGATTTGAGGGTGTCGCATTTTCAGTTGGTTTAGCAGTGGAAACACTTGCTAAACCAGAGGCAGAGGCAATTAAAGGGCGATTTCCCCTAGCTTTGTAGTATAAAATCTCCAAAATTAGCCCATTAGTATTACCTGTCAAAGCTTTATTAGGTTGCTTTGATTCTTCATAGATCCCAGCATAGTACCCACCATCATCAGGACTGCGGAGATCCTTAACAGCATCAAAAACTTTTTGGGCATAAGCATTATCTGGAAAAAGATAGTGCCAACCAAAAGCGGCTTTTGTACTGATGCTGCGAAACTGGGGATAAGGCTGGTTGGCGTCTGTAATTGTTGCCCAGTTTGCACCGTTAGCGTAGACGGTGTTGTAGAGAAAATAAGGTGCTTGGTCAATATTGTCTTCTGTAACCGCAGTTAACTCGCCTGTGGTATCGTAACGCCGTTTTTGCACATCTAAAACTCTCGCAGCAAAATCAGCTAACTCACCTTGCAAGCCAAATTCAATACCATCAAGAATATAAGACTCGCTAACAACATAATTATTAGCGTTGGTGGTTTGAAAATCACGGGTGTCAACGGGAATTTGTACACCATTAATTTCGACCAACTTAAACGGCTCTAAGGAAATAGCCTTGGGTGCATTGAAACCCCAAAGCCCATAACCTCTAGCGCCGTATTCTTCGTAGCCGAGTCGTCCTTCTTGCACCAGTAATGTTTTGTTGTCTGGGAGAACAGTAGCGCCAAAAAGTTGTTCGTCTTTGAGCGATCGCCCTACCTGCCACTTTGCTACAATGCCCTTGAGCCAATCATTGTATTGGGGATGACAGCTGCGAATCACATCAAACGCAGCCAGGATTCTACCAATATCCAAAGCAGACCAGCCAATACCCCGTTCAATGGGATTATTGCCATAATCAACCATCTGTCCAGTGGCTGCGTTATAGACTTTATTTGGCAAGGCATCCTCAAATAACTTTAGGCTGCTGAGACTCGTTAAAAACTTATTCAGGCGAGCATCAAAATCTGCTTGGTCAGTAAGATTCAACCAGCGTGCAGCATTCAAAGCCATCAGGTAATTTCCCATATCCCAAAGGGTACCAGAAGGATAACCCCCAGTAGAATTGGTAAATCCTGTTGCTGGCTGATAATTTTTCACAAAATACTGCCAAGCAGCACGAGCGTAAGTTTGTTCCTCAGCTGTCAGAGGAACTGTAATATTGCTACAGCTATTGGAATTTTGGGATAAAACTGGTGTCGGGATGTAAAACAAAAATTGCAGAAATATTGCAATTAGGAATAATGCGATCGATTTCAACAGTTTTTGTTGACGGGGTTTGTATATCATATGCAAATAAAAAGTTAAGGATTAAGAACTATAAAGCTCTTCTTTGGGTAAATCAAACGACTATAAACTTTCCTTAAATCTTGTTTATTTAGAGTTTAAAGGTCGATTCTGAATAGATGTAGCAATTTTTTTTTCACTGCAAAATCTGTTCAAACTACTTTGATTTCATGACTTACAATATCCTTTGACTGCCACTTATTACGAAAAAATATATAGCGTTAAATCCAGCCAAAATAGCTTTTTTCTGTTTTGGATGAATAATCTTTAATTTTTTGGGCGTTGTTCCACATAATATTCAGAAAATTTCGGTCTAATATCCTAATTTGGATGTTATGCCGAAAGTTTCTAGATACCAGCGATAAATATACCGAAAAGCCCCTACTTACGTACAAAATCGAGTGAATATACGGAATATTTCTGCCTGTTATTTTTTGAAAAAAGATTAGGACTTACGCACAGCCAAAGGAAAACGTAGAGGCAAAGCGGCTTGCCTGAGGCTACCACAGAGAACGCAGAGTTCACGGAGGAATGAGAGTTTACAGCGCTTTTCATTTGGATGGAATACATGCTTGAATACTAAATTATCGTAAGGGCACAACAATGCTAAAGCCCCTACTGTGGTCTATTCAACTGCAAATTGCTGTAAGAGAGTTTTTGCGTGCTTTTAATTAATCGAACCGCCAAGACGCCTTCTCTACGAGAGGCTTCCGCCAACGCGCAGCGTCTCGTAGAGAAGATTTCGTAGAGTTTGCGTAAGTCCTAACTTTCATGCTTGGTGGTGAAACTTGTTTCATTGGGACTGCCTTCTTCAACATAAAAAATAAGGATAGTGCGGAAAACTCCGTTAAAAAATAAGGGTTAAAGGTTTTTTCTTTCCCTTTAACCGAAAAGTGTTGCCCAATGATGCAACTTGCTATAAGTCGGGAAACCCAACGCCCAGCCATGAGGAAACCCCCTACGTATCCGTCGCTGGCTTCCCAACGCCCAATTTAAAAATCTACTCCCCGTTTGAGTTCTACGCCTTGATTTGCATAGTGTTTGTGGCAGTAAACCTCTGAATGAACGCTAGCCAAATCAAAGTATGTTGGTTGATTTTGACAGCGACCAGTGATAATAATTTCAGTGTCGCGGGGTTTGCGGAGCAAAGCTTGGACAATGGGTTCAACGGGGAGTAGTTCCAAGTCAACTGTAGGATTGAGTTCATCGAGAATAATTGTTTTATACAACCCAGAAGCGATCGCAACTTTGGCAATTTCCCAACCCCGTTCGGCTTCTACATAGTCTAATTCTTGCCGGGAATTGCGCCAAACAATTGCATCTCGACCGCAACGTTGATGATCCACTACTTCTGGATATGACTGCTGCAAAGCGGCGATCGCCGCATCTTCCGTATAACCACTGCCACCTTTGAGCCACTGCATAATTAATACACGTGTAGAACCTGGGTGATTTATTCCTCTACCAATTGCCTGCAAGGCTTTTCCTAAAGCACTCGTAGATTTGCCCTTACCAGCACCAGTATAAATTTCAATGCCATTAAGTAAAAGTGCTTTAGCAGTTGGGTGGTGGTGGGGTTTCATTTCTGAGTGCAAATCTGCAATATCGAGCAACTTTTGTGGTGCAGCGCGTCCGGTAGCAATGATTTCCAACTCTTGGGGTTTGGATTTTAGCGTGCGTACCACTTCATCCACTGGCAGCAAACCCAAATCCAATACAGGGTTAATTTCATCCAAAACCACAACTGAATATAAACCGCTGGCGATCGCACCTTTGGCGACATCCCAACCCCGTGCGGCTTCATCTCTATCAAAAGTAGTAATTTCTTCGGGGCCAAAAAATTCGGCTCTGCCAGTCCGAACTTGGTCAATTAAATGGGGAAAGCCACGTTGTAAAGCTGCGATCGCCCCATCTTCATCATAATCACGCTCAGGCCCCTTTAAAAACCGCAGCAGTAAAACCCGATTGGAATTAGTAGGTGTATTAATTCCCAACCCAATCGAGCGCAAAACTACCCCTAAAGCCGCCTGAGACTTGCCTTTTCCCGCACCATCATAAACATGAATTTGACCAACAAGCCGTTCCTGACGCACTTGCGCCGTGCGAATACCGATGCCGTTCCTGATCATTTCTTGAAAAGTTATAATATAGCATTCTTTGGGAATAGGGCATTGGGCAAGCAGGAAGTGTGGGAGGTGTGGGGGGATGGGGAAGAAATCTTTCCCCCCACACTCCCCACACTTCCCCATCTCCCCATCTCCCCATCCCCCATGCCCTATTTACTAACTTCTACAGGCAGGAAGCCACCGGCTTGCATTTTCCATAGTCTGTAGTAAGCACCGCGCCGTGCCAGTAGTTTGGCGTGATTACCTTCTTCGATAATTCGACCTTGGTCGAAGACCAAAATTCTGTCTAGATGGGCAATGGTAGAGAGACGATGAGCTACCACAATCACGGTTTTGCCGTCCATTGCTGAGTCTAGGGTATCTTGAATGGCTTTTTCGGTGATGGAATCAAGACTAGAGGTGGCTTCATCCAGGATTAGAATCGGCGCATTTTTGAGGATTACGCGTGCGATCGCGATTCGCTGTCTCTGCCCTCCAGACAATTTTACACCGCGTTCGCCCACCAAAGAATGATAACCCTCCTTCATTTGGGCGATAAAATCGTGAGCATAGGCTTTTCGCGCTGCTTCAATCACTTCCTCGTCGCTTGCATCTATGCGTCCGTAACGAATATTTTCGATCAATGTGCGATGGAACAGAGATGGATCTTGAGGAATTAAGCCGATCTGAGCGTGTAGGGCATTCTGAGTCATATCTCGAATATCGACCCCATCAATGAGAATTTGCCCTGATTGTGGGTCAAAAAGGCGCAAAATTAAATTCACAAAGGTAGATTTTCCAGAGCCGGAAAAACCCACCAAGCCGACACGTTCGCCTGGTTGGATGACGATCGAAAGGTTTTCAAAGACTTGTTTGCCTAACGTGTAACTGAAATAAATTTGCCGGAATTCGATTTTACCTTGGGTGATGGGATGAGCGATCGCTTTATCGCGATCGATTAACTCATGGGGTTGAACAATTACGGAGACGCCATTGGCGACATTGCCGATATGTTCAAAGAATTCTAGAAAGCGTCGGCTCAAATTACGGGCTTCACTGATAATCAACAGTGACAGACTAGTTGCCACAACGAAGTCAGCAGTAGCAATTAACCCTTGACTCCAAAGGGAAAGCGAGTAATACAAAGTGCCGATTTTCAGAATGGCTGCTGAGATGAACTGAAACCAGCGAATTCTCTCCGAGTACCAGTTAGACTTTCTCACCTCTTTGATTTCGTACTTTAATTGCTCATTCAAATAGCGGCGCTCAAAATCGAGACGAGCAAACAAGCGGCTACTGCTGAGATTTGTCACCGCATCTACAATGATCCCAGTTGTCTCACTTCTTGCGGCTGCGGCTCTGCGGGAGTAAATTCGGCAGCGAGTTGCCAGCCAGAACGAAATACTGATGAAGAGAACTGCCCACGCGCCCACAAATGCAGCAAGGGGCGGATAGGCACGATACAGTAAAATCGCGGATACAATATACACGATGATTACAGACATAAATTCAGTAATCAACATTTGCATCGTCTGGGTGACACCTAGAGAGGTTTCGCCGATGCGATGCGCCAATGCCCCAGCAAAACTACTACTTAGGTAGCGATGGGAATGGTGCTGTAAGTAAGCATATAGGGAGCGGACGATGTGCTGCCGGTGGATGGGATGGAGAATAGTCTGTAAGAGTCCAGCCGATCGCCCGAATATTACTTCACCCACACTCAAAGCAGTGAACAACATCAATGGTTGGCTGACAGCATCAAAAATGGACTTGGTGTCGCCAGTCGATCGCGTCACGCTCCGGATAATCTCGCCAATGGCATAGGGCAGCATTATACCACAGGTTGCGTGTGTTGCCTCCAGGATTACCATTGCTAAATACCACCAGCGGAACTGGTTAACGAAATAACAAATGAACCTGAAGGTCGTATTAGGTAAATTTGGTGCATCGGCAGCACGTTGAAAAGATTTGGAAATTCTGACTTTTTTTGTCATAAAAATTGTTATCGTACTAGCAAACCGTTCTCTCAAACAAAAATAGGACGGCTTCTTTAGCCGCCCTTTGGCATTAAATAGAGTACTCAAAAACTACTAGTATGTAGTTTCTAAACCATAATTTCAGCGGGTGTAATTGCAGCATATAAATCAGGTGGAAGTAAGGCATCCCGAATGTTAATTTTCTTTGGTATGACACCCTCTTGAAAGAACAAATCTGCTACACGTTGTTGTTCTGCGATCAATGCAGGACTAAGACCTCTGCGCCCAAGGAAAGTCCGACGAGAGATTACCCTTGCGGCTACATCTTCATCCAGTTTTTGTTCGCTAATCATCAATTTTTTCACTTCATCTCGATTCGCCTCTGCCCATTTATCAAGAGCATGAAGTTCCTCAATGACAATTTTTAGTAAACCAGGATTTTGTTCGGCAAACTTCCTGTCAGCGATGTAATAGCCACCAGGAGAATCTAGCCCAACAGAATCTCTGAGGACACGAATTCGACCCATCTTTTCGGCGATCGCATAATGCGGATCTGATGTCATCCAAACAGGAATTTTACCTTCGATAAAAGCAGCTCGCGCTTCAATAGTCGGTATACTTTTGATTTTAATATCTTTGATGGTCAAGCCAATTGACTGCAAAGCTCTAAGAATAAAATAGTGCGATGCCGAGCCTTTTTGAAAATAAACTTCTTGCCCTTTGATATCCTCAAATTTTTTCAGCGGAGACTCTGGAGGTACAGCAATAACACTACTTCTCGCTGTTTTTTTGTTTCTTTGCGTGCCGACGACATAAACCAAATTTGACCCAGCAACTTGGGCAAAAATTGGCGGCGTTTCTCCCACTGAACCTACATCAATTCTTCCCGCAGCCATTCCTTCCATAAGTTGTGGGCCTTGGACAAATTGCGCCCATTCGACTTTAATTCCTAACGGCTCCAAGCGTTTCTCTAATACTTTGCGATTTCTCACAAGATCCCCTGCACTCTGATACCCCATGCGGAGAACCTTGGTTTTGATACCAAGGGAACTCGAACTACCAGTTGCGCTATTTAATATATTTTGTTGGGTTTGTTGGCTGCAACTTCCTAACAGATAGGCCAGAGAAAAACCAGATATGCCTGATGTAGCAACATTGAGAAAACGACGGCGTTTAATCATAAGCTAATACCATTTAAAATTTTAAATTTGGGCATTGGGCAAGCAGGAGGTGTGGGAAGTGTGGGAGGTGTGGGAGGATGGGGAAGAAATGTTTCCCCCACACTCCCCTCTCTCCCCATCTCCCCCATCCCTAACGCAGAGAATCTCCCCTGCGATACTCGGCTGTGAGGTCATCTAATTTTTGTTTTAAATTGTCATCAAGTTTTACTTCCACAGCTTTGAGGGTCTCAGCAAGTTGTTCTGGGCGGCTAGCACCAACAATCGGGGCGGTGATAATCGGATTAGCTAAAACCCAAGCTACTGCTAAGGTAGTCAGCGATAATCCTGCAAACTCGGCCACTGTGCGTAATTCTTCTACAGTATTAAACTCGCGATCGCGCCAGTAGCGTTCTTGATAACGTTCTGCGGCAGCACCCAAAGTGAAACGCGTACCTGCGGTGGGGCCTTGAGCCAGATTGTGTTTGCCTGTAAGCAAACCGCCTGCTAAGGGATTGTACGGAATTACACCCAATCCTTCTTCTTTCGCTAACGGCAATAGTTCTCGTTCAATTTCCCGGAACAGTAGGTTATACCGGGGCTGAATCGATACGAAGCGAATTAAATTACGCACCTCAGCACGACCCAAAGCGCGAGCGAGTCGGTATGCTAAGAAATTAGAAACCCCGATATAGCGTGCCTTACCAGCACGAACTATAGTATCTAATGCTTCTAAAGTCTCATCAAGGGGAGTTGAGGCATCATCAGAGTGCAACTGATACAAGTCAATATAATCAGTTTGCAACCGTTTTAGAGAAGCATCTATGGCATCCAAAATATGTTTGCGAGAAGCACCTTGATCCCAAGGCGCAGGACCAACCCGACCCACACACTTGGTAGCCACGATAAAATGTTCGCGCTTCCCTTTCAACCAGCGCCCAACAATTTCTTCAGTGGTACCAGCAGTAGCAAGACCACCCCCAAGCGGATAAACATCGGCTGTATCCAAAAAGTTGATTCCAGCATCAGCCGCAGTGTCAAGGATCTGCCTAGAAGTTTCTTCCTCTGTCTGCAATCCAAAGGTCATTGTGCCGAGACAAAGACGGGAAACAGTCAATCCAGTTTTACCGAGTTTAGTAGTTGGTATGGTCATGAGGGTTTTTGTGTGAATTGAGAAAATGTCAGCATTTCAGGATGCGATCGCAGATTATACCGATTCAATGAATGATTGCGACAAATCCTTTGGTAGAGACGTTGCAATGCAACGTCTCTACGTCTCGAAACTGGTATTAGTCAGGCTGTACTGCCTTACCCCACCAAACTCGTTTAAACGGCTTACCTGTTTGCTCATTCAATATTTCGTAATGTTTTAGCTCTACATCTTTCCAGTCAGATAATAGGTCTAGCAAATATTCTTGAGAGAAAAAATGCATAGTCTGTCCATCATGTTCTAGAAAGTAATTTGGCTCTATTTCGCGCACGGGTGGGTGACGTTCTGCCCGAACTAAAGCGTCTTCTGTAGAATTAACGTGGAAAACAAATAATCCGTTGGGGCGTACTATTCGGTGAATTTCTTTAAATAACTCGCGCGTAATCCGATCTGAAAACATGTGAATGGCAACGTTGGACATGACAGCATCAAAAGTTGCACTATCAAAAGGCAAAGGTTTTGCCATGTCGGCAACTACAAACTGTGCGTTCAGTCCTAACTTTTGTGATTTCTCGCGTCCTTGTCGCACTGCTTCATCTGAAAAATCCAGACCAATTACTGTAAAACCTTGTTGTACAAGACGTAACACGTCGTTTCCCGTCCCACAACCAAGGTCAAGCACAGTTTTAATGTTGGCGGACTTGAGAAAGGGAAGGTGAAGTTTCATCCATTGAGTTCCCCAATCTAAATCTGTGCCAGCATCGCTACATTTAGAGAAAAATTGGTTCCAGTGTTCTGATGGTGCGTAAGACATTAGGTATCAGACAACTAAGGGGATGTTGCGACGGGTTTGTGAAACCAACCACTGTTGCAATTTCGGATTGCTGTACACTTCATCGGCAATAAAATGATCGCCTTCAGGTAGTAGAGTAAAATCTACTGTTCCGCTTAGACCGCGCAAGGTATCGACAATCTGCTGTGTATCCTCAATTGGCAGTTTCTCATCCTTGCCACCTTGGAATATTTGGATAGGAATTTCCTTGAGTGCAGCTAGCTGGCTGGTTTCTAAAGTTTTGGGGACACGACCAGATACTGCTACTAGTCCAGCAAAGCGACCAGGATGAGAAGCGGCGATATGCCATGCTCCAGCCGTACCTAAACTGAACCCAGATAAGATGACACGGGATGGATCGATTGGTCGGGAGGCGATAAGATTATCCAACAAAGCAATGACATCTGATTCTCGGTCTATCCAAGTCTGTCCTTCAGGAAGCTGGGGCGCTAAAAAGAAGTAAGGTAAGGAGCTTGATTCATTCACAAAACGAGGTAAACCCCATTTGAGCAGCACATTTAGATCGTTACCGCGATCGCGTGCTCCATGCAAAAACAATACCAGAGGTGCAGGTTTGTTGGTATCTTCAGAGACAGCTGAGAACAGATAAGGCAATAAACCGGAGCGTTGTTCGGTTGGCATATTTGTAATTCTTGAAGTTTGTTTTAGTGGTGGGTGCTGAGTACTGAGTAAAGTTAACTTTACTCAGCACTTTTAACTCAGTACTCTTAAGCGACTACAAGGTTCTTATCCACTTGTGGAGATGCGATTTCACTGACTTTCGATTCGATCGCTGTCCCCTTGAAGAAGTCGGGGTTGGCTTGGGTGTAGAACTTGTAGGGATTAGCGAATACATAAGACTTGAAGTCGGCTTCGGTAATCACGCCTTCTCTTACAAGATCCCAGCTTTCAGCCAAGGGGGAGGTGAGATCGGGTACATCCCAGTGACCAACATCCGAAGAGTAGATGGCGTTGATTTTCACACCCAAGGGATTGGCTTTGTCGTTGAATGCGGCGGCGATGGTGCGGTCGTCGGACTCGGAACCAAAGAAGAAGCTGTTCACCCAGCGATCTTTGATGTCTTCTATTGTTTCAATTCCTGCTGCGCCAAAATCGTTGAGTTCGCTACCAACTGGCTGGCGGCTATGACGGCTGAATGAAGAACCCAGTACACTCTTGGTTAGTTCTTCTTTGCTCAGGGAATAGCCTTGAGTAATTTCGCCTCCGAAACGTTCAAACAACTCGAACAATTCATCAGCATTTGTCAGTTCTGGATTGTAGTTTTCCAGTCCTTTGAGGCTGCGCTTGGAGAAGCGATCGACCAAATGAATGTAGACGTGGGCACCCCAATCTGCACCACCTTCTAACATACCCACGCGCAATTGTGGGAATCGTTTGGTGACGCCGCCGAAGAACAACGCTTTGGCAAATGCCTGGGAACCATCGGCGAAGTGACCGATGTGATTGTTCATGTAATTACTGATGGAGGAGCGTCCAGTCCAACCCTGACTGCCGTAGTGGGTAGTAATGGGTACACCTAGCTCGACTGCCTTAGCCCAGAATGGATCGTAGTCATATTCGCTATCCAATCCGTAAAAGTCAATGTAGGAGGCATACTTGGCGATTTCCGGGAATTGATCCGCGGGATATTTCTCAGCGATCGCCTTAATCGGCCGTTTCACGCCACCAGGAATATTTGCTACTTTTAGACCTAGTGTTTTTACCGTAAACTCCAGCTCCTCAATTGCTTCTTGAGGATTACTCATGGGAATACCAGCTACCACCGTCAGGCGATCGCTATATTTCCGGTAGATATCAGCATGATAGTGATTCACCGCCCGTTGCAGTGCTTGACGGTTCTCTGGACTTGCGCCAGCTGGTGCTAAGACATTGTTGGGAAACAACACCGAATAGTCTGAACCTTGTTCGGCCTGACGCTCGTAGAGCAATGCCGGCAGGGTATAAGTAGCAAGATCTAGCGTGTTGCGAGTGACTCTTGCCCACCAAGGCGATCGAATTGTGCGGTTGCGTTGACGTTCTTCGGGAGTTTGTTGATACCAATCTTTACCATTGCTCTTGGAGTTGAGACGCGAAGCTTCCGCCTTGCGTAACTCATCCACAAGTTTTGCACCGCCATAATTAGCGATGTAATCCTCAAAAGCTGGCGTGAAATCATTGGTATGAACGTCAGTATCGATTACCGGATAATCAAGAGTCGCTCTAATTGCAGCGGAATGTGAAGTCTTTAATCGGCTATATTCAGTCATGATTTTTTCTTCCAAAAATTACAATTGGTCATTTGTCATTTGTCATTGGATATAGGGTATGGGGAAAGGGAAAGGGGTAAGGGGAAAGATTAAATTTATTCCTTTTCCCTTTAACCTTTAACCTTTTCCCCTGCCTCTCCTTGTCCCCCTGCCCCCTACCTCTGAAGGTGGGGATCTACAGAAGGTGCGCTTTAACTGGTGTTGCTTAACCATGTATGGGAAATTCCTTTACGCCAGCACTAATCTTTCATCGGCTTGTTTGACGGCAAAACGATTGCTCGGTCGAGCCAATCCCAGGTTTTCACGCAAGGTAATGCCTTCGTATTCGGTACGAAATAATCCGCGTTTTTGGAGGACAGGAATGACTAGGTTAACGAAATCATCTAATCCTGTAGGTAGGATTGGCGGCATGATATTAAAGCCATCTGCCGCACCGTTGTTGAACCATTCTTCTAGCTGGTCGGCAATGGTTTCGGGAGTACCAAGGATGGTGCGATGACCTCTGGCGGTGGCAAGGGAAAGATACAACTGGCGCAGTGTGAGAGTGCCACGAGTAGCTAGATCCTTAACTAGTTTGAGACGGCTCTTGTTGGTGTTGGTATCGCTGGGTAGTTCGGGAGCAACATCATCTAGAGAATATTTCGATAAATCAACACCTTTGTAATAGTTTTTCAAAATACCCCAGGCAACATCTGGGTGAATCAAAGATTGGAGGAATTCATACTTTTCTTGAGCTTCCTCTTCGGTACGGCCAATAATCGGAAAAGCACCAGGCATTATTTTCAAATCGTCCGGGGAGCGCCCGTATTTCGCTAACCGACCTTTGACATCAGCATAAAATTCTTGGGCATCAGCTAGGGTTTGATTAGCTGTAAAGATGACTTCGGCAGTACGCGCAGCCAAGTCCCGTCCGGCTTCTGAAGCTCCAGCCTGGACTATTACTGGGTAGCCTTGGGGCGGACGACCGACGTTCAAAGGGCCTTTGACAGAAAAATGTTTGCCCTTGTGATTGAGTATATGTAGTTTGTCTGGGTCGAAATAAATACCAGATTCTTTGTCACGGATGAAAGCGTCGTCTTCCCAGCTATCCCACAGTCCTTTTACTACTTCCACGAACTCTTCGGCACGTTCGTAACGCAAGCTGTGTTCTGGGTGTTGGTCGTGGCCGAAATTAAGAGCGGCATTTTCATTGCCTGTAGTGACTACATTCCACCCTGCCCGACCTTTACTTAAATAGTCTAAAGAAGCAAACTTACGTGCTAGTGTGTAGGGTTGTTCATAGGTAGTCGAGGCAGTAGCGATAAAGCCGATGTTTTGGGTGACTGAGGATAAAGCCGAAAACAGGGTGACTGGCTCAAAATGGGCAAGTTTTCCATTACGTATCTGAGTTTCCGGAGTGCCACCCCAAACTCCTGGACTGTCTGCTAGAAAAACTGCATCGAACAAACCACGTTCGGCTGTCTGAGTAATTTCCTTATAATGCTCGAAATTCAAACCAGCATCTGCTTGTGAATCGGGATGCCGCCAAGCAGAAACATGATGTCCGGTTGCTTGAATAAATGCACCTAAACGAAACTTACGTGTTTTGTTCATAATGTTTTACTGTTTTTCTACTAGTGCGTTGGCCCTAGCTCTACGGTCGGTATCGCTGATTTGTGTATGCCCAATGAGTTTTCATGTCTGCGTCAGGGATGTCTAAAGCAGATATGAAAAGACACTGAATATAGCGATGGAATGCTTTGGCAACAACCAAAAATCGCTTGCAGAAGCTTGTACCATTTCGGATTTTAGATTGCCAGACAGTCGATAGTAAGCGCTTTTGGCTATCCATTTGTGGCAATCGTTTTTAAAATTGGTATTACTAATCGATCTACAAGGAATGAGACCGCAAAACTGTAGGTTAGGTTGATACCACAGCTGATGTAGAGACAAGGATTAACCCTTGTCTCTACAAGGGATACTGCTGGTTGTGGATATCTGCGACTGTCTAGACTTGCTAACTACCATAAATTTTTATAGCAATTTGACTCGGTAGATACAGTTTACAGAATACACACAAAAAAAGATGTACTGGTAATCACAATTGCATGATAAACGAATTATTAGTGTTTCAAATATTAAGTATTGCAAACCTAGCGATCGCTCAGTATGTGGCGTTGAATGTTGACTGTTGACTTAAGAGTTATTTTCCCCCTGCCCCTCTGCTCCCCTACCCCTCTGCGCCCCTTACCCCCCCCTCTCCCGACTTTTCACTAATGGAATAATTTCCCCCATCACCATCACTATCCCGGTTATACTCTCTACAGTTAACCCTTACCATTGACTTTTTATGCTTGAAAATTGGATGCTTCCGAGGATTTTTCCCTTTGGTGGAATTCTGTTTGACTTTTTATTTGTACTGATTGCCATCCCCATCGAAGGGTATGTTTTACATAAACGCCTAAAATTTGATAAAAAAACTAGCATTTTTTATGCTATTTCTATTAATCTATTTTCTAGTGTTATTGGTTGGTCTGTATTTTTTGCTTCCGAACCATTGTTACCAATACAGATTAAATCAGAATTAATTAATTATCTGTTTTTTAATAATTTTAAATCACCTGGTAGCCAGACTCTATTAATTTTAACTGCTTTTATAATTTTCTTTGCTAATTTTATAGTTAAATTTTTACTTTTGAGGACGTTACTCTTATCTTTAGTCAAGGAACCATTTGCGAAAAAAGAAGAGGAAGTTCAAGTATCTCAGAGACAGAAATGGCGAGGTTTTAGCAGTATTAAATTGCAAAACACTAACGTAGTTACTACTGTATTAATAGCAAATTCTCTGAGTTATACCGTCATAACCGCTATTTTACTGCTTCGCTCAAAGTAGGAAAAAATAATTGTTCTATTGATAGGAAGGTCAGTAATTAATTAGGTGTAGGGAGAAATATGAATACGCTACTTAAAGATTTATTTGGAGTTTTCAAATTTGTTGAAGGGCTTTACGCAGGGATTAGAAAAGTATTAGTTCCGCCCAAAGCTTATTCGTGGCAGACATTTATATATCTAAGCGTTTTTTCTTGGATAATTTCATATTTTGCTATAGGTTATATAAAAGATATAATTGCGTTTTTTGGTTGGCTGTTTTTAATTTCTGGTACAGCTTGGTATACAACACAAGATCCTTTGAGGGTTCCTGGTACTTTTATGCCAGTGGGAGCAGTCATCACTGGATTTTTAGTTAGTGTTTTTGCATTTGGAAGTCAAAAGGATGTAGTTACACCAACAACAATTGTTTTTTGGCCGACAATTTCAGCATTAATTACGGCAATACCAGAATTTATTGAAGGAAGTGATACAGATGCTAAAGCTCAAATTCCTAAACCAGAAGACCGCCAAAGAATCATAATTTTAGTAGCTAGCAGTATGTTATTAAGCTGCTGGCTTCAGTTTTATTTTGTAGTAGATAATTGGTTAGAAGAATATCCCAGCTTGCAGGCAGATACTTTTAAAACTAGTACCTTTGTTGTCAGAAATGAACAACCAGCTAAGGCGCCACCAAATGGAATTTTAATTTTAGATAAGCTTCAACCAATAGTAGAAGAACAAATAGCAGAAACACCTTGGTCGGAAGTAGAAAAATGGTTGTTAGATGCAAAAGTGCGAGTAGGAAACTTGGGTAGGGGAGTAATTGAAAAAAACTTGGGAAAATATGAAGAAAAGGAATTATGGCGTGTTGAACCGCGTGTATCTAATACTAAGTCTGGGTATATATTAGATTTACTAAGTATCTGGATAGGGCCGAGTTCCAATCCACGCGGGTATTACTTAAAGAAATCTTGCCGAATTGAACCAGTTGCAGCAACTATTAGAGCGGGGGATAAAATCACAGTTGGAGAAATTGAATGCGATCGCTTGAATAAATTTATCGCTGGTTCGCCGCCTCCGCAGCAGTGAGGAATGTGGGGAGACGGGGAGGCAGGGGAAGCAGGGGAAGCAGGGGAGGCAGGGGAGGCAGGGGAGGCAGGGGGAGAAATGACTAAAATGACTAATGACTAATAACTAATAACTCATGACAACTAAAACTTTTGTACTTGCTAAGAATGTGTTTCAGGAAGTGATACGCGATCGCATCCTATATATTATTGGTTTTTATGCGTTAATACTCGCCGTCGCTTTTGGTACTCTTCCTGAATTTGCCGCTGCTACGGAAGACAAAATATTTTTAGATTTTGGTATGGCGGTGATGAATGCCATCGGGTTAATTGTAACGATATTTGTTGGTACGGGGCTAGTTAATAAAGAAATTGAAAAACGTACCATCTTAGTATTAATTGCCAAACCTGTTAGCCGTAGTGAAATTATTGTCGGAAAGTATTTGGGGTTATCCGCAGTGCTAGCTGTGCTGGTAGCTACGATGACAGCAATTTATCTGTTATTTCTACAATTTGGTAATATTGCTCACCCAACAGCGAGTATTTTAATTGCGGCAATTTTCTTATTTTTGCAGTTGTCATTAATGACTGCTGCGGCTATTGCTTTTGGTGTTTTTACAGCTTCGCTGGTGGCGACTATTTTAACATTTGCTGTGTATTTAATGGGGAATATTACCCAAGATTTGGTACAACTTGGACGGCTTAGTCGCAACCTTGGGATAGAACGTTTAACTCAAGGATTGTTTCTTATTTTGCCAGATTTATCTCGATTGGATTTGAAAAACGACGCTGTTTATGGTTTGCAAGCACTACCTGATACAGCGGCACTGATTACCAATGCCGGCTATGCCTTACTCTACAGTGCTATGTTGTTGGCGATCGCTATTTTTATCTTCTCACAACGCGAGTTTTAGTCATTGGGCATGGGGAGATGAGGGAGACACTGGAACACGCAGAAAAACTAATGACTAATGACGAATGACTAATGACTAATAACTAATTATTATCTGAGGTTCTTTAATTGTGCCATCAGGCATGATGGTATCTCGTAATTTTGCATAAATCAGGTTTGTTTGGTAAAGGTTTGCTTTACTCAAGTTTGTTTTAGTTAAGTTTGCCCATGTCAAATCTGAACTAGTTAAATTAGCTTCACTTAAATTAGTTTCTAGCAATATTGCTCCACATAGTTTTGCTTTTGTGAGATTTGCTCTAACTAAATTAGCTTCAATTAGGGATGCTTCAATTAATGTAGCTTCAGTTAGGTCTGCTTCACTTAAATCCGCAGCACATAAGGAAGTACCCCAAAGCTTACTACCTATTAATTTCACTCGCCATAAAAAACTTCCACACAAATTTGCTTGGCTTAAGTCGGCATTAATTAAATTAGCTTCGCATAAAGAGGCTTCATACAAATTTGCTTTGTATAAATTAGCTTCCATCAAATTTGCGCCACTCAAATTAGCACGAGTGAGTATAGAACCAGATAGATTGGTACCACGCAAATCTGCTCCTATGAAGTTAAATCCACTTAAATCCAGTCCTTTCAGGTCAATTTCACTCAAGTCATATCCACTGAAATTGTGACCCTGAAAACATTTATTTGTGATTTGATTTAAAATCAATTTCTGCTTGTCAGCATAATTTTTCATGGTATTCACCTCTGGGTGTAACTTATCTCAAAGTGCGATCGCGAGAGTTACTGTATATTGAGAGTACACCTCAAAGGTCGATAAAGGCGATGGATAATTAAGAAGAAATTCCTAAAAAATCGTCAATAACCTGAGAATACGCTCTCAAAGTCTTTTTTAAAACAAAATATGCTGACATAAGTCAGGAAATATTGATACATTAGGATTCAGAATTCAGAATTCCTATCAGACCTATAATTTTGAGTAATTCTTATACTAATTCACGAAAAACATGATATAATTTAAACCCTGAAACATTTGCTAAGTCTCACTTTCTTAATTTTGAATTTTGAATTTTGAATTGGTATTACTCCTCTCCCCAAGTTTGTAATTGTAAATACACTAGTACTAAAGTCAGTGCTAACAATACCGTTGCGGCGGCGGCGGCATAACCAAAATCAAATTGAGCAAAGGCTTCTTGATAAATGTAATAAACTAGCAAATTAGTGGAATTCAAGGGGCCGCCACCAGTTATGACATAAACTTGTTCAAAACTCCGCAATGTAAAAATCGCGGTGGTGATTGTGGCAAATATAAGGGTAGGACGCAATCCGGGTAATGTAATATGCCAAAATTGTTGCCAAGCATTTGCACCGTCTAAATCTGCTGCTTCATAACGGCTGGGGGGAATTGCTTGCAACCCGGCTAAAAATACCACCATATTGAAGCCGATTTGTTTCCAGATACTCATTAAAATCAGTACTGGCATTGCCCAAAATGTATCTCCTAGCCAAGACACGGCTGGAATACCAAAAAAATCTAAAAGTCCGTTCACTGGCCCCGTTGTTTGAAACAGCCAGCGAAATCCTAAGCCAGCAGCCACAAGAGAAATAATTGAAGGTAAAAAATAAGCACTCCGCAAGATTCCCCGTAAAGCTAAGGAGCGATTTAATAACACTGCTAATCCCAAAGGGATAATTAAACTGGGAATGATGGTGGCAACAGTAAAATAAATGGTGTTACCAATAACTTGCCAGAAGTCAGAGTTCAATAACAAGCGCCAATAGTTTTTTAAACCTATCCAATAAATACCCTTTGAAGTGAAACTGCCAGCGGTGAAACTGAGGTAAAACAAATAGGCTATGGGCCAAATGATAAAAAGCAAGAGTAAAATCAGTGCTGGTGTGAGAAAAATCCAAGCAGCCGCTGTATCATTATCCAACCAAGACTTACTATATGTTTTTGGCATTTATAATTTTCCCTTTTTGCTGTTATGACTCTTTGCCCTGATTGTACCCCTAGCTTGGTTTCTCCCAGCGTTAACAATGTCTGCCGAGAAGACACTCCTTTAAAACTCGGAGTTATGGCTTCTGGAAATGGCAGTAATTTTGATGTAGTTGCCCAAGCGATCGAAGATGGACAGCTAAATGCCAAAATTCAAGTTTTAATTTATAATAATCCGACGGCGAAAGCAGCAGTTAGAGCAGCGAATCGAGGAGTAGAAGCTGTGTTGTTAAATCACCGCGACTACAAAAGCCGAGAAATGTTTGATGAAAAAATTGTGCAGACATTACGCCAGTATGATGTCGAATGGGTGATTATGGCAGGCTGGATGAGACTTTTAACATCAGTATTTATTGATGCTTTTCCTAACAGAATTATTAATATACATCCAAGTTTGTTACCTAGTTTTAAGGGAATTAATGCTGTCGAACAAGCTTTGGCATCTGGGGTAAAAATCACTGGTTGTACCGTGCATATTGCTTGTTTAGAAATGGACAGCGGCCCTATATTGATGCAAGCGGCAGTACCAGTGTTGCCGGATGATACGCCAGAAACACTGCACGCCAGAATTCAAATTCAAGAACATCGCATTTTACCAAAAGCGATCGCTTTGGCAGCCTATACTAACTTTTAGTCACAGTAAATACTAATGCGGTTGGCTCCTTTGAGGTAAAGTCAGAAGTCAGCACTGGAGCGATCGCAACTATATTTAGCTATAAAGCTACAATCAATATACAGTAAATATTTAATATCAAGCATTTTGCAAGCAAATATTGTCATATTAAGATATTATTTCTTAACAGTCTTAAATGTCTTAACTGTCCTTGCGTTTTTACTCTGATATTGAGAATATGAACAGCTATAGATACCAACAGTGCATAAATTTAAGAATGACTAACGTTCAAGAGGTACTACCTGCTTCAAAGTTTCTGAAAAATAATTTAGGTATTTCTGCAATCCCTAAAGCATGAATTGTTACTATTTCTGGATAAAGGGGTGTGGGTGGAGTGGAAGGAATAAAAAAAGATTTTGTTGTGTTGGATGCACTCAAAGTTAATACTGATTAACACTGCATCCTATTTCTGAATCGTAATTTCGATCGCGTGAAGCTAATGGTATCCTCTTTCGCTGCTCGAATCTATAACATATCTCTAAATTTTCAAAAAAATCAGCTATCTAACTGTCATTTTTTAAATTCATACTCAAATGATTAATATACTAATTGTCCTGGGCGAAGTTATATTCTTAATAACCATTTTCTGGTTATTAAACTGGTTGCTTAGGTTCATCTTCAAAAAAATTGCTAAAGCTTCGTGGCTGCAAAGAAGAACTGCAAATATAACCTTTTTAAGCCAGAGTATCAGTAGAATTTTAATTTTAACTTGTGTGTTTTTATGTCTAGCAGTGGCTGGTGTAAATGGAATAGTAATTTATCGAGGTGGAGATATTCAGCAATTTCAACTTAATCTTATTCGCAGTCTTCCTACTCAATTTTGGATTAATCTCTGTATTGCAAGTTTAAAAACAGTTAGTTTGCTAATCCTAGTTAAATTTAGCATATCACCTTTAAGTCGCGGTATCGACTGGGTTTGTAATTACACTAAAAAAGCCGATAGTATTAAGTCTAATGATGAGAGCGTTGAAGCTTTTTTTAATATTTTAAAAAGAATAATTATTCATACTATCTGGATATCATCTGCTATTTTATGTGCTAAATTTATTTTCTTACCAGAAATTTTTACCAAATATATTTTCATTGCTTTAAAAATATACATTATCATCTCAGTTGGCTTATTAATTGTCAAAGCTGTTGCTACTATCGTAGATACACTAGATGCTTTGAGCCTCAAATACTCTCAGTACAGTAATCTTTTAAGATTATACGAGCGTTTACGTCACTTAATTCCACTTTTCAAGAAATGTTTAGAATATATTCTTTATCTAGGTATAGTCAATCTTGTTGTTCCAGAAATAAAACCTATTGCTTGGATAAGTTTTTATACTCCTAAAATTGTGCAGATTATTGGGGTTTTCTTTATTAGTAATGTTTTGGTTGAAATCGCTTACTTTATTTTAGATGAGTTCTACTTAAAGACTACAGATGTCAATGACGCACAGCGCCAAAAACGGCTGACACTGATTCCTTTAATGCGGAGTTTCGCTAAATATTTTGTTTATTTTACTGGGGGAGTGACTATACTCAAGCTAATTGGTATCGATCCTGCGCCTATCTTAGCAGGTGCGGGAATTATTGGTATAGCTGTTGGTCTTGGGGCGCAAAATATAATTAATGATATCGTTTGCGGATTCTTGATTTTGTTTGAAAACTATTACTTAGTGGGCGATTATATTGATGTTGGAAAATTAGAAGAGAGAACTGTTGAAGGAATTGTAGAAGCGATTGAATTACGAACTACTCACGTCCGCCATCCTGATGGACAATTGCAGATTATTCGTAATGGTGATATTGGTTCAATTATTAACTTTTCCAAGCAGTATATATATGCCAGAGTAGAAGTTAGTATTCCTTATGACTCAAATTTAGATCGTGTATATAGAGTGGTGGAGAGAATAGGAGAACAGTTAAAAATAGATGAACAAGATGTTTTAGAACCTACACGAGTAGCTGGAATAGAACATTTTGGGGAGAATCATTTATTGCTGTTAACACTAACAAAAGTCAAGCCTGGACAACACCTTCGCATTCAGCGCGTTCTCCGCAAAATATTGAAAGAAACTTTTAGTCAAGAAAAAATTGAGATTGGCGGTTTTTCTAAAAGTTAGCAATAATTTCACATTTGTGGCTGAAGCTGGATATTTTGGAAGAGGAATTATTTTTTACTTCTCGAAAATTGCCAGATTTTCCACACATAACTAGAAATCAAATTCGTCATAATATGAGCGACAATGGGCACTAATAAGTTGCCACTGAGTAAGGCGCTATATCCTAATATCATCCCAACAATCGTTGCCCAAACTACATAAGGCCATTGTTGAGAACCACTCAGGTGCAAAACGCCAAAGCAAAGGCTAGATACAATCACAGCCAGATGGTCAAAACCTAAAGCTGGCAGCATTACACCCCGAAATAATAATTCTTCGCTCAAACCTGGTAGCAAACCTAACCAAATTAAATCTGGTAAGCTTAAAGGCTTTAAGATTATTTCTAGATAAAAATCTGCACTTTTACGGTAGGAACTCCAAAGGCGATAAGTTAAGCCACTTAATGCGGTGATAGCAACCCCTAACCCTACACCTGATAGCAAATCTGTTTGGTTCAAGTTCCAGGAAAATAGAGAAAAGTTGCCAAAGTACAACGATAGTTTGGCGACTATAAACAAAATGATTGCAGTCGCTCCCATAGCTACAAGTACTTGGATGCGCGTCAGATATGGAATTTCTGGTTCTTGCTTTTGTTGTTCAATCACGGGTTTTCTGAAAATGGGGCATCGGGCATTGGGCATGGGGCATTGGGCATTGGGTATTGGTTATTCACAAATGACTAATGACTAATGACTAATGACTAATGACTAATGACTAATGACCAATAATTACTGGTTGCAAAGACGATAATTTAGGACGAAGAACACAGGGATCGATGCCTGCTTTATGTGCCACCAATACGCCCACTGCCTCTAAATATGAGTTTACCTGTATGGATTTGATCCCCAACGGTTGGGGAGGAACTTTTATAACAGTTTTATTTTCTTCTACTGTAATTATTTGGCATGGTGTTTGGCTTAAACTCAGTAAAGCGCTACTACCACAAGCATTTGCAGGTACAATAAGAGCATCCACTCCATCTGCCCAAATATCTTCTTGTTCTAATCCTATCGCTTTTCTCTCAACTATAAATTGTGGGGCACGACTCAAACCGACGAGAACGCACGGTAAAAATGTGTAACCCAATTCCTCAGCAGCGGAACGCGGTGATAAGTCGGGTTGTGGAGGTGCGCCGGCAAGAGCTGGTGAATGGGCGCAAGGAATTTGAAAGGTTCGCACAACTAAGTGGCTAATTACAGCTTCTGCACCCGCTAGAGAATCAACTCCTGCACCTTGGCGGTATTTCTGTAGTGCTTCCTCATCCATATCATCTGGGAAACGGGCTACAACTGCGATCGCTTCTGCCCCAGCTTTTTTTATCAGTATTTCCGCTGCCCTTAACAAGCTATCGGGGTTACCAATTGTTCCCCAACTTGCACCGGATGAAGTAGTCCGTAATTCTACATTTAAAGGTGCATCTGTGATGACATAATCTGTTAAAGTCAATCCGAGAGTCGCTCTAGCTGCGTCGGCTGCTTGTAGGTGTCTTAGCCGTAACTCTGGCTCAATACCTTGGTCTAAAAGCAAACCTATCTTGTTATTTCGGACTTGACGCAAACCCCAACACCCAGCGGCAAATTTGTCAAGTCCGAAACCTTCAACGTAGAAAGCATTGGGGAGATTCCAGTACAAACTTGCGCCATTAAGGACATTGGGGTGAGTAATCAGGCGATCGCAAACCTGTGCTATAAGTTTGGCAACAGGCAAAGCATCACCAGCGTAACCGCCAATTGCAGCCCCAACGCCGGTTGGTATTATTAAAATAGCAGTGTATGGATGCATAATTATGGGCATTGGGCAAACAGGGCATTGGGCATTGAAAGTTAGGAGTTAGGAGTTAGGAGTTAAGAATTTTCTTTTTTGCTCCTCATACCCTATGCCCTATGCCCGACTCTAACTCTCAACTGTCGTGACAACGGCTTCAACTGTAGCCTTTTGCTGGGTAACGTCCACAGAGGTAACAGCCCAACGCAGGGGTTCGCCTTGTTTCTTCAACTCTGTTTCAATTGTTTTGAGTAATTCTGCGGGAGTCTCTTGTAGGTCGATTTCTGCGGTAATAAAATGAGTTGTCATCGAGCTAAATCCTGTTGATTTTTAGTTTATACAATAGCTTATCAGGTGCTATGAAATACTTATTACGATCTTCCAGTTTTTGTAATCATGGTAGTGAACAGTCATTCAGCGATCGATAAATCAACATCTATACTGATAACTGTTCGCTGATACATCTTTGCTGAATTATTAGTCTTTGCCAAATTGCAACTGATAAAGTGTGTCTTCTTTTTCAGTCTCAATTTTCAAATCAGAAAGGGGTTTGGCAACACAAAGCAATACGTAACCTTGTTCTTGTAAATGGGGACTAACGCCCATACCATCGGTTTGATCTACCTTTCCCTCGCTGATTTGACCGGCACAAGTTGTACAAACACCTGCATGGCAAGAACTCGGCAATTCTAAACCAGCGGCATCGGCAACTGATAAGATGGTTTCATTTTCGGGAACTTGCAAAGTATGAATTTTACCTTGGTGATGAATTTCTACAGTGTAAGTTTTGGGCATATTCAAAAAAAGTTTTAAGCAAGGGGCAAACTTATTAATATATCGGAATTAGTTAAAAATATCCAGATATGACCATAAAAATTTAGGTTAAACAGTGATAATTATAGTTTCAAACACCCTCTAAGAAACCAAAGCTTTAACTATATAGATTATCAGGGTCAATATTTAATTCTCGCAACTTAGCGGCTAGGCGTTCTGCGCGTTGCTTTTCTTCGTCCGCACGCTGCTTTTCTTGTTCGGCCAATTCTTGCGGTGTCGGCACTACCTGTTCTTGTGCTGTAAAATAGCGTAATTGATTGCCCTGCACACCCAAATATAAATTTAACTGCTGACTCAATAACCAACCTTGGGGGTTAGGTTCTATTGGTTGGTAATTACCGTCTACTAAATGAAACCCTACAAATTCTAAATTATTTGGGTCAAACCAAAAATACTCCGGCGTGCGAAAGATATCTTGATAAATTTGTTTTTTTAAACCTTTGTCTGTGGCTTTTGTGAAAGACGAAAGTAACTCAACAATGATATTCGGATATTTACCGTCTTCTTGCCAAATCACCCAACTTTTGCGCGGTTTGCGTTCGCATCCTAGCACTACAAAAAAGTCTGGGCCGCGAAATTCTTCTGATTTAAGTTGACGTTGGCTATAGTAAATTGTCAAATTTCCGGCTGCATAAAAGTCATTGCGATTTTGCCACCACAATTCTAAGCATTGTAATAACAGAATAATTTGGCGTAGATGTAAATCGCTTTCCAACGGTGGTTCGTCACTGTAGATATCTCCTGGTGGAAATATTATATCTTCTGCTGGTTCTAAATCTTGGGCAACTGACATGACTTTCTTGGGGCTAGGGTTAATATCAAGATAAGTGTTTAATTCAACTTGATATAAGATAATCTGATGAATGGCTGCCGATTGCACTCACCAATAAACTTTAGTCATTAATATCATAACCTTGACTCTTAAAGTTATAAGATTAAGGCTTAAGATTACAACATTAAGGACGATCGATTCGCCAAAGACTATCTAGAAGAATTATTAAAAAATTATGGAGAAGTCAAGGCATCAGAAAAAGTTTCAGGAGAGATTAAAGAAATAGATGTTTTATTCACTCCTGCCAAACAGCAAAGCTCTAATATAGAAATACTAGGTTTGCTAGGAAGATTTGCGGAACATCCTGCACTCATAGAACCTTTGCGTAATCCAGCTTCTACCGATGAAATATGCGACTGTATTCTAAAATTATTAGAAGTAAAGGCTCTCTTACGACGAGAAGCCAAAACCAATAAAACCAAACTTCAGGACTCAGAAATTCCTAAATTGTGGATTTTGACACCTACCGTATCTGAAACTAGGTTGTCTAGCTTTGGAACTATGCAACAAGCAGGTTGGTTACCAGGAGTACATTTTCTGCCAGATGCCTTGCGGACAGCAATTGTGGCGATACATCAACTACCGCCAACACCGGAGACTTTATGGTTGAGGCTTGTGGGTAGAGGAAGCGTGCAGTCACAAGCAATTATTGAGTTGCAGGGCTTACCATTAGATCATCCATATCAAAAAGCAACCCTGGAATTAGTTCACAACTTGCGTGAAAATTTAAGATTAAATCAAGAATTAGAAGCAGACGATAGGGAGTTAATTATGCGACTAGAACCACTTTATCAAAGAGACAGAGAACAAGCCAAAGAAGAAGGCAGACAAGAAGGAGAAAGATATTTAATACTGCGTCTACTCAATCGCCGTATTGGTGAACTTGATGCGTTATTAATCGAGCGAATTACAGGATTATCGATTGAACAATTAGAAAACTTAGGAGAGGCGTTATTAGATTTTTCTAGTATTGCCGATCTAGAAGCTTGGTTAAACCAACAATCAGAATAAATTATCAGTAAATTAATTAGTTTATAACTAAGGTGGAGTCTACAGCAACACTAAACAAGTTTGTTCGTAGTCTATAAAAAGTTAAAAATATTTAAGAGGCGAAAACGTAAGGATTCAGTATAAAACTAAATTGCTAATAAGCGATCGCCAGTAAAGCTTTGAGTAATAAAAGTAAGGTAAACTTTTATAGCTAAGTCTTGCCTAAAAATATTTCATAATTAAGAGTAGAACATCCCAACGAGAATACAAAAATGCTAGAACAATACCGTCAACATGTTGTAGAAAGGGCAGCATTAGGAATCCCTCCTTTACCGTTGGATGCGAAACAAACCTCAGAATTATGTGAATTACTGAAGAATCCGCCCAAAGGTGAAGAAGATACATTATTGCATTTATTGAGCGATCGCGTCCCCCCCGGTGTTGATGCTGCGGCTTATGTAAAAGCTGGATTTCTCACAGCTATTGCCAAGAAAGAAATTACCAGCCCCTTAATTTCCCCCATCCAAGCGGTGCAATTGCTGGGCACAATGGTGGGCGGCTATAACGTGCAAGCTTTAATTGATTTGCTGCAATTTGCCACCGTATCTGTTTCAGACTCTTCCGAAACGCCTCTGGTAATGGGGGGACAAGGAAAAGAACCCATCGCCGCCTACGCCGCCAATGCCTTAAGCAAAATTTTGTTGGTGTACGATGCATTCCATGATGTTTTAGAGTTATCAAAAACCAATCCTTTTGCCAAACTAGTAGTTGACTCTTGGGCTGAAGCTGAGTGGTTTACCGCCCGCCCGACTGTACCAAAAGCAATTACTGTTACAGTTTTTAAAGTTCCTGGCGAAACCAACACCGATGACTTGTCCCCCGCCCAAAGCGCCACAACTCGCCCGGACATCCCCTTACACGCCCTAGTGATGTTAGAGTCACGGCAAGCGGGAAGTTTACAAACCATTGCCGAACTGAAAAAGAAAGGACATCCCGTAGCTTATGTAGGCGATGTAGTTGGTACGGGTTCCTCACGCAAGTCTGCTATAAATTCGGTGTTGTGGCACATGGGAAATGATATACCTTATGTGCCAAACAAACGCGCTGGGGGATATATTTTAGGTGGTGCGATCGCGCCTATCTTCTTTAACACATCTGAAGATGCGGGTGCTTTGCCCATCCAGTGCGATGTCACCAAACTAGAAACGGGCATGGTAATTACCATCCATCCCTACAAAGGCGAAATTACCAACGAAGCCGGCGAAGTCATTTCCACCTTCACCCTCAAACCAGATACCATTCTCAATGAAGTCCGCGCAGGTGGACGCATCCCCCTACTCATTGGGCGTACCCTCACCGATAAAACACGCCTTGCACTCGGTTTACCACCCAGCACCGTGTTTATCCGTCCCCAACAACCAAGCGATACAGGCAAAGGCTACACCCTAGCGCAAAAAATCGTCGGTAAAGCTTGCGGTTTAACTGGTGTCCGTCCCGGTACATCTTGCGAACCCATCATGACCACCGTTGGTTCCCAGGATACCACAGGCCCCATGACCCGCGACGAATTGAAAGAACTCGCTTGTCTCGGTTTCAGTGCAGACTTAGTAATGCAGAGTTTCTGTCACACAGTAGCTTATCCCAAACCAGTAGACATTAAAACCCACCACGACCTCCCCGACTTCTTTGCCCAACGTGGCGGCGTCGCCTTGCGTCCCGGCGATGGTATCATCCACTCTTGGTTAAACCGGATGCTGCTACCCGACACCGTAGGAACTGGCGGCGACTCCCACACCCGCTTCCCCTTAGGAATTTCCTTCCCCGCCGGTTCTGGCTTAGTAGCCTTTGCTGCGGCTTTGGGTGTCATGCCTTTGGATATGCCAGAGTCAGTTTTGGTAAGATTCAAAGGGGAATTACAACCCGGTGTTACCCTGCGGGATATCGTTAACGCCATTCCCTACGTAGCAATTCAAAAAGGTTTGCTGACAGTCGAAAAGCAAAACAAGAAAAATGTCTTCTCCGGGCGAATTTTAGAAATTGAAGGTTTGCCAAATTTGAAAGTCGAACAAGCCTTTGAACTCGCCGACGCCACCGCCGAACGTTCTTGTGCGGGTTCTACCATAAAGCTGAGTGTAGAGACAATTTCTGAATATCTGCGTTCCAACGTTGCACTTTTGAAAAACTTGATAGCACGGGGTTATCAAGATCCCCGTACCATCCTCCGCCGCATTGCCAAAATGGAAGAATGGTTAGCAAATCCCGTGTTATTAGAAGCCGACGCCGATGCCGAGTATGCAGAAATAATTGAAATTGATTTGAACGAAATCAAAGAACCAATTGTTGCTGCTCCCAATGACCCCGATAATGTTAAATTATTATCGGAAGTTGCTAACGACCCAGTGCAAGAAGTATTCCTGGGTTCGTGTATGACAAATATCGGTCATTATCGCGCAATGGCGAAAGTTTTAGAAGGTGCTGGTGAAGTAAAAACCCGCCTGTGGATAGCACCACCAACCCGCATGGACGAACACCAATTAAAAGAAGAAGGAGTGTACGCCATTTTTGGGGCTGCGGGTGCGAGAACAGAAATCCCAGGATGCAGTTTGTGTATGGGAAATCAAGCGCGAGTTGCTGATGGCACAACAGTGTTTTCCACCTCTACCCGCAACTTCAATAACCGCATGGGCAAAGATGCAAGAGTATATCTTGGTTCCGCAGAATTAGCCGCAGTTTGCGCCTTGCTTGGACGCATTCCCACAGTGCCGGAATATTTGGATATTGTGGCGAAGAAAATCGATCCTTTTGCTAATGATTTGTATCGCTATTTGAACTTCGATCAAATTGCTGGTTTTGAGGATGAAGGAAGAGTGATTGCGTTGGAAGATATGCCTAAAATCGAGGATATTTTGGGTATGCCAGCTACTTCTTTACGCTAGTAATTAAAATCAGGTGGGCATCGCCCACCTCATACTAGATGGTATGACCTTGCCAAGGAAATAAAATAATGTTTTATTAAGATTGATTATTAAAAATTCATGATTCATTCAATAATAATACTTATCTTTTATACTATGGTAGTTAATTACTAAGTTTTATACTTAAAATTCTAATAATATTTCTATTTTATTTTATCGTAAAAATACTTATGCTAACTAAATGGACTCTTCAATACTTTAAATCAGTCTGTGCTAAAACCACACTTGATATGGCTCCACTAACTATATTTGCTGGAGCAAATAGTTCGGGAAAAAGCACTATTATTCAAAGCCTTCTGTTAACTACTCAAACTTTACAAAATCCTGTTTCATCTAGGTCTGTCATATTAAATGGGCATATTTTAAGAATTGGAGCATTTAATGATATTGTCTCAAACAATGATGAATCCAAAAATATTTTCATAGGGTTTGAGCTAACTCCAAGTGTAGATGAGCGTGAGAGTTCTATGACAACATCTATACGTTATGATATTACTCGTAGAGTTGAAGCTTTAACATCTATAGATTGCTCTTTTAGCTTTTCAGCAACTGGCTCTCAAAAAGAGAGAGAAATAATACAACTGCAACCTCGCTTGGAAGAGTCTAAACTTAAAGTAAATTTTAAATTGGTAGGCTCACCTAAAGAAGAAGAAGTTTATATTCGCAGAAGTAAAAAAAGTATAAAACAACGTCTACAAGAATATGAATTATCACAAAAAAGTCTTCACAAAATAGAGGTTGCATCTTTAGAATATGAAGTTAATAAACTAAATTTTTTGACTAAAGCAAGATATCGCCGTTATTATCGTTTTCAAGCAATCCAGCAACCAGTTGGGGCATTACTTAATCACTTCTTACCTGGAAAATTTTCTATTATTTTCGATTCTGTTGAAGAACAATCAAGACAGCTAGTTGATTTTCTAACTATTCAAGAAGACCAAGAGATATTATTTTATAGAATAAGAGGCATCAGCATAGATGAGATAAATAGTTTATTAAATGAAAAGGTTAAACTTATCATTTTAAATACACTTAAAGAAGCGTCCGAATATATTTATAAGTTAGAAACTTCTAGTAGCAAAGCCTTTATTAATAATATTTTAAATCTAGAAAATGACTTTACTATTCAAAACTTATCAAACTGCTATAAATTACCTACTACTAAAAAAAGAATATTAGCTCAAAAGCTAGCTGAAAAATATGATGAGATTCTCAATGCTGTCAGAGCTAATCGGCCTGTAGAAAATAGAGTTTCATACCTTCCTCTTCCAGACATTTCAGAACTTGCAGTTGATTATATTCAGGGATTTTTTACTCGTTTTGTAAAATATTTAGGCCCATTACGAGATGAGCCAAAACCAGTTTACTCTCTTGCTGGTACAACTGACTCTAAAGATATAGGTTTTAGAGGTGAACATACAGCTGCTGTCTTGGATGTTAATCGAAATACAAAGGTAGAGTATATACCTAGTAGTAACCTAAAATTTGGTAGCAGTGAAACTATCACTAAGGTTGATTTTTTACCAATAGCAGTACTAGATTGGTTAAATTACATGGGAGTAGCTAGTGATGTCCAGACATTCGATAAAGGTAAGCTAGGTCATGAACTCAAAGTTGCTACTACAGGTTCTTTATTATTGCATGACCTTACTCATGTTGGAGTAGGTGTTAGTCAAGTTTTACCAATTTTAGTACAATCTTTGTTAGCAGAAAAAGGTTCTACGTTGATTTTTGAGCAACCAGAATTACATTTGCATCCTCGTGTTCAAACACGTTTAGCAGACTTTTTTATATCAATGACAATGCTAAAAAAGCAATGTATTGTAGAAACGCATAGTGAATATTTAATAAATAGACTTCGCTATCAGGCTGCTGCTTCAGAAGGCGAAGAAATATCTAAAAATGTACTTATGTATTTTGTAGAAAAGCAGAGCGGTGAGTCTAAGTATAGATCTGTAAAAGTTAATAAATTTGGTGTACTTGAAGACTGGCCAAAAGGTTTCTTTGATGAAAATGAAGAAAATGCAAGAGCTATTATAAAAGCTGCTATGGAAAAAAGAAAAAAAGAGTCAACTAAACAATAAAAAACTGTCTATAAAAATGTAAAATATGTATCAATTATACGTAGACCCGTATTTTCTTGTTTATCCTCAAGCTAATTCGGGAATTGATGAGTTTGAAAACTATATTCATAGCCTAGTTTCATGGGGTGAGGAAATAGAAAAAATAAAGGAAGCTAATTTAGCTACATTTTATTTATCTGCAAAAGCTCCTGAAATATTAGCTGTCACTAATGGATATCCAGAAATAAATGAGTTAGAAAAATTAATTATAAATTTAAATTTACAAGATGTAATACATCCTCATGATATATTAATTTTAATTGAAAAGTTTTTAAAACTTCCTTCTATTGAAGACAGACTTAACATTAATGCAATATTAATCGACAATATACAGTGTCAGCCTGCCTTTTATCTTGATGGAAGAAATGAGATTTTTGTACAAATTTATTATGAATTAGCTGTTTTAATCTTCTTGTTATGTAAAATTGAAAATTTATCTAATAAACATCAAATTATAGTTACCCGCCGTCTTCAAGCAGAAAATACACAGATTTTAATAGAATGTGAAATAGTAGATTGTGAATTTTGTAATAATTTATGCTATATCAACATTCCTTATGATGTTAGCATTTGTTTAGAATCTTTTGTCAATCCTAACAGTTTGCATGATTATTTTGACGCCTCAGATATTTGGATTAACGCTAATCAGTGTGAAGAAGTTTATATGAGAGCTATTAGTATTTTTGTTGCACAAACAAATAAGCAATTACAAAAGCCAAAACCTATCCATGAACTAACTTATTGGTTATTTGGAAGTTGTTTTTTAAAAAGCTTAAAAGATTTAGGTTTTCTAGATGAACCTATAAAAATCAAGATGTTACTTCGGACTTGTGCTGAAATAATTTTAAAACAAAATATGGGTGGTACTCATTCTTTGAGAACAGGTAAAGGTGCAAATAATCCTCAGAAAAAACGTAAAAAAGATGGAGCTAAAGCTTGGAGAAGAGATATAGATGATGAATATCATTTACATTATTGGGAAACTGAGCGGGGGATAGAATTTGCTTCAGTTGTAGTTCATAATAATATGAAAATCCCTAATTAATTTCTCTAAAATAACAATAAATTTATTGTAATATATCAAATGCTATGTAATATTTGTGGAAATGAATGTAAGGGAACAATGGATAACTCAAGAAGTAGCAATCAACTTAATGAAGCGATCGCCTCTTTTTTTCAGCCTATAAAATAGAATAAAGTAAGCAATGCTCTCCTAATTATAAAACATCAACAAGTAACAAAAATGAACTTTTATACAGTTGTACTCAGACAAAGTTCTGGCTATTGGGTTGCTTTATGTTTAGAAAATGGTATTGTCGGTCAGGGGAATACTCAATAAGATGCTATTAATAAGCTGAAAGAAGCTATTGAATCTTTTGAAATTGTTTATCAGTCTGAAACTAATATTTATAAATCTCCTGTTTCAATAGAGCAATTACATGAATTGTTATATCTTTAAGAAAAAGAAAAGATACAAAAATATACGAATTAAGAAAGGTTTATACCTAAAAATATACCTTCCCTGAAACCCAAGTAGTTAATTAAGCTTTTAGAACAAGCTGTGTTGCTAGAATTGAATTAAAGTGAGCTTTTTTAGCTTATCTCTACTGGAATTAATTTAATGAGGAATGATGTTCTGATGTCTCAACCCAATTTAATTAAGGAAGCTGAAGCCAGTAATAATCAGAAAGAAACTTGTTTGATAGAAATTTTAAGAGAAATCCAAGAAACGCCGAAAGAATACTGGCCAAACTTGCTGGCAATTATGCGGGTTTTTCGGGAAAGTGTAACTATTAAACCGGAATTAGTAAGCAATTCACCAAAAGAGTTAAATAAACAAGAACAAGAAATTTTAAATCAACAATATCAATCACTCAAACAACTAACAAAACAATGGTTAGAAGAAGGAGATGAAAAAGAGCAAACAGAAACTTGGGAATATCTGTCTCAAGCAATTGATGGCAATCCATTTTAAATGGTGTATCAGTTTTTATGGGTAAACTGCTTTTCCTTGATACAAATGTTTTAGGAATGGTAACAAATCCGAAAAACTCTAATCTTGTTTGTCAGCAGTGTAAAGAGTGGTTAGATGAACTACCGTTAAAAGAATATCAAATAATTTTACCTGAAATTGCTGATTACGAAGTGAGGCGAGAATTACTAAGAGCAGGAAAAACATCGGGTATTAAACGGTTAGATCAACTCAAAATAGCAATCACTTATTTACCCATTACTACTTATGTAATGCTTTTAGCAGCGAGTTTTTGGGCTGAAGTGAGAAAAACAGGAAAACCAACTGCCGATGCTAAATCTCTTGATGGTGATGTCATTTTAGCAGCACAAGCCAAAATTGAAGAATTAAAAGGGCATCAAGTTATTATTGCTACTACTAATGTTAAACATCTGTCATTATTTGTAGATGCTCGTGAATGGCAAAGCATTAATTAAATGGTTCAATAGAGTATAAGTTAAACTGCGATCGCCCTAAATTATTCATGAAACCTGTAAGCCTAACACCATGACCTTAAGAAAAATTTCTTCAGTTTGCAAATACAGCTTCTAAAAAAGGTACTATTTCAGCCCAAGCAGAGGTAGTGGCGGCAGAATCGTAGCGATAACCGTCGTCGCGCATGAAGGTATGTTCTGCTTCATACAAGAGAACTTGATGCGATATCTTAGCATTCTCTAGAGCTTTAATTATGGTTTGTCGATCGCAGCCTGGAATGTGAGGATCGAGTGTACCGAATACCATTAGCATCTCGGCTTTGATTTCACTAACTTGATGGATTGTATCGGCTACGCCTTGCCCTAGTTTGCCACTGGGAATACCAGTAGGATAGCAACAGACACAAGCCTTAATTTCGCTGTTAAATGCTGCACGAAAAGCTAAGTGTCCTCCGATGCAAAAGCCCAAAGTGCCTATCTTGCCTGGAGAAACTGCGCTTTCTGTCTTGAGAAATTCAATTACAGCACGGCAATCATTATCATAATGTGCGATCGCTGTTCGACGAGCGTTATCATTACCACGCATCCGACCGAGATCGTTTGGTTCAATAACTTGCCCAATTGGCTCAAGGCGATGAAAAATTTCAGGTGCTGCTACTACATAGCCATATCCTGCCAAGTAGTTAGCTAAACGAATTATCGGCTCGCCTAACTGATAAATATCACTGTAAAATACAATACCTGGGTAAAGTCCTGGTGGTTTAGGAGATGCTACATAGACGCGCATCAAACTGTCATCGACTCTTAACTCGACATTCCGTTTAGTGATTTGCACTGTTTTATCTCCGTTTCATGTCTGCTTTCATTAGCTTTTATACAAGTGAATTAAGAGTGAGAGTAGCTGAGTGCCAGAAAAAGGACGTATTCTCTCATTATTTCGCTTTTTACTAGAACGCGGGAGTTATCTAGGAACAATTTTTAATCTCGTCTTAGAGGGTTTCATCAAAAAAGCTTGTGCAAAGTATGACAAGGGATAAACCAAGAAGTAGCAATCAACTTAATGAAGCGATCGCCTCTTTTTTGCCAGTCTATAAAATAAAGTAGAGTGAGCAATACTTACTTAATTACATAACATCAACAAGTAACAAAAATGAACTTTTATACAGTTGTACCCAAACAAAGCTCTGGCTATTGGGTTACTTTATGTTTAGAAAATGGTATCGTCGGACAAGGAAATACTCAAGAAGATGCAATTAATAAACTGAAAGAAGCAATTGAATCCTTTGAAATTGTTTATGAGTCTGAAACCAATATTTATCAATCTCCTATTTCAATAGAGCAATTACATGAATTTTTAGTTGTTTAAGAAAAACGACAAGATTAATAATATTCCTTTCCCCGTCCCCAGTCCCTATTTTCAAGCTACGCTATCAAATCACGTCCAGCCGCCGATTTCGGCGTCAGTCAAAGGCTTCTCTAATTTGGTATATTCTGTCTGAGCAGCCCGCAATACGTGTTTCATCTGCACGGGTTCAGCGGCATCGGCAGCAAGAAAAGCTGCATTTAAGGCTATGTTACGGATATTACCGCCAGCCACATTTAACCGTGCCAGTTGCAGGGCATCTAAGTCTGCGGTTGGTGTGTTGGGTGGAAAGACGCGTCGCCAAATCTCGGCTCGTTGTGCTGTGTCGGGGAAGGGGAATTGCACCACGAAACGAATCCGCCGTAGGAAGGCTGTATCAATTGCACTCTTGAGGTTAGTAGTGAGAACTGCTAAACCTGGGTAGCTTTCCATACGTTGCAATAAGTAGCTGACTTCGATGTTGGCATAGCGATCGCGTGCATCTTTAACTTCAGAACGTTTGCCAAATAAGGCGTCTGCTTCATCAAACAACAAAATTACTCCACCTTGTTCGGCGGTATCAAACACCCGCCGCAGGTTCTTTTCTGTTTCGCCAATATACTTACTAACTACCGATGACAAGTCAATACGATACAAATCCAAGCGCAATCTATGTGCCAGCACTTCTGCCCCCAAGGTTTTACCTGTGCCGCTACTACCGGCAAATAAGGCGCTAATTCCCAATCCCCGCCCACCTTTGCCAGCAAAACCCCAATTGTTATATACAGTACTCCGCTGCCGCACGTGGGCAGCAATTTCACGGAGAATTTGTTTTTGTGGTTCTGGTAATATCAAGTCGTCCCAGTCACCAGACGGCTCAATTCGTTGGGCGAGTTCATCCAAACGCGGACGTGCTTGGACGCGACAAGCATCCCATAAAATCTCACCAATATCGTTTTCTGGTTTTTGTACTAGTTGTCCTGCGGCTTCTGCACAAGCAGCGCGGATAGTTGCAGCACTCAAATTAAACTGATCTACCAAGGTTTTCACTTGCCCGTTCATCTGCGGTGCAATCCCCGCTAATGCATCTTGCCAAACTACACCTTGTTCTTTAAGAGTTGGTTGATGTACGTCAAAACTAACTAGCAAGCGTTGTGATAGGCGCATTCGTTCGCGGCTGGTGATGATTAAAAAGCCGTTGATGCGTTCGATGAAATGAGCGATCGCCTGAAGCCGCGCTGTATCATTGCTATCGAGTTCGTTGCAATCTAGAAGTAAAGCACACCGACTCAAAATTGTCTCGCGAGTCCACAACCGAATCAGATTATCCAATTCGCTCGGTGCTTGGGGAATAACTTGTGCAGGCATTACCCACAAACTCAAACCTTGGAGTTGACAAATTTTAGCGGCGATCGCCCGTTTACTACTAGTTTCGCTACCACATAACTGCACTATTGGCAAGCTGTTTATCTTATGAGCTTGCGACCACACCGCTGCAACTCGCTCTGCTAGCTCTTGGTGCGATGGTACTAAATCGCCGACTTCTTGTAATGGTTCAATGATGCCAGCTAGGCGTTCGTCAAGGTATTGGATGCCTGTGAGATAATGCAAAATTCGCTCGTCAATTCTCAGGGGACTGAGGGTTAGGGCGTGGGCATCACCAATTTGAATTAATCGCCAGTGACGTAAGGGAGCATTTGGGGCGATCGCATCCCAGTGGACGTGAGGTAAAGTTGCTAAAGCTAAACTTAAGCTTGGGTAAGCTCGCTGTGGATCGCCGTGTACTTTAGCACATAATTTGCCAAAATCTCCATTCAATTCCATACCTGCACACAACAACAGCAAATCACGTTCAAAGGATGAAAGCCTAAACATTTTGCAGACTCTATCCAATGCCGATGGTGCAGGCATAGCAGCAGCAGCTTCTTGGAGTGCTTGCTGTAAATTTTCGTGGTTTTTCGCCTCAGATTGATTTTGCGAACTGGTAGTGCGATCTTCTAAAATCCCCCGGACTATGGCTAGGGCTGCTGATAGGTAGCGGTAGTTTGCCCGATCCCAATCGATAGTTGTAGCGTTCATGAAATTGTCACCTGTGGCGAATCATATTCTCCAGACTGATTCTTGTGCAATGGACTTTCGGCACCATCAACCCGCACCCGCACAATATAAGTTCCTGGCTTCACATTTTTAACAGGAATAGTAATTGCATCAGTATCTTCGGTACGCGATGCAACTAAGAAAGAGTAAGCTACCAAACTTTGGGCTGACACATCACTGAGCAACAAAACTATACGCTGTGCTTTGCCAACTTTGGGATGGAATTTAACAGTAATTTCTGCCGAGCGTAAATTTTCACCAAGCTTTTCCACTCCACCAACAAATGCCGTAATTGTTGGATGGAGGACAAAAGCTGCAACATTTGATTCAACTATCCCATCCGTTTGTCCTATGTTGCCCATTGGCAAATGTACCACTTGGATACTTTGCACGCTTGGATACAAATCTGCTGGCACTAACAAGCTGATTTGCGTTTCTTTAATATCTTGAGGTACTAGTAATGTCTCCGTATTACCCAATCGGATTCTGGTGATATCACCGCGTAACCGCTTTCCACGAATCATTAATGTTGTGCCAGCAACAATCATTTGCTGATGTTCGGTTTTTTCCAGAGGTATTACTTGCTCAATATTCGGTTGAGACAAAGGCATCATGTAGAAGCCTTCAAGATTCTCAGATTTGCTACTCTCAATCAATACCATTGATGCTAAATAGGTAGCCGAAGGTCGATAATGGGTTTGTAAAGCAGACCATAACTTAGAAGTTTCTTCCATATTAAAAAACTCTGGAGTCAGTTTGATTTGCCCAATTGCTTGTGCTAAATCAGATACAGACACCCCAGCCACAGCTTGGGAAAAAGCAGTGGAAGTATTAGTTGTAGACGCATTTATCAGAGTATTTTCAATAATCTCCGTTGTAATACACGGCGTTTTATGTAATAAATGCATTGCGTAGCCTAGTAAAAGCTCTGTCTGAAAATCTTTGGCTCCGTAGGCTGTTAATAAATAATGCAAATCGAGAGCAAGCGGTGGAGTGCTAGAGGGCAAATTTCCATTCAGGCGGGAGTGCCTGCTACGAAATTCCTGAGATACCCAATCAACATTGCGATTCTGGGTGACTTGATAGAGAAAGAGGTTGAGTTGAGCTCGCTCGTCAGCTTCAACTGAAATTCGATCGGGCGGTAGGGCAGTTACAATTACATCACCAACACTAGCAGCGATCGGATCGCTGACTAAACCGTTTTCCAGCAAAACTTTTAGTACTGCTGTCACTGCGGCTATAGAGAGTACGTTACTCATCCTCGTTCCTCATGGCAATAGCACATTTTAATCATGTACGCCAGGACACATTCACAGAGAATATTTTGCAAAACTTTAAATATAAAGATTGAAGCATGGATGGGAACTGGGTACTAGAATATACTCCAATTCGTAATCGCTAATTCCCGATCCTAATCCCCTATTTTTAGTCAGTAGCTCAGTATTTATCAGGAACCAATTTTAGCGATCGCAAGTCCTAATTTTAAGCATTTTATCAAATTATTCTCATTATTTTAACTTCCCAATATGCTAAGCTGAGTGTAACTAGATAAATATAAGTAATATAAATTACTAAGACTTTACATAATAAACATCAAATAAGCAAAAAATTTGTAATACTGTAAGAAATGAGGAGCCTAGTCAAGATACTTTGTTCCCAACCTCTGAATTATTACGTAATACTATAGGATTTAGGATTCCTATTTGATTTTTGAAAAAACTCCGTACTACTCGCACAACCTGATTCCTGATTCTTTACTCCCTACCTAAGTTGTAGGAATTCAAAAATCAAAATGGATTGCTATAGTCCTATCTCTAACTAAACTTAACACCTTAAAATAACTTAGGATGGGTTCCCCCTGATGAAATCCCCACCTTCTTCAAATTCTTGGAATGGTCGCTTCGTAGGTGATAACCAGCGGTATCGTTTAGACCGACGGTTAGGCGGAGGTGGCATGGGAGAAGTCTTCCTGGCAATGGACACCCGTGTAGGTCAGCAGGTAGCATTGAAGTTGCTCAAAGATACGCTGGTGGCTTCACAAGAAATGAGAAAGCGTTTTGAGCGTGAAGTAGCTGTCTGTGCTGCCCTGCAAAGCGACCACATCGTGAAAATTAGCGATTGTGGAGTCACTCCAGAAGGCTTTCCGTTTTACGTGATGGAATATTTACGCGGGCAAACCCTCAGACAATTATTGCTGCGCGAAAAGCGGCTATCTGTGGAACGCAGTGTAAAAATTATGGTGCAAGTTTGCAAAGGTCTACAGCTTGCCCATAAAGGAGTGACTCTGCAACGGGACGGAGGAAAAACCGCAGAGCATATTCAAGTAATTCATCGCGACCTGAAACCAGATAATATATTTTTGGTACCTACAGATTTGGGAGAGTGGGTAAAGATTTTGGATTTCGGTGTTGCCAAAATCCGTAATGAATCTTCGGAAAACACTAATATTACAAATATCACCAGTACATTCATTGGTACATTTCGTTACGCACCTCCAGAACAAATCCAAAGCGATAAAAATTTGGATGCTAGGGGTGATATTTACAGCTTAGGGATTATCCTTTATGAAATGCTGAGTGCAGCAGATCCATTTGGGATTAGTATTAAGGGCAATCAGATCAGCGAAGCTTCCTGGGTATTAGCTCATGCTTATGAGCTACCAAAACCGCTGCGCGAGCAACCAGGTTGTGAAAATTTGCCCGAACAATTGGAAGCGGTGGTGATGAAATGCCTCCACAAAAACCCAGCTAACCGATTTGCCAGTGTAGAAGAACTCGATCGCGCTTTGCAAGCTGCTGCCAAATTTGCCATCCCTAGTAATATGCCAGGCCAGGCTAATGTCCAGCCGCCACGACCTCTTTACAACCAAGGCTCAGATCGCGAAACTGTATCGAACGACGACACCATTCTTCGCCCTCCAGCTGGCTATAGTCAAGGCTCAAATTACGAGACTCTTCCGAGACAATCGGACGAAGACACAATTATTCGTCCTCCAGCTGCCTATAATCAAGGTTCAAATTACGAAACTCTTCCCAGACAATCGGACGAAGATACAATCATTCGCCCTCCAGACGCCTATAATCAAGGCTCAAATCACGAAACTCTTCCCAGATTTAACCCGATTGAGCAAAGCCAACCTGGGCAAACTATTCCTCCGCTTCCTAGTAGGCAAAATCAAGGTTCAAATCGCGAGACTGTTCCTAGACCCTTTAACCCAGTTGAGCAAAACCAACCGCAGAGTAACAACCCTCAACAAAGTCCTGTGAATAACCCCAATCCCAGCAAACCGGATGCGACCTTATTTCAACCACGACCTACATCCAACCAAGGCGGAGTACAAGTACCTCCAGATAAAACCTTATTTCAACCCCGACCTACACCCAATCAAGGCGGAGTACAAGTACCGCCAGATAAAACGCTATATCAACCACGGCCTCTTTCTAATCCCAGTACACCACCAACAGATAAAACATTGTATCAACCGCGGCCTGCATCTAATACTGCCAGACCAGAACCGTCAGTAGATAGGACTTTGTATCAACCGCGACCTATATCTCCTCAAAACAGGCCAAATGTGCCAACTGATGACACTATTTACCAACCAAGGCTAAATGACCAGTCAGCTACGGGAAATACTCCTAATTTCTTGCGAATTTTGGGAGTCATCTTAGCAATTGGACTGACTTTAGGGGTAGTAACGTTTATTTATACTCAATGGCAATCTTCTAGAAACTCAACTAACGAGCAAAGTTTTTCTAATAGCGATCGCATTTACAGCTAATATTTTGATGAGATTATCTTTTTGTAGGATGGGTGTCTTGCTCGTCCTATTTCGCATTTTACAAATCGCGAATGGGTACTAAACCTGCTTGATTTAGTAATTGTTGACCTTGGTCGCTCAACAATAAGTTAACATAAGCTACTCCTGCCTGTTCGTCCAAGGTACCATCTCGCTTAATTACGACAAACAGCCGTCTAACTAACGGGTAAACGTCCTTAGAAAAATCAATTTTATTTACTTGCTTTCCTATACAAGGAGATACAAAATCTTGATTAGGCTCCCTTGCAATGGCAAGAGGCTTAATTGATTGGTTACAAACTTCTGAAGCCGTAGCGTAACTAATTCCGCCAGGAGTTTTAGCAACTGTTTGTATAGCAGTTGTAGTGTCTTCCACATAAGGCTTGAGAGTTTTAGTAAATGATTCATTGCCAATAATTGTTTCTTGAATGTATTCAGGAGTACCCCCACTTTTCGGGTCGCGGCTCAAAGGAGTAATTTCCAGATTTGGGCCGCCTACTTGGCTCCAATTGGTGATTTTACCAGTGTATATATCCTTAATCTGAGACACTGTTAAACCACGTATAGACAAATTAGGATTAACGTAAAAAGCAATTCTGTTCTATTCATTGTCTCTTCGATAAATTAAGCTTTTTGGTTATTTTTGCGTAAGTCCTGCCTAGTATAAAAAACTGCTTTTTTACTGATTATCAGCCTCGCTATTATTAAGTACAAGATACTTACTATTTTCTTGACGTAACTTAGCATCTTCTTCGTTGTAAAAGAACGACAGCAAAACAAAGCGCCGTCCGCTGATGACAGGGGTAGCCTCATGCAGTAACGAACAAGAAAAAATCACTGCTTCTCCAACATTTGGAGTATAAAGCTGGAGTCCATATTCTGGAAACAGCAAATCACCGCCTTCATAAGCACCAGTATTTAGATTTAATGACATAGCAAACCGTCGGTGAATAGTGCCTTTTGTAGTATTATCGCGATGACGATTAAAAAAGCCTTTATCGGTTGCCTCGTAACAGGATATCAGATAACGTTCAAAGCGAGTGATGGTAAATTGAAAAACCTTCTCAATTTCTGGTTTAACCCGTCGCATAATCAGATTATTGATTTGCTTTAACAATTGAGGTTCAGAAATTAAATAGTCTCGACGTTTTTTAAAATCATAGTCATAAACTCCAACTGTTTTGCCGTCAATTTGTCGCATAAAGCCAGACTCTTGACCGCCATCTGCTTCGTACAAATCAATTAAATGCTGGCAAAAACTTCGATCTAAAACATTCGGTATAAATAAAACAGGTGCTTGTATGGCTGCGGGAATATTTTGAGGATCGCAGGTAAGCTTTTGATAAATTCAAACACTTCGTCGCAAGGATTAGCAGTACCTGAAATTGGCAAAACTTTGATAATTCGTAAATTTTCGTCTAAAACAAAAATTGTTTGTCTGTATTGTAATTCATTGCTTCCTTGACTTATTGGTTGACAAACTCCGTATTGAAAACTGACTTTCCCTTCAAAATCCCAAAGAAATTTTAAATAAGTTTTATTTTCGATTAACTCTGCCAAAAAAGTGTCATTTGGGTCTATGCTGACACCAAAGAAAGGTACTTGGTAAGCAGCCAACTGTTGCTGGCTTTTAGAGAATTCATCAATAATCTGGCGACTATAATTGTTTTTAGAACTTCCGAAAAAAAACAAAACGCTACGGTATCCACCAACCGAGTTAAAGTGAAAACTTGGGTTTGAGGTCGAGGGAAGAATAAACCAGGGAATTGGGTCGCCAACAGTAAGAAGTTGCATAGGATTAGGTAATTTTAGATTTTAGATTTTAGATCGATCTCAAGGATTGATCGAATAAGAGACAATTTTAGATTTTAGATTTTTGATTTGCCTCACGGTTCAATCACAGGATTTGCAAATTTTCAATTCAATAATTTTCGATGTTATTACGAATGACCAATGACTAATGACGATGTACAGATGCGATTAATCGCGTTTGTACTAATTACTAAAACCAAAATTAGTAGAGGCAGGCTTTAACTTTCGTAAAAAATTAAGCATTGCTGAAACTACAGCATCTGAAGACTCAATCAAGAAGCCATGACCGCTACGGTCGATTACTACAAGTTCAGCATTAGGAATACCTTGAGCAAGTTGTTGGGAAAATTTGAGCGGAGTAAGAATGTCTTGTTTCCCAACCAAAACTAAGGTAGGACATTGAATTTGTTGAAGGCGGTCTGTTGTATCAAAGTCAAGCATGGCTCGGCTGTGATGATAAAGTGAATGAGTTGCAGGGGGAAAGGGATATTTGATGGCAAATTCAATTAAACCTTCAATCATTCCAGGGATCGAATAAAATGCATCTGTAAATATCCAAGGCAGCACGATTTTTTCATATAGTTTTAAGTCTACATGATTCAGAAGGTCACCCCAAGTTTCGATGATGCTGTTGAATAATTCATCACCTTTTGCCAAAGATGAAAGTAGCATCAGACTTTGGATTTTTTTAGGGTATGCTAAAGCTAGTTCTTGGGCAATTTGACCGCCCATTGAATGACCTGCTAAATGTACCTTGTCAATGCCGATACAATCCAACAATGCTGCAACATCATCGGCCATCTGTTTAATACTATATTGGCTTTGGGGAGCAGAACTTTGCCCCATACCTCGGTTATCTATGCGAATGACTTGATATTCTGGAATCAGAGATGGCATAGTCAGCGACCAATAAGCGCGATCGCAAAGAAAGCCAGCTATTAATAGCAAAGGCTCACCTGTTCCCTTAATGTCGTAGAACAAATCAATTCCGTTAACTTGAACCTTTGGCATAGTTAATAATTCTATAAATAGCTGATAACAAGCATAAAAAAATTGGAAAAAGTAAAAAATCAAAAGGCAAAAATATTTATCTGCCTTTTATATTTATGAAAATTATTTTTTACTTCTTACTTTTTGAGTAGCAATTTCTATGTTTTAAATCGCTCATCTATGGGAATTTGATAGCCATTGGCGAGGCGATTAGTCATGTTGGCAGTGGCGGCGATCGCCATTAGTTCCCCGAACATGGTATCATCCATTCCCTTGGCACGTGCCGCTGCTGTATGTGAGGCAATGCAATACTCGCAGCCATTTGTCGCACTCACAGCAATATAAATCAGTTCGCGCATTAGTGGGTCAATTTCGCCAGGGGTGGTCATAACTTCCTTCACCGCTTGCCATGTTCGTTGCAAAGTGGGAGGATGGTTAGCTATGGCTTTCCAAAAATTATTGATATACTCATTTTGACGTGTGGTGCGAATATCGTCATATACTGCACGCACTTCGTCGTTCGCTTCTTCGTACTCAATTAGCTTAGTCATATTTCGATCTGATTTAGTTTCCCCATAAGTGAGAACACCAAAATTGTAATATAGAGCGTCTTACTAAGAATAAAAGACTAGTAATATATGCCTCAAATTCTTGTCGAAGACCTGAAAAAGTCTTTTTTTGTGTCTGAACGTTCCTCTGGATTTTTGGGTTCAATCCGAGGACTTGTGCAAAGAAAAACAAGAGTTGTTCGTGCTTTGAAAGGAGTTTCATTCTCGCTTGAGCAAGGAGAACTTGTAGGATATATCGGCCCAAATGGGGCGGGAAAATCGACTACTATTAAAATTTTAAGTGGGATTTTAGTACCAACCAGCGGCAAATGTATCATTAGCGGACGAACTCCTTGGAAAGATAGAATCCGCCATGTTAGTCGTATTGGAGTGGTGTTTGGACAGCGATCGCAACTTTGGTGGGATTTACCAGCGATCGAGTCTTTCGATTTGCTGCGGGATATTTATCGCGTTCCCGATTCAGAATATCGCAAGACACGCCAAGAAATGATTGATTTGCTTGGTCTTGAGAGTTTTGTCCATACCCCTGTGAGACAGTTAAGCCTCGGTCAAAGGATGCGATGTGATTTTGCAGCCGCAATGTTGCACAGACCAGAAATTCTGTTTCTCGATGAACCAACTATCGGCCTTGATGCGGTTTCCAAGCTTGCGGTGAGAAAATTTATCAAAACGTTGAATAAAACTCATCAAGTAACTACTATCCTGACTACTCATGATATGGATGATATCGAGGCATTGTGCGATCGCATCATTATTATTGGTGGTGGTGAAATTCTCTGTGATGGAACTTTAACAGCATTACGTTCTCAAGTTTCATCGCGTCGCTATTTAAGAATAGACCTAATAAATGATGATTTCTTTTTTGAAGAAGAAGGAGTTAATATCATCTCTAAAGAAGGTCGCACTGTAACTCTCGCTTTCGACCCCACAAAGCTTTCTGCTGCATCTCTAATTAGTCAAGTTACCTCAAAAAATGAAGTCGCGGATCTTTTCGTAGAAAATCCACCGATTGAGGAAATAGTTGCAGAACTTTATGCCAAATCAGGAGGAAGTTTATATTAATTAGTCATTAGTCATTTGTCATTAGTCATTATTTAGTAGTTTTTTAATTAAGGATTAAGATGATTTTAATACTGAATTATTCTCTTATTTACTATTAGTATGAAAGCCTATTGGTCGCTGTTTATTGCTAGATTTGCGCTGCTGTTGCAATATCGTACAGCTGCTTTTGCTGGGGTTGCAACTCAGTTTTTTTGGGGGTTCGTAAAAGTTATGGTTCTAGAGGCATTTTTCACTCATACAACCACTGCTCAACCGATGACTCTTCAGGAAGCTGTGGGATATGTATGGCTGGGACAAGCATTTTTGATGGCGGTTGCACCTTGGTCAGGCGATCGCGAGATTCAATATTCGATCCAATCTGGTGCAGTCGGCTACGATCTTCTACGACCCACAGACCTTTATAATTTTTGGTTTACTCGTGCTTTGGCGCTTCGCACAGCACCCGTTATTCTGCGTGCTATTCCTCTTCTTTCTATCACAATGTTTATTTTTCCACTGATAGGGTTTTCAGAGCGATCGCTTTCTTTTCCACCCTCATTTGCTGCTTTTGTTGCCTTTGTTCTTTCATTTATTAGTGCAATTTTACTTTCCTCCGCATTGACAATGCTTTTGACTATATCAATGATGTGGACACTTTCTGGTGAAGGTCTTAATAGTATTCTCCCTACTTTAATTATTTTCTTTTCTGGTATGATTGTTCCTTTGCCACTTTTTCCTGAGTGGATTAAGCCTTTATTAAATGCACTTCCTTTCTCAGGACTTATGGATCGACCTTTCCGACTTTTTACTGGTAATCTTCCACCAAATCAGTTATTTAATGTATTGTTGCATCAAAGCTTTTGGATATTTGCCATCGTTATTGTTGGGCGTTTCCTTGTCAGTCGTGGCGTGAAAAAACTTGTAATTCAAGGAGGATAAAATAATTTTTTATTTTGAATTCAAACATTCTAAATTAAATTTGAAAGAATTTCACTATGCTAGTTCTAATTATATAAACCTCTGGCAAAAATATTTCTTTGCGTTCTCTTCTCTGCGTCTCTGCGTCTCTGCGCGATATCAAATTATATTTCCCACCAAAAATCAGTATGTTTTTCAATGATTTTTTTCTCTACTTTCGATATATCTCTATATCTTTAAAATCACAAATGCAGTATAAAATTTCCTTTTTACTTCAAGTTTTAGGGCAGTTTTTAGGAACTGTGGTGGAATTTTTTGGAATATGGGCGCTTTTTACTCGTTTTAATAGTATTGGTACGTGGACTTTGAGTGAAGTTGCCCTATTTTATGGAATGGTTAATATTTCTTTTGCTTGTGCTGATGCTTTAGGACGAGGGTTTGATTCATTTGGCAGAATAATTAAGAATGGTGAATTTGACCGCTTACTGCTTCGTCCACGCGCTACAATCCTTCAACTTCTAGGCACAGAATTTACCTTGAAAAGACTGGGAAGGCTTTCTCAAGGAATCGCCGTTATGTGGTGGTCGCTTTCAACTCTTCATATATCTTTTACTATTAAAATATTGTGGCTTTTAGGGACTTCACTTATTGGTGCGATCGCACTATTTTTAGGTATCGTTATTGTGCAAGCAACTATCACATTCTGGACGATTGAATCTTTGGAAATTATGAATATCCTTACTTATGGAGGGGTAGAAACTGCTCAATATCCTTTTTCGATTTATAGCAAGTGGTTTCAAAGATTTTTCACTTACTTCATACCCCTTGCTTGCGTAAGTTATTTTCCTCTGCTTGCAGTTCTGGAAAAACAAGATACATTTCTAGTACCTTTGTGGTTTTGTTACGTCTCTCCAATAGCAGGGATTTTATTTTTGATAGTTGCACTCCAAGTTTGGAAATTAGGTGAGCGATACTACTGCTCAACTGGTAGCTAATAGCACTGTATATATAAATATTACTTTGTAGAATTATCTCAGGCGGAAATTGACAAAATTGGTGGCAATTTGACCAGTCCAAAAATCGCCGTATTCTGTGGAGCCTCTAGAGAAAGGAAGTTTTAGCGTGGGTAAATCTTTGACATATTTCATCCGGATCTGATATTTAGTTGGCTTAAAGTTGTAAAAACTCCAAATCCCTCCATAAAATCCATAACCGAAAAGCTCAATACAATTTTTGCTATACCATTTGAATTTGGCATTTATTCAATATTCTAAAATTTGCCCAGATATAATTAAAGGAATATCTGACTCTTCTACAAATCTGGTTGCATTCCTAGCAAAACTCATTTCCATAGGGTTTCCATGTGGATTTAATATTTCTGGTACAAAATGAGGTAGTTCAAATCGATAAGGAATTGATGAGTTATTAGTAATTCTTACTCCAAATTTAATAGGTGTTTCTTCCCCAAATATTGGAAGATTATATTTACGCTCTGATACTAAAGTTTCAAAGTAAATTCCATCAACTTCAATGCCACTACTGTTGTTCGATTTACCAGATGCCATACTAGTTACACTCTCAAAAATTTCCTTTACTAATCAGCTCTCAAACTAATTTCAAAAATTAACTAACCTATACTGTTAAATTCACCGAAAATCATATTCTACCGCAGGCTCCAGTCTCATTGATTCGCATCATAAGACGCATTTTCTCAGAATATTTTTCACGAGCCTTTTGTCTAGCAACATCTTCATTGGGATCTATAAAATATTCTCCACTATCAGGCTCAATAACTATGAACCAGTCATAGTGTTCTTTAATTAATTCTGGTTTAACTCTATCAAATACTACTCGACAACGCTGATAAAATATCTCATCCTCAGCTTTACGTCGTGCTTTCTCTTCAGGCGATAGTAGAGGTTCTGGAAATATTCTTCCTCGACGCGGTGTGTGATTAGAAGATAGTTGTGTCATTTTATTTACCATCTGCTAAAAAGTTGACTTTTTATATCATTGATTATATCCCAAGCAATCGCCATACAATCTTCGTGAAACAAAACACCAAAAAATAATAGCGATCGCTTCTTAAAACTAAAAAGCGATCGCTATTATTTTAAAATGCCAAATACAACTTAAGCAGCAACAGGTTCCAACAATTTGATATCAGAGAAAACAAATTCTTGAACCGATACTTCCCCATTTGTTTCGGTACGAATTTCGCGGCGATTTAAGATGAAATAATCGCCAACTTTTTCGTACTCATCAGTAAATTCGCTTCTACCGCCCTTTTGTTCCCCAGTTTTGGGGTCGTGGTAGACAGAATCATAAGTGTGAGACAAGTAACCCTCGCCAGTGTCGTGGCTGCTAAAAGTGTCAATTGTCACATAAGTACCGTGAATCAGACGGTGAACGTGGCACACTTCATTATTGCGGACTTTGTATTTGTCGCCGTCAGCCTTACCACCAACTAAAAGTTCAACTGCACCAGTTTCGTCAGTCTTACCATAGCTAAAGGTATTGGCGCTGTGGGTATCTTCAAAGCGGCGACGGACGCGGTGAATAGCGATTTCCCATGCTTGGCCATGAATTGCTTGCTTTGCTGACTCGTCTTCTACGTCCAAAACTTCGGCTTTGAGATTTGCGCTGATAATTACTTTGCCTGTGAAGACTTTATCATCATCCTTAAAGGTAATATTTGCGGTATAACCGGGGAAATTTTTGTCCCAAGTATAGCGATTCTCATAAGCAGCCCGGAAAAGTTCCTGAGCAGAGAGTTGTGTAACTGTCATGTGCTTCTCCTAGTCGCTACTGTAATTAGCGTTTTAGTATTCTTGGTATTAGCATAGAAGTAATTGTTGAGGCTTGGATAGTCCCCAACTGGGTACACTTATGGTTAATTCTCTTCACGCCGTATTTCATGCGATCGCTAACGTCCAAAACGAGCAAGAATTAAGGCTAGCTCTGACCGACAAAATTAGCGAGCATTTTGGCGTGCAAAATTGGGGTATTTATCTTCTAGACGAACAACCAACCGCTGAGATTGATATTCCGCCCATTCCGGCAGTATGCTTAGAGAGCAATCCAGTGGGACGCTATGTAGTTGAGCGTCACGCTCCGGCTCACGAGCAATTATTATTATCTCCAGGAGACTGGAAGCATTTTTGCTCCCGCCATGACCACGAACACGTCATGACAGGGCCAATTGTTTGCGATGGTCGTCTGGTCGGAACCCTCAACCTAGCCCGTGACAAGGGAAATCCCCCTTTTAATGGCAATGATTTAGCTGACTTGAGCGCTTTATGCATTCATTTGTCAGCAAAAATGGCAACCCTACGCGCAAAACCAAAAATATCCAATTCGCTTTTAGGAAGTCCTCTCACACCCCGTGAATTAGAAATTGCTGAATTGGTAGCGCAGGGATTAACAAATGCAGAAATCGGAGAAAGACTTTGGATTACCCAAAATTCTGTCAAGCAAGCCTTGAAGAGAATGTTTCGTAAATTGAAGGTTTCAGCGCGTGCAGAATTGGTAGCAAAACTGCAAGACATACAAGTTTCATAAACAATAGTTTTATGAGTCGCCCGCGCATTTTGCAACCTGGTACAAGCTATACATTTAGTGAGTACTTTGAATTGCCTTATGCGCCAGCCGACATTCTTGCAGAATTTGATTGTCGATACGAACGCAAACGATTAAATTTACCAATATATGAAGATAATCTCAACAGTTGAGATTTTTTAAATAGCTATTTGCAAAAAAATCTTACTTATGTCAACCCCATAAGTGAAACAGCAAGACGGGAAGTATTAATTGCACCGACGTTATTAGAAATTTGTGCAGAAACTCAAACTCAATTAAATATTGAATATCCTATTAATGTTAACGAGCAGCTAATACCAATTTTGTATGAAAATGCACATAATCAAGACCTCCCTGGCCTTGCTAAGGGGGGACGGCGTAGCCGGGGGGTAAATATATGCAGCTTCACAAAAAAACGGTATAAAAGGAAGTTTTGATTACTATATAAATAGTAATGCAGGGATGCTAGTAATTGAAGCGAAACAATCCGATCTCGGTCGAGGATTTACACAACTAGCAGTGGAATTAATAGCACTCGACCAATGGACGCGATCGGAAACACCAATTCTCTATGGTGTTGTGACAACAGGTGAAGATTGGCTTTTTGAATATTTCACCGTCAGGATAAACTCATTTCTCAAGATATTAAACTTTATCGTGTTCCCGAATAATTAGAAGAGTTACTATGAGTTATTGTAGGTATTATAGTTACAGCTTTACCAGAAAAATAATTCGTATTTCTCTAAAAAAATATGGTTAAATAGCTTAATGCAACCAATGGCAGTAATCCACGCCTGCTTCCAGCGTTTATCTTTCCTTCCCTACGGTTGGCTATATCCAGATGGCAAAATCCGCAGATGTCAGTACTAAAAAATTAATAAGTTTAGCCCCTGAGAATTGGGTAAAATGGGTAACACAAATGCCCGATATCATTGTAGAAGAAATTCTCAACTCAGAATTTCAATGGATTAGCCGAGAAAGTGATGTTTTAATTCGTGTCGAAAACCAACAATATGGAAAATTTTTGGTTCTCAACGAATTACAATTGCGTCCTTCATCAGAAATGCCCCGGAGAATGCGTGCTTATACAGCACTAGCAGAAGAAAAATATAAATTACCAACCTACCCAGTTTTAATTAACATATTAAAAATAGGCGATGGAGAAATACCGACTACATTCACATCAAATATTGCAGGTTTACAAGCACGTCAAGATTATCGTGTAATTAACCTGTGGGAAGTTGATGTAAATATAGTCTTTCAGCAACCATTACCATCATTGCTTCCATTCGTGCCGATTCTTAAAGGAGGCGAAAATGAGTCTACAATCAGAGAAGCACTGAGAATTTTACGTGCTGATGAACAGTTAAATCAACTTGAGACGGTTCTGGCCTTTTTTGCTACCTTTGTGTTAGAAAGTGCCTTAGTTCAAGAGATTATGAGGTGGGATATGGCTGTGTTACGTGAGTCGCCTTGGTATCAGGAAATTGAACAGCGTGGAGTTGAACGCGGACTGCGTATCGGCGAAGAACGCGGACGCCGAGACGAAATTTTATCCAATATCGAAATGAGTTTAGAGGCTAAATTTGGCAGCGACGGCTTGGAATTAATGCCACAAATTACTCAAATTTCCGATTTAGAATCTTTAAAACAAATTTTACGTAGCATTGTTGTTGCCAATAATATTGAAGAATTGCAGGAGATTTTGTAATTCAACTTAAGAAAACTCATACTAATATGAGGTATAACAAGCGTATCCAGAACTAGAACCTGAAGACATTCAACAAGCACTCAAATACGCTGCTTGGGTTGTTTCCGAGCAAATTCAGATAGTCCCAACTGCTTAAGGGATACCTGTGACTGATATTAGGCTACTAGCAGACATGAACATTTCACCTTTAGAAATCTTAGATCTAGTTTGGGGTTTGAATCTGTTGCTTGATTTTGGAGAATTGGTATTAACTTAATTGTGACTGAATCATCCAGACCAGAATACCTAAGATTTGCTCCACTGGCGGAATTAAATATTCAGTTAAATCAATAGTTATAGTAGTGTCCTCCAACTTGAGGAACGTCCACAGGTTCCCACTGCTAACACTACCGTAAATAGTAGCAATAGGTTTTTCGTTTTTGCTATTAAACCTTTGAGCAGCTATCATTTCTGCAATACACTGCCCCAAACCTCCTTTGAGATTTTCCTTTTTGGCTTCTACAATTATCACTGCTGGGGCTTCAATAAATAACTGTTCTGGCGAAAGACTGATTAGAAAGTCGCAAAATCCCGCAAGTCCAATTTCTGGTTCAACATTAAATTCTTCTCCCGAAAAAAAACTGATTTGTCTGTTGAGAATTTTTCGGACTTCAAACAATATCGGGCTAATAATCAATTCCGATCGCGCTTTTTCAGAACCCATTGCAATTGCTAACTGAATACTTTCTGCTAAAAATTCAGCCAGCAAAGGACTAGGTGAAATTGGTTCTATAGGCGGCAAAAATCGTCCGCCTTCCACAAGGGTAAGGTTAAAGTCTTGTTTTACTTTTATTAGAGAAAACTCTCTATAAAACATCGACTCTCTCCCATTAAAATCCCCTCTCCCAAACGGAGAGGGGTCTAGGGTAAGGTTACGCCGGATAAATCCTGAGGCGGCGATTTGGTTCTTCGCCAAAGCTGTGGGACTTGAGCCGATAATGTTCTACCAACTCATGTTGCATTTTGCGGACTTGGGGAGAACGCGGCAATAACTCCACTGGCTGTCCTTTGGGAATCACAATTTGCTCTACGGCAAGTCTAGCTTCTTCCAAGGCGTCCATTTCGTCATCGCTACCACTGTGCAAAAACAGTTGCAGTTCTCGGTCGTCGGCCATGTCGGGGTCGTCGATATTCAGCAGCCGCCGCAAACCACGGGTAATTTGGGGAATGGTGCTGGATTTAATCATGTGAATGGGCACATGACGGGCTTTAGCCATTTGGCGTAATTTGGCGTGGTTTTTGACATGCGATCGCAATGCTAAAATTGCATCTGCACTATCTATGTCTTTTGTCAACATAACCGGTAAACTTAGCACGCTGATTACCTGTTCGAGTTGGTGGCGGCTAACCCCATACGGATAAACGTGCAGTGGTAAATCTTCACCATTTGGCCCGGGCTGTCTGGTAGCAGCCAAATCAATGCTCTCAGAATAATTGAAGGATTCATCAAGCAAGCGGTCAAACTCACTGCGCCCAGTTACCCGTTCTACAGGCAATGGCGGCAGTGCTACCATTTGTCCGGATGAACGCCAGCCGTTGGATTGTCGCCCGGAAGAGAAAGATTCGTCTCCTGTTGCTAACTGCCCACCGCGACCGTTGACCACGGCTAATTGCCGTGTAATCGAGACTTTGCCCTGGTCATCAACGGTTCTCGTTTGTGGACTAGGCTGACGCCCGCGCAAGAGATTATCTACCGTGTCAGCAACACTTTCGTGTACTACCCAACGTTGCCGTTCCAACATTTCAACAGCAATCTCGAACGTCGGAGGGGCTTTGCGTTCCAAAACAGTCTTTTGAGAACCCCGGCGTCTAGCTTCGTCGTCTCCCAGAGTCACAGCTTGGATACCCCCAACTAAATCAGCTAGGGTGGGGTTTTTGATCAGGTTTTCAATCTGATTACCGTGAGCAGTACCTACTAACTGTACGCCGCGTTCAGCAATGGTACGAGCCGCTAAAGCTTCCAGTTCCGTGCCAATTTCATCAATGACAATGACTTCTGGCATGTGGTTTTCCACTGCTTCAATCATTACCTGATGCTGTTGGTTTGGATGAGCTACTTGCATCCGCCGAGCGCGACCAATGGCGGGGTGGGCAACATCACCATCCCCAGCAATTTCATTGGATGTGTCAATAATCACTACTCGCTTTTGCAGGTCATCTGCCAAAACACGGGCAATTTCCCGTAAGGCAGTAGTTTTGCCCACCCCTGGACGCCCCAGCATGAGGATCGATTTACCAGTTTCTACCAAATCGCGGATCATACCGATGGTTCCGAACACCGCCCGACCAACGCGACAGGTCAAGCCAATAATCTTGCCCGTGCGGTTGCGGATGGCGCTGATCCGATGCAAAGTTTGCTCAATTCCTGCCCGATTATCTCCGCCAAAGGTTCCAACTCTTTGAATGCAATCATCTATCTGTTCTTGAGTAACGGGTGTTTCGCTCAGATACTCCGCTTGATTAGGAAAGCGAGCTTCTGGGCGGCGACCCAAATCCAAGACCACTTCAACTAAACTATCTCGTTTTGGATGACTCTCTAGTACTTGTCGCAGGTCTTGGGGCAAAATGTCTAATAACTTTTGGAGATCGTCTGTAATCGTCATGCTTTCTATGGGAGAGATAGCGAGGACATTTGCGTGCAGGAGAACCCGCTGAAGGGAATTTGTCCGCAACGAGTAATTAATACTCCTGCTGTGACTTGATCTGGGAAACGAGTGAATGGGCTAGCTCTACAGCTTGCCAAAGTAATTCCTCATCTTCTTCTAAATGAACTGTGGTTTTAAAATTGGTGTTATTCACCTCCTTATTCTCCAACTGTTCGAGAATCGGTGACAGCAGTACGCGGGCGTAGCTACCGTAGGCAACCCCAGCGATATATGACGCGGAGACTGGGAGACGCGGGGACGCGGTGAAAGAATTCTCCGTGTCCCCGCGTCCCCGCGTCCCCGTGTCCTCTTTCTCTGCCTCTTTCAGCAGTCCCATTGCCTTTAACTTGGCAACGGTGTAGCTATTTGTGCCGCCTGCTAACTGCACATATCCCGGTAACTTGGCTGCCAAAACTTTTTGCCCTAATTTCACCGCTGCTAAGGTGGTGCCATTGCCGATGTCACCGCTCATTGGGCGACCGTCGGTTTGCCAAATTAAAGCACTTTTGAGTGGGGTAATTAGTTCATACAGCGCTTTTAAGTAATCAGTCATCCCCTCGCCATCGGGACAACTGATGGCTACTACCTTTAGTCCATCGACCCACGGTGAAATTGCTTGCCATAATCGTTCAAATTCTGCCAACCGCCCAACTTTTGTATGGATTTCTACGGCATCTACTCCCGTTGACATTACCAATGGCGCGATCGCTCCCGGCGTTGACATATATGAACTTGTATAAATTATACCATAAGGACAAACTGGTATACAACGACCGCAGCCATAGCATTTTTCGGATATTACTCCTGAAAAGTCTTCTTTTATACTGTTAAACGCGATTGCTTGTGCCGGACAAATCCTTTCACAGGGTCTAGGGCAGTCTGTAGGGCACTGAGTATAATTAAATTCTGCTTTACGAAAATGGGGGTCTTCTCCATCGTTCAGGCTGACCATTAAAAAAGGTGAATTGCCTTTGTACCCAAAGCCTCGCCCCTGGGCATCCCTAGCCAAATCCTTGGCTACTTGTAGCGCCGCTTGCGCTGCTGCAATCACCGCCGGATCGGCAGCGACATCTATGCAGTCAGCGCCCGCCAAAGTGTAGGCTAACGTTAAACTTCTGACTGCCGGCAGATGCTGGAAACTGGCTCCGCAGATGAGCTTGAACCAGTGACCAAGTTTTAGAGATTGTAAAGGGACGAACAGATCAGTCACATTTCTATTATGCGTTTATGCGACTAAAAATAGTAGTGTGTAATCAATAAAAAGTCCGGATTTCCTGATTCGAGGCAGAGGGATGGCAACACAGGGGAAAGAGTGTTGCAACTTCTCCTCCTCATCTTCCCATCTCCTGGTCGTTGCTTACCCAACTGTGACTTCAAGTAAATGCTTGCCGAATTCAGAGCCTGACTGCCTTTACGGTATGTAACTTAAAGGATGTCGATTATGTGTAGCAACCTAGATTCTACCCAACGACTCGTGCAAAACAGAGACTTGGGTTTCGTCTTGTCGCCCGCAGCAGTTTTACGAAACCCAATAGCGCAGCAGGCTAGAAACGGTTCCTACTACCGCCCCAATCCCCTGAGTCGCAGTTGCCCCGGAACTTTTCAATCCCATCTATGGCGATCCTGCCGCTGCGTCGGTCGATATTGACACGCGGTTTATTTAGCCCGTTCATCCGGTATTTTCCCGTAATTCGATCGCGCGAAACCTGAAGGTTGTCGAGTGTCCACCATCCATTGTCACTGCCCGAATCGATCGGGGCGATAAGCTTTCCGGTCAGATGGATTTTTCCCTGTGTGCCAGGGATTTCAAGCTGAACATCGGAATCGAAGTCGTCAGTCGTTGACTCTATGCGATTACGTGATTCGTAGCGATGGCGGCGTTCGTTCCATTCATATTCATAGCGGTTTGTAAGATCCGGTTTGCGGCCTTCACCATAGCAACATCACAACGAGCATTCACGGTATCGGCTTTGACGGATACAGTAAAACTCACAGAAGCGATCGCCACGGCTACTGCTAAAAACGAATTTGAAGATTTCATCACCGTAAAGCTCCTGAATTATGACAGCCAAGATGTCAATCTCGAATCTTTGAGCCATTTTGCCGGATTACTCAAAACAAGACACAAGATAAATCGGAAATTTTTGATGGAGTTTATCAGATTGTCCAAAGCGATCGCCGACAATATGGCGCACAGGATTAGGTTTATCATTGGTTAAAAAATTAGTCCAATATCTCCAAGGTACGATTGAAGTTAACAGCTCTCAAGGCTGGACAAATTTCCTTGTGAAACTGCCTTTAAGACCTTTGGAGTAATTAATAATTAGAATTCTGACTCATGAATTCTTTCCTTAACGCTCAGCTTGTTCTATGGGAATTTTTATTGCGAATTCTGCTCCTTGTCCAACAGATGAGTTGCAGTTAATCTGCCCTCGATGTTTTTGCACAATAATTTGATAGCTAATAGACAATCCTAAGCCGCTGCCTTTGCCCACAGGTTTTGTGGTAAAAAATGGGTCAAATAAACGCGATCGCAATGAATCTTGGATACCAGGGCCATTATCGGCGATCGCAATTTTGACCATGTTAGAGTTTGTCATCTGTGTGTAAATCCGAATTTGGGGCACTGGGTATTGATTAATTTCTCCCCCTGCTTCTTCTGCCTCTTTTCCATTCCCGACTCCTTTTTCTAAAGCATCAATAGCATTATTTAATAGATGCATAAATACTTGATTTAGTTCGCTTGCAAAACACTGAACTAGAGGCAATTTGCCATAATTTTTAACTACAACAATTGCTGGGCGATTAGCTGTTTCCTTGAGCCGATGCTGTAACATGACTAAAGTGTTGTCGATGCCTTCATGGATATTTACTCTTTTTACTTGGGATTCATCGTGTCGAGAAAAGTTTTGTAGTGCTAATACTATTTCTCGAATCCGATTAGAACCTCTATACATTGCGCTTAGAAGATTTTGCAAATCTTTAATCACAAAATTCAGGTCTATATCTTGAGATATTTGCTTAATTTTTGGTGTGGGTTGGAGATATTCTTGCTGATAAACTTCAATTATATTTACTAAATCTTGTACGTATTGACCAGCATATTGAAGATTTCCATAAATAAAACTGATGGGGTTATTAATTTCGTGGGCGATTCCAGCTACTAACTGTCCCAAGGCTACCATTTTTTCGTTTTGAATTTGTTGAACTTGGGCGGCTTTCAAGTTGTCGAGAGCTTGTTGGAGTAAAAAATTTTTTTCTTGCAGTTTAACTTGGAGCAAACGTAAATTAATCTGATTTTCAATTCGCAACACAACCTCTGCTCCATGAAAAGGTTTGGCAATATAATCTACACCACCAACGTCAAAGGCTTTTGCCTTGTCTACAACATCATCAAGGGCGCTAATAAAGATGACTGGGATTTCGCAAGTTCTATCATCAGCTTTGAGCTGTTGGCAAACTTGATAGCCATCCATACCTGGCATATTGATATCAAGCAAAATCACATCTGGCAAAACCATTTGACATGCAGTCAACGCCATTTTGCCATTTAAGGCTTTCCGAACTTCAAAACCTTGTGCAGTCAACATTGCTGACAAAAGCCGCAAATTATCTGGGGTATCATCTACCACCAAAATATTTTTTTTATGATGGGTAATTTGATTTAAATCCATTATCAAAAAGTTATGTCGTTCGAGTTTTATGTAATAATTAAACACCAAAAAATAAATCAAAATTTAAAATGAATATAGGATAATTTGTATCTTTTTAATTAATTTTATCCATAATAATTTAATGATTTTATTTACCATTGGTCTAGTATTTCGCTGTTAATTTTCCACCACTAGAAGCTGAGGAGCGAATTTATCTGTTGAATTCTGACTGCGGAATTCTTACACATTGAGGATAGTAAATGCCGATTTGAAATCCCCCTGCAAATTTGGCTAGATTTCGCCAAACAAAAGAGTTGTATTTATAGTTTAACTCCCACAGTGCTTGAGAGTTTTGCAGACGGTGAAAACTATTGGTGAGTGAGGAACTTTGTGATGCTAAAACCTAGATGGAGTATAGTAGATAGCACTTGCACGCGAGCTAACCGAGGGTCAATTATTAAGTATTTGTCAGGTGCTATTTAGTCGCTACCATTGGGGTGCTGTGGTAAGTAGTTTCATAACCAATTCTTCTTCTATGGGTTTAGAGAACAGATATCCTTGAGCAAAATCACAGTTTAGATTTCTCAGTTGGGCTAACTGTTCTTGCGTTTCAACGCCTTCAGCGATCGCCGTCATTCCCATTGAGTTAGCAATCCCAATCATTGCTGGTACTAACCCCATATTTTCTTCATTTTCCTGCATCCGTTTGACAAAAGATTTGTCAATTTTTAGTGCATTTAAAGGAAAGCTATGCAGATAACTTAAAGAGGAATATCCCGTACCAAAATCATCCATAACTAATTTAATTTGACGTTGCCTTAATTGTTCGAGAATTATTTTAATTGCATTAGTATTTTCCATAATTACACTTTCTGTAATTTCTAATTGTAAGTGTTCTGGATTTATTTTATTTTCATAAATTATCCGATCGATTTGATCTAGCAAATTGGGCTGTGAAAATAATCTAGCGCTCAAATTTACACTAATGCTTAAAGGTTCTGGTGTTATTGGATGATGTTGCCAGATACTTAGTTGATGGCAAGCTGATTGTAATACCCAAGTATTGATGGCACTAATCAAACCTGTTTCTTCGGCTACAGGAATAAATTCTATGGGAGAAACCAAACCGCGAGTTGGATGTTGCCAGCGTACCAAGGCTTCAAATCCAGAAATTCTACCTGTAGTTAGGGAAACAATTGGTTGATAATAAACTAGAAATTCTTGCCTTTCAACAGCCCTCCGCAAATCGTTTTCCAATTCTAAAAGATGAATGGCTTCTTGATGCATTGCTGGGTCAAAAACGTGATATTTTGCCCTTCCCTGAGCCTTGGCACGATACATTGCTGTATCAGCATCTCGCAGTAAATATTCTGGGCGATCGTAATCTTTATTGCCCCAGCTAATACCAATGCTGGCATTCATAAACACTTCATATCTCGACAGTTTGAAAGCCAGTGATAGCTGTTGGAGAATGCGATCGGCAACTTGGATTGCGATATTGATATCTGCAATATTTTCAAGTAAAATGCCAAATTCGTCACCGCCTAATCGCGCTAGGGTATCAATCGGTATCAAGCATGTTTGCAAGCGGCGGGCGATGGCTATGAGCAATTCGTCTCCTACTAAATGCCCAAGAGAGTCATTAATTACTTTGAAGCGATCGCAGTCTAAAAAAAGTACTGCAAACTTAAAATTAGGTTCTTGTTTAGCACGATTGAGAGCATTTTTGAGTTGTCTGATAAACAAAACTCGGTTTGGTAATCCAGTTAGGGAATCATGCAGCGCTATATCTAAAATTTGACTTTGTAATTTCTGGCGAGAAATAATTTCTTCGTGGAGTTTTTGCAGAGCATTTTCTAACTCCCAAGTCCGCTGTTTTACTCGATGTTCGAGTTCAATATTTAGTTTCAATATTTCTAATCGCGCCGCTCTTAAAGCTAGTTGATTTTGTACCCGCACTAAAACTTCTTGAAACTCAAAAGGTTTGGTGATGTAGTCTACGCCACCTACGCGAAAGGCTTTTACTTTGTCAAAAACATCATCCAAAGCACTAATAAAAATTACTGGAATATCGGCTGTTAGCTCCCAAGCTTTAAAGGTTTGACAAATTTCATAGCCATCTACTTCTGGCATCATAATATCGAGCAGAATTAGATCGGGTAATACTGTTTGAGTTGCTGTGAGTGCCATTTGCCAGTTCAAGGCTTTACGAACGTTATACCCTTCCCTTGTCAATATTGAAGATAAAACCCGCAGGTTATCTGGCATATCGTCAACGATCAAAATATCTTTTTTATAAGGGTCTAAATGCTCGTAATTCATTCTGGGTTTGTTCTAGTCAATTCCATGATTTTCTCAAACTGATAGTTATTTGCTAAATCCCTGAAAACTTGGAAAACTTGACTCTTATCAGATGGAATTTCCTTGAGTAACTGTAAAATCAGGTCATCGCTACAGCTAGCTGCGGCATAGTGTATCTGTTGGAGCCACTCAGGGGACATTTGTGACAAATGGCTCAGGAGTTCAGCAACACTAGTAAACATTTGCGTGGGTTGCTCGGTAACCGATGTATTTGTTATTGCTATTTGGTTGGTATATTTTACGCCCAAATATTCGCTCATTTTTTCTAATAATACTTCCTGGGTGAATGGCTTGCGAATAAAATCATCACACCCAATGGATAAAGTTTTTTGGCGTTCTTCTTCAAAAGCACTAGCAGTCAGGGCGATAATAATGGTGCGTTTAGGGGAACAGCTTTGGGGTGTTTCAGGGAAGTCGCAGCTGGGAGCTAAGGAATTTGCCGTTGCATAAAATTGACTCCCATTCAACTGACTAGCAACTAGCCTTGGACTGTGGTAGTTTGCGTCACTTGCCACACCTTCTTCTCTATGCCGTATGCCCCATTCCCTATGCCTCAATTCTTGAGATTTAATGATTCTTGTGGCTTCATAACCGTTCATGACAGGCATTCGCATATCCATGAAAATCAAGTGCGGTTGCCAAGATTCCCAATTGACAACTGCTTCCTTACCATTTGTAGCTTCCCTGACTTCAAAGCCCATAGATGTGAGAATTTTAACTAGCAACAGACGGCTTTCTTTGGAGTCGTCAACCACTAAAATCCGGTATCCTTCTTGAGCAGCAGCTAAACCGACTGGGTATTTATTTTGATTTGTCGGCATTTCTCTGGGACAAGCCAGAGCAATCTGAACGTCAAAAGTAAATATACTACCAATACCAGGAGTACTGCTGACAGTAATATCTCCACCCATTAATTCTACGTATTTACGGCTAATTGCCAAGCCTAATCCTGTACCTTGTTGGGATTTTCTACCGATTTCGGTTTGTTCAAAAGCTTCAAACAGCAAATCAATCTCTTCTGGTGCAATACCGCAACCAGTGTCTTCTACCTCGAAGATTAAGAATTGGGTATACGAAGAAGACGCGGTGAAAGAACTGTCGGTGTCTTCCGTTGCCACCATCGTCGGTAGCCAATGCTCTGACTTGTTTGCGTGTCCTCCAGTCCCCAGTTTCACCCTTAACGTTACCCTACCAGTATCAGTAAATTTGATGGCGTTACCCAAGAGATTCAGTAATATCTGATATAGTTTATTTTCGTCTGTTTCTACGTATTGAGGCAGATCTGGTGCGTATTCAAATACTAGTTCTAAGTTTTTTGATGCGGCACGTAAGTGCAATATTTCTTCTAAGTTCTTCAGCAGATGAATTAAATCAAAGCTGTTCAAATTTAATCTGATTCTACCAGCTTCAATTTTGGACATTTCTAAAATGTCGTTAATCAAATTCAATAGATGTTCGCCGGCACGATTTATAATTGCTAAGTTTTGCTGATGTTCGCTGGATAATGAATAATCTCGGCTCATGACTTGGGTAAAACCAAGAATAGCGTTGAGTGGGGTACGTAATTCGTGGCTCATATTAGCAAGGAATTCGCTTTTGGCGAGGTTGGCGGCGGCGCTGCGTGTTGCTTCGCGGACGGCTGCTTGTTTTTCCTGTGCAGCGATTTTTTGTGATTCAATCAGTTCTTCTTGGGTGATTTGTAATTGCTCAATAACTTGCTGAAATTCATCAGTACGTTTTTTGACTTGAGCTTCTAAGATGAGATTGTATTCTGCTAGTAATTTTTCTGCTTGTTTGCGTTGACCAATCTCAAAAAATGTAGCGATCGCAAAAGCCAAATTTCCCGATTCATCATAAATTGGTTTGCCCAAAACTTCAATGGGAATAATCTTGTCATGACGGCGAATTTCCATATCATCAATCCTGGCGCTTTCGCCTTGTAATGCTCTTACAATGGGCAAGCGATCGCTAGGATAAAGTTGATTTGTACCAGCAAGATAAGCTTGATATACCTCTGACAATTTTTCGGGGGGAACTTCTGCTACTGCCCCTTGACCAAGAATTTCTTGAGCAATTTCATTTGTATAATAAGGGTTACCTTGAGCATCTACAATAAAGACACCTACTGGCATCGCTTCTAAAAATTGAGTCAACCGGCTTTGACTTTCAGACAGCGCTTCATTTAAAACTTGCATCTCGCCATTCTTGGTTTCCAAAACACTAAAAGATGCTTCAAGTTGCTTGGCCATAGTTTCAAATGATTTGGCTAGTTCTCCTAATTCATCAGAGCGGTTAATTTTTGGTGTAGGCTCCCATTGACCTTCTGCAATTTTTTTAGCTGATGTGTTTAATTCCAGAATCGGCTTAATTATCCAGCGAGCAGTAAAAATACCAATTTCTGTAGCTACTAAAAAAGCAATTATGCACAGCACGAATGTGGTATGGGTATTGGCGTTAATTTGCTCCATAAATTCCCCTTCAGGAATTACTGCTACAATTAGCCAATCCAAACCCAAATCGTCTTGCCAATTTTTTACTTGGACAAAATAATCTGTTCCATCGATAGTAAAGTTTAGCTGTTTTTTACCTACAATAAACTGAAGACTACCAAATTTTTTAATTAAATATTGTGTTGTGAGCCGAGTTACAGAGTCTTGGCTATCTAGCCCCGATACTCGCTTTAGTTGACCATCGATCGCAGTATATGGTGACTCATTAGAAGAAGCAACTATTAATCCCGAACGCTCTAATATAAATGTTCTACCCGATTGTCTAGTCTTTAACTGTGATAAAAAACTGCTGATTTGTGACAATATCAAATCAACACCAATCACCCCTATAAGCTGGCGATTTTTATTATAAACAGGAAAACTAGAAGATATGGATAAAATTTCTGGCTTATCTTCCCATTGATAAATTTGACTCCAAACTGGTTTGCCGGACTTGACTGCATCTGCATACCACGCTTCTTGGCGAGGATCGTAATTTTTTACTTCCTGCAAATGCTGGCGATTTCCTTGGTTATCTGTAGTGTAAACATAAAGTTTACCTATACCTTGTTTTTGGGTAACTTCATTAATTAATAGCTTGCCATTATCTAAACGTTCGATTCCAATAAATTCACCTTTAGAATTGGCAAAGTTGTTGTAGCCAATATTGAAAACCTGCATTTGTTTCCAAAAGTAATTTCCGGTAGTTTTAAAGTCGGAAAGATTGAGCAAGTTTAGGTGAATTGCATCTAAATTAATTTGATTAATTTGTTTTGGAGTTGTTAAATAGCTATCGAGATGCTGTTCAATGCGATCGCAAATTTCGTTTTCCAATTGAGCAGCAAGTTCTTTTACCGCTTTTTGTCCGTTTTCATAGGAAAGATAACCCACTAGTCCTACTGCCCCGCAAATTTGCACTATAAAGGGGACGATCAGAATATACCTCAGGGGCATCTTGGCATAGACTTTGCCAACTAAGCAATTGACAGATTTAACAGGCTGAAGTTTAGATAACATTGTTTTTTGATTCTTCCCCAAGGGTTACTAGGGGCATTTTTGCTATATAAGCTACACCTAATAACAGGATAACTAAGGTGTGCCATAGTTTCAGCTTATGACATATTTCATGTTTTAAAGTATAAAAAAACACTAAATTTTATTTGATATACTTGTTTAATTAACTAAGTTCCTCCAATATCTAAATTTTCAGGGTTGATGATTAGACCTTTATTTACTCAATTTCATCTAGCAATCTATCAACAGTTTTTCTAGAACAGAAATTGAACCGAACAGCTACAGTATGCCATTCTCAAATTCAGGTTGCCATTAGCACCGAACCCTAAATTTAATTTTGAATTGCTGATGTCTTAGTTTTTCAGGATTAAAACCTTTAGATTTGTACAAAAATCTAGATTGTAACTATAAAAATTTTAAATTCTCATGTAAATACACACTAAAAATAAAAAAAATCAAAAAAAATTTACTTTATATTTGAGACTTTTACAAAATATTAATTTTCTTATGCAAGTATTTCAACTTTTGTTCCGATTTGTAAAATTTTTCCGGCTGACGATGCAGGTAATTCTGTATTGATGCTCAATCTGTAGAAGTGATTGAAACGCGATGAAGTAACCCATTCTGGTAAGGTTGCTTGGCGATGGTTCGTAAAGATTTTTTGAAAGTTTGGATAAGCTTCGCCCAAATGAGAATCCCGCGTTGGGACTATACAACGCTGACAAGGTTTAACTCCAAGAAAATCCACATCTCCGACTCGAAAGGAAACTAAATCACCTTGTTCCCGAAATAAACGATCTTCCCAAAATGCTGGTACACCATCGATTTCGATGTTGGCGCGGATTCTGCGGCGCATTTCATCTACACTTAGACCGGGAAACCAAGAAGCTACTTCCGCTAAAGTTGCTGTACTAATTACTGTTGGGCCGGGTGAGTCGGTATCGTCAGGAAAGCCCATGAGAGAATTTTGTTTGAGTGTCACACCAAACCCAAAAAAATTACTCAAAGTTGCTTCTAATGCTTGCTGTTCTTCGTGCAAATGAAAAACTTTTTGTGAGTTATTACCAGGAATTTCTAGCGATATAGTTTTATTTAAAAGTGTGAATTGCTCCCTTCCAACGACGCTTGTGTAAGACGCCCGCACTAAGTGAATTTTTGCATGACGCTTGCCATTAACAAATCTACCCTGTCCGTCAAAAATGGCAAATTCCCGGTCATGTTCTAGGGCACCAGTGTCAAGAACTCTAGCACTCTCAACTTCAACACCATCCAGCGACTTAACTGGATACAGTAAAATTTTAGCTAGGTAAGGCATCATAGCAATTTTGGATTTTGGACGAACTCATTTTTGAATTCTTTTTCAATTATGGATAAAGTGGTGATTTATCGATTCCCCCAATATGGTTGAGAGGCCAGAAGCGAAACACAGCACGACCAATAATATTCTCGCGGGGGACAACACCCCAACAACGGCTATCGTAGCTACTGTTACGATTGTCACCTAGTACTAAATATGAGTCTGCTGGTATTGTTTGAGGTTTCGCCAAGAAGGGTAGTTGCGCCCCTGATAAGCAAACATCAACTGATGTACTCTGACCCGAACTAACATAATTGTCTTCTGGGAGAGGTTGATTGTTGATATAAACTTTGCCATTGTGAAGCTGTACTTTTTCTCCAGGTAAACCGATTACGCGTTTAATAAAAGCATCCTGGTATTGTTCTTTTTTTAACTCTTCTGTAGGCGAAAAAACCACAATATCTCCCCGTTGTGGTTTAGAAAATTTATACTTCAACTTATCAACAACGATTTTATCTGCTTCCCACTGGTTTGGTGTACCATGCAGAGTCGGTTCCATAGCACCAGAAGGAATCCAGCGTCTTTCAGTAAAAATCAGGATATACACAGCAATAATCCAGAAGACTAGTACTACACTACCTTCTACAATCATCTTACGGTTAATACTGGGCATACCAAGTTTTCTTTTTGTTTGTCTTTTGTCAGTTGTCTTTTGTCATTTATTTAGATTAATTCCTAATGACTAATGACCAATGACGTATTTATGGAGTTGTTTGTGGATAGAGTGGTGTTTTATCAATTCCGCCGATGTGATTGAGAGGCCAGAAGCGAAATACAGCGCGACCAATAATATTTTGACGCGGGACAACGCCCCAACAGCGGCTATCGTAGCTACTGTTGCGATTGTCACCTAGTACTAAATATGAGTCTGCTGGTATGGTTTGGGGTTTTGCTAAAAATCGCGGTTGGGGAGCGTCTTTACAAACATCAATCACTGTAGTCTGCCCGGAACTCAGATAATTTTGTTCTGGCAGGGGTTTGTTATTGATATAGACTTTGCCATCCCTAAGTTGTATTTTTTCTCCAGGTAAGCCGATTACACGTTTAATGAAAGCATCCTGGTATTGTTCTTTTTGTAGTTCTTCTGTAGGTGAAAATACTATAATGTCTCCGCGCTGGGGGTTAGCAAATTTATACTTCAGCTTATCGACGATGATTTTGTCTGCCTCCCACTGGTTTGGTGTACCATGCAGAGTTGGTTCCATCGAGCCAGAAGGAATCCAGCGTGCTTCAGCAACAAAGGTACGAATTCCCAGAGCTAAAACAATGCTCAAAACAATTGTTCTACCTAGCTCTGCGATCCAGGAATTATCGGGTTGTTGACTAGAGTTGTTATCAGACACTTTATTTTGCATGAAATTACTTAACTAAGAGAGAGAAGGTAGGTAATCAACTAGACTAAAGCGATTTTATCTGTTAATGTTAACGGAAAAATTTTAATTTCCCAGTTAAATTCGGATTTTCACGAGGTTCTTCATAAATTAAAAATAAACTTTTTTTTAAGGCTCCGCAAAAATTCGTTACTCAGAGCGCGACTAAGTTTAACCTAAAAGCATAGTTGTCTGTAATATCCGATCGCTGTTGCTCCAAGATTGAGTTGCAGAAGTAGCCTGAATACTTGCCAAGATTACATTTGCTGATTTTAAATTTTAAATTGGAATTGCTAACCCCCATGTTATCGCCAAAAAGTTTACTGATTCGCCACGCTCGTATTATCCTACCCAATGGTGAAGTAATGATTGGGGACGTGTTAACACGCGATCGCCAAATAGCTGAAGTTGCGCCAGAAATCTCCCAAGCAGAACTAGCCACAGAAATTGACGCACAAGGGTTAACTTTGTTGCCAGGAGTCATCGATCCGCAGGTGCATTTCCGCGAACCAGGACTAGAACACAAAGAAGATTTGTTCACCGCCAGTTGTGCCTGCGCTAAAGGAGGAGTGACTTCTTTTTTGGAAATGCCCAATACTCGCCCCCTGACAACAACACAGCAAGCTTTAGATGACAAGCTAGAACGTGCTTCCCAAAAGTGCTTGGTTAATTATGGCTTTTTTATTGGGGCAACACCAGAGAACCTACCAGATTTGCTTCTAGCTAAGCCAACACCAGGCATTAAAATTTTTATGGGGTCGATGCATGGTCAATTGCTGGTTGATGGCGAAACGGCGCTGGAAGCGATATTTGCTAAAGGATCTCGCTTGATTGCTGTTCATGCCGAAGATCAAGCCAGAATCAACGAACGACGCCAAGAATTTGCCAATATTCACGATGTAGCCGTTCATTCCCAAATTCAAGATAATCAAGCGGCTTTATTGGCAACTCAACTAGCATTAAAACTTTCTAAAAAATATCAACGTCGCTTACATATTCTGCATCTGTCAACAGCCGATGAAGCAGAGTTGCTGCGTCAGGATAAACCGAGTTGGGTAACGGCAGAGGTGACGCCACAGCATCTGTTGTTAAATTCCAGCGCTTATGCACAGATTGGCACTTTAGCACAGATGAATCCACCTTTGCGATCGCCACACGATAATGAAGTCCTCTGGCAAGCTTTACGGGATGGCGTAATTGATTTTATCGCCACAGATCATGCACCCCATACCTTGGAAGAAAAAGCACAAGAATATCCCAACACGCCGTCGGGAATGCCTGGGGTGGAAACTTCCCTAGCTTTGATGTTAACTGCGGCAATGGAGGAAAAGTGTACTGTTCCTCAAGTTGTAAATTGGATGTCCAAAGCTGTGGCTGCGGCTTACGGTATTCCTAATAAAGGAGCGATCGCACCAGGTTACGATGCTGATTTGGTGCTTGTAGATTTGAACACATATCGTCCAGTCCAGCGCGAGGAATTGTTAACAAAGTGCGGTTGGAGTCCTTTTGAAGGCTGGAACCTCACCGGCTGGGCTGTAACCACCATTGTCGGTGGCGAGATTGTTTATGAAAAAGGACAGGTAAATACTCAAGTGCGGGGTCAAGCTTTAACTTTTTTGTAGCAAATATTTATTTAAGCTTACGCAATACATAAGTAATTATACATCAAAGCAATACTTGGATTGGCAAGATTTCGATCTACCAAAGCCAAGTTTAGTGCTACTGTGCAAAATTCAAAATTTAAAAAGTTTATCGAGTAAGCTGTTTAAATTTTGAATTGTTTGTCTCTTAAAGTCTTTGGTACTAGAACTTGCTTGAAAAATTGACTTGGCTTCTTATGAGGATGTTTGAAAAGTCTTCTTGTCGCTAGCAAAAAGTTCTAGATCCTCCTAAATCCCCTTAAAAAGGGGGACTTTGATTCTAGTTCCCCCCTTTTTAAGGGGGGTTAGGGGGATCTAAAAGTGTCTAAAATCACAACGAAACACTTTTAAAACAGCCTCTTATAGAAGTCAGGAAAAGTGCAGTTCCGAAAAATTGCGATAGAGGACGAGGATAAGGATGAGTATCCGTCTCTTTACCCTTTTGACTTTAGCTAGTTCTGGGTTAAAATCACAAGCTTTTAAAAGTAGCTTAATTACGAATTCTGAATTCAGAATTAAAAAATCAAGGAGAATTGTTATCTATGTCGTTCAAAATTCTTAGTTTAGACGGTGGTGGTATTCGTGGAGTAATTAGCGCACGCATACTTGAACAAGTAGAGCAAGAAATTAGAATTCAGGGTAAAGGGGAATTTCTACACGAATACTTTGATATGATTGCAGGCACTTCTACTGGTTCCATATTAACAGCTGGAATTGCTGTAGGAAAAGACAGTTATGAACTAATGAAACTTTATCGAGAGAAAGGTAAAGATATATTCCCGCAGAATAGAAAAGACCGCTACAAAAAGTTGCCATCTACGATTCAAACAATTTTAGATGTATTTTCACCACCTAAATATTCTCATGATGGCATTATTAGTGTTCTGAAAGATGCATATAAAAACAAGAAAATCAAAGATATTCAAAAACCTATTATTTTAATTCTTGCTTACGATACACTTTATCGCAACACAACATTTTTTACGAATTGTCATCCCGATCTAGGAGACAGATGGTATGATGACTGCTATTTATGGGAGATATGCACCGCTTCTGCCTCTGCTCCTACTTTTTTTCCGCCGTATAAATTAGAATGCTTGAATAAAGACAAATTTGGCCATTGGGTATTCCCGCATATTGATGGGGGAGTTGGTGCTAATAATCCATCTCTAGCGGCGCTGAGTTTAGTATTAAGAGTAAGCCAATCTAATTCAGTTTCTCAAACAATTAAGCAACAATATAAACTTGATAATTTGCAACTCGAAGATATCTCTATGCTTTCTATTGGTACAGGTCAAACTGGCGAACCATATCAATACGAACAAGTAAAAGCATGGAGAGGCTTAGATTGGGCACAACATTTGACTGATATTTTTATGGAGCCGACATCGGAAATTGGTAGTACAATTTGCCGTCAAATTATGGGTGGATATAATTCTAAACGTTACTTACGCCTTCAATTTGACTTAAACGAGAGATTTAAAGCCAAGCCAAATGAAACTTATAAAGATAGCCGTATTTTATTGCGGCGAGAGGAGCGCAAAAATCAGTTTACCCAAGAAAATGTTAATGAAGAAATGGATAACACCCATAAAGAGATTATTGAACAATTAATAAATACGACATCTGCCTTCATCGACCAAGGTTATAGCTACTATACGAGAGATGGAAATGGGCCGCAGGTAAAAAAGGCGATCGCCTCTTTTATTAGAGATAACTAGTGCATCTACCTAAGCATATTCATGTTAGACAAGTTATTCTAAAATTTATCGTATTTCTACGTTATAGCGGCGAACAAATTTGAAAGTCTCTTGATTTTGGAGTTTTACGCTGCTTAAACTCCTATATTTTATGTAAAAATACGATAAAAATTACTTATTTATTTTTTATCTAGTACTATTTACAGATGTAAATAGTAAAAATTGTTGATAAATCAAATTATAAAAATTAGCTTTAAAAAAATAAATTAGTTTATTTTTAGTGTATAGATTATGTACATAATTTGGGAATAATAGGTATGAGAACAAGTTAAACGACTTATACAAAATTTGATAGTTGTTTAACTTTTCTATACTAGCTTTAGCTGCTAAATAATTTAGATTAGTTCTCGGAATTACAGCAGAGAACAAATCCGGTTTAACCAAGCCGTTCGAGTTCTGTCAAACCTCTCATTTAACCCAACAACAGTTTGCATTTACTTGACTCGTAATCCGTCAAAATTATGTTTTTAGCTCATTTTTCAGCAATAAAGCTAGTAGATATATCAGTCCTAAATGAGAAAGTGAAATTTTGGCTACAGGCTGTTGACTATTAACAATTAATATTAAGTTCGGATGATTAGTTATCATTGCATTTCTCGCGTTACCCCTCCCCAACCCTCCCCGATGCCTTGGGGAGGGTGCGCGGCAGCGCGGGTGGGTGTTTCGAGATTTATAAGTGATTAAGCGAACTGAATATAACAGTCAACATTCAACATTCAATCTTATATCTGCTGTTAGAGCGTTTCCTGTTCTAGTGAGGTACAAGGTAGGAGCGCAAAGCTTTGCGCCTCTACAAATTTCTGTACTTCATTTGATTGGGAACCGCTATAAACAATTCTCTCGTTTATTTTTGGTTGAGATAACAATGTTAGTGATTTACAGTGGTGAACGTGGTAGTGGTAGATAGAAGGAGTGTAAAACTCCTATTCATACTGAATTCTGACTTCCAACTTGGGGAATTCTGCTGTAAATGACAGCAATAATTTTGTCAATGGCACAATTGAAAGGCATGATTTCTACTTGGCGCTCGCCTTCGTCTCCATGTGTCAAACTTATACTTAGATAACTATCTGGCTTGTAGGGCATTCGTTCTGCCCATTCAATAGCCACAATTCCTGGTGTCACCTCAACACCTTCCCAGTAACTTTCTAAATTCAGACTTAGAACTTCTTGCGGTTCTAGGCGATATAAATCTAGGTGGTAAAGGGGGAGGCGTCCTTCTGTGTACTCATTAATCAAAGTGAAAGTGGGACTGACAATCGGTTCAGTAATTCCCAAACCCTTGCCAATGCCTTGAACTAGGGTAGTTTTGCCAGCACCTAAATCACCTTCTAGTAAAATGACACTGCTTGGGGGTAAGGATTCGCCGAGAGTAATACCTAAACCTAGTGTTGCCTCTGTATTTGCAAGAAAAATTTTCATAATTAGTTATTTAGTCATCAGTCATTAGTCATCAGTCCTTTGCTCATAATTAATGCCCCATACTTCTCTGCGAGAGGCTGCGCCAACGGCTAGGCTCAGTACAAGTGCCCCATGCCCAATGCCCATACTTATTTTCCATGATTAGCTCTACCGTACCACCGCAATAACACGCGTGCTAATTTCTGCGGATTGTGGCGTACAATACCTGTTTCATCTTCATATAAAACATTAGCTGGGACAATTCGCCGTCCTAACTCAATTACGGCTTCTCTATCTAGGAAAACGGGATGGGAATTTTGTTGGGCGTAGCGGATGAGTGATTGTTCGGAGGGGGATTTTTTCTGTATTAGTACAGCATCAAATAGCTGTCTTTGTTGGCAAGCAGCATCAATGGCTCGGATGTGGTCTGCAACAGTATATCCTTCGGTTTCTCCTGGTTGAGTCATTATATTGCAGATATAGATACGGGGAACCTTTGCTTTGGCGATCGCATCGGCAATTTCTGGTACTAATAAATTAGGAATCAAGCTAGTATAAAGGCTACCTGGGCCAATAATAATGTAATCTGCTTCTTTAAGTGCCTTAATAACTGCTGGTATCGCTGGAGGATTAGCTGGAATACAACCAATTTTGATAATTTTTCCGGCAGCTTTAGGAATATTAGACTCTCCTTCAATGCGGCGACCATCAGCTAATTCTGCCCAAAGGCGAACATCACTTAGAGTTGCTGGTAGTACTTGTCCCCGCACTGCTAGCACTTTGGAACTGGCTGCAACTGCACGTTCCAAATCTCCAGTAATATCACTCATAGCCGTTAAAAATAAATTGCCAAAACTATGGCCCGTTAATCCATCTCCAGCACGAAAGCGGTATTGAAATAATTCTGTTAATAACTTTTCTTCATCTGCTAGGGCTGCTAAACAATTGCGAATATCCCCTGGTGGTAATACGCCAAATTCCTGGCGCAATCGCCCAGAAGATCCGCCATCATCAGCTACAGTCACAATGGCAGTAATATTAGCGCTGTAAGTTTTTAATCCCCTCAACAACGTAGAAAGTCCCGTACCGCCGCCAATCACTACTATTTTCGGCCCTCGGTACAATCGACGATGTGCCAGCAAAACATCAATGAGTTCCTCTTCATCATCAGTTCTTAATACCTTAGTAATTGAGCCTACGGTGCGAGTTTGCCCCCAAAGCAGTAATAGTAAGCCACCAAGCAGCACCAAAGGCCCGCTGACATAGTTAGGTAAGATCTCGGTGATTACTCCCAGAAAACTCCTAACCAACTCGAACAGCCAAAAAATTGGGGTAAGCTTAATCCAAATAGCTAACCCCAAAATTGCTAGTAGTACACCTCCAACACTGATTAACAACCAACGTTTAATCGATAGTCCAGGGGATAACCATTTGAACCATTGGTTAACGCGATAGGAAGTACGAGAGGGCGACTGCTTTCGCAGGGCGTTGAGGGCTTGTCGGAGAAAACCAATTGACATACCTAGATTCACAGCAGTGCTACAAACTAATAATTAACAGAAAATCTACACCACTTGGTTTCAAACACTAGGCGTGAAACTATTATATTTTTCAATCCCATTAGACTAACAAGCAAGTCTCAAGATTGCCAGTGTTCCCAATTAAACAATATCTTTGACTTGGTAAGAGTGAATTTAATGGAAAAACGAATTTTAGGATTAGACCCAGGACTGGCAATTTTAGGATTTGGGGTAATTACCTGCACGCAAATGCCCAACAAGATGCAAGAGACCACAGTAAATATGCTGGATTTTGGGGTAATCAAAACATCAGCGGATGTTGAAATGGCACAGCGCCTATGCACCTTGTTTGATGATTTACACACCGTAATCGAGGAATTTCAACCAGATTTAGTGGCGATCGAAAAACTATTCTTCTATCGTATGTCAAGCACTATCCTGGTTGCACAGGCGCGGGGCGTAGTCATGTTAGTCTTGGGGCAGCGCCGACTCCCCTATGTAGAATTTACTCCTGCTCAAATTAAACAAGCTTTAACAGGATATGGCAATGCTGATAAATCCGAAGTACAAGAAGCCGTGGCGCGGGAGTTGGATTTAGATGAGATTCCCAAGCCGGACGATGCTGCCGATGCTCTAGCAGTGGCTTTGACCGCGTGTTATCAGATTTAAAAAATTAAGTTACGCCAGATTCTGCCAGTTATGTCTCATGACAGAAAAAGTACTACGCTGAAAGTGATGCCAGGAACCAGACTTGAACTGGTGACACGAGGATTTTCAGTCCTCTGCTCTACCGACTGAGCTATCCCGGCTGGGGCTTTTTTTTGAGCCACGATTAATAAATGTAGCAAAGATAAAATGAATTTGCAATAGTTTGGAGAAAAATATTTATGCAGCTTTCAAGGTCAATTTAAACCAGATGACCACAGCTAAAAAGAGTAGAAACTGGACAAGAACAATACTAGGGCCAGAAGCTATGCTCAAAAGACCTGACACAATGATTCCAGTAATGCTGGTAGTGGAACCGACTATTACCGAAATAACTAGAAAGCCGCTAAACTGGTGACTCATAAGTTTGGCCGTGGAGGCGGGAATCACCAAAAAGGCATTTACTAGTAAAATGCCAACAGCTTTAATTGCTACAGCGACGGCGAGTGAAAGCAAGACCACAAAGGCGTAGCGGTACAATTGCACAGGAATACCTTGAACCTGCGCCACATCTGGGTTAAGTGTCAACAAAATTTGCTCTTGCAGAGTTGATAGTAAAAATATGGAACCTCCCACAAGTACCAACAACGTCAAAATCAAATCTGTGACATCAAGCGCCAGAATATCGCCAAACAGTACTTGCATCAAGTTGCCACGATATCCTTTGATTAGACTAGTGAGAATTAGCCCGATCGCTAATGCCCCAGATAGCACTATACTAAGTACACTATCGCTACCTAAGTCGGTTTTATCGATAAAGTACAGGACAACAACACCAAAAATTAAGGTAAAAGGTAACAGCATCCAAGTAGGATTTACCTGTAGCAGCACACCCAAGGCTACACCCACCAATGCTGCATGACCAACGGCGTGACTGAAAAAAGATAGTTGGCGCAAGGTAACAAAACTACCCAACATCCCACCAAGTATTCCCATCAGTACAGCTTCTACAATCGCCCGCTGCATAAAGGGGTATTCTAATAAGCTGACTAAGTTATTACCGTTGGCGATCGCTAGCCAAGCTATTTGACAATTATTCAAGAAATCCATACTTATGGGCAATGCCCTTGATAAGTTATCGCAACTAAGTTCGTAATGTATTCTATAGCAAGGGACTGGGGACTGGGAAATAAGATTAAAAATACTATTTTCCAATCCCCATGCCCAACTTAATTATGATTGTGCTGGTAGCGACTGAACCCCGGCCCATAGGTTGCTAAAAGATTTTGCGGTGAAAGGGCAATTTCTGGTTTTCCTGTACAAACAATGGTTTGATTGAGACAAAGCACGCGATCGCAATGACGGCTTACCATATCAATATCATGGGAAACTTGCAATACTGTCCAACCCTCTTGGCGCTTTAATTCATTTAGCAAAGCGTAAAAATCTGCGGCGCCTTGTACATCAACCCCAGCAAAGGCTTCATCTAGTACCAACAATTTCCGTGGCTTCACCAGACAGTAAGCTAACAACACCCGCTTGAGCTGACCACCGCTAAGAGTACCAATAGCTTGATGCTGTAAATGATAAGCATCGGTTCGCCGCAAAGCTTCTGTTACTGCTGTCGATTTTTCTTCGTCTTGTCTCCACAACCTGAAAACTTTTGCCTTTTGCCTTTTGCCTTCGCTTGTCCATCCTAGTCCTACCAATTCCCTGACAGAAATCGGAAAGCTACGGTCAAAGAAGAAATTTTGTGGCATATACCCCAATAAGTGGCGCAAATACCCCAGCTTTGCAATTGGGCGATCCAATATTTCAATCGTACCAGCACTTCGAGGTATCAAATCTAAAACGGCTTTTATCAGAGTACTTTTACCAGCACCGTTGGGGCCAACTATAGCTGTATCTGTTCCTGGAAACAATTCAAAAGAAACATCTCGTATAGCTAGACAACTGCCTTGATAGACTGTTAATCCTTCTACTTTTAAAATAGCAATGTTATTAGTCATTGGTCATTGGTCATTGGTCGTTGGTCATTGGTCGTTGGTCATTGGTTATTGGTCATTGGTCATTGGTCATTGGTCATTGGTAATTTGTAAAGGACGAGAGACAAAGGACTAAGGACAAATGACTAATAACAAATCTATTTACATGCAGTTTCTAAAGTTTGTAAGTTAGCTTTCATTGCTTTTAAATAATGCTGGGGTTCTGTTTCACCAGTTTCCATAGAATCTAAAGTACGCAAATTTAGCTTCAAGTCTTTTGAAAGACTAGTCAGCAATTTATTATCCACTCCTGGTTCGCTAAATAAGGCTTTAACTTTATATTTTTTCACGGCGGCGATCGCATTTTGTACATCTATTGGTGAAAGTTGATCTTCAGGAATTTCTACCACAGCAACTTGCTTGAGGTTATAGCGCTTGGCTAAGTATGGAAAGGCATCATGAAAGGTTACGAAAGTGCAATTTGGAGTCTTTTGTAATGTCTCTTGAAATTCGCTGTTTAATGTTTCTAATTCTTGAATATAAGCCGCAGCATTAGCCTGGTAAGTAGCTTTATTTCTTGGATCCGCAGCTATTAAACCATCACGAATATTACTTACTTGCTGTTTTGCCAAAACTGGATCTAACCAAACGTGAGGATTACCTTTAGCATGTTCGCGGTCTGCTTCACTTTTGGCTGTTTTCTCAACAGGTGAAATTTCATTTAAGGGTTTAATATTTTTACTGGCATCAATTTCTGCTAATTTAGGATTTTGGGCATTTTTGACAGTATCTGACAAAAATTCTTCTAACCCTAAACCATTTTTTACTAATACATTGGCAGTGGCGATCGCTTTCACATTTTCTGGTGTCGCTTGGTATTCATGTACCTCCGTACCAGGTGGCACTAAAATTTCGACATCGGCGACATTTCCAGCCACTGCCTTGGTAAACAAATATATGGGCAAAAATGTGGTCGCTATTTTAGTTTTTCTGGGCTGTACTGTCGGAGTAGATGCAGCTTCCTGTGCTTGTGGGGACTGTTGGGCAGCTGTTCCTTGATTCTGATTCGATTCGCTACAGCCAGCAGCGATCGACAATATTAGCAGAGCAATTAACGATACGATGCGGTTTCCTCGTCTGTATGTTCTGAATTTTCTCCAATTCCCCACCACGTCGTTTCCTCCGCAAAACCAATGGTTGTTGTGCTTTGACCACAATTTTTGTTGACAATGATACTTATTCTACACCCTATATTATAATAATTCTCATTCTCAAAAAATATTTTTTAGTATAAAAAATTACAATTAGTTCTTTAATAACGATCTGTTTGCAATTAAGTTTTCCCAAAATAATTAGGATTTATTGACATAATTTGTTAAAAAGCTTGCATACTTCTGATAAGATTACTGACGAGTTTTTAATAAAATGTGCTTTCAAAAAAGTGCGGTGTGAGCGCGAATAGTAGATCGGTGTGAGGAGAAAAATGCAAAAAATTTATCAATATCTGCTAGTTACTCCAGCAGTATGCAGCGCAATGGTATTTCTGAGTACTGCTGCATTTGCAGGTGAAACATCTGGTACTTCCCAAATCAATCGACCGCAAGTTTTAGCTAGTCCAGACACCAAAGTTGAGAACATAGCTGAAAATAAAGCAACGGCACAAGTTACTTCAGTGTCTCAGTTGTCAGATGTGCAAACTACAGATTGGGCTTTCCAAGCATTGCAATCGCTGGTAGAACGCTATGGTTGTATTGCAGGATACCCAAATAGCACTTATCGTGGTAATCGGGCACTGACGCGGTATGAGTTTGCTGCTGGTTTGAATGCTTGTTTAGATCGGGTTAATGAATTAATTGCCACAGCCACTGCTGATTTAGTTAGCAAACAAGATTTAGCCACCCTACAAAAACTGCAAGAAGAGTTTTCCGCCGAACTAGCGACACTCCGGGGTCGTGTGGATGCAGTAGAAGCACGTACAGCTGAATTGGAAGCCAATCAGTTTTCTACCACAACTAAACTGCAAGGACAAATTGTTGCCGTCGTTAGCGATGTTTTATCAGGAAATACAGTCAACGGCGCAGAAATTACAGACGAAAATACCACTTTAGGGGCACGGGCACGGATAGAACTTGTCACCAGCTTCACAGGGCAAGATACGCTGTTCACTAGAATCCAAGCGAATAATATTCTCAGCCCTGACATTGGTACGCCAGAGGGCAATTTATTCTTTGCTGGTGAGGATGGTACCACTACTGCTGCGATCGATGCACTGTTATACAGATTTCCTTTGGGCAAAAATACAGAGGTGGTTGCTATTGCCAATGCAGGTGCGGCAGATGACCTAACTAGTACTGTCAATCTCTTTGATGGTGATGGTGCTTTTGGTGCTTTGTCTACCTTTGGTACGCGTAACCCAATTTATAACCAGATAAACGGTGCCGGTTTAGGATTAACATACGAATTTAGCGATAAATTATCACTAAGTCTAGGGTATTTGAGTGGTACAGCTAATAACCCTACACCTAATAATGGTTTGTTCAATGGTTCCTATGGTGCCCTGGCACAGTTGACAGTTCAACCAAACGATCGCATTTCTCTTGGTTTAACTTACATCAATTCTTACAACCAACCACTACTTACAGGCAGCAATGCAGCAACCTTCCAAGATATAGCAGCTATCCAGGGTTTACCAGAAGAAGAAGTCGGATTTTCCAGTAATTCTTACGGCGTGCAAGCATCCATTGGCATTACCGACAACATAGTCTTAGGTGGTTGGGTTGGATACACTAACACTCGAAGCTTGAGAGGAAACCGTGGAGACGTTGACATTTGGAACTATGCTGTTACCCTTGGCTTCCCCGACCTCGGTACAAAAGGTAGCTTAGCAGGTATTATTGCGGGTGTGGAGCCGAAAGTTACAAGTTCTAGCCTCGTAGGATTAGCTACAGATGAGGACACATCTTATCATTTGGAAGCATTCTACCAATATAAGCTCAGTGATAATATCACCATTACCCCAGGAGTCATTTGGCTAACTTCGCCAGATCATAACAATGATAATGATGATGTTGTTATTGGCGCCCTGAGAACTACATTCAGTTTCTAATTTTGAAAATCTCAAAATCAAGATGCAAACTTATCTTTTGCGTCTTGATTTTCTATGCTATTTAAAAATTACTTCCTTGCCACTGTAAGAGTACTTAATTTTTTAACTAATCGCCAAGAACGCAAAGCAATAAATTTAAGTAATTTTATGGCAATATTGGAGTAAAAAATTTAATCTTTTCCTTGAAGGCACACGTAATACTATTTCATAAAATACCCGATACATAAGTTAGAGGGTACAGTTGTACGCCTTTAGAGCCAATTTATTATCTCGTTAAATATGAGGATCTGATGACATTAAAGTTAATTTTAAGCCGTCTTTGATTCGTGTTTGATAAGCGATCGAGTACTTCATCTCACCAAAATCCAAGAAAAAGTTTGCTGATAATAACAAAAAGACCAGCCTCCCACAGCTGGCCTAAAAAATGTTTTTTTTTGCGTTGTCTTCTCAAGAGAGTTAAAACCCAATTGCGCGTTCCCAAAATGCAACGGGCAACTTTTCTTAACAATATTGTAACAGCCAACACAGATTTTTCAGAAAATTTCATCAAAAAAAGATATAAGCAAAATATAAAAGCTTCTATCTATGAGGAGAATTGGCTACAACGTAGGGTAGAAGAGGCAGGGGAGCAGAGGGGCAGGGGGGCAGAGGAGCAGAGGGGATAAATAATCAATGACCAATGACTAATGACTAATGACTAATTGTGGTTTTCCCCAAAGGATAGTCTCTTGCTTGTAAATAGCAATTCCGGGTTTTGCGCCTTTGGGTTTGTAGACGTGTTTTAGCTGAGTGTATACCACTGGTACTTGGTCGCTTTGACGGGCGCGACTGTAGTAAGCTGCAAGATTAGCCACATATTGCAAATCAGCCTCTTCTGCAACGGCACCGGGTTCAAGACGTAGTAGTACATGGCTACCCGGAATTTCTTGGGCGTGGAACCAGAGGTCATAATCTCCAGCTACACGAAAAGTTAATTGGTCGTTTTGGCGATTGTTGCGACCGATTAATACTTCAAAGCCGCTGGTAGTACGGTAATGATAAAAGTTGCTGATGGAGTTTTCATTGCTGGCGCGATCGCGGTACTCTGGATCTTGTAAATACTTTTGGCCGATCAGTTCTTCGCGAATTTCTTCTAAAGCTTGCAAATCTTCTGCTGTTTGGTAGTTGTCTATCTGGTCGATGGCAGCTTGTACTTGCTCTAAATAATCAATTTCTGTCTGCACTTCTAAAAGTAACGGTTCCACAGCAGAACGAGCGCGTTTAAGTTTTTGGTGCTGTTTGTAGAGATTTTGGGCGTTTTGGACGGCATTTTTATCCGGTTGCAGAGCGATCGCTACTGGCTCACTATTCTCAAAATCTGGGATAATTATCTCTTTCATCCCCGGTTTCCAGTTTTGCAGGTGAGCCATTAATAAATCAGCTTTTTGGCGATATTCATCGGCTCGATCTGATTGCTGCAAGCGTGTCTTAAATGTTTGAGCTTTGTTGTGTAATTTCTCCAAAATATTATTTAATTTCTGACTCAACTGATGCCGCAATTGGGAAAATAACTGCTGATTGAGTTGGTCAGTATAGTAACGGTTGAGTAATTCTTGGGTGTCTTTGGCGCTTTCTACTCCACCCCAACCCATTACTGTGTAACCGTCTTTTGTCCAAGCGGGTTGAAATTTACTTGAATCTAAGGCTTGCAGCCATTCTTGCCAACGCTCAAACAACCTTTGCCAATCTTCAGGTTTAAGGGTATCGGTTGATGTATCTGGTGGGATATTTGCTGCTAACAACATTGATTCTAGCAGCGCAGCACTTAAACCACTATAACTTTTGAGTAATTGCCGCTTGATTGCTCCTGGCACTAAACTTACCCGTTCTTGCCAACGTTCTTGAGATTCACTCAAATTCGGGAGAGTCCCAGTCAGTTTAGGTGGTGTTTCGTAAGGTTGTCCGGTTTGAATGGGACGGACGCTAGATTGTTGCTGGCTGACTTGATGTGCAGGAGCGATGGTTATATTGCTCGCGTCGGTAAGAATAACATTACTATACTTGCCCATAATTTCTACATACACATGATATAGGGCACTTTCTCCAGGACGCCGAGCAAATTGTAAATCGATAACGCGTTCCCAAGGAGCGATCGCTTCAATTGACACTAAGGCCAAACCACCCAATTGGTGTATCAGTTGTTGGCTAAAGGTGAAGGTATCGGGAATTCGTGGTGGCGGATCGCCAATGCAAATATGTGCAGCTTGAGGATGCCAAGAAATCTCTAGCCAACCCCGCTGTTTCAAGGTGCGTAATGCTATGGCAATAGTGTAGCGATCGCGCTGGTAAACTTGCTCTGTCCTTGAGGGTAGCCAGTTCGTGCGTAGTTCGCTACAAGCAGCTTTTAGGGTGGTAAAGTCAACTGGTTGCACAAAAATTAATTATTAACCTTCAAATATCGATGCCCAGTATATGCTATCGCGTCTCGTTCATACTGGCATGATATGAAAAAGCGATAAAAGTTTTTAGCATACATATATATAGTAGGGTGGCACAATTGTGCCACCCTGCTATTGATTATTTATGTGTTACCCATTCCCTGAGTACCTATTACCAAAGAAGCTTATTAGTTCATGTGGTCAGTAATGCTGGTTCTTTGGTGCTGAGTAATGCTGGTTCTGGTTCTTTAGTGCTAAGTAATGCTGGTTCTTTGGTAGTAAGTAATACTGGTTGTGGTTCTTTGGTGCTGAGTAATGCTGGTTCTTTGGTCGTAAGTAATACTGGTTCTACTTCTTTGGCTGTTTGTCCCAAAATTTCGTTGTAGAGTTCGCCCAGTTGATTTGCGACGCCATCCCAACTAAACTTAGTTTCGACGCGTTTTCTACCAGCTTTACCCAACTCATCACGCCATTCTCGATTCAACAGAATTCTGTCGATCGCATTTGCAAAAGCAGCTACATCTTGCGCTGGTGCTAATAAACCTGTTTTTTCGTTAACTACAGTAAACTGAAGTCCGCCAACATCACTTGCTACCACTGGTGTACCGCTGGCCATTGCTTCAATTGCCACCAATCCAAAGGGTTCGTAGTGACTGGGGACAACGCAAACATCAGCTGCTGCGTAATAAGTTGGCAAAATATCTTGACTCAAACGACCGGGAAAGATGGTCAAGTCACTCATCCCTAATTCGTTGACAATTTGCTCAATGCGATCGCGCTCAATTCCGTCGCTGTTACCCGGAGTGCTACCACCACCAATAATTAGCTTGAGGTTGTTGGACTCCCGTAGTTGAGACTCATTTACTGCACGCACTAAGGTTTCTATACCTTTGCGTGGATCGAAACGACCGACATACAATACTATTTTGGCATCTGGAGCGATTCCCAATTCTAATCTCGCTGCGTCTCGTCCAATCGAACCAAATCGCTGAATATCTGTACCGCAGGGAATGATATCGATATTGCCTTTGGTGGAAACGAGCGATCGCATGTGTTGATTTTCCTGCGGACTCGTCGCTACAATTCGTTCTGCTGTCTCCAGCACTTCTTTTTCCACAGCCAATCGCTGGCTGGCAATCAGCGGAATATTATTTATCGTGTTATATTTTACTGCTCCTAAAGAGTGGTAGGTGTGAACCTGTTTAACTCCTTGGATTTTCTTCAATTCCATTCCTACCCAGCTAGAAAGCCAGTAGTTAGTGTGAACTAACTGGTACTTAATATCATTTTTTATTTGGAATTTGAGAAAATTTTCTACAAATTCTGGTAGATATCCAAAAATATCATCTCTGGGCACAAACTCCAAGGGGCCTGCTTTTAAACGAATAGTTCGACAATTCTCGCTATGTTGAACAATTGAGTCTTGCTCCAGACTAACCTTGCGGGTAAACATATCGACTTCCCATCCCAGCTGCGCTAGTGCTTCACCCACATGGCGCACGTAAACATTTTGTCCCCCAGCTTCTTCTTTCCCTATTTCAATCGCCGGGTCTCCGTGGACGGAAATCAAGGCGATGCGTTTTTCGGTGGTAGAGTTCATAGTTTGTGTGTTGCGGATTGTAACAAAGTTTTACTAGACTCCAAGTAGGCGTGTTTAATAGCACGCTTTCTTGAATTATTTAAGAACCTTGATTATTATTGACTTTAATTTAATATCTCTAATAATTTTTTACATCTTCTGCCAGAAGTATACTTTTAGATTAAGTATATGTATTTAATTCTTTTATATATAAATGGCTATGTTTATATCTAACCCTTCTGATAGATGAAATTCTATTCTTTGTTATGTTCCAAAAATGCTAACTTTATAGATAAATTTATTAAAAAAGTAATTACCTTGATTATATGGTTGCAGCTTCGATGTAAGTTATTTTTTATACTTAAATATAAATTGTTTGATTTAATTGTGCTATAGCTATAACACTGTTTTTGCCATATTAGTAGATATAGCGTCATTTAGCTGAAAATTATTTATGTATAATTTTTAGTATTTTTTTATACTTTAAAAAGTTACTCATATAATCTGCTTAAATTTAAAAACTTCCAGACTTAGGAGGTATTTTAAATACTCAATTTTGGTTTCTAATTCCTTTGGATTGAGTGTATTTAACTTTAATTTAAATTTTATATAAGTTTGTATTATGTAATTTTTATAACCAGTGATATTTATTTTTGACCAAAAATAAAACTTGATTCTAGATTGAAAATATCTCGAAGCTGCAAGCAAAAATATCCAACGATTAATACTCACACACCAGTTGCTACGCTTTTCCTGGCCTCGACGCTGAGTCGCGATTTAGTAAACGCGATTTAGTGTAAAAAAGTGCCAAAAATTTAACTCCCCCAGTTTTATCCACTGAAAGAGTTTCCGTGTATGCCTTTTGCTTTGTGAAAGATAGAGGTGAGGAGCTATCTAAAATCTAATACTTTTGGGTTGTAGTAAGATATCGTAAGATATAAAACCAAATCTAATATCAAGCGTTAATTGTTGGGTTACGCTAAACAGTCTCAGATTCTTCAGTTTAACAGTGTACTAATACCATTTCTTTGTGAGGCTGCGCCAAATTCTCTTGGCTTGCTTCCTTCTTTCTTTGTGTCCTACCCTGCGGGAAATCACTTCGTGTCTATGCGCTCTTTGCGGTAGCCTGCGGCAAGCCGCTTCTCTTCTGCTGTCGGAGACGCTCCGCGAACGCGTCTACGTTCCTTATATACTTTGGCGCATCTTCATACAGAATTGGTATAAGCCAAATTGAAAATGCTTGTGACGTTAGTATCTAATTTTTTAGCAAGTTTTCAAATTAGGAAAATAGTAGCTATATTTTCGGCGTGCTTTAGCACTTACAATAGATACTAAAAAAACAGACCCTTACTTTAACTTGTAGTTTCAGTAAGGGTGGGCAAGCTGCTTCTCAGTAATGACTATAGGTAAATCTAAGATCTAAAAGGCAACCTGAAAGTAGGCTTTGCACTATAAGAATTACAAAAATAGCTGCAACCAGCTTTTAACTAAGCAGGTAGATAACAATTAAAAATTAAAAATCAAAAAAGTAATTCTGATTTTTAATTTTTAATCTTTCCCCTTAAGGATTAATTCGTAGTTTGTGCAGCTAGCATCTGCTTGAGCTTTTCTAATTCCGAAGCCCAACGGGGATCTGGACGAATAGCGTCTGATTCCGTAGTTGTGGTGCTCTCACGAGAACTGCCACCACCACTGCCACGACGAGGCTTTTTGGAACCTTTCTCACGACGACTACCTTCTTTGTTAGTGTTAGGAGTAGGATTGCTACTAGCAACACTAGCTGCTTTAGGAGCTTGCTCCTCGCCCTCATCACCCTTTGTACGAGGTAATGCCTTTTCTAACTTAATGGGAGTGTCTTTAAACATCTGACCATTATACTTTTCAATTATTTGGTCAGCTTGTTCGTCATTGTTGACCGTCAGAAAACCAAAACCACGGCATTTGCCAGTTTTTCGGTCTTTAATTAATTTAGTAGTTACAGCATCACCTTCAGCTGCGAATACTGCTTGTAGATCTTGACGATCGATTTCTTCTTTAGGCAAATTACCTATATATAGGCGAACGGACATGAACTATACCTCCAGAAATGAATGAACATGGCAAGGTGAGAAAACCATTACTTGGCTTTGGCTTTTAAAATAGATGCTATTGAGAAAGACTGCCACCAACCAATTTTTTTGCTCCAAACTATCAACCTATACAATACAGTTTTTCGTTGGGATCGAGCTTATTTAATCCAAAGGCCCACACTACGATGAGCTAATAACACCTTAATTCTAAGAATTGTAAATTTAATAGCCTACTGTCTGCCAAAGTACGCGCTTTCTTTAAATGCTCTTTTTAGCAGAATAAAATACCATCCTTTACATTACCACGGTATTTTCTACCTAGCTAGTTTAGCGCACACATTTTCGACTTTAGTATTACCGCATCGTAGCATAAAACACATTTTTTATTCAAGGCGAGATTTTTGGAAACAAAAACCAGCCAGTGGCTGGTTGATTTGCTGCTGTGTTGGGAGGATGAATATGTTATAGAGGGGGAAAAAGCATCCGAATTCATCACAAAGCGATGAAGCTGAGTTATTTCGGTTGCTATTGTTTGTGTAAATAAATGTAACACTTGTGAATAAAACCTGCAACTTTTGTTTACATTTTGACTTGTTATTTGTCAGTTGTCCTTTGTCCTTTGTCAGTTATCTAAAGCAAATGACTAATGACCAATGACTAATGACTAACCTGTGAGAAAAACGTATGCACCCCAAGCCTGCGCTGCAACTGCTAAAGCAGTAGACCAAATGGGATGAGGACTATAAATGGTTTTACCGCTTTGAGTTTCTAGGGTTTGGATATCGATCCAAGGTGTCGCTCCTCGTCGGAACCAACCTGTGACGATAATTTGCCTACCAATCAAATCTTGGTGATTGACTGATTGTCCTAGCCAAGAAACATGATGTAATTTCACTAAGCCCGCGCTTGATTGTAATATTAAATCTTGGGCTAGGGAGTTAGCAGTGCCTTGACGACCTAATAATTTGCCCACAAGACGCACGCTGATGCTGTCAATGGGTAAGGTAGACGGGTCAGCAAACAAGTTAGGCAGGCAGTCATCAGTTTGCAAAGTGGGCGGCTTAATATCGGGAAAGAAAGAATTAATCCGGATCACTGTACCGATGCTAAAACCAATCAAAAGGCAGCCTGTAATGAAAGACCAATCCTCATAAATCCACTTGAGATTTAAAAATTTAAAAGCGAATGCTAATTGCCACGCTAGCCACACCAAACCTGCAAACAGAACTCCGAGAGGAACTCCTAACCAAGGAGCGATTTGTAATAAGAAAGACTGACGCTTAACTTTTGATAATTGTTCGCTAGGGAAATGTAATTCGGTGTCTAGATGCCAGTGACGAGCTATTTGGCAGAGGCGTTCGATGCGATCGCCCACCAGAGGATGGCTATTATTAATCGTAAACCATCGGCGATAGGGATTGACAACATCCCATTTCAAAAAAGATTCAAAAGAAAGATGACTAGCAATTGTGCCTAAAGAAAGACTCTGTTGGTAGCCGATTGGTGCGACGATATTTAAGCTTTCTAACTGCCAACTGGTGTGTTCTTGTTTTTCGATATCAGTTGCAATTCCAATGGCAATTTTCAGCAAGCCACGAATTAAAGCATTGGGATTACCAGTAATTTCAGCTGCGGTGCGATCGCTATAATAAACCCGCAACCGCGACAACCACAATGCAGTCCCAGTCAGCAAACACCAAACTCCATAAATCAAACTAGCCACAATTGTCACAGGAGTGCGCCAAATTTTTCCTGATATGTTGTCACCCAACTTCGATACCTGCTCGTATACCTTATAAGTTGGTAGTGTCACCAGTAGTACCAAAGACATGACAACAAAATCCCAGTGAGCAATATGCCCTAGCTGGGTGGCATAAATAACAGCAATTTCATCATCTGTTAGTTGTTCTAACAGTCCTTTACTGACTACAATTCTCGCGTTCCGTGGTAAGCTACCGTAAGTGAGAATAATTGGTGCAGCCATTGGCAAAATTCGCAGTTTGGGTAAGGGCCAATGCCTTTGTTGACAGCAACGTTGTAATACCCGAACAGCTTCTCGACTATGGCCGTTCAATATATCTTTAGCTAGTTCTTGTTGACCATACAAGTTTGCCAGTAGCAAATCCAGTAACCAAGGTGATGCCGCGATTAAAATTACTAACGCTATGAGCAAAAATTGTGTCGGGTCATTGTATAAAACCTGTAATGGTTCTACATAGGGAAGCTTGACTAAAGCGTTGTTGATGAATCCCAATACTAAGTTGAGGATTTCTCGCATCACCCAAAACAGGGCGATGAATGTTCCCGCAGCCAGCAGCCGCAAGGGAATTAGTTTGGGCTTGCGTAGGGGTTGCCATGCCTTGGCGCGTTGTGCTTGTCGCCAATAAATAACACCGAATAGTTTGGCTTGGGTGCGGGTAACGGAACCCATGAAACCATTAAGGGGCGGCGGCGGAGGTGGTGGTATGACAGTAGCTTTGGGTTTAGCTAATGGCACCATTTGGGGGATATTCTGGTTCTTGGTTTGTGTTACTTCATCTTTTGGTTTCTCCTCTGATTTAGGAGTATCTGGGGATGAATTTTCAAAAGCAACAAATCCAGTTTCGACATTTTTTGATTCTGGTTCAGGTTTTTGACGTTTTGTCAAATGTTCGAGAGCGCGTTTTGCCCACTCTTGAACTTGGGGATTGTTGCTCTCAATGAGATTTTCGCAAAAGGCGATCGCTTTAGAGACTTCGCCAGTACGGGCATAAGCCATCACTAAACCAACCCTTGCTTGTAAGTTAGCAGTGGCATTATTTTCGCTGCTAGCAAGAGGTTCTAAGTGAGCGATCGCTGTTTGGTAATTTCCCTGCTTGAGGGCAACTAAACCAGCCTCCAAAGACGATTTGGCATGTGAAGGCATACAGATTCTGGCACTCCAATCTCTTCTAAACATCCACGTCTGGGCAAAAGCGCGACCCTCAGATGCCGTGGAAATCAACTGTGCCCAGCTAAGTCCAACTGTGAAGGAATTCAGAATTCAATTTTGTACCACTGAGGGATGAATTGAATGACTTTAAGACTCCAATAGAATTTTCAATTTGGTCGTCTTCAATCCGCTTAAGACTGGAACTCTTAGCTGATTAATTCTCAATTCTGTATTCTGAATTCTTCTTTATTCCTCCACTGGTTGTTGACTAGAAAATACTGGGGCGATCGCGCTTAATTTTAACTCTGGATGGTCGCCCTCTAACTGTTGGCAATTCCATTCATTCCGAAATAGCAACACTGGGCGTCCCATACTATCTTTGACTGTAGTGGTATTGAATAAACGTCCCACTTTATTTAATGCTTCCCAACCACCTTCAACCCAACGGGCGACACTGTAGGGTAATAAATCTAGTATGGTTTCTACGCCATACTCGTTTTGTAAACGAAACTGCACCACCTCAAATTGCAACTGACCCACCGCCGCTAAAATTGGATCGCGTTTGGCTTCATCAGTTGAATACATAATTTGCACAGCACCTTCTTCGCGCAATTCCGCAACGCCTTTTTGGAATTGCTTAAACTTCGAGGGGTTGGGGTTCCTGAGAGTTGCAAACAATTCCGGCGAAAAATACGGAATCCCTTCATATTCGAGCTTTTGCCCCGTGTAAATTGTATCCCCGATCGCAAAAACACCGGGATTGTTCAAACCGATCACATCGCCAGGATAAGCTTCATCAATCGATTCCCTCTCCTGAGCAAAGAGTTTTTGCGGACGGGAGAGACGGACGAGTTTACCAGTGCGAGCGTGATTCACCATCATATCTTTTTCAAACTTACCGGTGCAGACCCGGACAAACGCGACGCGATCGCGGTGTTTCGGATCCATGTTTGCTTGCAGTTTGAACACAAACCCAGAAAACTCTGGGTATGTGGGGGGAACTTCACCAACACTGCTGATATGGGAACCGGGTTTCAAGGCATAGTCTAGGAAGTACTTGAGAAATAACTCTACCCCAAAGTTTGTCATGGCGCTACCAAAGAACACTGGCGTCATTTTGCCTTCGTGTACCAACTGCAAATCTAGCTCTGGGCCAACTCCTTCCAACAGTTCTAGATCGTTTTTCAGTTGATAGTACAGGTCTTGTTCTAGCAGCTGTTCTATTCTCCGATCGCCTAATTCCACTATCGTATCACGGGCTTCTCGACTACCGTGGGCGCTGCGCTCAAATAGGTGAATTTGTTGCTTGTGTCGGTCAAAAACACCTTTGAAGCGATCGCCCATGCCAATGGGCCAGTTTACTGCATAGGTTTGCAACTTCAATTCTTGCTCAATTTCATCCAAAAGTTCTAAAGGTTCTCTTCCTGGGCGATCGAGCTTGTTGACAAATGTAAAAATCGGGATACCCCGCAGTTTACACACTTCAAATAACTTCCGGGTTTGGGGTTCCAAACCTTTTGCCGCATCAATCAGCATCACTGCATTATCGGCGGCAGCAAGGGTACGATAAGTATCTTCACTGAAATCCTGGTGTCCAGGTGTGTCTAATAAATTTATTTGACAGTCTCGGTATGAAAACTGCAATACCGTAGAAGTAATGGAAATACCCCGTTGTTGTTCCATTGCCATCCAGTCTGACGTAGCCTTGCGCTGTGCCCGCCGTGCCTTGACCGCCCCTGCCTCGTGAATTGCGCCTCCGTATAGCAGTAGCTTTTCTGTCAGTGTCGTTTTACCCGCATCAGGGTGAGATATAATTGCAAAGTTGCGACGAAGTTCAACTGCGCGATCGAGTTCAGACTCAAGTTCGATTGACATAACTGTATTTGTTTGTAACTTAACTTAATTTTTTTCGACTTTGGCAAGTCTTTTAATCTTAAGACAACGATGCTCGTGATAGGGTCGTAATATAACCAACAATCTGACTAAATTAGGAGAAAGGGATGTACGACACGGACAAGCGAAAGCTTTTATCTGCCTTGTCTCATGGAGCTATTTTTTTCAGCACAGCTGTTGTATCTATCGGTATACCCATTTCTGTACTCTTCGTATCTGACGATCCTGTTGTTAGAGAAAACGCCAAAGAATCCATCAATTTCCACTTTAATGTTTGGTTCTATGGAGCGATTCTAGGAGCGTTGTTTTTTCTATTCGGCTGGCTGGTCTTACCACTATTATTACTGGGGCCACTAGCAGCTATTGGCTATTTGTTGCATTGGGGACTAACAATTTGGGCAATCACCAAAGTTTTTAGCAATCCCGATACACCCTTTCGCTATCCCTTTATTTTACGAGTGTTTTAGCATCAATTAAGTCTGGCGGCTACGCCCTTCTCTTTCAGAGACGCTAGCGCGAACGACTACGCTCAGGACAAGCTCGGTACAAGTGCCCAATGCCCAATTGTTATATTGTTTTTCTAACTCGTCGGATAGATGTCGATGAAGCTGTAAAATACAAAATTGCCCTACAACTTGATTCAGGTAGGGCAAATGTCAGTTAAGCACTTTTTGTAGTCTGTCTGATGGCAGGAAACTTTTCCCCTGCTTTTGTGACGCTTTGTTTTGTGTCCATTGCGTTGTTTTTCTTCATAAAATTTTATGTTTCCTACACATCGCCCCCGCCGTTTGCGTACCCATCCACAGCTGCGCCGGATGGTTCGTGAAACTGTTTTGACAACAAGCGATTTTATTTACCCATTATTTGCCGTACCGGGTGAAGGCATCGCCAATGAGGTAAAATCGATGCCCGGAGTCTATCAGCTTTCGGTAGATAAAATTGTCGAAGAAGCGAAAGAAGTTTATGACTTAGGAATTCCTGCCATCATTTTATTTGGTATTCCGGCTGATAAGGATATAGATGCTACCGGCGCTTGGCATGATTGCGGTATTGTCCAAAAAGCTGCGACTGCTGTAAAAGCAGCAGTACCAGATTTGATTGTGGTTGCTGATACTTGTTTGTGCGAGTATACCAGTCACGGACACTGCGGTTATCTGCAAGTTGGCGATTTGACAGGACGGGTTTTAAATGACCCAACTTTGGAATTGTTGAAAAAAACAGCAGTTTCCCAAGCAAATGCTGGTGCGGATATCATCGCACCTTCCGGGATGATGGATGGCTTTGTCCAAGCAATTCGTCAAGGTTTGGATGAAGCTGGATTCCAAGACACACCGATTTTGTCTTACGCTGCTAAGTATGCTTCGGCTTATTACGGGCCATTTCGGGATGCAGCAGACTCAACCCCGCAATTTGGAGACAGAAGAACTTACCAAATGGATCCTGGTAATAGTCGCGAAGCAATTAAAGAAATTGAATTGGATATTGCCGAAGGTGCTGATATGCTCATGGTTAAGCCGGCCTTGGCATATATGGACATTATCTGGCGGGTGAAGCAAGCAAGTAATTTACCAGTCGCAGCTTACAATGTTTCTGGTGAATATTCGATGATTAAAGCTGCGGCTCTGAATGGTTGGGTTGATGAGGAGCGTGTGGTTTTGGAAACTTTAACTGGGTTGAAACGCGCTGGAGCAGATTTGATTTTGACTTATCATGCTAAAGATGCCGCGCGATGGTTAAAGTAGGGTGGGCGATTGAGTAAGAGTTGAGAATCTCACGCAGAGAGAAGTTTGAGCGGCGGCTTCCGCCGTTCGCCTTTGGCGTTGCCGCAGGCATCAAAACTTCTCCTAAGGGAGACGCTACGCGAACGGTGGGCGCAAAGCTGTGTTTTGGTGTCTGGGTGTGAGATTTTTGTATTTTGGCTATGATTTATTGATATTTTTAAAAAAAGCTTTTTGAGCATATTGGAGAAGCCTTAAGCTTGGTTTTGTAGTCTTTCTAAGTTCTGTTGATGTAACTCTGGGAAATTTTCTAAATCATCTATTGAGTGCGGTGCAGGGAAGATTACAGCATCTTCAGAGGTGAATCTATCTAAATAAATTTGAAAGGCTTCATCATCTTCTCTGTGGTCAAGGATATATTGACGTAATTGGGCACGGGGCATTGTTAGAAAATCTTGTTTGCTCATAGATATCTCCACTTTCCGTCTAGTAAATTAGAATTTGATTTTCTTCACCAGTGAGAATTACAAGATTTTTTGTTCGTTCATCAATTCGTAATAAAAACACAAGTAAATACATTTTAGTAGCCTAAAAACTTAAGATAAACAATGTTTTCAATTGTTATACAGTAGCCATATTTAAATTATTACTACAACAGATTTTTTACTCTGACCAGATTTGAGTTAAGTTGGCATCTTTCAACTGTGAAGTGTTTAAAGATATTTGATGCATATTGCCCCCGTGATAATACATAAACATGGGATTCCCGTGTTTGCAACAGGGGGACGCGATCGCTTATAAAAGAAGATAGTTAATAAATTTTCCTCAATTGCCATTTAATGTCAATTGATTTAATAAAAGGTTTCAATATTTTCGAGGGGAGCATGAAATATGGATATGCAAGTCCTGAGAGAGCGTGCTGGTCTTAGCCGTGCGGAGGTCGCCTTCAGGCTTGTAATCAGCGAAACTAGTGTTCGCAACTGGGAGGCTGGGCGTACTGAACCTACTATGACGCCAAAAAAATATTTAGATGCTTTGCGTCTGTTCAAATGTACACCTGAAGAGTTGGCAGCGGCAAGTGAAAAGTCAATTAATCAGCGACATAAACGCAAACCAGGTAGGCCGAGACGCTTTCCAGAGACTCAAGTACCTCAAGTAACTGATTCGCCAGTTTGTAGGTGAGAAGTTGCTAGTCAATACCCTTCGGTGGGGAAAAGGTTAAAGGGAAAAGGTTAAAGGGAAAAGGGAAACATAAACCCCATATCTCAATATAGGGGCTTGTAATATAAATGCTTTATACCTCGTTGCAAGCAATCTCGGTATAAATTTTTCTTTTTTTAGATAAATAGAATTTCGGGGCTTGTATCCCTTTTCCCTTTCCCCCTTACCCCTTTCCTTCGTGGTCAGAATGCATAACTAGAAAAAGTTCGGTTTTAAAGCAATGTTCAGAGGGTAGCTGGCTCACTAGCGCTGCGCTCAGTAGGTAGACATAATTAAATGTAAAATACAAAAGTTTAAAAGCCTGATACCAACTGACTTTTCCTTTGTGCGTTCTGCTTTCTGCCTCTTGCCTTCTACTTATTACCCAGTCATACTGAATTCTGAGTCCTGAATTTTAGATTCTTCTTGATAAAATCTAACTTAGGAATGTAGATTTTTTGATTTACAACTCCTAGTCTAAGGTGCGTTAGCTGTCTTAGTAACTTGATGTTTCTCAGGTATTGGCATCTTAACTTAATGGGAACGCAGCATAAATCAAGCATTTGACCATCAGCGACTAATTGTGCCTCTGTTTTGCAGTTAAAATTTGATGTTTGATTTTGCTCCAGTGAAGAGAGTTCCGCTTCTACCACTACTGGAAAGATAAAGTTTCGATATTGATTGACAAACTTTCTCACACACCTGATAAACAAAAAATCAGCACTTCCTTGGTCTGTTTAATAGTTGGTTTTCAAGACACCTGCTACCGTATATTTACTTAAAATGTTGAGTTGGGTAACAATTTTGATATAGTTGTCTCGGCGATTAGTTCCTGCTTAGAGGGAAAATAGCAATTAAACAGACAGCATGGGAGATGAGAAATCAGAAACAATCAACAAAGAAACTTTTTAGCAATTCTTAGGGTTTATGCCTGGGGCGGTTCGTTTAAATAACCTAAACTCTAACCAGTGCGATCGCTCACGGTATTTGCCACAACCACACGATAAAATTCTAAAACCATAATCGTACTAAAGGTCTAAATGGCAGAAACACTATTCTTCAACGCCTTGCGTGAAGCCATTGATGAAGAAATGGCGCGTGACTCCAGCGTATTTGTTCTTGGTGAAGACGTAGGACACTACGGCGGCTCCTATAAAGTTACCAAAGACCTGTACCAAAAGTATGGCGAACTCCGAGTTCTAGACACCCCCATCGCTGAAAACAGCTTTACCGGCTTGGCAGTGGGAGCAGCTATGACTGGGTTGCGCCCCATCATCGAAGGTATGAATATGGGCTTTTTACTCCTAGCGTTCAATCAAATATCCAATAACGCTGGGATGCTGCGCTATACTTCTGGCGGGAACTTCAAAATTCCGATGGTAATTCGCGGCCCCGGAGGTGTGGGACGGCAGCTAGGCGCTGAACATTCCCAGCGACTAGAAACCTACTTCCAAGCGGTGCCAGGGTTGAAGATTGTTGCCTGTTCCACACCCAGAAACGCTAAAGGACTACTAAAATCTGCTATCCGCGATGATAATCCGGTATTGTTCTTTGAACACGTTCTACTTTACAACTTGAAAGAAGACTTACCAGAAGAAGAATACCTGCTCCCTCTGGATAAAGCAGAACTTGTGCGTCAAGGTAAAGATGTCACAATTATTACTTATTCTCGGATGCGCCATCACGTGCTACAAGCAGTAAAAACCCTTGAGAAACAAGGATACGATCCAGAAGTTATTGATTTAATATCCCTCAAGCCATTAGATTTTGATACCATCGGTGCATCAGTAAGAAAAACCCATAAAGTCATTGTTGTGGAAGAATCCATGCGAACTGCGGGTATAGGAGCAGAAGTCATCGCTTCAATTAACGATCGCTTATTTGATGAATTGGATGCACCAGTACTGCGGCTTTCTTCCCAAGATATCCCCACACCTTACAACGGCAATCTGGAAAGACTAACCATTGTCCAACCAGAGCAAATAGTGGAAGCTGTAGAAAAAATGGTAGCTTTGCGGGTTTAAAAGTTAGGAGTGAGGAGTTAAGAATTTTAAAGTATCGGTCTTAACTCCTAGCTCCCAACTCCCGACTCCCAACTCATAACTCCTAACTCCCGACTCCCAACTCCCGACTCCCAACTCCCGACTCCCAACTCCTAACTCCCAACTCCTAACTCTCAACTCCTAACTCCCAACTCCTAACTCATAACTGCATAAAAGAGCGCTATTATAGCCTTTGTCAGTTGCGAGTTATGGTATGCAAAGACAGCGATCGCTATTAATTTTGATTTTAGTTCTAGTAATCGCCGCGATAACGGTGATTGCTACGATTCCGATACCTCTTGGACTTGATTTGCGGGGAGGTTCACAGCTCACAATTCAGGTGAAACCATCAGCGGAAATTCCCCAAATCAGCGACCGTGAATTGGAAGGTGTGAAGAAAGTTGTCGAAGGTCGGATTAATGGTTTGGGTGTTTCTGAGCCAGTGATCCAAACAGTAGGCACAGATAAGATATTAGTGCAATTGCCGGGGGTCAACGACCCAGAACAAGCCGAACGGGTGTTAGGGGGTACGGCGCAGTTAGAATTCCGGACGCAAAAGCCGAATACAGAAACTCAACTTTTAGCTTTTCAAACATCGCGAGCTGAATTGAAGTTAAAGCAAGAAGAATTGAGAAAAAGCAACGATAAAGCAGCAATAGCCAAAAATCAAGAAGATTTACAGAAAAATAATCAAGCGATCGTTGAATTGTTTGAAAGCACCAACCCGCCGCTAATCGGTAAATACCTCAAAGATGCATATGGCGAACCCACTCAAGGTAACAATTGGAATGTTGCCATTCGCTTCGACCAAAAGGGTGGCGAACTTTTTGCTCAGCTGACGAAAAACCTTGCTGGAACTGGGCGTAGTATTGGTGTTTTTCTCGATAATGAACTGATCAGCGCTCCTACTGTCGGTATAGAATTTGCCTCTACTGGGATTACTGGAGGGTCAGCGGTGATTACCGGTCGGTTTACCGCACAACAAGCTAATGATTTGGGCGTACAGCTACGCGGTGGCGCATTACCCGTACCAGTAGAAATTGCAGAGATTCGTACTGTTGGGGCAACTTTAGGTAAAGACAGCATTACTAGCAGTATCTATGCTGGTATCGGTGGTCTGATTTTAGTATTAATATTTATGGTGGTGTACTATAGACTACCAGGACTTATTGCCGATTTAGCACTATTGATCTACTCCTTGTTGACGTGGGCTAGTTTTGCTCTGTTGGGTATCACCTTGACCCTACCAGGCATTGCCGGTTTTATTCTCAGTATTGGTATGGCGGTGGATGCGAACGTACTCATTTTTGAGCGGACGCGGGAAGAATTGCAAGCAGGCAAATCCCTTTATCGTTCTATAGAATCTGGCTTTTACCGTGCTTTTTCGAGTATTTTAGACGGCAACGTGACCACAGTTATTGCCTGTGCTGCGCTATTCTGGCTAGGAGCTGGTTTGGTAAAAGGCTTCGCTCTCACTTTGGCTTTGGGTGTAGCTGTGAGCATGTTTAGTGCAATTACTTGTACTCGCACCTTGATGTTTTTAGCATATACAATTCCCGCGCTGCGGAAACCAGAATATTTTTCTCCCAACCTGCCAACATCTAATAAGGCAGAGGTGTCTCAATGAAACTGAGTATTAACAAATCGCGATCGCTGTGGTGGGCTATTTCTCTTGCCATCATTGTAGCTGGTATCATCTCAATGGTGATTTCTTGGCAAAACCCCAACATTAAAGCACCCCTTCGTCCCAGTTTGGATTTCGTAGGTGGTACGCGATTACAGTTTGAACGGGATTGTACCAAACCCGGTAACTGCGATCGCCCCATTGATATCAACGTCGTTCGAGAAGTCGCTAAAGCTCAGGGATTGGGCGATAGCAGCATCCAAATTGTTGCTGACAAAAACACTCGTGCAGAAAATGGTATATTAATTCGCACAAAAAGTTTGGATCGCGAGCAGCGTACTAACTTGCAAAATGCCTTAAGCGAAAAAATCGGTACTTTTGACGGCCAAAAAAACCAATTTGATACCGTTGGCCCGACTCTGGGAGGAGAACTGTTTAGATCTGGGGTAATAGCTCTGATCGTTTCCTTTGCAGGTATTATTATTTACTTGAGCTTCCGGTTTCAGTTCGATTATGCGGTGTTTGCTGTAGTTGCTCTATTTCATGATGTTTTGATTACCGCAGGGATTTTTTCGATTTTAGGTTTAGTATTGGGTACTGAAGTCGATAGCTTATTCATCGTTGCTCTACTGACGATTACAGGTTTTTCAGTTAACGATACAGTGGTGATTTACGATCGCATTCGAGAAACCCTGACAATCAATCCCAACAGAGCGATCGCGGACATTGTTGATGATGCTGTCAACCAAACCCTAGCAAGGTCTATCAACACGACTTTAACAACATTGCTAACATTATTTGCAATTTTTCTATTTGGGGGAGAAACACTCAAGAATTTTGCCCTAGCTTTAATTATTGGCTTTACAATGGGGGCTTATTCAAGTATTTTCATCGCCAGTACTCTCTTAACTTTGTGGCGAGAACGCACGGATAGATCTCAGGCCTTAGTTAATGCTGAAATTGATACATCTGCGGGTAATTAGTCATTAGTCATTAGTCATTAGTCATTAGTGAATAAAAAGGACAACTGACAAATGACCAATGACAAAGAACAAATGACAAATGACAAAGAACAAATGACCAATGACAAAGAACAAATGACAACTGACCCAGCATTTGCTCAACAAGTAGAAAGGCTATACCAGCTAACAGTGTATGGTAGATGGTTGTTTGTGAGCTTTTTATGGCTCACCATTGCGCCTGTTTCCTTATGGGGCCTACGTTCAGAAATTTCTCTGTGGCAACAATATTTTACTTGGGTAGCAGTGCGATATGGACTTTTTTATCATCCACTGCCTACCTTCGGTTTAGCTTTTTGTATTGGGATGACTGCTGCTGTCTTAGTTTGGCAAAGTCGCAATATATTACTGGGATTACCAGAGCAAGAAAAACAACGTTTAGAAAAACAAGTTTATCGAATACGTCAGCAAGGGCCAACTCATCCTTTATGGAAGTGGGTTTGTTACTGAATATTGACCTGGCTAACTAAATTTTGTCTCTCGTTGCATATAGATATACACATTCAACAATTTGCAGGAAAATATGACTTAGCAATAGCTAAGATACAGCCAAAGTGAGTGCAATACATGAACAATCCTCAAATTCAATTTAGCGATCGCAAATCTAAAATTGACCTTTATCAACTCCAAGAACTGTTAAACATTTCAGCTTTCTGGGCAAAAGGCCGCAGTATTGAGGATTTAAGTATAGCCATTGCCAACAGTGAGCCAGTGATTTCCGCCTGGGACAGTCAGCGACTTATTGGCTTTGCTAGAGCGACATCTGATGGCATATATCGCGCTACGATTTGGGATGTTGTCATTCATCCAGAGTATAGAAATAACGGTCTGGGAAGCAATTTAGTGGAAACTGTTTTGAGTCATCCCCGCATGAGATGGGTTGAGCGCGTTTATCTGATGACTACTCATCAACAGGAATTCTACAAAAAGATTGGTTTTCAGCCCAACACGACTACTACGATGGTGTTGTATAACTTAGCTAACCTGAGTTTGCTTGCTGATACAGAAGTTGAGCTTGAGCAATCACCGAAATAGTCGTGTGTGTTGACCAAAACAATTGTCAATTGCTTCAGACCAATTTAGATTTTAAATTTACGTCTGATGTCAATTATCCAAATCAACGAAATATCGATTGATTGTGTGCCCTGTAGAGACGTTGCAGTGCAACGTCTCTACAACGATAAATCAGCGATTTTAGCGTTTAATCCACATAATGCGTAATTTTGAATATTTAATCCAAAATTTAAAATCTAAAATTCGGTAAATCATCGACCCACTGCCGGTCTGGTTCAGAGAGTTTTGGAGAGGGAATGGGCTGATAATCAATGCGAAGGTGATAGCTACCGCGATTGTAAACACCCAAGACAATGGCTTGTAAATCAACCTCTAATTCTGGATCGTCTGCTTTGAGGGGTAAAGAAAAGCTGGGAATTGGCTCAGGTAATTGAAATTGATATTAAGTATATCCCAATCACCGTAAATTAAAACTTGGCATCGCTAAATACAGGAATAGAAATTTGTAGTCTGCTGTGCTGCTGTGGTAGTTCCTTGATAATTGGAGAAGGGAAAATTTCTAGTTTTCCTCCCATAACTTCAACCAGAATTTGACTAATTAATAGCCTCATTCCTGGAGAAAGGGTAACACTCTCTAAATTAGCTTGATTCAGCGGATTTTCAGATTTAATCGAGTCAATTGACTCGCTCGAAGGTATGGTATTTATTGGTACATCTAGCCAAATATTTACAAAATTATTTGTAGAGACAGTGCTGCTAGAAATATAAATGCTACCTTCTTCCATCTGACTGATGGCAGTATCTATTAAACTGATTAATATTTGCCGGAGGCAGAGATGATCTGCCAAAACATAAATTTCTGGGTCGGCGGGTGACAATTGCAATGGAAAATTGCGATTTGCCGCCAGCATATAAGTTAAGTTATAAACTTCCTCCAAAATGTTAGCTAAGGATCTGGGTTGAATATCTAGTTTATTTGTACCATGCTCGGTTCTGGCAACGTTGAGAATTTCATCCATTAGCTTCAGCAATTTCAGGGTTCGCTCATGAGCTTGGACAATAAATTCTCGTTCTTCAGCAGGACTTTCACACAGATCTGACAAAATTAACTGATGTAAACCAATTAAACCATTCAGGGGCGATCGCAATTCGTGGGTTGTTCGTGCCAAAAAACCAGCTTGAAACTGGCTCATTTCTCTTGCCATCAGGTATGCCAGCTTGGTTTGCTGCATTTGTTGTGACATTGATGGCATATCCTGTTGGTCTAATGGCGCTACCGCAGATAAGCTAGATGAAGAGTTTGGCAATCGCGCAAATAATCGACGAAAACCTAGACCTAGTGCTATTCCTGCTCCTAAATATATCCAGTTACTCCAATTCATATTTTGGCAATTATTAACTTGTTAATTGACCACAACAACCCAAATTAAAGTTCCGCGGGCTGTTTAAACTAGGGAAACAACATTATAGCTATCTCTAGCGGTTTTAAATGATTTGTGAAATCTTGCTGCTGTTGACTGTTGGCTGTCAACTGTTAACAGTCAACAGCTACCACTGATATTTTTTACAACTCAAATAGGATTGCTATATATTTATTTATCATTTTACGAATCTAACTTTATTGCACCTTGCCGGAGAATCTGCCAATTAATTCCTGTCCATTTGGCAACGGTGGAAGGTATACCCAGCATCGGCATTTCGTTCTCGGATTCTATCGTTGCCAGAGTCAGAATGTTGGGAAACTGAGCCGTAATTTCAGCCATTGTTTGCAAAGGCGGCTGGCCGGAGAAATTAGCGCTAGTGGTGGCAAGAGGGCCTGTTTGTGCCAAGATAGTTTGAGCGATCGCGCTGTTAGGTACTCGAATTCCAATTGTTGTCGGGTCTGTAGGATTCATCACTTTTGGGACGCGCTGACTTGCTGGTAAGACTAATGTCAGACCTCCCGGCCAATATTTATCTGTTAATTCTTGCCAAATTTTATACTCGTTCTCGCTACCTTTGACATAAGGCCACAAATCCTCAGCACTAGCAGCCATCAAAATCAAAGGTTTATCTTGACTGCGTTGCTTTGCCGCAAAAATTAATTCGGCTTTTTCTGGTATTGTTGCTAGCGCGGGAACCGTGTCTGTGGGAAAACTCACCAAGGAACCAGCGCGTGCGCCAGCTATGAGCTTTTCTAGAGAAACTTGGGTCATGTTTACGAAACAGTTAGAAGTTAACAGTTAACGTGAGTTCTACCAAATCAACAAATCGCAATAATTCAGGAGGCAGGAGGCAGGAGGGAACCAACCCTTAAAAGAATGGGATTGAAGTAAAAACGTTTTATACCGGGCTACGCCCCGCTACGCTAACGCTGCAAGTAGCCTCAATATAATTTTTGATTTTACGTGGCTCTAGACTCAGCAACTTTAGTTTTTATTAATACTTTTTACCTCCTGCCCTCTGCCTCTTAACTCCTGCCTTTCTTGGTAAATTTGGCAAGTCCTTGGATAAATCTTAAGGGATAGTATTTTACTTTTCTAGGACTTACTCTTGCTTTGTAGATTAAATAATTATAATCTTGAAAGTAACTTTAGCTCTAGTATTTACACAACAAGATATCAATAATTTAAAAATGATTGTTACTTTAGAAAATTCATTAATCTACAACAATTTCGACTCAAAATCTTGATTTTTTAATAATTAAAATTAATAGCTGATGACTGAAAAAACTACATTTTTAAAACGTTAGTGAGTTTTGTTATGTTTTAAATGCTCGTCAAATGGGTAAGTCTAGTCTGCGGGTGCAAACTATGTCCCATTTGCAAGCAGGAGGAATTCGCTGTGGTCGTCTGACTTTTGCTTTATTAGGAGTTGCCACACCAGCCGATTTGATTGCTGATAAAAGCCGTACCCCCTTTAATATTGAACGCGCGATTCAACTGCAAGGATTTTCTTTGTCTGAAGCCATGCCTTTGTTGCCCGGACTATATCAGCTTAGTAGTAATCCTAAAGTCCTGCTGCGTGAGATTTTAACTTGGACTGGAGGACAACTATTTTTGACCCAGAAACTTTGTCAGTTAGTGGTGCAAAGCAAATACGCAAAAATCGGAGAATCAGAAATTGGCGAGTGGGTTGAGGGTTTAGTTAGAAATTTGATAATTGACAATTGGGAAGCTCACGACGAACCAGAACACTTGAAGACGATTCGCGATCGCCTCTTGCACAACGAACAACAGGCAGGGCGTTTGCTAGAACTTTATCAACAAATTCTACTACACTCTTCTGCTGGTAGCGATGGAGAACTCGACGCAGGCATTCCAGTCAATAATAGTCAAGAGCAAACACAGTTGCTGCTATCGGGTTTACGCCCACTAGTGCAGTTGTCGTGTTTGACAATCAATTCAATTGAACTGCAACACTCAACGAAAACGATTATTCAGGTGGCTTTACAGTCTTGCTTCATGAAATTGGCCATGCTTTAGGATTTAAAGATCCTTTTGATGGTTCGCCCACTTTACCAACAAGCGAAACCAATAGCAGATATACCGTGATGTCCTATGATTGGTTCGCTGGAGGGCCCATTACTCCGCAACTATACGATGTTGCTGCTATCCAATATCTATATGGTAAAAACAACAGTACTCGAACTGGTAACGACACCTATTCTTGGGAAAGCAACGCAACCACAGGCATATTTGTTCCCTTTCAAACGATTTGGGATGCTGGTGGCATACATACTCTCAGTGCTTCTGGCCAAACTGTTGACAATACTATCAATTTCACCCCAGGCTTTTTTAGTTCCATTGGCCCTTACTGGAATTTGAGCTTAAGTTGACACCAATGACATCTGTGCGCCCCTAAAGCCAATTTATTTTTTGCAAAGATTTTTACTCATTTTTATAAGCTAGGGCAAAACGTTCAATTCCAGCTAAGTCAGCGTGAATTTGAATATTGCAATAGCTTCCTTGATTTTGCAAAAGCTCTCGCACTGTATGTGCCTGTCCTGCCATCATCTCAATCAGCCAGACACCACCAGGTTGCAAATACTTAGGAGAAATTTCTATCAAATGGCGAATGCAATCTAAACCATCAGCACCGCCATCTAAAGCTAGATGCGGTTCGTGGTTGAATACTTCTGGTTGCAAAGTAGGTAAGGTACTGGTGGGGATGTAAGGGGGATTCGATACCATACCACTGAACTCACCTTTGAGGAATGTCAGTGGCTCCCACCAAGAACCTTGATAAAATCGAATGCGGTCAGCCAGACTTAAATTACTGGCGTTGGTTTGGGCGATCGCCAATGCTTCAACACTGCGATCGACAGCATGAATTGTTGCGTTTGGCAAGGCATCTGCTAGTCCGATGGCGATCGCTCCACTGCCGGTACCCAAATCTGCCCAGTGTCCCGAAGCATTACCACCAGCTGCTACAGCCAAATCAATTAAGCACTCTGTTTCTGGTCGGGGAATCAAAACCGCATTCGATACGGCGATTTTAAACTGACGCCAAGGTGTAGCTTTGGCAATATACTGCACTGGCAAACGTTCATTTAATCGCCTCTGCCATAACCGATCTAACTCTACCAGAGGCAATTGCATCTGAATTTGCGGCCAATTTTTAAAAGACTCCAAACGGAGTGCCAAACGGTCTAAACCAGCTACTTCTTGGAGTAACCAATCTACTTCTGTTGGTGGGACATCAGTGGCGCAAGCTGCTTGAGTTGCTGCATTCCGCCACTGCCAAAGTTCTAAACCAGAAACTATCAGATGTTTCTCCCCCATGCCTCAACCTTGGAGAGCAAATCGGTTATTTTTTCGGAGCGGGTGCAGCAGCAGGCTTAGCAGCAGGTGACTGATTTGGAGCAAGCGATCGAATAAAATTGATAGATTCCCGCGATGGATATAAAACAATTTTATTAATACTGGGATCGTTGCTAGTATTGAGAGCTTCCATCACACCGTACAAATCCACCACCTGAATTTCAGTGTTTTCTGCTTCCTTGGGTACGGCTTTTTTAAATTCATCTAACAGAGCCACTGCTTGTTCTTTTTCAAAAAAGAAAGGGATGTAGCGCTCATTACCTTTTGCCAGAGGAATGGTCAGATAGCTATTATCTTTTTTAAATTTGGGCACAAACAAAGGAATACCGTTGAATTGCTCAACTTTTTTACCATTTGCGTTCACCATACTTGTTGCTGACGCTACCTGTGCTTGGGTCGGCACTAAAGTATAAATTACTGAATCTGATTTCTTTTTGCTTTCCAGCACTATCTTATAGTAGTCTGCTAAAGACAAAGGTCTTACCTGTAGGGTGCTTGCCAGTTGAGGATTTTCTTTTTTCAACCGATTATCAAGGAATTTTTGAGCATCTTGCTTGCTAATAAAAAATCCCACTTGAGAGACGGTCTTAGATTGGTTATTCCTGGAAAGAACTACAAATTCACCTTTAGGATTTGTAAGGGTGAATACGGGTACTTCCTGTAGCTTTTTCACTACTTGATCTTGTGGTAAAGCTACCGCCTCTAGATTGCCTAGTCCTGGCAGATTACCTATTCCTGAAAGTCCTCCTAAAAAGACACTCCCAGCTATACCTAATGTTGCGCCCCAACGAACCAATGATTTCATGACTGCTCCTCGCATCAATAAAACAATTAAACTAAACAAATGGTTGGATTTGCACAGCACCAACTAGCTTCAGTTATATAGCAATCTATTTTAGTTGTGAAAATTTATTTGTAAACAACTTATGAGGTCAATTGACTGTTCAAAGTCAAAGATCGAAGTAAAATAATCCCAACTATTTAAGATTGTTATGATATCGTCTTTACTAATAGACTGTGCTAAAGTTGTGTTTTTGTCAATTTTACTTTGCTGTTCGCCGCTAAATTCTGTAGATGCCTATTTTTTGGCTTGTCGAACAGTGAAAAGTCTCTCTGACCCTGAAAATAATAAATGCCATTTTATTGACTTTCTCTAATACTGGGTGACGGCATGACTTTATCAATCGTTCCATCTAGCTATAACTAAATATCTTCTCAAATTTATACAAAGTACAGTATCGCGAGTACCTTATTTATCAAAGACGAAATATAGCTCACATCGTTCAAAAACTAGCCCAAGACTAAAACAATCAAATTAATTTCTGCGTGAAATTATGCAATTTTATTGCACATCTTAGCAACAAAGCTTTAGCCTATTTGTCCTAAATGGCAGAAATTTTTGAGAGATTTTCTCGATTTATTTAATTGCTCAGACAAAACAACCTTAACAAATATAGGCATCTGGTGAAATTAATTCTGCCTTACCCGAAATGCTTGTAGAAACGTAGCACTGCTACGTCTCTACTGTTCTACTGTGTAGCCATGCGTAAGGATTGGCTAACAGTCTCCGTTGGCGATCGCAATGTTAGTAAATTTTGATTTTATAATTTGACATCTCAATCAAACCCAAATTTATCAATAAGTATGGGTTTAATTAACATCTCTTAACTAAATCGGGATGACAGGATTTGAACCTGCGGCATCCTGCTCCCAAAGCAGGCGCGCTACCAAGCTGCGCTACATCCCGGCTACACCTATCTACTTTTTGCGGTTGGGTTCTGACCTTTTACAGAAGCGATCGCCCTTTTGCAAAAGCATTAACGCTATTATATCACATAATACTGCTCGTGCAAAATGTTTTTCCCTGTAAAGATTCGGATACATAGCCTCTTTAAATTAGATAAAGGTTTTTGTGCCGACTGAATTCCACAAGACATAATATTTTTTGCTTGTTTGTCGGCTTAACCTTCCCAAACCATATCAAAACAATAGATCTTTACTAAAGTACCTGATTTTATTGTGCAAATCGGGTTTTATTTGAATCGGCTCTTAGTGAGGATACCAGAACATACCTTTAATACCTTCTGGATCTGGCATAAACCCCATAGTTCGATAGAAATCTACAACATGAGGATCGGCAAAGAGAGTGACATTGCTAATCTCTTCACTCCTCAGTTTTTTGAGGACGTATTTCATCAGTGCCTTGCCCAGTCCTTGATTTTGAAAGTCTGGGTGAACCACCACATCCCAAATTGTGGCATTAAAGGCATGATCTGAAGTAGCGCGGGCAAAACCAATGAGCCGTTTTTGGTTTCCTCTTACCTGCCACATCGAGGCGACGAGAAAACTATGCTCAATGGCTTTTTTGACTTTTCTTAAAGGACGACGCGACCAACCAACTGCATCACAGAGTTCTTCTAGTTCATACAGATCGATGTCTCTCTCTGTACTGAAGACGATGCGAGCCTCCTTTGAAGAAGGTTCGCTAACACCACTGGGGCTATTACCCGCGGTTTCCGCTGTAAGTTCTTCAAATGAGTTTGTTCTAGTTGTCGCTACAGACTCAGGAGTACTAAACCAAGTTTTCCAAAAACCCATGCCAACAAGGTTCGGGTAATATAACTAAATTGGCTTCCACTCTCAGGAGTGTTGATTCATACTTAACGTAGCTAGCCTCATTTACTACCCCTAACACTCAAAATTTTTGGGTTGTTTTCGAGATTTGTAATGGTACTAGCCACTGAGAGCATGTTTCACACCAATCATCTTCAACTTTAGCATTTTGTTGTAAACCCTAGTAAAAATTCAGCAAAAGGGAAGAATATAAGTAATTCAAAAAAAATCATACCCTGTTGTGATTCCTCAGTCTGACTATGTGGGAAACAACCCAAGCTGCTTCTCGTGACTTTTCTCGAAATAAATAAAGAAAACCCAATTCTGGCAAAGATCCTGTGAATTGTTCGTATGCAGCTTAAATGCAGGTTAGCTTAAGAGTGAATGGTATATCAGGGATTTGAATACCGGGAAAACTTTTCCCACTCCCCAGTTCTCAATACCCAGTCCCTAGTCCCCTGGTGACGAAAGCAAGCGAGTCTTACCCTTAACAATGGCTTCTGGTTTAAAATCTTCGACACTGGAACTCCTAAAGCGCTTTAATCGAGCGTTTCCCCAGTTTTATGAGCAATTCGTCAGCAGTGAGATTCAACTGCAAAATTTACGGCTAGCCTACCGTCTCTATAAGACTAGACGCGCTGTTATTGAACTGAAACCGGAAGGTAGCAAAAGTGCCTTGCATTTTGCCTACCGCAACCAGTCTTTTCTGCTCAGCGATATTTTTGGTGTACTAGCAGCTTATGGTTTAACAATCCACGGTCTGAGTCTATACGGTCAAATCCGTCCGCCAATGTTAGTTTTTATCAAACTGCTAGTCTCTCGTGGTAGTAAAGCCTTGACCGATAAAACCGCAGAAAATGTCTGCCGCGCCATTCGCGAAGCTTTAGGAGGTCGGTTTGAGGTAGAAGAAATGCTGGCAGTAGAATTCAATCTTGACACTGGCTTAGAGCAGGTACAAACTGAGTTTTATGTCGATCCGGTTTTTCATCTGCCTGCCTTAGTGATTGAAGCTGATAATCAACCAGGATTATTTTACAAAGTGATGTACGCCATCTGGCAGGAAGATCTGCTGGTAGTCAATGCCAATTTACTCGTTTGGCGCGGACGTACACGGCTGATTCTCTACTTGTTGGGGCCTAATGAAAGCTTGATTCCTGAATATCTGGGCCACAAAATTGCTGAAGGGGTGCGACAGAGGTTGCTGGGTAAATGAAAAAGTTAGAAGTTAGGAGTTAAAAGTTAGGAGTTATTCGTCATTCTTAACTTTTAACTCCTAACTACTCACTCCAAACTCTTCACTGCTAACTCCTCAGACTTCGTATTTAGTCGCACCCACCCTTAGGGGTACGATATAAGTATGGCAACTATTGAAATCTTGGGCGTTCCACACGCATACGAGCTAACGGCTCCCACTTCCTGCCCCCACGCTTTAGTATTTATCCACGGTTGGCTCAATAGCCGTGGATACTGGCAACCTGTGATTTCCCGCCTATCAGATGATTTGCAGTGCCTGTCCTATGATTTGCGGGGTTTTGGTGAATCCCAGTCCCAGGTAAAAACTGATTTTAGTCGGGCACAAACGTCTGTGAGTCTGACACCCATCTCCAGTGGTGGGTTTGGTTCACCTTTCGATTCTCTTTATACCCCTGCTGCCTATGCTCAGGATTTAGCAATTCTTCTGGAACAGCTAAATATTAATAGTGCTTGGCTAATTGGTCACTCTTTAGGAGGTACGATCGCTCTATGGGCAGCAGATCTAATACCAGAATGTGTTAAGGGAGTTATTTGTATCAACGCTGGTGGTGGTATTTACCTCAAAGAAGCTTTCGAGCAGTTTCGCTCAGCGGGTCAGAAATTTTTGCAAATCCGTCCGCGTTGGCTCTCCCAAGTGCCTTTAATTGATTTGCTGTTTACCAGAGCCAGTGTGGCGCGTCCTTTAGAGCGCTATTGGGCACGTCAGCGCGTGATTGATTTTGTGGTGGCTGACCCAGAAGCGGCGCTGGGAACTCTGTTAGATTCTACAACTGAAGAAGAAATTAACCGTTTGCCTGAGCTAGTATCGCAACTTAAGCAGCCAGTTTATTTTTTGGCTGGTTCGGAAGACAAAGTTATGGAACCCAAATATGTCCGTCATTTAGCTAGTTTCCACAGACTGTTTCAATACTGTGGTGACAATGTTTTAGAAATTCCTAATTGCGGACACTTGGCTATGTTAGAACAGCCAGATGCAGTAGCCGATTACATCCGGTCGATAATTAAAAGTCAATAGTCATTTGTCCTCTCTTACAAAGTTCTGATCGGAGGTTTCCTCCGATCAGACTTTGCGCTTTGTGCTTTGTCATTAGGCATGGGGGATGGGGAAACCATTGCGCCCTTGCCGTTTCCCGACTTGAACCAAGTGGCATGATGAGGCATTGGTTATTGGTAGTTACAAATGACCAATGACAAATGACCAATGACTACTCAACAGTTTGATACAACTTCATCACCTGATTCAGGGCTAATCTAGATTCAACGCCCAGTGTCAAAGGCGATGTATGGCCAGAGGATAGATGTTCGGCGGCGGCGCAGCCAATCATGGCGGCGTTGTCAGTACAGAATTTCAAAGGCGGAAATAGAACGCGTAGGTTATGTTCAGTGGCGGCGGCTTGGAGGTTTTTTCTCAAACCGCTATTGGCTGCTACGCCGCCTCCAACGGCAATTGTGTCTAAACCATAGTCTAGGGCACAGGCGATCGCTCTTTTGGTTAGCGATCGCGCTACAGTATCCTGAAAGCTAGCTGCTACGTCTTTTACTGGTACTTGTCTGCCATCTTTCTCTAATTGCTGTACTAAACGCAATACAGCTGTTTTTAAGCCGCTAAAACTCGCATCATAACGATGAAACCCGCCGCTAGGTAAAGAAACTTTTCCTTCTGGTAAGACGAAGGCTTGGGGATCTCCTTGCTGTGCGAGTTTGTCAATTACCGGGCCGCCAGGATAGCCGAGTTTTAATAATCGCGCTACTTTATCAAAGGCTTCGCCCGCAGCATCATCACGGGTTTGTCCTAGCGTTTCGTATTTACCACAATCTTTTACATAAATCAAGCTTGTATGTCCGCCTGAAACCAGTAAGCTAAGAAAAGGGGGATTTAAACTTGGCTCGCTCAAGTAAGTTGCGTAAATGTGACCTTCGAGATGGTGGACTCCCAAAAAAGGTTTGTTATGTACCATCGCCAGGGTTTTGGCAGCAGTTAATCCCACCAACAGCGCTCCTACGAGTCCAGGGGCGCAAGTGGCGGCAATTCCATCAATTTCACCCCAGTTGAGTTTAGCTTGCTCTAGAGCTTGAGCGATCGCTTGATTGATTGTTTCCAAGTGCTGGCGGGACGCTACTTCTGGCACTACCCCACCATATTGCTGATGGACTGGGATTTGCGAGGCGATAATGCTGCTGTAAACTTGACGATTATTCACAATTGCGACAGCAGTTTCATCGCAGCTAGTTTCTATTGCTAAAACGGTTGTCATCGAGGGTAGGGAGTGGGGAATGGGGAGTAGGCAGTAGGAAGTTCCAAGCTCGGAGCTTTGAGTTCTGAGTCCTAAGTTTTGAGTAGCACAAACAAAATCGTCCTTGCTTACTACCCTACTACAAAAATTAATATACTCAGCAGTTCTTACTCACCACTGCCCACTCCCCACTCCCCACTCATCGCTCATCTTGGTTGAGAAGCTTTAACTTTTATTTACTGAAACTTTACTCGGTTCCCACCCAAGAGTATGATGACTTCCTAGTTATGCAAATAAAGACTGTACAAGCCGCTTCGTTTTGTACAAAGAACTTTTTGTTTTGTAATAAAAGGAAACACTCTATGCGACGATTGTTTGCTTTGATTTTAGCGATTTGTCTGTGGTGCAATTTTGCCCCCCCAGCACAAGCTCTAGGGGCTAACTTGACACCTTGTAGAGACAATCCCGCTTTTCAAGAGCTAGCTGCTAATGCCCGTAATACTACCAGTGACCCACAATCAGGTCAAAAGCGATTTGAGCGTTATTCTCAAGCGCTGTGCGGCCCTGAAGGTTACCCCCACTTGATTGTTGATGGCCGTTTAGATCGTGCTGGTGATTTTTTGATCCCTAGCATTCTATTTTTATATATTGCTGGCTGGATTGGCTGGGTAGGCCGTACCTATCTGCAAACCATCAAAAAGCAACCCGATCCCGAACAAAAAGAAATCCAAATCGATCTCGCTTTGGCACTACCTATCATTGCTACAGGCTTTACTTGGCCGCTAGCAGCAATCCAAGAATTAACCTCTGGTAAATTAGCAGCCAAAGATACCGAAATTCCCATTTCCCCACGCTAAACCAGTTTCACTAATTCATTTGTTTGGAGGCTAAATTCATGGCAGATAAAACCGACAACTCATCCTATTTGGTTAAATTTCTTTCCACAGCGCCAGTGGCAGCTACTATATGGCTGACAATCACAGCAGGTATTTTGATTGAATTCAATCGCTTTTTCCCAGATTTACTTTTCCACCCACTGCCATAAGCGGAAAATGAAATTCTAGGGCAATTATCTGAAATTGTTTAGTTAGTCTATTTGGACTAACTAGACAAAATTTTCACCTAAATAGGCAGCAAAAATAGTTTTTTGAAACTCGCGATTATGTTTATATATTGCGAGTTTCACAGCTTTCAAATTAGCTAAATTAATTTTTCTAAATTTCCTAAGCAAAAGACATCTTTAGCTACAATTATTATTAATATAAAAATGCCACCATTTTAATTCAAAGGCGAACATAATATGGCGCAAGCTGTAGATGCATCCAAAAATCTCCCCAGCGATCCGAGAAATCGGGAAGTTGTTTTTCCTGCATTCGGAAATCCACAAATAGGTAACCTAGAAACTCCGGTTAATTCCTCTCCCCTAGTCAAGTGGTTCATTAATAACTTACCTGCTTATCGTCCAGGTTTAAGTGCTGGTAGACGTGCGCTAGAAGTGGGAGCAGCTCACGGTTACTGGATATTTGGCCCCTTTGCTAAATTGGGCCCGCTGCGGGATACAGCTAATGCTAATTTAGCTGGGTTATTGTCAGCGATTGGTTTAGTTGTTGTTTTGACCGGCGCTTTATCTCTGTATGCCAATAGCAATCCTCCAAAAGCGCTCAAGAGTGTTACTGTACCTAATCCTCCGACAGATGCTTTTAACTCTAAAGAAAGCTGGAATAACTTTGCCAGTTCTTTCTTAATTGGTGGTATTGGCGGTGCAGTAGTAGCTTACTTTTTAACGAGTAACCTGGGATTAATTCAAGGTTTATTTGGTTAATTTGGTCATTAGTCATTAGTTATTGGTTAGTAATTACTAACAAAAAGCGATCGATAACGAAGGACAAATGACAAACAGCAAAGTCAAAAGCTCAGGCTTCCTTAGCTGAAAACTTTGTAACAAAGAATAAATGACAAAGGACACAAAGCTTTTTCTTTGTGTCCTTTGTTGATTAATGCTAGGGGTGGGTATGTTGTTAAAAATGCTATGTTATCCAAATAAAGCCGCTTCAATGTCATTTAAAGCAGTTTTAAAATCGTCATTAACGATTTGAATATCAAATTCATCTGCGGCCTTAATTTCTTCTTGGGCGCGGTGCAGACGACGAGCGATCGCATCTTCAGAGTCTTGACCGCGAGAGCGTATCCGTTTTTCCAATTCCTTAAAGGAAGGGGGTAAAATAAATATGCTCAAGGCACTGGGGAAAGAAGCGCGAATTTGTCTTGCTCCTTCTAACTCAATTTCTAGCACTACCAACTTGCCAGAATTAATCTGGTTAAGCACAGCTTCACGGGGAGTGCCGTAATAGTTACCAGCAAATTCCGCCCATTCTAAAAATTCACCTTCAGTAATTAATTGTTCAAACTTACTACGGCTAATAAAGTAATAACTTTTGCCATCAATTTCCCCTGGACGGGGAGAACGGGTCGTCACGGATACGGAATAATACAGTTCCGGATGACGCTGTAGGAGCGATCGCATTAAAGTACCTTTACCGACCCCACTGGGCCCAGTTAAAACAATCAATCTGCCTGGATTTGGAGATTCTTTGGTAGTAGCGCGACTCTGGATGGGTAAAACTCGGATCATCCGTTTAACCTGTGAATTAATCAATAGATATTATTTATTACTCTTGTATTGTGGCCAAGCCCACCATTGACTACAGGATTTGTAACGTTGGTGGCAAAAAATTGGTCTAATTCACATGGTACTGCCGATATGCTGCAAATAGAGTAAGGTTTTTAACCCACTGCTTGTCAATTATCTACAGTCTGATGATCGCGGGAAATCACAAAACGATTCGCTACCGTTTCCGGCTGAATCGCTGACAGAATTACGTGGCTGGAATCAGTGATAATTACAGCCCTAGTGCGCCGGCCATAAGTTGCATCAATCAGTTGACCTCTGTCCCGTGCATCGGTAATAATCCGCTTAATCGGAGCAGACTCTGGACTGACAATTGCAACTACTCGGTTGGCAGACACGATGTTGCCAAAGCCAATATTGATTAGCTGAATGTCCATAAAAAAACTGAGATCGAACGCGGTTTAAAAAGCTTTGAGTGAACTTATTTCCATGTTATCGCCAATAAATAGGAGTTACAACGAATAAATTAACGTCAGCCTTAGTTTTTAAATTAATGTCTGCTTTTTTTACCTGTTTATCAGCCAAATTTCCTAAAAATATACCTAAAGATATAGTGAAAATCATGCTGGTATCAGCTAGTTGGGTGATGTACATTTATTTTTTTGAAATAACGATTAGAGGTTGCAGATTGAGGACTAGGAATTAAGAAAAAATTTTTTTAAATATGTAATAGCTAATACCCACCTACGCTGACTTAGGATTGGGTAGTTAGAGTACTTAATGTCTCAGTTGCATCGGCACGCGAGTTTTTAGTAACTGGCTTTAGTTTTTAAGCGAACAAAATACGACTGGGAGCAATTACACACCTTATTTATAAAACTGCAATCGCTACTAGATGCTGGTACAATCTCTGTTGCTGATTTCGGTATGCTTGAGAATGCGATACACGGAATTGACGATGTAATGACGGCACTAGAAAATTTTTGTATTAAATTTGTATTAGAAAATCATCTGAAGTGCTTTATCAGCGATAGCAACCGTAGAACTGGAAAATTTATCCAAAACTTTTACTTTAAGTAAGGGTTGGGAACACAACCCTACTCACAAACCCCTACAGCTTTGTGAGAGTGATAAATATGAGGAGAAATAGGAATCGATTTATCAATCTTTTCTATTATTACGATAGTTTATTTAAAGTTATGGTAACAGGTTAAACCGCAAGATATTCATTGTATTATTCCTGGATTTGGTGTGTTAGGTCACACTGTTATGGCATACAAGTTACTTTTGTGGAAGTTTGATTTCCAGACTTTTTTCAAAACTAACTACACAAAAACAGTATATATGTACTATTTTGATAATTGTAGATTTTATTACAGGAATATTATGAAAAGCAATCGTCACCAGAGTAAGGAAAAAAATTGCAACACTGGGCTGAGTGTTATTTTCTCTGAAAAAGCTCTCATTGCATTGTTGTATGTCGCACTTGCCTTAGGGATTGCTTACCTACAATTTAGCAGTTCAGCTAATCAAGAACATCCTGTGAAAGTTTTGCAGGGCAAACACAATTAGTAAGGTTTTCCCTAACGAAAATATGAGAAATTACAAAAACTTGGACAAAGGATGATTGCTTATGCCAAGAGGCGGTTCCAGAAAAGGGTCAGGTCGTAAACATAAATTTGGGGAGCCACTTGCAGACATTGGCGTTCCTTCATCAATCAGTAATGACTTGATCATGACGATAGAGTACCTCTGGGAAAAGGGAATAAGAGGGCAAGAATTGGTAGATGCTGTACGTTCGGCAGAGTTTCGCAAGGTCAGGAAGTATGATTATCCAGTATCAGCAGGCACACACAGCACATCTAGTGTTGGAGGGGATTCAATGAACATCGATTATCAAGAAATTGATCTCTGTAAAGAACTGATCAATGAATCAAATAAAACTATCATCTTACCTGTAATGGGAGACTCGATGATAGGTATTGGTATATATCCTGGTGATTGGTTAATTGTTGAACTGATTAATCCTCTATACCAAAAGCCTAAAGAGCAAGATATTGTCATTGTTTCTGTGGATGATGAGACATTAGTTAAACGTTATAGGAGAGAAAAAGGAGAAGTAGTTTTAGTATCGGAGAACGAGAACCACGAACCAATCAGACGCGCTCAAGGAGCAATTTATATTTCAGGAATTGTCAAAAGTGCTATTCGTCGCAATTTATCAAAACTGTAAAAGATGTCGTGGAAGAACCACGTCATTGCGAAGTACAAGCTGCTAGTAAAGTTGAAAAGGTTATTTGTAGCCGTTGATTTGAGCTGCTAGGCTGCTCGGTAGTTAGTGGGGATATAACCTAACTCATTTGTTAATCAAAGACATGGGAAGAGCAAGTCAAGGCCTTGAATTGGTCTTGGAAACCCATTAAATCTTTATTTTTCAACCTCCCCACTTTCTCAAACTCAACTAGATTAAGCGATTTTGGAAATTTCTCAAATCTCAACTCTAATGTGAAAACTCTGAAACTACCGCATAATTAAAAAGGTTGCCCAATGGACAACCTTTGTACAAAACTCATTGATGAATTACTTAGCAGTCTTTTTCAAACCTTGCCAGCTTTGTTGCAATCGTATCAAGTTAGGCGTATGACCGCCATAACGCCAGCTAACATAGGCTTGACAAATTTCATCTATGACCTCAGCAGTTGCTAGAGCATGATGTTGGTAGCAAACTTTGGCATACTCTAAAGGTGTTTGTGCTGGATGTTTTCCCAAACCTTTTTGCGCTGTCCATTGCAGCATTTGTTGATAAATGCTTTCCATCGGTGGCAATTTCTTTAACCATCGACGATTGCGCCACTCTCGCCACTGTCCCCAACATACCCAACCAAAGAAGGCGATGATAGTACTCAAGATTAACCCAGTCAATACACCGAACCAACCTTGAGAAAATAAAGCTAAAAACCAAGCGATCGCTTTACCAATCCAGCTAAATATTGTCCCAAATACATTATTCAATAAACCCGTCACCGGAGAAGGCAACCATCCAGCAATCCACTGCCAAAATTGCCGCAAAACGCTAAAAGTTTCAGTATCCTCAATTGACGGAGGTATCAACGGATGATTGGGAATTGGATCGAAGGCAAACCAACCAAATTTCGGGAAATACACTTCCGTCATCGCGTAGGCATCTGTATTGCGGACAACATACATCCCCGTAAATGGATTAAACTCTCCCGGACTAAATCCTGCCACCAACCGTGCTGGGATGCCAATGGAACGCAGCATCACTGTGAGAACTGTGGAAAAGTGGTCTGGATAGCCTCCTTTGTACTTAAATAAAAAAGCTTCTACCAAGTCTTCTTTTTCATCTAAATAAGGTAGGTCTAAGGAATTTTGCGGGATAGAGTAGTATTGCTTCAAGTATTGAGCTAAGTAAAGAGCCTTTTCATAAGCTGAATCCAGACTTTTAGAAGACTTGCCTACCCGGTTTTGATTGTACCTAGCGAGGATTTCTTCAGTGTGTTGGCGGACTTTTTCGGCAATTTCCGGCGGGATTTGGAGATAATGGTCTTTAATATCTCGTGGATATTTAGTAGAAGTTTGACCTAATAAAGTCCGATCGCGGCGCGGTACTTCGGAAACTACCGTATAAGTCACGCCTTCTGATAATTCCACAGGCGATCGCAACCCATTTTCTTTATCAACTGCAATCATTGGTGTAGGAAAGTAAATCTCCTTGGGATTAGCCATCGCTGGAATTAAATTCGGCAAATCCGACACCACTGTATAAGTTTGTACTACTTCTTGAGTTTTACCAGAAATCAGAGGTGGGGGAATAAAAATTTGGTAAGACCAGGGCGGTCGCCTGATGGTGGTAACATCATCTTTACGAGAAACTTCCCATCCTTTACCTGTATAACGGTCAAATGCCAATACTCGCCAAAAACCTTCAGCTTGCGATCGCACTCGCATTACAACCTTAGGTTTCATCTCACCCCGGAGATTTTGGTTAATTTCGCTATTGAAACCGTAGTAAAAATTATTATCTACTTTTCCTGGTTCGCCAGTTTTGCCCTGTCCTGTACCGTTACCTCGATCGTTACCATTACCTTGGCGGACATAGCCGGGATTGATAATACTACGTCCTGTAAAACTGCCTTTGATTTCAATTGGAGAACTTACAGGAAAGCTTCTTAATTGATAACCAGGTAACCTGGGTAAAACAGCAAAAATTGCCAGTCCGAGACCGACAATTACAAAAAAATTAACAATTAAAAATTTAAAATTTAAACTTGAGAATTTATCCTTTGGGGTCTTTTCTTTTTGTATTTTTAATGGTTGCAAACCCAAGCGCGAACGATAATCTAGTACTAAAGTTGGGAGAGCGATCGCTAAAAATAACAACAATACAGGTGCAAATGCTAAAGTCTGACTCAGCGTTGCAGCCACACCTAATAAAATTAATCCGATAACAATCGAATAACCTAAATTTTTACGGCGGGGTGTATCAAAGCTATGCAACACCTGTAGTTGAATTAATAACTCTGCCAAACCCAACCGCGTATCATTCAACTCTGTCACTAACCGCCCAAAGAAAGTACCCAGCGCTATTAACATTCCAATAGCGATGCAGAACTTCACTGCAATGTTAGTATCGCGGCGACGATAGTAACTCCAAACCGCACCCACTACACTTAGGGGTAACGCCCAAAGACTGAATGAAGTCTCGGCGGCGATATCCGTCGCCACAATTCCCAAAATAACCAACGCTAGCACCAGCACTCGCAAGGAAATTGAATTTTCCACTTCTGTCGAAGGCGAACCCTGTGTATTTTGCTGCTTGAAATTACTTATAGAGAGACGCCAAAACCGATTCATCCTGGATAAGTTAAACATTTCGAGTCTAAGGTGTAGAACCGACGAAAACAATGGTAAAGACGGAACTAGCCGCCCTACTATCAAGTATTCCCGTTGGGGGAAGTTTTCTTATCCTGTTTTTAAGCGTCTATAAGTGGAAAAGTGATGGCTTGGTAAATATAGAGACGTGGCTAAATCAGCACAACGCACCGAATTAACACCAATTCACTAAAATAATGAGACAGATACAAAACCCGAAAGCCTTACTAATTCTGACTTTCTTAATTTTGAATTTTGAATTTTGAATTTTGAATTGGTATAACTCCTTCCCCAGGCTTTGTGACTACTCAATTTTCCGCAGTCCGCGCAGGCAGGCTACCGTTCTCTACGAGAGGCTGCGCCAACGGTAAGGCTTGTGTGCGACACGCGCAAGGGACGCCTACGTTTGTATGGCGCAAATTCTATTCGCCAAAGCTTTTATAGCAGTTGAAGCATAGTTTAGGACATCAACTTATTCTAAAACCTGCACGCCAATAGACTTTCAAGCCTATTGCTTGTTCGCTGCTATATTCCAAAATTGGTGTTATTGGGTGAGTCTACACCTGCCTAGGATTTGGCAACCTACATTAAGTAAGCACCCTGTTTTTAGTAGTCTTGAAAGAGAAACAAAGCCCCGAAGCAGCAGCTAGGGGAAAAGTTATCTTAATATATATCAGCGTTGATTGACGCAGTGTGCTAGCGGTAGTAATTTAGACTACGTTGTGGGACTAATTACAAACAACAAAGGTTGTTCGTCTATTTCTGGAAACTCAACTTCTAGGGTATAAATTGGGTTAAGTTGCTCGCAGCCTAACTCTACACTTAGGTATCCGGAACTCGAAGATGTTGTCATTGCTAAGGTACCACTTCCCCGCAATGTCAAAGTTCCTTTAACGGGTAAATCGGCTTGAACGAGTAACTTAGTAAGTTTACCTACAGATTGGTACTCTACTTTAATGTTTAAAGTACCGACACTGGTTAGCCATTGTCTTTCTACCACTGGACTAGTTGCTGAAAGTGGTAGAGTCAGATTTTCCAGCAATTGTTTTGCCGCCAGTAATGACAAAGCCATCTGTTGACGAGGTTGTAAATCTGAATAATCGCTTTGAATATCCGGCATTTTATCCAGAGTATTCACGGAACGATAAGTGCTTCTTAGCACTAAACCAGCAATATCATTGAGTGCCTGAGATTCATTGGGGAAAAAGTTCTCCACCACTTGAACTAATTTTGCCCCCAGTGGCACTGAAGATGTAACCAACGCTTGACACTGTTCTAGCAATTGCCGGAAAACTCTTTCTGGCAGTGGAATCGGCAGATTCAGCTTCGACTGCTGTGCCATCCATCCCCAGCTTGGAACCATTGCCATTGACGGCTCATCAAGAAAATCGGGATACTCGGTTAATTGTGTTTCCCAAGGAAACAAGGGTGGTTGGTCTTGGATTTGGATTTGTAACCGACGCTTAAGGACGGCTTGGAAACGATCTTGCACAGTAGGAATTTCTCCCGGTAGAAAGGCCTGGGGTGTTCCTCTCAATTCTGGCTCGCTGTTTTTTGAAGCAGTGGCTTCCTTGAAGAGGTTTTCTACCCCGTAATTTTCCTTACATTCTAACGAGGGATGCTCATCGTTTTTGACATTGCTTGTCAATAACCAATAGAGACACTCGTCTTGTAAGGATTCTGAGTCACTATTCATGAGTAGATGCACCAGATCCGGACACTAATGAGTTACGAATTTCCCAAGCTTGTTCGAGAATCTTAAACCAACGTTTTTGCAGTTGTGCCATTGACAACCCTAAAGTTTTAGCTATTTTTTCGTCGGTTTGTCCTTGTTGCTTCAACTCTAGTAAAGACCGCTGTTTGCTGTCCAACTGTGCTGTGTATGCTTGCCATTGCTGGGGAGTTAAGCCCAAGTTAGTATGCAATGAAGCTTCTAGCCATTCGTGAACTAATTCCCAACGGTGTAATAAAGCGAATCGAATTAGATGATACTTGAAACGCTGCTGTAAGTAATCTCTCTGACGAGGGGTTAAACCCAAAACTGACTCAATTTCCTGTGCTGACAGATCTTGAAGACGAAGCGAAAAGTAATCAGCACAGTCAGATTGTTGTCGTTGTTCGAGATAATTCATTAATTCCGTAATCACAACGGAACGTAAGGTGTCTTCTTCAGGTTCGGCTTCTGTTTGGGTTGCCATTGTGGAGCGCAATTGCTGAATGGCTGGTTCTTCCCAACCGTCGGCATCACTATTGCTACCTTCTGCGGCTTGTTCTATGTCTACGCTGGTTTCGGGGGGTTGCTGTTGGGAGAAAGTTTGCGCTCTGAGGATAATTAGCTGTTGCTGACGACCTGGTAAAGGAATTCGTCGCTTACCATAGCGTTCGGTAAATGCCATATACTCGGCCAATTCCAGAAGCGTTTGTGGCCGATAAGTGGCACCGAGTTGATTTTCTCGCCGGAAAGCGTTTAATGCTTCTAGATAAAAACTTTGTAGAAAATCTTCAATTATGGTCAGCCGTCCTTGATAGCTCAACTGCTTCTGAGGAGGATTAATGTAACGATAAATAATAGCGCTCAAAGTACTGTGTAATTCTACCCTGCCTCGATTTGAACCTAACTGATAGTACCTAAGACACTGTTGCAGCCGATGTCGGGCGAGGGTGAGTGCCGAGCTTTCCACAGCCCCGGAAGCTTGGATTCGTTTGCTTTCACTGCAAATCCGGTAGACTTCAGTGGTAATTCGTCTTGCTACATCGTGGCAATTCTGCTGTGAAGCTTTGGTTGACTGCTGAAACTCCCTGGACAGGAGTTGAAAGATCGCCTCCACACCAATAGAATTTTCTAAGAGAAAAGTTGCAGATGGAATAGTTGCGGTTGCGGCTGAATTCATAGTCTCGGTTTTCAAAAGACCTTAAGTTATTTAAATACAACCTGTACGACCGTGGGTGTTGGCTTTTTGGGTTTTGCTTATAAGCTAAATGCAGGCCCTACCTACGTTTGAGATTTGCCTGATTTTATTATTCCCAAATTTAATGGGATTGTTCGCATTTTGTAGATTTTATTGCCATTACCCAGGAGCCGTATACAAGTCATTATGGATTTAGAAGCACAAATTCAATTGCTGATTGACAATGCACCCCGCGATGGTATTACACCAAATCTGATTTCAGCAATTTCTCCTGCCTTAAAAGCGATCGCTCAGAAATTACGTTACTCCCAGTACTATATTCTCCAAAGTTCGGAGGGCAACTGGGTTTTAACTACGTTGAGCAATCGCACTAATCCAGGATTAGAAAAGCGAGTGGTTTACGCTTTTCCTACCATACAGGATGTCTCCCTAATTTCCACTGCTGGGCTTGACCCTCAAATGCTAACTAAAATTGTTCCCGCGACCCATATTTTGTTTCAATTGGTGGCATTAGAACCCGTAGATGGTATCGTTTTTTTGGAAACGCCGGGTCAGACCACTCATACCTTTGAAGTTCGGCGAAGCGAGCTAGAAAAACTCATGCAACAACAGCTGCGAAAGATGCGATCGCCTAAACACATACCCCCTGATATTGCATAGAATAATTTGGGATGTGAGATTTTTTCGATACAACACAATATCTGTTTTTAAAACTTTTGAGCGTCAGAAATGAAGCTCAAAAGTTTTGAAAATTTTTTCAATTTCCAATCCGTCTACAAAAATTTGGTTAATTTGGAAACAATTTTTTCGTTATCACTTTGTCATGTTTAAAATACATTAAAAAACAGTTACTAGCGAACAATTTTCCATTTTTTTAATTTCGTATATGCAAAGTCATAAGTTCGGACTCAACTGTGTGCAATATCTAAAATTGATTAAAAAACAGTTACTAGCGAACAATTTTGCATTTTTTTCGCTTCTGCTTAATTCGTTGATTGATAACTAGGATTCAATAAAGCCGACTCAAAGCATAATCAGCTATATTTATCAATGCCTGCTGGGACTCTGAGGCTGGCAGAACTGCAAGATGTTCGATTGCCAATTTAGTATGATGAGCAGCTAATTCTCGCGCTTGCTGTATACCTTGACTATCCTGAATCAGTGCTAATGCTTGCTCTAAATCTCCCTCTTGAGCAAATTCTCTTTCAATCAGCACTTCCAAGTATGGTTTTTCGGCTAAAGCAAATAAAACGGGTGCAGTTAGATGACCACTTTTGAGATCCGACGCCACTGGTTTACCCAAGGTGTCTGTTGTACTGGTGAAATCTAAAATGTCATCGACAATTTGAAATGCTATGCCCAGATGACGACCATAGCTGTACATATGCTCAACAGTTTCTCGCGACACTTCACTTAGTAAAGCAGCAGCTTTGGAACTATTAGCAATTAACGAAGCTGTTTTGTAATAACTCTTTTGAAGGTAAGTTTCAATGGAGATACTGGCATCAAAACGATTCAATCCTTGCTGAATCTCCCCAGTAGCTAAATCCATAATTACTTCTGAGAGCAGTTTCACCACCTCCAAATTGTCCAAGTTTGCTAAATACCAGGAAGATTGTGCAAAGAGAAAATCTCCTGCTAGGATGGCTATGCGGTTACCAAACAAACTATGAACGGTGGGAACGCCTCGCCGCACGTCTGATTCATCTACCACATCATCGTGTACCAAGCTTGCTGTGTGAATCATTTCGGTAATCTCAGCTAAGCGGCGATGACGCGGGGTAATTTCTTGGTCTAACATTGTTGCCCGCGATATTAGCAAGACAATTGCTGGCCTGATACGCTTTCCCCCAGCTCCGAATAGATGTTCGGCGGCTGCAAACAAAATGGGGTGGCGATTTCCAACTAGCTGTTTGAGGTTATCTGCTAGTTGTCGCAGGTCTGCTTCCACAGGGGTAAACAGGGAGGTGGCTGGGGTCATGGATGGGCGGACTCTGACTTAGGTTACGAAAGTTTACATATCCTTTACTCATTTTAAGATAACCCTGTGCCAGCGCAAAGTTTTCATTAGCTAATCCCACACTCTTGATTATATTGGTCTAATTATAAATATTGCTATTTTGTCAATCAGCAATTATGCTTAATTTGAATATAACTTCTGATAATACAGGAAAAGTGTTCCCAGAAGATCGTGTTACTGAGCTATTGTGAAATTTTTCCTGAGTTTAGGGCACTACCTAGAATATAAAAATAAGGCTTTAGCAATGGCGATTCCACAAAAATTGCAAGTCCCTAAGCTGATGCAACATGTCAGAGTATTCACTTACCGTATTTATACATTGCCCTCTACAGACAAAACAAAAACAAAAGTATTATTGCTGATTGACTATTTTTGCAAAATCTGTATTAGATTAGTTGTTATAGGACTGAATTTTTTTCTAGATCGAAGTCTAGCTATTGAAAAAATTTGAAATTTAGCAGACAAGTAGGCTTAAAATTCAGGGCTGTTGTGTTACGCTAAAATATAGGAATTTTAAATTTTTGAAATACTCACACACCAAAAGTTAAGTCACCTGTTAGTTGATTTTACGGATATGGTAGTTGTGTGTATAAAATAACTGTTCGTTGGTGATATTAAGGGAATAAATTCTTTGATTTTTCCAACGATATGCGAAACTCCTAGTTTGGAGCTATCGGATATCCCTATGGGAATTCCTTCAGGTGACGCTCCTTCTCTGCGAGACGCTAAACAAAGTCGTTAACGGTAGGCTACGTCAATTAGGTTATAAAGTTACGCTTTATAACTGTGTTGGCTTAAAGCTATATGCCTTTAGCCAATGTTCGGCGCGAGTGTTGCTCCTGTCACAGTAGTGTGAGCGAAAATAAGGCAGATCGAGTAGACCGCTGAGAATTGCAGTATTAGGTTGTCTATTAGCAACTTAGCTGCTGTGGGATTTATGGTCTGCTAAAAATTGCATTAGATAATACAAGATTATTTGTCCGTAGAGAGTTTTATCTCTATAGGTAGATCTATCATATGAAACTACAGCCATCAAGAAATTACTTGGTTGGCTGAAGTTCTACTAATTTTAATTTCATGAAATTTTGTATTCGTTGCCAAGGGTGCTAGTAGAACAATGATTTACGGAAGTGTGCCTATGATGATTTTTATTTTAGCGTCTGGATATTTGTTCACAGTCTACCTGTTATTAGCACTAGCAAAACGGACGGGTACAAAGACTGCTCCGAGAAGTTTTGGTTCATCTGTTGAAGTAAAACACGAGCAAGAGATATCAGTTAGGACGAATGTGACTGAAGCAGTTAATAGTCAATAGTCGATAGTTAGGAGTGAGGAGTTTGGAGTGAGGAGTTTGGGGTTATTAATTCAAAACTCTTAAATTTTTAACTCCTAACTTTTTAGATAGTTTTATTGGGGTTGGGAAATAGCGACATCAGTGAAGCAAACCTGTTCAACTAGGGGTGTATAGCCTAGCCACTGAACTCCGGACTGGGAAAACTGTTGCGGACAACCACTCACAGCAAAGCGAGTTGGTAGTGGTGGCTGGGTGCTTCTTAAGCCTAGCAAGTCTAGTTCTTGGGCACAAGCAGCGACAACATGAACAGCTGGGTCAATCAACTGGACTTGAGAGGGAAGGAGCGATCGCAATACTGGTGTGAGGAGCGGATAATGGGTACAGCCGTGGACTAAGGTGTCAATTTCCTGCTCTAATAAAGGTTCTAGATAGCCTCGTGCAACTTCAGCAGTATAGGGGTCGTGAATGCGGTTTTGCTCGATCAGTGGCACAAACTCCGGACATCCAACTTGCCAGACTTGGACGTTTGGATTGATTTCGAGTATGGCGTGCTTATAAGCATTACTCTTAGCTGTGGCGGGGGTAGCAATTACACCAATGCGCTTTCCTTGCTGGACTGCTGCTCTTGCCCCTGGTAGGATTACTCCCAGTATGGGGATGTTAAATTCTTGACGCACAGTTTCTAAAGCTAGGGCAGAACTGGTGTTGCAAGCCATAATCACCATTTTTACCTGCTGCTGTTGCAGCCAGGTAAGAATTTCACGCGTAAATTGTAAAATTTCTGCTTGCGAACGAATTCCGTAAGGAAGCCGAGCTGTATCCCCAAAGTAAACAATTGATTCATTCGGGAGTTGGCGATACAGTTGTCGCAGTACCGTCAGTCCTCCGACACCACTATCAAAAATACCAATTGGGGCATGTTGGGGTTCTTGATTAGAAAAATCGTCAAGATTTCCTTCAAAAATGGAAGATGAATACACAGGCAGATATTGATTTAGGTTTTTGGATATAAAATACAGAATCTAGCAGAGAATTGACAAATTTACCACTAAATTCTGTACTAAAAACAAGTTTAAAGACCACCTCTTAAATGAGTATTTTTACTATATTACCTTTGGCGTAAGTATTTGAGAATACCACTGGCGATCGCTTCTGCCATCCGATTTTGATACTCCGGCGATCCTAATCTCGGATTATCCTCGTAACCAGTCATATAACCTGTTTCCACTAAAATCGAGGGCATAGAGCTTTTCCGGAGAACGTAGAATCTAGCTTTGCGGGTTCCCCGATCTTTAATGGTAGAGATGTTTTGCAAAATCGTATTACGAACTACTTCAGCTAGAGCATAACCACTGTCGTAATAATAGACTTCTAAGCCATTGACAGTAGGGCGATTATCAACCGAATTAGCGTGAATGCTCACAAACAAAGTTGCATTAACTCGCTCGGCAATATCTACTCGTCCTTGAAGTTCTACGAAAAAGTCAGCATCCCGTGTTAGTACTGCTTGTACGCCATTTTGTTCTAAAATTGCTGCGACCCTTCTACCAATAGGCAAGACCACATCTTTTTCTAACAGTCCGCCCAAACCGGGGGCACCTGAGTCCTTACCACCGTGTCCTGGGTCAATAACTACTAGCAATTTTCCATTATGAACTGGGGGGCGTGCCTGGGATGTGGGACGGGGATTATCTGTAGGGTTGGGGAATTGACCTTGGTTTGGTGATGGAAGCGGAGGTAAAACAATGGGGGGTATATTACCAGGGCGTCGTAATTCTAAAGCTAAAAGCTGGCTGCCGACTTGGTTGAGTTCGCCAATTTGCACTCCGGCTGCTGGTTGAATTAAGACTGTGACAGTGTTGGCTGCTTGTGGTTGCAGGCGAACGCGCAGGATAGGGCTATTAGGATTAAAAGTTGGCCCTTTAACTTTAGGAGCTAATCGAGCATTGTTGATGGTGATGCGGAATAGACCAGAGGTTCTATCCCAGCCTCCTGTGGCAGATAAACTTTGGTCGGCTCTAATTAACAGTTGTGTGCCATTACCAGCGAGTTCTACAGACTCAATAGTGGCAGGTGAATCGTTCGTAGATGATACAGAAGGTGGAGTATTATTGCTTGGTAACTGGGCAATACCACGACTGGGCAGAACCACGAAGCCACCAATAGTACTGGTAGTTGCCCGCCAGTCAGAACCATTTTTGTCCACCTGTAAGGTCATGCGAACAACAGACGGGCTACTTTCCAGTTGGGAGAACTGGATGCGACTGACCCCGTAGCGATTGATTGGTAAATCTCGCTGTTGTAGATTTGGTGAGAGAGTTGCACCAGCGATATCAATATTAATTAGCTGGCGATCGCTGCTACGATTTATTTTAATCTGAGGATTAGCGCCACTGGTGGCAACAAAAAAGCCATCGCCTGTGGTTCGCAAGCTTTCAATTTGAGTAACTCTAGCGACAACTGTTCCCCTGTTAAGTGGATTAACTGTGTCGGTTGTCACCACATTATAAATATTTCTTGGAGATAACGCTGCTGTAGGTGTTCTTGGTGGAGTTACTGTAGCTATTTCTTGCTGTTGAGTATTTCTTGCAGGTACATTTTCGGCTTCTGGCGTAGGTAATTGCACAGTCCAGCGATTGCCAGTTGTACTTAGAAATCTCACTTGTTTGGGGTCTAAAGTATAACCAAGCGTCAATTCAACGACTATGCGGGTTGTTTGTTCGTCAAACTGTCCGATGCGGATAGCGCTAATTGCACCACCGACTTGTTGGTTTAGCTGCGGACGCCCAAATGTCGTTCCTGGCAAATCAATTACCAGCCGAGTTGGGTTGAAAATTAACTGTGCTTGGGGTTGGACATCTCCCAAAGTATTAATTTCCAGTTTGTTTTGGTTGGCATCAAAGCGCCAAGATTCCAGTCTCGCGGCCATTGCCGGCGATGACAGCATGAAGATAGTTCCAATAGTACTGGGTAGTAACCAGCGTAATTTCACAGTCCTTTCTCCTGATTCACATTCATGGGAGCCGTCAACATCTCAACATATTGGCAAATCCTCACACCGTCACCGCCTACACTTGAGTTTTGCGCTGTTATTAGGACACAGCTAATGGCGTAAAATATAGCACGCTCATCCGATTTTGCCATGCCATTAGCCCATATATTTGGAGTTCCTTAATTGCCTCTTGCCTTCAGGTGTACGATATTTTTTCGCAAATTAAGTTGGATTGCTATAAATTAGACGTACAAAGCATCAGATGACAATAACAAACAAGCGATTCTTATTCCGCCGCAAGAATACCTAAATTTTTTACGTAAAGTACAAAAAAATAGGTAATTTTTTGCCTACAACTGAGTAATTAGAATTATGCCAGCTGGAAGTTTGAGGTTGTGATGAGCCTAAGTGAGGTGAATTTGTTTTTAACACTAGCAATATCCTCATTATAATCACGTATTAATTAGTAATCATTTAGATTTATTTGCTCAAAAATTTAGACAAAATTACTTATCTTCTCTTCAGATATTGCAAGATGCCACGAGCGATCGCTTCTGCCATTTGATTTTGGTAAGCTGAGCTTCTGAGTTTAGCGTTATCCTGGCGACCAGTTAAATAACCTGTTTCTACCAAAATCGAAGGCATCGAACTTTTTCTCAGGACATAAAATCTAGCTCGTCGCACTCCCCTATCTTTGATATTTATGCTTTGAAGAATACTATTATGCACAGTGCGAGCTAAACCCAAACCACTATCGTAATAGTAGGTTTCCAAGCCACTGACATCCGGACGCCCCGCACCTGCTGAATTAGCATGAATGCTAACAAACACATCAGCATTAGCTCGCTCTGCTAATTGCACTCGTCCCGGAAGGGTGACAAAATAGTCAGAATCTCGCGTCATAACTACTTGGACGCCATTTTGCTGCAAAACTTGAGCTATTCTTTTACTAATTGGCAAGATGATGTCTTTTTCCCGTAATCCGCCAATACCCACAGCTCCAGGATCTTTACCGCCATGTCCTGGGTCAATCAGTACTACTACTCTTCCATTAGTAAATGGGCGTTGTGGTTGCCTTGCAGGTTGGGGATTGGGATTATTTGGGTCTGGGAATGGGCCCCGGTTTATCGGTGGTAGCGGAGGAACAGTATAAGGGGGTCTGCCAGGGAGTGCGACAACTCGACGAGAGCCTTGTATCGGTAGTGCCAAAAGCTGGTCGCTGATGCGGCTGGGTTGCCCAAGTTGTACTCCGGCTGCTGGTTGAACTAAGACAACAACTGTGTTAGGTGCTTGGGATTGCAGGCGTAGCCGGAGAATCGGACTATTGGCAGCAAAGGTAGGGCCCGTGACTCTGGGAGCTAACTTAGCATTGGGAATTGTGACGCGAAACAGACCAGAGTTTCTATCCCAAACTCCTGTAGCAGATACTGTTTGGTCAGCTCTAATCAGCAGTTGCGTGCCATTATCAGCCAGTTCCACCGACTCAATAGTAGCTGGTGAGTTGTTAGCCAATGGTCGGCTGGGAAAAGAAGAAGGTTCTGATTGGCTGTCAAAATTATTACTTGCAGGTAATGTGACAACACGAGTAGGTAGAACTACTAAACCATTGGTGCCACTTTTAGTTGCTCGCCAGTCTGGGCTATTTTTATCTACCCGCAAAGTGAGACGAACGCCAGGGGGTTGAGTTCGTAGTTGGGTGAATTCAACACGGCTAACCCCGAATTTGTTAACGGACTGATTACTTTGCTGTATTAGGCGTGGTGATAAAGATGCGCCAGAGATATCTATGAAAACGGAAGCGCGATCGCGGCTGCGAACTACCTGAGTCGGAGGATTTGCACCGCTGGTGCGGAGGAAAAATCCATCACCTGTGACTTGTAGGCTCTCAATTTGTGTTGCAGCTCGTGGAGCCGCGACGACTCTTGATTCGGGCTGAGGACTATCTGGGGTTACTACACTGTAAATATTTGTTGGAGGTGATGCTCTATCAACTTCTGGTCTAGGCAATTGCACTGTCCAGCGTTCACGAAGTGTCCCCGCAGGGGATTCGCCATTTGTACCCGCAAATTTGACTCGCTTGGGGTCTAAAGTATAACCAGGAGTCAATTCGACTACTATACGCGTTGTTTCGGCGTCAAACTGCCCAACACGGATATAACGAATACCATTACCCACCTGTTGCGTTACCTGGGGACGCCCAAACGTCGTTCCTGGCAAATCAATTACCAACCGAGTCGGGTTGAAAATTAGTTGTGCTTGGGGTTGAACACCCCCCACGGTATTAATTTCCAGTTTGTTTTGATTGGCATCAAAGCGCCAAGATTCTAATCTTGCCGCCATTGCAGGCGACGATAGCATCAAGATAGTTCCAATAGCGCTGGGTAGTAACCAGTGTAATTTCACAGTCCTTTCTCCTAATTCACATTCATGGGAGCCTTCAGTAGTGCTGAGTATATAGTCCAGAGTTACTAAAATTCACATTTCAACAAGCCTAAACGCTCGTGTAACTCTTGGATTAAATCGCCAAATAATAGGTATTTTTGGGCTTTATTTGGCTTATTTTTTGATATTCATCGTTCAGCACTGCTTGGGTCAAGATCTCAACTCATTGCTAAATCATCACACCGTCACCACCTAAACTTGAGCTTTGATGCCTTTTTTGATTAAACTGGTATAAAGGCACACTTCAATTAATACGATCTATCAGTTAAAGATTGCCAGGTTTGATATCGGGATTTAGATCCACGTGAAAGCTTTCACCTATACAGGTGGCGGATTCTGGCCTTGAATAAAACTAGATAACTGATAACTATTTATTCTTTGTTGCCATTGATGCACTAAGTAAATAATTCCCACTACTGTCAGTCGATCTAGCTTTTTTGATGGGTGCTACTCCTCAATTATTTGAAAAATCTTCAAATGAAGACTGATAAGAATCTGCTTTATAAAATCGTAACTTTCACTTTGGGGGAAGCAGGGAAGATAAATTTATAAATTACGCTTCTGGATATAAATTGGGATGAGGAGCAGGGGAAAAGTGGAAATAATTAACATTCCGAATACTAGTAGAAACTGTAAACAAACGACAATTTTATAATCACACGGGACGGAGATTTGGGGAGAGAAGTTTCCAATGTCAGTAGAGAGATGGGGCACAGGGGTGGAGGGGAGAATAATAACTCCTCACCGAAGCTTCGGAGTCTTTGCCTTTGCTCAACAATCAACAGTCAACATTCCCTATCCCCTATACCCCAACGATTAACTATCGCGAGATTCTGTCGTTCCTTCTGGCACTGATACCTTAGACTGGGGTGGCTCAATTACCAGCGATGTTCCAGAAGCACCGTCTAAAATGAGTTGCTCTGAATCTGCGGTTTTTGGTTCTGGAAATACGAATCGTAACAAGGGAGGAGCTAAAAAGGTGGTCAAAATAACCATCATGATAATTGCTGCCCCTAGTGGTTTGGAGAGAGCGCCGCTAGCAGCGCCGACACCAGCAAATACTAATCCAACTTCGCCTCTAGGAATCATCCCCACACCGATGGCTAAACGGTTGATTTCCGGTTGACCAAACACGCTTAAGCCTGTGATTACTTTACCAATGATGGCTACTATAATCAGGAAAGTTGCCATAATTAAGCCTTCTCGATTATCGGGAATTCCTGGGTTTAAGACTCCCAAATCGGTTTTTGCGCCAACGGTAACAAAGAAAATTGGCACCAGCATATCGGCGATGGGACAGACTTGCATTTGCAGTTCTTTACGCTTATCTGTTTCTTCTAGGACTAAACCTGCGGCAAAAGCTCCCAGAATTGCTTCTAAGTGGATGACAGCGGCCAGATATGCCATAGCAAAGGCGAAGATAAATGCTGGTATTACCACTCCACCGCGTGTTTTGAGTTTATCAGCGATCGCCACAAAAGACCTATTGAAAACATTGCCTAGCAATATCGATCCCAAAATAAAACCAGTGGCACTGATAATCAAATAAATGACTTTGCTAACGTCTACCACGCCATCTTTAGCTAAACTGGCAACTACCGCTAAGACGATAATTCCTAGAACATCGTCAATCACGGCAGCACCGAGAATAATCTGCCCTTCTTTAGAATTGAGTCGCCCCAGTTCTGATAAGACTTTGGAAGTGATTCCAATACTAGTGGCAGTCAAAGCTGCCCCTGCAAAAATCGCCGGGACAGCACTGATACCGAACAAAGTCATCAGTCCTACAGTACCAGCAGCAAAGGGTACTGCTACCCCCACGACTGCGACGACGGTGGCTTGGATACCCACTGCCATTAAGTCTTTTAAGTTCGACTCCAAACCGATTTCAAACAGCAGGATAATCACGCCCAATTCTGCCAAAACAGAAACGACCTCAGACTGTGCTGCAAAGACCGCTGGAGTCGCTTCGGGAGATAAACCAGCAGTAGTTTGCAGGAACGTCATAATCAAAGAATTAGAAGCGTCTGTGCCGCCTTCTGGAAATACCAAAAGATGGAAAACAGAGATACCGACTACTACACCACCTACGAGTTCGCCTAAGACGGGCGGGAAACCCAGTTTATTGGATAACTCTCCACCAACTTTGCTGGCGAGGTAAATTACTACTAAGCTTAGTAGCACTGCTGCTACTACCATTGAACTGTCTGCGGCTTGTGTTGCGCTAGCCAGCAGAGGAAAAGAGAAGCTGATTGGATTTAACAAATGCATTGGGTTGTGTGAAAATCCTTCTCTTTGATTTTGACGCGTTTCTGAAAAACATCTGTCTTTCGATACGAAATTTGCAGCTTCTAAGACTTAATCTGTGCCATTAGTCATATCTATCAAGCGCTGCCAATAGACTTGAGAAATCGGGACTACAGAGAGTCTTGGAAGTCGCAGCAAGTCAAAGTCTGTAAATTTTTCATCCTGCTTAATTTGGGCTAAAGTCACAGGTTGCTGTACTTTTTGCACTGCCCGCACATCCACAACTACCCGTTTGCTATCGTTGAGTGCTGGATCTATATAAGGTTTACTAATTATTTCTGCTATACCTATAACTTGTCGTTCTTTGCCTGTGTGATAAATCAACGCCAAGTCACCAATAAGCATGGTGCGTATATGTTTGAGGGCTAGAGGATTGTTGACTCCATCCCAAATTGTACTGCCGTCCCGTTCCAAATCGAAGTAAGAATAATTTTCTGGTTCAGTCTTCAGCAGCCAATAGCCCATACCCAAATCTCCCAATAGATTAATGTAATTTTTTTAGTTTCCAAAAATGTAACCATTCCCGCTTTTGATTCTGGTGGTGTCAAAGTATAAACATACAAATCGTATCTAGCGATCGCATTTGAATTATGAAAAACTTGTGGTAGCTGTTGAAAGCCAACAGTCACCGAAGGATTGCTATATACGCTTAAATTAAAAACATTTGTTCTGAGGAGTGCAAATCTTATGACTAGAGCCGCTTTACCCGGTTCTCCGTTTCCATCTGCAAATTTGTGGAAAATACTGTCTTTAACTTTGCTTTTATGTACAACTTTTACACTACCTGCGTTGGCACAAGAAAAGGAAAAATTGTGGCGAACCTTGACTGTTAACGGTCGGGGAACGGAAGCAATTCCCACAACCATAGCCCAAGTCAGTTTAGGAGTAGAAATTCAAAGTAAAACTGCACAGGAAGCACAGCAAGAAGCTGCCCGCAGGTCGTCGGCTGTGGTTGCGTTCCTAAAAAACCAAAATGTGGACAAATTACAAACCACTGGTATCCGGCTCAACCCAGTTTATAGCTACACCAATAATGTGCAGCGCATTACAGGCTATGCTGCCAATAACACCGTGAGTTTTCGCATTCCCATTGAGCAAACTGGTACATTATTAGACGGTGCAGTGAAAGTCGGTGCGACACAAATTGAGGCTGTTAGTTTTGTTGCCAATGATGAAGCGATCGCTAAGGCACAAAACCAAGCATTAGCAGAAGCTACCCAAGACGCTAGGCAGCAAGCTAATGCCGTTTTCAGTGCCTTGGGTTTCTCACCAAAAGAAGTGGTAAGCATTCAAGTTAATAATGCCAGTCCGCCTCGACCACCTGTGTTATATCGTGCTGAGGCTGCTAAATTGCAGAATGCAGCTGATGTTTCTACCCCTGTAGTTGGTGGCGAACAGGAAGTAGAAGCATCTGTAACGTTGCAAATTAGTTATTAGTCCTTTGTCATTAGTCAATAGTCATTAGTCACGACTAATGACTATTGAGCAATTAGAAATTATCTGGCGAAAAATCTCCGCCGCCGCCTCCGCCTCCGTCTCCGTCTTGCCTAGAACCTAATAAGTCCACTTGATCTACTAGAATAACTGGTTTAGAGCGGTTTACTCCTGTTTGGCGATCGCTCCAAGCGTCAAACTTCAACGAACCTTTAACGGCAATTTGTTTACCTTTTTGCACATAATTCTTTGCGAACTCTGCTGTCTTTCCCCATAGTTCCAACTCGAACCAGTCAGGTTGATCGCTGTTACGCGATCGTCTTTTTACTGCTAGTGTCAATCTACACTTAACACTACCAGACTCAAAATATTTTATTTCTGGGTCGCCGCCTACGCGACCGACGAGGGTGACAACATTGATACTCATGTGCGTTACCTTTTAGTACAATTGTACTTATCAATCTAGACTCCCATCATAGCTGATTGCCAAACTATTGAAAATAATCCATTAAAGAGTTAACAATATATTGAATTGAAAAATTATACATAAAACTGGGAGAAACACATAAAAGTATACGGATATACTAAGTCAACGAGAGAATATCAAAAAATAGATGCCTGAGACATAGTAAATATTGCTGGGAATTATATAAAAATATAGTCTAGTTTACTGGACTCAGGATAGAAACGAATAGCATATAACACTATTAACTCTTAACTGTTGTAGTCAAAAAGTAGCACATAGGGGGCTTAGAGACGCGTGGGTCTTTTCAGGAACTTTCGCACATCATGGGATATGGGTATCGACCTCGGTACCGCTAACACCCTTGTTTATGTATCTGGTAAAGGTATTGTACTCCAAGAGCCTTCAGTGGTTGCCATCGATCAAAACGAAAAGGTGGCCTTGGCTGTAGGAGAAGAAGCCAAGAAAATGCTCGGTCGGACGCCTGGAAATGTGATTGCTCTCCGCCCCCTGCGTGATGGCGTAATCGCTGACTTCGAGGTTGCCGAGCTGATGCTCAAAAGCTTTATTCAACGTGTAAATGAAGGTAGATCCCTGATTTTACCTCGGATTGTCATTGGCATTCCCAGCGGCGTCACAGGAGTAGAAAGGCGAGCTGTGATGGATGCAGCTCAACAAGCCGGCGCAAGGGAAGTTTACTTAATTGATGAACCTGTAGCAGCGGCAATTGGAGCAGGACTACCTGTTACTGAACCTACTGGTAACATGATCATTGATATTGGTGGCGGCACCACAGAAGTTGCAGTGCTAAGTCTTCAAGGTACGGTGCTGAGCGAATCAGTACGCATTGCTGGGGATGAACTAACTGAATCAATCGTTCAGTATCTGAAGAAAATGCACAACTTAGTGATTGGCGAACGTACTGCCGAGGAGATCAAGATTCGCCTTGGTTCTGCGTATCCCACTAACGATGATAACGATCTGATGATGGAAGTCCGAGGCTTACACTTACTTTCTGGTTTACCACGAACTGTAACAATCAAAGGCCCAGAAATCCGTGAAAGTATGCTCGAACCGTTATCGGTAATTATAGAAGCTGTGAAGCGAACATTGGAACGCACGCCTCCAGAACTAGCAGCAGACATTATTGACAGAGGTATTATGCTGGCTGGTGGTGGCGCTTTGCTCAAAGGTATAGATACCCTGATTAGCCATGAAACAGGGATTGTCACCCACATTGCCGCCGATCCTTTAAGCTGTGTTGTGCTGGGGACAGGTCGCGTGTTAGAAAACTTTAAGCAAATGGAACGAGTTTTCAGCGCTCGCTCTCGCAATATGTAGCGAAAAAATATCAGACTTGAGTTCTATTTGAGTTCTATTTGGGTTTTATATAAATAGAATCCAGGTAGAACTTAATTATTAAGTATATAAAGGTATATATGGTTACAGTACGGCGTTGGTGGGATAATAAAGGGTTGCAAATTGGGGTGTTAGCTCTAATAGCTGGTAGTGCTTGGGTATTGCGACAGACTCAAGGTGAGTTGATACTTGAGACGTACTACACAATTACCCGTCCGTTGCAGATGTTACAGTCAGGGCCAACTCCAGAAGAACGTCTCAGAGATGCTCGGATATTAGAGTTACAAACTCGTATAGTAGATTTGGAAAGTGAAAAGAAAAAGTTACAAAATTTATTGGGCTATGTGGAAAAAGAACCACTGGCATCAAAGCCAATTCCAGCGCGGGTGGTGGGACGTAGTGCTGACCAGTGGTGGCAACAAGTTACGTTGAATCGGGGTACTAATTCTGGGATTCAAGAAGGCTATATAGTCAAGGCGGATGGGGGATTGGTTGGTTTAGTGGAAAGCGTAACTCCCAATACTAGCCGGGTGTTGTTAATCAGCGATCTTAAGAGTCAAGTAGGTGTAACAATTAGCCGCACGTCCGCTAAAGGTGTTTTGCGAGGAGATTTTTCTGCTGAGGCTGTGCTGGAGTTTTATGAAAAAGTTCCAAATGCAAAGGTAGGAGATTTAGTTTCCACATCTGCTTATAGCAAGAAATTTCCATCTGGGTTGGCTGTAGGACGAATCAAGTCGCTGAATTTAAAGAAACTTCCAGCCTCGGTAGCGAAAGTTGAGCTTTTTCCGCCAATACGCTTTTTAGATTGGGTAGCTGTCTATCCAAAGCTAGAAAACCAAGATTTGGAAACCGAAAAGTCGATAGAACAAAAGTCTAAGTAAATTCTTCCTTGAAAATCCACACAAAAATGAAGATTCCTGCATTTGTTGGCAGCAGACAGAAAAAGCCAAATTCGCCAAAGCGAAAATCGAAAATCCAAATTCCACCGCTTTCTCGTTGGCATCCTGCTGTACGTCAGTTGATGGGTTGGATGGTGACAGTTGGGTCTGTGGTGTTATGTTTACTATTGTTGCCAACCCGGTTGCCAGGTATGGAATTATTGGGAATTGGCCCAAACTGGTTGTTAATTTGGGTGGTGGCTTGGAGCGTGAAGCGCACAATGTTTACCGGAGCATTGGCAGGGATAATTTTGGGGCTACTTCAAGATGGAATGACATCTCCATTACCTACCCATGCCCTCAGTTTAGGTATAGTGGGACTTTTGACTGGTTTGCTCCAGAAACAGCGCTTTATGGAAGAGGATTTTATTTCTATTGCTGTAATTGTCTTCGTGATGGCAGTTTTGGGAGAAACTATCTTTGGTTTGCAATTAACTTTTATGGGTAATGCCTACGGTGGGCACAGCCTAAGCCAAGCTGGAGATATTTGGACATATTACCAACGTGTCGCCCTTGCTTCAGCGATTCTTAGTAGTCTCTGGGCACCTGTGGTTTATTATCCCCTGAATCTTTGGTGGCAGCGGATAAAATTTTTGGAGCAATAGTTTGGCTGTTAAGTGTTGGCTGATGACTGTTAACCGTTAATAGTCATTAGTCAGGGTTCCCGTCTCTAAAAGAGCTTAACTTTTTCTTTGAGAAAAGCATCAAACGTCAACTTATCTGGTAAGGAGGTTTGTGCGCCTGATTTTGTGGCGGCTAAAGCGCCTGCTGCTGCACCCCAAATAACTGCCTGATGTAAGGATATTCCTTTAAAAAGTGCTGCTGCTAAACCGCCATTAAAAGCGTCGCCAGCAGCTACTGTGTCAACTACATCAACTGGAAATGCTGGTACAAAAAACTTTTCATGGGCAGTTGCACAAAAAACACCTTTGGCTCCCAATTTGACGATCGCACATTTGACTCCCCTTTGTAATAAAATCTCAGCTGCTTTGGCTGCTGTTTCCTCTCCATCGATGGCAAAACCCACCAACTGTCCAGCCTCCACTTCATTGGGTGTAATAATGTCTACCAATGGATAAAGTTCAGCAGGTAAATTAGATTGTGCCGGTGCGGGGTCAAGAATGACTTTGATGTTTGCGTTTCTGGCTGCTTTGGCTGCTGCAACCACCGCAGAAATCGGAATTTCTAACTGTAAAAGCAGTGCTGTAGCTTCTGGTAATAACTGAGATAATCGCTGCACATCTTCTTGATTGACGCGTCCATTTGCACCAGGAATCACAACAATTTGATTTTCTCCAGCCTGACTTACAGTAATAATGGCGACTCCAGAACTAACAGTTTCATCAATCAAAACATTGTTTGTCTGCACGCCAGATGCTTGCAAATTCTTGATAAGTTCTGCACCAAAATTGTCTGCACCAACACGCCCAACAATTTGAGTAGGAATTCCCAATCTGGCTAAGGCTACAGCTTGATTGGCTCCTTTCCCTCCCGAAACTTGAAAAAAATCTTCTCCGAGTAAGGTTTCTCCGCCGACTGGTAAGCGGGGTGCTGTGGCTACCAAGTCCATATTGATGCTGCCAAAAACGATAATGCTCATGCTGATTTTTGTTTAGCTTATGAGTTATTCAGCCTCATAGTATAGGATGCGATCGCAGTGCTTAAATTGTTTGGAGTTAGGTATTTGGTGGGAACTGAATATAGCAAGAAGGCATTTTTTCTTATTCTTGACGCGGATCTGATTGGGGTGGATGCCAACCCGCTTCTACCCAAAAACCACGGGCTACTTGAATTGAAGGCTCATCCCGACGTTCATCATTAAAGTCAAAGCGATGGCTGGTAGCTCTTCCTGTAGGAGTTATACCTACAATTTTTCTCCCATCTTTTGTCCAAATAAAATGCTCAGACCACTTTTGCTGACGGGGATGAAAAAGAGGGACTTGTTTTTGAGTTTTAGGATCGATACCTACTGTAAAATTATAGTGACGCTCATTACACCGATGACAAGCTAAAGCTAAATTATCCAGTTCATCTGAGCCACCCAAAGACTGCGGCATGATATGGTCAACAGTAAAACGGTCGGGACTCAAGTATTCTGGAGAATGGCAGTATTCGCACAGATACTCAGCTCGTTTTCTTACAAGTCTTCGAGTTTGTTCGGACACCATTTACTTTTCGCCGCTAGTTGAGCGTTAATCAAGGTAAATATTCGCTCTAGTTCTGAGATACCTACATATTCAGCTTCTTCTTCAGAAGTGAGCGTATCAGCTTTTTTTTTCTGCAACAGTTCTTCAAAGCGAGACTGTAGCTCATCGGTAAATTTAAACAGATAAATATCACCGAATTCGCTCATCTTGATACCAGAAGACATTAAAGATGAGGGTTGAACCATCAATTGAGTAGTCATTGTGTGTTCGCAGTGCCTTTGGTTTTATTGTGCCTCAATTAATTGATGATTATATCGGTGTAGATGAGTTCTATTGCTCTCCTAAGAAACTGCGCTTACTTGGGATTGGGGAATAAACTTTTATGATGATTAGAACAAGCTATACTGCCAAATAGCGCTTAACAAATCTTAAAAACCATCATTGCAAACATAGGATATGCAAAACACAGATGTAGTTGTCATCGGTAGCGGTATTGGCGGTTTAAGTTGTGCTGCTCTTTTGGCACGGTATGGCTTTGATGTGATAGTCTGCGAAAGTCATTCCATTGCTGGTGGTGCCGCCCACGCTTTTGAGCGCAATGGTTTCAAGTTCGACTCTGGCCCGTCTCTTTACTCTGGACTGTCTTACAGACCCTCTACAAACCCGCTACGGCAAGTCCTAGACGCCATTGGTTCTGAATTACCTTGCGTTACCTACGAGACTTGGGGCTGTTATCTGCCAGAAGGTTATTTTGACACGTCAGTTGGAGCTGAGCAATTTTGTGAAGTGTTGATGAAATTGCGCGGGCGTGATGCTGTAGCACAATGGCAGCAACTCCAGCGGATTATGGAACCACTGGCCAGTGCAGCAACGGCTATGTCACCAGCAGCATTACGCTTTGATTTGGGTGCAGTTCAAACTGTGGGACGATTTGCCCCAACTCTCGCAAAACATATTGCAAGTATCATCAAGCTGACTGGGCCTTTCAGCCGAGTTATGGATGGTGTTATCAAAGACCAATTTACTCAAAATTGGCTGAATTTGCTGTGTTTTTTGCTTTCTGGTTTGCCAGCAGATAGCACGATCGCCGCAGAGGTGGCATTTATGTTTGCTGACTGGTATAAACCAGGGGCGGTACTGGATTATCCGATTGGTGGTAGTGGTGCTTTAGTTGACGCCCTCGTCCAAGGATTACAGCGTCACGGTGGTAAGCTCATACTGGGCGCACATGTCGAGCAAGTGTTGGTGGAGGGTAATCGGGCTGTGGGTGTGCGTCTTGGCGATCGCCAAGAAATCCGCGCCCGCAAAGCAGTAATTTCTAATGCATCGGTTTGGGATACGCTAAAGCTTTTACCTGAAAATGCAGTATCAAAACACTTCCGCGCTCAAAGACAAGCGACGCCTGAGTGTGATAGTTTCATGCATCTGCATTTAGGTATTAATGCTGATGGATTACAGCCAAATTTACAATGTCATTACATCGTCGTGAATAATTGGGAAGCGGGGATAACAGCACCTCAAAATTTGGTGGTGATATCAATTCCTTCAGTTCTCGATTCATCGCTAGCACCACCAGGTAAGCATATGATTCACGTTTATACTCCGGGGAATGAGCCGTATGCTATTTGGCGGGGGATGGATAGAAGGAGTAAAGAATATGCCGAACAAAAGCGATCGCGTGCAGAGGTAATGTGGCAAGCACTAGAACGGGTTATTCCAGATATTCGTTCTCGTTGCGAAGTCACCCTTGTTGGTACACCTTTAACCCACCAGCGTTATCTGCGTCGTCACCAAGGTTCATACGGCCCGGCAATTGCAGCTGGTTCTGGTATATTTCCCGGCCCCAGCACTCCCCTACCAGGGTTGTTGTGCTGTGGAGATTCCACGTTTCCTGGTATTGGTTTACCAGCAGTCGCCGCTAGTGGGATGATTGCTGCCAACACTCTTGCACCTGTTAACAAGCATTTGGAAATGCTTGAGAATATTAAATGCATTTAACAAGAATTCTGGGCGTTGCATAATTACGGGATGATTTATCTCACGCAGAGAGAAGTTTGAGCGGCGGCTTCCGCCGATCAAAACTTCGGTGGGCGCTCCAGACGCAGAGAGTATAAGGAGTTTAGATTCTAATACATCAAATTTCATCCCATGATTCAGCAACGCCCAGAATTTTATATTCTAATAAATGTATTTAGTTTTTTGAGTAGAAAATCTAGCTGCCAACAGAGCGGCACCCGCAGCCAAAATTGCTAAGGCACTTCCAGGTTCGGGTACGGCGGCGACTTTAGCATCAATTCGTGCAGTTCCAGCAAATAAACCTGCCAAACTAGAGTTACCAAGTGTCTGAGCAAACTCTGGAGAAATAAACAGTTCAACATCAGCCAGAGTTAGAGTTAAATTTTGTTCGTCAAATATCACAGATTGTGGAGCGCTCAAATCAAACAAAATTGGATTTGCAGACGAAATTGTGTCTCTTAAAACAAGTCCGCTGGCATTAGGAACAGTACGTCCGGGAGCAAAACCGATTGAAAAGTTACCGACAGTAGTTTGCTCGTTAAAGGTAACAGTACCAATATGCTCGATTGTACCGAAGAGTGGAGTAAAACCGCCTTCGTCACTGAAGGTGAAGTTGGTAGCTGAGTCAATTGGAAAGCCAACTAAATAATTGCTGGGAATTGGTGGCACTGTATCCTGAGTACCTGTGATGATTAACCCGATACTTCTAAGAATATTTTCGTGATCGCGATCGATACTGGTGACTCCAGATTCCACTTTGAAAGTTGCAGCTTCTACTTGTATGGGTGCAATTGTTATTAAAGCTGCTGTTGTACAACCAACAATTCCTGCAATGCGAGAAAAACGCATATATTCTCCTGATTTTATGTGCTTGATTTTAGATAATTAAAAGATTTTCTTGAGATTGCATTTTTAAATCCAAGAAATTGAATGATATATTTGCCTTTTTATTTTGTTGATTTTCTCAGATTGTTTGTCGTTTCTATCTTTAGTTTGCAATCCAATTTGATTCTATTTTGCAGAACAAATTTTATTGCTAGTTTAATAGCACGTTAAAAAGTCCTGAAAATTCATGAGGAAAAAATAAGACACTCAGACTTTAGTCAGAATAGCTGTAAAATTCAGCGTTTTATACCTGTTAAGTACTCTAAAATTATTATGTTTGTGTCTCTAATCCCGAAAAACTCGCCGATCGCAGATTGTAAATTATGGATTCTTACAGAAAAGCTTTTTCATTTGGGTATTCTAGACAATAAACAACTTAGATAAGTGTTTAGGCGACTGCTAAGAAGATACATAAATAGAATTTCATGATGCTTTGCATCAAATTTTCTAGATACTTGTTGATTCTTTCTATAGATTATCATACTTTTTTTTAAAATCTATTGTTAAATTGTTACCTCAATCTTAGAAGTGGCTATTGTTGCTTATAAATTAGTCTGCAAAGACGAAAATAATATTTTTTTTAAAGTTTAAGTAAAGTAATTATCAATTTAGAAGCATCTTTTAAGTCATATAGTTAAAAATTAAAAGAAAATTATTTAGGTACAAATAAGCATAACTTGTAATAATTGAGCCTAAAGCTTGCTAAATAAAGGGTTAAATATAACAATTTACAAAAATATAGTTATGTTTAATCATGCCCAATTGCTATAAATAAGCTCTCAGTTTCCTATTGTGATGTAATCAAAAATAAGTCAATCTTTAATTTATTTATAAGTTTAAGTTAAGAAGTAAAGCGATGTCTGATAGTTGAGTACTAGACTCATAGAGCTAGCGATCGAGGTAAACTAAATAGACTTGCGCTTCTGGCGTTATGGATATGCTGAGTCAGGAGCTAAGAGTTATTCTCCTTGTCCCCACACTCACCTATTACTCCTCATTTCCCCACTCGCTTTTATTGACAGACAGTCGCTAAAACGATATACCAGATAGTGCATCATACGCAAACCGTTGTTTTATGCCTAGTGTTGAACTTGACGAAAACCGAGAGCATCGCATTCAAACTGAGATCGTTGTAGATGCTGAAGATAAAGAAGATCGGGCTATGGGTTGGTACTACTACCTGGAAGAAACTCTGAATTTTCCATTTATGGCTAAATGGACTAAGAAGAACCGTAAATCAGGTTCAGTAGAGGAGAAACCAGTTGAAGTCCTGGGAATGGCGCCAGATGATGAGTGTTTAAAAGATATGTTGGTGGAAGTAGCTTATATTAATGGTAAGGATGATGATGTGTATTCTGCCAAGTTATCTGAAATAGCGGCCATTGATGTTGACAGTGAAACTGAAGAAGCGATCGCAGACTGGCTCTATTGGATTGGTAGAGGGTATAAATTTTAGGATAAATTCCGAATCACACGACAAGGATTGCCAGCAGCAATAACATTTTCAGGTATATTTTTTGTAACTACACTACCAGCACCAATGGTTGTACTATCACCAATAGTTACACCCGGACAAATAATTGCATTGCCACCAATCCAGACATTATTACCAATCTTAATTGGAGCTGCTAGTTCTCTACCAGAAAGGCGAATTTCCGGTTCTGTAGGGTGATAGGCAGTATAAATTTGCACATAAGGAGCGCATAAAACATTATCGCCAATGCGAACCGTATTACAGTCTAAAATTACACAGCCATAGTTTAAATATAATTTATCCCCAGCAAAAATATTACTGCCATAGTCACAGTGAAAAGGTGGTACAACTGTTGCTTGTTGACCAATTTTTCCAAATAATTCTTGCAAAATTTGTTGTCGTTGCTGTTGCTGTTCTTCGGTTGTAGAATTGTAATTTCGCAACAGACGACTAGCTCGTTTATTTTCGGCAGCTAATTCAGGATCTTCTGCCCAATATAATTCGCCTGCGAGCATTTTCTGTTTTTCGGTTTTTTCCATAACGGATTTATACCCAAGGGATACCAGAGTAATTTTTGCACATTAGTCAAGAAATAGGGGTATAAGGGTGTAGGGAAATGGCTATTCATAAATTAATTCGCTTTCCACCTTATAAGTAGAAACACTAAATTAAACTAAAAAAGAGGTTGCCGGGTTTCGACTCCGCTCAACCCTCGTCTTCTCAGGGTTCGAGCATTGAGCGACTTGCCCTGAGCGGAGTCGTTGGCGCAGCCTCTCGTAGAGAAGGGAGTCGAAATGCGTCTTCTAAATAATTGTGTCCACCTACTTAGCATTTTCAAAAATATTTGCGACACATAAATCGGCTGTAAAGGCGTACAACTGTCATTGGTGTCAACTTAAGCCCTGGCGAATAGAATTCGCGGCTATACAGGCTTTCGTCCGCCTCCGCGGACTAACAGAAAATTAAGGGTTTTGAAACCTGCGTAGGCAGGTTTTGTTTGTGTAGATCCGGTTTCTAACCGCCCTTTTAACGTTAAGTTGACTGCCGTATCTTTAATTTGAAATTAGTATTAGTTAATACTGAAATATTGCATAAGTAGCTTTTCCTTGCCGTTTAGCTCGATACATAGCAGTATCGGCATCTCGTAGTAGGGTTGCAGGTTCTTCATAGCTATTACAATTCAAAGCAATACCAATACTGGCTGTAGTTTGTAGTTGATTTCCGTCGAGGCTAAGGGGTAACCTGAGGGAGTCTTGAATACGTCTGGCGACGTTGGTAGCGTCAGTAACGTCTCTAATATCCTCTAAAAGAACGGTAAACTCATCGCCACCAAATCGTGCTACAGTATCGCCACTACGTAAGCATGACTCTAAACGTCTAGCGATCGCTACTAGAAAATCATCCCCCACTCCATGCCCAAAGCGATCGTTAATCTCTTTGAAGTTATCTAAATCTAAAAACAAAACTCCAAAATAATAATCGCTTTTACGTTTGCTACGTTCAATTGCTTGTTTTAGCCTGTCTAGAAATAACACACGATTCGGTAATTCTGTCAATCCATCATAAAACGCATTGCGGATCAATTGTGCCTCTGTTTCCTTGCGTTTAGTAATGTCTTGAAAAACTAAAACTGCACCAGTAATATTGCCATCTCCATCGCGGATGGGTGCAAAGTTATCCTCTATTGGTATTTCTTTCCCATCTTTGGAAATTAGCGTACAGTTTTCTGGTAAATTGAAAATTTCACCCGCTTCGATTACATCTATGGCTAAATTTTCAATCGCTTCTCCTACATTTTTATCAACTAAGCTAACAACTTCTTCTAAATCTTTGCCTAAAGCTTCGCTTTGTTTCCAACCAGTCAGAATTTCTGCTATTGGATTCATCATTTGAATACAACCATTTTCATATGTCACAATTACTGCGCGACCGATACTGTTAATAATTGCTGTCAGCCTCTGTTTTTCCTCATGTAATCTCTTTTCGCTCTGATGTTTATACAGAGCCATTTCAATCACAAAATGTAAATCACTTTCAAGAAATGGTTTGATTATATAGTTAAAAGGCTCAATTAGCCGCTCGGTTTCTAATATTTTATATTCGGAACGATTGATGATATAGATCGCAGGCACATGGAAATTATTTTGGATAATATCCACTACTCGCACGCCGTTAATTTCCCCAGCTAGGCAGATATCAATTAATACTAAATTTGGTTTAATTTCTGCTACCTTTTTTATTACCTCTTCACCAGACTCAGTTATTTCTGAAACGGTATAACCTAAGTTTTGTAAAATTTTTTTGATATTTGAGGCTAGGGTTTTTTCATCCTCAACAACTAGGATTTTCCGGGGGAACATGTTACGATAGCCTGTTTGCTAAGGTTGAGATTTCGTTGTTACTATCAACTCGGTCTAAAATTCGATAATCTTATCATAAACAATCTCTCAATACCTTGCTAAATAGCAAACAGCAGGATATTTACATTTGATAATATCTGTGTTTCCTGAAGCTAGTTTGACAATAATATGCAGTTAATATCAAGCTATTAAGATATGAGATAAATTATGAGCAATCAAAAATCGATTTTCAGCAACATACAATAATTATCTTGATAAAAAGTAAAATTATTTAGTATAGTATTTATCGAAAAACTAATCAAGAATAAAACTTCCTAAATTCACAGCATACTAATCTTTCCTTTCCTGCTTTTGAAGTGGGTTTTGAGAGAAAAACTTTTAAGGAGCGAGGAAGCAGAAGAAGGGCATGAATAATCTAAAACTTGGTTATTTAAGGCTTTAGGTTTTTGAGAACGACTGAAGGCACAAGGGGATTAAATGGCAGGAAAAATTCTGTTAGCCAGATATTTCCACACTCCAGCTAAACCCCTGTTTTTGCTAGTTTATGGGTATCGATCTCTAAAGCACGCTTTGTATTTTAGAGATCGGACTTACTTTTAGTTAGTTCAATGCTGATTTTGCCACCAAAGTCTGGAATTGGGGCGCCAGGTTTGGTGAGAGTGACTTGGACTTGTGTGATGCGATCGTACTGTTGGAGGATAGAATCTGCAATCACCGTTACCAGCTTTTCCACCAAAGCGAACTTAGAAGTTTTGACCAGATGTTGTACTAAGCTAATGACGCTGCGATAATCTAAAGTGTCTTCGATCGCGTCACTCTTAGCCGCTGCGGAGATATCCAACCATAACCTCACATCAACCTCAAACCATTGTCCTAGCACCTGTTCTTCTGGCAGATACCCAGTGTAGCCATAGCCGCGAATTCCTGTTAAATAAATGCAGTCCATAAAAGTTTGAGAGCAAATTGTGTGCATTTTTTAGAAAGTGTAGTCACTACATTGCCATCCTTCCCAAAGTTGAATCAAGTGGCGTCAAGCTAGTCTGTCTGGAAATTTTGTTGCCAGCAAACTCGCCTTGCAGTGTCGGTTTCCATTGGGAGCATTGGTGAGGAAAAGCTGCTTTTGACCCTTGAAGGTTCAAAAACCGAGCCTCGAACTTTTCCTTGTCCAACTTTCCAAGACGGATTTTAAATTGAATTTCCCCAAACAAAATCTAAAATTTAAGATTGTTTTATAGCTATGTTTGATTTGATGCCGATCGCCTTTAAAAATGTTAATCAACTTTGGGCTTATATCTTAACAGAGACCCTAAAGCAGCTGGGATTGACTTGTGCTATTATTTGTCCTGGTTCGCGCTCCACACCCTTGGCAGTAGCCTTTGCGAAACTTGTACCTGAGATTGAAGCCATTTCCGTGCTTGACGAACGTTCCGCCGCCTTCTTCGCCTTAGGACAAGCCAAAGCAACCGGACGCCCTGTGGTAGTTCTTTGCACCTCTGGTACAGCCGGAGCGAACTTTTATCCAGCAGTAATAGAAGCCTCATATAGCCGCGTACCACTGTTGGTGTTAACCACCGATAGACCCCCAGAATTGCGAGATTGTCACTCTGGCCAAACCATAGACCAGTTGAGATTGTATGGCAACTACCCAAATTGGCAAGCCGAGTTAGCCTTACCCTCTGCTGATATGGGAATGTTAGCTTATCTGCGGCAAATGGTAATTCATAGCTGGGAAACCGCGCAAATCCCCACGAAAGGCCCGGTACATTTGAATATTCCCTTTCGCGATCCTCTAGCACCCGTTCCCGATGGAAGTGACTTAAGTTTTTTACAGTCCCAATTCCACCCCGAAGACTTCTTCGCCGGAATCACAAACATTACCCAATGCCCAATGCCCAATGCCCAATGCCCCATCCCCAAAGAATGGAAACAATGCGATCGCGGCATTATTATCGCAGGTGTAGCCCAACCCCAGCAACCACAGGAGTATTGTAAAGCGATCGCTCAACTTTCCCAAACTCTCAAATGGCCTGTTTTAGCAGAGGGACTTTCCCCACTGAGAAATTATGCCGAACTCAACCCCTATTTAATTTCCACCTATGACCTGATTTTGCGAAATCATCAACTAGCCAAACAGCTAGCACCCCAAATGGTGATTCAGATAGGAGAAATGCCCACTAGTAAAGAATTACGTACTTGGATAGATGCAAACCAACCTCAACGTTGGGTAATTGACAACAGCAACCAAAACCTCGACCCTTTGCACGGGAGGACGACGCACTTGCGGATGAGGGTAGAACAGTTTTTTTGGGAAGAGGAAGAGGACACGGAGACACGGGGACACGGAGAGAAGTCTGAGCGGCGGCTTCCGCCGATCAGAACTTCGGGGGATGCGGGGAATTTATCACAAAGACTCTCCGCGTCACCGCGTCTCCCACTCTCCGCGTCTTCTTCCCCTGACTATCTCCGCCAGTGGTGTACAGCAGAAGGGCAAGTTAGGGCAGCTATTGACCAAACTATGGGGAATATGGAGGAATTATTTGAAGGTAAAGCAGCTTGGTTAATTTCTCAGGCGCTACCGCCGGGAACGCCACTGTTTATTGCTAATAGTATGCCTGTGCGGGATGTGGAATTTTTCTGGAAACCGAATAATTTGAGAGTGCGATCGCACTTTAACCGGGGTGCAAATGGCATTGACGGCACATTATCCACAGCTTTAGGAATTGCCCATCGCCAGCAAAGTAGTGTGATGTTAACAGGAGATTTAGCTTTGTTACATGACACCAACGGTTTTTTAATCCGCAATAAATTTGTAGGACATCTGACAATTGTGTTAATTAACAACAATGGCGGCGGGATTTTTGAAATGTTACCCATTGCTAAATTTGAACCACCATTTGAAGAGTTTTTCGGCACTCCTCAAGATATTGATTTTGCTCAGTTATGCGCCACTTATAATGTGCAGTATGAATTAATTATTTCTTGGGAAGAATTGCAACAAAGATTGAACCCACTACCAACAACAGGAATTCGGGTTTTAGAATTGCAGACAAATCGTAAAGCTGATGCTAAGTGGCGACAAGAGAATTTAAGGAAGTTTGCCGCAGTTATTACAATTTAACTATTGTGTTAGGTGCTTTGGAATCGCAGGATTGAATCTGCTGATTAAATAGAATGCTTGTGAAATTAAAGTTAATAATTATTTACCAAAATTATTTTAATTGCTAATAAAGATAAGCAATCTGGCTCAGTTATAGCTTCAACAAATACCTTAGCTTAAATTTGCTAAATATTTTTTATTACTCTATGTAGTACATTACAATAGTGCGCGTTCACAAGATTGTTTAAAATATGACAAATGAACTTCATCTTTATTTTGATGACTCTGGTAGCCGTAATCCAGATTCAGAAGCAATACGGCGTCGTGATGGTATTGATTGCTTTGCTTTAGGTGGAATTTTAGTGAAGGAAGAGAATATAGAAAATATTATAATAACGCATCGAGAATTCTGTAATAAATGGAATGTTACTGAACCATTGCATTCTACTAAAATTCGTTCTCGACAGAAAGCTTTTGCTTGGTTAGGTAAGGAAGAGAATAAAGAGAAATCTCAGGATTTTTTAAGCGACTTAGAAATGCTGATGCTCGATTTACCGTTTACTATCATTGCATGTGCTATCCACCGAGCAGGTTACAATGCTCGTTATAAAAACAAATACAATAACGATATTTGGATGATGTGTAAAACTGCCTTCACTATTTTAGCTGAACGTTCAGTAAAATATGCGATTTACAAAGAACGCAAGCTACGCATTTTTTTTGAGGAAAGTGGGAAAGATGCGGATAGAGCAATTCTAGAATATGCGAAAGAACTTAAAACTCAAGGAATGTATTTTGACCCACATAGTTCAGCAGCTTATATGGGACTAACAGCAGAAAAATTTAAAATAAATTGGTTAGGAGAACCACAGCGTCAAACTAAAAAATCACCAATGATACAGCTTGCTGATCTAGTCTTATATCCAATAATAAAGGGACGTTATGACCCGAGTTACCGAACTTATGAGTCCCTTAAAAGTAAGTTAAAACTTGTTGATTGCGTTCTAGAGCCGGACAAAATACCTCAGATGGGTATCAAATATAGCTGTTTTGACGACATATAAAACTAAAGACTCGGAATCTGTCCGAGTGTTTAAAATTTCGGCTTTCATACGAAAACCCCGGGGCGTTGCCCAATAAATAAATAATAAGGCCATTTAAAATTAAGTGCAAGCTAAAATAGCCTTGTTTATTAAAACTTTAAATTTAACTTCAGCGTCTGTGTGTAAAATTTTTCCTTTTAATTGACCTTGTAACCATCCTTCCAAGTCCGCGATCGCAATCTCAATTCCAGCAACGCCAAAGCTAAGGCTTCCAACGTTCCTCAGCAATTTCACCAAATAGTTATTTTAACAGTCGGAGGACAAGCGATCGCACTCCTTCTTCCACCGCTTCTGATATACCCACGTGTCTACAAATGCTTCTTCACTTTGGGAAACTTTATTTGTAGCTATAATTTTCCTGGAGTGCGATCGCCTTTCCTCACAACGCCTCTGCGTGAAATTTACCCTCTTGTTTGACCTTGCAACCACCCTTCCAAATCCGCCATAGCAGAAAAATCTAACAAAGCCTCGCCTAAAGCTTCCAACTGTTCCACCGACAAAGCCTGAATTTGGGGCTGAAGCTGCTCAGAAATCGCACCCAATCGGCGGTTTAATTGTTTAAGGATGAGCGATCGCGCTTCTTCTTCTTTCGCTTCGCGAATAGCCCGTGGTTCTTCCAAATTCAGTCCTAACATCGCTTCAATCTCCTCTCGACTCAGGTTAGAAAACTTGTAGAGAATAATCGTTGTCACTAAATCAATTATCGCTTGCTCTGATTGCTGCTGTGCTTGTTCGAGCAAAAACCGCGCCCCCTCTACTGCTTCAGTTTCAGCAGTAACATTTGTCAGCAACATCAAACCCAATCCCAAGGGTTGTTCTCGTAAATCCCCTAGCTCATCCAGATAAACTCGCCTGACTTGTCCACTCTCCAACAAGGCGCGGTGAATCGTTAAATTTGATGGTTCCAGGTTACGAGAAGGAAAAATCAACACTCCAAACCAGTCATCGTAACGAATTGAGTGACGGTAGAGAAACAAAAACAATTCGCTAAAGAAGCGGTGATATAGATCTTCGTCCTTCTGAAACTGGACTTCAGCAAAGAAAACAATTTTAGAAACTGCATTGGCGGGAGGTAGAAATACTCCATCAATCCGAAACGCTGTTTCTTTAACCTCAACCGATTCAAACTGGTAGTCTGCTGCTTCTGGGGGTGGTTGGTCTACCAACTCAAACAGCAACCCTGGAAATTGCTTGAATAATTTGTAGAAGATGGAGTCACGGCGCATTGTTGTCGCTAATGAATTACCAGCCCTGATTGTAAAGCTTGAGACATTAATCTTATCGTAGGCGTAGCCCAGACTTCGACACCCTTCGGCATCGCTCAGGGCAAGAAGCTCAGTGACCACCGCAGGTATCGCAACTCCCCAACTCCGCGATAAAATTCTCTAAGCAACAGCACACTCCATACCAATGCAAATCAACTGGCAAACTGCCAAAACCTACGAAGATATCCTGTATCAAAAAACTGATGGCATTGCGAAAATCACCATCAACCGCCCCCACAAACGCAATGCTTTCCGCCCCAAAACTGTCTTTGAACTTTACGATGCTTTCTGCGATGCGCGTGAAGATACTACTATTGGTGTTGTCCTATTTACTGGATATGGGCCACACACTGATGGTAAATATGCTTTTTGTGCTGGTGGCGACCAGAGTGTGCGCGGACATGCTGGTTATGTGGATGATAGTGGCGTCCCTCGGTTAAATGTGCTAGATTTGCAACGCTTGATTCGTTCCATGCCGAAAGTAGTAATTGCTTTGGTAGCTGGATATGCGATCGGTGGCGGACATGTCCTACACTTGATTTGTGACCTCACCATCGCCGCAGATAACGCCATTTTCGGGCAGACTGGGCCGAAAGTTGGCAGTTTTGATGGTGGTTTTGGCGCCAGCTATCTCGCCCGCATTGTGGGGCAAAAAAAAGCACGAGAAATTTGGTTTCTCTGCCGTCAATATGACGCACAACAAGCTTTAGAAATGGGGTTAATTAATTGCATCGTCCCAGTCGAACAACTAGAAGCCGAAGGTATTCAATGGGCGCAAGAGATTTTAGAAAAAAGTCCGATCGCAATTCGCTGTCTCAAAGCAGCATTTAACGCTGACTGTGACGGACAAGCTGGTTTACAAGAACTTGCTGGTAATGCCACCTTACTGTATTACATGACTGAAGAAGGATCTGAAGGCAAAAAAGCTTTTCTGGAAAAACGTCCGCCAGATTTTCGCTCTTTTCCTTGGTTACCATAAAATTGCAAAAATCGCACCTTCCTGAAGGGTGCGATTTTGGTAGATGTCAATGTTTACAGCACTAAAAATCTTAAAAACAAATTTTATTTTAAGCAGACTAGCAACTAGTCCAGTAATAATGAGTGACTAAATAAGCACAGCTTTAGTTTTAGCCTCTTGGGAATTAGAGATAGCTGTCTCCTCTATAAGAGCAAGAGCAGCATTGTCTAAATCTGAGGCTAAGGATTGAGAAGAAGCTAAAACTGGTTTTGCATCTGGCAAACCCCAAGCATCTTCCAAAGTTTCCCAAGAAGGTGCAAAGGGTGGGATCGCCAAATTACAAGCCTTCCAGCTTGCTTCCACTGGCGCTCCCAGTTGCTGACACACTCCGCCACGGCGGCCTTCTGGCTGGTAATGACGGCAATATCTACAGGCAGATGCTAAAGATTTAATAGGTTTCATTTGGGTTCATCATTAGTGCCGTTTCGGGCTGAATTTCACCCTTATATTTTGCTTCTATATATAAAGACGTAGGAAAGGCAAAAAATCATTATTTACTCTAGGTTTCAGCGATCCCGATGAAAAAATAAATTTTAGGATATTTTTATATTCTTGTTATATTTTTCAATATTTATTAGAGTGGATGCCTATAGATTTTGGCTAAAACTTATTAGGGATCAAGATTAAAACTAAGGTTTTTGATTTATCGATTTTTTTAACTTCTTCCTTAAGGATAGCTTGAAGCGGATAATTAGAGATAAATAGTATGATTTTTTATCACACCTGGCATATTTTAGCAGGAAAATATATTTTTTCTCAAGAATTAGAACTGTGGGGTGTAGTTGCAGCAAGTTACTTGAGGATATTTTTGCTTTTCCAAAAATTTAATTTTTCCAAACCTTTGCACCTGAACCTCCCTGGCTTAGTGGTTGGGATCGACTGGCTTTAAAATTGTTTAGCAGCACACACAGAACAGACTGCCCAGCGCTGAAGTTCGCCTGGTGGGGTGGGGGATTCACATTGCGGACAAAGGGGTAAGCCATGCGATCGCGCTTGCATAATCTTAGCCCAATGCCCAAAAGCAGCATTCGCATCTTGAATACTGGCTGTATTATCAGGGCTGCTAATGCGATCGCCAACGTAACTTGGATGGTCGTGGGGCAAAATTGTTTGTTGCTGTTTTCTCTCCACAGATGAATGCTGCCAGCCAGCGGTGGAAAAGCGAATATCAACCAACGGCGTTGGCAGCTTTTTATTCAACTTTAAAAGTAAAGACGCGCGACCAAAAGTCAGGTTTTGCGCCCAAGCTGCACTAGAAGTTGCTACCCACAAAACATCGCGCTGAATCGACAATGGTCGAGTATGTCCAGCAGCCACAGGGCCAACAACCTCTGCCCAACACTTGAGCAACTGTTGAAATGGCTGTTCCTGCCATTTAGCCTGCTTTTCGAGAATACCTAAAATATCATTAACTGATTTGAACGACATTGTTAAAACTTGGGGAGTGGGGGGAGAGAGGGGGGATAGGGGAGTGTGGGGAGTGTGGGAAGAGAGGGGGAAAGATTTCTTCACTATCCTCCCACACCTCCCACACCTCCCACACCTCCC
>JAVRBO020000061.1:0-100049 GCA_034531195.2 Nostoc sp. ChiSLP01
GGACTTGTGTTGTAGACCAAGGGACTTGTGTTGTAGACCAAGGGACTTGTGTTGTAGACCAAGGGACTTGTGTTGTAGACCAATGGACTTGTCCGCTTAATTACTTATTCAACCCGAAGAAGCCCACCCCTTACTAAAACTACGGTGTACACACAAGTCTGAAATAGCTGATTAACCAAGGTTTTACCCCACCCTAACCCTCCCCTTATCAAGGGGAGGGAACTGGATTTCTTGTTTCCCCCCTTGACAAGGGGGGATTAAGGGGGGTAATTCGACTTGTGTATACACTGTAGCTCTGCAAGCAAAGAGGGGCTTGGGATCTTATCGATCCTCAGAACGGCGATGTCTGGGTAACAGGCTCTTTTTTTGTTTTTCTTGCAAATTGCTAGCTTGTTTCACAAGTGAGATCGACTCTTTAACAATCCATATTAAAACCTCGATTGGTGAGTCTCCTTGCTGGATGCGGTTTTTGGCATTTACGCCAATTAATATTATTTGTATTAATAACAACATTGTAATGAGTTGGCGATAAAGCTTTTGACGTGTGCTTTGGCTTTGCTGACGCTGAGTTTTCATTTATTTACCTCACCTCAATTTCAAATCGAGGTTAAGGTTGGGATTAATTGACAAGTAAATTTCCCAAGCGTTGATTAAAAGCCGTTTAGAATCTACATATAGTGCTTGGGAAATATGTCTGGCTTGGGAAAGCACAGAACTTTTTAGAAAATTTTTTTCTTTTCGATGACGGTACTTAGATGGGGCGGAATCTTAGCTACGATACTGGTAGAGAACATGCACAAATATTGCTGTCTGCTTTACTATCCTTTGTTGAAAAATCAGAAGAATCAAAGGACTGTAAAGCCGATTGGCAAGCGGGTACTGAGTTATGGGTAACGCATTCTACATTACAAGGACTGGCAGAACTGACAAAGAGCTTAAAGGCTGAAGAAATTAGGAATGCACTCAACTGTTTGATAAGCTTGAAAATTCTTGAGGATAAACGCGGACAAACCAACGCCAAAACTAGAACAAACTCAAAAGTTTGGCGTTTTGCGCTCAAGTTTCCCAGCATCGATAAAGAAGAAAACCTCAAGTGGTTGTTTAAGCAAGGTGGGAAATGGGATAAATGCCGAGAAGCTCAAAAAACAACTCTGCTAAAGTTCCCAAGACTGTAAAAGAAAAATCTCAGGGTGGTGACTGGCAAGAAACCTGCCGCGCTATGCTTCAAAAGCACAAGCGTCTCACCACAAATGAGTGGCTGTTTGCTGATGATGAGATGAAATTTGAGCTAGAGGAAATTCATGTACCTTTAGCATTGGTGGAACGTAATAAACCGAAGAAGTGCAGCGAGGATATTTCCCCAGAACAAGGTTCGCGGCTTTACGAACCGAGTTATGAAGAAAAGCAGCGATTTGAACATCAGGCTTTTTTAGAGCAAATTATCCGTGATGGTGTTGGTAAAACTCAAGGACACCGCATCGCTTTAATTGGAGAACCCGGTGCGGGAAAAACTACTCAGTTGCAAACTATAGCTTTTTGGATATTAGACAAAAATCTGGGTTTACCAATTTGGATTTCTTTGACAGATTTGCAAGAAAAGAGCGTAGAAAATTATCTGTTGCAAAATTGGCTGAAGAATGCCCTAAAAGTGGTGCGTGTAACAGAAGAACAGGAAAACGCTTTTAAAGATTTATTCAATAATAATCGAGTGTGGTTGTTATTAGATGCAGCAGATGAAATGTCTTCACTACAACCATTAACTGAGATTTCCCAGCAGTTGACGGGATGGGTAGAAGACGCGCGGGTTGTGCTGACTTGTCGAGTGAATGTTTGGGAAGCAAACGCTGGCGCTTTAGAAAAATTTGAGACGTATCGGTTACTCAATTTTGAATATCCGCAACAAGTACAAAACTTTATTCGGCGTTGGTTTCACAACAAGGATGCAGACAAAGGGGAAAGATTATGGCAGGAATTAGATAAACCTGAACGTCAGCGTATCCAAGATTTAGTTAAAAATCCTTTGCGGTTGGCGCTGTTGTGTAGCACTTGGCAATTTTCCGATAAAGGTTTACCGGAAACTAAAGCCGGACTTTATCAGCATTTTGTGGAAGAGTTTTACAGGTGGAAAAAAAATCCCTCTTTGAAGACTCAAAAGCAGCAACAAACACTAAACGTAGCACTGAGAAATTTGGCAAAGCGCGCAATTGGTACAGAAACTTCTCGCTTTCGGTTGCGCTATGAGTTTGTAAGTCATGAATTGGGCGATTCAGAAGAGGAGGGTTCTCTATTTTGGTTGGCGCTAAAGTTGGGATGGCTAAATGAAGTTGGACTAGCTGCGGAATCAGCAACGCCAAAGAAAGTTTACGCTTTTTACCACACCACATTTGAGGAATATTTTGCAGCGTTGGCAATTGAGAATTGGCACGAGTTTCTCAATCATGTTCCCGACAACCCCGCGCTAGGCGTTTATCGCATTTTTGCCCCGCAGTGGAAAGAGGTGATTTTGCTGTGGTTGGGACGTGAGGATGTGGGGAGGGAGGAGAAGGAAGAGTTTATTCAGGCGTTGCTGGAATTTGATGATGGGTGCGGAGAATACAGAGCTATTGATAGAGTCAGAAAGGGATTTTACGAGTTTCGCGCTTATTTTCTCGCTGCTGCGGGGGTTGATGAGTGGAAAAATTCTGTTAACGCAGATACTATTGTGGCGGAAATCGTTAAATGGCGCTTTGGCGAGTTGAAAGTTGAACAAAACGAGTGGGTAAAATTTCTCATACCAATTGCAGAGGGAGCAGAAACAACACTGTATCAGACAAATCGCATAAAAGCGATCGCTGCCTTAATCGAATTAATCGGCAAACCACAACTGGATGATTATACCCGATGGCAAGCGGCATCTAGCTTAGGGGAAATTGACCCAGGTAACCAAGCAGCGATCGTTGCCTTGGTGGAGTTAATCGGCAATCCACAACTGGATAATTATACCCGAAAGCAAGCGGCATCTAGCTTAGGGGAAATTGACCCAGGCAACCAAAAAGCGATTGATGCTTTGGTGGAGTTAATCGGCAATCCACAACTGGACGATCATCATACCCAAAGGCAAACGGCAGAATGCTTAGTGAAAATTGACTCTGGCAACCAAACAGCGATCGCTGCCTTGGTGGAGTTAATCGGGAATCCACAACTAGATAATTATACCCTAAGGCAAGTTGCATCTAGCTTAGGGGAAATTGACCCAGGCAATCAAAAAGCGATTGATGCTTTGGTGGAGTTAATCGGTAAACCACAACTGGATGATTCTACCCTAAGGCAAGCGGTAGAAAGCTTAGTGAAAATTGACCCAGGCAACCAAAAAGCGATCGCTGCCTTGGTGGAGTTAATCGGCAATCCACAACTGGAGGATCATACTCGAAGGCAAGCGGCATGTAGCTTAGGGAAAATTGACCCAGGCAACCAAACAGCGATCGCTGCTTTAGTGGAGTTAATCGGCAATCCACAACTGGATGATTATACCCGATGGGAAGCGGCATGTAGCTTAGGGAAAATCGACCCAGGCAACCAAAAAGCGATCGCTGCTTTGGTGAACTTAATCGGCAATCCACAACTGGATGATCATACCCGATGGGAAGCGGCATCTAACTTAGGGGAAATTGGCTCTGGCAACCAAAAAGCGATTGCTGCTTTGGTGGAGTTAATCGGCAATCCACAACTGGATGATTATACCCGAAGGCGAGCAGCAGAAAGCTTAGGGAAAATTGGCTCTGGCAACCAAAAAGCGATTGCTGCTTTGGTGGAGTTAATCGGCAAACCACAACTGGATGATTCTATCCGAAGGCAAGCGGCAGATAGCTTAGTGAAAATTGACTCTGGCAACCAAACAGCGATTGATGCTTTGGTGAAGTTAATCGCCAATCCACAACTGGATGATTCTACCCGATTGCTAGTGGTATATAGCTTAGGGAAAATTGACTCTGGCAACCAAACAGCGATTGATGCTTTGGTGAAGTTAATCGCCAATCCACAACTGGATGATTCTACCCGAAGGCAAGCAGCAGATAGCTTAGTGAAAATTGGCTCTGGCAACCAAAAAGTGATTGATGTTTTGGTGGAGTTAATCACCAATCCACAACTGGATGATTATACCCGATGGCAAGCGGCAAAAAGCTTAGGGGAAATTGGCTCTAGCAACCAAAAAGCGATCGCTGCTTTGGTAGAGTTAATCGGCAAACCACAACTGCATGATTCTATCCGATGGCAAGTAGCATCTAGCTTAGAGAAAATTATGTTAGAGGAACAGATGCCGAATGTTGTCACCGTGTTGAAGGATTACTTATCACCTGAAACTTACGAAAATGATTTTAAGCGATTTGATAATTGCTACAAAGTTATCTGGAAGTGTGCCCAAAGTATGCCCTACCCTGCTTTTTATCAAGCTTGGCATCAACAGGAGAAAGTGAAAGATGGAGAGTAGGAAGGAAAATACTTCCTCCAGCTAAAACATAAGCGCAATGTGAAAACAGCAATCCCTTGTAAAGACGCGATCGTCGCATCTCGTAAGTGTCTCGTAAATCTATCGCGTCCAATATTTACACAATCCAGGAAATGCGATCGCCCCTAATAAAACAGATATTGTAAACAGAATGGAAATGCGTAGGCGTAGCCCGCCGCAGGCATCGCCTTTATGGTTCATATACCTCACTGCGATGAGCGATACTCTTGCAGAGTCACTTCGTGAACGCCACAACAAGTACCTGCACAACTTCATCGTCTATAGAATAAATGACTCTGTAATCCCCGATTCAGTAGCGATAGTAGCCTGTATAATCTCCCTTCAGGGCTTTAATGTTGGGGTGCGATCGAGGAGTTTGTTCTAGCTGCTGCAAACATCGGGCAATTTTCTTAGCAAGGACTTTGTCAGCATTGACATAAACTTCCTGGACATCGGGATGAAGAATAACTTCATACATCAGAGCGAAGAGTTCTCCAAGGGGCGTATTGGGCTTTAGGCGTTACTTGATTTTGCTTAACTCGCTCTAACAATCCAGGAATTGCCAAAAGCTCTTGGGTTGCGGCTTCGCTTTCAGCATTTGCCAAATAAGCAGCAAAATCAGTCAGCACCTTTAATCGTTCTGGAGATAGTTGCTGGAGTAAGTCATTAAGCTGTTGCTGTAACTCTGCGACAGAAATCAAATCTGCTGAAGATCCATCATCCATCGGAGAATTATCGGTAGTATTCATTGCCTACTTCATAATTTTAAGGTTTAGTCTTTATTATGCCGCGATCGCTTTTTCGATTGCCGCGACGTGGAGAAGCTTGCAGAGTAACAACAACCTCACCAAAAAAGCGATCGCAACATTGGAAACGCAGCAAGATTTAAGGTAGATACCGATTCATTCTTATCCAATCTTGAGTTGAGCCGACATTCGGATTTTCACCGGGGTTATTTGTACCATATATTTGTCCTTGACGATTTATCCAATAGTAGTTGTAGTCTGTTGGTAACTCGACAGTTGGATAACCGTAAGGATTTGTCCAAGTTGTTACATTGCCCAGGTTTTCACGAAACTGGAAGTTTTGACGGTCTATAGACTCACCTCGTTGGCGGCTTACCTCATCCCATGTACGCGCAGACCATTCGCGGTATTCCTTCTGCTTCTGCCCTTCGGTAACTGAAATGTCTATATTTTGTGCCATAATTCCTTGCATTCCGAAGGCTGCTCCATTTGTTGCCGCAACTTGACACGCTACCTGTGGCAACCATGAAGCATAATTAGCCCACTGCGATTGGTGGGATGCTGCACAAGTCATCACCATCGTACACAGGTTATAACTATATGCTACGCTGCACTTGGCTATTCCTTGACAGGGGATACCATTGTATATGTACGTGCAATCAAACTCATAAGCAACCGAACATCCAGCGATCGGTTGAGCTTGGCGGGGCTGACCCAAGAGCAATTGATAGGGCTGCATTGCCAACAGCTTCTCGTAAACAAACTGCCAAGGGTTGTAGTTTACAGGCAGTCCAGAATTTCCTACCATAATCGTCAAAGCAGCATTGTCTGGGGAACATAGGACAACGGCAAATTGTCCATCCTCAACCACTCGCCAACCACTTGGCACTACATAGTTGAAGTAATTTCCGCGCTGGATTGACAACGAACCAGTAGTGGAAGCCTGAGAGGAAAAAGAAGACTGATTATAGCTGTACATTTAGCTTTGTAGCAAACATTGGGATTAATACTGGATACATCTTGAGTATGGGATTTTACGCACTGGTTTGCAACTTTTATGGTTATTTCTGGAGATGTGTCAATCATGCCACCGCTATAAGCCAAAATTTTTATAGAAGAAAACAGAAGAAAACATAGGTAGAGTCAAAATGGACATTAAAGATGGCTTCGTCGGCGCTGTTGGTAACACACCTTTGATTCGCTTAAACAGCTTTAGTGAAGAAACAGGGTGCGAAATCCTTGGTAAAGCAGAATTTCTCAATCCTGGCGGTTCCGTCAAAGACCGCGCCGCACTTTACATCATCCAAGACGCAGAAGAGAAAGGTTTACTCAGACCTGGCGGTACCGTTGTCGAAGGAACCGCTGGTAATACCGGCATTGGACTAGCGCATATTTGTAACGCCAAAGGCTACAAATGCCTAATTATCATCCCTGATACCCAATCACAAGAAAAGATAGACGCACTGACAGCCTTGGGAGCAGAAGTTCGTCCCGTCCCGGCTGTACCCTACAAAGACCCTAACAACTACGTCAAGCTATCTGGTAGAGTAGCCGCAGAATTAGAAAACGCCATTTGGGCAAATCAGTTTGATAATTTAGCCAACCGCCGCGCCCACTACGAAACCACAGCCCCAGAAATTTGGAAACAGACAGATGGTAAAATAGATGCATGGACAGCTGCAACTGGTACTGGCGGTACTTTTGCTGGTGTAGCGATGTACTTAAAAGAACAAAATCCCGCCATTCAATGCGTTGTTGCTGACCCCCTGGGTAGTGCGCTTTATAGCTATGTCAAAACCGGCGAAATCAAAATAGAAGGAAACTCCATCACCGAGGGCATCGGTAATGGTCGCGTTACAGCCAACATGGAAGGCGCACCTGCCGATGACGCCATCCAAATCGATGACCAAGAAGCTTTGAGAGTAGTTTACCAACTATTGAGAAAAGATGGCTTATTAATGGGTGGTTCAACGGGTATTAATGTTGCGGCTGCTGTTGCCTTAGCCAAGCAATTAGGCCCGGGACATACCATTGTCACCATATTGTGTGATAGCGGTTCCCGGTATCAATCGCGGATATTTAACCGTGAATGGTTAGCCTCAAAAGGACTCTCAATAGATTAATCATTAGTCATTAGTCATTAGTCATTAATCATTAGTTATTAGCTTCTGGCTTTTGAGAAACGACGAAGAAAAAATGACCAATGACCAAGGACAAATGACCAATGACCAAGGACAAATGACAAACATCACTCAATCATCAAACTTTTCTGCAATAGACCAACCCTCTTCTCCTACATGTGTGCGGGTTTGCCAAAATCGCACTTGTAAAAAGCAAGGTGCTGCGAAAGTCTTAGCGGCTTTGACAGCTTTACCAATTCCTGGGGTAACGGTAACAGGTAGCAGCTGTTTGGGACAATGTGGCAATGGGCCGATGGTGCTGGTATTACCCGATATTGTCTGGTACAGCGGCGTTCAGCCCGATGAAGTATCTCTACTGGTAGAACAGCATTTATTAGGTGGCCAAAGAGTCAAGCAGATGCTCTATCATCGATTTCATTCCTAAAAATAAAGTCTGCACTATTGTTAACTGCCGATTTTAGATTGCTGATAGTCCAACATTAGCAAGCCATCAAGCCTTTTTTACGCCTCCGGCCCTACCTGTTTATTGGTAGGGTCAATCGAAAATCGTTCGACTGAGTTTAGTCGAAGTCTAAAATCCCCAATCCAAAATTGTTTGACCTAAGTGAGGCATTCGATGAATATCCAGCAACTGCGTCAATCCTTAAAACAGAAATGGTTGAGTTACTACGAGCAAAATAGTTCCTGGCTAGTTAAGATGCGAGTTTGGGCTACTTACGATGACCTGCGGCGTCCTTCGTCCGGTTTTATTTTGGCAACGCTGTCTGTTTTGGAACCGCAGTTTGATGAAATACTTGATTTTATAATGGAATTAAGTAATAATCCGGATAAAATAGTCGCAGCTTTGGGTCTCAACTTTAATCCCGATGAAGAGTTACGTCTAATAAAATCAGCAACCCAAGTTGAAAGTGAGCCGTTACAAGATAAACTTTCTGATGAAAATAAAGCTGTTCCATTAGTTTTAAATACTACTAACAAGACGGTACAGTCTGATTTACCACGCTTACAGCAACCTGTAACATCATTTATAGATAGCACTGAACTAGATCTTACGCATAAATCTGGGAGATTAGTTGCAGTTATTACTAAGATTCCTCCTAATACTTCCGTAAAGGCGCTGCATTCAGCAAAGCCAGACTCCGGTTTACTCAGGGAAGATAAACCAGTAAAATCAACTCTCGATCGCTTTTCTTCAACAGCAACGCTGACGATAGCCTCTCAAGTCAACAGCAAAGCCAAAACCATGCCATCTGTGGCATTGGGTACTGAAGGTTCTAATCACAGGAAACCAGTACGTTCGCTCGCAATTACTACAGAGATTTCTAGTGATGGCAAACAAGCGCGTTCGTCGAAGACGTTGGCGCAGCCATCGTTCGCAATTACTACAGAAGTTCCTAAAAATATTCAGCATGTCAATAAAACACCACAAGACGTTAAAACGAAAGTGAATGTATTACAAAGCACCAACGCCCGTAGTGTAGCTTCTTGGGTAGATGAATTTTGCCAAGGTACTAGATGCGATCGGCCAGAAGATATTTTTATCTAGAAGAATTCAGAACTCACGCATTATATCGTTGTAAAGACGTTGCAGTGCAACGTCTCTACAGGGGGCACAATCCTTTATATTTGGTTGATTTGGATAATTCACATCAGACGTAACTCAGGAGTCACAATTCAGTATGAATTGAAATGCAAATCTTCGCTGAAAGTCTAAACTCTGAAGAAACACATTGCTCAATTCTGAATTCTCCATTTTATGGGTATTCGTGACAAACAAATGGGATTTCTACTATTTCGCCTTCAGTTTCTCCTACTTTAACTTTCAATCCCACACCACCAGCTTTAGTGCGGATGTAAGCTAATCCAAAATAACCATCAGGAGTTTCTGTATAACTGGTAAGTTTACCGACCTTTTCATCTCCAACGGCGATCGCATTGCTAATTTCCGCAGCACCACTGAGCTTAATGCCAAATAAGTGCTGCTTTACACCTTTATATGTATTTAATCGAGCAATGGTTTCTTGCCCAATATAGCAACCTTTGTCAAAAGAAATCGTCTGCCACAAACCAGCTTCCAGGGGATTGTAATCATCGGTGAGTTCTGCGTCTGGGGTGGGACGCCCTTGTAATATTCGCAACATATCCCAAGCGCGATCGCTCATCTCTACTACTCCAGCTTCTAACAGTTTTTCCCACACTGTTGCTTTGTCAGTATAGGGAAAAGTTAAAGTGTATCCGGGAATCCCTAAGCCGCTACCTACAGCAACTCTAACTCCCTGAGCATTAGCAATGGTGTATACTTGATGATTGCCGTAAGGTTGACCGATGAGTTCGCCAATACCCAACTTTTCGATTACAGCATCGCTTCCGGGGCCGATGAGGCTGAGGGTGTTGGTAAATTCTGTGATATCAGATAATTCCACCTTGTCAGCGAAGAAAATATATTTGTCCAGCCATTCCATGAGAAACTGGCGGCGGTTAGGCGAAACGAGCAAAATCACCGCATCTTCTCTGACGTAGGCGGTTACTAAATCAATTGTTCTGGCTGTGGAAGTGACAAAAACCGTATCGCAAGCTTGTCCCGGTTTGAGTGCGAGGAAATCATTAGTACTTTGGTTATGTAAAAAGCGGAGGCGGTCATCGCCAGACACTTTGATGCGTCCCCAGCCAGAGCGATCGCATATTGCAACCCCTTCTCTTGCAGCTTGGATAGCAGCTGCGTCTCGATTGTCAATTGTAGATGTTGGCATGATGACGAGTTGCCCTGTTTGAATGTTGTCGCACTCGAAATCTTAGCAAATAAGGGTTTGCGGCTTCAATGGTGTAGGGTGAAAGCAGGCTGAATTATCTTTTAGAAAACCTCTGCGTACCTCTGTCTTGAAAAGTTCTGTTCGCCTTTGGTCTTGGCGTAGCCATCAAAGGAAATCTCCATATACTTAAGACCCTAGAGAATAGGCACAAAACCAGCTTGTTCGATCAGTTTTTGTCCTTGAGGTGTTAACAGTAAATCAGTATACGCTAAACCAACTTGTTCGTTTAAACCGCCATCTCGTTTAACAATAATAAATATCTTTTCAGTGAGGGGATAAGAGCCGTTAATCAAAGCAGAACTGTTGGCGATAGTAGTATTACTTTGAGTAAAAGGAGCTACGAAAGATTGGTTAGATTTGTTCGACAAAGGCAGAGTACGTATAGCGTGCTGGGAAATAACCTTTGAGGCTCTGCCATAACTAATACCACCACGAGTTGTAGCAACTCTACGGATAGAATCTATGGTATCTCGCACCTTTTTGACTCTTAAAGTAAATGGTTTCCCATTCAATACTTCTCTTTGAAAAAATTCTACTGTTTCTAAATTTTGTGTCTTGCCAGTATTAAGCTCATAGCTAAAAGGAGTAATCCGTAAATCTGGGCCGCCTACTGCTTTCCAATTCCTGATTTTGCCTGTGTATATGTCATTTAATTGAGAGATAGTCAAACCAGGTATTGATAATTGCGGATTAACATATACAGCAATGGCATCAATACCCACTAAAATTTCTTCTAGGAGAAAACCACGTCCTATAATTTGTTTAAACTCTTTATTTTCGATTTCCCGATCGGACAGTGCAAAACTAATTTCTCCTTCAATCAGCATTTTGATTGCCATATCAGAAACAGGCTTGCCTGATGTTGGTTTAAGGTAGCGTAGCTGAAATTTAGGATTAGCTTGGTTCAAAATTGATATTACATTCCGCGATTGCAAAAAGCTAAATGTATTAGAACCACTATATTTAAATATTCCTTGAGGTATATTTTGTACGTTATCTGAATTTTCGCTAATTATAGATCTATTGATTATTCGTGGTTCTAGGTTAGGCTTAAGTGGAGCTTTAATTTGATTAACTGCGATCGCTCCTGCTGTAATAGCCAAAATAGTGGCAATAATACCTGCTATACGTGATACTTGGAAGTTTTCAAAAATATTTAAAGGAAAGTTATGTTTAGCTCTACTACTGTTTAAACCTGATAAAATTGCGTTGTCAAAACGAGCTTCAACTCTTGCTATATCTTCTTTTATTAAATGCAAACTGTGTTGCAAACGTTTTAGTTTATTGTGATTTTCCCCTGGAATCGAGAAATCGCGTTGCATAACCGAAACAAAAGCTTGCTCGTACCGCTGCAAATTTTTTTTATACCCCCTATAGGGCTGCCTAATTTTATTGTTAATAACATTAAAATCATCGTTGAGAGAGACAACACCAGTTTCTACAGCTTTAACTAAATAACGAGTATAAATTGCACAGTTATCTATCTCCTCTGTTTGAGATTGAGGACTCATCTCAACGTTATTTTCTTGTAGGTTAAACGGAACAAATAAATTTAGTAACTCTCCTTGCTTCAAAGCAATATGGCTATGTGCGCGGATGAGTGCAGGAATCGCTACTCCAGGACGCGCAGGTTTGTAACTCCTCGCCTTTTGCAACACAATACTTTGCGGGATTACTGGCGGGCAATATCGGTCTATCCATACTAATGGCCCTGCGTGCAGACAGTTAAAAATTTCTTCTAGCTGAAAATAAAATAGTAGTGGTGCGGCTAAGTAGTAACAGACAAAATATGGGACATCATTACGATCTATATCGTCTGTCCCATCGTTATATAACCAGCCAAATAAAACTTGCTCTGAAGTCACTTGATGTATGTAGGCAGCTCGGAAACCAGACTTCGGTGGCTTATAAGAATTCCAGTGTTTGTAAACCACCCGTTCCATAAATGCTTGCTGGATATCAGGGGTGATTTGTGCGCTCGTAACCGTCCTAAAACCTGTAGCAGCAAAGCTGCTATAGACAATTTGACCTAAGAGCATTTTATGAGACATGGTTAACAGCTAGAAGAAAAGGATTTTAGAAATTGAGTATTTTTTGATAAAGATAAATCCGTAATCTCTAAAGTTATGTTTACCATTGAATTTTTGCTCTGTAAGCTAAAATTGATGTGCATAGTAGACATCGCAATTTGTCGAAGAGATTACAGCTAAGTAAACTGTTATTTTGAGTTTACTATCTAATACAACAAGCATTCACAGCCCTATATAGAACTGCAATAAATTCATTATTAAATTTGATTGAATCATTGTATACATTTTTTATAAATTAATCAACAACGCTTACTATTTTTCAGGATATTATGATTCATTCATCATGTTCATTGCCTATAGTTCTACTGTTGCTCCATTTAACAATGCCATATCCAATTGACAGAGCGACAATTGCAGATGCTAAACCAAGTAATTCATTATCTGACGCTTTTTTTAAATCTAAGATAATAATCTTTCGAGCAACTGCAATTAAAGAAGTAACAATCACTAATTCAACTTGGATGATATGTTTTTGTAAATAACCAGTAATATTCTCTAATAACTCTATTGCTATTAATATAGTTAAAAAAGAACCGAAAATTTCAAACAGTTTGTCCTTAAAAAACAATACAGGTTGAAAAAACAAATCCAACCATAAACTTTTGGTCAAATCTATAACAGAAACTAGTATCACCATTATGAGCAATAGTGACATAGCTTTAGCAAAAATTTCTACCAGGCCTTCAATTAAGTGCATGAAATTTTTGTTGCGTCCAGCTTCTATGAAAATTTTTAATGCATTCATAAAATTGATAATTAAGCGCTATAAAGAATTGACAATTACTACTACTAAGTAGAAGGCAGGAAGCAGCACTTCTCTACGCGTAGCGTCTCGTAGAGAAATCGAGATTCAGTGACCAGGCAGAAAGTAAAATCTTTTAACAGTGAAATGTTTCGCTCCTTTGAATTTTATATTTAATGATGTCTGCTTATTCAACTTGTTAATCTTGCTCAGAGGATACTGGAAAATTTTACCACTTACTAAGCAAATGCTAACAATCAGCCTAACTTTGTGCGATTGTTAACAAGTAAAATTATTTCTAATCGGTTTCGGTATTTTTGTAATTTTTCGTAGAGTAACTATCTGAAGCTTCACCTTTATTAAGGAGTAAACAATTTTCTGATGAGCAGGGTTCAGATAGTTTGATATAACGATAAGTGAGACCTAGCCCTACTAAAGTCATACCAGCAAGAGCTACAGCTATGATGTTTTTAGGCTTACTACAATTAGCGATCCAACCTTGATTGGATTGCTGCTGTCTTCTAACTTCAAGCCCTTCAAATGATACTTTGACAGATTCAGATTGAACTCCGAAAGGTTCAGAAGTTGTTTTCACTTGCGGCTTTTGTAGTAATTGGTCAAGAAAACTTTGAAAATTTTGCAGCACATTTGACCATAGACTAGGAATTATTGGCGAGTGGTCTTGGATTAAATTAAGTCGATCGGCTTGAGCTAATTCCCAAACGAGGGATAAAATTGGAGCAGCTGCACCCTTTGGTTCGAGCCTAGCACTATTTAATGTACGCGCAATTGGAATCAGTGAATAAAATATTTTATATTCGGCTTTAACAGCATCTAGGCGAGTAGTTAATGGTTTAATAAGCTCTTCGAGATCTTTGGCGAGGCGGTCTGATTTGAGCAAATCGCACTTAGTCAGGATCAAGACAAAGGGATAATGGCGGTCATGTAAGTAAGCTACACTAGCGATCGCCATTACCTGTTTGACAATCTCTTCCAAGAACTCGATATATGCTTTACCCTTGGACATTAAAGCATAGGCATCAATAAATACACAACAACCATCCGAATTAGAAACCATTGCTCGAAAGTCATGATTACGAATTGTGCAGATTTCACCAGGTACATCTGACCACGAGAAATTGCATACAGTTTCAGTCCCCCACCAAGAACGGCGATTTAGACTAAAGCGAAAATTAGTGATTTTCATCGTCGCTGGTGGATAATGAGCAGTCTCAGAAATATAGCTGAGAATATTGTTTATATTTTCTTGCACTTGGGGTTCGCTACAATCAAACCACATCTTTTGCTTATGCGTATCGGCATGTAACTCTGCATAGCTACCAGCTAAAAAAACTGTTTTTCCTACTCCTCTATGACCAATAGTAAGTAAGTTAAATCTTGGTACGTAATTCATTCTTTTCTACCTACATTTTTTAAAGGAATAAACTCATTTACCTGAGGCGTATACTGCTTTTTTTGAACTATTTCATCAAAGAAACCGAGTAAAATAACAAATATTGCAATAATGCTAGCTGTCAGCAGAAATGATTTTTTGTTTTTAGCAGAAAAAATAGCAGCAGGCTGAAATTTTTTCTTAAATGAACTCGACGAGCGTATATTCTTCGAGCAAGCTTCAATATGTTCTATATCATCACGTCTTAATTGCAAAACTCGCTGTAAATTTTTTAAACTATTGCGAGTTTCTTCTGTTAATGGTTGCTGCTCTTGATTGGCAGATACAAACGCTTTTTCGTACTGCTGTAATTTTCGTTTATACTGTAGGTATGATTGGTTAACTTTAGCTTTAATAGCATGAATATCTTCATTTAGAGAGACAAGATTGTTTTCTACAGCTTTGACTAATTGGCGAGTATAAATCGACAAATTTTCTATCTCTTGCTCTTGAGTTTGAGCATTCATTTTAAATATACTTTCTTGTCGAGCAAGGGGGACGAATATATCTAACAACTCTCCTTGTTTTAGAGCGATATGACTGCGTGTCCGCATCAAGATAGGAACAATCAACCCAGGACGTACAGACTCGTAATTCCAGGTATTTCTGACTACGACACTTTCCAGGCTGACATTTGGATTATCGCGCTCTATCAATGCGACAGGCCCCTTATGCAAACAATTAAAAATTTTTTCTAGTTGAAAATAGAACAGTAAAGGTTCAGCTAAATAGTAGCAAATAAAGTAGGGTATATCTTCACCATTCAACTCGTCTGTCCCAACATTGTACAACCATCCAAATAGTGTATGCTCTGGGCTAATTTGATGTAAGTAAACTGCTTGGTCTCCTACTTCTAGGACTTGGCGATTCCAATGCTGCTCAACTATTTTTTCCATAAAAGCTTGCTGAACTTCGCTAGGAAGCTGTGTGCTAGCAACTGCTTTCAAGCTGGTTTCAGCAAAGCTAGTATAGACAATTTGGTCTAGAAGTAAACTGTAAGACATGGTTGATAGCTAAAGAATTTTATTTCATTGACCAAACTTTTGCAGAATATATCTGGAAAAGATATGTTTGCTATTTTCATGATTTTACTAACGATATAAATTTACTCATTCATCTGTCTAAGAGTCGCTAGGGCAGAAGGAGAGATACGGCTGAGATAGCGGAAAATCCAATATTTAAAAATGGTATCTAAGATAACTGGAAAGGTTGCAATAAATAAATAAATTGCACTTTGATTTGCTACAACTCCTAAATGCTCTGCCATGCCTTCAAGCATTACTTCCCAGCCATGCGTAGAGTGAAAACCTACAAACATATCTGTTAACAAAATAATAATAAAAGCTTTAGCGCTATCACTCAGTCCATAGACAGTATCATCTAAAAAATATTTAAAAGTAATAAATTGTTTATTTTGGGTCACCAGTAAAATAATAAAACTAATAACTGCTATGATGTCAGCAAAAACGTTGCTAATAGCACTAGTACTTTTTTCTCGAAATTCCTCTAACATCTCAGTTGCTCTATGTTTGAGTTTCTCTTCAATTACTTCTGGTGAAAGGTGAGGTGAATTATCAACTAAACTCGCAAATCTGAGATCCTCTTCAAAAAGTTTTAATTCTGCAAAAGCTTTTTCTTTCATCTCTTTGTGGAGAAAAACCTCAGTGTTATTTTCTCCTCTAATTTGATGAACAATTGGAGTAACTATGAATTGTTTAGATAAATGTTGAACTAATATTGGTACAAGAATCAGTGACAGCAAAAAAGTAACAGCAGTTTTTGTTTTATTGCTAGAACTCCGGAAACCCTTGATAACTTCTTCTTCTGCTTGTGGTTTTAATTCTAATTTAATTCTGTTAATTGTTTTACCAATCGACCTTGGTAGCGGAGACATTTTTTGAGTTTGGAATTCAATATTATTATTAATATTTTTAGTAGGTAAAAATAACTCGCGATCGCCTTTGGTTAACAAACTTGATTTCGATTCTGAATTAGATGCCAAAGTTATTGATGTACTTTCCAAAACAGAATACTTATCTATTACCTCATCAATAAATCTAATTTTCTCCAGAAAAATGTAATTGGAAATACTTACAAACGATTGGCTAAGTTTTAACTGCCCTAGTTTTTTTTTGGCAATATTTATGTTTTTATCTAGCTCTGCTTGCAGTAATAACATCACGCTATTACTATAATTACCTGATTCAGCAGATATTTTGTGACCATCAAAGTACTCATCTTCAATAGATTTAATCGTTAATGCGGCTCTGTATGCTTGGTTAAGGCATTTCTCTGGTGAATCCAAAAACATCTGTTGAATGTTCTGAAAATATTCTTTTATTGAACTCTGCAACTTGTTTGATTTATTTGTAAAAAGAGCCATGTTTCAAAACTTGATGAGGTGTACGGTAAAAGATCCTAATTATTGCAATTAGGTAGCTATATAAATTCAGAAATATAAGAAATAAAAGCAATATATACTTTTATACAAGTAAGCTAAACTTACCTTTTTACAAACAACTAGAATGCTTGATTGTTAAATGGTTGCATTTCTCTATCACTGGTCGTACAGCAAGCGCCAGTTTGAATTTTTTAGGGTCGAGTTCACTTAAGGCATGTGTAACAATTCTTTCATCAGTATTGTTATTCACCCCATTAGTACTTTCAACTAGAATATCAACAATTGTGATTTTTTATAAATAATTTTATCATTAGTATATCTTATATTAACCATTGATAAGCAATTTGCTTGCTAGTAAATATGTGGTAAGTATAATGCTAGTACCAACGCAATAAAAATGATTTTTAGTTAGTAGACAAACAGCAAATATTATGTTAGTTAAAATATTTGCTCTCTGCATATAAATTTAATACCAGACTAAATGACTCAAAAAGCACTTGCAATTTGGGTTATTTTATGAGCCAAAAACAAGAGCAGACAATTAAACCGAAGCTGTACTAAAGAGTCTATAACGGTTCCCAATCAAATGAGGTACAGAAATTTGTAGGGGCGCAAAGCTTTGCGCCCCTACCTTGTACCTCACTAGAACGGGAAATGCTATAAGCTGCTATTGCATTGAAATTACACATCTTTTCGTGGACGCTTCTGCGTCGCTAATGCTGTGCTAACACCACGCGACTGTCCTTTGCAACGCCTAGAATTGTGCTGTAATTTTCTCAACTCTCAGGTAAACTGGCAAACGCCTCTTCAACTAAATGCTTTGCCTTAGCATCCAAACGCAGCCAATCGACTTCGCCAAGTTCATCAATCAAACTAGTATCAATAACAACGTTTTCCTCCTGTGGGTTGTATTCAATAAAACACACTTGATAACACAACTCCCATAAATCGATACTTGCTTGTTGCTGTTGACGCTGCAAAAGTAAATGATATCCTGGATGGGGCATCGGTAGACGAGTTAGAGTCTGTCTGATTTCATCTGCTTCTTCGGGCGTTGCAGTTTCCATTGCTTGCAACAGTTCGGTCACCAATGCTTTGATTTCATCGGTGGTGTTAGGCGGCCAAATCAAGACATCTTGGTAAGTTCCCGTCCATGAAGACTCATCAAGCTGTTTGCGGATATTGTCGATAACGCGAATGAAAGCAGGTTGCATGAGGATTTCAGCCTGCTGCCATGCAACTGAGTTTGTTATTTTAGGTGGCATTGGTAATAAACAGGGGCACTAAACAGAGAAATAAACAGTCTGCGTTTATTAAAAAGCTGCGTTTTTAATCTAAATCTTTTTTCAAGATAGCGGATTTCATTGAAGAAAATTTGGAGATATTTATTACTAGCGGAAAATTTCGGTGATAACTCTGGGGAGTGAATATGATAGGCAAGTTACTAGACCATCGTTACCAAATAATTCGAGTCCTGGCGACGGGAGGATTTGGTCAAACCTACATTGCCGAAGATACTAGGCGGCCAGGTAACCCCATTTGCGTTGTCAAGCACCTCAAACCCGGAACTGACCCCAGAGTTTTTGCTACTGCTAAACGTCTGTTTAACAGCGAAGCCGAAACCTTAGAAAAACTCGGCAACCACGACCAAATACCCAGGCTATTGGCTTACTTTGACGAAAATCAAGAATTCTATTTAGTACAAGAATATATAGAAGGACATACCTTAGCCGAAGAACTTTTACCTGGTAACCGCTGGAGTGAAAGCCAAGTAATTCAACTTTTGCAGGAAGTTCTGGGCATTCTTGAATTTGTCCACCAGCAAGGGGTAATTCACCGCGACATCAAACCAGATAATATTATCCGCCGCACTTCGGATAATAAGTTTGTTTTGGTAGACTTTGGGGCAGTCAAGCAACTGCGTACCCAAATGGTGACAGTAGGCGGACAAGCCTCTGCCACAGTGGTTATCGGCACTCCTGGCTATATGCCCACAGAACAAGGGCAAGGTAAACCGCGCCCCAACAGTGATATTTATTCCCTTGGAATTATTGCCATTCAAGCATTAACAGGTTTACAGGCAACAGAATTACAAGAAGACCCAGAAACAGGGGAAATCATCTGGCGACATTCAGTGACTGTGAACCCTCGGCTGGCGGCAGTGTTGACAAAGATGGTGCGCTATCACTTCAAAGACCGTTACCAAACTGCCACAGAAGCATTGCAAGCATGTAAAAACGCTATTAATCCTGTAGCTGCAATTCCCACACCTCAAGAAGCTGTAAAAAATTCCAGTTCCCAACCAGTATCTCGCCAGCAAACTCTGGCAGTTGCACCAGCAAACCATGTCCCCCCTAGACCTGTCCGTCAGCATAGCAAATCCGATCCGTGGCCAATATTAATTGGTATATTGTTGGCGGGCGGTGCTGCGGCTTTGGCAGCAAATGTATATCCCAATGTCAAAAATTTAGCTATTAATTTTACAGGTAAAGATGGCACTTTAGCCAACAAATGTTCGGCTGTTGTTGTGGGAAATTCTAATATCCGTTCTCAACCTAGTTCCATCAATTCTGGTAATATTGTGCAAACTGTTGGTGATAATACTAACTTTGAGGTGACTGGGAAGCAAACAAAACGAGGTTGGGTAGAAATTAAACTCAAATCTGGAAGTTTGGCTTGGGTACACCCAGATGTGATAGCCAATAAAGGAGAATGGACTTCTTGCCTGCGGGAAAAAGGCATCGCAACTAAGACAATAGATGATAGTACTTTAATTACTACTCGACAGATTCCTCCAGTAAAACCAAAATCTAAGGATGTAGTAACTTCATCGTCAGAAAAATCAAAACCGTCAGCTTCTGATAATGGAAAATCGCAGCCTAGTGAAAATAGTGCCCAGATTTTAGAACAGGCAAAGAAGAAGTATGATTCGGGAGATATAGTTGGAGCGATCGCACTTTTAAAATCAGTTCCCACAACTGCCGCTTCTGATATCCAAGAGACCGGCAAAGTTATCGCCCAATGGCAAGAAGATTGGGCTAAAGCAGATGCATTATTTAATGATATTAATCAAGCGCTAGAATCCGGTCAATGGGATAAAGTTTTAGATTACAAAAACCATCCAGAAAAATTGCCTAATACTCAATATTGGCGAAATAAAATCGAACCTTTATTTAAACAAGCAGCTGAAAATTTGGCAAAACAAGCAATAGATAAAATAGGCGATCGAGGTAATCAAAATAATCCCCAAAAAGAAGTTACTGATAGTAAACAATCTGACACTACAGAAACTCCTAATACCACAGAAACTCCTAAAGGAAGTTTGTAATATAGCAATCCTATTTGATTTGCTCTCCAGTGAGAGGCTCAGATCCCCGACTTATTGAAGAAGTCGGGGATCTTTTTGGAAGTTGGCGTTCACAACTGCAACGTCGGATATCCAAGGGTGAATGTGCTAAACCAAAGGCGATCGCTTGCGTAATTACTAACGTAGTGCAAGGTATAGACCATATCCCAGCCAACAATAGTTTACAGCGTTTCATCTATTTGAACAATTACGGCGGGCTTTTCGTCCCACCCCACAGGAGTCGTATTAAATTTAGATATGCAAACTAGATGTTGAACAGCTTATCAAATTCGGGTCAACCCTAAAATTAAATTTTGTCATCAACTATGTAAAACTTACTCGTAATGCGTCCACATCCTAATTATCTTGACTACTTGTTCGGATTCGACGACTTCATATACCAAGCGATGCTGTATGTTTATCCTCCGAGAATACGCACCTGATAAATCACCAACCAGCTTTTCATAAGGTGGAGGACTTTGAAAGGGATTTTTTTTAAGAACTACAAGTAACTCCTCAGCTTTTTCCTTTAAATTACTAGAAGCTAACTTCTTGGCATCTTTTTGCGCTTGTTTTGTGTAAACCAACCTCCAACTGACTGCTTGAGCATTCGCAAGTTGTTCTTCATTACTGCCATGACTCACCAATCCAACTCCTCATCGCATTCTTGGATTGGCGTTGCTAGCCCTTCTTTTATAGATTCTCCCATTCCAGGTATAGATAACAAGTAAAGAGTCTCCTGAATTGCAGACCAATCTTTTTCTGAAAGCAGAATAGCATTACCACCATCGCTCTGAATCATTACAGGTTTACCCTGCTCTACAACTTGGTCTATCAGCTGTTGTAGGTTATTTTGAGCATCGTTGACGGGAAGCGAAGACATCATGCTTTTTTGGCTCACAATAACTCTAATTTAATCTATCTAGGGCAGGTAGCGATCGCCGCGCAAGTTGGTTAAAATTAAATACTAGGTAAACAATAATGCTACAAACCATTGAAAGTATTTAAAAAAAGGCAAAATCCAACTAGCTCGAATACCACAAGCTGTTAGTGAAAGCAGAGTATTTGTTACTTTTTTAGAAACAAAACCTACGACTTGGCCGCGAAAGATTATACAACATCAAGGCGTAGTAAAAAGTATCGGCAATTATTAATTTTGAATTTTGAATTTTGAATTGGGAGCGAAGCGACGTGACTTACTACGTAATCTACGACGGAAATTGTAATCTCTGCGTTACCTTGGTACAATTGCTAGAATCCTTAGATCGAGGAAACTTGTTTCAATACACTTCGATGCAAGATGAACAGAAACTTTTACAGTGGGGAATTACAGCCCAAGATTGCGAACAGGGAATGATTTTAATTGATGGTAGCGATATCTCAAGACGCTGGCAAGGTAGTAATGCAGCAGAAGAAATTGGGCGGTTATTGCCATTAGGCAGTATATTTGTAGACGCTTATCGGGCGTTACCGGGGGTGAAGTGGGCAGGCGATCGCTTTTACGAACAAATCCGCGATAACCGCTACACTATATTTGGCAAGCGTTCTAGTACTTATCAATCAGCATACTGTGTTGATGGCAGCTGCAAGCCATAGGAGTCGATGGGAGTGGGGGATATAAAGATACGGGGACGCAAAGAGAATAATACAGAAAATTTCTGTGTTAGTCCCTGTACTAATTTTTTTAGGTAATTTCTTAATATCGCCTTTTTTGCTGTTCCCAGTTCCCCGTTACCGCTTCCATTTAGCATTACAGGCACTAAAATTAATCATTAGAGAGAGTTTTATAGTCATAAATTCAGCCCTTCGATACTAGTAAAAAGTCTGGTAGAACCACCATGATCCTATTTGGCGCGTTTGTAAAGATCGTGTAACAACACGAAATTACTTTCACGGCAAAATCCAGCACAAAGTATTGTTGAAGAGGGTAATCTGCGTGAGAATAGGTGCTAATTATTTGGGTAACGGAGAGTGTGAATTTACAGTTTGGTCTCCTACGTTAGATAACGTTGCTGTGCAAATTTTGACGCCCCAAGCGCAAGTAATTGCGCTTAAACCTCAAGCAGAGGGATACTGGCAGACGAAGGTGAATGATGTGTATCCGGGTACACTTTATAAGTATCTGCTAAATGAGGAAAACGCCTTTCCCGACCCGGCGTCGCAGTATCAACCAGAAGGGGTGCATGGCCCATCTCAAATCATAGATCCTCAGTTTGAGTGGACTGATGAAGGATGGTCTGGCATTCCTGTGGAATCGATGATTTTCTATGAACTTCATGTGGGGACATTCACCCCTGAAGGCACTTTTGCCGCCATTATTCCCCGCCTACCGGAACTACGAGAACTGGGTATTAATGCTATTGAAATCATGCCCATTTCGCAGTTTCCTGGAGATACCCATATTGAGCCTGCTTTGGCATACCGTAACTGGGGCTATGATGGCGTTTACCCCTATGCCGTACAAAATTCCTACGGTAGTCCAGCGGATCTCAAACAACTGGTGAATGCTTGCCACGAAAACGGTATTGCTGTTGTGCTGGATGTGGTGTACAACCACTTTGGGCCAGAAGGTAATTATATGGGTCAGTTTGCACCCTACTTTACCAAAACCTATAAAACGCCGTGGGGCAATGCGATGAATTTCGATGATGCCCTGAGTATGGGCGTGCGAAATTATTTTATCCAAAATGCGATTTATTGGTTGGGCGAATTTCATATTGATGCATTGCGGTTAGATGCAATTCAAGCAATTTATGACTTGGGAGCAAAGCATTTTTTGTGGGAATTAGCAGAAGCAGTTCATCATTTTTCCCAACAAGGGCAAAGATGGAAACGGCATTTAATTGCGGAAAGCGATTTAAATAATCCGCGAATAATTCGTCCGGCAGAATTGGGTGGATATAATTTAGATGCCCAATGGAGCGATGATTTTCACCATGCATTGCATACACTTTTAACAGGCGATCGCCAAGGGTATTATCAGGATTTTGGCACATTTGCCGATTTAGCAAAAGCTTATCAAGATACTTTTGTTTATGATTGGAAATACTCACCCGATCGCAAACGATATCATGGCGTATCTTGCAGCGATCGGCCTTTGTCACAGTTTTTAGTGTGCAGCCAAAATCACGACCAAATCGGCAACCAAATGAAAGGAGAACGCCTCACAGCGCGTATCTCTTTTGAAGGATTAAAATTAGCAGCTGGCGCTGTTTTACTATCACCTAATTTGCCGTTATTATTTATGGGAGAAGAATACGGCGAACCCGCACCTTTCATATATTTTGTTAGTCACTCCGACCCAGATTTAATTCAAGCAGTTCGAGCCGGACGCAAAGAAGAATTTGAACCATTTCACTATGAAGACGATCCCCCAGATCCCGAATCCGCTGAAACATTCTTAAAGAGTAAACTCAACTGGGAATTACGCCACGAAGGTAACCACAAAGTTTTGTGGAATTGGTATCGTCAATTAATTAATTTACGCAAAACCCATCCCGCACTTCTCAACCAAGACCGCAATTCTATCCAAGCGACTAGCGACGAAGACAAGCAATTAGTTATCGTGCGTCGTTGGTGTGAAACGAGTGAAATAACATTTGTATTGAATTTTAATTCGTCTCCAGTAACAGTAACTCTGCCAATTCAAAGCAAAGCTCACAAACTATTAGATTCAGCAGACACCTCATGGTCTGGGCCTGGTTCCCAAGCGCCTGAATATTTGTCTGCGGGAGAAGAAGTGAAATTGCAACCCATTAGTTTAGTACTGTATGAAAGAGAGTAAGGAGTTTAAGAGTTAAGAGTTATGAGTTAAGAGTTAGGAGTTAAAAGTTAGGAGTGGGGAGAGTTAGAATTTAAAGTTTTAGCCTAAAGGTTTAACGTTGAAGCTCAGAGGTTCACTGTTAAGCTTGAAAACCTCAAACTCTCAACTTTTGACTTATAACTCCCAACTCCTAACTCCCAACTCCCAACTCCCAACTCTTCAGTCAACATTCAACATTCATCACTCCCACGAAAAACAAGTATGCGAATTCCAAGAGCAACTTATCGAATTCAGTTTACACCTGAGTTTGGCTTTGAAAATGCAAAAGCCATCGCTGCTTATCTTTCTGATTTAGGCATTTCCGATTTATATGCTTCGCCGATATTTAAGGCGCGGTCTGGTAGTACCCACGGCTACGATATAGTAGATCCGACTCAACTTAACCCAGAACTGGGAACTAATGAATCCTTTGATGCATTAATTAGTGAAATACAATCTCTAGAAATGGGTTGGTTACAAGATATTGTGCCCAACCACATGGCCTATAGCAGCGAAAATGAGTATTTAATGGATATCTTGGAACACGGGCCAGATTCCAGCTATACTGATTATTTCGACCTTTCTTGGAATGTACCATTTGGCGATCGCCAGCAACGAATTCTCGCTCCTTTACTGGGAGATTTCTACGGCGTATCTTTAGAAAATGGGCACATTCAACTGCAATACGAGCAAAACGGTTTAACTGTCAATTATTACAGTTTAAAACTACCCCTGCGGTTAGAATCTTACACAAAATTTCTCACTTACAATCTTGGCAAACTCACGCGCACGCTAGGCCGCAATCATCCTGATTTTATTAAGTTATTGGGGATTCTCTACATTCTCAAAAATGTGCCTTCAGAAGTTGCGGGCAAACAGCGACAAGACCAAATTGCCTTTATCAAAGGATTGGTTTGGGAACTCTACAACACCAACGATTTAATCCGCGAATTCATTGAAGAAAACCTCAAAACTTTTAACGGAGAACCCGGCAATTCTGAAAGCTTTAATCTGTTAGACGATTTACTCAAAGACCAATTTTATCGTCTCGCCTTCTGGAAAGTCGGGGCGGAAGAAATGAACTATCGGCGGTTCTTTACTGTCAATGAATTAATTTCTGTAAAAATTGAAGAACTGCGAGTTTTTAATAACACTCATAGTTTCATTCAAAAGTTAGTTGAGGAAGGTAAATTTACGGGTTTACGCATTGACCACATAGATGGGCTTTATAACCCAAATCAATACCTGGAACGATTGCGAGAGAAAACTCCAGATGTTTACATCACCGTTGAGAAAATTTTAGAACTGACGGAAGATTTGCCAGAAAATTGGAATATTCAAGGTACATCTGGATATGATTTTTTGAATTATGTCAATGGGGTGTTTTGTCAAACTGACATAGAACTTTGGTTTGACAAAATTTACCATGCTTTTATCAGCAATAAAGTAGATTATGCATCTTTGGTAAAAGAGAAAAAGCAGCTAATCTTAGAAAAGAACTTAGCAGGTGACATAGACAATTTAGCCATTCTGTTAAAGAATATCTCCAGCAAATATCGCTATGGTAATGACTTTACCATCAATGGACTCAAAAGAGCGATCGCGGAAATTTTAACAGTGTTCCCAATTTACCGTACTTATATTACTCCCGATGGCATTGGGGAAAGCGATAAACTCACCATTCAAGACGTAATTAGCCAAGCGAAAGAACAAGCACCTTTATTGCAGCATGAGTTAAATTTTATTGAAAAATTAATGCTGCTGGAATTTGATAATTCTCTTTCCCAAACAGAACGGGAACAGTGGATATATTTTGTCTTACGAATGCAGCAATACAGCGGCCCCCTGATGGCCAAAGGCGTAGAAGACACAACATTATATGTTTACAATCGCCTGATATCGCTCAATGAAGTGGGAGGAAATCCCAGCCATTTTGGTATTTCTGTAGCTGACTTCCACAGCTTTAACCAAAAGCACCAAGCAACATGGCCTCACACCATGAACACCACAGCTACCCACGACACCAAACGCGGTGAAGACGTGCGAGCAAGGTTAAATGTATTGTCGGAATTTCCAGAAGAATGGGAAGAACAAGTCAATATCTGGAGTCATTATAATCAAGGACATCGCAAAATCCGTCACGGATTTGCCATGCCCGATCGCAATGATGAGTATTTTCTCTATCAAACCCTAATCGGTGCGTTTCCCTTTGCTGAAGAAGAACACGAATCTTTCGTAGAACGAGTGAAGGAATACATTATTAAATCAATTCGAGAAGCGAAGGTGCATACTGCATGGTTACGCCCTGACAGCGAATACGAAGAAACTTGCACTTCCTTTGTAGAAAAAGTGTTAAATCCTGCAAACTCTGGGCAATTTCTCGAAGCCTTTCATCCTTTTCAACAGCGAATTGCCTACTATGGAATCTTCAATTCCCTTTCCCAAACTCTACTCAAAACTATCGCTCCTGGCGTACCTGATTTTTATCAGGGAACGGAACTTTGGGAATTAAGTTTAGTCGATCCAGATAACCGCCGTCCCGTGGATTTTGACTTAAGACGGAGTTATTTAAGCGCCATTAAAGAGCAAATCAAAACCGATATACTGGGATTGATTCAAGAGTTGCTCAAAGACAAAACCGACGGTAGAATTAAACTGTTTTTAACGGCGCAATTACTCAAAGCCAGAAAAGATTATCTCTCATTATTCCAAGATGGAGATTATCTGCCGTTAGAAATTCACGGAACTCATGCTAATCATATTATTGCCTTTGCGCGACAATTAGGGAATCAAACAGCGATCGCCATCGCACCTCGCTTTTTCACTCGCCTCATTCAGCCTGGAGAAGATCCTTTAGGCGAGTCAGTCTGGAAAGATACGCACTTACAATTACCTCCTGGAACTTCCTCGTCTTGGAAAAATGTCCTCACTCAGCAACCATTACAAGCCAAAGAAACATTATCTATCGGATCTGCCCTCGCCCATTTTCCAGTTGCTTTGTTAGTTACTAGTGCTGAGTAAAAAAATAAAATCTCACGCAGAGGCGCAAAGGCGCAGAGAAAACGCTGGAAAAACTCTGCGTACCTTTGCGATTTCTTTAGCGTTCTTTAGCGTTTAAAAAATAATTCTGAGTCCACATTATGATTAGTTCATCACTCACCACCGCGCAGATAGACGCAGTGCAATCGCATATCAAAAAAACCTGGAAAACCTTAACGCGATCGCACGAACACTTATTACAATCTGCCAAGGATAGTAAGCTAGACCACTCCTCAGATACTCCTTGGATTGTCTACATTTCACCTTTAGAAGATTGCCCTAACGTCCAAAGTGTGTTAGAGCGAGCGCTATCTCCTAAAGATATGCAAAGAATTCAAATTCGCACTTTGCCTACCGAAATGGATGCAATTAAAGAGCATGGATTATTATACCTGCCAGGGCCTTATGTTGTCCCCGGTGGTCGGTTTAACGAAATGTATGGTTGGGACAGCTACTTTATATTATTGGGACTTTTGCACGATGGCGAATTAGAACTTGCCCAAAGCCAAGTAGATCAATTACTTTACCAAGTGCAGCATTACGGTACTATCCTCAATGCCAACCGGACTTATATGCTGTCGCGATCGCAGCCACCCGTCCTGAGTATGATGGTTATGGAGCTATTTGAGCATACCCACGATAAAGAGTGGTTGAAGTCAACTATACCGCTACTAGAACAGTTTTACTATTACTGGGTAGTTCCGCCGCACCTCAATCCTGCAACAGGTTTATCCCGATTTTATGCCTTTGGCGAAGGCCCTGCACCAGAAGTTTTGTTTTCCGAGCGAGATGAGAACGGAAAAAGCCATTACGATCGCGTTAAAGAATACTACCAAACCTTTGAGATTGAAGATTATGATGTCAGCCTTTATTACGATCGCGAAAATGACGAACTGACGAGGCTGTTTTATAAGGGCGATCGTACCATGCGCGAATCGGGTTTTGATATCACTAACCGATTTGGCCCCTTCAGTGCTGATATCCTGCATTACGCTCCTGTCTGCTTGAACAGTTTGCTGTATCAAATGGAACTAGACTTAGCAAAAATTCAGGAAATATTCGGTAATCTGGAATTAGCGCAACAATGGCGCGAACGTGCAGATAATCGCCGCGAACGCATCAACCAGTATCTCTGGGATGAAGAACAGGGATTGTATCTAGATTATCATTTCCAGAGCGAACAACGCCGTCGTTATGAATTTGCCACGACATTCTATCCGCTATGGTTGGGAATTGCTTCCCCATCCCAAGCCAAGCGCCTGGTAGAAAATCTTTCTTTGTTTGAAGCCCCAGGTGGAATTTTTACCAGTACTCGCGTTACCGGGAACCAGTGGGATGCTCCCTTTGGCTGGGCGCCGCTGACGTTAATCGCTGTCCAAGGACTTCACCGCTATGGATATCATACAGAAGGCGATCGCATTGCCAACAAATTCCTTGCTATGGTCGTTAAGGAATTCGGGCGTCACAACACTTTAGTTGAGAAATATGATGTCGAACGCTGTTCTGCCAACGTTTCCGATGAAATCTGCTTTGGATATAGTTCTAACGAAGTTGGTTTCGGCTGGACAAATGGAGTCATTCTCGAACTTTTAGCAGCCTCTTGGAGAAAAAGTTAAACCAGGAACCCCAGGCTAACAAAATAGAGACGTTGCAATGCAACGTCTCTACATCTGTTTTAAACCGTTGTGGGGTGGGCATCTTGCCCGCCCCGAATTGGTGAATTCTGACTCCAAAAAATTAAACCAATCTCAAATCAGAATAATTTGCTAACACATCATCTGATGTCAGAGTATCGCCTTGAGCTTGGGGAGTCCAAAGAACTTCAATTGCTAGAAGTCTATCGCTGGGGATACTACCAATTTGGCGCAGGGCTTGACGCAAATCATCAGAACTGTTAATTTTTGGAATTTCAGATTTGCCTAGTGTCGCCGCTAATAAAGTGACGATAATGTATTCGCCAGGGCCTTCAGTGATTAGACGGGTGGGGTTGTCGATTTCATCCGCTGGAGGTAAAGCTTCTTTGGCGAGAGCTGCTCTGAGTTGGTTGTTGACGTTAGTCAGAGTTTCTTCGCTAAACTTGCTGCGTTCTGCTAGTGATAAGCGGTTGAACTGAGCTTCAGCTGAATTTAATCTGGCTTGTTGAGTATCACCACCTGCGTATACCCAATACTCTGGATGGCGGAGTAAAGCTAAACTAGCTTCTTGGAGTATTTCTGCCCTTCCTTCTGGGGAGTTGGTATCAGCAGTTTCAGCAATCTGGTTGAGTTCATTTTGCAAATCACGAGCCTGAGCTAATAAACCGACTTGCAAACGAGTCACGGAAACTGGAGAGCTAGTGGTGTAATCTGCTTCTTGTGTTTCACCGCTAGCAGCACGACGGAAACTTTGTAATAAGAAATTACCGATCGCCAAAAAAATTAAAATGCCAAATAGGCCACCAAATCCGCCCCCAATTCCCCAAAAAGGAATCAAGAAGGGAAAGCCAAAACCACCGCCAGGATAGTATCCACCACCGGGATAATATCCGCCTCCCCCTGGAGGTGCATAGGTGCGCGGTGTATAGGTGCGGCTAGAGGGAACTCTAAATGAGCCACCGCCAATTCGTCCACCACTTGCAGCTAGGGCGCCATCGGCGTGACTAAGAGCCAAAGTTAACACCAGGCTGAGGGCTAGGAAGGTTTTTAGTAGCGGTTTGATGATTTGTTGTAGTTTTTTACGCATAATACAATCGCTTCAAAAACGGAATTTTTATGATTTCCCTATGTTCTTGGGATTCTTGTGGTATGTCACTAACGCCAGCCCGTAACAACCTTTGCGATTTGTAGCATTTAGTTTTAACAGCTACACATTCACTTTACCGCGTCCGATCTTGGGTAAGCAGCGATCGTAGGGGGGATTTCTCTACAGGATAACCGTACCTAAAGATATGTTCGTTATTAGAGAAATTGGCATCGACTCATTTAGCAATCCTAATTTGAGTTGTAAAAACTATCAGTGATGAGTGTTGACTGTCAACAGCTTCTACAAAGATTTAACAAATTATTTAGGATTGTTATTGTTGCTATGTCTTTGACTAGCACTTCCTGACTACAGTTTTGAATTATACAGATTATTTTAAATTTTAGTAATTATTTTGACTTATTTCTTTAATACTTGGCGCTAATTATTTTCTGCTCATCTCGGAAATTTTGTAATAAATTACACAGCAATACTATAAAAATCTCTTTAGCCCCACAGACAAGGGTTAATCGCCTCTCTACTCCCTATTCTGCAAACAATAGACATCTTGGCATTCTGGCACAACTGTCGAGACTATTTCAGATATTCTGTTGAACGTAGCTAAATTTCAAAATTTTCGCCACGTTTGCTCGCCGAGCGATTTAGCTGCAAATTATAGCTTCATATTTATTATTGACGAACGACAAAAATTCTCAAGTCATGATAAATTTACTAAATGAAATCAAATATACAGAAATTAAAACTAAAATTACTGGCTAATGTTCTCAAATCAGCTTAAAATTTATCTACAGCATTCGTGAGAAGAACAAACAATAATTATTCTCGGTTGGAAAATTATCTCAATTGTAAATAAATACAAAAAATATTTAAAAATCGAGTTCTTAAGTTGATTATGGAACATATTTCTCAACTCACAGCCAACATTAGAGACGAAACTGCACATCCGGATATTCTGGTTATATCCCGAATCTTTCTACCGAAACAAGCTGTCATTGGGGAATATATTTACAATCGCTGTTTGCAAGAACCAGAACGAGTGATTGTGTTGGCCGCTGGTTGTTCGGGAGATAAAGTATTTGACGAAAATCAACAGTTTCCTATATATCGCTGGTTTTATCCTAAATACTGGTCTAGTGGCTGTTTAGCAAATTTTATCAAGCCTTTGGTGAATATTATCTGCTCGTTTGTGCTAGCAATTAGACTTTATTTTCGCTATCACTACCGTTATATTGAGTGGGGCCACGGCTATGATTTTCCTTCACTGTTGCTCTTGAGCTATTTCTTACCGATTCGCTTTTTTATCTATCTGCATGGCAACGATCTTGTGGTTCCGTTGCATAATCCGGTGTGGCGATCGCTATTTAAATTAACACTTCATAGAGCCGAAGGCATTGTTTGTAATAGTTCTTATACACAAAACTATCTCAGAAATGCTTTGCGGTTAGATACACCAACCTATGTTATCAACCCAGTAATCAGACCAGAAAAATTCGGCAATGCAACAACTTCAGCTAGTCTGGATGATTTACGCGTGCGCGTGCGTCAAAGTTACAACATTCCCGAAACCGCAATAGTTATTCTCTCCGTAGGAAGGTTAGTAAAACATAAAAGCTTTGAGAGCGTCATTGATAACATTCCACTATTGCTAACTTTTGGTGTGGATGTCCATTACATAATTTGCGGTCAAGGCCCTTGTGAGTTAGAACTAAAATGTCTCGCACATCGCTTGCGAGTAAATAAACGAGTACACTTTGCTGGATATGTACCAGAGAAAGAATTAGCAGGTTATTATGCAGCCTGTGACATATTTGCTATGCTGAGTTTATTAGATACAAAACATCATAATGTAGAAGGTTTTGGTATCGTATATCTAGAAGCAAGTTACTTCGGTAAACCTGTAATTGCCCCTCGCTCAGGTAGTGTTTTAGACACAGTTCAACATGAGGAAAATGGCATACTCGTGAATCCCAATTCTGGTTATGAGGTTTTTCAAGCTTTTAATCGGTTGTGCAAAAACCAACAGCTACGCGAACAGCTTGGTCGCAAAGGTAAAGAATTAGCTAATCGTAGAACTCTTCATCGTTCGTTGTACAAATCAGAAACAAAAAACATGATTTTGTGAAATCAACATGAGTAGGGGTGTACAGTTGTACGCACGCACGTCAATAAAGGTGCGTTGCGCTGCGCGACAACACACCCTACTTTATATTTACAGGACTTACGCAAAATCATGAAAAAACGAACCACAGAGGACGCAGAGGGCACGGAGAAATAAGAGTTTCAGAGAGTTCTTGCGTAAGTCCTAATTTATTTGTTCATATAGCAATCCTATTTGATTTGGGAAAATCGAGGGGCTTCAGCTCCCCGACTTCTCAAAGAAGTCGGGGATCTTGTTGTTCGCGAATGATTTAGGACTGCTATAAAAAATTTTTGTTAATTGTAAAACAAATATTTCCGGAATTCAGCAAGATTGAGGTGTAGAATCACGCTTGTGATTTAATTAATTTGTAATGAAAAATATCTTATCTACCATATCGCAATTTGTTCGACGAACTCAGCGAAAACAATTTATTCTTTTCACACTTATTGGATGTTTTGCGGTATTGAGTGTAATGAACTTTGGAAAAATGTACGTTCAGGCTCAACCAGCTGCAACCCCATCTGAAAGTCCGGCAATGTTGAGTGTGAAAAAGCCAAATTTCAAGCGACACTTTGAAGAATTTGGGCGTGAAGGCTCAATCTTGATTTACGACTCCAACAACAAGCGCACTTATGAATACAATTCTCAGCGTAATGCAACTGCTGTCCCTCCAGCTTCCACATTCAAAATATTTAACTCTTTGGTGGCACTAGAAACAGGTGTAATTCCTGATGATGTGGCGGTTCTTACTTGGGATGGAATTAAGCGAGAAATTGATGCTTGGAATCATGATACAAATTTGCGTCAAGCTTTTAAAGATTCAACTGTTTGGTTTTATCAAGTATTGGCGCGTAGAATCGGACATGAAAAGATGCAGCAATTTATTAATAAAGTAGGCTACGGTAACCGTCAAATCGGCATCGCCGCAGACATCGATCGCTTTTGGCTACAAGGGCCGTTGCAAATTACACCCAAACAGCAAATTAAGTTTTTACAACAGTTATATCAGGATAATTTGCCTTTCTCACAACGAACAATCAATCTTGTCAAAGACATTGCGATCCGCGAACAAACTCCAGACTACACATTGCGAGGAAAAACAGGATGGTTAACGAGTTCCAAACCAAATATTGGTTGGTTTGTGGGTTATTTAGAACAAAACAAAAACGTTTACTATTTCGCAACAACCCTTGATATGTATAAACCAGAAGATGCACCCGCCCGCATCGAGATTACACGACGCAGCCTCAAAGATCTGGGTTTACTGGCCCAAACTAATTAACCACCACCAACAATAGTAACTACTTCTAGGCGATCGCCCGATCGCACTTTTGTTTCTGGCCAAAACTGGCGGTGTAAGATTTCGCCGTTATACTCCACCGCCACTAAACGGGGATTGAAACCCAACTGTTGCAATAGTTCGGGTAAAAGGGTTTCAGACAAACAGCTACGACTTTCACCATTTATCTCAACCGTAATCTCATTAGACATAAATTTGGAGAGTGGGGAATTGGGCATTGGGCATGGGGCATGGGGCATTGGTTATTCACTAATGACTAATGACTAATGACCAATGACTAATTACTAATGACTTCTGGTTTAATACGATTGAGTTGGGAAAGCAAATATTGGGTTACTAAGGTAGGCTGTTCAGCTTGCATGAGCGATCGCACTACTGCGACGCGTTCAGCTCCTGCATCGATGACATCATTAATATTATTTGCATCTATTCCCCCAATAGCAAACCAGGGAATTGAACAATTTTTCGCTGCATGGCTGACATATTCTAAGCCTGTTGCTGCCTTACCCACTTTCGTGGGAGTTTCATAAACTGGGCCCACGCCGATGTAATCTACGCCTTCAGCAATTGCACGTTGCATTTCTTCTGGATTTGTGGTAGAAAGACCTATGATGCGCTGGGAACCGAGTAGTTGCCGAGCAACGCTGATAGACATATCTTTTTGTCCCAGATGCACTCCATCGGCATCAACGGCTAAAGCCAAATCTACGCGATCGTTAACGATAAATAAAGCGCCGTAAATGTGGCATAACTGCCGCAGTTTCCTGGCTTGTTCTAGACGCAAAGAATCATCAGCGGTTTTCTCACGGTACTGTACCAGGGTTAATCCACCTTTGAGTGCAGCTTCCACAGCGCTCAATAAATTTTCACCAGGGGAAGTAACAAGATACAAACGCGATCGCCATAACAATTGATGGCGCTGATAACCCATTAAATTACTTTCTAGGGTGTAAACTTGATAACGCATTTGCTTACAAGCTTTAGCCATACTTTGGTGGTAAAGCTTGCCATATTCTTCCAGCACTCGCAACGCTTCTTCTATCCGACAAAAGTTAGCCTGCAACACTGATTTTATACTAGCTCGTTCTTCCTCCTGAGGATGGGTTAACTCAGTCCCAGGATCGCCTGGTGTATCTCGCGCCGCCCGCAATTCCGGGGTATGCCATTTGGCCACTTCTTGGCGCAAGCGCTTACATTCAAGAGCCAACTGAGCATTATTCAATCCAAAGCGACACCATTCCTCAATAATTCGCAAGCCTTCACGAGCGCGATCTAAATTAGCGTCTAAAATCCGGTAAACAACTTGCTGTATTTGTTGTTTTTGGCTGTATGGCTCGACCATTACCACAACCCCGTTAGTACTTTCATCGAAATGTGAATTATCATATGTCCTAGTAACCATAAGTTAATTAATTTACTTTTTTTTGACTCAATTTTGCCTAAATCTACGCAAAAAGACCTAGAAATAAGGGTTATTTTAAATTATCCCATGTTCCCATAGGCAGCGATCGCGGTAGTTTGAGGCTACAGTTTAGCACTAAGGTTAGTCAAGTATTTTCCGGTAGACTACAGGCTTACAAAGAACAGGGAAAAGCGGATATAACAGCAAATCCCCACTCACCAGAAGCAATAGCTCAGGAACTTCTAAATCAAAATATCCAACTACTCATATCCAATTACTTATTTTCTGGTGGATGCCTCACTCAAGGCAAACGTATTTCATTTTTTTATTTACTAATAAAAATTTCAAACATAATCTCTGGTTATTATTAGTCAATCCTACTGGTAGTGAAGACTACAAAAGGATTAGGAGCCATTGAGGCGTTATTTTGTATTATTTATCACAATTTTTCTTTAAACTGAATTCAAACTTTTGGAGGGTTTGTGCAAATGACGTAAGCGCTAGGATTGCAACAATTAGGTTTGATATTATCTTCTGACTTATTAGCCCCTGAGCGATCGGGGGATTTTTTTTGGTACTTGAATTGCCCACAATATAGATTGATTTCACAAGATCGAAAATTTTGGTTTCATGTATGAAAACTATTGGAATCCTATCTCATTTGTAACGATTGGCAGTGTTTAGATCCTCGATTTCTCAAATAAATCGCGGATCTTGTTTCTCACGAATGATTTAGGATTGCCATATTGTGCATGATATAAAAATTAAATAAAAATTAATAAGTTATAACACACTTCACTTTCCAATGTGAAATAGGGGACAACAAGACAAGGGGAATAACTCTTCAGTCAAAAGTCAACAATCAACGCTCCTTGTGTGCCCAATTGTCAATTCCTTGTTTTATTAGTCGCCAATAGACCAATATGTGGGTAATATTATCGGCATAGTGGTGTCTAAGAGTATAAGAATTTATTGATACTTTGGAGGAGTTATGTTAAATATGATTCCCTATTTTCTATTTTCCACGTACCGCAGTATAAATGCTCTGCAAGCAAAGCGAAACTTTCTGGAACCAACAAAGCTTTTAGTTTTGAGTTTTTATGTTCTAATTTTTACATTAAGTTTCAAACTAACAAGCGTGGATAGTGCGATCGCTCAGATACCATCGGTACAAGATTCCGCACCTATAGGGGGAAAAAACAGTTCTCAGGCGAACGTGCTGTTTGTCAATCCTAATGCAGGAGACGACGTTACAGGTAATGGCAGCCAATCCACTCCTGTCAAAACCATTACCCAAGCGCTGCGATTAGCTAACCCTAATACTGTAATTATGCTCTTCACAGGTACTTACAGCACTGAGACGGGAGAGGTATTTCCTTTAATGCTCAAACCAGGTGTTTCTATTCAAGGAAATCCAAGCGATCGCGGCAAGGATATCATCATTCGGGGAGGCGGTGATTACCTAAGTCGCAGTTTTGGCGGTCAAAATGTAACAATTGTTGGGGCAGATCAAGCAGTGCTAACTGGGGTAACGCTGACAAACTCAAACCGCCGTGGTTATGGTTTGTGGATTGAATCTAGCAATCCGATGGTTGTGGAAAATACCTTTATGGGTAATATGCAAGATGGGATTTCCGTCAGTGGAAATGCTGCACCCACCATTAGCAAAAATTACTTCGATGGCAATGGCGCCAATGGTATTACAATTGCTGGTAACTCCCGCCCCCAAGTGAAGGAAAATATTTTTCATGAAACCGGCTTTGGCATCAATATTGCCCAAAATGCCGCGCCTGTGGTCATAGGCAATCAAATTCAGAATAATAGATCTGGAATTATAGTCCAAGCGAATGCTCGCCCGATTCTAAGGAATAATATTATTCAAGGTAGTAAAGAAGATGGTTTAGTAGCGATCGCCCAAGCAATGCCAGATTTAGGCAATGCATCAGAACCTGGGGGTAATGAATTTCAAAATAACGGCCGCTACGACATTAATGCCAGCGCGGCCAAGCAGGTGATTTCTGCTGCTGGCAATAACCTGGTGAGCGATCGCATCGCTGGTAATGTAGATCTCAACGGTACAACAGCACTAGCAACCGAAAATTCTCAACCCACCCCTGTAGCCAACAATGTGGCACAAGAAACACCAGCATCTAGGGAAATCACTTTTTCGGCTCCTGGAGTCCCAGAAACCACCAACACCCAAACCAGCAACAGTATTTCAGCAGATAACCTTGTTCCCGGACAATTAAACAGTCAACTGCTACCATTGCAACCAGCGAGTGTACCCCTTTCGCCACCCACACCCATTCAACAACCGCCTACATCTCAAGTCGCCGGATTTCCTATTCCTAGCAGCTTGCCAGCTAGACAAACATCAACTAACACTCAAGTTGCAAATTCCACACCAACACAGCCGCCTCAGACACCCCAGTTTAATTATGTGCAGATCGATCCGAACACGATTGAATTTAGTGCGCCTCAGTATTCATCGAGTTCTCTAGCACAGCCAGCAGTTCCCAACACTGCTAATCAAACACAGCAGTCATTACCAATACTAGAGCCTACTACTTTGGGCAATGAAGCACCCTTGCCACTTCCCGATCGCAATATTCCCATTGCCGATACTCCCAATCAGCCAAAAGTACCAGTTACAAATTCTACAAATATCTCCTACAGAGGAGATTCTGGGACACGGTACGGTATTCGTTATCGGGTAGTGGTTACATTAATAACAGATAAAGATCGAGATTTAGTGCGATCGCTTGCTCCTGGTGCCTTTGTCACAGTCTGGCAAGGTCTAAAAGTGATGCAAGCAGGAGTATTTGACAGTGAATATAACGCTAAAGAAATGCTCAAAGCACTTTCTAGCAAAGGCTTAAGAGTCATTATGGAACCGTTGAATTGATTAGGGCATAGGGAAAGGGAAAGGGGTAAGGGGTAAGGGGGAAAGGGGAAAGATTAAATTTATTCCTTTAACCTTTAACCTTTAACCTTTTCCCCTACCCCCCTGCCCCCACACTCCTATCCCGGTTTATGATCTAAACGAGTCGCTTGCTCTAGGGCGGCTTTTTCTTTGGCTCGGCGGGCATAGGGTTGTAATTGGGCGCGATCGCAACCTGTTAAAATACTCAAATTTTCTAAGCTAATTCCCCGCATTAACATTTCTACGCGCCAGGTTTGTTGTGCTTGGGCGATGACTGGCGGTTGTCCTTGGGGAGTTAATAATCCTTGACTCCATATTAGCCAACGTACCTCAAGTTCTGATTCGGAAATTGGTTTGCCTGTTTCATTGAGAAACATTGCTGTTTGATTATCTTTACGACTTTTCACCCATTTAATTAGAGGATTATTAGTGTAAGTGCCGTAGCGTTTGCCTAAAATCCACTGATTTACAGGTACTTGCCGCACAAATCCGGGAATTGTAATTTGCAGGAAGTGTCCTTGAGTATCCGAGATTTGGTGCGATCGCTCTAAGTTAATTATTTCTGTAGCGGATAATCCAGCAGCAAATAACACATAAGCCAAGGCATAATCTCGCGCTCCCGATTTCCTGGCCTGTTGCAAAATTTCATGAACCAAATTAGCAGGCAAATCAGCTATTTCTGTGGCGATCGCGTTTCCTTGTAAGGAATTAGTTGCTGATTCCGCTGAGGATGACATAGCTCCATGTAAAAATAACTCTACTAAATTCTCTAGAAAATCATCCCGATCTTCCCAAAGTTCATGAAATTCACTAGTAAATTCAATTACGGCATATCCCAAAATCATCCCATTGAGCAAACTGGCTAATTTCTCTGCGGGTAGATACGTATTAAGGTGTCCTTGCTGGATGATAGTAGCTAAGTATTGCGCCACATAACGGTTTGCCTCTGTTACTCCCCTGCCTAAGGCGCGGCGATTTTCTGCCGGGAATTGATCGGCTTCCCCCACCACAGAGCGAACAAACTCTGGCACTCGTTCTAAAGCATGTAAGCTGTCGCTTGCATAATCTTTCAGAGCTTGGTAGACATTACCGGGAGGAGTCGCCCGTCGCACCAACGACTCACCTAAATTTTTAAAAGCTGCGGACTCTTCCAGCACAGCTAAAAGCAGCCCATGTTTATTACCAAAATTCCGAAATAGAGTCACTTCGTTGACTTCAGCCTTTTCAGCTATTTGGCGAGTTGTGGTAGCACTAACTCCCTGAGCAGTAAATAACTCAAGTGCAGCTTGAATCAGGCGTTGACGAGTTGAAATAATTTGAGAAGACATATAACAATGCAAGTGATACTTGCAACAATAACAGAGTATTGCTAGGATAAAAATGTAAGCGATACTTGCTTGACTCTACTGTAACGAACTGGTGGAGAGATTGGGGGAAATCCCTTGGGGGATGGCATCCGAGAAAAGGCAAATCGCTTGCTCGTCCATCAACAGGAATTTTTATGACCGCAAATTTTGGAGCGCTCGGCAAAGACATTATCCCTGAGAAAGGAAATCCGCCCCAACTCAGCTGGACTAATGTAGTATTTTTTACTACATTTCATGTTTTAGCACTTCTAGCTCCTTGGTTTTTTTCTTGGTCGGCATTAGGTTTGCTGGTGTTTCTCCACTGGTTATTCGGGAGTATTGGTATTTGCCTGGGATATCATCGACTACTGAGCCATCGGAGTTTCCAAGTTCCCAAGTGGTTAGAGTATGCAATCGCCACTATCGGAGCGCTAGCTTTGCAAGGCGGGCCAATTTTTTGGGTGGGTGGACACCGCCAGCATCACGCCCACACCGAAGATATCAACCTAGACCCCTACTCCGCTCAACGAGGATTTTGGTGGAGTCATATATTGTGGATTTTCTACCCGCGTCCAGAGTTTTTTGACTACGAAACCTATCAAAAGTATGCCCCCGATTTAGCAAGACAACCGTTTTATCGCTGGTTAGATCGCTACTTCTTACTATTGCAAATCCCCTTCGGGTTGCTGCTGTATGCCTTAGGAGGATGGTCTTTTGTCATCTACGGAATGTTTGTTAGATGCGTCTTGCTTTGGCACTCAACTTGGTTTGTCAACTCTGCATCACACCTGTGGGGTTATCGCACCTTTGATGCCAATGATGGCGCTCGTAATCTGTGGTGGGTATCCCTTGTTACCTATGGCGAAGGATGGCACAACAACCATCATACTTATCCCCACATGGCAAAATCTGGCCTATCTTGGTGGGAAATTGATATTACTTGGTGGAGTATCAAAGTTTTGCAGACTTTAGGTTTAGCCAAAAAGGTTGTTTCCCATCCTCCTCAAAGTGCAACTCGCGGCTAAATTGTAACTGAAATTATCATCAATTTGTCATGCCGACGGCGCGATCGCTAGTCGGCTTACCAGCCCCTTCAAAATTCAAAATTATCAAACCCCACATATTAATGCGGGGATTTTAAATGTCGAAGTAGCTTGTGGAACTGTTGCCCGTTCTCCGTTACCTGCTTCCTCTTAATTAGACCTCTTGCAAAAGTCATTCTTTGCGTTCTCTTCTCTGCGCCTCTGCGCCTCTGCGTGAAACAAAAAATATTTATGCAAGAGGTCTATTGTATATGTTCGCCAGCACATCAGTTGCATTTATCTTCATGAATTAGGTGAAAAGGCATCATTGCCAGTTGGAATTGCTACTATTAAATTAATAGTCAATTCATTGTCGTTGAAACATGTGTAAGTAAAGAAAAAATGAGAGTATGTAATTAATAGTTACTGTAAATAGTCTTAGAGGTTATTTGAAAAGTATTTTGCTGTGACTTTAGACATTTTTAGATCCCCTCTAGCCCTTAATAAGGGGGGAACCGGAATCAAAGTCTCCCAATTTATCGGGAGATTTAGAGGTATCTAAGATTTTTGATATCAAGAAGAAGGCTTTTCAAACATCCTCTTAAATGTCCTGATAATTTTCTTAATTTTTCGTATGATTTCCCTGTCTCCCACTCTCCAAGATAGACTCTCTCAACCTTTAAAAATTGGCTCCTTTGAGGTCAAAAGTCGGGTTCTTCAGTCGCCTTTATCTGGGGTCACAGATTTGGTATTTCGCCGCTTGGTGCGTCGTTATGCACCCGATTCCATGATGTATACCGAAATGGTCAATGCTACCGGGTTACATTATGTTAAACAATTGCCCAAAATCATGGAGGTAGACCCCAACGAACGCCCAATTAGCATTCAACTATTTGATTGTCGTCCAGATTTCCTTGCAGAAGCAGCAGTCAAGGCAGTTGCAGAAGGGGCTGATACTGTTGATATTAATATGGGTTGTCCGGTAAATAAAATTACTAAAAATGGAGGCGGTTCTTCTCTATTACGACAACCGGAAGTAGCAGAAGCAATTGTGCGAGAAGTGGTGAAAGCTGTTGATGTACCTGTGACAGTGAAAACCCGTATTGGTTGGAATGACAAAGAAATTACTATTCTCGACTTTGCCAAGCGGATGGAAGATGCAGGGGCAAAAATGATTACAGTACACGGACGCACTCGCGCCCAAGGATACAATGGCAATGCGCGTTGGGAATGGATTGCGCGTGTAAAGGAAATACTTTCTATTCCAGTAATTGCCAATGGAGATATTTTTTCTATTGAGGCGGCGGTGAAATGTTTAGAAGAAACTGGCGCTGATGGTGTGATGTGTTCTCGTGGAACTTTGGGTTATCCGTTTTTGGTGGGAGAAATCGATCGCTTCTTAAAAACTGGAGAAATATTACCGCCGCCAACCCCAATTGAACGCTTGGAATGTGCCAGAGATCATTTACAAGCTTTGTGGGAATATAAAGGCGATCGCGGTGTTCGTCAAGCCCGTAAACACATGACTTGGTATGCTAAAGGTTTTGTCGGTGCTGCTGAATTAAGAGGACAATTAAGTGTAATTGAAACCGTAGATCGCGGTTTAGAAATGATTGACCAAGTAATTGCTAAACTTGCTAATGGTTATGAATTAGAAGAAGAAACGCAAGATAATTTGGTAATGATTTAAAAATAATAACCCATACATTGTATATTTGATTAATCAAAGTGGAGGCTTCCAATGTTAGTTTCCAAACATGACGAAATTGTATCGATTCCTGAAATCCATTCTTTAGAAGATTTCATGGCAAATCCTCCAGATGGGATGGAGTGGGTAGACGGAGAACTAGTAGAAAAAACAGGGATGACATTAAAACATAGTGAAATTGAAGCTAATCTAAGCTTTTACTGGAGAAGTTACATCAACTCCAATCAACTAGGAGGCAAGGTTTACACTGAAGTACCTTGTCGCACATATAAACAAGGGCGTCGTCCTGATGTAGCTTATCTGACTCCAGATTTAGTAGCTCAATTTGGTAATGTTCCCACATTGCCACAAAGTTTTCCACTAATTGCAGAAATCGTTTCACCCACCGATTTAGCTGAGGAATTATTTTTAAAAGCCCAGGAATATTTGCAGTCTGGTTGCGAGGAAGTTTGGCTAGTATTTCCTCAAAGTCAGTTAGTTTTGGTCATGACTGATAATCAAGTTTTGGGGTTTAAAGTTGGTGATGTAGTTAGGACTCAAAAAGTATTATTAGGTTTTAGTGTAGCGGTAGACGAATTATTAACTTGAAAGAGGAAAATTTTTCTATTTCCCATACCCATCGCCAGTCACCTTACCTCGAAAAACAATGTATTGGTAAAGGTTATAAAACAGCATTACGGGAATGAGAAACCCAATAAAAATGAGCATAATTACCAAGGAACTGGGGTCGGCAGCTGCTTCATAGATAGTAATTTTATTAGGAATGATGTATGGGAAGACAATTAATCCCAAGCCAATGAACGACAGCACAAACAGCAGAATTGTCCAGACAAAAGGCGCTCTTTCTTCTTTGCGATCGATACTCTTCAAAAGTTGCCAAATCAACCAAATTCCCAACAAGGGAATGACTGCAAAGATATAAACTAAAGGTTGCTGAAACAAACGTAAACGAGCATTCTCATAAATTATTGGTGTTGTAATTGTAATGAAAATTGCACCAATTAAAGTTGTCCAAGCTGCAATTTTGGCAGTTTTGTAGTGAGTTTCTTGCAATTCTCCTGTAGTTTTCCAAATCAGATAAGTTGAGCCGATTAATACATATCCTTGGATTAAAGTTAAAGCTACCAGTACCGATGGAATATTTAACCAGTCCCAAGTTTTACCAATGAAGTGTCCCGTATTATCAACAGGAATGCCCGCCAGCACAGCACCAAGCGCGAATCCTTGGCCGAGTGCAGCAGTAAAACTTCCAGCACCAAAAGCGAAATTCCAAAACAATTTGCGGTTTGCTAATTCTCGAAATTCAAACGCCACACCACGAAAGATAAACCCAAATACCATTAAGAAAACTGGAATATATAAGGCGTTTAAAATTGTGCCATAAGCTAAAGGAAATGCACCAAAAAGTCCCCCTGCCATCAGAACTAACCAAGTTTCATTAGCATCCCAAATATTGCTTAAACTGGTCATCAAAATACTTCGGCGTTCTTCATCTGAGGAAGTAAGAGATAATATTCCCACTCCTAAATCAAATCCATCTAGCATTACATAAAGGAATAGAAAAAGAGCTAAAATTACAAACCATACTTGCGGTAGAAAATACTCTAGGGTTTCCATAAAATCTCCTATTAAATAAGGGCATTGGGCATAGGAAGAGGATAAGGGGAAAGGGAAAGGGGTAAGGGGAAAAAGGGAAAGATTAAATTTATTCCTTTTCCCTTTTCCCTTTAACCTTTTCCCTACCCCATGCCCCATGCCCCATTTTCACTGCTGTGCTTCTACAGGCCGTTCATCTGGAACAAACTCACCGGGAGTAGTATCTACTGCGGGTTTGGTGATTTCGGCACCTGGAATTGGTAAGTCTAAATTTGGCCCTCTGCGGAGAATGCGGCTACCGAAGTACAAAACTGCGATAAATAAAAGGCTGTACACTGTGGCAAAGCCAGTTAGCGAGATTAAGACATTACTTGCAGGTAGGCGAGAAGCCGCATCAACTGTGCGAATTTGCCCGTACAGCGTCCACGGTTGTCTGCCAACACAGCGCACAATCCAGCCTGATTCTACGGCAATGTATCCTAAAGGAGCTGACAATATCCAAGCCCGCATTAACCACCGCTGTTGAGTGATGTTTTGTGCTGAGAGTTTACCGCGTAACCATTGCAGAGTACTTAATAACATTAATCCAGCGAAGAAAAACCCAATGGCAATCATTGTGCGGAAAGCGTAGTAAATCAAACCCACTAAATGAGGACGATCCTCACTTTTCCATTCTTTTAAGCCGCGTACTGGTTCGGAAAGATTCTTTTTGAATTCGAGAATGTATCCTAGTGCATTGGGAACAGTAATTTCCCAATCATTTTTCTCGGCTTTTTCATTGGGTATCGCCACAAGACTCCAATCTGCTGGCTGTCCCGCAGGTGAAGATTCCCATTGCGCTTCCATTGCTGCGAGTTTTGTAGGCTGATAATGATATACTTGTTCGCCGCTCAAATGCCCAATGTATATTTGTAATGGGGCAACTGCGATCGCAGCTGCTAAAGCAATCTTCAATGACTGCGAAAAGAAAGCTGGATGACGTTGTTTGAGAATATACCAAGCGCTAATTCCACCAATCACAAATAGCGAAGTTTCTAGTGTGGCAAAGAACATGTGCAGCACACTATTAAGCATGAACGGATTTAAAATTGCTTGAAAATAATCGTGGACAATAAACTTGCCATTAACTAATTCCCCACCCGCCGGAGTTTGCATCCAGGAATTTGCTGTCAAAATCCATACCGTTGATAGGTTAGCACCAACGGCTACTAAAATTGTTGAAAGATAGTGAATAGTGGGATTAACGCGTTCCCAACCGAATAACATAATACCTAAAAAAGCAGCTTCCAGCATGAACGCCCAGGAAGCTTCAAAGCCAATGACACTACCAAAAAAGTTGCCCGCAGCTTCCGAAAACGGTGCCCAATTAGTGCCAAACTGGAATTCCATCGGGATACCGGTTGCAACACCAATCCCAAAATTCAACACATAAAACTTAGACCAAAAGCGGGCATGGAGGTAGTAGTCTGGATTACGAGTTTTTAGCCATACTCCCTCGACGATAACCAGATAAATTCCCATCCCTGTAGTCAAGACAGGCCAAAGCATATGGAATATCGCAGTCAGCGCAAATTGCATCCGTGATAGCACTACGGAATCCGATAAAAATTCCATGCTTGTATTCCTCTATTGAAATTCCCTGTATTTGTTCGTCTTAATCCACATTCAATAGCCAAAAATCATTTTGACATGCAGATTCTCAAGCCATGCAATTTTTATTGTTAACTATTGAATATTAATTGTTGAGAATTATTAAATGATATATTATTACATCATAGTGAAAATATATCTACCATTGGGAATGGTTAAAAAGTTTTGCACTATAAGTATTTTTGAGTTTTATCAAAACAGAATTCAGAAGTCAGGAGTCAGAATTCAGTATGAATTGGAGTCTGAGTGGCGGATGAATATCGCGAGTATCAATCTGTATTTTTTCACTAAACTTTATTCAATCAAAAAAACATCTCTCTCTAGATAGGGAAGGTATTTTAATTGTGAGTCAATTTCCGATCTGTGTCAAAAGACGGGATGTCAAAGTTGGTATCAAAACAAGATGTATGAAAAAATTTCAGATAAACGAAGTACACGGGTAGGGGCACAATATATTGTGCCCCTACGATTATTTGTACTTCACTCGTAGGATTGCTATCTAAAAACCAATCAAGAAGTTTCCTCTAATGGGAAAATATCGCCGCGCAAGTAGGAATCAAAGTGTTTTTTAAAGTACTGAATACTCGTCATATTAGGTTCATCGCTTTCTATGGGCGTGAATTCATAAATTGGCACTTTTTCTCTGACTAGTTTGACCAATTTAGGATCGAGTTTCTCAAAAGCATCTACTCTGAATATTGTGGTTTCAAATCTTAATTTTGCTGGATGAGCATACCCTAATTTCATCCAAGGCATCCAAGGACAATCTCTTGCCCATTTAGCAGGAGGAACTTCAGTTACATCGGGTCGGCAGGCATTTGATATAAAATATTCAACTCCCTTAAACTTTTTTCCAGGGCAATAATCTAAGTATTTATCATCTCCTGCCAAGAGATGGGGATATTCTAAAGGAATTTCCATCACAGAGGTAAGATATGGCTTTCCTTTAGGGATGATAAATTTCTTTGGTTTAACAGAGCCTTGGACGATTCTGTTAGCTATATGTACTACTGGTACTGGTTGACTTGCAGTTGGCGATCGCCAAAAATGTAGAATTTCTTGAGTATCTGGGTCACAAAATAGACCTAATTCTCTATTGATGCGATATCCGACTTCACCATACTCGGAATCGGGTTTTATAAATACTTTTGTCGCATTCATCCCAATAATAGAGAACAATTTTTCTTTTGGTTTCTCTGGTGTCTCTTGCCACCAAATTTCTCCAGACCAATTGTAATAAAGCTGTAATCCATGATTTTTTTTGTAAAAATCAAGATTATTCAGTTCGTAATCATCTAAATAATCACTCATATGTATTTTGTCATTTGTCATTTGTCATTGGTCATAAGGCATTGGGCATTGGGCATTGGGCAAAAAAAAGATCCCTCCTTTTCCCTTTAACCTTTCCCCTTTCACTTTGACGAAGCCATCTCCCCTCCCCTGTCCCCACTCCCTAGTACGATGGTAGACGTGATAATTCTTCTCAGCAATTAATAAATCAATGGATAAACGGTTTTTTAGCATTTTTGGGCTAACAGAAGAACAAGCGATCGCCATTATCGATACACCTTTAGAACAACTTGAAGACGCTTCTGATAAATACATTGCTGTTTCGCATTTGATTAATTTCCCTACAGAACAATCCATCGCAGCTTTGGTACGGGCGATTGAAACTAGTAATCCGGCTGAGTTAGACCACCGGATTGTGCGACGCAAGGCTGTAGAAAGTCTGGGACGATTGCAAGCTGAATCAGCTTTACCTGTGATTCGCCAGTGTCTGAAGGATGATGATATTTATACTGTGGAAAATACTGTATGGGCAATTGGGGAAATTGGAACTAAAGACCCGGAAATTCTGGAAGAAGTAGCACAATTACTGGATAAACCAGGTCAAATTTATCGAGTAATTATTCATACTCTAGCTAGTGCTAATTATCAACCATCTTTGGAGCGCGTGCGTAAATTTACCCAAGCCGAGGACGAACCTACCCGTAGTGCAGCGATCGCTACAGTTTGTCGTTTTACGGGTGACTATTCCCAAATAACTGAGGTAATTGCATTGTTGCAGAGTTCCAATGTGAATGCACGACGCGGTTGTATTCAAGATTTAATTGATTCGCGCTATTACAAAGCTATTCCAGAAATCGCTCGTTGTCCTGTATCTTTGGTGTTCCGATTGCGAGGATTGCGGATGCTTTTAGATGCAGGTGTCCCATCGGGTGAAATTACTTTTGCAGAGGTTAAACCTTACTTAGAACAAGTATTGTACGATCGTCCCAACGACATCGATTTAGTACATGAATATGATGTTACCCCTGTATTGAATTTTGTCATTGAAGAACTTTATCAAACTGATTTTGGACGGTGTTATTTAGCAACAAAAACTTTATTAGATATCTATCACCAGGAAGCACCAGCAGCACTTTTAGCGACCTATGAAGATAAAGCGTATAACGATTATGGCGCTCATTACCATGTGATGAAACTATTGGGTTGGCTAAAATATGTTCCTGCTTACGACTTGTTAGTAGAAAATTTGCACAATCGCGAACCACAATTTCAAAAATCTCGTGCTGCGTGTGCGATCGCTCTTGGTGAATTGGGTAACCCAAAAGCAATTCCCGAACTCAAAATTTGCCTAAATTCGCAAATTTGGGATTTGAAATATGCTTGTTTATTGGCGCTAGACCGCTTAGGAGATTCCTCTGGCCGGGAAATTGGCGCTCAGGATACTGATTGGTTAATTAGAGCTAAAGCAGAGAGCAATAACTAGTTAATAATCATTCAATTTTGGATTTTAGATTTGAGAAAAAATCCAAAATCCAAAATTATTGATGGTTTATTTTTTAATTAAATTCTGGAGCGTTCGCAAATCATAATTCAATATTTTTCCAGTATTTAATAGTTGATATCCTGCGAATAACAAAGCAGACGATCCTACAATAGTTAAAAAGTTAGCTGAGACGAATACATTCCCAGTCAAAGCGATCGCTACAATTCCTAGCGCTAGTAAAATCCATCCTAAATTAGGGTCTATCCGCCGCTGACAAAGGATCAAAATACCAGAGATGCATAGCAACAAACCAGGAATTCCAAAAAATATCCCAACTCTAATATTGGCAATTAAAATTATGATACCTGCAACTATCAAAGCAGAACCTACAAATTTTGTTGTCCGATTCGTTGGAGTTTGTCGGCTTAGAGGCTCGATTTGAGTTGGTATTTCTGTGGAATTTAATGGAGTATAAATATTTTGTTGATGTGGGATTTTATTTTGAAATATAAATGTTACTTTTTCATCCTGTCCCAGATGAATTTTATCTCCTAAATTAATTTGATAAGGTTTTCTCGGTTCTAACTTAATATTATTCACAAATGTTCCATTGGAGCTTCCCAAGTCTTCAATAAAGTAATTATTAGTATGTATTTGAATCTGTGCGTGAATTCGAGAAACTATATTAGCATTTGGTAAGCGGGAAACATCAATATTTGGCTTTATTTGGTCATTGGGCTTACCGATATGAAACACTGTACAATTGGGTGGTAACTCAAAAGCAGTGTTGGTTTGGACGTGAAACAATTCTAAACTCAGCCCTATGGTATTTGATGTATTTGAGTTTTGCATCGCTTGTTTTTTAAGAAGCAATTTATCTTGTTTCTAAAATAGAAAATTGGCACGGTTAATAATTGCTCTGCACTATTGAACCTTGCCAATCAGTAGGCAATTTTAATTCATTAGAATTTATGAGTTTTTGGTTCTGATGTAAAGGAATTTCAATCCAAAACTCAGTTCCTTTGCCTAATTGTGATTCACATCGCAGTACTCCTGAGTGTTTTTGTACAATAATTTGATAGCTAATCGACAAGCCTAACCCTGTTCCCTGGCCGACAGGTTTAGTCGTGAAAAACGGATCGAACAGTTTTTGCTTAACTTCTTGGGTCATACCTGGCCCGTTATCTGCGATTTTTACTACTACGCGGTTATTATCAATAATTTTAGTACTAATTATAATCTGGCTGGGATTGTTCTGAATCTCTTGCTGCGATCGTTGAGCATTCCACGTATCCAGAGCATCGATCGCATTATTAATCACGTTCATAAACACTTGATTTAATTGCCCTGCATAACACTCTACCAAAGGCAATTTGTCATATTCCTTAATAATTTCAATTTTTGGGTGTTCTGGCTTGGCTTTGAAGCGATTCTGTAAAATCAGCAGCGTACTTTCAATTCCTTCGTGAATATCAACTTCTTTCATATCTGCTTCATCCAGATGAGAGAAGGTGCGTAAAGACAAGACAATCTGCTCAATTCGCTGCGCTCCCATTTTCATTGAACTGAGGATTTTAGGCAAATCTTCTACTACAAATTCCAAATCAATATCATCAATTTTTTCCTGAATTGTTTGCCTGTAATTAGGAAATTCTTCTTGATAAAGATGTACTAATTCTAGAACTTGTTGTGTGTATTGGCTGACGTAAGTAATATTTCCAGAAATAAAATTAACAGGGTTATTAATTTCGTGTGCTACACCTGCCACAAGTTGCCCCAAACTAGACATCTTTTCAGTTTGAATCAGTTGAGCTTGGGTACTTTGGAGTTCTTGTAAAGCCTTTTGAAGTTCTAACTGTGCCTGTTTGCGTTCGGAAATTTCCAACTCCAGGCGTTGGTTCATGTGGGTTAATTGAGTGTTTTTCATTAAAGTTTCACGAGACTCAGCTAGCTTCATTGCCATATAGTTAAATGCATCGGCAAGATCTTCTACTTCATCTTTTGTATGAATGTCTAAACGGTAATCTAAGTTCCCGGCTGCAATTTCTGACGTGCCAATTTGCAAATTCTGTAATGATTTAACTATTGGACGCCAAATCAACATAAATTTGCTAACCAATAAAATTATAATTACTTGCACAACTGCAAAGGAAATAATTCTCTGCACTTGATATAAGTTCTCTAATTGTTCTTCAACTATAATATTCTGCTGATTGGCACGTTCAACCAACTGAGCGAGAAATAATTCAATATCTCTGTCAAAAGAATTAATAGCTCTAAAATACTGCTGGGAATCCGCTACAGAAGTGTCGCTGATATTGCGATGAGTTAATTGATTTGCCAACTGACTAAGAAACTGGTGACGGCGACGAATAATTGAGATTTCCTTAGCATTTGGCATCAATTTTTCTAACTTGCTGAGAGAGTCGAGAAACTGGGTTGAAGAGTTAACCATTGCCGTATCTGGACTCTTAAGTAAAACGATATCCTTGAGTTCGATAATTTCAGATTTTAAAGCATTTTCGGCAGTCAGAGCAACTTTAATAGTTTCGGTAGTTCGATTGCTTTTCTCGCGGATAGTCTGCTTAATTTGCTGGACAGCTACAGCATTACCAACAAGAATTGCTACTATCAGTCCGACAGACACAACGGAACCTGTAAAAAATTTGGTAGAGATTTTCATTTTGTCGGAACAGAAATTAAGTTGAGTTCTTTTCGTAGTTGCTCAATAGAAGCGTAATCTGAAGGGGTAACAAGGGTATATCCGGCTGACTCAATTCCTAGAATATCCTCAAGACCTTCTGGGCTACTAATAAAAGCCTGCTTTAGTTGTTGAATTAACTCTGGTGGTAATTTTTTAGATACTACTATTGGAAAATTGAGTATAGGAGCAGATTGCCACACCACTCTAGAGTTTTCAGGTGTTAATTTACCGATTTTTTGTTGCTTAAAATAAGAGGAAATATTAGTAGCTGCGGCATCAACAATACCATGTTCTAATGCAGTCAGACTTTTGCTATGGCTACCAGTATAAATAACTTGGGCAAAATCGTGTTTGTAATCAATTCCTAGTTTTTTAAAAGTAGCCAATGGCATCAAATAGCCAGAGGTTGATAATTTGTCTACAAAGGCAATGCGCTTACCTTTGAGGTCTTTTAGGGTTTTGATGGGGCTGTCTTGTTTGACAATGATACACGCACGATACCAGGGTTCTCCTGTATGTTTATCGATCGCAGCAACCAACGGTTCAATTTTAGCACCCCTGTCCGCTGCTTCCAGATAGCTCAAAGGCCCCAAATAAGCCATATCCAACTTATTTTGCACTAGCAAATCAGTGATTTGCTGGTAACTTTTGCCAATTTGGAAATCTAGGGAAATTGCGATCGCATTTTGTCTGTTGTGAATTTCTTCTGTATTTTGTCTTCTCTGTCTCCCTATTGTCTTTAATTGTGGCTCAATTTCAACACCTCCCTCAACAGATTGCTCTAAGTATTCTTTGAGAGCTTTAATCATCCGTTCTTGCTCTATTGGATTTTCTGTGGGAACCACTCCAATTTTTAATTTGTATAAATTATGCTTATAATTAATTGGAACTTTATCCACAGTAGAGTAATTATTTTTAGATACTATTCCACTACAACTTGTAGTCAGGAGCGCCATGATTACTACTAAAATTAAAACTCTATTTTTACTGAATAAATAATATTTGGCAATGAGCCACAGCGCTACTAAAGACTTATGCATAATGAAATATAGGAGTAGTGAGGCGAAAATAGGAAGTAGGGAGTAGTGAGTAAGAAATTAATTAATATTTATACCAATTTAATGTGAAGCTGCACTAAATGAGTAACTCTCTATTCTTGGCGTACTTGGCGTACTTGGCGGTTCGTTTAATATTTTGTACATCTTCATATAGAATTGGTCTTATGAGTTAGGGTTTAGAAGTTAGAAATTAATTTAATAGTTAATATTTCTTATTCTACCCTTTGCCCCTGCACCCCTCATCTCCCCATTCTCTTTTAAATTGGAATTTGAATCCAGAATTCTGTACCTTGTCCTTCTTCTGATATACACTTCAAAATTCCACCATGTTTTTCTACTACAATTTGGTAGCTAATTGACAGTCCTAGCCCTGTTCCTTTACCAACAGCTTTGGTTGTGAAAAATGGATCGAATAAGCGGGTTCTTACTTCTTCTGGAATTCCGCCTCCATTATCAATAATCCTAATCACAACAAAATTATTATCGAAAATTTCTGTCCGAATTATAATCTGGGGTTTGTTTGTTGTTTTTTCCTTAATTTTTAACTCTTCTAATGCATCGATCGCATTAGTCAAAATATTCATAAATACTTGATTCAACTGCCCCGGATAGCAATCAATCAAGGGCAAACTACCATATTCTTTGATGATAGATATATCCAACCCAATTCCGTTATTTTTCCAGCGGTGATGCAAGATTAATAAAGTGTTGTCAATTCCTTGGTGAATATCAACTTGCTTTTTCTCAGCTTCATCATGGCGAGAAAAATTTCGCAATCCTAAAACAATTTCACGGATACGAGTAGTACCCATTTCCATTGATGATAGAAGCTTGTAGAGGTCACTAGTAATAAAATCTAAATCAATTTTTTCAGAAAAATCTTCAATTTCTGTCTCAGGGTGGGGATAGTATTGTTGATAAAGTTGCAAGAGACTTAGTAATTCTTGAAAATATTCGTGAGCATAAGTTAAATTACCGTGAATAAAATTAACTGGATTGTTAATTTCATGGGCAACACCAGCTACTAACTGTCCCAAACTAGACATTTTTTCATGTTGAATTAGTTGAGATTGAGTTTGCTGTAACTGATACAAAGTTGTAGTAAGTTTTTCGGCTTGAGTTTGAGCAGCTAAGGTAGCAGAACGACTTTGAGTATAAAGTTGTGCGTGGTCTATGGCGATGGCTAGTTGGTCGCAAACAGCTTGTAACAGACTAATTTCACTATTACTCCAAATGCGATCGCCACTACAATGACTGCAAACAATTGCCCCAATTTCTCCAGAATTACTTTTAACTGGTAGCACTAGTTTAGCTGTAACACCATCAGTTAAAAGCTTTTGCATATCATCGTTAAGATGTGATTTACGATTAGTATCGTCAATACAAATTAACTCTTGAGAAAGAAGTATTTTCGTCAACAAATTGCTTTTTTGCTGAGGAACAGCACCTAACATTGTGGGTAAGTTGGGACAATTGGGGTTGCGTGCTTCAGAGGTAATAGTCAGGCTTGGCTGAGAAGGCTGCGCCGAATAAGAAATAAAGTAACAACGGTCAATTTGTAATAAACTGCGAATTTCATTAACAGCAGTTTCGAGGATAATATCTAAGTCAAGGGAACTGCGGATTTGGCTAGCTAAACCCAGCAATAATGCTTCGCGGCGGCTGAGGAGTTCTTCTCTAGCCCAAATCCTGTCAATAGCTACAGCAATATTATTCGCAATCCAATTTAATAAATTATGAGTTGGTTCGCTAAATAATTGCTGGCTAAATAACGCTATGATGCCAATTAGTTGCTGTTCTACTATTAAAGGATAGGCAGAAAAACGAAAAATAGAAAATGTAGAATTTAGTAAAAATTCTGAATGATTAATTGTTAATTCTTGGTTGAAAATTGCTTGATGGTTTTGCGTCATTAAGCCAACAATGTTATTGGCTACAACCATGTGATTGGGAAAATCTTCACTATTGTTCAAAGCACTACAGGTAGCCTCTGTGCAATGAACCCCAGCCTGTAATTCTAGCTCGTTTGTCTGTCGTTCAAAAGTCCAGATACAAACAAAAGCGAGCTTCAAATATTGTGAAATCGTATTTGTACAGTTTTGGAGAATTTCTGCAAGTGTACCACTTTGAGATAATGCTAAACTAACTTCTGCACTCAAAAGTGATAAACGCGATCGCTCCAATAAAGCTAACTCTGAAAGCTTGCGCTGTGTAATATCAGTACGAATTGATACATATTGATAGGGATTTCCATCGGAATCTAAGATTGGGGTAATCAGAGTATCCACCCAATAAAAAGCTCCATCTTTGGCTTTATTTTTAATTTCTCCCTTCCAAATTTGACCTTTGCTAATAGTTTTCCACAAATTATCAAAGAATTCTTTTGTATGATGACCAGAATTAATAATTCGATGGTCTTGTCCTAAAAGTTCTTCTCTAGAATATTTAGAAACCTCGCAAAATTGATCGTTAGCATAGGTTATTCTGCCTCTTTTATCAGTAATAGCTACTAATGAATGAGTATTCAAAGCAAATTTTAAAGCTTCTAATTCTCGAATAATTTTTTGTCGGGCAATTTCATTCTCTTTATTCAGAGTAATATCACGAGCTACGGCATACATTAATTTTTCTTCTATGAAGCTCGTTGCATTCCATGACAGCCATTTATAGGAACCATCTTGACAAAGATAGCGATTTTCAAAATAAATTGCATCTATAGATTGTGTAATTTTTTGGGCTGCTAGAATAGTTGATTCCCGATCTTCAGGATGAACAAATTCGATAAATTGTTTAGCAAGTAATTGCTGTGTTGACCAACCTAGCGTTCTTGTCCATACTGGATTTAAATACATGAAATAACCATCAAAACTAGCAATACACAATAAATCTATAGAAAGTGAGAAAAATCGAGAATATTTTTCTTCTAATTGTTGCAACTTAGATTTAGCTAGTTTCATCAGTTTTAAGGTATTAAGATTATTTAATATTTGTCAAATAAGTTAATACATTTTTCGTAAATTGAATAACCATCCTCATTGGATATTGTCTAGCTGGCGGCCATCTAACTTTTATTTCGATGAAGGCTATTTGATAAACGAATAAATACGTAATTAACTTGAGAACAGAAGTTAAAAATATAGCTTGCTTCTAGTAAATAGAATAGCTTGCTGTTAACTCAATCCTCTGTTGAATATAGGTTTCCCCAAAAAAGTATAAAGTAAACATTTGTATTTTATATTTAAGATAAGAAGTGTTATTTTACGTAAACTGAACTCAGAAAACGCTACAAAAAAATGCCAGCGCCAATAATTTGCTTGACACAAGCACAGCTAAACAGCTTTGTTAACTTGATACAAATACCTTGGTAAAGGTGCACAGCTGTCATTGATGTCAACTTAACGTGAAACCCTTGTAAAAATGTGATATTCAGTTCTCTGACTTACGCTCAAGATCTGCTCTACCCCACCCCGGTTTTGTCTAAAGCCAAAACCGCCCCTCACCGATGCCTTGGGGAGGGGTTGGGGGTGGGGTAAAACGCATGTTGAGTAAGCGTTTGAGCTTAAGTTGATACTAATGCAAAGCTGTAAAGCCCCTACGGTAGATCTATATGTATCTTCGTGAAATGGTATTAGGACATAAACTGATGGTCAAACTTCAACGCCAAGAAACTTCTAAGCCTCTTCTCTGCTATACTTCAGGCAATACTTCCTCGCTTTCTGGCTTCTTTGTAGGAAGTTCCAACATTTTTTAAACCAGCTTTAATCATTTGTTGTTCGAGGAGAGCAAAAAAACGCGCTTTATCTCCACCTTTTACCACTGCTTGATTATGAGCTTCAGCGATCGCCACTGGGTAACCGTATCCTTTTTGTACTTGCGCTAACATCAGTCCCAGTGCTTGGTCTAACATAGCTGTATTTTGCGCGACCCATGCTGGAATTTCAATTCGGGCAATTTCGGTGCCAACGTGGACATAGCAAAAGTAAATAGTTTGGTCGCCGTAAAGTTCAAGAATCTGATTGTTACTGCGCCATAAGGCACTGCGTTGTCCTGGTTTGAGTTGCGTTGCCCAAAGGGTAGTATCTCGTAAATCATCAAACTTTTTACAAGGTACTTTTTCTAGTTGATTTGGGCAATAAGTTTTACAGTCTGGCACTTTATGGGGACAAGCCAACAACCGTAAAAAATTTGTGCCTTCGACGTTGCGGGAGGCGCTAAGATAGCCCATCAAGGGAATTTCAGCATCGCGCATTTGCTCCCAAGCTTGCAGAATTGGGGGTAAAATGCGATCGCGTGCATCCATCGGTAACTGTTCCAAAAACCAGTATATTAACGAACCATCTACCATTGCCAGTGTCGGTGCTTCTGCTTTGGCTGCACAGGCTAATTCTGCTAAAACCGTTGTTTCGGAAGCAGTGCGACGAAAACTCATCCATTCCTCAGTACGGATTCCCCATTGCCGAGACATGTATAAATCTTCTGGGCGATAAAATACCTCTGGCAAACTATCAAGTAGGGGATGGCGATTTTGTCCGTAATGCAAGACGACTCTGCCGATATTTAAGAGATAACAATAAGCAATTTCGTGATGATTAGGGGCAATTTGGGAACCATCGGTAGCGATAACAGTATGAATTTTTGGCGGAACTGGAATATCAATGCAGGTTTCTAGCGGCTCAACTGGTGTAGCATTAGCAAAGAGAATGCGATCGCGCCATTTTTCCTGGCGATCGATTAAATCTTCTTGACATTCGTAAGCATTGTTTAAATGTTGTTGCGCCAATTCTAAACGCTGGCGGCTAGCAGTAGCTTCTAAAGAAAGATGCTGGCTTAAACCCTGCATTTGTCGCGCTAGTTTTGTAAGGTCAAGCATAAAGGTAAGTGGGGAGTTAGGAGTTGGGAGTTGGGAGTTAGGAGTTAGGAGTTGGAAGTTTACTTGATTATTTAATACTTACCTACATTTTTATAAATATCCGAAGTGAGTAAGTAAATGATTTGAGTCCACTTTAGTGGACTTAGGCTATGAGCCAGAAACTTAAGTTTCTGGCGTGATATTGGTAAGAGAGAATTCTGAATTCTCTCTTAATATCTTAAACCCAAGCAGAGAAATCCTTAGCAAACTGAGAAAGTGATAACAGATAAATTCGCGGATCGTTTTGGGCAGATTCCCTTTCTGTTTGGGTATTATAGCCCCAATCTGCAAGTAGAAGTTTCACATCTTCAAGGTCTGTTTGTTGTTGAACTAAATGCAAAGTCTTGAGCCTATCTTCTACAAACCAGAGACTAACTGATTTGTCGAGTTCTGCCTGCTTTAATTCTCGTAAAATTTCGTATTTAGGACGCTTTACTTCTTTGCCAAAAATTGCTGATGCTAGTAAAGTCACTCCTTCTTTTTGTAACAACTGCTGTACAAAACGCCCTTCTTTCGTTGTCACAATATATAGCTTAACTCCATCAGCAAGAGTTAATTTAATTTTTTCGACTACACCCGGATAAAATCTATGCAAACTTAGCCAACCGTCTAAATCTGTAGCAATCCATTCATCTCGCAGGTTGTCTAGTTTTGCACCAATTTCTCTTGCTTGTAGTTTATCATCTAACAATATTTGTGGAGTAATAGTTACCCACTCATGAAGAATCTTTTCATCAGAAATTCCATTCATCAAGGCTTTGATTAAAACAGGCATTTCCCAACCTGTTTCAATCACAGGGCGTAGGCGATAGAATCTCAAAGCTAAATCATCTGGCGGTGTGTCGTTAGCGGGAGACCAAATTTCACAATAGGTGCGCCATGCTACCTCAAAATATTCAATTAGTCCGTCGCAAATCACTCCATCAAAGTCTAAAGCTAAAATCGTGGGACTACTTGGTGTCATTGTTTTGAGGATGAAAACTGCTGTTGTCAGCTTAACTGAACTAGCAATATTTTTTGTATCAGGACTTTGGCATAAAAAATTAACTCATCCCAGTCCTAAAACGCTGCTGCGTACACAGTCTTTTAGAGTTACTGCCTAACGTAGTGGACTGACACAGCTAAATTAATGCAAAAAATTGTAGTAGCGCGGCAAGCTTAAAACATTGGGTAGAAATTAATCGGTTAATTGAGTCTGTTTTTCTTCTGTCCTGCACAAGAGCTGCCTCAACCCAACATTTTAGCCTAGACGCGCTAGTAGGTTGAGTTGAGGCTCTGCGAAACCCAACATTTTCTGGGGTGTTGGGTTTCATTCCTCAACCCAACCTACTCTTACTCCTAATGCACTATTTTAGCCCGGTTAGGTAGATTAATTTTTGCAGGTCGATGCAACTAAGGTGCAGGTCGATGCAACTAAGGTGCAGGTCGATGCAACAAAGGTGCAAGTCGATGCAACTAAGATGCAGGTCGATGCAACTAAGGTGCAGGTCGATGCAACAAAGGTGCAGGTCGATGCAACAAAGGTGCAGGTCGATGCAACAAAGGTGCAAGTCGATGCAACTAAGATGCAGGTCGATGCAACAAAGGTGCAAGTCGATGCAATTAAGGTGCAGGTCGATGCAACTAATATCAATAGCCAACGATTGACTTTTGATAAGTCTAAAGCGGTTCGACTTTTTGGTTGCGGATAGTACCCACAGGGGTACTATGACTTTGACGAGCAAAATGTCATCATTTCATATAAATTCCTCGGTGTAAATCTACTGACTGCTACAAAGTAGGGTAAATGCATCGCCCCCTACGTACCATAATTGAAGTATAAGCTTTTACCATATTCAATTGCACAGTTACTCATACTGTTAACAGTCAACAGAAAAATCCTTGCAACATAACCAATCGGTTCTAGGGACGTACAGTGCGTCAGTCTTGAAGACAAGAAAGAATTTAACCAAAGGAAAAAATTATGCAAAATCTCCCTTTTGAATTTACCCACGGTGGATATATCAAGGAAGATAGCCTGCGAAAGAGAATTGCCTTACGTCCGCCAACGACTGAGGCAGGAATTGATGTAGAGACAGATTTCGATTACCTCTTCCCAGATCTTGCTAGAAATCCTAACAGTCTGCTTCCGGCAGACAACAACCAAGATATTATCGCCAAGCTTAAAGATTTAGGCGAGAAAATAATTGACGCAAACCAGCCTGAGCCTGAGGTCACTAACTCAAACATACCTCCGGTTTATACTTACTGGGGACAGTTTATCGACCATGATATTACTGCTAATACTGACCGGGCTGTTACAGACCTGCAAACTGATATTACCAAAGACAATTTCACGCCTCTATCACCCGACTTCGTAATCGATAAGCTCAAAAATCTGCGTCGTCCCACCTTCGATCTTGACAGTGTTTATGGTGACGGGCCAACTCTAGACCCGAAAAATCCTACCGAAGCTAAGGACTTTTATCAACAGAACGACCCAGTAAAACTGAAAGTTGGGCAAAACGCCGAACAAGATGCCAATGGCGGCCCAATTCCCGGAGTTAAAATTCCGCCAGAAAACGATTTATCGCGGGATTTGCCACGCAATAACAGAATAGCTGCGATCGCCGACAGTCGCAACGACGAAAATCTCATCGTGGCACAGTTTCACACTGCCTTTTTGCGTTTCCACAACGCAGTGGTAGACTGGGTGCGGAAGAACGAACCCTACAATGCCAAAAATAATAAAAAACTATTTGTGCGATCGCAAAATCTGGTTCGTTGGCACTACCAATGGCTTGTCATCAATGATTTCCTCAAAACAGTAACTACACCTGGAACAGTAGATAGCATCCTCCGCTACGGGTCGAGATTCTACTATCCCCGCAATGGAAATGTTTTCATGCCTCTGGAATTCTCCGTTGCAGCTTACCGTTTTGGACACAGTATGATCAGGGCTGCTTATGACTACAACCGCAATTTTACAGACCAACCGGGAGCGCTAACAGACGCAACATTCGGGTTATTGTTTTCCTTTACAGGAAAAGGTGATATTGGCGGCCGGCCGCCAGGCCCTGGGCCGTCCAACACTCTACCTTTTAACTGGATTATTGAGTGGGATAGGTTTGTTGACAAACAAAAGGCTGCTAGAAGGCAGAGAAATTCTGCACGAAAAATCGACACGCATCTTGCATTTCCTTTATCAGATCTAATTAATGAAGGCAACGACGAACAACCTCCTATTCGAGAACTTCTCAAGCACCTGGCAAAACGCAACCTACTGCGTGGATATTTCTTGAGCATTCCCACCGGACAGAGTTTAGCTAAGAAGCTAGGTGTCAAACTACTGACAGTGGAGGAACTTAAAAAAGGCAATTCAGAAGAATTGAATAAAGCTCTCGAACCTTTCCTAGAAAAAACTCCAGCGTGGTATTACGTCCTCAAGGAATCCGAGGTTCGCGCTAATGGGGACTCTTTGGGCGAAGTTGGTAGCCGCATTGTTGCTGAAACTATCATCGGTCTAATTAAGAATGACCCATCCTCGTACCTCAACAAGCGCCATTTTTTCTTTGAAGTTTGGAACCCTTCGTTAGGTGTCAAACTGCCAAATGGCGGCCAAATTCGCACAATTAGTGATTTTCTGAAGTTTGCTGGAGTGCTGCCAGCATAGCAAAAGCCTGTAGAGACGTTGCAGTGCAACGTCTCTACACGCCAGAAAATTCCTTTGATTCAAGAGACCTCTTGCAAAAGTTCTTTTTGTAAGAGGTGGGAAAAGGGATGCATCTTTATTGGGGAAAGGGAAAATAACAAACATGCACCCCCTTTTCCCGACTTCTGCAAGAAGTCTATTCTATTCAGACCCAGTAGTTGCGCCAACTGCCATTACTTGAGACCATTCACTGACGCGCTTGTCATCTAAGACAGCTCGCACTCGATAACCAAGCTGAATCTTATGCATCAACAAGATTAGTTCGCGGTTGAGTAATCCTTGTGATTTTTGGTTTTCATTGGATGCAGCTTGTATACGAAAACAGCGATCGCTTTGACGTTGCAATTTTGGAGATTTACCTTCCATCAACACCGTTTGCAGTTCGTATTCTTTAGCTTCCGGATATGGTTCCCAACAAAGTTGCCAGTAAGTTGACCAACGAATTAACTCTGCTGGTAATTCTTGGATTTCATCTGACAATGTAGAAACAAGTCCGGTGACTGGAGGTTCTACTAGCTCAGGCTGATTGGAGGTAATGTCAATAAATCTAGGTTTTGCAACTTGTTGTGCGGCGATAGATGAACTATCATCAACACTTAGTATCAGTCCGAATATCACAGCGAACAGCACAATCAATCGTAGGCATTGTAATCGCACCCACAAGATTTTCAGATTCATAATTACGCAAAAGTTATTGGCTTACCACTCCACAGGTGTAATGATGCTGCCGTTGTCGGCATAGATTGTTCCAGAACGGATATACGTTCTGGAAGGTACTGTAGAATTGAAGACTGCACTTTTTTTCCCAACTGCCGATTTACTGCCAATAACTGAACGGAATATAACGGAGTCCGGTGCTAGCCCTACAAGATCGCCTATGCTGGTTTCAGGACCATTAGCAACACCATTAACAACCTGCCTACCGCCATGAACTAGAGCGCGAGGCCCGTAGCCAACAAAATCGCCTACAGTCAAACTAGTTGTTTCTAAAGCGTGAAAGACAACATCGTTTGCCATACCAGCTATTTTCCCGACATTAAAAGGTTGACCTTCATCAGCACGCAGCGAAATTCTACTACCTATTTTGTAGTTGAGGCTGGTTAAAGAATCTTCCAGAACGACATTACCGATGATGCGGTTACGGAAGTTTGGATTGCGAGTGGAATTCCCACCTATATTCGGCAGACCTCCGGGGTTAAAAGCTGTGACTGGAGCGAAATTTATCCCTGTTACGTTTGACGGATTTTCTCTGGCTAATTTTGTGTAGCCTTTGGCAAAGGCTTCATTAACTTCAATGATGGCTTCCATTAATGCAACGTCAGCTTGTGTGAGGTTTGCCACCTTCCCTAAGCTGCCGCTACTAGCTTGGAGGTTAGTTGTGATGTTTTTACCTGGCAGGACGACTTTACCAGCAGGTAAAGTCACACCAGGGCCAACCCGCGAGAGAAAGTTGACTACTGTGTTTCCTTCTATGGTTGCACCATCTATTTCACAGTTGAAGGCGAGAAATGTCTCTGGAGTAGTGTTGCTGAACTGAGTATTGGTAGCTGGGTCAGTAAAAGGCCCGGTTGAGCCTTGAGTACCGATTTTGGCTGCACCTTTGATGGTGGCCATGTGTGCCATAATGACTCGCGGCCCAATCTGCACTCCCGTTCCCGAAGCTATAATTCTCACTTGGTCTTGGACGTTAGAATCTTCAGCGATACTAATGGGGGCAGTAGTGGCGTTTAACTGGGCGAATGGTGCAACGTAGACTCTTTCGCCCAAACTAATATTTGTGGGATTGGTAATTGTCGCAGTTGGGTCAAGGAAAGTAGCTGAATCTAACGGTGCTGTACTTGGACATATAGGTAGGTTATTGGAGGTTGGATTACACCCACTTCCAGAAGCAACGGCGGGTTGTTTATATATCTGTGTACCGATGACAAGCGCTAAGATAATTGCAAGTGAGGCGCTAAAAATTGCGCGAGGTTTGAACATGAAAAAACTCCTCACGGGTTATGGTATTTGGCTATGAGAGAATCTGCGTTAACTGCGTTAACGAGTAATAGATATAGTCAAGCGATCGCCTACGATCGGCTGGCTGCGATCGCACGCACAAAAATTAGCAACAAATCAAATTGCCAAAGTTTCTTAGCTGTTATGCATTTAAATCAGCACATTGTTTCGTATTGACTGTTAATGGTTAACTATCAACCATCAACAGTCAACAACACGAATGACTGTACAATTTAAAAGCGTAATAGCTGATTTAGACTTTTGCTGTGTTTGCGTATGAGGCAGAAGGTTAACCGCCCCAAAAACCTGCCAAGTTGAGGAATTTTAACAGGCTAAATATTACGGTAAAAATCGTAACCGTAACTGTCGTTGTTGCTCCGGCAACTGCCTCATTATAGACAGTCTCCCAATCTTCTGGGCCGCTAGTGGATTGTCCATAGACTTTTGTACTAACGGCCAATGTTAAGCCAAGCACAGTTAGACCAGCTAGTATTGTGCGACGTTTAAGCATTCTTTCCCAATATCTAATAGTTAGCCAACATTCTGTGGCAGAGTAAACTGAAAAGTTTAGGCTTTGTTTCCTTTAACTTTTCGGTTTATCTGACCTAATAACTGACAAATTTAAGCTAATGAAGCATTAATGCTACAGGCGCTAATTAACATCCTATTGTATTCTTATCTGCTGCTTTATACTAGATCTTTTAATATTGAGAAAAACTATGGTGGCGATAGAAATGTTGGCAAACTTAAAATTTATTATAAATAAATTATCTATCTTAGGGTGGATGTTTAGTTCTACTTGATTTAAAATAGCTGTTTAGATAGCAACCCTATGTGATTTGTGAGAATTTGCGGTGTTGAGATCCCCGATTTCTTAAAGAAATCGGGGATCTTGTTTCTTTGGGTTAGGGGGGATCGATATTACCACATATATCACCATAAGTAATATCAAGCATACCTGATTTTGTGTAAATCCGAACTGGAAGTGTTTTCAAATCTCCACACTCTCCAGAACATGCATTAACAAATGCAGTACCTTTTTCACCTATTACCTCAAGAAATAAATTAGTACTGTTCCCAACAAAAACAAATGTTTGATAACTTCTACCTTCAGCCAGAGCATATGCTTTTTTACCGCCAATATAGTCTTCTAGTTGTTCGCATTTTTGAATTTCATTGATTATATTTTTATAAGACCAACCAAACTGATTCAGCCCGACAGTATTACGAAATTCAATTGGTAAAATTAATCCTGGTGTAAGCTTAATCGTAGCTGCAATGGTATATGGAACTATAATCACAGCTAATAAAGGAATTATATATATAATTCGTCTACGAATAGAACGCGGCTTATTTTGAGGAGCTTGGGTATATAAACATGACAAATAAATAAATATTAAAGGAATTGCTATTAAAAAACTATAGAATATACTAATAATTGTAATAAATATTGTCAAAATAGGGTTTTGGACAATACCTATTAAAAATAAAACAAAAAACAATAAAATATTAAGAGGAAAAGGAATATGTAAAATATATAATAATATATTCAGAATACAGCCAAAAAATATAGATAATATTACAAATAATAGATGAAAATCTTGTTGGTTTTTCCTCATAGTCCATAAACTAACTGTACTACAAGATAAAGCTACAAACAGAGCTATAGAAAAGCTAAATGGATAGTAACCGGGTGCTTTTAACCAAAAACCAACAAAATTATTCCGAAAAATTATAATTGATAAACTTAAGCATAGCCAAAAGGGTAGGCTGTAAATGGCAATTAGTAAGGTTGTTTGAACTGCAATCAACTTTACTTGTGGATTGCTTTGCTTTATTTGCATGTTATAACTAGATTTTATCTATAGTAGCTAGAATATGCGATCGCCCTACGAATCACAAGTTTTGTCTGCTGTCATCAAACATTCAATGAGAAAAGAAGATTTCTTAGTTGAAATGTCTAATAGTTATTTGATAACTCAAACTTCTTTGAAGCCAGATATTTCTTGGGAATTTCTGCGAATTCCAGAAATCTTTATTCATGGAATTAGAATTGTAGGTTTCCCCAATCTTCAAAAAGAGACTTACAACGATTGGATTTCAATCAACAATCAACCTTGCTTATTAACTCAATTTCTGACAAATCCTCAAATCACTCTGATTTCCGAGGAAGAGTCCGATAAAATTTTAAATGGCTACGATTATAGATGGTCTATTATACATACTTTGACTCGACCAGGATTGTCTTTAGATTTTTCACAAGCATTAATTCAAATAACTGCCCATTGTCCAGCGGGGCCGCCCCAGTGTGGGGATTTGCTTTATTTGGAAAGAACTGGCGAACAATGGGCTGTTAAATCATCTTATGGGTTGTATAACCAATAGGAAAAATCTATTTTTTATTCCCGCTTGGTATCAAAACCCCATGTTTGGGACTAAATAATAACGCTAATAAAAATAATCCCGAAACTACTAAAACAATTGCTGGCCCAGAAGGCAAATTATAATAGTAGCTGAGATACATACCGCTAATACTAGAAATTATGCCAATTACCGCACCTAAAATCATTACTTGATTGAGACGTTTCACTAGTAAATAAGCGGTGGCTCCTGGTGTAATCAAAAGTGAAAGTACTAAAATTACGCCTACAGTTGTCATGCTAGCGACAATTGTTAAAGCAATCAATATCATCAATCCAAAATTAAGCAAATTGACTGGCAAACCTGCGGCTTGAGCGCCTAATGGGTCAAAGGTGTAAAATAAAAGCTCTTTGTATATCAAAAAAACTACTGTTAAAACAATAGCAGCGATAATAGCAGTGTGGCGCACTTCATCAATAGTAACGCTGAGAATATTACCGAATAAAAAGTGATTCAGGTCGATTTTGTTATCTTTTTGAATAACAGTAATTAAAGTGATACCAAGGGCAAAGAACGCCGAAAAAACTATGCCCATTGCCGCATCTTCTTTGATTGGCGATCGCACTCTAATCCAGGCGATGGCCATTGTACTCACAACTCCGGCAATAAACGCACCGATATATATATTTGCTCCCAACATAAAAGCGATCGCTAGTCCTGGCAAAACTGAATGACTGATTGCATCACCCAACAATGCCAATCGCTGCACCATCAAATAACTACCAACCACCGCACACAACAAACCAACTAAAATCGCGATCGCCAGCGCCCGCTGCATAAAGCCAGAGCTTAACGGCTCAATTAACGCTTCTAACATATTTTGTCACTAGTCACTAGTCATTAGTCATTAGTCATTAGTCATTAGTCATTAGTCATTGGTCATAAATTTTTCTCCTTGTCTCCCTTGTCCCCATCTCCCCAACTATGCCGCATCAGAAAAATACATCACTTTCCCACCATAGGCAAGATTAAGATTTTGTTCTGTGAGTACTTGTTGGCGCGAACCTGTGGCGACTAATTCACGATTTAGTAATATTAAATCATCAAAATGGGCGATTGATTCCCCTAAATCGTGGTTGACTACTAGCACAATTTTGTTGTCGGCAGCGAGTTCGTGAAAAACTTCAAAAATTACTGATTGCGTTTTTTGATCGATGCCTACCAAAGGTTCATCAAAACAGAAAATTTCTGCTTGCTGGGTTAAAGCACGAGCTAAAAATACCCGTTGTTGCTGTCCTCCTGATAATTGTCCGATGGGGCGATCGCAATAATCAATCATGCCAACTCTTTGCAGGGCATTTTTAGCTACCTGGCGACTAACTGATGAGAAGCTACGCAACCATCCTGTTTTCTTCACCCTTCCCATCATCACTACATCCCAAACGGTGGCGGGATAAGTCCAGTCAATTTGGCTACGCTGTGGTACGTATGCAACTCGATCTAATTGTTGCATTAAGGGTTTACCCTGATATAGCACTGTGCCGCTAGTTACTGGAACTAAGCCCAACATTGACTTCATCAACGTACTTTTGCCTGCACCGTTGGGGCCAAAAATACCCGTCAGTCTTCCTGGTTTGACAATACAGTTAACGTCTCTTAAGGCTTCTTGCGTGCGGTAATGTACCCCTACATGGGCGATGTTAATTGCTGCTGTGAAACTCATATCAGAAGCCTTGATACTTTTTGCTGATAATTCTGGTGTATTTACTGGAAAGAAAGGAAATTTAGCTGTAAAAGGAACATTTTTCATAACTGCTTTCAAATATTCATTTCTTGAGCTTACTATAAAAATGAGAGAAATATGAAAAAATCTATAAATAGATGTAATATCCGAGATAAATGAAACTAATACCACAGATAGAAGGCAGTAACCTTGACAGCAAGGTGATTAGCAACACGAACAAGAGAAAAATTATTTTGCGGATTTGTCTGGGAATGCTTGTGCCTTTGGCTTTATTTAGTTGTACCGAGAAAGGCTCTAACCGCGACACTGCCAAGGGAGAGAGTCAGCCACGAGTGGTTGCGACTAGCACTATCATTGCTGATTTGGCACAAGAGGTTGGAGGAGACGAAATTCAAGTAAGTGGAATCCTCAAACCAGGTGCCGATCCACATGTTTACGAACCAGTACCGGCAGACACTAGGGTTTTGGAACGAGCGGATTTAATTTTATATAACGGCTACAACCTAGAACCGGGATTGATTAAGTTAATGAATGCTTCCGGTGAAAAGGCACGGAAGTTAGCGGTGGGGGAAGCTGTTAAATCTTTGCAGTTAGAGAAAGGCAAAGGCGAAGTCGTGCCAGATCCTCATGTTTGGGGTAGTGCGGAAAATGCGATCGCTATGACGAATGCCATTCGAGATGCTTTGATTGAATTATCGCCTGAAGATAAAGAAGAATTGACTAAAAATGCATTGGAATTAACTAATGAATTGAAACAGTTGCATAGCTGGATTAATCAACAGATTCAAACTATCCCACCAGACAAGCGCAGGTTGATCACAACTCACGATGCATTCCAATATTATGGACGTGCTTATGGAATTGCGATCGCAGGTACTTTAATAGGCATCAGTACCGAAGAACAGCCAAGCGCACAAACAGTTAAGCGGTTGGTAGAGTCAGTTAAAAAAATCGGCGTTCCCGCAATTTTCGCTGAAACTACAATCAATCCAGCTTTAATTAAAACCGTTGCCCAAGAAGCAGGAGTGAAATTAGCACCAAATCAACTTTATTCTGATTCAATTGGTGCCAAAGGAAGTGATGGAGATTCCTACATCAAGATGATGGAGGCAAATACCCGTACCATCGTAGAAGCATTGGGGGGAAAATATACGCCCTTTAATCCTAAGAAGTAAATTAGTTATTTCTCAAGTCAGAGGTTTATAAATAACCTCTGAACTAATATCTAACTAAAGACATGTACTTTTCAAATTTCTTCTTAAACTCTTTCTAGAGAAAGAACTATTTATGGCTTTAATTTCCTACAGTCTTACTAGTAGCACATTTATTAGTACCTGAAAAAGCCATGAGTGATAATAAACAAGAAAATCAAATTAATCAACCAGTGAGCGAAGATTGGCATTCTCGCGAAGAACCGACTGCAAAAGAAAGAAACTTAACTGCAAATCCTGGAGATAAAATTGATGAGTCTCAATCAGTTGAAGAAAAGGCTCAACAGGTTGCTGTAGATTCACCAGACATTACAGGAGACCATATTACAGTCCCGACTTACTTTGTTGTTGATGAACCCAACGGCGAAAAGAAAGCGCTCCACCATGTTAAAGATGCTGAAGAAATTTCCGACGTAATTCGTGAAGCGCGAGTTGACGAAAATGGAAATCGAGTTTGGTGGTAATTGGTGATTCAAAAAGGGGATAGGGGATTGGGAGTGGTACAGACGCGATTAATCGCGTCTGTAAAAGAGTCAGGAATTCTTCCCATCTCCCTATCTTTGTGTTAGCTTATCTTTTTGTTTTATATTATTTGGAAATTCTCCAAGGATGTGCTGTAATGGAAAATATTACAACTTCCAAAAAATTAACATCTTGGAGTACGGTAGAAATTAAAAATAATATTATAGAAATTGTTAAAGGCCGAGATTTAGACCCATTAAAAGCCAAAGTAGAATTTTATAAAAACGAATTAGCGCCATATTGTGCAGAATTGAGTCAGCGTAACCCGTTTCCGAAAGTTGCAGAACAAGTGGCGATCGCCATCGGAGTCTGGATACCGATATGGTCTACTATTCCTTTTCAAGATATTTTACCTGGTAGGATACACGAGCAGTCTTACCAAATTTTTCATAATGATGGATACTATGCAAATATCGCTCGTTATGCACCAGGACATCAGTCTGGTTTTTGGCGAAAATTTGCATCAAAACTACCAGCTTATGACTTAATGATATTGCAACAGTATTCAGTTGAAAATGAGCAATGGAATATCAAAAATGTTGGCATATTTCAGACTTTGGCGAATAGAGAAGTTCCGTTAACAATTGAGGATGCAGATAAGTGGTTTACAAAAAATGTCGAATCTAAATTGAAAAAAGCATCTTCAAAGATAGATTTACAGCAAGAACTCGAATTAGAAGATATGGACAGAAATACTGTCAAAAAGTTTGAAAAAGCCTACTTAGCTACTTCTTTTCTAGAACATTTATATATAGATAATGACTTTCGATTGGTTAAAAGTCAGCGAGAAGCTACACAGCGATCGAGTTATACAATTGCCGTTCGCAGAGGTTGAACGAACAAAATTTTCGGCGTTGCTGAATTGCGGTATGAATCCAGATGTAGAGACGTTGCAATGCAACGTCTCTACAAAAAGTCGGGGATCTGAGCCTCTCAAGGTTTGCAACTCAAATAGGATTGCTATACATAATCGTTCATTTAGAACATTCCCGACTCAATAGCAACTGCCCATTGTCGGTTCGATATAATCCTTGCGGTTCAATGATTTGGTCGCCTTTCTTCCAGGGAGGGGATGTAGTTTCGACACCTCTCACTTCTCCAGTTGTGTAGTTAGAAACCAAAACACCAGGACGACTAGTGGAAAAACCACCAGAACCTGTGATAGTAAAAGAGTTTTGTTGTCGCTTGATGCCGCGTGAAATACAACTATTGGCGATAAGTGCGTTGGTGTCAATGAATGGCAATAATTCAGTAAAGCCGTTTTGAATGGAACTGGTATCAGGTGCGTTAATGTTGATAACACCTGAAACGCCAAGTTCTGAACTGGCGGTGATGTCACTTTTTTCGGTTGGTTTTGTCCGCGACTCGATACCGAAGATACCTTGAGAATTGATTTCGACTTTGCCACCTGTTCCTGTGAAGGCATTGGCTGTGATGTCACTGTTTTCTTCAAAGACGGCAACGATAAATCTTGAATCGATATTGATGTTACCACCATCACCACCTGATTGCGCTGTACCTGCGGTGGTCGAAATTTGGCTACCGTTACGTAATAATAAGCGATCGCTGGCAGTTAAATTGATATTTCCACCATCACCAGAGTTAGTTATTGCTCCAATAAATGCTTGTTTATCAAGTGTTGTAAAAACAGAATTAATATTAATATCTCCGGCTTTCCCTTGCCCAAAGCTACTTGAACTGATTCCCCCACGATTTAAAAATAAAAAATCTGTTGTCAGGTTAATATTACCTGCATTGCCTACAGCGTCTCGATTGACTGTACTAAAAAGACCGCTAGCAAAACCTGTGGCGCTAACACCGTCAATAAAAATGCGATCGCGTACATCAATGGTAATATTACCTCCATCGCCTTTAGAAGTAGTACTAGCATTGACTACTCCACCGTTGGTTAACGTTAGCGTCCCTGTTTTAACCTGAATATTTCCACCATTCCCGCTTCCACCAGCAAAGATATATGCCCCACTTGGCACATTTTTACCATTGCTTCCGTCAAAGGTAACGGCATCGCGTGTATCGATAAAGATATTACCACCATTACCTGAACTACTACTAAAAGCGCTGACTGTAGCACCATTTTTTAGAAATAATTCCCTTGCGTTGATGTCAATATTCCCAGCGTTACCTGTGCTATTTTTTAGCGTTGAAGTGCCTACGTAAGTAGCTAAACCATTTTCCCCACCATCAAGAGTTACTGTATCGCGGGCGTTGATGGTGATATTGCCTCCATTTCCCTGTCCAGCTGTATCTCCAGAAATGTATGCACCGTTGCTAATGGAAAGTGACCCTGTTGTAATTTCAATGTCACCTCCTTTGCCTTCACCATACACCAAGGAACTGAATAAACCGCTACTTATATCAATTTTGCCAGTGCGATCGTCAATATTATAAGTTACATCCTTTAAGACACCATCAATTTTGACGGTATCACGAGCATTAATGGTGATATTTCCACCATTACCCTTTCCTTCAGAAAGTAAAGAAGATATCCTACCACCATTTGTCAAAAACAATGAGCCTGTTTTAATTTGAATATTTCCGGCGTTACCATTGAATGCTTCTGTATTAGCATTACTAGATAAACCATTACCAGCAACTCCATCAATAGCAATAGTATTGCCAACATCAAAAAAGATATTACCTCCATTTCCTTCTCCGCCGTTGCTAGCATTGAGTCTGCCGCCATCTTTCAGTAATAAATTACCTGCATTGATGCGAATATTACCACCATTACCTACCGCGTTAGAACCAGCAAAACTTGAGACTCCACTACCGGATTTTATTGTGCTTCCAAAACCTGAAAATGTCGCATTATCGCGGGCATTAATAGTGATATCTCCTGCATTTCCGTTCCCAGCAGTATAGCTGGATATGATAGCACCATTAATAACAGAAAGTGATGGAGTTGTAACTTGAATGTTTCCTGCTTTCCCTACACCTCCAATCTCTAAGTTGCTTAATAAACCGCTAAACGCATCATAATCAAAGTTATCTAGTTTGACATTCTCAGAAGCTTCAACGGTAATATTTCCGGCATTACCTTTTCCTAATATATTTGTTGATATTCGACCGCCATCAGTTAACGATAGTGAACCAGTTTTTAGGTAAATATTTCCTCCATCACCTACCCCTAGCGTGTACACACTACTCGTAACATAACTATCACTATCAAAAGCTATATTATCAAAGGCATTAATGCTAATATTGCCAGCGTTTCCTTTACTATTTGTAGTACTACTAATAAAAGCTCCATTGCTAGCTTTTAGCGTACCTGTGGTGATTTGAATATTACCTGCATTACCTTCAGCAGTTGATTGCACAGAATTAATAATTCGGCTAAAAACATCGCCGTTATTACCATATAACGAAATATTATTACGAGCATTAATGGTAATATTACCAGAATTACCTTTTCCTCTAGTGCTACCTTGAATTTCCGAACCGTCGTTTATTTCCAGTGAGTTGGTATTGATAGTAACGTTTGCACCATTACCTATTGCATCCTCACCTACTTCGGAAATAATTCCGTTAGTTTCTCCAAGTCTTGAGTTCCGAAAACTGATATCACCTTGGACGTTAATATTTATATTACCTACATTTCCCCGTCCTCCTGGTAGCTGACCATCAACACCTTCTATGATGGATTGGATTTGCGAACTATCTGTTAAAGAAAGTGAACCGGCAGTAATGTTAATTTCTCCACCATTACCCATACCCCCAGTTCCAATGCCACTAATTATTGAGCTATAAGAAAGTTCAACTGCATCTGATGTTTGAATCGATATATTACCACCATTACCCTGTCCTAAAATACCAGTATTAAGCAAAGCATCATTGCTTAGTGTAAAAGAGGTAGATTTGATGTTGATATCGCCACCATTTCCCTGCCAAGTGTGTTATCAGGTACGATATTGCTTTGCTGTGCTTGGGTTTTAGGAGTGAAGATACTGATACTTAGCCAGCCTAGCAACCCTGCCAATGCGAACTGCAAACACCTGTTGAATTCGTATTTTCTCGTCATTGGGGCGGTTTGATATGGATTACTTGAGTATCTAATAAAACTACGCCTGTTGGACGACAGACAAGCAAATATTTATCAATTGTGCAGTTTTCTGCAATCAGGCGTAGGCGCGAAACGCCTTGTCGTCAGACATCGCATTTTGGTTTTTGAGGAGTGCGATCGCTAGGCTCATTGGTGTCAACTTAACGTGAAACCCTTATAAATATGTGATATTCAGTTCTTTCACTTACCATCAAGATCCGCGTTACCCCACCCCGGTTTTATCTAAAGCCAAAACCGCCCCTCCCCGATGCCTTGGGGAGGGGTTGGGGGTGGGGTAAAACGCATGTGGGATAAACGTTTGAGCTTAAGTTGACACGTATGAACACTGTTCCCTACACCGAGGGTCGATTTACCATCGAATAATCATTAATAAAAGCCTGAAACGACCTATGCATGTAATTCACACCATGATTCATTTGTACAGTGCGTAAGTCCTAGTTCAGTATTTATCCAGGGACGAGAGCCACCACTTCAGCATATTTTCATCAAAAATATTTTTTACTGCCCAAAGATTAAAATTTCTAAGAAGTCCCGATTTACACCTTTGACATTCAAGTATATAACTCCAATAATCTTATTACGTAAAAATTCGGAATTATATAGAAATCTGACTTGCATTTTGCTAAGTATACTGAGAGCTAAAACCTGTTCTGGCTAGCTCTGAGTCAGCTTGGAAAAAATCAAATTGATTTTTATATAAACTGGCATTAACAGGGTTGGATTATGCTTTTTTCAAGGTCAAAACCAAGCTTAAAAATTATTCAAAAAAATAAAAACTACAGTTTTTTGGCAACTAAAAATAACATAATACTCATTGGATATTTAATTGCTCTACCGATTTTTACTTTGATAACTTTATCTTTCTTAGTGCCATTATTGTCTGTATTACCTACTAATTTATCCACTTCCGTAGGAAACTTTCATCACTCTACATCAATTCCTTGGATAGATGATGCATCTGAATGCGAACATAGTGGCAGAGACTGGCGCGATCGCAAGTGTTGGGATAATGAACACAATCCCATGTTCTAAGCCAATTTTTTTTCGGATAATTTCTCTCCTTATTATCGAATTGGAATTAAGATCGCAAATTCCGTACCTTCACCGGGAGAGGAGTTGCATTCGAGGGAACCGCCGTGTTTTTCTACTATAATTTGGTGGGCGATCGCCAATCCTAACCCCGTCCCTTTTCCTACAGCTTTCGTAGTAAATAGATGGTCAAATATTTTTTGTTTAACTGACTCACTTATTCCCTGACCATTATCAGCAATGGCAATTTTAACAAAATTATTTTCCACTGAAGTGGTAATTGCGATGCAGTTGGGATTGGCTTTAATATCCTCAAAACTGCGTCCGCTATTTGATTCTTCTAAAGCATCGATGGCATTAGCTAAAATATTCATAAATACCTGATTTAATTGTCCAGGAAAACACTCAACTTGCGGTAAATTTCCATATTTTGTAATAACTTCAATTGCTGGACGTTGTTCGTTAGCTTTGAGGCGATGCTTCAAAATTAAAATTGTGCTATCGATGCCTTCATGAATATTAAATGTCACTTTGTAATCTTTATCAGCACGAGAAAAAGTACGGAGACTGGTACTAATATTTTTTAATCTATCGCAAGCTATTGTCATGGAATCAAGCATTTTTGGTATGTCTTGTAAACTATATTCCAAGTCAATTTCTTCGGCATGGTCAATAATTTCGTCGCTCTTGTTAGGGAAACTTTCTTGATAGAGTTTTAAGTGTTCAACAATATCAGCAACAGTGGGTTTAGCTTGTTTAATACTGGCAGCAATAAAACCCAAAGGATTATTCATTTCGTGAGCTACACCAGCAACTAAGTTTCCTAAAGCAGACATTTTTTCGCTTTGGATCATTTTTAGTTGTGCTTGTTGCAGGTTTTGTAAAGCAGTTTCTAGCTCTTGGGCTTTTTGTTGAAGTTGGGCTTCGGCAAGTTTGCGTAAACGAAGCTCTTCGTAGACATCGGTCATATCATCTGCCAGGGAAGCAACTCCAATTATCTCGCCATCCGCAGTCACAAGCGGACTGTTATACCAAGCACAAATAATAATTTTCCCGTCCTTTGTGACATTCTCATTAATGTTGTAATTACCGCCCTTCTGCGCTATGATATCGCCGCTAACTTCCTCTAATTGTGCTTGAATCGTTTGAGGAACGATGAATTGGAAATGATGGCCCAAAGCCTCCTGTTTAGTGTAGCCAAACATTCGTTCTGCTGCTGGGTTCCAGTCAGTAACCTGAAAATTGTTATCCCACTCGATAACTGCTAGTGGAGTTTGTTGAACTAGTAGCTGGAGTCTTTGCTGGGATGTTCGCAGTTGTTTCTCAGCTTGTTTGGTTTCGCTAATATCTAACAAGAATCCATCCCAAACTACAGTTCCATCTGCTTTTTGTTCGATTCGAGCTTGGGCGTGAATCCATTTAATAATCCCAGATGGTGTAATAATTCGCCCCGACCACTCAAAAGGAGTTAGGGTTTGCATTGAGTTAATGACAGACTGCTGGTAACTTGCGGCATCATCTGGATGCATTACTTCCAAGAGCAACTGCACATTAGCGATCGCTTCTTCGGCTGTGATTTCGTATAGTTCATAACATTCTCTACTCATATAAGTTAGAGACATTGCACCATCAGCAGATATCTGGTACTGATAAACAACCCCAGGAACATTATCTACAAGTTTCTCAAAGCGAGAGTTACTCGCACTCAATTCGGCAAGCGATCGCTCTAACTGTTGAGAATATTCCTGAGAACGTTCGTAAAGTCGGGCATTTTCTAGGGAAATGGCGGCTTGGGTGCAAATTAAATTCAATAGTTCAACGCGATCGCTGGTAAACGCTCCCGTTGCTAAATTATTTTCTAGATAAAAAATGCCCATCAATTTCCCTTGATGCAAAATCGGACTGCACAAAATACTCTTAGGCTGCTGACGAACAATATACGGGTCGTTGACTAAGGTGGGATCTGCCGTCACATCCACCAAAACAACAGTCTGTTTGTTGTGCTTGACTTTGTAAATTAGCTTCAAGGGAATTTCCTGGCTGTCTTCAATGGGAAGCCGCTGGAACACGACGGGCTGTGTTCCCTGGATAATTGAGCCTTTAATTAGCAAGCGATTGTCTCGCAACAGCATTAACACGCATTTATCAGCCCCTGCATCTTCGATGACGATAGAAAGCAACGATGACAGCAGTTTTTGAAGTTCGATTTCACCGGAAATAGTTTGGGAAGCTTTGAGAATAGCTTTTAAATCTAGGATATGTGAGACACTGCTGCTAGATGTGGGGGAACTGGTGGATGTAACAGTTCCTAAGGCGAAGATGGTTTCGTTAATGGAAAGGGGAGAACGGATTTGCTGTAATATCGGCGCGAGTAGTTGGGGATAGCGTCTTTCTAAGTCAGTGACTTTGGCTTTTGCACCCCAGCGAGCATAGGCGTAGTAGGCTTGAGTAATATACTCTTGAGCAATCCGATCCTTACCCCATTCCAGGTAAAACTTTGCTGCTAGTTCGTTGGCGAGTGCTGCAATTTGGGTGAAGTGATTTTCTTTGGCTGCGGTAATGGCGGCATCGTAACAGGCGATCGCATCTGCATAATTACCAGAAACTCTGGCCATTTCAGCCGCAACCAACAGCGATTGATGCAAAAAATTCTCTGGACAGGTCTGTGTCCATCTTTCTAGCAGCTGCCGGTGCTGCTGCATTACATCCCAGTAGTGCTGTTGATTCTCTGGTGTTGCTTGGGGATAAAGTCCGGCTAAACTAAGCGGATAATAGAAGTGAAATAGAATGATGGGAAACAGACCAAGATTAGAAGCCAGGGTTTTTTCAGCAATAGCAGCAACTTCCACGGCATCGGCATAGCGACCGTACAAGTACAATAGCTGGATTTTCAAGAAGCAATACCAATTGATACCAGCTTCAAAATTATTCTTTTGCCAAATATCAAGGCAGAGAATGTGGCGATCGCTCTGATTAACCAGTAAATCGGGTTCTGCCAACAAACCTTCCAGGTGCAAAAGAAATTGCTGCTGTAGGTAAAATGTATGCGTCATATTGACGTTATTTACTTGTTGCACATAGTTCAAGTATTTCTCGGTTTCGGCATACACCTCTGATAAGTAATCGCCCTTCAACAGCATTGTCCAAATCAGACATATTACTGCCCAGATACCAAATCCAATGTCACCTATTTCATAACTGGCCTGAAGAGATTGTTGGTAAACTGCTAGGTTTTCCACCAGCGGTCTATTGTAAGGATTGATTGTATGACCAAAAACGTTATTGGTTTTGGGAATGAATTTGGTGCTATTGAATTGGCGATCGAGCTTTCGCCCCAACGCCCCAAATTCGTAAGCACTGCGATAGTCTCCCTGAATCGTGAGCATCATCCCATACAAACAGTAAGCACAGCCCGAACTTTCGGCATTGCCATAGGTTAATGAAGTATGAACCATTAATAGGATGCTCAAAATTGTCAGCGCTTGATTGCCACCGACATAAGCAGCTCCCCAGAGATTGGGGAGAATTGACATACATACTTTTTTCGCCGGATCGGTCATCCCAGGCAAATCGAATACATCTGCGGGTTGCACAGTTTCCAATTTGGCATGGATCTCCTGGAGTGTGGTGGCAATCAGCGCTTGCTGGCCTTCTTCGGTTGCCGGAATGCTCATGCCCATAACACTCAAGGCGCTCAGTGCAGCCTCATAAGCTGCGGGTAGATTCACTCCCTGATTGGATCTTAGGGCTAGCTGCTGCCCATAAATCTCTGCTAGATCGAATTTATTCTCTGCGTACTGTAATGCCTGATGAAAAAGTCGTTCTGCCTCGTCAAAGCTTCCTGTAATGTATTCGCACTCTGCACATTCCCGATAAAGCTTAAATGTGAGGTCGTAGGCAGTCTGCCAGCTATCTTGGGGAAGCATTTCCATGCCGATGGCGCAGTATTTAATGGCTGCCTTATAAGCTGTGGAAACTTTTGCTTTTTTGCCAGCAATCAGATTCAATTGAGCTAACTCATATCGCTCAGGGATTCTATCGATTAGAGCAATTCCATTGTTCAACTGATTAACAATATCAAAAACATTGAGTTCTACAGCTTCAGGTGCAGTATTTTGCAACAGCAATTGCCCAATTTTGAGATGAGTGGCTTGCTTTTGGTCGTCAGGAATCAGAGAGTAGGCAGCTTGCTGGACGCGATCGTGTATAAATTTATATGTAACTGCCATTTTTTCTTGGTCACTTGTCGTTTTTTTGCTCTTTTCTAATGACCGATCGCCACTCGCCCTGAGCGGAGCCGTTCGCGTAGCGTCTCGCAGAGAAAGGATGACTAATGACTCTTGTTGATAAAACTTATAAATATCACCAATTGGTAAAATCAACCCTTCTTGTAGTGCTTTCCACAAACTAGCAGCCGTTTCAATTTGTGAGTGTTCCGAAACAATAGCTAAAGTTTCTAAATCAAACTGATTGCCAATACAAGCACCTAACTGCAATACCTGTTGAGTTGATGGCGGTAGTTTTCGTAATTGCAATGCCATAAAGGCAACAACATCATCTGTAACTGCTAGAGTAGTCACTTGTGCAATGTCAAATTGCCAACAGCCTAACTCAATATCAAATTGAATGAGATTTTCTTGATGCAGTGCTTTGAGAAACTGGGTTGCAAAAAACGGATTACCTTTGGTTTTCTGATAAATCAATACAGAAAGATTCCATGCCAAATCTTCTTTACATTTTAGGGTATCAGCAACTAAATTATTTACTTGTACTTGACTCAATGGTGCTAAAGTAATCGTATTAATCGTTGCTTGTGATTTGGTAATTTCATTTAAAGCCAATATTAATGGATGTGCTGTGTGGACTTCGTTATCACGATATGCACCAATAATAAAAAGATGACCTGCATCAACCATTAATAGTTGCATTAAATTTAGTGATGCCGAATCCGCCCATTGCAAATCATCTAAAAATATTACTAACGGATGTTCGGCACTGGCAAAGACTTGAGTAAAATTTTTAAACAATAAATTAAATCGATTTTGTGCTGCCATTCCTGATAACTCTATGGCAGGTGGTTGTTGACCAATAATGATTTCTAGTTCTGGTATGACTTCAATGATTACCCGTCCATTTTCTCCAACAGCATCTAATATTTTGTCTTTCCATTGCTGAATCTGGGCATCGCTTTCTGTTAACAATTGTCCCATTAAATCGCGGAATGCTTGCACGAAGGCACTAAAGGGAATATTCCTTTGAAATTGGTCAAATTTACCCTTGATGAAATAACCGCGTTGCCGAACAATTGGTTTATGGACTTCGTTGACGACTGCGGTTTTTCCAATGCCGGAAAACCCAGCTACCAGCATCATTTCTGTTGCACCAAGGCTGACTCGCTCAAATGCTTGCAGGAGGCTTGATACTTCGGTTTCTCTGCCATAAAGTTTATCAGGGATGATGAAGCGATCGCACACATCCCTCTGTGCAATTTCAAAACTCTCTATCGAACCCGTTTCTCTTAGCTGCTGTAGACAATTTTCTAAATCAAATCTCAATCCCAAAGCACTTTGATATCTCTCTTCGGCATTCTTCGCCATCAATTTCATGACGATATCTGAAATTACCTGCGGAATCTCTTTTTTATTGGCTAACGCAATCGGCATTTTGGCAATATGAGAATGCAACAATTCCATTGCGTCCTTCGATGGAAATGGTAATTCTCCTATAAGTAATTCGTAAAAAGTTACACCCAAAGAGTAAAAATCAGTCCGGTAATCAATCCCGCGATTCATTCTGCCTGTCTGTTCTGGAGAAATATAACTAAGGGTTCCTTCTAAAACATTGGCATTGACGAGAGCTTGAGTTTCTCTTGCTAGTAGTGATGCAATGCTAAAGTCAATTAATTTAACTTGTTTAGTTTCGGGATTAATTAATATATTGCTGGGTTTAATATCTTTATGAATAATCCGTTCGCGGTAGAGTATATCTAAAGTGTTACACAGAGCGATCGCAATTTCTAAAAATTCATCTAAAGATACGACATGATGATTGGTAAAATAATCTTTAAGGGAAATTCCCTCACAGTCTTCCATCACTAACATATAGCCATTTTGGTAAGGTTCGAGGCTATAGGTTTGGATGATTCCGGGATAGTTGAGATTTTTGGCGATGGTATATTGATTGCGAAATTGTACAAGTTCGCTAAAACTCGGATAAGGATTCTTCAGCAGCTTAATAACCACTGGTAATGAATCAATCTCTCTAACAGCCCGATAAACTAGCGTTCTGGAACCATCATAAAGTTTTTCGCTCAGGTCATATCCAGGAATGTTAATCATAAATGCCAAATCTTCAACACCAAATTTAGTATTCCCAAATCTAGATTTGATTTGGGAATGGCTAGATTGCTTGTGCAAAAAACTTAGTACTAAGTAGAAGGCAGGAGGCAGGAGGCAGAAGGAAAAAGCCAGTTTTTATCGGGATTTTAAACTTTTGTCTTTTACATTTAATTATGTCTACCTAGTTATTTTTGTAAAAACCAACTAATGTGTATCTATTGGAGTGTTACTCTAAGAACTTTAGAGATATTAGGATAGATATAGCCTTTTACTCTCTTCCTTCATTGGAGGGCGAGCATCAGTTGAGTATGAATGCTGAGTATGAAAATATATCAAAAAACCATGCTCAAAGGGTGAAAGTAGAGTAATTGAGCATTAAAAGAGCATTAGAGAGTGAAGGCTGAAGTATTGATAATATGTCGAGTTCGCGTAACCTGCAAGAAACTCACTTAAACCGTGCCCGCGCTAGTCTCAGACAGGCGCTATCTTGGTATGGATATCTTCGTAAATCAGGACAGCTTTCATCTAACCTAGAATTGGCAGGTTTACTGAAACCAGAATTAGAAAGTCTTAACTCCACACTCAACAAACTAGACTCTAACGTTATTAGAATTGCCGCCTTTGGTTTGGTGAGTCGTGGTAAGTCAGCAGTTTTAAATGCTTTGATAGGAGACAAGATTCTCCAAACTGGCCCCTTGAATGGTGTCACCCAATGGCCTCGTTCGGTACGCTGGCAACCAGGAAATAAAGTATTAGTGGAGTTAATTGATACACCAGGATTAGATGAAATTGAGGGTGAGTCACGGGCAGACATGGCACGAGAAGTTGTGCGTCAAGCCGATTTGATTTTGTTTGTCGTGTCTGGCGATATCACTCGCACTGAGTATCAAGCATTGCTGGAATTAAGGCGATCGCAAAAACCTTTGATTTTGGTGTTCAACAAAATAGACCTGTATCCAGATACAGACAAGGACGCAATTTACGAAAATTTGCAACAATTGGGTGCAGGACATTCCCCGGCAAAACCCCTACTACCCGATGAAATTGTCATGGTGGCGGCGGAACCAGCACCAATGGAAGTGCGAGTTGAATGGCCTGATGGCCGCGTCACCTATGAATGGGAGACACCACCACCCCAAGTAAACGAACTCAAGCAGACAATTTTGAACATTCTCAATCGCGAAGGCCGATCGCTTTTAGCTTTAAATGCACTCATCCAAGCACGAGACGCAGAAGAGTCCATCGCCCAAAAAACCATCGACTTACGCCAACAAGAAGCCGAAGACATCATCTGGCAATTTACCAAATACAAAGCTTTGGCAGTAGCTTTAAATCCCATCGCCTTTTTAGATATCCTTGGCGGAACTGTTGCCGATTTGGCTTTAATTCGCGCTTTAGCACGCTTGTATGGCTTACCAATGACTAGTTATGAAGCAGGGAAAATTCTCAAAACGATTTTATTGAGTTCTGGTGGCTTACTTTTGGGAGAATTAGGTAGTAGCTTGCTGTTGGGTTTGGGCAAGAGTACAGCGGCGATCGCCAGTGGTGATAATCCCACAAATATTACAGCCTTTGCTGGCAGTGCGATCGCCCAAGCTGGTATCGCCGGTTATGGTGCATACTCCGTTGGCAAAGCAGCTCAAGTCTATCTCGAAAAAGGCTGTACCTGGGGACAGTTGGGCGCTAGCAGCGTCATTCAAGAAATTCTCTCTCAAGTTGACCAAAACACAATTCTGTATCGTTTGCAACAAGAATTAGGCATAAAGTATTGAGAATAAATAATAATTGTTTCTCATTTGTTGCCCTTTATAAGCGTTTATCAACTTCTATCAAACTCTTCTGACAATCGATACTCAATTCCCGATCCCCATGCAAGATTGAGAACATGACTATCTTTGCTAGTGACTGCACTAATACCATTTTCAAAAATATTTGCAACACATGATTCGGCTGTAGGGGCGTACAGCTGTACGCCCCTACCCAGACATCTGTCGCATTTTGATTTCAAATTGGTATAGACAGAAAATCCCATAGCTTTTTCTAGCAAAGATCGCCAGAGGGTAAACCCCACTCAAGTTTGCTAAAAAGATGACGGTGTTTACACCACTTGATTTTGGCAAGCGTATCTAAACTGTAAATATTGAGCTTTCTAAGGTCATTAGAATCTCTGCCGTTGATTTATATCTCTGAAAATATAAGGTGAAAGCGACATGACAACAACCTTAAACGTAAATCAAGCTACTGTGGCTACAACTCTTGAGCAAACGATTTTAGAAGCCATTAGTGAAGCTCGTACAACCTGTGAGTTAAATGGCACTGATTCTGCTAATTGTGCCGTAGCTTGGGATATCGTTGAAGAATTGCAAGCTGAAAAATCTCATCAACATCAAGCAAAACAAAACAAAACCTCTTTGGATAACTATTGCGATCGCCATCCTGATTCCGTAGAGTGTCTAATCTACGACGTTTAGTAACAAATAATTCATGTAGAGACGCGATGAATCGCGTCTAAAATATTCAGTTTTCTTTGTCAATAAACCTTAACCTAAGTGTATTGCGTTTAAGTCGCCACTAAATCTTTCGCACAGCATTCCGCAGCCAAGATTTAGTGGTTTTCAATTTATTCTGAATACTTTCTTAAGATTTCCGCAAATCAATTGTTGCTGATTGCGCGACGTTCTTAATCGCCTCTAAATCAGGCGGTGATGTTTCACTTTCCATCCCCAACCATAAAAGAAATTCGATATTTCCAGCCGGGCCAGTAATCGGCGACCAAGTTAAGCCTTTGTATTTCCATCCTAATTCTTGAGCCGCTTGCAAAACTTGGAAAATAGCGTCAGCTTGGTCGTTAGGATCGCGCACAACTCCTTTTTTTCCCACACGAGATTTACCGACTTCAAACTGTGGCTTAACTAACAATACAGCTTCTCGGTTAGGTTGAGTTAGCTCCCATAAAGCAGGCAGAATTTTAGTTAAGGAAATAAACGACACATCCACCACAGCCAAATCAGGAATCGGGTCATTTTCGCCATACAAATCATTTGGCCGTAGCTGTCGTAAATTGGTGCGTTCGCGCAAAATTACCCGCGAATCATTTCTCAAGAGCCAGTCAACTTGCCCGTAACCGACATCAATACCGTAAACTAGTTTCGCCCCAGTTTGCAGTAAACAATCAGTAAAGCCACCCGTAGAAATTCCACCATCTAAACAAACGCGACCAGCCACGGGAATGGCAAACAATGTCAAAGCTTTGGAGAGTTTTTCACCACCTCTAGAAACAAAAGGCGATCGCTCTTTAATATTTATTTGAGCCGTAATATCAACTTCCGTACCAGGTTTATCAACTATCTGCTGATTAACAGTAACTTCCCCCGCCTGAATTAATCTCTGTGCCAAAGCGCGAGAAGCACATAAATTTAAATCTACTAATAATGTATCGAGTCGTTGTTTAACCAATTGACACCAAAGTAAAGGGGACTGGGGACACTTCGTTGAGCTTCAGTGCATCGCTGGGGATTAGGGATTGGGTGCCAAATCTAAAATACAAATTGCTAATTATTATAACTTGATTATTCTGGTAATATTAAGCTTAAAGCACGATTAATAATTTCTTTACTATTAATCAGCTTTTCTAACTCTTCGACTTCATAACGTCCTTCTTCCACTTCTAGAGAAGCCTCATCAATGGCATTTAAATAAGCTTCTTCTAAAGTTTCTCCTAATTCTTCTTGTGTGAGATAATAACCACCAGCTTGACGCCGCTTATTTTCTCGCTGAATTTACCGAATTGAATTCCGAATCGAAACTTCCCAAGAGCGAGTCGTGCGATTTTCAGCTTGTTGTTTAATTAGATGTAACAAGAGAATCACTGCATAACTACGAATCGTCTTGATGATGTCATTTCGGCTCATTTCCTCTAATTCTTCCACTATCAGCAAAGCTGCTTGAATATCGCCTTGAAAAAGCAAGTTTTTCAAAGTTAATAATTCTTCCATAATCACCGCCTCAAACATCGGCAACTTCCATAGCAATTTTAAATCATTGATGAAAACTTAGATCCGCGACTTCTTAAAGAAGTTGCGGATCTGGATTTGGACAATCCAATACTTTTCGCCAAATCCCAAACTTTACAAGTCCTGGTAAATACTGCTACTGTCTGAGGACTGAATTTTATAAATAAGATGTTAAATTTTAGCCTAAAAGTTATATTTTTTTGTCAAAATCAACACATTTTTGTTTTTTGTTTCTAAGATGAAACTTAATATGCTGAATTGGAAAGTTCTTTACAAAATTTAGTGAAGGCGCAGGAATCAAATTACTGCATTCAATTCAAACCTGATATTTAAAACAGGAGATGGGCTAACATGACACAGCAAAATGCTGCCCGACTTTTTGAAGCCGTCAAGCGAGATCAAGCATTACAAGAGAAGCTCAAAGCAACAGCTAATCCCGAAGCTTTTATCAAGATTGCTCACGAACGTGGCTATGAATTCACCCCTGAAGAACTAGACAGAGAAATCGACAAATTGTCAGAAGAAGATTTAGCCAACATCGTCAATCCAGGATGGGGAACTAGACGCCACCTTAATCCTAGATAATTCCTACTTTAGAAAACTTAAAGTATAGGAACAACTGAATTTTCTAACCAAGTTATAAATCAAAACAATAGCATGGTTGTTGAGTGTTAACAGCTATGTTATTGTTTTTATTGCTTGGAGTTCTGAGAATTGCGTAGGCGTAGCCCATCATAGATATCGCTTTAACTTCTTGCTTCTTTTTTCGGTTCGATTTTCCATTATCTGTGCGTAAGTCCTGACAACTAAAAACAATTAAGATACAGCAAAACCCGTATATTGCCGTAGTTCGGCTGGATGGAAACCCAAAACAATATCTTCACGCGGGATACCAGCTTCCAATAATGCCTCTGCTACTGGCTGGGAAGTACCATCATATTGAATCCAAACTTTATTATTAATAATATCTATATGTACCACCGAACCATGTATGCGCCGCACTCCATCCCAACCGACGTGTAACACTTCATAATGGTCTCGCTCTAAGTCAATGACAGCTTCCGTCTCAATTTGACCATTTGCAGGTTTGTGCCCAGCATATTCAAATATCAACTGACGAAGAATTTCACGATAGTGAGTTAGCTTATCCATTTGATAATCCTCTCTAGTTGCTCGTCAAAGACAATTAGTTTGATTCCTATGCTATTAAGAATTAGCTGACCAAAGCGTTCGGAAAAGATACCTTCGTCAACTCGTTTGGGAACTGCTAAATAAAGCTGGCGTTTTGGCTCTAATTCTTTAAGCACAGTGCGATATATTTCATACTGTCCGACTGCTTCTTGCAGGTCACTCACTGGAGACAAACTCAACGTCAATTTTAAACAGCAAATTGAGGGTTCAGAAAAAAGCGATCGCACTTTAATTAGGGAGAGCGATCGCTATTTATAATTTTTCTGGGGTAGCCCGAAAAGCCTGCCCTAAAATCTAAATATCGATCTCACTTAACTCGCGTGTGATGTGATCGAATGGTTCATCCACAAAAGCAGCATTAGCCACACCTGCTGCTGCCACTTGATCCTTCGCTAAATCCTTGAGTATCTGCACGCCGCGAACCGTCGGCCCGATAGGTACTCCTAAAGAATTGTAAGTTTCCCGCAGACCTTGTAGCACTCGCTCATCTAACACATTTGTGTTGCCAGCAACCAGCGCATAAGTAGCGTAGCGCAAGTAATAATCTAGATCCCGCAAACAAGCCGCATAACGACGAGTTGTATAGGCATTTCCGCCGGGACGAATTAGTTCCGGCAGTTCTTCAAATAACTTTATACCAGCTTGCTTGACAAGTGCAGCTGCATTAGAATTGATCGCCGCCGCCGCTTGTACTCGTGCTGTACCGCTATCAAAGTAAGACTTTAGGCTATCAAGCGCATTCCGGTCAAAATAGCGACCAGCCACGTCATAATTCTTAATTAAACTTGTTACCGCATCGCGCATTCCTTTTTCTCCCAATCGTTGCTATCTATGGTTTGATATTTATTTGGCTGCACTTATGCAACAGTAAACTTTTGTGCTATTAAAAATAGATTCGGCACAAAAACAATCTATCCACTACATAAGGATTCTATGCCAAAGTTGACCCCTATGTGATGAACTTTCCAGTTTTGTACAGACGATCCGTGAAAGGTTAATATAACCTGTAATCCAGATATCTGTAACACAAACTACAAAATCCCCTAATATCTAGTATTTAAGATATTTCAGGTGTGTCACGGCTTGATTGAGATCAGCAGGGCTAGGATGCTTTGGAAGATTCTGGTTTTACTTTAGGAAATTGGTACAGGAAGGAGTAACAATGACAACCCCACAAGAAGTCTTGAAATTAATCCAAGACCAAAAAATTCAGCTGATCGATCTCAAATTCATTGATACAGTAGGGACTTGGCAGCACCTCACTGTGTTCTACAACCAAATCGATGAAAGCTCATTCGCTGATGGCGTCCCTTTTGACGGTTCCAGCATCCGGGGTTGGAAAGCGATCAACGAATCGGACATGACGATGGTACTCGATCCCAACACTGCTTGGATCGACCCATTCATGGAAGTCCCAACGCTAAGTATAACTTGTAGCATTAAGGAACCCCGCACGGGTGAATGGTATAACCGTTGTCCGCGGGTAATTGCTCAAAAAGCAGTAGACTACCTGGTTTCCACTGGTATTGGTGATACAGTCTACTTTGGTCCTGAAGCTGAGTTCTTTATCTTTGACAATGCTAGGTTTGCTCAAACCGCCAACGAAGGTTACTACTTCTTAGACTCCGAAGAAGGTGCTTGGAATTCTGGTAAAGCTGGTACAGCTGAAAAACCCAACTTGGGTTACAAACCACGCTTCAAAGAAGGTTACTTCCCAGTTTCGCCGACGGATTCTTTCCAAGATATCCGTACAGAAATGCTGTTGACAATGGCAGACTTAGGTGTACCCATTGAAAAGCATCACCACGAAGTTGCTACAGGCGGTCAGTGCGAACTAGGTTTCCGCTTTGGGAAGTTGATCCAAGCGGCTGACTGGTTGATGATTTACAAATATGTCATCAAGAACGTTGCCAAAAAACATGGCAAAACCGTCACCTTTATGCCAAAACCCATTTTCGGCGATAACGGTTCGGGAATGCACTGTCACCAGTCCATCTGGAAAGATGGTCAACCTCTGTTTGCAGGTGATAAGTATGCTGGTTTGAGTGAGACAGCACTGTATTACATTGGCGGTCTTCTCAAACACGCACCAGCACTGTTGGCAATTACCAACCCTAGTACCAACTCTTACAAGCGCCTAGTACCTGGTTATGAAGCACCAGTTAACTTGGCTTACTCCCAAGGTAACCGTTCTGCTTCTATCCGTATTCCTCTGTCTGGCAATAACCCCAAAGCCAAGCGGTTAGAATTCCGTTGTCCAGATGCTACTTCTAACCCCTACTTAGCGTTCGCTGCTATGCTTTGTGCTGGTATTGATGGCATCAAAAACAAAATAGATCCTGGTTCTCCCTTAGATAAAAATATCTATGAACTCTCTCCAGAAGAACTGGCGAAGGTTCCTTCAACTCCAGGTTCTTTGGAATTGGCCTTAGAAGCACTAGAAAACGACCACGCTTTCTTGACAGAATCAGGCGTCTTCACAGAAGACTTTATCGAAAATTGGATTGACTACAAGCTGGCTAACGAAGTCAAGCAGTTGCAGCTACGTCCTCATCCCTACGAGTTTTACCTCTATTACGATGCTTAAGGGACTTCCAAATAAAAAAATATTCAATTTTTTTGTGGGACAAACATCTTGCCGTCCATAGTAAAGGGCGGGCGAGACGCCCACCCTACAAGATTGGATAATTTATTCCTTGGTAATCCCTTAAGTAGCGTATCTAACTAAAAGTTTGAATTTTGCCACCTTGAAGGGTGGCTTTTTTCTGTTGGGTATTGGCTAAACAGGGTATCGGGAAAGGGAAAGCGGTAAGGGGAAAAGGGGAAAGATTAAATTTATTCCTTTTCCCTTTAACCTTTAACCTTTTCCCCTGCTCTTTGCTCCCTGCTCCCCTGCCCCATCTCTCTACTAACTCATAGTGGCATTGCTGCGTCCATAAATCATCCGAGTTGTCGCATCTATCTTCCCTTGAATAGGGTTCCAGTAATGAGATGCTTCTTCAGGAAGACCAAGTTCTTGTGCAGCACGCATCAGCATTGATTGTTGGCGATTCTTGACTTGCTGATGTTCGCGAACCATTAACGCACGAGATTTTTCTGCGATAGACATAACCATAGCCCTCTCTGCTTCTGTAGTGAATATATATTTTTGGGTTCTTTCTTGAATCTAATATAACAGAAAAAACTGTAACATAAGCTACCATTTTCGATTAAATTTTGGAATTCTGTATCTGGAATGCGAGTGTTTATCAAATAAAAGGCTTTCCTGCACAAGCTTTTAGCGATTTTATTTTTCAAAATCATTATTCAAAAGCAATAACATTCTTTACATAAGTTTATATTTTGAAGTCTGCTAGTTAAGTGCAGATTGAGTAATTGGTTTTTTGAACTTTACCCTTTTTTCCTAATCCAGTAGGAATACGGCAGTTACAAAAAACTAAGTTAGGATCGAATATGAGTTTATAAAACTTTACATAACTTTATGACAGTCACCTACCCACGTAAATTTCAGAATGCTTTGGGTGCGAGGGAAATCTTGAAACGGGTGGTATGCGATCGCCAAATCCATTTAATTACCCTGAATCGCTACCGCTACAGCGAACAACGCAGTTGTAAAGACCTGACTGACTTAATCGAACAGCTCAATGGACAGCCGCCAGAACTAGTGCGGGATTTGTCTCGTCACATTAGCGATGAAGCTCGTCATGCCATGTGGCTGACTGATTTACTCATCGAACTAGGAAGCGATGTCGGAACTCCTCCGGGAACTTCCTATATTGATGAATTCGATCGCCTGCTTGACAAAGACGCCTACGATCCTAAACGCAACTTAGAGGACGGCATCATTGCTGCTCTAACAGCAATTAACATTACCGAAAAACGTGGCTGTGAGTATTTTTCCGCTCACATTTACGCCCTCAAGCAAGCGCCACAAACAGAAGAAAACATCAAAATTCGGCAAACAATTGAAAAAATTTTGCCAGAGGAAGCAGGACATGTGCGCTGGGGTAACCGTTGGTTAGCAGAACTCGCGCGTAAAAGTCCAGAACATCGGCAAAAAATAGAGCAAGCCAAGCGAAAATATACTGCAATTGAACAGGCGGCCTTTGAATCGGGAATGGATATCACCTTGGGAGCTGAACTGCGGCGAGTTGCCAACTTGCTGGAAGTAGCAAATACCATGCCGCTTTGGGAACGTCCTCAGTATCTGATGGAACGCTTGCCCCAGACTTTGCTAGCACCTGAGTTGCAGTTTACTAGAATTCAAGCTGCACAAAAAGCTTGGCAACGCGATCCACAAGCGTTTTTCGAGAAGTTTGTACCCATGTTCCTCAACGGTATCCAGCGAATAGAAGATAATCGCCAGAAGACAACCGTCTGAAGAGAAGGAATAGGGAGTGGGGACAGACGCCATTAACCCTTGTTTTTACGAAGTGGGGAGATGAGGAGATGGGGAGTGTGGGGGTGTGGGAGGTATGAGGAGAATAACCTTAACTCCTAACCAAAGGTGGAGCATCTCCAGCTTCACTCAACTGTCAACACTCCCCATACCCAATACTTCGACTTCCTTCTCTACGAAAGGCTGCGCCCTAAGCGTAGCTATGCCGCAGGCTTTACGGCTCCATTCAGGACAAGTCGCTCAGTACAAGTGCTCAATGCCCTATGCCCAATTATGTATTGATGTAGGTAATCGGCTACTCAATCTGTGAAAAAACTTATTTGGGAATAAAGAGAAGTTGCCTTAAGGTTGTTCCCCAATTAGCAAAATGTCGGAATTAGATGTGTTTTAAATTAATTGATAACCTAAGTAACATCTGTTTCTAAAGCAGTTGGGGGTTCAAACGCAGAGCTTCCCAGAAATAGGAGTAACAGTTGTGTGACTTTTAATGAGTTGGTGACGCTGTAGATCGAGGCAGTTGACTTGATTTGCCTTTTGATTTTCAGCTTTTATCCCAACTAGTACATACAGCAAATTGCAGTTGAAATACTAAGCGATCGCTGAAGATTTTCGGATCTTAACTGTACATATCTCTCCCAGAAAAGTTGTGAAAAAAAATTTAGCACAACATTTTATTTTCTGATAATTAGTTTTGCAAAAACAGCCATTATTCTACGGTAATTAAACAATAGCATAGAAATTTTTGGCGAATTTTTGCATCACTTCTCTGCGCCCACTACCGCGATGACGTGGCGCATCATCTGGATTTTGGTCAGATTCTGCCGAGAGCAACTGTCGCCAAGCAGGCATCGAAAGCAGCCAATTGTCTTGGAAAGTTCTGTTTGCCCTTGGTATTGCTGGAAGTCGGCGTAGCTTGGGAAAAGTTGCAGAATCGTCTACAGACTTTCCGCTTGATAAGTGATTGTCCATTGCTTGGCAGTTAGAAGCTAAGGGGCCGAACACCAGACTCGAAACTAAAAGTGAAATGGCAGCACGCATAGCAGATGTCTATTTTGGAACTCTCCACTTCACTGATACTTAGCTTTTCTAGGAATATCCGGACAATTTGTCAAAAAGTATTGTGTTTTACTGAAAATAAACTCTTCTTATCCTTCATTTAAATGTTCGACTAATAACCAATTACTGAAGTGATTCTGACGACCCCATACTGTAATTAATTGTTGGTCGGGATAAGCGTGTAACTGTTCATTGATATGCGATCGCAAAGTCACAAGCTGCCAATTTTGCCCTTGATATGGGGCGGGTGTAGTGACAGTGAATCTGTATTCTTGATGACTCAAACGGTAGAAAATACCCTGAAAAAATTTGTTTTCTGGGATTAATACCTTGTCAAAAGTCGATTCAGAATACCGATCCGTAGATGACCGATGGCAATTACCACTAGTTGGATAGGCTAGTGGGTTATTTAAGTAATACAGTTGGCAATCCAGCCAATCCGAAAGATTAGGCGACAGATTAAAAAAAGGTATGATTATTGCCTTTGAGCGGCCATCTTGTAGTAAAGCCGCTTGTAGATGCCTGACAGGTAGATCCCTTGGCTGGCAGTTTAACTCGACACACATAGCTGCTGCCATCCCTGCTGCTTGCCCAATGCCCATAACCACAGGTTGTAATCTGGTTGCGCCATTGGCAATGTGAGAGACAGAAATATTTTTCTCACAAACCAACAAACCATCTGTTGTGGCTGGAATTAGACAAGTATAGGGAATTATAAACGGAGTTCCAGTCCACCGCCCCCCCCAACGGATAGATTTTGGTTGCAGTGGAAATTGAACGCCGGGATAATGATGGTCGTTGGCGTAGTTACCAACAGCGATAGCTTCGCAAGCGCCAAGGGCGATCGCATCATTAAATATAGGTGCAACTCTACCCCCAGGAATTGGTAAAATATCCTGTTCTCGGACGGTAGTTAGCCCCACTAAGCGGCGGCTTTCCCGGTAATAGGGATGCAGTGCAAAAGCTGTAGGAGTGTGAGGAAATAGTTGTTGTGCTAAACCATAGCGACGGCCAAGTTGATTTTGAATAAAACGGGCAAAATTTTGACTGTGCCAGCGCGATTCTTGGATAAATTCACCTCTGGACACCTCTGACTTTATCAGCCGCTCTACCCCTTGGCCGTAGTCATTGCCACAGATTGGCCAATTTATCATGAAGCGATCGCCAGGCAAACGTCCATAATTTAAAAATGTCTCTGCTCCATAGCCATCCCAAGCGCCTGCAAACAACGACGGGTTTTCGTTAGGAGCAGCCGGAATTTCTGGGGCAACGGCTTCACCAAAGTCTTGCATAATGACTACATAAGTGGGCGCTTGCACGGGATATCTCTCCGCTAAAGAGTTAAAGCTGACTGGGGCGCTGGGTTCTCCCCACTCAGATTGCAATTCCCAACCCCATCGGTAAGGTATTTCAGCTAAAGCTAATAAATCTCCTAATTCTGTGCCGTCGAGAATAATCTTGGCTGTGACAGCAAAATCAGCAAAGCGGACACCGGTAATGCGATCGCCTTGCCGATAAACTTCTAAAGGCACTTGTCCAAAAATCCAGTGGAGATTTGGTAATTCTTCCACCCAATCAGCAAAAATCTCTGCTCCAATGCGGGGATCGTAACTAAAAAAGCTTACCCAACAGTTATCTAATCCGCCTGGTTGTCGATGTCGTAACTCCTGCAAAAACGCACCCCATAAACCGGTTTGCAAGGCTTCTAATTCATTACCATCAGGTGCAGATACTCCCGCAGAAGTCAGCATTCCCCCCAACCAAGAAAATTCACTTACAAGGATAGTTTTGGCTCCCCGCCGCGCTGCTTGGATAGCAGCCGCAGTCCCTCCAGTTCCACCGCCGACGACTAAGACATCTGCTGTATATGTCTGATGAACCATATCCAAATCCTCCACCAAGGTTAGCTTGCGAACTTTTTTTGCTATCTAGCTGATTTGAGTCGTGTTACTCATCTCTAGAAATCAGCTTTTGTCAAGTTTAAAGTAAGCACTTTATTTCTCATGGCTTACCGACAAGCAGTCGAAGTATGGAATATTACCTATTTGTTTTGACGAAGTACGGTATATTGCATTTTACACAGCTGTATGCAAAGATAAATGCACATAAAATACTGTAAATCTATCGTATTACCGTATTAAATACTGTTTAATACTTTTAAATTTAGGCGATCGCAAATGAAAGCGATCGGCGAATTTTGATTTAGCAATAAATAAAGGAACTCCAATAAATAAATTATCTAGCTTGAATTTGTTGAAAGTTAACAGTTAACTGTGAATATTTAGTAAGAAAAATCACAACTGAATATTTTTTATTTCTCAATACATAAGTACAATCAAAATTCCAATTGACTTGAATCTAAATTGCCCTGACAGACTGAAGAAGAAAGAATAATTTAAATAAAAAACAATGTGGATTGTTAAACTTGCTCTTCGTCGTCCTTACACCTTCGTAATCACTGCCATACTAATTATTGTCTTAGGGGTAGTTACTATTACGCGGATGGCAACGGACATTTTTCCAGAAATTAATATTCCTGTTGTCAGTGTAATTTGGTCTTATGGTGGTGTTTCACCAGAAGAAATGGAACAAAGAATTGTTACAAGCAGCGAACGCTCTTTTACAACCACGGTTAATGATATTGAACACATCGAATCACAATCACTCAATGGTGTTAGTGTTATTAAAGTTTTCTTCCAACCAGGAGCAAAAATTGAAGCAGCAGTAGCTCAACTTACCTCTATTACTCAAACAATTTTGAGGGGTTTACCTCCAGGAATTACGCCTCCTTTGATCGTTCGCTACAATGCTTCTAATGTGCCAATTCTTCAGCTAAGTGTTAGCAGCACATCGCTATCAGAGCAAGAACTTTACGATAACGGTAATAATTTTCTGCGGACTCAGTTAGCGACTGTTCAAGGTGCATCTGTACCGTTACCTTATGGCGGCAAACCTCGGCAAATCATGGTAGATATCGACCCGCAGGCGCTATTTGCCAAAGGTCTTTCAGCTACAGATGTCACAAGTGCGATTACCGCCCAAAATCTGATTTTACCTGGGGGAAATGCAAAATTAGGCGATCGCGAGTACAGTGTTCGCCTCAATAGTAGCCCCCAAGTCCTAGAAGCCTTAAACAATTTACCAATTAAACAGATTAACGGCACTATCATTTATATACGTGATGTGGCCCAAGTCCATGATGGCTTTGCTGTCCAGAACAATATTGTCCGTCGAGATGGTAGACGTTCTAGCTTATTAACTATCCTTAAAAGTGGTGGTGCTTCAACTTTAGATGTTGTAGCTAGAGTCAAAGAAAGACTACCGAAAATTCAAGCGACATTACCCAAAGAATTAGATTTAGATATTTTATTCGATCAATCTATTTTTGTTAAAGCTTCCATCCACGGAGTATTAACAGAAGGATTGATTGCTGCTTGTTTAACTGCTGCCATGATTTTATTATTCTTAGGCAGTTGGCGTAGCACTTTAATTGTAACGATATCCATCCCTTTATCAATTTTTTGTTCTATTATTGCCCTGCGATTGATGGGACAAACCCTAAATATTATGACCTTGGGAGGTCTATCTTTAGCAGTTGGAATTTTAGTTGATGATGCCACAGTAGAAATTGAAAATATCCATCGGAATTTGGCACAAGGAAAACCTCTAGAACAAGCTATTTTAGATGGCGCACAACAAATAGCTGTTCCAGCTTTCGTTTCCACATTAGCAATTTGTATTGTTTTTATCCCAATTGTCTTTTTAACTGGAGTATCACAATCGCTATTTATGCCTTTAGGAATGGCGGTTATTTTTGCTATGCTTGCCTCTTATTTACTCTCGCGCACAGTAGTACCAATGTTGGCAAAGTTTTTGCTTGGTAAGGAACTACATCTTTATACTGAACATGAAAGTTTCGCTGATAATTCGCAAAAAAATATTTTCTGGCGTATTCACGAGCAATTTAACCGTCAATTTGAAAAATTTCGTCAAAACTATCGAAATACTTTAGCTAAAGCTGTAAATCATCGCCGTGTAGTTTTTGCAATATTTGGTGGTTTTTGGGTAAGCGCCTTAGTTTTATTACCTTTTGTGGGTCAAGACTTTTTTCCTCAAGTAGATGCAGGCCAGTTTCGCTTGCACGTCCGCGCTCGTGCGGGAACCAGGCTTGATAGGACAGAACAGATTTTTACTCAGGTTGAAAATGAAATTCGCCAGGTTATTCCTGAAGAAGAATTAGAAATTATTCTTGACAATATTGGCGTACCTGTAGGTGGAGTAAATCTGGCTTTTAGCGACACAGCAACCATAGGCCCTGGTGATGGAGAAATTCTTGTAGCTCTTAAAGAAGGTAAACATCATTCTACTTGGCAATATGTTAAACAACTACGCGAAAAATTAACCGCCCAATTTCCTGAATTAACTTTCTTTTTCCAACCTGCGGATATAGTAACTCAAATTCTCAACTTCGGTTTACCGGCCCCTATTGATATTCAGGTTATAGGGCCATCTAAAAATCGTCGGGATAACTACAAAATTGCCAAACAAATCAAAACCCAAATAGATCGAATTCCTGGAGCAGTTGACGTTCATTTACATCAAGTCGTTGATGCTCCAGAGCTACGTATTAATGTAGACCGTTCTCAAGCACAACGTAGCAGTTTAACTCAACGAGATGTTGCCAATAACCTACTCACTTCATTAAGCTCTAGCGGTCAAACATCACCCAATTTCTGGCTCGATCCTGTTAAAGGAGTAAGTTATCCAGTAGCAGTACAAGTTCCTCAATATAAACTTAACTCATTGGACAAAATTCAGAGTCTTCCTATCACTAACGGTTCTAACTATTCACAACTTTTAAGCAATCTCTCTGTTGTTCAACGTGGTAAAGCACCTGCTGTTGTTAATCATTACAACGTACAGCCTGTGTTTGATATTTACGCTAATGTTCAAGGTCGCGATTTAGGTGGTGTAGCTAGTGATATTTATAAAATAGTTGACAAATTTCAGGAGAAGTTACCGCGCGGAACGTCAATTATTGTCAAAGGCCAAGTAGAAACGATGAACTCATCTTTTCTAGGATTAGAAATAGGATTGATATTTGCTATTGGATTAGTTTATTGCCTAATAGTGGTGAATTTTCAATCTTGGATCGATCCACTAATTATTATGATGGCACTGCCAAATGCTTTAGCAGGAATTGTTTGGATACTATTTGTGACTCACACAACTTTTAGTGTGCCGTCTTTGATGGGTGCAATTATGAGTATTGGAGTTGCTACTGCTAATAGCATTTTGCTCGTTACCTTTGCTAATGAGCAACGTTTGATGGGAGAAAAAGCTATTTCTGCGGCTTTAGCAGCTGGTTATACTCGTTTGCGTCCGGTATTAATGACTGCTGGAGCTATGATTATGGGGATGTTACCAATGTCTCTTGGTTTAGGAGAAGGTGGCGAACAAAATGCTCCTTTAGGACGTGCTGTAATTGGTGGATTATTAGCAGCAACAGCGGCAACTTTAATTTTTGTACCTGTAATTTACAGTATTTTGCGGCGCAAACAACCCCAAAATTTAGAGGAAGAATTATCTTCTACTATCAAATTAACTGTAGGCAATCAGTAAATTTTTCCTGAATAATTAAAACACCCAAATTATTAAAAAGTTTGGGTTTTGGGAGCCACATAAATTTCCATAAGTCAACAAATCCAATAGTAAATCTATATATGGATACTCAAGAAAATCTCAAAGTTGCTGATTCCGATGTTACATCAACTGCGGCAAAAACTCAAAAAAGCCGCTTCAGTTCTATCACTATTATTGCTACAACTACTTTTGTTGTCACTGGGCTTTTAGCACTTGGTATTATACCTCGGATACAACAACAATCAGAATTAAATGCTTTCGCTAAAGCTACAACCAAAAAAGTTTCTGGTGTTAATGTGGTTAAACCCAAGCTGGCAGCTAATTTTACAGAGTTAGTCTTGCCTAGTAATATTCAAGCAAGCCAAGAAACCACAATTTATGCTCGTACCAGTGGGTACTTACAAAAAAAGTTAGTGGATATTGGCGATCGCGTCAATCAGGGACAGTTACTCGCTGTAATTGACGCACCTGAAACTGACCAAGATGTAGAGCAAGCTCGTGCGGAATTAGCAAAATCTGAGGCGAATATTGCTCAAGTTCAGGCAGATTTAGCACAAAAGCAAAGTAATCTTTCGCAAACAAAAGCCAACTTAAAAGCTAGACAAGCTGAATTGATTGAAGCGCGTACAAACCTAGAACTAGCGCGTCAAACTTGGCAACGTTGGCAATTACTTCAAAACCAAGGAGCAGTAACTACACAAGCTGCTGATGAACGTGAAAGTGCTTATAATGCAAGTCAAGCTAATGTAGAGACTTTAATTGCTCGCGTTAATTCAGAGCAAGAAAGTATAAATACTGCTCTTGCGGCTATTAATTCCCAAAAAGCTAATATTAATGCCTTTGTTGCAAGTAAAAATGCTGCTCAGTCAAACTTGCAGCGGATAAAAGTTTTACAATCGTTCAAACAAATTGTTGCTCCATTTTCAGGTGTAATTACTGCTCGGAATGTAGATACAGGAGCTTTAATTTCTGCCGGGAGCAATAGTAATAGTGGAAATTCCTGGCTATTTAAAGTTGCTCAGACAAATAATTTACGTATCCGAATTAACGTTCCCCAAGCTTTTGTTCAATCAATTCAACCCGGACAAACTGCCCTTGTTCGCGTTCGCGAACTACCGAAAAAAGCTTTTTCTGGTAAAGTTATTCGTACTGCTGATGCCTTAGATGCCTCTTCCAATACTCTTTTAACCGAAATTGAATTACGGAATTCAGAAAATGTGTTGCGTCCTGGGATGTATGCTGAAGTTACTTTTAAGGCTCAACGTGTCAATCCACCTTTATTAGTACCAGCTAATACCTTAGTGATTAATGCAGATGGTATACAGGTAGCTACTGTGACAAAAGAAAACAAAGTTAGCTACAAGAAAGTAGAGCTGGGGCGAGATTATGGTACTGAAGTTGAAGTAGTTTCTGGTTTAAGCCCTAATGCGAGGTTAATTACTAATCCTACCGATGCTCTCCAAGAAGGTAAATCGGTTCAGGTACTTGCATCTAAGCCTAAGACTAAGAGTTAATATCTTCTGGAGCGAGCCAAATCTAAAAATTCATTGATTCGTAGGTTGGGGAGCCAGCGCATTGCTCTGGTTCCTAGAGTTATAGTTTTATATAAATTAGAATTTTTTCCGATTTTTTAACAGCAAAACTAGCACTGCTCCCGAAAAAATTCCCCCAAACCAACCCCACAGGCTATTAACTAATATCCACCAACCAGATTGTTCAACTAGTGGTTTTAGTAACAAAGATTGGATAATTCTAACTATCAGTCCAACCCAAAATATCGAATACTCAGGGTAGTCGCGGCAGATAAAAACAGAGAAACAAGTACCTAAAGTAGTTCCTAAAATCCACCATTTTTCAGACACGGGAAGTTGTCGCCGTAGTACTAATAATTGCATATAGGCGATTGTCGAACCTATGGTAGCAGCAGCAGCTTGCATGGCGATAAATATGCCGAGTGGCTTTAAAATTTCGTGGGCGATCGCTCCTACAATACCACCTCCAATTAAACCCACAACATTAACTAATACCCATTGCAGGTAAAAACCCAGTCCGACTTGTGGAAGTTTGGCTGATATTGGTGATGGCTGGGGTGGGGAAGAAACTGGAGGTTGAAAGTGAATTGTTTGAGGAATCTCTTGACGATATTGGATAGGAACTGTTGGTGGTGAAGAAAGCGGGCGATTGGAATTTGCAAGAAACTGTGTCGGGAAATAAGCATTTCTCAATTCCTGTACCGCTGCTAAAGCCTCTGTTGCTGATTGGTAGCGTTGGCGAAAGTCGTAGCGTACCATCCGATCTAAAATATCTGCCAGTGCTGGACTTACCTGTACCAAGTGATGCCAAATAATTTCAGCAGTTTGCACATCTTCTTCTAGCTGATGCGGCATTAACCCTGTTAAAGCTTGAATTCCGATCGTGCCCACAGCATAAACATCACTGCTTAATCTGGGGCTACCACGGCTTTGTTCGCTAGGCATATAGCCAGCAGTACCAATGCCCACAGTCATTTGAGTCGTACCTGCACCATTCACTACCTGAGTACTAATCTGTTTCACCGCCCCAAAATCGATTAGCACTACTTTACCGTCGCTGTTGCGTCTAATTAAATTGGCAGGTTTGATATCTCGGTGAATCACATTATTTTGATGGACAAATTGTAATGGTTGCAGAATATTTTCTAATAGCGAAATAGTGTCAGCCTCACTCAATCGTTTTCCAAGGGTGAGTTCATCACTAATAGGATGACCATCAATAAATTGTTGAACGAGAAAGAATTCTTGATTTACTTCAAAATGTGCCAGCAGTTGCGGAATTTGGTCGTGAGTTCCTAGCTTGTGCAGCAATTGTGCTTCTGATTCAAACAAACGCCTAGCAACTTGTAAAGTCATGGGATCGGTAGCCATTGGTTTAAGTTGCTTCACCACACACAGACTGTTATAAAGTTTTGTGTCTTCGGCAACATAGGTTTGACCAAAACCACCAGATCCTAAGACTCGAATAATTTTATAACGCCCGTCCAGTAAGTGACCCAACATAAAGGTTTAAAGGCGATCGCCCACTATGAAGAATGTCTGTATTTTAACCTCACTCTTACAGATACCAAGTGTTGGGCTTTTTTACCAGCAAATAAAGTTTAAAACAAGCCTGATAGCCTAACGTTGACCACTAATGTTACATCTAGTATCGTTGAGCGGTGAAAAACCAACGTGAAAGCACAGGTATTTAGAGGCGTCAATCAACTTTCTTACGAAGAGATCCCAGTTCCAACTCTGGAAGCAGATGAGGTTCTGGTACAGGTGCGGGTTGTGGGGTTGTGTCAGTCAGATATAAAAAAAATTCGTTATCCACTCTATGAACCGCCGCGCATTTTTGGACATGAAACCGCTGGTACGATCGCAGCAGTAGGATCTCAAGTCCAAGGTTGGCAAGTTGGACAACGGGTAGCAGTCATGCATCACATCCCTTGTATGCATTGCGCCTACTGTCTAAATGACAATTTTTCCATGTGCGATGTCTACAAAAATATTTCCACTACCGCAGGCTTTAATGCTAGCGGCGGCGGTTTCGCCGATTATGTCAAAGTACCAGGACATATTGTGCAAAACGGCGGGTTAATTCCCATCCCTGACGATATCAGTTTTGAAGAAGCAAGTTTTGTCGAACCCACTAACTGTTGCTTGAAAGCAGTAAAAAAAGCTCAAATTGCCCCAGGACAAACTGTCTTAGTTACTGGTGCAGGGCCAATTGGATTAATGTTTATCATGTTGGTGAAGTATTTCGGAGCAAAAGCGATCGCTACTGATTTACTGCCTTCTAGAATTGAAAAAGCATTGAATGTTGGTGCCCAGGCGGCTTTTGATGCTCGTGACGCCGATTTACCCGCCAAAATTCATGCCTTAACTGGTGGACTGGGCGTTGATGTTACCCTGCTGGCCGTCCCCAGTGAAAAAGCTTTCTTTCAAGCACTTAACTGTACCCGCAAAGGCGGTAAAATCTTGTTTTTTGCTGAATTTCCTGATGAAGTTGAAATTCCCATCAACCCGAATATCCTCTATCGCCGGGAAATTGATTTAATGGGCAGTTATAGCTCGTCTTATCGACTTCAGAATTTGTCAGCTGATATTGTATTTAATCAGCGAATTGACGTGAAAGCATTAATTAGCGATCGCTATCCATTAAAAGATTTATCAGCAGCTGTGGAAGCAGCGATCGCACCCACGGCGGAAACTTATAAAATCTTAATTTATCCCTAAAAGTTAGATCGGGAAGTAGGGAGATAGGGAGATGAGGAGATGAGGAAGTGTTACAACTAAAAGTTTAAAGCTCAGAGCTTCAACCACGAACCTCAGAGCTTCAACCACGAACCTCAAAGCTTCAACCACGAACCTCAAAGCTTCAACCACGAACCTCAGAGCTTCAACCACGAACCTCAGAGCTTCAACCACG
>JAVRBO020000062.1:0-76063 GCA_034531195.2 Nostoc sp. ChiSLP01
CCTTGAGTATTTCTACTCATTTCGAGCGAACGAATCGCACTAATAAATTCTTGCCAAAATTCTGCTTCCAAGGCTTTTGGTAAAATCATAACCCAATCAATAAATCGATACAGGTTACGAATATCTGTTTCTGGCAAACCTAATTCATACAAACGGCGAATCAAGCTAAATTTCCAAGTTTTACGTTCTCCTAGTTTTTTACTCGTCTGTTGCGTCTTCAAATGCGCCATCACCACTGTTGCAAAAGGATTATCGCTGGCTTCTAATTCTTGCCAATGGTTTTGATAATCTAAAAGCTTGACGAAGCCAAATTCAAAGTTAAGCCTGGTATCTGGGTAACTATAACTATATTGGTTTGGTCGCCATGTTGGGTCAGAATCACACAAAATCGCCAAACTTATCGCAGGTTTACCAAATCTATCAAAAATTCGCAGATTGTAAGAAAACATTCTTGCTGCAAATGTGTCTTCTAATTTAGCTTGGATTTCTACATGGATTAATAGCCAAATTTCTTCTCCTTGAGTTTGCCAAACTTTGACTAATTTATCTGCGTATCGTCGACCTTGTTCGGCTTCTCTTGCTATTTGTTGAAACTCCTTATCGAGAAATTCGTGGGGACGTTCCCAATCAATTAATGCTGCGGTTTGAGGAAAGAAAAATTGCATTGCTTGGGGAAAGTAAGCTTCTAAAATTTCTTTCCACGGACTATCATTATCTGCTCTTTCTAGTTCTTCGTTCATAATTTGAGTGGCAGGCAAATTTAAATTTTTCAGTCTATTAATTAGTTCCTGCTAATTGACTAATGCCTCTCAAAATCCGTAGTACATTATACAACTCATTGCCACGGTTTCGGACATCAAAAATATTTGAAGTTGCATAGCGTGGAGGATGACCTTTGACCAGTTTAATGAACATAAAACTGCCACCAGAAGTAATCATCCCAAATACTACATCTTGTGACTGAGGAGCAGCGAGCATATATGCCAAAATTTGGTCAAGTCCGGCTTCTACAGAATATGCAACTTGTTTTGACTCAATAACTGTTACCCAGAATTTTTGATTGAGAAGTAAAAAGTCAATTCGTCCTTTAATAATAGTTTGGTTGTCTTGCGTTTCAATCTCAACAGATTTCTCTAATTTCAGATGAAAAGGAGGCAAATAAAAATTGCCAATAAATAAAAGTGGTGATAAAACAATCGTGTTAACTGTATTTTCTAATAGAGGCGGATAGTTTCGTAAATTTATGTAATCTGCCTTGATTCGATCCAATAGCTGCTTTTCTGAGTTTGTCAGTTCTGGTAAATTATCTTGCCATTCTCGAAAAAATTCTTCCGAATCAACTAACTCTAATCCATAGAGCAATATTAGTTGCTCAAGTGTGACGTTTTCCGCAGCCAGAGTTTGAACCATGAATCACAGCCTTTTTCATCTAAAGGACTAGGGAGATGGGGAGACAAATCAATTCAAAATTCACGGAGGAAGAATTCAAACTCCTGCCTGCTACCTCCTACCCCAGTCAACACTCAACAGTCAACAGTCAACCATCAACACCCCAGTAATTCTCACCTTCCGGTAGAGTAAGAATTTCAACGCCATCTTCAGTCACAGCTAAGGTATGCTCAAATTGGGCAGAAAGTTTGCGATCGCGCGTTACAGCAGTCCACTTATCGCCCAGAACCTCAACTTCATAAGTTCCTTCGTTAATCATTGGCTCGATCGTAAAAACCATGCCTGGTCTGAGTCGCTTGCCTTTACCCCGCGTACCATAGTGGGGAATATCCGGTGCAGTGTGAAAAATGTTACTAACTCCGTGCCCCACGAAATCTCGCACCACAGAAAACCCTTGTGCTTCAGCATACTCTTGAATAGCTGCACCAATGTCGCCAATGCGTGCCCCTGGTTTAACTTCCGCAATACCCAAACGCAAACACTTTTGTGTCACCTCCACCAGCTTTTTCGCTACTGGAGATGGAGTACCAACAAAGAATGTTTTTGATGTATCGCCGTGGTAACCTTCCACAATCGGCGTCACATCAATGTTAATGATGTCACCGTCCTTAAGGATTTGCTTGGCATTAGGAATGCCGTGACAGATGACCTCATTTACACTAGTACAAATCGACTTAGGATAACCTTTATAACCGAGGGGTGCGCTTTTTGCTCCATGCGCTTGCGTCCAACGTTCGGCTTCATCATTAATTTCCAAAGTGCTAACCCCTGGCTTCACCATTGGTTCGAGATGTTGTAGAAGTTTGGCTGCTAAGCGTCCGGCTTGACGCATTTTGTCTAATTCTCGTTGGGATAAAATAACAATTAGTTCAGTTCTCATCAATTTTTATCTAGATATCTTTCATAAATATAGTTAACCCTGACAGTGCAGCTCTTCGGGCAGCCTCAGCAACCTTTAGCGCGTACAAACTCTCTTCTGGGGTCACGTACAAAGGAGTGCCATCAAAAAGATGGTCTAACACCATAATTGTGTCTTTGGCGAATAAACCCCGACGGGGGCCAACCTCTATAGGAGTTGTTTCCCCTGGCTGGATGAAAACTCCCGTGTCGCCATTAAAAATTAAAGCGCCCTTTTCACCGTGAACTTCAAACTTGCGTTCTGACTGCCAAATAGTTTCGCCTTTGCCATAGACCACTTGGGCTAAAAGTCCGCTGCTAAAGCAGAGTTCGCTAGTGCATAAACAGGCTTGGTAATATTCTGATTCTGTTTCCCAATATCGTTGGTGACAGTTAACAGTAAATACTTTATCAAACAAATCGGTGAGACGATGTAGGCGCGACAAGGCACCGATTAACGGAAAACCGAAAAGCTCGTGATTATAAGTCCATTTGCGAGGTGCAGGATTCTGGGGATTGATGGTGCTGTAGCGGACATAAAATACTTCACCAATTTTGGCTAAGTTTTGCTTCAAAGCTTGATGCACGCCACCCAAAAGTTCTAGGTGTTCGACGTGGAGGAGTTTTTGTTGTGCTTTAGCCAAGGCGATGAGTTCTTCAGCTTCTGCCACATCCAACGAAAGCGGATACTCGACAATTACATGTTTGCCATTGGTAAGTGCTGCACGAGCGATCGCACCATGATCTCGATTTACTGTGCAAATCACCACCAAATCTATATCTTGGCGTTCTACTAGCTCTTGCCAAGAACTCAAAGCTTCAATTTCGTACTCTCTGGCAAAGCTTTGAGTTTTTTCTGTTGTATGACCAACAACTGCGACTAAGTGCGATCGCGCAGCTTGCCGTTCCCCGATTCCCCCATCATTCAGCAACGCCTCAGCCCGAAACTTTGCTGCATATCCAGTTCCTACCAAACCTACACGCACTTTCGCTTTTTCCAAACTTGCTTTTGAATTATACACGATCCTCACCAGTTCTGGTTTCGATCGTCCCACGCTTGTAGTAGTAGGATTGGGCAAACAGGGCAGGGGAAAAGGTTAAAGGTTAAAAGGAAAAGGAATAAATTTAATCTTTCCCCTTTTCCCCTTACCAAAAAAGGGGGAAAGGGATGGAATTTTTTAAAACATGCGTATCTTTCTCCTTTCCCTTCCCCCAAATGGGTTTAAAGCCCCCTCATTTAAGTCCGGTCTTAATTGGGGGAGGTCACAATCCTCCTTCGATTTCTTTACCCTTTAGCCTTTACCCTTTACCCTTTACCCTTTTCCCTTCTTCGTGAACCCTTTCCCTTTCCCCATACCCTGTTTGCCCAGTCTCCAATCCCCAGTACACCCAACAATAATATATAAACAAAACTTATTTGTATTAACTAACTAAATTTCATTACTAATCGCGGTCGATTTAAAGTCACATAGTTTAATTTTTCTCGTAGTATCAGAATTGAAGCAAATATTAAAGGGCGGCTAATCCTATCAGACCAGCCGTAAAATTTGCTTTAGCATAACTTATACTGCAGTTTCAAAAAGAGAGGATTATCCAATGGCAAGTTTTAAAGTCACACTAATCAATGAGGCCGAAGGCCTAAACAAAACCATTGATGTTCCTGATGATGAATATATTTTAGACGCTGCTGAAGAAGCTGGTCTTGACTTACCCTACTCTTGCCGCGCTGGTGCTTGCTCCACCTGTGCAGGTAAACTCATCTCAGGTACCGTCGATCAAAGCGATCAGTCATTTTTAGATGACGACCAGATAGAAGCTGGATATGTACTAACCTGTGTTGCTTATCCAACATCTGATGTAACAATCGAAACTCACAAAGAAGAAGAACTCTACTAACAATTAGGCGTTTCAACAATAAATCTCTTGCAAGAGTTACTCATGTTCAAATAATACAAGCAGCGAATTTAGGAGAGATATTTTCCTAATAGTATGTGTTTTTTCTCATGATAGTTTGACGAAAAGCCTAATTTTATAACAAAGCAGGAACATTAAATTTATTGTGTTCCTGCTTTATTAACATAGATATTGCCTGTTGCCTATTCCCTCTTATACCAATTCTGTATGAAGATGCACATAACAAGACCCCCCTGTAGTCCCCCCGATGCCTTGGGGGGACGGCGACAGCCGGGGGGTAAATATATGCAGCTTCACAAAAAAATGGTATTAAGAAGATTGCCATGCTAATTAGCTTTACAGCTTAACTTCTTTACTGAGCATTTTAATCTCAGTACCAGGATAATAGAATTGCAGAATTTTCTGATTCGACCAACCAAGTTTAGCTAAATTTTGAGCGCCAGTTTGGCTTAAGCCGACTCCATGTCCTAACCCACCACCAATAAAGGCGTATCCCCATAGTTCTGGTTTGCCTTTGTTTAAGGGTTCTATATAAAAAAGCGTACTTGTGGGAGCAGCAAAAGCACTGCGAACCTCGTCTTTATGAAGAATAAAGGTGCTGTTATCAGTTTTGACTGCAAGTTCTAGGATGCGTCCACTCTCGCTTCGCTTCACCACAGCCATAGCCTGAATTTTCTTAAATTTGGCATGAGGGCTATTTGTTACGCGCAAAAATTTCTGTAAATCTTTGATAATATCCTCTATACGGGTTTCTCTGCGCCAACGAAACATATTCCACTTGCTTTCATTAAAACCTTGCCGTATGTTAATAAACTTTTGAAAGTTCTTTTCATCGGCTAAACTCTGCTTCGATAAGTTCCAAAGATTAGTCGCAGCATCGACTACAGGACGCAGATAAGGACGATCCTCACCATTCCAGACATCGCTGAAGGAGGCGGTAACACCGCCAGTGGTGGAAGAATACAAGGCGTCTACTAGTTCGTTTTTATAAGTCAGTACTTTACCCCTAGTTGCAGCGATCGCTTGGTCTGTTTTCGCAGCTGCTCCATTGAGTCCATAATAAACTTGGCAGTGTGTATCAGCACACAACTGATAGTTATCTGCGGCAAATCTACGTAAATTTCTCAAGGCATAAGTACGAGCAAGAATTGTTTGCGCTTCTAGGGCTGCTGTTGGTGCATCAATGCCTATTTCATAAGGTACAACGCCACGCAAATAAGTTTCTAAGGGTACTTGGTTAACTAAAGTGTACGTTCCGTAAGCGTTTGGTTGTAAATTTAGCCGCCCTGCATAGAGACGAGCATTCTGTGGTTTATCGCTTTTATTCACCCGAATCAAGTTTTTCTCGGTGCTAATTTCTAACTCATTCGGACTGTAGCGCTTACCATCCACTACCCAACTAACTCGCGGCACTTGTTTAATAACTTTAGTATCAAGATATGCTTTTTCTTGATTAGCAGCTTGGATGTTCTGCAACAACAACCGTCGCAATAAAGGAGTGCTGTAAACGTCGCGTTTCGCCCAAACTTGCCAGCGTTCTGGCTGGGCTATTTCCACTTCCATTCCCTGAGAACGCCATTTTTTTGCACTATCCTCCGCAGTTTCAAAGGTGCGGTATGTACCTAAGACTACCACTTCTTCAACCGCCGGCTGGGATAAAGCTTGCATAACTCTTTCCAGCTTGACAGGCTTACTGGTAACCAAAACTTCCTGCTTGTTACCCCTTTGAAATTTTAGCTTTAAGCGATCGCCCTTTGTCGCCTCCAGTTGCAACTTCGCTGTGGGTTCGGCGCCAAATCGTTGCACAATCCCAATTTTCAGTTCTACATCGCGGATGTTGCTCTCAGGCGCCGATGCCGCAGTCAGTCCCGATAGGCTAAATGTCGCCACCAGAGTGTAGGAAAAACGCCAAAAGGAAAATTTCATAGCTACCTGATTTTGCCCCTGAATGCGGCGTTGGAGCTGATTTTCCAATTGCTTTGTAACGCGGTCTTTTTGTCGCATGAGTGCTCCAATGATACCATTACCAGTTTTGCCCAAATAAATCTCACTTACTTGCAAAACAAAGTCATAACGATTATGATTTATATAAAGGTACAAAACAGAACTAGTTGATAAACTCCTTATGGTTAGAGTCCAAGAAATTCCATTAAATCAGATTAAACGTCCGTTGCCCCGTGCAAACGATCCAAATAAAGTACAAGCCTTAATGGAATCGATTGCCGAGATTGGGCAGCAAGAACCGATAGATGTTCTAGAAGTAGATGGACAATATTATGGCTTTTCTGGTTGCCATCGGTATGAAGCTTGCCAGCGTTTAGGCAAAGAAACCGTTTTAGCCAGAGTCCGTAAAGCACCCCGTAGCGTTTTGAAGATGCACTTGGCATAGAGAATGGGGGAGTGTGGGGGGATGGGGAAGTGTGGGGAGTGTGGGGAGTGTGGGGGGAAAGATTTCTTCCCAATCCTCCCACACCTCCCACACTTCCTGTTTGCCCCTTGCCCCCTTCTCCCTGCCTTCCTTCTCTTCCCACACCTCCCACACTCCTTGTTCGCCCAATCCCCAGTCCCCAATTACATATAACCCAATTAGGAGAAAATTATGTCATCACAAGTAACAGTCAAAAACGTGAATATCGGCATTGACGAGGCGAGTAGGGCTAAAATTGCCGAGGGATTATCTCGGCTGTTGGCTGACACCTACACACTGTATCTGAAAACTCATAATTTCCATTGGAATGTGACCGGCCCGATGTTCCAAACATTGCACCTGATGTTTGAGACCCAGTATACAGAATTAGCGCTAGCAGTTGATTTAATTGCTGAAAGAATTAGAGCACTTGGCTATCCCGCACCAGGAACCTACAGCGAATATGCCAAATTAAGTTCGATTCCAGAAACTCCGGGAGTTCCTAAAGCTGTGGACATGATTAAGTTGCTAGTGGAAGGACAAGAAGCCGTAGTCAGAACTGCACGGTCTATTTTCCCTGTAGTGGACGAAGTTAACGACGAACCTACCGCCGATTTATTGACTCAACGGATGCAAGTACACGAAAAAACAGCTTGGATGTTGAGAAGTTTGCTGGAAGAATAGGACTGGAGGCTGGGAACTGGGGACTGGGGAGATGGGAAGCAAGGGAGCAGGGGGCAAGGGGCAAACAGGAGGTGTGGGAGGAGAGGGAGGAGAGGCATAAATTCCTATCTCCCCACACTCCCCATCTCCCCACACTTCCCCATCCCCCCACACTCCCCACACTTCCCCATGTCCAATATTGATTTCACCCAAAAGTTACAAAATTTAATGCAGCGAGCGGGCATTTCTAGTTTTAAAGCCCTCAGTCGTGCTGCTAGTGTCTCAGAGCGTCAAATTTTGCGGTTACGGCAAGGAAAGCTAGAGCAGATGCGGGTAGATGTACTGCTGAAGCTGTCCCCAGTGCTACAGATACCATTAAGTGAATTGATCGCAAATTTTTCAAGTGTAGAATTATTACAAAATCCAGCTGCTAATCAAGAATTATTAAAAGAAATTACAAATTTAAAAATAGAATACGATCGCTTGCAACTTCAATTAGAGCAGCAGCGAGAAATATTACAACAAGAACTCCAGCAGTCAACTTTACAGCTGCTGGAGTCTTTGTTGTTGCAATGGCCAACAGCAGCAAAAAAAGCCCAGGAAGATCCACAGCTAGCAGCAGTCAAGATAGTGCCATTGGTACACAAACCCCTAGAAAAACTTTTACAAGGGTGGGGAGTGGAAGCGATCGCATCTGTGGGAGCAGAAGTACCCTACGATCCCCAACTACACCAATTGATGGACGGAACAGCACAACCTGGGGAAATAGTCAAGGTTCGCTACACTGGTTACCTTCAAGGTGACAAGCTGCTTTATAGAGCTAGAGTAAGTCCTGTATAGAAGTGACTGGGAATAGGGCATAGGGGAAGGGGGAAAGGAAAGATCTCTTTTTTCCCTTTAACCTTTACCCTTTTCCCTTAGCGAAGCTCTATCCTCATCTCCCTTGTCTTCTTTGTCTACCTTGCCTTTTAATCCCCAGTCCTCAGTGCCTCCAATCTGTTGAGCAAGTCAGGAATTATAAGTTAACAGTGGGGAGTTATAAATCATAAATTCTCAGTTTTAGTATTGTCTGTTGAGAAATAACAGACATAGGGAATACTAAAGCAGCAGAAGTGATGCCCCAGTTGAAGAAGGCAGAGGGCAGAAGGTTATGTTCTTCAAGGGGATTCTGACCCCTCCTGAACAAGAGCCACCAAATTTTCTTGTTTTGTGGGGGTCTTAAACCCTCGTTCCCTACCCTTCTCCTTCGGAGACGCTACGCGAACGGGAACGCTCCGCGAACGGTCGCAGGAATCAGAATTCCTTCTGCCTCCTGCCCTTTGCCTTTCCCGATAACTTTTTTGAAAGGGAAGGTGCATCTAAACTTCAATTACAAACAGGACTTAGGGTATGCAAAAGGACAACAAAACAAATGAGTTCCCCAATCAATTACGGGAACTCGTCAGCACTTGTCCAGTTAAAAACCAACAGGAAAATGTCTCTATTGCCTTACTATTGCAGATTGTTAACGATATCAAGAAGCTTCAACGAACCCACGAGGCACTCCAGCAAGCTTATGCACAACTAGAAAGACGAGTAGGAGAACGGACTCAAGAATTAATCAAAACTAACGAGGCACTACAAGCTGAGATTGGTCAACGGCAACAAGTAGAAGCAGAATTAATACTTTACAAGCAAGCGCTAGAAAGCTCCAGCGATGCTATTGGCATAGCGGATGCTGCGGGTAATCACATCTACCAAAATTCGGCATTTTCCAAATTGTATGAATGTGAAACTGTGCAGGACTTCATGAAATTTGGGGGCTTTTGTGCTATCTTTACTAACTTGGCAGTTGCTAAGGAGATATGGCAAGTTACTATTTCGGGTAAGCCCTGGGTAGGTGAAGTTGAGCAACAGTCTGCTACGGGTCGAATTATGCAGACTTTTCTCAGGTCTTATTCTCTGAAAGATTCCACAGGTGAGAACGTTGGTTTTGTTGGTGCAGTGACTGATATCACCGAACGTAAACTGGCACAAGTGCAACTCCAAGAGAAAGAGCAATTTCTCCGCACTGTCTACGAGGGATCTGAACATTTGATATTTGTAGTGGATGTTCTAGAAGATGGTGACTTTCGCTTCGCAGATTGGAACTTAGCCACAGAACGTGTGGTTGGTCTAAGTGGCACAGAAGTAATTGGTAAAACACCAGAAGATATACTCGGTGTTGTGGACGGTGCGGCAGTTCGTCAGAGATATACAACTTGTCTCAAAGCAGGTAAGGCTATTACCTACGAAGAATGCATAAATTTTAAAGGTGAAGAAATTTGGTCGCTAACTACGATTAATCCGCTCAAAGACAGTAAGGGTAGAATTTATCGGTTGGTGGGAACAACGGTTCATATCACTGAGCGTATACGAGCAGAAACTCAGTTAAAGCAGCAGGCAGAAGACTTAGAAAAAGCCCTCAATGAACTCCAACAAACTCAAATGCAGCTTGTCCAAAGTGAGAAGATGTCAGGTTTGGGACAATTGGTAGCGGGTGTTGCTCACGAAATCAATAACCCTGTGAATTTCATTTATGGCAATCTCACCCACGCCAACGACTACATTCAAAACCTAGTGCAATTCATTCGGCTCTATCAGCAACTCCATCCCCATCCCATATCTGAAATTGAAGAATTAGCAGCAGAGATTGACTTAGAATTTTTGATAGAGGACTTGCCCAAACTCTTCAACTCGATGAAGATTGGGGCCCAACGAATTCGAGAGATCGTTTTATCCTTACGCAATTTCTCTCGCATGGATGAAGCTGATATGAAGGAAGTAAATATCCATGAGGGAATCGATAGTACTCTGATGATTCTGGAACATCGGATCAAGGCTACACCTGACCGTCCTGCCATTCAAATTGTCAAAGAATACAGTAATTTACCTTTGGTGGAATGCTATGCAGGGCAACTCAATCAGGTATTTATGAATATTTTGGCAAATGCTATTGATGCTTTAGAGGAGGCAATGCGGAATAGTGAATGGGGAGTAGGGAGTGGGGAGATGGGGAGACAAGGAAGTGTGGGGAGTGTGGGGAGTGTGGGGGGAGAGGGGGGATGGGGGAGTGTGGGGAGAGAGGGGGGAAAGATTTTTTCACCATCCTCCCACACCTCCCACACCTCCCACACCTCCCACACCTCCCACACCTCCCACACCTCCTGCTTGCCCAATCCCCTATGCCTAATTCCGAGGATTCGCATTCATACTGAACTCACCAAGGAAAAACAAGTTGTTATTCGCATTGCTGACAATGGATTGGGAATACCGAAGGAAGTTAAACAGCGACTTTTTGACCCGTTCTTTAGTACTAAACCCATTGGTAAAGGCACTGGTATGGGTTTGTCTATTAGCTACCAAATTATTTCACAAAAGCATGGTGGGAGCTTAGGATGCATTTCGCAGCCAGGAAATGGGGCTGAATTTGTGGTTACTATTCCTCTGAGTCAAAAATAAACTACTAACTTCATGCCATAAAGCGATTTAATTTGTATGTTTGAGCTTGGCGTTAACCTAAATCAAAATTATTGGCTTTAGTCTTTCAAATCGCAACTTGAATTCATCGAATTATGTAAATTATTAGACATAAATATACTAAATATTAGCTATAACAATTCATCAATATTTTAAATAAGTTCAACACATTTATATATAATATTATTAAGTTTGAAGTAGTTTAATATTTTTATAAAGATTTATACGAAGACATTTTAAGAGCGATCGCTGTTTAATTAAATAAACAATCAACAGCCAATATTTATCAAAGTTTCAGTTAGAAATTTCCCAAAATGAACAATTTAGCAGCATTGATTTTGATTCTTTATTTTTAGGTAGTTAAAAAAATCCTACTATCGGTATATAATAGCAAAATCCAAACAACATTTACAAAAATCAGCGTGAAATAATTATGAAAGAAGAAGTCAAAGTTATTAAACTCAGTGGGAGTCTGAACTCCACAACTTCACAAGAATTTAGGCAAAATATTACTAAAATTATCGAAGTTGGCGTGAAAACTGTCTTACTTGATTTTCAAGATGTAACTTTTATGGATAGTTCGGGTTTGGGAGCTTTAGTCTTAGCTTTCAAAACCTTGAGAGCAGCAGATATTCAGCTTGTTATCTGTTCGATTAACGAGCAGGTCAGAATACTATTTGAATTGACTAATATGGATAAAATATTTGAAATATTTCCTACCCAAGAAGCCTTTAATCAGGTTTTATTGTCCAAAAATTAATTAATCAAATTTAACTTGCAAAATAGATAAGTCATCATCAAAACCATCTTTGGAGTTGAGAGCGATTAAATAACTCAGTACCTGTTCGAGTTGGCTATCAACAGAATTTTGTAAGCTAACTAATAGCTGAATAAAAGCATCTAAACTCCAAAGTGTGCCATCTGATTTAGTGATTTCATAAGCGCCGTCACTAAAAATATAAAGAGTACTGAATTTTTCAATATTGCAAAACGCATCAATATATTTTGCTTCTGGAAACATCCCAACTGGCATACCGGGGGTTTTCAAGAGTTGAATTTCGGATTTTCTAGGAGATGTACCGGTGATTAAAACTGCTGGTGGATGACCTGCACTAGCATAAATTAACTGGCGATTGATTCGGTTGTAAACTCCGTACCAGATTGTAAAGTACTTATCATTTTGATAATTCATCTGAAAGGTATCATTCAAGGCCTTTAAGACATCACTAGGTTGATAGTAATTGAGACTTTTGAGGGCACGAGAACGAAGCAAATTCATCACGGAAACCGAGGGAAGAGTGGCTTTGAGTCCGTGTCCAGCAGTATCCAACAAATAAATTGCTAAATAATCAGCATCAAGCCAGTAATAATCGAAACAGTCACCGCCGAGTTGTCGTGAGGGAATGAACCGAAAATTGATGGTGAAGGGTTCAGTCATGGGAAAAGGCAGGAGCGATCGCACATATTCTGCGGCTTCTGACATTTCTGATTCTAAAAGCAACTTTTGAGTCTGCAAATCTCTACTTAATTGATGCAAGCGTAATCCTGCTCTTACCCGCGCTTGCAATTCATTATGTTCAATGGGTTTGGAGATAAAATCATCAGCACCAGCATCTAATCCTTTAACACAATCGGCAACGGAATCTAATGATGTTAATAAAATAAAAAATGTGGTGGAAAATTTAGGGTCTATTTTAATCCGGTGGCAGACCTCCAGACCATTCAACCCCGGCATGATCCAATCACAAATAATTAGTGCTGGATGGCAAGCCAGCGCCTTTTCTATTCCCTCCTCGCCGCTACTGGCAGCAATTACTTCATACCCCTGTTTTTCCAACATCCTTTTCAGGAGTATTTTTATTGAAGGATCGTCATCAATTATTAGTATTTGATACATAGAACGTTGCAGGAACAACTAATTAAAAATTTGCTCTCAATATAGAAAAATAAACTATCATCTGAACTACTCCCTTAATGCTCAAAGAAAACCTAATTTTTATACTAACTGTAAAAAACAGCCAGTACGGTCTTTTTGGTCTTTAAAATGAGCTATTGCCGTCGGAACGAAGACAAAAAATAGATAGGTAATATGGCAATCAAAATCTAGTAATATATTAGTAATATTGCTGTATTAATACTACTAACATATTTTGATTTTTCCGTCGAATTTATGATTTTTTAAAGTCATAAAAGATTATGGAGGTGCAAGCGGATTCAGCCACAGGATAATGCTGGTTTTTAGCTGATTCAAGTCGCGGTATGCTTCTTGCTTGAACCATTGCCCTAAGGCATCAAAGGGAGTGAAAGATGTTCCAGTTTGCCATTTGATGTCTTGACCTAGAGGTGTTGTGTGATTTCCTGGTAAAGTTTGTGCTGTCACCATTTCACCAAAGCGTTCTTGCAAGATTTTGGTTAAAGCTGCTGATTGGTCAATGGTGTCGTTGCTAAATTTTATTAATAAATTACGTCGGATATTGTATCGCTCTAGGACAAGCCTGTTAGTTTCCAATGGTGAGGGAGTAAACTCAATGGCAAAAGTAGAATTGAATTGTTCTACTAAGGGAATGGCTTCTTTAGCGGCGTAGTTGTTGAAGGATATTAAAATATTGCCTGCGCGTTCAACTTCAAAGAGGCTACCTATTAATAAGTGAAGTTTACAGCCCATACTGTGCCCAACGCCGTAAATGGGGAAGTAAAGCTTGCGTAATGCTCCAGAGTCATGTAGGCGTTCGAGGGTGCGCTCAAAGTTGAGCAGCACGGATTTGGCGATCGCTGTATGATCCAAGGTATTGACGAAAGGTGTGGCAATGACAACGTAGCCTTTACTTGCCAATTGTTCCAGTAGCCAGCGATAAGTGAGGTGCGGTGCAGTGGCCACGAAAGCACCTCCTAGAAAATGGATGATACCTATGGGATTTCGGGGAATGACTACCCAGTTACCTCTAACTTCTTTCCAGTCCATGCCGATAAGCGATCGCTTCACGAATAATATTTATGTTAGACGGGGATTGCAACCGTGGGAAGGATTATCGAAAAAGCCATTGGGGCTTTAACGTGCAACAGCGTATATGGACTTCCAAATAAAAAAGCTATCAAACTACTTTTCCTTCTCTACGAGAGGCTACACGAGTGCCTAGCGTCTCCTAGACAAGAATGGTAGAGTGTGGGTAAGTCCTATATTTTTAATGCTGACTCTGTAATTTTTTCATTTCATGCTGTACATCTAATGCAATTTGTAATGCTTCGTTGAGTAACCTTCCATGCTCGGTAGCCTGCTCGTGTACTTGCATGGCTGTTAAAGTTGCTAAATTATTGGCAAATAATTCTGTATTACTAAGAATAAAGTTTTTATTTTCCCTCAATATCCTTTCTGTCTTCAAAGCGCGAACTAAGTCAGTTTTTGTGAGTTTCAACGCTTCGATTACGCTGTCTCTTTGCTTTATAACTACTTCTGGGTTACCAGCTTCTTCTATTTGATCGTTAATATCTATTGCTTTAATAATAGCATTATATCTATTCACCTCACTTAAAAGGATTCGTAGAGAATTATTCATGTTTTTTTTGACTAATTTAATTCTACTTTTCCAAAGTAGATATAAGATACTTTGTGTTAATCCACCAACCCAAAGCCCTATAACAAGTAAGAATACCCAAGAAGGGATTGTTATCCATGAAACAAATACTTTGAGGACTAAATCAAATAAAATATAAGTAAAAACAAATGTAGACAATCCAATAAATATTACAGTTGCCCCTTCGGAACCTTTAATTTTATCTATATATGTTTTTCCGAATTTTAGCAAGACATTTGTAATAATTAACAGATCCTCATTGACAGGTAAATTAGTCAGCTTTTGCAGTTCATTGTGACTAATTTCCAAGCCCTGTAAATCATCCCGCACAGCTTTCAAATCCTTGCAAGAATAGTTATTTACAGCAGTTTTCAGGTATTTGGCCACGGTTGAGAGAGGTCATGGCGAGTGGTGTAGTTCAATTACTTGAAAAGCGCTGTAATCTACTATAGCAATCAAATTTATAAAATGCTAAAGGAGCGGGTATTTTGTCCAAAGTTTTTAAGTAAATTAATACTTATAGGAGGGAACAAGCAATAGGCAATAGGCAACAGGCAAAGGAACTCTCTTGGTGTCAGGGTTTTACGAGCAGTTTATGTCCTAAAGTATGCTTCAACTGCTATATCTACGAATCAGGATTTTTTTTGTACAATATGATACTACTTTCTAGTAATAATTAAATAAATTAATTGGGCTTTAACTGACTTTTGGAGAAAATTGTTTTTGTTTTGAATTGCCACGTTGAGGATTTAAAAATGGCGGGATGGGACAGTCTAATGTCATGGCGATCGCTCTTAATAAATCTGCTTCAGAGGGAGTAACTTTATTATCTATGAGTACTGTGTGGGCGCAGGCATCAATAATAGCTTGCTTGAGTTTGGGACTAGCAAGCTGAAGGCGTTCGATACTTTTCTTCAGTTCAGAAAAATTACAAGGAACTGGTGTGTCTGGTTTTTCTTGTTCTCCGGCTTTGGGAAGTCGAAAAACTCCAGAACGAAAAGCATAAGCTATGGCATCGGGTTCGGTGTGTCCCACACGTGCGAGTGTCGATAGTATTAAGATGCTATCTGTCCAAATTTGTTCGATGGTGGTGAATTCTACCGTTATGGCTGACGTAGGATTAATACAAGGTTGGAGACGATGCCATAGTATTAACTGCAACACGAAATCCCACAATGATAAATTGCCCTTGGCTTTAACTAAACCGTGGACGCATTTGCACAACCTTTGGCATTCTTTGGCGGAATTTTGGCGCAATGCGGGTACTGTCAAATCTACAAGTGGTAAGCGAATGCTGGGATCTAACTGGCTAATTTCGCTACTCAATTCCAGAGTTTTTTCTACCAACTCTTTGGGCTGCACTTCGCGCAACCAAGCAATTTGACGTTCTTGGACTTCGAGATTTTCCGTATCTAAGGCTAGCGCAAAAGCGATCGCCATTGCACTTTCCTGCTCCCGCACGCCCAAGCGCAAAGATTCTGGCAACTGCGACAACAGCCCTTGAGCGTGGGTAAAATGCTCTGGTGCAACGGTTCCCACTTGGTTGATTACCTGTTGTGGCGTGGTGTTAGCACCACCAGCAAAACCCATTGCCAGAGATTCCTGGGAACCGGTGCGATGGCGAGATGGCATTGTTGGTAAATTGCTAACGTTCACACCCCCAACACGACGGATACGTTCTGCTAGAGGTGGGTGGGTAGAAAACATATCTTCCCAGAAAGAAGGATTGAGGGCATTGCCGAAGAACATGTGACTGGCGGCTTCTGCACCCGGTGAAATCAAACGCGAATCCATTTTTTGGAGTTTTTGGAAGACTCCAGTCAGTCCGTTGGGGTTGCGAGTGAACTGTACGGCGGAAGCATCGGCAAGAAATTCCCGTTGGCGAGAGACGGCGGCTTTAATCAAGCGTCCGCAAAGTAAGCCGATACCGCCAATTGCCATTAATGCTAAACCAAATGCCCACAAAGGCAAACCTTTATCTTCGCGGGAATCAGCACGAAGCCGCCACAATAACTCCCCAGTTAAATAAATGAACAAAATTCCGTGTAGCAGTCCTATCAAACGCAAATTCAGCCGCATATCGCCATTAAGAATGTGACTGAATTCATGGCCGATGACTCCTTGCAGTTCATCGCGGTTGAGGTGTTGCAAAGTCCCACGGGTAACTCCAATGACGGCATCATTGGGCGTAAATCCCGCAGCAAAAGCATTAATGCTGGTTTCTCTTTCCAGGAGATAAACTTCTGGCACAGAAATACCAGAAGCGATCGCCATTTCCTCGACAATATTTAATAGTTGTCGTCCTTGTTCGTCGGCGGTTTCTGGTAGTAAAAGTCTTCCCCCCAACTCCTGGGCAATTACGCTTCCTCCCTCACGGAGACAGGCAATTTTATAGACACTTCCTAAAGCGATCGCAACTATTGTAATCCCAGCTACACAGAGAAATAATCCTGAATGCCACCAAATACGAGGAGCCATGCGAAACAGAAATAAAGTAGCAATGTAAATTGCTACGATCGTGACTGCGATGGATAGAGAAAACAACCCGATTAATTTTTGTGTATTTTGCCGTGCCCGATCCTGATGTTCAAAGAAATTCATAGACACCTAAAAAGACACGCGAGGAGCATTTCTCACTTCTGGATTTGCTTCGGGAAGCAATTCTGCAAGGGTAAAATTAAAAGTATTTGCTACAAGGTTGCTGGGGAAAGATTCACTTTTAGTGTTGTAAAGTGTCACAGCATCATTAAAAGCTTGACGAGCAAAAGCAATGCGGTTTTCAGTAGAAGATAGTTCTTCCATCACCTGACTGATTGAGCGATCGGCTTTCAATTCTGGATAAGATTCTGAAAGTACCATGAAGCGGCTTAACGCACCCGCTAGCGCTGCTTCCGCATTACCCAACTGCTGCATCGCTTGGGGATCGCCAGGATTTTGTACGGCGCGACTATTAGCATTCATCGCAGAATTTCGAGCTGCAATTACAGCTTCTAAAGTTTCTCGCTCATGTTTCATATATCCCTTAGCAGTTTCCACCAAATTAGGAATTAAATCATAGCGACGCTGTAATTGAACATCGATTTGAGAGTAAGCATTTTTGTAGCGATTGCGATACTTTACTAAATCGTTGTAGCCATTAATGAGAATTAGAGCAACAGTAGCAACTAAAGCCACAGCAAATATGAAAACTCCGATAGTCATAAATTTCAATCCATAAAACTTGCAGAAGAGAATTCAACTATTTTGATGAGATAATCTAAATAGTTGGATATGACAATGAGTTTACTTGTAGCAAGTTAGCTTCGTCGTCTGTAAAATTAATTACGCAACTTTACTGAGTTCGAGGAGTTGTAAGATTTTTTAATAACCGCAGAGGCGCAGAGAACGCAGAGAGAAAGAAACACAAAGATAATTGTTTTTCAATTCCATATCTCTCCTTTGTCTTATAAGAGCAGAAAAGTTATCTATAAATTTGCATAAATAGCGAATAACCGCTGACAGCAAAAATAAAAAGGATAGCAGCAGAAAAAAATACTACATCTCTAACAAGAAATACAATCCAATCTTTCCTAAGTTCTTGTTTAAACTTGAGTTCTCCTAGCTTGCGCTCAAGTTCTGCATCTTCTTGCGGCTGTAAGTTGCCTATTGAGAAAACCAGCGGCTTTTTATCTCTAGTGCCAATGATTTTTGATAAATATTTTATATCTGTAATTTCAGTTTCCAGGTTTTGGTTTTCATCTGCAATCCAGATATGTTTACCTTTTTGTTTGGCTTTTACTGTAACTTCTAGAAGTGCGAGTGCCTTTAACAGCACCTCAGCATTGTCCCCATTAATTTGTTGCGCCAGATTGCTTATTGTCTCATAAAGTTCTGGCGATAAATCTAAATTTATTTGAATGCGCTCATTTTCTCTTTGTATACTCATTTCTTAAATGTTTGCATTAGAATGTTACAATCAAGTACACAAAAATTCACGCTTGGTGTTAAGGAAAATTGTAGTAGCGCGTCTAGGCTAAAATGTTGGGTTGAGGCAGCTCTTGTGCAGGACAGAAGAAAAACAGACTAATTAACCGATTAATTTCTACCCAATGTTTTAAGCTTGCCGCGCTACTACGTGGTCAAGGTTTCCTCGGCTCGAACTTCTCTGTGAGTTTTGAAATTCAATGTCTTTTACAACAAGCTTTTTCCTCGTTGATAAATTTCCTTTGCATAATCAGTCCAAGCGCCTTGTCCCCAATAACGAAAACAACTAGTTTGTAGTAAAAGGTTATTTAGGAGCAAGTTACGGTATTCGGTTTGTCTGGTTACAGGTTCTGCTAAGTTAATTTCCTGTAAATTATCAAGTTTTTGATGAAATAAACTGCTTAATTGATACATGGGAGACAAAACATCTTCATATCCTTTCACCCAACTAATATGATTTGTCCATGAGCCTCCATCCATGTGAAAATTCGGGTTGTTTTGTTTTAATTCTTGAATGGCATTCTCTACAGCATCAGCTGGGAAATTTTCTGAAACTCGCTGCCAAATTTGATGTTGTCCAACTGGTTGGCAAGTTGGATAGTCTTCAGGTTTGCATCCAGCAGCTTCGATTAATTCTAAATATTCTGTACCACACATCCCAACAACGCCTGATTTTCCTCCACCATGATTTACCATATCCCACCAAGCTTGTTTAAAAGCACTAGGAAATTCATTCATCATGACGCCGCCATTTTCACCATCTCCAATCTGGCTAACTATTGGCGGTACTAATACGCTTCCTATTTGTTGTTTAGATAAGGTTTTTGCTTCATAATAAGGCTGCATTTGAGCAACTAATTTAGTATCCGAACCTTGAGTTTTAATTAAAGCTGTAATGCTAATTGTTTCACCTTGAGAATTGCGGGCAATCAAACGATGTGGTAAATGTTTGTAGGTGAGAGATTCACCGTTAATTGTTTCTACAGAATGCTCTTGAACCAGTAACCAACGATATCCACATTCTTTGAGCGCTTTCACAAATTCAAAGAGGACATCAGGATGATTTGGTAAATGCATTTCTGGTGGGGAAAATCCTTTGACTCGTGCTAATGCTTCCCAACCAAAAATTGCGGCAAAGTGATGTTGCCATGCAATTATATGCAATTTTATGTCTGCTATGGGAGTGGAAGGAACAACAGCATGGCTCCACATTGTACCCAGCCATTCTACATAAGGTTGATAGGTAGAATCGGAAGTAATACGTTTCAAATTATCAATAATATCACTGCGTCCCATTTGCCGCAGTCCCCACAACAGATTACCTGAGTAATCCAACATTACACGGGGATTACAACCTTGATTTACAAGTTCGGGAATGAAATCTCCCATGCGGCTGTAACAATAAGCAAAAGGCCCTGCATTATGGTTATCGCCTTCGTTGGGATGTTCAAACATGTATTGCAAATTGCTGATGAATGTGCCACCGTATCCAGCAGGGATCGTAGGCTGGTGCATGTGTAAAGCGATCGCAAATACAGCATTTACGTCATCTAACTTAATATTCGTTGTTGGTAAAAATACAGGCCTATCATGGTTAACTACAGAAAGGATTTCTGTTTCCCAACCAGAAATATTCGGCAAGCCATCAATGATTTCGGGCAAAGAAGAGAGATTAGTTGGTAGTGTCAGCATTTCTGGTTGCTCCGAAACAGGGTATGTCTAATTATGCGATCGCGCAGCAATTTATGAACTTATTTCTGAATATTGCCTCCTGACTCCATTCCCTCCTCCCCATTCCCTATTCCCTCTTACAGACTATTAATTTGGTCTAACAAGTGCGGTAGAGCCAAATTTATCTGATTGAATTGTATCCATTAATCACGCCTTTTTTAGGCATAACAATTTGCCATAAGGGTGTAAGTATATAGATACAATTATTTACACTGATTCCTTACTCCCTACTTGCCATCCCAAGCAAATAAATTCAAAAATTAAAGCAGATTACTTCCATTGCATAAAAATTTTTCATCAAACCTAATAGCTATTGAAAACAGGCTACTACTAATTTTTTTATTTCTGGGAGTCAAAAGATGACAGTATTATCCAATCTTTCCAAGCTGGCTGCTGTAGTTACTATCTTGGCGCCAATTTTCACTGTAGATACTGCTATTGCACAACAGAGCTATCCAATGACTTGTCGTGGTGGTGGTACGCTCGCTATACAAAACGATGGTAGCAATGGTGTGCGAATCAATTTCCAACCAGGAGCAGGAGCCGCGCCCCAAGGCTTGTCACCTGGTCAGTGTACTTGGTCGGATCGGGCGTTGAGGTCTGGTGAGCCAACAACCATTTGCGATAGTGGTGTAAGTGTAGCCCAATATGTAGGTTTGTTAGTTCGCTCAGATCAATACGCAATTTTGCAAGTTTACAACAATGGTCGTGGCTGTATGCAAGTTACCAGGGTTGGCCCTTAGGTATGACGCCATTGCACGTCCAAACTTGTAGCAGGGAACAGCATAGACGCTTTGCGGTGAGGGAGTCCTAGCCTTGTGTGCGAGACGCTACGCGTTCGCTTAGCGTTTCGCAGAAAAGACGGCTTCCCGTAGGGTATGCGACCTCCCGAACCCAAAAGATTGCCGCAGGTATCTGAACTTCTCCTAAAGGAGACACTCCGCCAATGTCGATGGAATAACAGTTACAGCGATTCGGCAAATCGCCAAAACGTTGATTTTTGATTCAAAAACCCGGTTTTTCAGTGAATTTTTGCCTTCTTGGTGCTGGCGGAGTTGCTATTTGTAAAATCAGTTCTAACAACCAAGGGGCGAGGCGTTGACACCACACTGCTAGATGACTTTGCCATCCGACTAAAATTTCTGCTGAATCATTTTGCATTCCAGCGACAAGTGCTTGAGCCACTTGCTGGGGAGTCATGGGGATTACCCAGCGAAATAATTTTAAGTCGCGTACCATGTCTGTGTCTGTCAGAGAAGGTAGTAATGCAATCACTCTGATATTGTGTTGGGCAAGTTCCCGGCGCAAGGCTTGGGTAAATCCCAAGATGGCAAATTTAGTAGCCGAGTAAGTCGCCATTGTCGGTGCTGCAATTTTCCCCATTAGACTCGATACATTGACGATTGTTCCTTGCCTTTGGCTGGCCATACGTCGAGCTATCAGACTTGTGAGGTTGTACATTCCCAATAAGTTTACAGAAAGTTCTTCTTGAACTTGGGGCAGTTTAGATTGCAAAAACGAGCTTTGGTATGCGACTCCGGCACAATTAACCAGCAGATGAATCGGGCCATAGTTGCGCCAAACCTGAGCAATAGTAACATTTACTTCAATTACCTGAGTCAAGTTCAAAGCAACGATCGCAGTTTCCACACCCATCGCCTCAATTTTGTTCGCTACCTCAACTAACTTCTGGCGATCGCGTGCTACCAATATCAACCGCTTGATGCCTTGTTTGGCTAGTTCCAGCGCGATCGCCCTGCCAATACCGCGAGAAGCCCCTGTAATTAGGGCTACTTTTCCTTGAATCTCCATTGGTTTTATCCTCCAAAATGTAACTTAGGGATTGGGCATCCCTTCTCTGCGAGACGCTACGCGAACGGCTACGCTCAGGGCAAGTGGGCATGGGGCATTGGTGAGTATTCATTACCATCTCTCCAACCCCCAGTCACCACTCCCCAGTTCCCAGTCCTTTAACAACGAGCTATTTCTTGGTTAATCTGCAATCCTTCGTAATTGTCTATACGAGGCAGAAATTTCTCGTTTTTTACTCTTAATTACTAACGTACTTGGCTGAATCAATATAGCTCATAGATTTTACTTCTCCTCGATTTGAGCGTTCATCAGCATCGTTAACATACACACGTTAGCAATTAAATCAAGTCATTGCAACATCTTTTAATAAGACTTTCTTAATACTTGTTAACACAAGTATATATATATAAAAGATTTTATTAAATAAGTTTTTATGAATACGTAAGTGTAAATATATCAAAGCCCTGACAATTAATTTCTGTTTTGCAAAATTGTTATATCTAAGTCACAGCTTAGATATAAAAAAGACATCTTTAGCAATCCTATTTGATGTGTAAGAATTTCCAGCCTAAGATGCCAACTTGTCAAAGAATTGTAGTGCCTTGTTTTTCACGCATTATTTCAGGTTGCCATCTCATTTTTCTTATGATTGTAATAATTATATTTTATTAATAACTTGCGTAATACTGTCAGTACATTTACTGATTGATTGAAAATTAAGGTTTGTATTTTTTATTTTTTTCATCACATAAGACAGCTAGATGCTTATTTAAAATGCAAATTTTAAAAGTATATTTATTTGCTAAAACTTTAGTGACAATTATCATTTGTTTCTATTTAGCTTTGAGATTATCTAATTAATGCTTGAGATTTACCTTGTTATGGCAATTCTAATTAAGAAGATCCCCGACTTATTTAAGAAGTCGGGGATCTAAAACCATAAGGCAACATCATTCATAATTACTAATACTCTGTCGAAAGCGCACTTAAGTGTATATACGCAATTATTCTAGAGTGTGAGTTAGGAGTTATAGCAGTTGCCAGGTAGATGACTTCTAAGCCTGTTCCCCGCTATATTATTTTCCTTCTTGTCCCTGAGGAGTCGTAAGTTGAGGATTTGATGGGCGGAATGACTGGGGAATTGCCCCACTCCAGACTTGATTAAATTGCTCTGGTGTTAGTGATTGCAAAAGACTGAGATTCAAAGGTTCTTTACTAATGAATGTGGCGTAAGATGGCTGCAAATAAGAGCGGTATTCTGGGCGGTTGAGGAGATGGGTTGACAAGAAAGCTACGCTTAAAGCGTTGAGATAGGAATAAACAGGAGTAGGGTTAGGGCCTAGTAAGGCAGGCGGCACAGGTAATACATTGTTCTCAGGAGTAGGTTCAGCGATCGCACTAAAATGGGTGGCGTTTTCAATCAAAGCAAGGTACTTATTGGAGTCAGTCAGCCAGGTAAAAGGGAGAATCTGCTCAGATACAGGTGGGGCAAAAATATCTTGACTACCAGCCACCAACATTACTGGAATTTTAATTTGGCTGATGCCCCCCTGACCTAAAATCGAACTGTCAATAGGATTAATCGCCATGACTACCTTAATGCGATCGTCTTTGAGTTGGTAATCTTTTTGGGGTAACTCAGCAGCTTGACACTGCAACAACAGCGACAAATTAAAGAAGGAATTATTGGGATTACAGTCTTGGTAAAGTTGGTCAAAGTTAATCTTTGCTCCTGCCAGAGTCAAAACAGTATAACCACCAAAAGACTGACCGATCGCCCCAATTTGGTCAAAATTAAGTTTTCCTTGGACGAAGGGATCGGATTTTTCTAAACGCTCAAGCTCATTGAGTAAATACTTAATATCCAAAGGTCGATTGACAAATTCTGCTGGTTCTGGCGGCCCTGCCAAACCTGCAAAATATAGCTGAATGCGTTCGGCATTACTACCAGGGTGTTCCAATACCGCAACCGCAAAACCATAGGATGTGAGATGTTGAGCTAGGTAAGCAAAGGTAGAGCGATCGGAAGCCAGACCATGAGAAATTACGATTAGGGGATACGGCGGTTTTAGTTCAGCTTGGGAATTGGCTTGAGGTAAATAGATATCTACCGGGAGACGACGATTGCGAGAAAAGTCATTTAGCTCAAAGCTTTTTTTCTGCCAAGAGAATTTTCCTGGCGATCGCAAATCTGGCTGTTGTAAGAAATCAACCCTTGAATTGGCTGCCGCTACCGTCGCTTGTTGTTGGAGAAAACCCACAACTTCATCCTTTTTTTCTATAAGTTGTGACAAGTTATCGACAATCCTTAGCCCTTCTGAATAATTCAGCCTGATAGTATTGCTGGGGAATCTCCGCAGCAAATTTACAACTGTTAAGCCTTCGCGATCGGCAGCAGCTACGATCAAAGCTGCACGTATAGCATAGAAACCGTTTTGTCGAGATTCAGTGAGAAGCAATTCTCCCAGACGTTGCATCACCTCTTCACCGATTGGCGAATAAGTAACCTGAGATACTACTGTAGGACTAACATTGAAGCGTTGCTGGAGTAAACTCCGCAATTGGGCGAGTTGTTCGGGAGTAGCACGGCTAGCATAAAAGGAAAAGTCTTCATCGATTTTGCCAGCTTTCGCAAAAGTTTCTAGCGAGTCCACAGACAAAGAGAATTCGCCGAAGGGAGGGTAATAAAAGCTAATGCGATCGGCTGCCAATCCGGGAGTAGCAGTCAAAAAGGTAGATACAAAACTTAAACCCAGGTATCGCCAAAATTTTTTCATCAGAAAAACCCATTGTCTAACCCTGCCAAACAATTATTGTAAAAAAGTACAGCTAGTAGTTCGCCAAGTTCACTTGGCGGGGTAAAGGGGAAAGGGGAAAGGTTTTTAATCCCTTACCCTTTTCCCTTTAACCTTTACCCAACCTCCACCTAACATTTTTGGGTTGGCAGATCGCTAGCTAGCTGTACCTTTCTACAATCATTTGTATTCTACCGAGTTAAAATCCCTGTAAGTAGTAAATTTTTCAACCAAGCAGCATTTAATAGAGCGATAATAGAATATAGAGATCGAGATATTTTATATGTCTTCCACTTCTTGTTCCTCTTGTGTTGTTATCCTCAATCACCAACAAAAGGAAAATATCTCTCACCAAAAGCAGTGTCAGGATGTGCCAGTTAACGACACCAAGAATACTGGTGAAAATTGTACTGTGGTTGAAAATGGTCGGGTTGTGGTTAAACCCATACAATGTCCAAAGGATTAACGCAAAGACGCGGGGACGCAAACAGATGTTATTTATAGTTTCAGAATTCTGAATTCACGTCTGATGTGAATTATCCAAATCAACGAAATATCAATGATTGTGCGCCCTGTAAAGACGTTGCATTGCAACGTCTTTACAACGATAAATCAAGGGTTTTAGCGTCTAATCCACATAATGCGTAATTCTGAATTCTGAATTCTTACTCAATTTCATCTAAAGGCAAAACATCGTGAAAGCGATTGTAGTCAATGTAGCGATGTCCATCGGGTGTTTCGTGGAAGATATCGACAAAGCGATTATTCCACAAAATTTCCTTAGCGCCATAGCTGTGACGGGCATGGACGACTTGTGCAACTGTTTCATCAATGCCACTCAAAGAAATCATCAGCATCGAATTTGTCTGCATTAGTGATTCTGCCGTCATCCCATATAAAGGACTAAACTCATCAATCACATGTACCACTGACCAGCTTAAGGAAAAGCTTGGTGTTTGGTTTCGCAGCAGTTTCAAATCGTAGATTCTACGCATATGCTGACCTTCTACGGTTACTTCGTCCCGCATCAAATATACTCGCATCTGCGCTTCCAAAATCATGTTGCGGCGCTGGTTAGCACTGCGAAACATCAAAGTCGGCTTGGCATCATAAGGTGTAATCACTGCTACACGGCTAAAGAGCACGCGGGCGGTTGGTCGAGAGAAGCGGGCAAACGCTAATCCGGTCATCACAGCGATTCCTACCAAACCGATCATCGCTTCAATGGTAACAACAATATTGGCGTAAGTTGTTTTAGGATACATCGCACCGTAGCCGATGGATGCTAGGGTTTGGACGCTAAAGAAAAAAAGATCTAAAAAAGAACCGGATCTAGCATTGGCAATGCAATCTCCTCCTAGAAAGTAAGCTACGGCGAATACAGCATTAATAGTTACATAAGATAGACAAATTAGTATTAAAAAACCAGTCCAGGGAATGGTCAGCAGCAGATGGTAGGGATCGCGCCAATAGGAATACCATACACCCATCCCCACGATCTCAAACTTTCCATCTCGAACCTGAATGTGAATAGGTGGGAGCAAACGCTGTTTTTGCTTGCGTGAAAATCGCTTGACTCGAAATTTCATCTGGGGTAGCTAAAAGAACGATAAGTAAGTATTATTACTATGGTTTAAAAGCCAATGTTTTCAGTTACAGTGCAGTTGCAAAGTAACAACCAGGTCGTGATGAATTGGAATTTCTGGATTACCGCTTTAATTGCTTTTATTAATTCCCTCAGTTTTACAGTTTTAATTCCCATTATCTATCTTTATGGCAAACAATTCGGCCTGAGCGATTTTGAGACGAGTTTGTTATTTTCGATTTATTCCATAGCTCAGTTTTTTGCAACTCCGGTGATTGGTAAACTTTCCGATCGCTTTGGACGCAAGCCTTTACTAATTATCAGTTTAGCCAGAACTGCGATCGCTAACTTGATTGCTGGAACAGCGACAACAGCAGTTATTCTTTTTCTCGCTAGACTTTTAGATGGAATCACCGGCGGAAATGCTTCCGTAGCTCAAGCAATTATTTCAGATGTTACCATGCAAAAAAATAGGGCGTGCAATGCTCGCCCTAGAGATTTATCTGCTAGAAACTTATTTACAACAGATTTCAAGTTGCTGAAGTACACAATATTACCCTTATCAGCCTTCAAATCTGTTTTACTTGTGAATGCTGCTTATTATTCAGGCTTTGGCTGCTGACCTTTGGAACAGCGGTCAAACCACTCCTGGTATTTTTTTTGATGTGATTCATCTGCAACAGAAATCGCCACTCTGACTTTATTGCATCCGTGGTTTTTTTCTAGTGCGATCGCATTCAATAATAAACTAGCAATTTTAGGTGAACTAAATTCGCCACTGACTGTTAAACCGCCGTCAAAGTGTATAAGTTCGATTGTTTCTACTTCATTCAACTCTAGTCCAGAAATTTCGCCTCCGCTTAAATCAATTTCTGCAAGTTGCTTGTGTTCTGGACTGACTTGTTCGACAATTAATTTCTCACGGCGTACAGGAACTTGTACCATCCGAGTTTCAATTTCTTTGCGAACAACTACTTCACCTACCCTATGCTTGTTGCTTTCAACAACTAGCCGTTCTTCTAGTAAACGAATAATCTTTTCTTCACTAACGTCTTCTAATTCTGCTGGCTCAACAGAGTTATTTGTAGTTTGATTATAAGCTAGTTCTTTAGTTGAGTTTTGTGATAGTTCGGATTTGCGCTCGCCTGGTGTTTCTGCTTCTAAATATTCAGGCATATACTCTATTTCTGATTTATCTAAGTCTATGAAAACAGATTTAGTCGGATTGTCGATTTTTTTGACTCTCTGGCTCTGCACCCAGAATAAAGAAGCATGTTTATCGGTTAAATCCTGATTAGATACTAGGATTTCTTGATTGGCTCGGTTAGATATAACCAAGTTTAACCGATTATTACTATCTACAATCAAATCCTGAACCTTTCCTACTAGCTCACCTTGACTATCAAACACAACAAAATTTTTTACCTTGTGTTTTAAACTTGCTAGTAAAGTGTTAGTGTGAGTATTCGAACTTACCTGTCCAATGTTTCTTACCATCGGTTAGCTATTAGTAAAAGGGACTGAGTACTGAGGAGTGGGTATTGGGGACTGGGTATTAGGAAAACAGTCCCTATTTCCCAGTCCCTATTTACCCTTAGCGTTCTTCAATGGGAAGGTTAGGAGCATTTACGTCTAGTTCTTCACGGCGCACAGTTTCTTGAGTTTCAACTGTTTCTTGATCTACAACTTTTCTAACTCTAACTTCTTCCCGCAAAACTGTTTCTTTGCGAATTTCAGGAGTTTCTTCATGGAGTTCGACGCGAGCAACTTCACCTTCACGGAAGCTTGCTTCACTTGCAGGAACGGCTCTACCAGCATCCGCAGGAGTTACACGTTCAATCACAACTCGCTCTTTTTCTACTGGTACAGCGACTCGTGCAGTTTCGGTTTCAACGTGTTTGCCAATTGTTACTTCTCCAGTTTTGCGGCGTTGTTTGCCGGCAACTAGTCGTTCTTCATACAATCTCAAAGTTTGATGATCTTGTTCATTTAAATTGTATAAAGAAGGCTCATGTTCGTATGTGTAACTATCACGATTGTAACTAGGAGTAGAATATGTGGCATCTAATGGCGCTGATGTTTCTACAGGTCTTGATGCTTCAGCAGGAGTAGTGTAGTCTCCAGGACGGCGATATACTCCACGCACCCGTTCTTCGTAGTCGTAGTCAAGCGCTAGGCGTTCATTAAACTCAGGTAAATCTTCTGCTTGCTCTCTAGTTAAACCGATGGTGTAGACGCGATCGCTGTTGTAGTCAATACGAGCGCGACCAATTGGTAGTAATACTTTTTTACCAAAAATCCAGAAACCTAAGTCAACAACTAGATAACGGATATGACCATCTTCGTCAACTAAAACATCGTTGATACTACCAATTTTTTCATCAGTTCCTTGTGTATAAACACCAAGTCCCTTAATATCATGACCATCAAAACTATCGCGATAGTTAGGTTCAAAATCTTCTAACTTGTAAAGAACCATTGTATTTAACCTCAAAAAATTTATTTACATTTCCTTGTTACTAAGGTAGACATTTATTCACTCGTTTACCTCCTTCTGCCGAAAGAAATTCTTTAACAAACAATTATCTAAAGTTGTATATTTTTTTAAATCTTTAATTAAATTTTTACCAATATAAATTAAAATACAGGCAAAGTTAATTTTTATCTTTGCCTGTTAGAAATTATAAAAATACATCAGATTCAAGAGTAAAACAAGTTGGATCTCTAACTATCAGAGCTACTTTGTGTAATTCAGCAACATAAATAGTTAACAGTTAGCAGATGTCTTTTTGAGCGATACCGCACTTTGTAGTGAATGAAATACCATTTTAAAATGATAACTCTTGTAGGGTGGGCATCTTGCCCGCCCTTATATATTTCATTCACATCAAATGTGCTGTAATTCTTAAATATTAAACATTTCCATGCTTAATATTATCGGTTTCTTGCACATGTAGATCGCCAGCGGTATCAACATTTAACTCTTCTCGACGAATCGTTTCTTGTGCTTCTACAGTATCGCGTTCTATTACTTTCTTAACTCGGACTTCTTCCCGCACAAAGGCTTCTTTACGTATTTCGGGCGTTTCTTCGTAGACTTCTATGCGTGCTACTTCTCCTTCTTGAAACTTAAGTTCGTTGGTATCAACGGTTCCTGCTTCAGTGGGTACAACTCGCTCAATTAAAACCCGTTCTTTTTGAATAGGTACTGTGACACGTGCAGTTTCAGTTTCAATATGCTTACCAACAGCTACTTCCCCAGTTTTTACCCGATGCTTATTAGCAATTAATCGTTCTTCATAAAGCCTAAAAGTTTGATGATCTTGCTCATTCAATTCGTAGAAAGCTGGTTCTTTTTGGTAATTGTATGTCGGATCGTAAGTCACGTTACTGGTTGAAGGACGAAATATACTACGTATTTTTTCTTCGTAATCGTTATCAATATTTCCAATTTCTTGATGATCGGGTAACCTTTCTATTTGCTCTCTGCTCAATCCATCAACATGAACCGTTCTTGCTGAATAATTTATCCGAGAAAGGCCAACTGGAAGTAAGATTTTTTTATTAACAGAATTTAAGCTGGTGTCAATAATTAAATACCGAAAACGACCATCATCGTCAACTAAAACATCATCAACTAAGCCAACTCTCTGTCCACCCTCAGTATAAACATCCAGTGCTCTTACATCATCTCCGCCAAAAGTTTCTCGATAATTGGGGTCAAAATGTTCAAGTTTGTGAAGAGGCATATGCTGTTCCCAAGTTTTCTCTAATGTTTATCAGCTAGTCTAAAAAATATTAAGCTTAATCTCATCCTGCTGGCGACTGAATTAAATTAAGACGTTTTAAGGTCTATAGTTCATACTTTATGATGGTAAAATTCAAGTTGAAGACTATTGATAATCAATAGAAATATAACTAAAGTTATAATCAAAGCGTTATCTGCTTGACTTATTAAAGAAGTTGGCTATCTTTTTCATAGAGAATTATTGAGGATTGCTATATAAGAAGTAATTTCTTAGGCACACTTAATTTAATTGTAAGAATATTTACATTAAAAATAACTTTTTTAAGGCGAAGCTAGGATTATTGTTAGTTTTCATCTTTTAAAACTACTGAGAGTTTTTATTAAATATTGTGCCAATGTAAACGCATCTACACCCAACTCGGTGCGTTCTTGGGCTGCTAAAATACCCGCTTGGGAGTGCCACCAAGCAGCAGTGGCAACAATATCTTCTAGTGGGATCTGTTTAGTCAACCCTTGGGCTAACAGTCCACCCAGTAGCCCAGTTAACACGTCGCCGCTACCGCCACGCGCTAAAGCAGGTGTACTTTCTGGGACAATCCAAACTTCACTTTGGGGGTTGGCTATGGCAGTTCTCGCACCTTTTAACAATACTACCGCCCCACTTTGTGCTGCTGCTTGTTGTACTGCTTTCACCCTGTGATGTTTGGCGTCGGCGATCTGGGGAAACAATCGCTGGAATTCACCTGTGTGGGGTGTAAGAATGGTTGCGGCTTGGCGTTTTTGTAAAGTGGGGATGGTTGCAATTTGGGCAAGTATATTTAAACCATCAGCATCGAGAAGCAGAGGAACATCGCTTTCTATGACTTCTTGGACAATGGGAGTTGCATCTGTTGTTAAACCGGGGCCGCAAGCGATCGCACTAAAAGAACTCAGATTAGTTTTTGCAGGTAGTTGCAATTGAGCAATGGCTCCGGTTTGTGTCTCTGGACAACCGACAATCAGTGCTTCTGGCAAATGCGACACCAAAAGAGATTTTAAAGATTCGGGTACAGCGATCGAAAGCATTCCCACACCACTAAAGCGCGCACCCAAACCAGTTAAAATTGCTCCACCTGCATAACGCCGCGAACCACAAATCAGCAGTAAATGTCCTTCCTTATATTTGTGGGTAACCGCTGGACGGGGTAAAGGTAAAGTCGAAAGTGCCGTTGCTGGTGTAATGCGTTTAATTTTGGGTGCATCTAAGAGAACAGCTTGGACATCAGCCAAAGGAATATCAAAATCAATTAACTCAGCTTTGCCAATATATTCCAGCGCCTGGTCTTGCAAAAAAGCCAACTTCCATAAACCCAAGCAAAAGGTGTGAGTAGCGCGAATTGCAGTTCCTAATACTTCGCCTGTGTCAGTGTGCAACCCCGAAGGTAAATCGATACTCAAAATTGGCACTGACAATTCATTTAAGCGATCGATTGCAGAGGCGATGGGATCGGTGAGATTTTTTTCTAAACCAAATCCAAACAACCCATCAATCAACAAATCAGAACTCGGCAATTGCTCAATTTCTTGATAAATTGGGATACCTAAACTCCGAGCATACTGCAAGTGCTGTGAAGTTAATTCCTTGAGCTTAGAAAAAGGCGAATAAATCCAAATTTCATAACCACGAAAATGTAATTCGCGGGCTACTACCAAAGCATCTGCTCCATTGTGACCGGGGCCAACGAGAATGCCGATACGAGAATTTGAGGAGAAGGGAGAAGAAGACGCAAAGAGGGGGAGACGCGGTGAGGAAGTTGGAGTCTTGGCGGTTCCCGTCGAGTCCAAACTTCCGAACCCGAAGGGGGACGCGGGGAAAGGAATCTCCGTGTCCCCGTGTCTCAATGTCCCCGTGTCCTTTTCTTGTATTTGTCTTGGATTTGGATAAATATTTTGAATGCGACGGGCAATTAAGCCTGCTACCTTTTCCATTAAAGCTACTACAGGCATTCCTGCTGCAAAGATCCGCGCTTCAATATCGCGCATTTGCTCAGCAGTTACTACTACTTGTGAAATTTGTTCTTGCCTATCTGACATCAGTGCTGAGTGAAAAGTTAGGAGTTAGGAGTTTAGAGTTATGAGTTTGGAGTTATGGTAGTCCTATCTGATTTGTGAGAATTAGCGGTGTTTAGATCCCAGATTTCTTTGAGGATACAGCTGGCGAATCAGGGGTGACACCCCTCATTGAAGGATTTTTCGTCATTCCATCCGATGTAGAGACGTAGCATTGCTACGTCTCTACAAACCAATTTGTGGCTCCACGAGGGGTCTAACCCTCTATTCGCCAGCTGCATCCTTTGAGAAATCGGGGATCTTGTTTCTCACGAAAGATTTAGGATTGCTATAGGAGCTTGGAGTTATGAGTTTTATATTACTGCTAATTGCTAGTTTTAACCCTGGCAAGGTGGGTAGAATTTCTGCACTAGAACTTCTCTTGACTCCTAACTCCTAACTCCTAACTCCTAACTCCTAGCTCCTAACTCCTAACTTCCCACTCTCAACTTGTTCACTTGCCGTAATAAACCCTAGCATTCTTATATCCGATGCTTCGGAGATACTTGTTCCATTCTTCTGCTTGTACTCGGTCAGCGAAAGGCCCTACTGCTACGTGTGGGCCTCGTGGTTGAGTTCTTTCGAGGACTCCACCAGATCGTCCTAAATTTTGGCTGAATTGGGCTAAAGTCTGTCTAATTTGAGCGGCGATCGCAGGTAATTCTTGTGAAGTGGTGGGAATGGCAACAAAATATCTAGAGACTTGTTTTGGGATATTTGCAGAACGGCGATCGCTACCTCTATTACCTCCATCAAAATAGCCGGTTTCTTGTCCGTTAGCAAAGCTGATGATTCGTGCGCCATAAATGCCTCGCGACTGTAACTCATTCACCCGTTGTTGAGCGTTAGATACTCTGGTAAAAACTCCTGATTGAATGACATTACGTCCTTGATATTGTCGAACGTAAGCACTAGGTTCTAGGCGACGTATTTGTTCTAGGGTCTGGAAATCGCTTGCATCCACAAAAACTAAGTAGCGTTCAAAGTTTTGGTTATATTGACTAAACTGTGCTGGTTGAGATGGCTGAAAGTTTTGCTCCGGTTGATAATTTTCTGCTGGTTGCGAGGGCTGAAAATCCTGCGCTGGTTGCGAAGGCTCAAAATCCTGCGTTGGTTGATAAGTTTGTGCTGGTTCAGCCGGTGGTAACTGCGGGGATTGTTGACCAAAGGGAACTGGCGGTAAAGGTTCAAATTCTTGAGCCAGTAGCAGGTTGCTATTGGAGATTTGTGCTTGTGCTGGAGTAGAGTTGGCAAGCACCGTTAAACATCCTCCCATTAACAAGGAGAAGATTTGCAATTGAATAAATTGACTTGGTATTCTACTAGACATAATTAGTTAGAAAGTCATCTAAATGGTAATTTTCATCAGGAAATAATTAGTTGGCTGTTGTAGCAATTAGATAGCGTTAGTGTTAAATTACCTCATTTAGGTTCTAAACAATACATCTGTTACTAATCTTAGATAAGTAAGTGAGTGACAACTATCTATTTGGTTGCTGTTAAGCTCATCCACCTTCAAAAGAGATGGAATTTCGCGTTGACTGTTGACAGTTAACCGTCAACAATCAACAGTTAACCAAAGCGCTTTACTGGTAAGGCTTTGAAGAGTCTGTGCTACAATTGGACAACCACGCAACTACCGTGTTGGGTTTGTATGAAAAAAGTCGTCGTTGGTCTTTCGGGTGGTGTTGACAGTTCCACCGCCGCTGCTATCCTGCACCATCAGGGTTATGAAGTAATTGGTTTGACTCTTTGGCTGATGAAAGGCAAAGGTCAATGTTGTTCTGAAGGCACGATCGACGCGGCTGTTATCTGCGAACAACTAGGCATTCCCCACGAAGTTGTGGATATTCGGGATGTCTTCCAAACAAATATTGTTGATTATTTGGTGAGTGGTTACAGTGCTGGGATCACGCCTTTGCCATGCTCTCAGTGCAATAAAACGGTGAAGTTTGGCCCAATGGTGCAGTACGCCCGCGAAAAATTGGGATGCGATCGCATTGCCACTGGTCATTATGCCCGAATTAACTATGACGAAGCTACTGGGCGTTACCAGTTAATAAGGGCTGTTGACCGCAACAAAGACCAGTCTTATTTTCTCTACGATTTGTCTCAAGATTTGCTAGAGGCAAGTATATTTCCTTTGGGCGAATTGGAAAAAACTGATACCCGTCGCATCGCTGCTGAATACGGTTTACAAACTGCTGATAAGCCCGAAAGTCAAGACTTGTGCTTAGTAGAAAGTAACGGTTCTATGCGGGCATTTCTAGATAAATATTTAGCACCCAAACCAGGCGATATTGTGGATATCACAGGCAAAGTTTTGGGACAGCATGATGGCGTTCATCACTACACAATTGGACAGCGCAAAGGTTTGGGGATTGCTGCTCCTGAACCTTTGTATGTGGTTGAATTAGATGCGGTGAATAATCGAGTTGTTGTTGGCGATCGCACTAAAGTAACTGAGCCAGAATGTACTGTAGGGCGAGTAAATTGGGTTTCTATTGCCGAACCATCAACTCCAATTTATGCCAAAGTACAAATTCGCTATCGTTCCACACCTACACCAGTGACGGTGATTCCTCTGGAAAACTCTCGCGTGCGTTTGGTGTTTGATGAACCCCAATTCAGCATCACACCCGGACAAGCTGCGGTGTGGTATGACGGAGAAAAAGTTTTAGGTGGCGGAATTATCGAACAGTTTAGCTAATGTAGAGACGTTGCATTGCAACGTCTTTATTCTTACACCAAAGAATCATCAGAGTTGCGATTCTGTAAAATATCCAAAATGCGGCGATTCTCTGTTTGTAATCCGCGAACTTCTGATTGCATTTGCAACATATCGGCTCTCATTTCTTGCATATCGATACGGATGTCTCTAATTTCAGTATAAACAGTACCGAAGTTACGCTGCATAGTCTCAAAATTACGCTGTATAGTCTCAAAATTACGTTGATGCTGCGTCACAGTTTCCAAAAGGGCGCTAACTGCTAGACGCATATCAATAAGTTGGTCTTCCATGCGATTGATGCGATTTTTGTCTTCTGTCATTTTGACTGCTTACGCCTGAAGAATCATAATTTTATTGTATTTAAAATTGACTTTCACTTGCAGTGAGGGTAATAGGGGTTTTGCAAATATTAATTATGGAAATTAATTTTGTTTTTAGTAATATTAACAGTCGATAAATTTATAGTTTTGGAATGGCGATCGCTCTAATTAATTGATAAAAATATTTCAGAAAAAATGCGACAGATAGACCACTTGTAGAGACATGATTCATCGCATCTTGACCTAAAGATATGCTGCAATCATTAATTGAATTGGTATATAGCAAGGGACTGAGGACTGGGTGAAAAGTCTTTTTGTGTCTAAGTTTTATCATCTGTTGATGTTTTAACCACCTTGGCTTTTGCTATACATTGAAATCGCATAGACTAGGACTTATGCATTGACGGTAAATACAAAATATGCAGATGCTCTGAAAAACCACATCTGTTGTAGGGACACAGCTGTGCCCTGAGAGTGCGGGTTTACGTATTATCAAGGAACGTCTATGAAAGGCTAAAACGACCTATTTTCGTTAATGCCTACGATGATTAATTTGTACAGTGCGTAAGTCCTATAGACTTCTTGCAAAAGTCTCTAATACCCCACCCCCAACCCCTCCCCTTGGTAAGGGGAGCGTTTGCTTTACTCAAATGCGGGGTGGGGTTCTTTATTTTTGATTTATGCAAGAGGTCTAATTGCAAGGCGATGCAACTCAATTGCAAGGCGATACAACTCAATTGCAAGGCGATGCAACTCAATTGTGAGGCGATGCAACTTAATTGCAAGGCGATGCAACTCAATTGCAAGGCGATGTAACTCAATTGCAAGGCGATGCAACTCAATTGCAAGGCGATGCAACTCAATTGCAAGGCGATGTAACTCAATTGCGAGGCGATGCAACTCAATTGCGAAGCGATGCATAAGCATAATTGCTTAAGAGGCTTGCGTACACCAGCGTAACCTTTCGTAGAGTAGGAACGTTAGAAGGGTTGGGGAAAGTAAGTTTATTAAATTCAGATTTTATAACAGTTGAAGCATAATTTAAGACGTAAACTGACCGTAAAACCCAGACACCAAGAGACTTTCGCAAGCCTGTTGGCTGTTGCCTATTGCCTATTCCCTGCTGTAGTGACTTGAAACTTTGAACTTGTGAACTGGGAACGCCTAAATGAGAACTTGGAATGTTGCATGAGAGTCTATAACTTTTGTGTACACATTATCTGCTTGGAAGAAAAGCGAAAGCAGATACATTTTGTACACACAGGGATACTAGTTTCCCAAAGTTTGATAAAAGTAGTGTTATTTATGATTGTCATAATTAAAACAACTGACCCTCAATCATCAATGGTGAACTCTACCCTTATTCTCACACTCTATGTCAACCCTATGACAGGGAATGATACTAATATCGGTTCCAAGTTAAGTCCGTTTAAAAGCCTCACTCGTGCTTTAAAAGTAACTAAAATCCCTACAATCATTCATTTAGCATCTGCCATTTATAGCGTAGCTAGTGGCGAGGCATTTCCTCTAGTTATCCGTGGGGGAGTGAAGGTGGTAGGTAATGAAGCTAATAAAGGAGCGGGGATTGTAATTTCTGGAAGTGGTCAGTATCAAAGTCCCAGCTTTGGAATGCAAAATATCGCGCTGCTGTTGTTAGAAAATGCCAGTATTTTAGGTGTAACTGTCACGAATACCTCAGCAAAAGGTACTGGTATCTGGATTGAATCGGCTGCGCCTACTTTAGCCAACAATACTTTAAGTAACTGTGGACGGGAAGGCGTATTTACTACTGGCAGTGCTAAACCAACAATTTTGGATAATGTATTTGTCCAAAATACTGCCAGTGGATTAGTGATGGCAGGTCATAGCCAGGGCGAAGTATTGGGAAATATATTTCAAAGAAACCCTTTGGGGATAGTAGTTAGTGACTTTGCGGCTCCAACCATCGCCAATAACAAATTATCAGAAAATCGTACAGCGATCGCACTTTCTCGCAATGCCCGTCCTGTGCTGCGTCAAAATCTCATTGCTAAAAATACTCAAGGTGGTCTATTTGTCAATGGCAATGCAACTCCTGATTTAGGTAGTAGAGAAGATGCCGCTGAGAATATTTTTCGCGATAATACTGAATTTGATTTACACAATGTCACTACACAAAAGCTTGTTTGTGCCGGTAATCAGTTGAATCCTGCTTTAGTCAAAGGATTGGTGGAATTAATTGCTCTTAAAGAGGACACGGGGACACGCGGACGCGGGGACGCAAGGACACGGGGACGCGGGGACACGGAGACACGGGGACATCGAGACCCGGAGAATTTATTAGAAACACTCTCCACATCTTCTTCTTTCTCCGCGTCTCCGCGTCCCCCACTCTCCGCGTCTTCTTCTCTTCAAGTAGATAGCCATTGGGCAGAACCATTCATTCAGGCATTGCAAAGTATGGATTTAATTCACGGTTTGCCTGATGATATATACCAGCCAGATAAACCGATGACTCGCGCTGAATACGCGGCTTTGGTGGCGGTTGCTTTTAAGCCCACTGCTAAACGCCCAGCTGCGGATTTTGTAGATGTATCCAAAGATTTTTGGGCGTATAATGCTATCCAAATTGCGGCTAGGGGTGGCTTTGTTGGTGGATTTACCGATCGCACTTTCCACCCCCATCAAAATGTCAAACGGCTACAAGTGATTGTCTCTTTAGTTAACGGACTGGGACTACCACAGGCTGATAATAATGTTTTAGAAGTATATAGCGATCGCCATACAATTCCCGACTATGCCGAAAAAGCTGTTGCCACTGCAACACATAAAAGAATAATTGTCAACTATCCAGACCCAAAACTGCTTGCACCTTTACGTCCAGCAACATGCGGCGAAGTTGCGGCAATGGTTTATCAGGCATTAGTCGCCATTGGGCGAACGCCTGCGATTGATGAAGAATTCACGATTGAGAATTGAGAATTCAAAATCAATTAGTCGAGGATTTATAAGTTTTGAGTTTGGATACAATAGACTTCTTGCAGAAGTCGGGAAAAGGGGAAGGTGGGGCCCCCTCTGGGGATAAGGGGCGGGGGAAAGGGGGAAAGGTTTAGTATTTTCCCTTTCCCCAATAAAGATGAGTCCCTTTTCCCACAAGAGTGCAAAAAGCACTTTTGCAAAAGGTCTAATGCATGGTATGGGCATACAAGTGTCAAATTAACCTAAAGCCAACATTTAAGCTATTTTTAGCTGAAGTTGACACGAATCTATAGCTGTGTGCCCCTAGTATTTTATTTGAGATTATTAAAAACTACTAATACCGATTCTCTATGAAGATGTACTTAATATTTATTAAATGAACCGCCAACACGCCTTTCCTGCGGAACGCCAAGAAAGAAGCAATTATCATTAAGTGCAAGTTCACAGAGAATTGGTATAAGTAAGTAGAGATAATTAAATGTAAAATACAAAAATTTAAAACCCTGATAAAAACTACCTCCTGCCTCCTGCCCCCTGCCCCCTGCCTCCTACCCCCTGCCTTCTACCTCCTGCCCCCTGCCTCCTGCCCCCTGCCCCCTGCCTCCTGCCCCCTGCCCCCGACCTGACGATGAAGGCTGCTAAGTAATAAAAATAACTGTTAAATCACTCTATAGACTCTTGCATTTGACCAGTTGACAAGTAGAATGGGAAACACTGCATATCGACTTGACAACTCTGGTAAAAAACCATGTAGTTAAAAGCACGATACGCTATATGCGATGGGTGAAAAATCTTAGGCCTATTGCCAAAAGCTAACAGCCTCATGTTAACAACACTTCCAGATACCTCTGCCAATTTGGCGATCGCGTTATTAATTCACTATAGTTTTGATCTCAGTGGGTACACTGCCAATGAGCTAGTTGAACGTTGGCAAACGCAATACCCACTGAATTGGCTACACCTGGCAGTGATTGAAGCACTATATCAAGGTCGTTATAAAGCGGTTTCTGTACAGCAAATTTTAGTATTTTGGCAGCGTCGGGAACAGGCTACATATCATTTCAACATGGAATTTGAACGTATGGTTTGTAGCAAGTTTCCCCAAAGCCTAACTTCATCGGCTGCACCAAGCTTACCGCCAGCCAAGAAAAATCCGGTTTTTGAGAAAGTAACGAAGCCTAAATTACCACCTGGAAAAGTTAGCAATGGTTATCAAAAAAGTAATACTACAACTCTACAACTGAACGGTTACCAAAAAAAGACATCTCTAGCCGAAGAAGACAAGCACCAAGCCAGGGAGGATAAAAGCGCCCTCAAGTCTACCACTGCAAGTGACTCAGCTTCTTTGCTTGCGCTACCCCCTGCTGTTAGCCAAAGGCAAACTTCATCAGAAAGTGCATCGCCAGTCTCTCATGAACCGCCAAAACTGCTACCACCTGCGGCTATTCGTCCCCCAATAGGGCAATTTACACCAGAAAAAAGCGATCGCTCTGAGTCTTTTACGTCTAAACTCAAAGCGATGTCTGGGGAACAGGGGGCAGGGGGCAGGGGGCAGGGGAGAATAACTCCTCAGCAACACTGAACACCCAGCATTGCTTCCATAAATTAGACAATTTAATTCTGAATTCTGTCAGATATTCCAATTAATTGCTGAAAGCGCCGATCTTGGGCGATATCATCAAAATCTAGGTCGTTTGCTGCTTCTTCTTTATATCTGGGATTAAGCTCAATTGCTTGTTGCAGAGTTACTAAAGATAGTTCTATTTGCCTTTGGAGTGCGTAACAGGCTGCTTTGTTGTAATAGGCGCTGGCATAATCTGGTTTAATTTCTAATGCTTTATTAAAACTGGCGATCGCTTCATCATCGCGTCCTAGCCTGACTAGAGTATAGCCGTATTTATCCAAAATTTTGGGAGAATTTGGTTGTAATTCTAGGGCTTTTTCTAAAGATGGGATTGCTCCTTCATATTGTTCTAATGCTATTAGGGAAAGGCTGCGATTCAACCAGGCAACTGCATCATCAGGTTTGAGTTGTGTAGCTTTATCAAATGAGTCAAAGGCTTGCTGATGCTGTTGTAAATAACCAAAAGCAACACCGCGATCGCACCAAGCTTGGTGATATTCTGGTTCAATTTGAATAGCGCGATCGTAAGAGGCGATGGCATCTTTATAGCGTTTTAATCTTCCGAGAGTTAAGCCGCGTTTTAACCAAATAACAGGGTCATCAGATTGGGTTTTAACTGCTTGGTTGTAAATGGCGATCGCATCTTGATAGCGTTTTTCAGAAAACAGTGCATCTGCCTGTTTTACATATTCCTCGACTGTGAATTCTGGTTGCTGTGGCTGTTCTTCTTTTGTTTTTTCAGCTTCCTTGGGGATGGATGCAGATGTCATCTCAATTAATTCTTGAAGAATGAGATCTTTTCTTTGTTGAGCATCTAATTGTAATTCAGATAGTTGAGATACAAACTCTGTTTCTAATTTTTCTAACTTCTCTAAAATAAGAATCTTTTGTTGTTGGGCATTGAATTGTAATTCTGAGAATTGCGAACTAAATTCATAACCAGATTTTTGTAAATTTTCAAGAATTAACTCTTGAGATTTTTGAGCGTCTACTTCTAATTGGGATAAGCGATCGCTAAACTGCGATCGCAGCGCTGTTAAATTCTCAATAAGTTTATTTTTTTGCTCTTGAGCATCTACCTGTAATTCTGATATTTGAGATTTCAATTCATTATCTAATTTCTCAAACGCGACATTTTTTTGCTGTTGAACATCTATTTCTAAATTTGATAACTGCGAAACAAATTCTGACTGCAACTTCGTTAAACTCTCAATAATTATATCCCTTTGCTGTTGAGTATCAGATTGCCATCCAGACAGTTGAGATGCGAACTCAGATTTTGATAATTCTAAATCAGCAACCGCTAATTCTTGCTGTTGTTGTATACCCAAATTTAAATTAGACAGTTCTTCAGACAAACTAGATGCTAATTTTCCGAGATTTTCCAGCGCTAAATCTCTTTGTTGTTGAGCTTCCAATTCTAACTTAGATAACGCTGAAGCAAATTTTGATTCTAAAGATGTTATATTTTCTTGAGATTTTTGAATTTCCGATTCTAACCGATTTAATATTTGGGTTTTAACTAAATTTATGTCAGATGTTACAAGAGATAAATTTTCTGATTGGTTTTTAATTTTTTCTTGGAGAGCAGCAGTTTCATGTTCTAGATTGGAATTTATTTTTTTAGCTTCTTCAATCAGATTTTCCGCATCTTGCTTAACATTATTTAGCTGAATTTGTAATTTTTCTACCCCCTCTAATTGTTGCATTGCTCGCTCAACAATTTCACGGATAATGGCTCGTCGCAATAGCCAAAGTAAAGCAACGATCGCCAAGGGAAATAAACTTAATATAACTAGCCAGATATTGATTAAAATAGTTGTACGGCTAAAAGCACTCTTCAAATCAGATTGAACTTGCTTTTCAGCTCGTAGTCGCGTTAATTCTTCGCGTTCCTGATTTGATAACACCGCAGCAGGAGTTATTGCTGGTTTGGATAATGGCGCAGATTGTCCACTGGCAATACTAGCAGATAGTACTAAAGATGAAAAGATAATAGCGCTTTTTAGAAATAAAGCGAAAATAGCTTGATTTTTACTCTTCATAACAACCATCTCAATCTTTTGGTCAGTTCTTGAAGCGGCGTGCCTCTCTCCAATCTATAACAAAATTAAGTAGTAATCTGGTGAAATATACTAAAGGATAGGCATTGAGTTCATCTGTCGCATCCGATGTCTCAGTAACTACCTCTTTTGGGGCATCTAATTTTTTACAATCTCTACTTAAAAATGAGGCCTTCACGCTCTTGATTCTGAAATCTCAATTCTTCTTCAATTAACAAAGGCGGTAACAAATGGGTCGCATTAATCCTTATACACTGCAAATGCAGATTACCCGAATGTTTGAGCAGGGACAATCATTATTTGCCACAACCAAAGTGCAAGACTGGTTGAAAGAACGCCAACACAATCCACTAGATTATGATATTATTTTCCATCAAAAACCTGCGCCTCCTGGTTCAAAACAAGTAATGGTAGTGGAAATTGAATTACGCCGCAAAGATGGACAACCAGTAGATCCTTGGTTGCAAGAACAAGCCAACCTTCATGCGTAATCCAATATTGGATTTTGGATTTTCAATTGTGCAATAGATGTGGGGAAAAGGGGAATGGGAAACGGGGAAAGGTTTGGTATTTTCCCCTTCCCCTTTAACATGAGTCCCTTTTCCCACCTCTTGCAAAAAGTAATTTTCCAAGAGGTCTAATATCAAGATGGTGCGGTGGTTGGCGACAAAGCACTCTACTATTGTTTTGTATTTAATCAACTTGGATATTGCAATCTTTTTTCAAATTCATAAAGTTCACATTATCTTAACAGAATTTACGAGAATCCAGCGTTCCCGATTGCGGAACGCTCTTTGTTATGTTTGTAGTAATTATGTAAGAATTCAGAATGATTGAAAAATCTAGTCTGCTACAGCTTATTAACTTTTTCAAGCTGATTAATTCTGAATTCCAACAGTACTGTTTCAAATAATTAAAATGAAATCTAACCGGCTTTGGGTTTTTGCATTTTGGTTTTACTTTGGAATTTTAATGTCTATATCCATATCAGCCTACTTAAAAATCATTCCAGTTGAACTTTCTCAGTTTCCGTATTTCGATACAATTATGCATTTTTTGTTGCTAGGAATTGCTGCATACTTGGGGCACTTAGCATTAAACAAACGTAAGATTGAAATATTTAATATTTCACTGCCGTTGACACCATTTATTGTCATCTTTTTTTGTATCCTCGACGAAATACTTCAATTATTCTCACCTTATCGCAGCTTTGATTTAGTTGACTTAGCAGCTGATTTATGCGGTGTTATACTATTCACCTGGTTAGCAGAAAGACAAAATCTGAACAAATCTCAAAAGAGTGAAATTTGAAAAGTCAATAGGCGAGAAGCTTTTTGGTAGAATTCAATGTGTAAGCAATTGCAGTTATACCTGAGGTAGTAGATTCCAAGAAAAATGCATTTAAATAGATGAAAATCACCCACTCAGGTGAGTCAAGTGGGTGAAGTACGAGAAAAAAAAATATCATATCTTGAGGCTATAAATGGTTAACTGGTACACCAATTTATAGCCTCAAAAATTAGGAAGTGGATGATGAGTGTAAACCAAATTTGGGGAGAATTACCAAATCAATTTTATGTAAAATCGGGTAAAAGTTTTTTTGCCTGGATGATGGCTAAACGTAGCAGTACTTATGATAAAGAGCTAGGCGATCGCAAACGCTCACTTTTTGCTAATCTCCAAGGTAAAGTATTAGAAATTAGTCCGCGAGATGGTTCTAACTTACGCTACTATCCTCCCAATATCGACTTAATAGGAATAGAACCAGATCTAGAGATGCATTCCTATCTCCAAAAACAAGCAAAAGAACTTGGTTTAAACATCGACTTCCGCTTTGGTAATGCTGAATGGCTAGACGTTGAAGATAATAGCATCGATACCGTTGTCACTACCTTAGTTCTATGCTCAGTGCCGAATATAAACTACACATTACAGGCAATTTTAAGAGTACTCAAACCAGGTGGACGTTTCTTATTTATTGAACACATCGCCGCACCTCAAGGAAGTTTGTTGCGAAAAATCCAAAATACAATTAGTCCGATTTGGAAAACGTTAGCCGATAATTGTTATCCAGATAGAGAAATTGACATTGCTTTAGAAAAAGCTGGTTTTACTAGCGTCAATTATGAGTATTTTCAAGTGGAATTGCCGATTGTCAGTCCTCATATTATCGGCGTAGCTACAAAATAAAGAAACAGAATCAGAATTCCTTCTGCCTTCTGCCTCCTGCCCTCTGCCTTTCCCGATAAACTACTTTAATTGGCATCAAACATACCAGCATTACCCTGTAACCCACCTGTGTGTACCAGCAGCAAACTTTTGCCTTTACCAAAAAATCCCTGCTGTAATAAATCCATCACTCCATAAAACATTTTTGCAGTATATACGTAATCGAGAGGTACGCCGTGCGCCTCGCCAAATTCTCGGCTGAATCGTAGCAATTCCTGATTCACTTTTGCATAGCCGCCAAAGTGATAATCGCACATTAATTCCCAAGAACCAGCAAAATTATATGGAGTCGGTAAGCCAGAAGCGAAGTAATTTGTCAAAAGAATTTCGATTTCTTCTCCCAGAAAAATGCCATTTTTCAACACAGGAAAACCGATCGCTTTTTGTCCTCGATGCAACGAAAGCGCAATCCCAGCCAGCGTTATAGCAGTACCGCAGGCTACACAAATATAATCAAATGCCATCGGCTCACTAATTATCTCTGTACAACCGCGCACGCCGTTTAAATTATTACCACCTTCAGGAATGATAAACACCTCACCAAAACGCTGTTGCAGATATTCGTGTAGTGCTGCTGTGTTGCTTTGTCGATACATCTGGCGTGAAACGTACACAAGTTCCATACCCTGCTGCACAGCAAAACTCAGCGTTGGATTTAGCCGTAACTTTTCCTCCCCACGAATTACGCCAATGGTGTGAAATCCCAAAAGATTACCAGCTGCTGCGGTTGCATAGATGTGATTGGAATAAGCACCGCCAAAGGTAAGCAGCCTCGTGAAATTTTTCTGCTTCGCTTCCAAAAGGTTATATTTCAACTTAAACCATTTATTCCCATTAACCCACGGGTGCATAACATCAAGGCGTAGTACAGACAAATTAACGCCAGCCTCACGGGCAATTTTGCTGTTAATTTGTTGTATAAATGGAGGAATAAATATTAATGACATCGGGCAAAAGAATTCGTAATTATAAAAAATACCAAAATTTTTGTAGAGACGTTGCATTGCAACGTCTCTACATACCGCAATTCAGGAACATCTGAATTACAAATTCGTATTCTCAGATTAACTAGATTTGGTCGCTGGTTTTAATTGTGTCGGTTGACTGAGACTGCGGAAATAAAGTCCGCCTACGGTTATCCAAAAAAGCAGATAACCAACAGCTTGAACTAAATACAGTTTTTGGGTATAGCCAAATAAAGTTTTCAGCAAAATACCAGGAAACTGACGGTCAGGTAAGATGGTTGAAAAGTCCCAAACTTGGGGGCCTAAAAGGCAAGATGTATTTCCTTGTCCGCAAATACCTAAGACTTCGGGGTTGATTTGGCTAAAAGCGACCGCCGCAGCATCAACATGGCGCAGGACAGAAATTACCAACCCAGAGACAATCAGCAGCAGCAATACACCCATCACCTGGAAAAATCGGCTTAAATTAATCCGAATGCTCCATTTAAACAGCAGCATACCGATGAGAACAGCGATCGCTAATCCTCCCATTGCACCTAAAATAGGTGTCAAACCTTCTTGAAACTTAGCGACGATAAACAAAGCTGTTTCTAAACCTTCGCGAAACACAGCAATAAAAATTAAGCTAAAAATTGCCCAACCTGCGCTATTATCAGTTCCGCCCAAAGCACTTTTGACAGAACCTTCAATCTCAGCTTTGAGAAATCGCGCTTGTCGTGTCATCCAAATTAGCATCCAACTGAGCATGGCGATCGCAATGACACCTAATCCAACTTCAAAAAGTTGCTTGAAAACAGGTGCATACAGCTGCTTAGATGTCTGCAATCCTTGTAGTCCTACATGAATTAGCAAACCAAAGACAAAACTCGCTAAGATACCACTGAGAACTCCTAAGTAAACCCAACGTTGCAATTTTTGTTGTTGAGCTTGCTGTAAACATGCGAAGACGATTCCCACAACTAAAGCAGCTTCAACGCCTTCTCTTAACGTGATAAAAAAAGTTGGTAATGCAGCACTCCAATTCATAGGACGTTAATTAATAATTTCACTAACAGAGCTTTAGCGAGAGCTTTTGAGTATACTTGCTGAATTTTCAAACAATCTCTCACAAGGTTCTGCCAAAGCTATGCTAGCAGCGATCGCACTTATAGGGCATGGAGTCTGGGGAAAGAGTTAAGGGGTAAGGGGAAAGGGGGAAAGGGAAAGATTAAATCTATTCCTTTTCCCTTTAACCTTTAACCTTTTCCCCTGCCTCCCCTGCTCCCCCTGCCTTTCCTCAATAAGTACCCCTACTGAGGTCGTCCGTAATGAGCTTTACCTTGACCGTCTGTAGTTTCAAGCACTAGAACTTGCTGTCCATAGTCATTGGTTTCAATCGACCACTGGTAGGTTTCAGGCTTTGCTGAATTGCGGCTGGAGTAGGTGCGTCCGCTATTACAGATTTGCCCTTGGGAGCTGCTGTCGCTAGGTTGGAAAGTCAAACGACCGGCTTCAACTTTGACTTTGCCTTTTTCTTCTATGAATAGGTTAGATGTGCAGTTGTAGGTGGTGATTTGAATCAGCCTTCTTCGTTGGTAGTTACCGTTAGAGGCCAGTTGAAATTCATCGCTTGAACCGTTCGGGGCTGCTGGTCGTCCTGTATAACTGTCTTGGTATTGAATGGATGAAATTCGACCATAGCGCCACTCGCCTTGGAGTTCGGTAGGCACTCCAGCGTCATTTTGAGCCTGACTGGCGGTTGGGTAAAAAACAAGGCTGGCATTGAGACCCAAGCCGAGGACACTAGCAGTTAAGAGACGAGTAGCTTTTGACATAGAATTGAGTTGCTGATTTGTTATTGAGTACATATGACTTTTTAGCAATAGATTTATGAACAATAATTCAGAATTCTGCTCTATATATTGTTTGTATTTACTTGATGCAGTTTCCAATTTATCCAGCAAACTGCAATCCGTATTTGTTGAAAACAGGCTGTATTTTTTCCATGTTTATTAGTGGACTATTTGCTACTTCACCCATTTCTTCATAAAACTTTTTCGCTCCTTTGGGTGCAATTAAAACTAAGAATTTAGTAGTAGCAGAACGAACTTTAAAGGCGTGCGGTGCATTGTGAGGAATGTTAACGAAACAGCCTGGTGATGCCAAAATTGTTTCTGTACCAATTTGGATGTCTACTTCACCTTCTAGAATATAAAACGCTTCTTCCCAGGGATGAGTGTGCAGTGGCGGGCCATTTTCTTGTGTATCTGTAATTTCATAAACTGCCCAAGTTCCGTTTGTTTCTTCGCCGGTTGCTTTGGTTGTAAAATGTGCGCCAAGAACTGAAAATTGATTGCCTTCTCCTGGTGTTAGAATAATTGGTTTACGCATGGTTGAAGTTTGCATATAAGCTATTCCTTGTTGTGTAATTTAGTAGATTTCAGCTACAAACTTGATTTGATGTTTATTAGATTAGTGATAAATAGGGTAGAACTAGGGGAGACAATTGGATAATTGAATTTTTTTTGTAACTGATTATTAAGAAACTGAACTAACATGAAAATTTCTAGAATAATGAGTAACCTATTCTGGCGAAAGTCGATATTGTGATGCTTAACCAATCACTCAAATTTCCGAAAGCTGACATTTTAGTAATTGATGACACACCAGAAAACCTAAACCTCCTATCTGCGATGCTGACAGAGCAGGGATATAAAGTAAGGAGTGTTACTAAAGGTTCTACGGGTTTACGGGGAGCAAATGCAGTTCCTCCAGACTTGATTTTGTTGGATGTGAATATGCCTGAGATGAATGGCTATGAAGTCTGTCAAAATTTGAAGGCAAGCGATCGCACCCGTGAAATCCCGGTAATTTTTATCAGTGCTTTGGGTGATGTTCTAGATAAAATCAAAGCTTTTGCAGTTGGTGGGGTAGACTACATCACTAAGCCTTTTCAATTAGAAGAGGTTTTAGCGCGGATTGAAAATCATTTGACGATTCGGCAATTGCAACAACAACTCCAAGCCCAAAATCAGCAGTTGCAGCAGGAAATCCACGATCGCACTAAAGCAGAACAGAAGTTTACTATCGTTTTTCGCTCTAGTCCCAACCCAATCGCCATCGCTACAGTTTCTGAAGCTCGTTTTCTTGATGTCAATGCCAGTTTCTTAAGAATCAGCGGCTATTCTCTAGAGGAAGTAATCGGACACACCGCTACTGAACTTGATTTGGGTAAAAATACAGTAGCATTCGCCCAGAAAATCCAACTTCTGCCGGAAACTGGCTCGCTTTACAATCAAGAATTTGAATTTTCCACTAAGTCTAGTGAAGTCAAAACCATATTAATATCTATTGAGTTGATTGACTTAGCCGGAGTTCCGTGTGGTTTATTAATTGCCAATGACATCACCGAACGCAAACGTCTAGAAAACGAGTTTATCTCTTTAGTCAGCCATGAATTGCGTACACCTCTGACTTCCACAATGGGAGCATTAGATTTGTTGGGTGCGGGACAACTAGGAACTCTCACTCCACAAGGACAAAAAGTCCTGAGCATTGCCACAACTAATACTGAACGCCTGATGCGCTTGGTGAACGATATTCTCGATTTAGAACGGATGAAATCGGGCAAAATCTTTATGCGAAGCGCCAAGTGCAATATTGCCGAATTGCTAATTACGGCAACCGAAGCAATGCAAGCAATGGCTGATAAATTACAAGTGCAACTAATTGTCAATCCCTTGACAGTTGAACTTTGGGCAGATTCCGATCGCCTACTCCAAACATTGACAAATTTACTCAGTAATGCTATCAAGTTTTCGGAACCAGGCGATCGCGTGTGGATTAGTGCTATTCTCTCAGAATCTAAAAACGTTGACTCTCAAGAAAATCAGAATTCCCTTACTTCCTCACCCAACTATGTTTTGATTACCATCCAAGATGAAGGACGAGGAATTCCTGAAGATAAATTACAAATTATCTTCGAGCGTTTTCAGCAGGTAGATGCATCTGATTCCCGCAACAAAGGAGGAACGGGTTTAGGACTCGCCATTTGTCGGAATATTGTGCAGCAACATAACGGTAAAATCTGGGTTCAGAGCATTTTAGGTCAAGGCAGTACATTTTATGTGCTGTTACCCTTAACTAGCTGATTTATAAATGATAAAGGACAAAAGTTTTACCCTACTTTTCCCCGATCGCATTTTAGAATAATTCCAGAACGGTCAAGCTAACCAGCATCACATATCATGCGAGAGTGACAAAATGAACAGAAGTATCTTGATTGTTGATGATGAAGAAGATGTGCAAGCGATCGCAAAATTGGGATTAGAAATGGGTGCTGGTTGGAACGTGCTGACTGCTTGTTCTGGTCGGGAAGCGTTGAATGTAGCTGCCAACTTTAAACTTGATGTTATTTTATTAGACATGATGATGCCCGATATGGATGGGCGTGCCACTCTGCAACAACTCAAGGCTAACCCTGTCACTCAGTCAATTCCAGTAATTTTACTAACTGCTAAAGTCCAAGATTCAGATAGAGATAGCTTTACAGGCTTAGATGTAGCTGCTATCTTTGCCAAGCCTTTTCGTCCCCTGAAACTGGCAGGACAAATCAGCGAAGCATTGGGTTGGTGCTGATAAGCTGATACAGTTTTAAATTGCATAGCTCAACTCACTAGAAAAACGCGGAAGGGGACGCAATTTAAAATAATTACTAATTTGCAAAAAATCAGTTTAGAGACCATTTATAAAGTAAATCTTAAGTAGGGTGTGTTACACCGTAGGCTAACGCACCATATTTAGATATCGGTGCGTTAGGCGCTCATATCATCTTTTTTGTGAGAAATCATATCGAAATACGCGCCTAACACACCCTACAGTAATTTTATTTTTACTTTATAAATAACCTCTTCATTAACTGTTGATAAACTAGAGCGATCGCTTAAAAATTTACTACAATCAAAATCTCTTTTTTCAATTGGGTTTTAGTGTTAGTTCGCGCTTGTGTTTGCTGCCATTAATCTAAATCTTGAACGTAAGATTATTAGGGTTGGAAACTTGTTTTGCCTAGATTTGGTGTTGTAATGAAACCTAATAATGCTGAACTTGTCCAACAGCTTAGGGAAATTACCAAAATCTTCGATTTAGAGCGAGAGTGATGATAAGTTTGAACCATTTATTTGGATTTTCTGCGCCAACTTAATCACGAAATTCCTTGCCGTGCCATACTCGTAAGACAAATATAGTATCTGACTCACGGAAATAACGAACCACGTAGTTTCCGGCGATCAACTCACGCACATTTTCTAGCTCTGGGACAGGACGGCCTATGTCTGGATAAAGTACGAGTTTTCCTATGGCCTGCCTAAGCCTAAGCGACACTCGCTCTGCCGCCTGCGGATTGTTTTGGGCGATGAACTCTCTTAAGCGTACTAAGTCCTGCACAGCACTAACAGAGAACTGAAGCTTCATATCTTCGGTGCAGTAGCTTCGGCGGTAGTTCCCCAAGTTTCAAGCCACTTCATAACTTCATCACCAGAAACGACCCTTTGTGCTTGAATATCGGCGATCGCTTCAAGTGTCTCTTCGAGCATTCTAAGCTTTTGCTCCTCCCGTGCAATGTACTGCCGTAGAGCGTCGTTGATTATCCAGCTTTTCGTCCGTTGCAGTTTCGTTGCGGTCACTTCGAGCTTCTCTTCAAGGTCGTCATCGAGCCTGAAACTTGTGGTACTCATACCAAAGCCTTAAATAATGCGTTATACTGCATTGCAGTATAGCAGAAATGTTGAATACTCATACAAAAAGGGAAACCCCCTACGTACCCGTCGCTGCCTCCCCGTTGTAGCAACTGGCATTTGAGGAACGAAACCCAACATTTGGGGGGTTTTATTGGGTTTTGCAAAGCCTCAACCCAACTTACAATTTTCCTTAACACCAAGCTTATTGTCTTACGCCGTAGGCTAACGCACCTTCAATTCTTGGCGACAATACACTCCAAAATTCGATCGCGTATATTATTGTTTAATTTGCTAGCCAGAAAGCCACATTCCGCACATAGGTTTTGATATCTTCTAAAGCGCGTGGCTCTTTTTTCATACCATCTCCCGGTGCTTCATCTACAAAAGTAGGACAGCCTTTTTCAATATCCCAGTTGTAATCTACTAAATGGTGAAAACTGGAATTAGCTACTGCTCGTCCTAATACATTTCCCCGTGCATCTTGACGATGCTCAATTACTACAACAAGGTTGAACTTACGGTCAGTAATTAAACTTTTTCCTAAAGCAATTACTCGTGCATTTTCATTTCCTAAAGGCTTGCCGATGCCACCCTCGTGGGGATGCGCGGGAAAAAATTCGATATATTCCGAAGGTGAATTGGGATTTTTTAAAAGTTCGTGAATGGGTTCGATAATGGTAATTTTTTGATAATCGCCGTTAGCCCCAGAATGATAATTAGGCCAGGAAATATAAGTTGTAAATGAGTCATCTCGGCTCCAACGAGATTCATCAGGATCGGGGTTTTTTGTGTTGAAATAATGGACATCACCAATGTCAATTAAACCGCACATCGAACAACCCATATCTTGATGATCGCGTGTTGTCAGAATACCACCGCCGCGTTGTCGAAAAGCATTAATCCCGGCAATATCCTTATCGGTTAAACCGTCACCGACATCTAAGGCAAATAGCCAAAGTTCATCAAAATCTGATTTATCAAGTGTACTTAATACTGGGTCACCAACTCCATTAGGCTCGTAATCGCGTCCCGTAACCTCAAATAAAGAATTTCCCGCTTCATCTTTAATTGATCCTAAGTAATCTTGCAACATCGAGAAACGAAAAATACTCCAATCATCTTCGGTCGTAGGAATCGTAGTCTGCAAAAGAATACGAATTGGTTTTGCCATAACCTGTGCCAGACGAATACCACAATAGAGTATATAGGAATCCGGTTTGATTCCTGAAATTATTTGTCTAGCAGGCAAAAGGTGAGTCTACTTGCCGTCTTGGCGATCTCCTCCGAAACAGCAAAGTGGCGAACCCGAAGGGCGCTCATGCTACAGGCAACAGGATTGCTACAGCGATCGCTTTGCTTTAATACTCAAATAATTCCGAAACATCTCTCTCAAGTATGAAAGTATTTCATAACTCTAGATAGTAGCGCTGACTCTTGAAAATAGCTAGGCTAGATAAATCTGATTCACTATCGCTCAACCAAATAAATCTTCATGTAGCGCGTGCTGCGGTTTTCTGCCTGTCTGGGTAGCTTCAATTCAATGTTCTTTAGCACAGCAACAGACACAAAACAGATATGAAAGCAGAACAACTCCTAAAAAATTATGCCGCGGGCATAAGAGATTTTACTGGTGTCAACTTGAGTGAGGCAAACCTCAGGGAAGCTAACCTCAAAGGCGCAATTTTAGATAAAGCCATCTTAGACGGAGCTAATTTAAGTCACGCAAATTTAGCACAAACTAGTTTTGTTGGGGCAGACTTGAACGGAGCAGATTTGAGTGATGCCAACCTCACTGGTAGCAACTTAACTGGAGCCATTTTAGATGGAGCCATCTTAGATGGAGCAACATTAGATGGAGCTAATTTGAGTCAGGCTGATTTGACAGTTGCCAAGTTAATTGAAACTAACTTAACTGAGGCACAGTTACAACAAGCAAGCTTAATTGCTGCAAATTTAAATGGAGCCGAATTGACTGGCGCAGATTTAACCGTAGCCGACTTGTCCCAAGCAAACCTTAGCGAAGCAGACTTAAAGGAGGCAAATTTAAGCGGAGCAAATTTAGAGGGAGCCAATATAGAAGGGACAATTTTGGATGGGAATGCTTAAAAGGGCATGGGGCAAGCCGGAAGTGTGGGAGGTGTGGGAAGATGGGGAAGAAATCTTTCCCCTTACACTCCCCACACTCCCCACACTCCCCACACTTCTCTATCTCCCCATCTCCCCAGTCCCTTTTACACTAAGTAACTCGTATTCGGTACGATCGCAAAGAAAGCATACTCATACCAAGCAGTCCAGATGAAACTGCGAATCCATCGCTGGCGCTTTTGGGGACTCAATTCATATTCAAATGCGCCACGCCCAGGATCGATGGAAGAGAGATGAGAGTTGCAACCGCAGCCGTGTTGATAAGTAAAACCATATTTTGAGGCAATACTTTGCACTTTCATCTGAATGGCAAATACCTTACCTGCATGGAGTATGGCATCCCAAGAACGCTTATGTTCTATATCGCGGGGATCGAATCTTAAGGCGCGTTCTTCAAAAACATAATCCCGGTAAATTGGTGCTAAATGCACGTGATAGAAGCTGGCAGGTAGTTCATAACCGAATTCATTGAATAAATCTATACCAATACGAGCTACTTTTACTTGCTCAGCATACTCGATTCCCTTTGATTCTAAATCTTGGAGAATTTTTGCAAAATTCGGATAGCTGTCTTTTTTAAAGTCTTGTCCAAAAAATTCCAGGGTTTCCCATGCTAGTTGTGCAAAGATTTGGGAGAAGGACGGTATTAAGTGAGCTAATTGGGGGCGATCGCTAAACAAATCAACATCGCCATGCTCTAATTTGTATAGAAATAACTGTGCCATCTCAACATAACTTTGGGGATCGGAAAGCCCCACACTCGTGGTTCCTCTCGCAATCTCTTGCCATGTAGGGGGTAGTTGAGAAACGTGAACCGCATTTTCTCCGGCGATGACTGCAACGCGAGGACATTCGAGAAGTTGCATCGACAATCTCCATTTAAGACTTTAATGTAATTTACACTAACTAATGCCTTCTCGGTATTCTCCACAGAATTAAAAAATCTTTGACAGAGTGTCTTAGGGACTGGGGACTGGGGAGTGTGGGGAGTGTGGGGAGTGTGGGGGGATGGGGAAGTGTGGGGGGATAGAGAATTTATGCCTCTCCTCCCACACCTCCCACACCTCCCACACCTCCCACACCTCCCACTTGCCCCATGCCCATCTATTCAATTTTCAAGTTGAAAGGTAAGCGGGCATAAACTCCCTGTGGGTCGTTCATTTTTTGCATAGTTTGGATTTCTTGTTGCAGTTTTTGGAATTCGGCGGTGAGGGGATTAGATTTTTTGGCTTGCGTTGGCTCAATTCCTAAATTGTCCTGCACCTCTTGAGTTGCTCGCCCAAAAAAGCGTTCTCCGAAGGTACTAAAGCGGGGATATTCTTGTAATTCCCAATCTTCTCCTAGTTTCGCTTCCTTAACAGCATAAGCGATCGCACTATTCAAACCGCCAATCTCATCTACTAAACCAATTTCCTTGGCCGCTACACCCGACCAAACCCGTCCTTGGGCGATTTCTGCTACTTTTTGTTCTGGGAGTTTCCGGCCTTGGGAAACTTTATTGAGAAATATATTGTAAATTCGGTCAACGCTGCGCTGATAAATTGCTAACTCTTGGGGCGATTTCGGGCGAGAAGCTGTTTGAGAATCAGCATATTGTCCGGTTTTCACTGAATCCCAGGTAATACCGTTATCATTTGCCAGTTTTTGCCCATTGAGTAATATTCCAAACACGCCAATTGAGCCTGTAATTGTATTTGGTTCGGCAAAAATCCGGTTAGAGTCGCTAGCAATCCAATAACCACCGGAGGCTGCGGTATCGCCCATCGATACTACAACTGGTTTTTCTTGGCGAGTTAATTTCACTTCTCGCTGCATAACTTCGGCTGCGGTGGCGCTACCACCAGGGCTATTAATTCGCAGCACAACTGCTTTTATATCTTTATCTTGTCGCAGTCTGTTAAAGATTTTAGCAAAGCGATCGCCTCCTATTTCTCCATCTTCTCCTATACCATCAACAATTTGACCTTCAGCATAAACAACGGCAATTTTGTTTTTCGAGTTACGTTCTACACCTAAAGATTTACCAGAAACTTGGGCGTAATCATTCAAGTTAATTTGCTTGAATGTTTTGTCGTCTTTGTCGCTCTTTGTAAGCTTTTTCAGGTCGCTTACCACTTCATCAGGGTATGCTACTTGGTCTACCAAACCGCTATCTTTTGCTTGTGTTGCTTCTAACAAAGCTTGATTATCTGCCATCGCTTGTAACTGTTCCGGTTGAATTTTCCGACTGGCGCCCACAGTATCACGCCACTCTCCCCAAACATCATCTAATAATTTTTGAGTTTGTTCGCGATTTTCTGGACTCAGCTTTGTCAGAATCAACGGTTCAACTGCTCCCTTAAATTTCCCCACCCGCACGATTTGAACGCCAATACCGTACTTCTGCAATGCTCCTGTTAAGAACATCATTTGCGAACTCAAACCGTTAACTTCCATCAATCCCAAGGGATTAAGGACGATGGAATTTGCCGCTGAACTCAGATAATATTCCTTCTCGCTCCAATTACTGCCATAGGCGACAACTTTTTTGCCAGCGGCGCGGAATTCCTCTAGCGCTCTGCGGATTTCTTTGAGAGAGGCATAACCGACATCACTACTTTCGCTTTCGCGGCTAGCATCGAGATAGATACCCACAATTCGCGGATCGCGCCGCGCTTTTTCCAAAGTTTCCACAACTTTACGTAGCGTCATTCTCTCCTCACCTGCACCTGAGAATGCATTCTGAAAGAATTCGCCAGAATTAGGTTCGCCATCAGTAATTTTCATCGACAAGTCAAAAACCAGCACTGACTTATCTTTGACTTCCGGCCCGGTATCTTTGGTGGAGGTAGCAGCCAACAGCAGCAAGAACAGTCCAGTGGTTCCCAAACCGCAGAAAACAATTAGCCCTAGTACGGTGCCGATTAAACTAGCAACAGTTTGTTTAATAAAGTTAGTCATATCCCGTAAATCTATGTTCTACTGGTTTATTCATTTTCTTATAAGTAGCATTTAAGTTGCAGCTTGTCTTGTCTGGCGATGGAAAACTAGGACACTCAGTATCAACTACGTTGCGATCGCAGTAGTAATGCAGAATTTTACATAATAATTCAATTCATTAAACAAGAGTAGCTAAGCAAAGTAAACTGCTCTGAGGATTTCTAAAAGCATCTTCTTAAGATTATTTTAATTTTAGATAGTGCTAATTTTGATAAACGTTAAGAGATAGTTGCGGTGAATTTTAGGCTTAATAGATGTTTGCGATCGCCTGTGCCAGTTGCGTAAGTCCTGAGTATTATCGATTTTAACCGGGTAATGGTGGCTTTACTCCAATACGCTTGGGTTAAAGGTTAATTGTACAAAATTGTGGGTTTTACCAGACGCGAGAAATAGCCAAAGACGCGAGAAATAGCCAAAGACGCGAGAAATCGCCGTCTCTACAACGATAAATCAAGAGTTTTAGCGTCTAATCCATATAATGCGTGAATTATTTTATGCGCTGTAAACTGTCAGAGTGTTTTAACTGAGATAATGTGGCATTGCCTGTACAAAATAATACGGTGCTGATTTCGGCAATTAATACTTCAGCGAGTTCCGCAACTGCTGTCTGTGAGACTGCTGCTGCTTTTAGGAAGGGCATTGCAAAACCAGCGATGTCTGCTCCTAAAGCGATCGCCATTGCTGCATCTAACCCATGACGCAATCCACCCGAAGCAATTAATGGCACATCAGGGGCGATCGCTCGAATACTTGTAATGCACTCTGCTGTCGGTAAACCCCAATCGGCAAATGTCCTCCCTAAGCGCCGTTGCAAGGCATTTTCAGCCCGTTCGCTTTCTACCTTCGCCCAGGAAGTACCACCCGCGCCAGCGACATCAATGGCTGTGACTCCAGCATCTAAGAGTTTCTTGGCGATCGCAGCTGAAATGCCATTACCCACTTCTTTGGCAATTACTGGTACTGGCATTTTAGAACATACTTTAGAAATATTGTCAATTAAACCTTTAAAATTAATGTCGCCTTTTGGTTGAATGCACTCTTGTAGGGGGTTAATGTGTAAAATCAACGCATCAGCCTCTAAGATATCGACTACCCGCAGACATTCATCTAAGCCATATTTATAGTTAAGTTGCACAGCCCCCAAGTTGGCAAACAGTAAAACATCTGGCGCATACTTACGGACAGCAAAAGTATCAGCTACCTGGGGTTTTTCCACCGCTACTCGCTGGGAACCGACACCCATTGCAATTTTGTAGTGTTGGGCGACTTCCGCCAAGCGTTGATTAATCGTTCCTGCTTGTTCGGTTCCTCCAGTCATGGAAGAAATCAACAAAGGTGCGCCGAGGTGTTTACCTAAAAAATTTGTACTGATGTCAATGTCGGTGTAATTGAGTTCTGGTAAGCAACAATGGGTGAAGCGATAGCGTTCTAGTCCGTTGGTGACTTCATGACACTGGACATCTTCTTCCAAGCAAATGCGGATGTGATCTGCTTTGCGATTTTGAGTTTGCGCGGAGACGTTGGTAGGTGCGTTCACTGGTGATGATGATTTGTTGGGTTGCGATCGCTATTGTTACATTGTTACAGTCTCAGGTATAGGAGGGAATAGGCAATGGGCAATGGGCAATTCCAAAATTTATACATCTGACAAACAGCGATCGCTACTCGCCAAAGGCTTTCATAAATGTAAACTCCAGCTTGTTTAAAAAACCTCTCCTTGGTTTTACTACCTAAAACCGTCCCTCTCCGGCTCGGAGCTACGGTGTCACAAGTCTTCTAGAGTTGGGGCGTAGACTTTTGATCCCCCCAACCCCCCTTAAAAAGGGGGGCAAAAATCTCTCAAAGTCCTCCTTTTTAAGGAGGATTTAGGAGGATCTACGAGGATTTTGGTTTCCTACGCAGATGTGTGTATACCGTAGCCGACTCGGAGAGGGGCAGACTTGAACTAAAGTTCAAGGCGGGGAGAGGTTCGTCGAATTTACATTAACTCTTAACTCCTAACTCTTAACTGCTAACTACTTCTTCACCACTTGCAGCCGCTGAGTTACCATCGTCATTCCATTACCCCGTAGGATCACGGCAGAAACCCATTGATTCCCAGGAATAGATGGCGCTTGTCCTTCTTTAAACACTCCACCAGATGTAAGTAATTGTAAATCCACGGATGTAGGGCTGAGATATTTATCTGGTTGAATGGGTTCCTCTAGCGCCGTTCCTAAGAGAAAATCATCACCAAGTGGTTCTTGAACGATCGCATCAAAATTATACTTCTGTCCGACTTTCACTTGCTGTGGCAATTTAATCTCAACTTGCGGCGGGTTGCTTCCAGAGGTAAGTTGCGTGCGTTCCGACAAAATGTCTTGGCGAACAATTTTGCCACCAACCACACGCTGACGCGATTTAATTGTGGCATTAAGAGCCAAATTCTTACTATTTGCCGAGGGGGAGCCGATTATTTTAGTTTCTGTTTCGGCGATAATGGCGTTACCCTCAGATTTTGCAGACAGCAGTTTAGTAGTGTATTGCAATTTTGGATATCGTTGCCAGAGTGAAACCAGCGACTTTTCCAAGGTTTGGAGATTTAACCCATCTCCGTGAGTGAAATTGGGGGCGTAAAACTGTAACACGCCTTTGGCATCGCCTTTGCTTGCAGCAGCATCAACTTGTGTCAACAAGTTTTTCAGTTCGGCTGGTGCATTTTGGGCTGTAGTTGCTTGGACTAATTGCTGTGGTGTACTGGCTTGAGTGGCTTGCCAAGCATTTGTTAAACCAAGTGTCAGCAGGAATGAAATCAGCCCGATGCTGGTTGATAATCTAAGTTTGCGTTTCACTAAAATGTTACTCATTGGTAAGAGTTTACTGATTTGATTAGAGAAGGTAAGGAAATTGCTTTATCTTAGTTAACCTAGACGCTAAACGGTAGAGGTTTGATGGCAAACGCACCAATCAAATTATTAATAGCTGCCAGTGGAACTGGTGGACATTTGTTTCCAGCGATCGCACTAGCCGAAAAACTGCCAGATTATCAAATAGAATGGCTGGGAGTACCCAATCGGCTAGAAACTGAACTTGTCCCTAAAGAGTATCCCTTGAATACTATTGCAGTTGAAGGGTTTCAGCAAGGGTTTAGCATTGCTTCGCTTCGCACTTTAGCCAGACTCGCGGGTTCGATTTTCCAAGTCAGGCGAATTCTCAAACAGGGAAATTTTCAAGGAGTGTTTACCACAGGCGGTTATATTGCTGGCCCTGCGGTAATTGCGGCGCGTTCGGTTGGTTTACCCGCGATTTTCCACGAATCTAACGCTTTGCCTGGTAAAGTAACTCGCTTTTTTGGCCCTTGGTGTAGTGTGGTAGCCTTGGGGTTTGAAGTTGCCGCTAAGTATTTACCCCGTGCTAAAAATGTCTGTGTTGGCACTCCTGTAAGGGCGCAATTCCTCGATGGCGGCATCAATGCACCGTTGGATTTAGCGATTCCCGAAAATGTTCCTTTAATTGTCGTCTTTGGTGGCAGCCAGGGCGCAGTTGGTATCAATAAATTAGTGCGCGAATGTGCCAATGCTTGGTTTGATGCTGGGGCTTATGTAGTACACTTAACTGGCGATCGCGATCCCGAAGCAGATACTCTCAAACATCCACAATACATTGCCTTACCTTTTTATAACAATATGGCGGCATTGTTGCGACGAGCTACTATTGCCATTAGTCGTTCTGGTGCCGGTAGCTTGACAGAATTAGCAGTGTGTGGAACGCCAGCGATTTTGATTCCTTATCCCTTTGCCGCAGAAGACCATCAATCCTACAATGCAGAAGTATTCACCAAAGCTGGTGCGGCGATAACCCTCAAGCAATCACAGTTGACAGCACAAGAATTGCAAAGTAATGTGTTGAATTTATTGCGATCGCCCCAAGAGTTAGCCAATATGGGGGAAAAAGCAAAAGCGATCGCAGTTCCCGATAGTGCCGAAAAATTGGCACAGTTAGTGCGTGAGGTGGTAGAAACGTAAACAATTCAAAATTAAAAGTTGAGAATAGTAACAAACAAGAAAAATTTATTTTCAAAATTATGAATATCTCGTACAAAATTGAAAAATGATGGCAACAGATAAATCGCCAAAAACCTGATTTGCTAACTCTTGCAGAATTTAAAATCTCAAACCCCAAATGGTATTATTTCACCAAAAATTCCGGCTGACAGTAGGTTGTGCTGGTTTAATACTTGTCAGTTTAGCCAGTAGCTATCTATACACTCAATCAAAAACTAAACAGTTAGTCCCACAAGAACAAAGCTTTACTCAACAAGAAAATTCGGCTTCACAGCCACATATTTCTTTGGCTTCAAATCAAACTGCTCATGCACTCACCTCTAAGTTTCCAAATTCTTTTGTTAATAAAGAAAAAATAAACAATCGAAATGCTCTTTCTTCTCCAGAAGATTTGTTAGCCGCATCTACACCCTATCCAGTTGTTGATGAGTTTAAAAAATATAAATATAGCGTTCAAGCCAGTCAAATTTTTTCTTCAGTCAAACTCTCAGGTAATAAAGTTAACTTCAATCAAAAAGATTTATTAACTGTTCTCGTAAATACTAGAAAATATTTTCAAGACTACGCTTCTCAAGATCCAGATATTCAGCGTACAGGAGTCCTTGCTACTCAAGGAGTTACTGTCGAAGATGTCCTCAAAACTTTGGACTTTATGAGTGCTATCTTAAAAGAAGATATTGCTAATGGTCGAGCTACTAGGTTACAAGACCCTAAGTTTATCAATGCCAATTTTAGAGTTATTAAATGGACTGCCTACAACCCAAAAAACAAACAACAAAAACAATTAAGAATTACTAAATACGCTGTTTTTACTCATACTGGTTCTCGGAAGAAAACTTCTACTTTCAACACAGGAATTTATAGCCTCAAAGACAACTCTAATAACGATAAATTCTACACTAGATACACAAAACAGGATGTATTGTCAGGTATTTACGAACCAGGCGGTAGAGAATTTGGCAAAGTTCAAAGTCTTGCTTATCTCACCAGAACTGGCTTAGAAGAAGCCCTGATGCAGGGAACAGTTCTGATTAATTTTACAGATGGTTATAAGGCATTTTTTAATGTGGACAGAAATAATGGTATATCTTATATCCGCGGATTAAAACCAACAGCACAAAAGCGTTATTGGTACTTTAGAGAAGTTGATGCCATTAAAGGCTATGGGTACAAAATAGATGCCAAAATTTCCATCAAACCAGGAGTTACCTTTGCTGGAGATGTTCTAAATGTTGGTTTAGGTAGAGTGATTGTAATTGAGCAAACTAGGGGAGGGCGCAAACATTTGCAAATGGGAGTAATGGCTGATACAGGCGGAGCATTTTTACCCAATCTTTATCAGCTTGATTTTTTGGCAGGCATTTTTAAGAATCAAAAAGAATTTGGGCAGTATGTCAGCCAATTACCTGATTATGCTACGGCATATTTTTTAGTGAAGAAGTAAGCTATTTATGTCTAACTAAATCTGCAATTGTCTCAACGAGGTTGTCGGGATCGACTGGCTTGGGAATATGGCGTTGAAAACCTGCTAACATTGCCTGTTGATAGTCAATTTCTCCTGCGTATGCAGTCAGAGCGATCGCCGGAATTTGTCCGCCTCGATCTGGTGGTAAAGTTCTGATTTGCCGCACCAGCATATAGCCGTCTACCTCTGGCATTGCGATATCGCTGAGCAACACATCTGGCTGAGAGTCCTTTAAAGCAATCAGCGCCTCCGTTGCTGAATCAACGGCGATCGCATTTGCTCCATACTCCTCAATCAGAAAAACCACAAACTCCCGTGTATCGGCATCGTCATCCACAACTAAAACCGTGATGCCAGTCAAATCCAAAGCTGGCTCAGACACTCCAGTATCCCGATCGATTTGGGGTGAGGCTACCGTCAGGGGCAGTTTCACTGTAAAGGTTGCCCCTTTCCCTTCCCCTAGACTATGCGCCTGGACAGTTCCGCCGTGCAACTCCACCAAGTGACGAACGATGGCCAATCCTAACCCCAGTCCCCCAAATTTTCGAGTTGTAGCGGCATCCTCTTGGCAAAAGTGTTCAAACACATGAGGCAGGAAGTCTGGGCGAATTCCCTTACCCGTATCGCTGACGATAATCTGGGCAAATTTTTCATTTGTGATTTGTGGTTGTTCGTCTGCTACCGATGACAGTTTGACTTCAACTCGACCACCTGGTGGCGTGAACTTGATGGCATTCGAGAGCAAATTCCAAATTACTTGCTGTAATCGGCTTGGGTCACCCAATGCTAGCTCTAAGTCCGGTTGAAGTATTGTGTGAATTTCAATGGACTTAGCTTCCGCCGCCAACCGCACCGTTTCCATTGCCGCTAGAATCGTCGATGCTAAATCCACCAAAGAAAAATTCAGGCTGAGTTTGCCTCGCAGAATCTTGGAGATATCTAGTAAATCTTCAATCAGTTGAGCTTGTAACGTGGCATTGCGGGTGATAATACTCAAGGCTTGGTCAGTTTTGGCTTGATTTAGCGTTCGAGTTTGCAACAGCTTTGACCAGCCAAGAATAGGACTCAGAGGCGATCGCAATTCGTGGGAGACAATAGCAAGAAACTCATCTTTGACGCGGTTGGCTCGTTCGGCTTCTTCCCGTGCTGCTTGTTCCAGTAGCAAAAGCTGTTCTCGTTCTTGTTCTGCGCGTTTGCGATCGCTAATGTCAATGACCGAACCGATGTATCCTTTAAATTCACCATCTACCCCGAACCAGGGACTTGCAGCATCAATCGCCCAACGATATTCACCATCCTTGCGCCGCAAGCGATACTCTAAGCTGAAAGCCTCGTGGCGGTCGGTTGCGCCCAGAAAGATGTTTCTGGCGGATTCCCGGTCTTCGGGATGCACGGCATTAGTCCAGCCAAACCCCAGACCTATTTCCTCGGTCTGACCCGTAAACTCATACCAGCTTTGGCTGAGGTAGGTGCAATAGCCTGTGGGATCGGTGACCCAGACCATTACTGGGGCGTTGTCTGCCATGTTGCGGAAGCGTTCCTCGCTTTCTAAGAGTGCTTTCTCTGTTTGTTTGCGATCGCTAATGTTGGCGAACAGGATGGCAAACTTACGGCTGTGTGGGTCACCGACACGAAAGGCGTTAACATCGAACCAGCGGTTCATTGCCACCGATTGCTCCTCAAACCGCACGGGTTCGCCTGTCAGCACGACTCTGCCGTAAATCTCAAACCAAGACTCTTCTAGATTGGGAACGAGTTCCCGTGCCGTTTTCCCTACTACTTCCTTCAGTCCCGTCATCATTTCAAATACTTGATTGACTTCGAGGAACCGATAATCAGTTGGTTTACCGTTCTCGTCAAACAGCATTTCGCACAGGCAGAAGCCTTCATCAATAGACTCGAACAACATGCGATACCGATGTTCGCTTTCGTGTAGCGCCAGCATAGAGCGATCGCGTTCAAATATAATGCTAGTAATTTGAGTGCCGAAGTCAGCTAATTGGTATTCCCAATCACTCGGCATTCGTGCTTCGTCAAAGCAAAGCATTAAAGAACTGACTGGCACGTTGTTCGTGTCTACCACAGGCTGAGAATAGCACGCCAACACACCATGAGCCATATATAAGTTCCGCCATTCCTGCGACCATTCCTCATCATTGGCGATATCTGCACAGATAATAGGCTGTCCGCCAAAGACCGCCTGAGCGCAGGTGTCCAAGCACACGTTATTAATGGGGGCATCCTGAAGTCCCTGGCCGAAAGATGGGGGAAAGTCTGGGGCGATCGAATACTGAAACCTCTTTCGTTGAGCATCGGGCACAAGGATGCAAGCACGGGTGCGGGGGTTGAGATGCGACACCGAGGCACACACGGCTTTTAAACATTCATTCAACGGATGCCCTGATGCGATTAACTCCAGCAGTTTCTTCTGCTCCACCAGCATCAGTTCCGTCTGTTTGCGTTCGGTAATATCCTCAGCAATTCCGCCCAGATACAGCAACTCACCTTGAGCGTCATGTATGGGAAAACCGCGATCGCGAATCCAGACAATCGATCCATCGGGACGAATTACCCGATACTCTTGGCTCAATTCGCCTTGAATCCGCTGTTCCCACCCGGCTTGAATGCGTTGGCGATCGTCGCGATGAATAAATTCAACGAAATGGCTTAAGTCTGTATAAATCTCCCTAGCCGAGCGACCCCAGACTTGCTCGTAGGAAGGGCTGACATAAATTAGCCGATTTTCGCGGGCATCGGTAATCCAAATTACATCCTTGCTGTTCTCAGCAAAAGTGCGGAATCGGGCTTCACTTTCTTCCAGGGCGGTTTTAGCTCGTTGGCGATCGGTAATATCAAGGACGGTTCCCAGAAACTCAACAGCTTGCCGCAACTCTCCTTCACCTGCGAATATCGCCTGCCCATTAGTGGATATCCACCGCTCGGTACCGTCATCCCAAACAATGCGGTAGTCAATTTCGTAAGTCCCCGACGATTTCGGATCGAGGGCAGCACTGATGGCATTGGCCACCCGTGGGCGATCGCTTGGGTGAATACGCTGCATCATCCGCGACAGCGGCAACACCACAGCATCCTCGTATTCACCCCAAATTTCCCGCATCCGTTCGTCTAACTCGACGATATTCGTGCCAGGATCGTAGTACCACGTCCCAAGTTGAGCGATACGAATTGCCAGCCGCGATCGCTCCTCGCTCCGTCGAATCGCTGCATATTCCGGGTCACTCATGGGAGTGGAACGGTTCATGATGTTTTTACTCTCATAAATTGACTTAGCATCTTAATATATCGAAAAAAATATATCAAAAGGATGGTTTTTTAGTGACGAAATTATGTCTTTAAAGCTGTTATTATCAGAGGTTCGTCGCTGAATATCTGAACTTCGTCGTTGAATATCTGAACTTCGTCGTTGAATATCTGAACTTCGTCGTTGAATATCTGAACTTCGTCGCTGAATATCTGAACTTCGTCGTTGAATATCTGAACTTCATCGCTGAATATCTGAACTTCGTCGTTGAATATCTGAGCTTCGTCGTTGAACCTCTGAGCTTCGTCGCTGAACCTCTGAACCTTAAATTTAGTTGTAACACTTCCTCATCCCCCCATCTCCCCCTGCCTCCCCTGCCCCCCCTGCCTCCCCTGCCCCCCTGCCTCCTGCCCCCCCTGCCCCCTGCCTCTTTAACTTTGATTTTCACCTTGTGCTGAATCGTCATACACTGATTTTGGAATAATCAAAAAGGTTGCCGTTAAACTAACGATGAGCGAAAGTAAGATACCAGAGATCCTGGAAACTTTCGAGGCAGACATGCTGTCAGAGTGGATTCAAGAGCTAGCCGCTGTCAATATTCGCAGAGGCTTGATTAAAGAAAGTGAGTTAAAGGAGGAGTGTCGGGAATTTCTTAGCTTGTTTCGGATCGCCGTTGGGCAAGGAAACTTGACTAATATTCAGGCGGCAACGTGGCAGGATATGAGGGAGATGCTGACTAGCATTTCCCGATCGCGATCGCAAAGAGGTTTCACACCCTCGGAAACAGCTACATTCATTTTTTCCTTCAAGCAACCCCTCTTCAACCGATTGCGTCAGCAATTGCAAAACCCCATTGAGTTGGGCGAAGAAATCTGGCTAGCCACAAGTTTACTAGACCAACTGGGATTGCTGGTCTTGGAAGTGTATCAGAAAGCACGGGAAGAGGTGATTTGGCGACAGCAGGAAGAGTTGCTGGAACTGTCTATCCCAGTAGTTAAACTCTGGGAGGGAATTTTGGCATTACCCATCATCGGCACCCTGGATAGTGCCCGCACTCAAATAGTAATGGAGTCATTATTACAGAAGATTGTTGAAACAGGGTCAGAGGTTGCCATCATTGATATTACCGGGGTTCCCACCGTCGATACCCTCACCGCTCAACATCTGCTTAAGACCGTTACCGCTGCGCGTCTCATGGGAGCCGATTGTATAATCAGTGGCATTCGTCCTCAAATTGCCCAAACCATCGTCTATCTCGGCATTGATTTGACTCATGTCACAACAAAGGCGACGCTAGCCGATGCCTTTCTCATGGCGTTAAAACGGATGGGAGCGACCATTCGCTCTCAATCCAAATAGGTGGACAGGAGAAATCAATGGAACGCATTCCCATACTCAAAATGGGCGATCTCCTGCTTGTAACCATCCAGGTGGATATGCACGACCGCCTCGCCATGACGCTACAGGACGACCTGACCAACTGCATTACTCAAACTCGCGCTCGCGGTGTGCTGATCGATATTTCGGCATTAGAGATTGTTGATTCTTTCCTGGCAAGGATTTTAGCCAACATTGCCAAAATGTCACGGGTACTGGATGCCCAAACGGTTGTTGTGGGAATGCAGCCTGCTGTGGCAATCACTTTAGTGGAATTGGGGCTATCGCTGGCGGGCATTCGCACTGCCTTAAACGTAGAAAAGGGTATGGCACTGTTGCGATCGCCACTCAATGAAACCACAAATCAAATCACTGTGACTAAATGGCGTGCAGATGACGATGGAGAAGACTGAAACCCTCGAAATTCAATCTTCTGGTGATGTAGTCTTAGTTCGGCAGGCAGTACGCCAGCTGGCTGTGGAAATTGGCTTCAGCTTAGTAGACCAAACTAAAATTGTCACCGCCACCAGCGAGTTAGCCCGCAATACCCTAGACTATGGGGGAGGCGGCACAGCCAAGCTAGAAACCCTTGAGGAAGGAAGACGACGAGGAATTAAACTCACCTTTGAAGATCGGGGCCCCGGAATTCCTGATATCGAACTGGCACTCAAGGATGGGTTCACCACGGGTAGCGGCTTGGGTATGGGGTTGAGCGGTGCCAAACGGCTTGCCAACGAGTTTGAGATTCAGTCTGCGGTGGGAGAAGGAACGCGGGTAACAATTATACGATGGAAATAAAATGCTCGAATCTGTCGCCATCACAATTACTGAATCCAGCCAGACCGGGGAAGCCCGAAGGTTAGCTATGGCTTTGGTAACTCGGCTCGGCTTTCAGGAAACCCAACGGGGCAAGGTTGGCATTGTGGTGACAGAGATTGCTAACAATCTGGTGCAGCACGCTGGCGGCGGAGTCATGGTGCTGCGATCGCTCAAGCAGGATTTAGCCGTCGGCATTGAAGTTTTGTCGCTGGACAAAGGGCCGGGAATGGTCGATGTAGATGAGTGTTTGCAAGATGGCTTTTCCACAGCCGGAACATCAGGCAACGGATTGGGCGCAATTCGTCGCCTCTCTAATTTATTGGAAATTTACTCAATTCCCAAGCAAGGGACAGCACTCCTGGCCCAGGTTTGGTCGGACTCGGCACCCCATCCGCCTCAAAAGACCTTAGAAATTGGGGCGATCTGTTTGCCCAAACGAGGGGAGGATGTTTCCGGAGATGCTTGGGTATGTGAAGGCGACGATCGCCGTAGTTTGTTGCTAGTAGCCGATGGCTTAGGGCACGGGCCTCTGGCTGCCAGTGCTGCTTCCCAAGCCGTGAGGATATTTCAAGACCATCATCATCTTTTTCCTGGAGCGATCGTAGAAGCTGCCCACACCGCCTTGCGAAGTACGCGAGGAGCAGTACTGGCCATTGCCGAAATCGACTTTGAACAACACTCTGTCCGCTTTGCCGGCATTGGCAATATTTCTGCCAGCATTTTCTCGTTTACCGAACACCACAATCTGCTATCTCATAACGGCACGGTGGGGCATGAAATCCGTAAAATTCAAGAGTTGAGCTATCCTTGGTATGCTAACGGACTTTTAATTATGCATTCTGACGGATTAGACAGTAAGTGGCGGCTCGATCGCTATCCCGGTTTGAGTCAAAAACATCCCAGCCTGATTGCAGGTATGCTATACCGGGACTTTAACCGAGAACGGGACGATGTGACGGTGTTAGTGGCTAAAGGAATGGGCAGATAAAAATTCAAAATTCAAAATTCAAAATTCAAAATTCAAAAAAGCTATTTTTAAATTCAGCATGAATAATAATTTTGAATTGGAGCAAAGCGACTTGACAACCCTTTTCAGACTCGAAATTCACTACGAACAGGATGTCGTGCAAGCTCGGCAACGAACTAGGGAAATTGCCGAGCAGTTGGGCTTTGATGCTCAAGATCGGGCACGATTGGCAACGGCAGTTTCCGAAATTGCCCGCAACGCGTTTCAGTATGCCAAAGGCGGAACGGTGGAATTTTGTGTTGAAGGAGAGCCGCAAGCGTTTCTAATTCGGGTTGAGGATCGAGGTGGGGGCATTCCTCATCTGGCAGACATTCTGGCAGGACGCTATACCTCTAGTACAGGAATGGGGTTGGGCATCGTGGGCACCCGCAGACTGATGGATTTCTTTGAAATTGAATCGCTACCGGGACAAGGAACAACGGTGGTGATGAGTAAAAGATTATCGAAGCGATCGCCGACTTTTACCGATTCGCAATTATACCAGATTCAAGAAACCGTAATTGAGCGATCGCCCCAGAATCCCTATGAAGAAATCCAGCAACAAAACCAGGAATTACTCCAGGCAATGGCAGAGCTGCGGAAGCGCGAGGAAGAACTAATTCGTCTCAATCGGGAACTAGAAGATACCAATCGCGGTGTGCTTGCTCTCTACGCCGAACTGGATGAGAAGGCAGACTCGCTGCAAAAGGCAAACGAGCTAAAAACCCGCTTTCTCTCGAACATGAGCCATGAGTTCCGCACGCCCCTCAACTCCATTTTGTCGCTCTCTCGAATGCTGCTGGCACGGATGGATGGGGATTTGACCGCCGAGCAAGAAAAGCAGGTAACATTTATCCAAAAGGCAGGGAGCGGATTATCAGAATTGGTCAACGACTTGCTGGATTTAGCAAAGGTGGAGGCTGGAAAAATTGAAGTGCGTCCCAGTTCCTTTGAAGTCAGTGACTTGTTTGCCACGTTGCGGGGAATGCTGCGCCCATTATTGGTTCAAGACTCCTCTGTAGCACTGATTGTTGAGGAACCCAATGCCATACCTCCGCTTTATACCGATGAAGGCAAAGTCGCCCAAATTCTCAGAAACTTTGTCTCCAATGCCCTCAAGTTTACTCAGCAGGGAGAAGTGCGCGTAACCGCCATACAAACAGGTCATACCGTGACCTTCTCTGTATCCGATACTGGCATCGGCATTGCTCCAGGCGATCGAGAGCGGATTTTTGAGGATTTTGTGCAAATTGAGTCCCCTCTGCAAAAGCAGGTGAAGGGAACTGGCTTAGGGTTGCCGTTATCGCGCAAACTAACAGAGCTACTCGGTGGCAGCATTTCCATGAGAAGTGAGCTTGGTCAAGGCTCAACCTTTACGGCATCGATTCCCATCGTCTACCCACATACAACTGAATTTCCCACCCTACAGCAACCCGCCTCACTTGAGCCAAATCGCCTGCCCATTCTGGCGGTTGAAGATCATCCGGAAACGCTATTTATTTACGAAAAACACCTCCAAGATTCAACCTATCAACTGATTCCGGCTCGTACCTTAGCTCAGGCAAGGCTTGTGTTACAACAAGTTCAACCAACGGCGATAATGTTAGATATTATGCTAGAAGGGCAAAACGGCTGGACGTTCTTGCGAGAACTCAAAGGAGACGAAACGACTCGTAGCATCCCTGTACTCGTTATTACGATCATTGATAACGAGAAACAAGCACTGGCACTAGGCGCCGACGGCTTTCTAATTAAGCCTGTAGACAGATTGCCGCTGTTAAATAAACTCAATACGCTGATTAATAAGAATAGTCCTCAAAAAATTTTATTAATTGACGATGACCCCGCCTATAGGTATCTTGTAAAACAGCTGTTGGTAAATACACCATTGAGTATTTTAGAAGCCGCGAATGGACAAGAAGGATTAAATTTAGCAGAACACGAGCATCCAAGTGCGATCGTACTTGACTTGGAGATGCCAAAACTCGGTGGGTTTGATGTACTCGAACAACTTAAAAACAATTCCGTTACTCAGTCGATTCCTGTAATTATCCACTCATCTGCTCAACTGGATGTAGAAGTGCAAAGGCGGTTAGCAAAACAAAGTATCGCCATTATTTCCAAAGAAACAGGCTCTCAAACGGCAGCGATGTCTGACGACAAGGGGTTTTGCGTCTACGCCCAACTTCAAGATGCCCTTGTCAAAGCCGGAATTGTTCTGGATGCTTGGGGAGAAAGCAATGTCTGAGCTACACGTAACGATCCTGCATGTTGACGATAACCCAGCCAATCGTTACGTTGTCACTCGGATTTTGAAAAATGCAGGGTTTACTGTGGTAGAAGCAGCAAGTGGAGTGGCTGGATTAAAGGCAGTTCTTGAGTATCAGCCTGCTTTAGTAATTCTAGATGTCAAATTACCTGATTTGAGCGGCTTTGAAGTCTGTCGCCAAATTAAGGCAAACCCCGAAACGACTTTTATCCCGGTATTACACCTTAGTGCAAGTTTTATCCAAAGCCAGGACAAAGTAGAAGGCTTAGATAGCGGTGCCGATGCCTATTTAGCACAACCAGTTGAACCCATTGAATTGGTTGCTACGGTGCGATCGCTATTGCGAATTCGACGGGCAGAAGAATCTGCTTTTTGCTCAGCGCGGGAGTGGCAAAGCACCTTTGACTCCATCAACGACGGCGTATGTCTGGTAGATCGAGAAGGTATAATTCTGCGGTGTAATCGCGCGATGATGGAGATGGTTGGCAAGCATCCCGGCGAAATTTTAGGTCGTCTCTACCATGAGTTGATCAACTCACAATGGGGAATCGGTGACGGCATTTGCTTTCGCCGTGCTAAAGAAACTCACCAACGGCAAGTTCTAGAATTTCAGTCTCAAGGACGGTGGTTTGCTAAAACCATCGACCCAGCATTCGATCGGCAGGGGACTCTCACAGGTGCCGTTTTTATCCTGTCAGATATTACCGAGCGCAAACAAGCACAAGCTTTGCTGCAAGAGCAGAACGATCGCCTCAATGAACTGATGGTTTCTTTGCAGCAACAGACTGAACAAGCACAGCAAGCTAACCGGATTAAAGATGAGTTTCTCGCAGTGTTGTCTCATGAATTGCGATCGCCCCTGAATCCGATTCTGGGTTGGGCAAAAATTCTGCAAACAACCCAGCCGGACACAGCCAAAAGTCAGTATGCACTCGAAACCATCGAACGCAATGCCAAGTTACAAGCACAACTAATTGAAGATCTGCTGGATGTGTCGCGCATTCTCCAAGGCAAGTTAAGTTTGAAGACAATTCCAGTCAGTCTAACTTTTACCATCAAAGCTGCCCTTGAAACCGTCCGCCTCGCAGCTGAAGCTAAATCAATTCAGATTGAAACAATATTGGAACCGAACGTTGGTGAAGTACTGGGTGATTCGGCTCGTTTGCAACAGGTTGTTTGGAATTTACTTGCCAACGCGATTAAATTTACCCCACAAGGCGGCCGAGTAAAGGTGCAATTGTCGAAGATAGTAGGGGAAGCAGGGGGAGCAGGGGAAGCAGGGGAAGCAGGGGGAGCAGGGGGAGCAGGGGGAGCAGGGGAAGTAGGGGGAGCAGGGGGAGTAAAGGAAGAAATAACTCAAATCCTCAATGCCCAATGCCCAATGCCCAATGCCCAATCTCCAGTCCCTAGCTATGCTCAAATCACTGTTAGCGACACTGGTAGAGGTATCACCAGTGACTTTTTGCCCTACGTCTTTGACTACTTCCGTCAAGCTGATGGGACAACCACCCGAAGATTTGGCGGGTTGGGGTTGGGGTTAGCGATCGTGCGCCATTTGGTTGAACTCCACGGAGGAACCGTTGAAGCAGCGAGTCTTGGAGAAGGACAAGGATCGACCTTTACAATCAAGTTTCCACTTATCGCTGCGGCAAAACTAAATCAAGATGATACTGCCTCTGATAATCGCTCAGACCTCAATCTCAATGGATTGCAAGCACTACTTGTAGACGATGACAGAGATTCGCGGGAGTTGATCGCCTTCCTACTAGAACAGCATGGAGCGCGAGTAACTCAAGCGAACTCAGCTAGCGAAGCTCTAAGCACTTTGGGGCAGGCAAAATTTGATTTGCTAATCAGTGATATTGGTATGCCCGATATCGATGGCTACACATTAATTCGGCAAATTAGAAAGCAGTCCCGCGATCGCGGCGGAGAAATTCCGGCCATCGCCCTCACTGCTTATGCTGGAGAAAGCGATCGACAACAAGCACTAGCCGCCGGATTTCAACAGCATATTTCTAAACCAATTCAACCAGAGGTACTCATACAGGCTATTTTGACTATATTAGCCATTGAGCCAAGATATGTATAATTGCCTGCAAGATCGTCGGATTCTGCGGTATTTGGAATATTGCCTTCGATTCATCAAGGAATTCTGAATCCTGCCATCTGCGGCGATCGTACCCTTCCAGGGAAGCAAGTTACACGTAGCGTTTCACTAAATTATTGATAACCTAAGTTCGGGTTAAGCACTTTTAGATAAAAGCCATTCCATCTGAAGGCTGGCTTTTTTTCGGGTCAGAGATTTTTGAAAATCTACTCACCTCAGTATCAACTACTCTGGATACTTCCATCTGGCATGATGGTTTCGTGGAGAATTGCCCCTTCAAGGTAAACATTGTCAGCACCTCTGAGATCGGCATGACTCAGGTTAGCACCTTTCAACCTAGTATTATCCATCCTAGCTCCTCGCAGATCGGCCTCACTCAGGTTAGCACCACTAAAATCAGCAACTCCCAAGTCAGCTCCATTCAACTGGGCACCCCAGAGATTGCAATTGCGAAGACTAGCCTTCCAGAAACCAGTTCCATGCAAATCGGCTCTGTGCAAATCAGCTCCATCCAAAACAGCTTCAGAGAGGTACCCTCCACTCAACAAGGCATGGCTCAAGTCAGCTCCAACCAAGGAGACGGAATGGAAACTGGCTCCTCTCAAATTAACATTTCTGAGGTTAATACCATCAAGAATTTCGCCTTCCCGAACTATAATACCTGTGAAATCCTTATCCCCGGCAGCACGTCTTCTACGCAACTCCTCAGCAGTTATCTCGATAACTTTGCTCCTAGATTAATAATTAACAGATATAAGGATAACTCGGCTTTGTTGTATGAAAGGAAAAAAGATATACTTTTCCTGGCTGAGAGCAGCAATTAGTCTTCAACCTTGTAGCTATCTGGCTTGCCCAAGTGAATCATACGGTTAAGGGCAGCACATTGGAGAAATAACTCAACAGCTTGATTGGCATCTGTATCACTCTTAAGGTGAAACGGTATCACCTCCTTAAGGCGATACCGTTTCACTTCTCCACTTCCGAGAGATAATCTCACTAGGCGTTATCTTAAAAAATAGTGCGCGGGCGTAATTATATATCCAGCCCAGTTTGCCGATTTCAGCACAACTCACGACAAGTAGTAGCTTGCAAGGTTTCTTTTGATGAATAGCACAAAGTTTCTTTTTTTACATAAAAAATTTACTGGCTGGCGAAGGTTGCTGTCCAAATGCGTGTTGTTGGTTGTTTGTCTGTTCATTATAAGTATGCAACCTGCGTATGCTGGTCTCAATGATGATAGATATGATGGCAACATGTTTGTGGTCTATGCGGGTAATGGTTCATTAGTTCCCTCCAAACAGACACTGGCACAGGCTTTAGCAGAACATAAACCCGTATTTTTGGCGTTTTATCTCGATGACAGCAGCGATTCCAAAAGATATGCCATTTCCATTTCACGAGTACAGGAATTATATGGTCGGGTAGTAGAGATTATCCCTATTAGTGTAGATAGCATCCCGCCCAAACAAACCTACAATTCCACAGAACCAGGATATTACTATTCTGGGAGGGTTCCTCAGGTTTTAGTGTTTAATCGATCTGGTCAAGTAGTTCTGAATAAAACAGGTCAAGTAGCTTTTGAAGATATAGATGATGAATTTCGCAAAATATTCGATTTATCACCACGCACGGAAACAGCACAGCTAAAGCGACGGGCTTTCAATGAGTTCAGTAGTGAGTTAGCTAAGTAACTTATCGGGTAGACCAATTGGTCTGCCCTAATTTTTAGTGCTGTCTGTTACTGCATTGTTTTCTATGCCAAAGCATAATCAGTAAAAGACAGGAGGAGGTGGTCACTGAATCTCGACTTCTATACGAGACGCTACGCGTAGCTTGCTTCCCCTCAAGGTACGCTCGATTTTTGCGTAGCCGAAGTGAGACATGATGCAGAAGGTCATAAATTCAAATTTTGACCTATTCTCTTTTTCATTTGTGATTTGTCTGCATAGTTAATGACGGCTACTTATTGAAATATTCTGTACAACACGTTAGAAAGTTAATTCATAGTCTATAGTTCATAACTAATGGCAAATGCCTAATGCCCTGTTTGACCCATACTTCTCTACGAGAGGCTGCGCTAACGGCTACGCTCAGTACAAGTGCCCAATAACCAATGGCTAACTAAAGTGTATTTTGATGTCAAAGGTTTACACCACTCAAGAACTAATCCAAATTTTGGCAGATGAACGCCAAGCTTGCCTCAAAGGAAAACGCTTGAAATTAGAGGTAAAAGTTTCTGGTAATCCTGTAATTGACCAGTTTATCAGAACTGATGGGTTGCAAAAGTTTACAGCCTATCAAGATTTCAAAGCGGCAATTCACGATTACCAAAGAGAAAATCAAGTGTCAGGTATTATCTGGCGGGAAATGACAGTCAAAGGTAAATACTTGCATTATCCCGAAGTAGATACCGAATTAATAGCGCTTACCAGCGATTTAGAGATTTTAAAAGCTGCTAAAAATTCGATTTTGGAATTTTGGTATAAAGTCACTACAGGGATGGACTTGTATTTAAGTTTCAACAATAGTAAACAACACCAACAAATTGCTATACCTGATGTTGAAAGAATTGCTCAAATAACAGAATGGGCAAGTTTATGGAAGTGGGAAAATTCTAGCTTCTTGGAAATAATTTTGCAGCTTGGATGGGGTAAACCAGAAGAAGCTTATTATAAACGAGGAAGACCGCGATCGGGTAGTGAATATATTCATGCAGTCAATCCTGGCAATCGTCCCATTGGTTGACGTGTGTAGTAGCCATAGTAGATTTGACATTAGTGAAGTACAGAAGCTCAATCTGCTAACTAGATATAAAGCATCTTTTACTCCTGAATTTTTTTAGCGTAACCGGGCGTAGTCTATTCAGAATTCCCAATTCTCGCTATTTCGGTTTACCGAATATAAAAAGCAGAGTAAACCGTAATTTATTTTTGTCACTAACCTGGTGCGGTAATCATCAATATCCTTGGTGATAATAACCGAATTTAGGCAATTTTAACCATGCGTAATATTGAAATTAAGCACAAACCCAAGTGCAAAACTTATTAAACAAATAACTAATTAATTGCGAGGAAGAGTTATGGCATTAGTTCGTTGGAATCCTTGGAGAGAAATCGACACTCTACAACGTCAAATTAATAATTTATTTGAAGACACCAGAGTACCCTCTGGATTGCTCGATCGAGATTTTATCAAAGTTCCAGCTGCTGAACTTCAAGAAACAGATGATGCTATTTATCTGAAGCTAGAACTGCCAGGAATCGAAGCCAAAGATTTAGATATTCAAGTCACTGAAGATGCTGTTCACATCAGCGGCGAACGCAAGTCTGAAACTAAAACCGAAGAAAAGGGTACTACTAAGACCGAATTCTACTACGGTAAATTCCACCGTGTAATTCCTTTATCTGCTCGGATTCAAAACACCAGTGTCACCGCAGATTATAAAGATGGCATCTTGCACCTGACACTACCTAAGAGTGAGCAAGAAAAGAACAAAGTTGTCAAGGTTAATCTCTAATCACCTTTGGTTAATAGGTTGCGATCGCACTACTTCATCTCCTTTGATAGATTGAGATAGCTAAAAGCCTAGTTTCCAAGGGAGACTGGGCTTTTTCATCACAATTCTCTACCTATCTATATGAGAGAGCGTGCGATCGCCTTTTCTCAACAAATAAGTAAAACTTATATTTAATATAAATTTTACTATCTTAATAAAACTTGATTAAATTACGTAAAGCAATGTAAATTACATTTACAGGCGAAAACAAATCGCCTAATTCATCCGGTAAAAAAATAACCGCAATCATAAAACCATGACAGCAACCATTCAACGTCGCTCAAGCGCCAACGTATGGGAGCG
>JAVRBO020000063.1:0-28106 GCA_034531195.2 Nostoc sp. ChiSLP01
CCCACACCTCCCACACCCCCCACACTCCCTGCCTCTTGAACGAGAAGCGATCGCCTTGGGTTAACCCTGAGCCTGAATCGGTATGATAATGGCAAATTCAGTCCCCTCACCTGGTGTAGAACTCACATCCAAGGTGCCGCCATGTTTTTCTACGACAATCTGATGAGCGATCGCCAGACCTAAACCTGTACCTTTCCCAACACTTTTAGTAGTAAATAAATGGTCAAATATTTTTTGTTTGACTGACTCATTCATACCCTGACCATTATCAGCAATGGCAATTTTGACATTTTTATCTACTACTGAAGTTGTAATTGTAATTCGGTTAGGGTTGGCTTTAATTTCCTCAAAAGCACGTCCCTGATTTGCTTCTTCTAATGCATCAATGGCATTAGCCAAGATATTCATAAATACTTGATTTAATTGACCTGGAAAACACTCAATTTGTGGGAGATTACCATAGTTGATGTTGACTTCAATAGCAGGGCGTTGTTCATTTCCCTTCAGACGATGTTTTAAAATTAAAATTGTGCTATCTAGACCCTCATGAATATTGAAACGTACTTTGTAATCTCGATCTGCACGGGAGAAAGTTCTCAAACTAGTGCTGATATTTTTCAAGCGATCGCAAGCGATGGTCATGGAATCAATCATCTTGGGTAAGTCTGCCAAACTATAATCCAAGTCAATTTCTTCGGCATGGTCTATAATTTCATCTCCTGGATTGGGTAGATTTTCTTGATATAGTTTCAAATGTTCAACAAGATCGGCAAGAGTGGGTTTAGCTTGTTTAAGACTGGCAGCAATAAAACCGAGAGGATTATTCATTTCATGAGCTACCCCAGCAACCAAGTTACCCAGTGCAGACATTTTCTCGCTTTGCACGATTTGTAACTGTGCTTGTTGTAAATCTTGGATTGCTTGTTGTGCTTGTTGATAGAGTTTGGCATTTTCCAAAGAGATGGCGGCTTGAGTGCAAAGTAGATTCAGCAGTTCGACGCGTTCATAGGTAAATGCTCCAGTTGTTAAGTTGTTCTCCAGATACAGCACGCCAAGGAGTTTGCCTTGATGCAAAATTGGCGTACACAGCAAACTCTTGGGCTGTTGGCGTAAAATGTAAGCCTCGGTTAACAACAATGGATGCTCCATCGCATTCACGATCGCAGTCGCTTTTAAGCTGCGTTTGACCGTGTTAATTAAACTCACAGGCACATCGTTGCTTTCTTGCAGCAATATCGACTGCAAAACCACCGCAGGTTGACCAACTTGAGCCACTCCCTGGATGCTAAGTTGATTTCTATCGAGCAACATCAATACACATTTATCTGCGCCTGCGGTTGCAGTGACGATTTCTAGCAGCGCTGACAGTAGCTTGTCGAGTTGAATTTCGCTCGATAAGTTTTGAGAGGCTTTGAGAATGGCACTCAAGTCTAGAGATGCGGATACACTACCGTTCCCCGATGAAGAAGTTTGAGAAATAAATCGACTTTCAGTTGCATACACGGTTTCATTAGGCGCGTATCCTCTAGCAGACTGTTGCAGAATTGTTGTTAACAATTGCGGATAACATTGTTCTAAGCTGACAACTTTAGCTTTTGCACCCCAATGAGCATAGCCATAGTAAGCTGCAATTAAATAATCTTCAGCAATGCGCTGTTTGCCCCAATCGAGGTAAAATTTAGCAGCGAGTTCATTAGCGATCGCTTCTTCTTGGATATAATCATTTTCGTTAGCTTCTTTGATGGCGCGATCGTAAAACTCTATAGCTTTGGCTTTATTACCTTGTACTCGCTCTCTTTCTGCCTCCACTAAATAAAACTTGTGCAAAAAATTCATTGGTGCGTGGTTTGCCCATAGCTGAATCTTTTGCTGGTTGTTTGTCACTCGATTTAAGATATATTCTTGTTCTGAATCTGACTGTGATGAATAGATTGCTAAGTGCGCCAAAGAATCATAAAAATTGAATACTAGCACAAAGATGGTTCCTTGTATTGCATCTAAATACTCTTGTGCTAACAGTGCATTTTGATATGCGTTTTGGTACTCGCAAAATAGATAACAAAGAATCATTTTGCTAAAGTAAAACTGAAAAAGTGCAGTGCGATCGCTAGCATGATTCAGCAGCTTTAAACAAGTTTCTTCATCACAAATTTCACTCCGAAAACTGCATGGATCTCCAGAGGAATTTAACAAATTTAGAACTGACTGTTGATAAATGCCTAGTATATATAAGATATTTTCTTGCTTGAGTTGAGCCAAGACATCACTTATGGTTGCTATTTCTTCTTGCAATACACTTAACTCATGCCCAGCGAAATATGAATTTTGGCATTTCGTTAAGGCCGCATAACCAACAAATTCTAAGTTGCCGCTTTCCACTGCACTTTGATAGCTCTCCCACAAAATTGGCAATGTTTCTCTCAAATGAACTTTGCCAAAAATTGTCGAACATCCCGCCACCATAAACGCAGATGCTTTCATCTCTGGAATATTGAAATTTTCTGCTAACTTTAAAGCTAACTTGCTAGATTGATAAGCCAAGTCAATATCTTGAAATTTTTCATTTGCGAGAAGACTGTAACAAGCGTAACCATAGCTAGAGAAAAGTGAATTGCCATAGTTGATTGATAAGTTAACCAGTTTGCAAATCACTAAGGGAAAAAATTCAGGTGCAGCTTGATAAGTAGCAGTACCAATACTGTTTAATATCCTTGCAGCTGCTAATTTTTCAATATCTGTCATCAAAGGCAAGTTAATCAAATCTTCGATATTCTTGCTACTTAGATTATTTGCAGTTTCAGTAATTGCTTGCTGTGTATCTGAGGGATCGGGCGATTCGGGTATAGTTACTCCTACTAATTCCAAAGCTTCTAACCCAATTTTGACAGCTTGTAGCTTTTTAGCTTGGGCCATTTCAGCTTGGATTTTAACAGCATAAACTTTCATTTTGTCGATCGCAGTTTTACCTTGTTGAAGAACAATATCTGCAAATTGCTCCATCTGTTGAAAATCACCACTCAAGTAGGCGGTTTCTGCTGCTAGTTCGTAGAGTGGTAAGGTGAGGTCATATTGTGTTTGCCAGCAAGATTCTTCCTCGCCAAGGTTCAACAAACAAATCCCTGTGGTGGAATATTCCAAAGCTGCGGTGTAGGCTGTTGCAATTCTGGCTTTTTGTCCTGCTTTGAGATTGAGTCCGGCGAGTTGTATTTGCTGCGAACGTTCGAGAATTAGAGATTTGCCAATGTTGAGCTGATTGACAATTTCAAACAGGTTTTCTTCTTGTTGTGCTGCTTTTGTATTTTGGAGTAGCAGTTGCCCAATTTTCAAGTGCGTTGCTTGTTTTTGGTCATCTGGAATTAAGGAATAGGCAGCTTGTTGGACGCGATCGTGCAAAAATTTATATGTAATTGTTATTTGTCCTCGGTCATTGGTTATTTGTCCTTGGTCATCTACGGATGACAAAGCGCAAAGTCTGAGCGGAGGTTCCCTCCGATCGGAACTTTGTAAGAGAGGACTATTGACTAATGACTCTTGTTGATAAAATTTATAAACTTCACTTTGCGGTAAAATTAAAGCTTCTTGCAATGGCTTCCACAAAGCAGCAGCGGTTTCTACCTCCGATAATTGACAAACGATCGCTAATGTTTTTAAATCAAACTTATTTCCAATACAAGCAGCTAGTTGCAACACAAATTGAGTAGATTCAGGTAACTTTTGTAATTGCCATGCCATGAATTCCACCACATCTTCTGTGAGAGCTTGCTGATTTATCTGGGCGATGTCACATTGCCAACAGCCTGACTCTAAGTTGAACGCAATCAACCCTTCTTGGTGTAATGCTTTGAGGAACTGCGTACTAAAAAACGGATTGCCTTTAGTTTTTTGATATACCAGTTGCGATAGTGGAAATGCCACATCTTCTGAGCAAGCAAGGGTATCAGCGACTAAATGATTTAATTTCAAATTATTCAGTGGTTGCAAGGTAATTGTGTTAATTTTTGCACCGTGTTTGCGAATTTCATCCAATACCAATATTAAAGGATGTGCGAGGGATACCTCATTATCCCTATAAGCTCCAATTAATAATAAATATCCCAGACTTGCTTCATTCATTAATAATTGCAAAAATTTCAATGAAGTCGCATCTGCCCACTGCAAATCATCCAAGAAGATTACTAAGGGATATTCTTGGCTGGCAAATATTTGAATAAATTTCGTAAATAATAAATTAAATCTGTTTTGGGCGGCAGTTCCTGATAGCTCTGGTATCGGTGGTTGTTTGCCTATAATTATTTCTAATGCGGGAATAACTTCTATAATTACCTGGGCGTTTTCACCTAATTCGCCAAGGATTTTATCTTTCCATTGGGCAATTTGGGTATCGCTTTGTGTTAAGATTTGCTCGACTAAATTGCGAAATGCTTGCACGAAAGCAGATAAGGGAATACTGCGATTAAATTGGTCAAATTTACCTTTAATGAAATATCCCTGTTTCCTGACAATTGGTTTGTGAACTTCGTTGACAACGGCAGTTTTACCAATTCCAGAAAAACCCGCAACTAACATCAGTTCTACCCCCCTATCTCCCCCCTTGCTAAGGGACACAGGGGGGTTAGCTACTCTTTCAAAGGCTGCTAGTAGTTGTTCGACTTCGTTTTCTCTGCCATATAATTTTTCCGGAATGATAAAGCGATCGCACAAGTCCCGTTGAGCGATAATGAAAGGATCGATCTTTCCTGTTTGCTGTAATTGCATCAAACAATTTTCTAAATCAAATTTTAATCCCAAGGCACTTTGATAGCGGTCTTCTGGATTTTTTGCCATCAATTTCATCACAATATCTGACAAAACCTCTGGAATTTCTTCTCTTTTATCTCCTAATTGATTTGGAAGTTTTGCAATATGACAATGCACCAATTCCATTGCTTCGTTAGATTCAAAAGGAAGTTGTCCGGTTAGCAGTTCATAGAGAGTAACACCCAACGAGTAAAAATCGCTGCGATAGTCGATACCCCGGTTCATTCTTCCTGTTTGTTCTGGTGACAAATAGCTTAGTGTCCCTTCTAACCCATTAACATTTTTGATTTCAGTTGTTTCTTTCGGTAGCAGGGAAGCAATACTAAAATCTATCAGCTTAACTTGTTTTGTGTGGGGATGAATCAGGATATTGGCAGGTTTGATATCTTTATGAATGACACGATGACAGTAGAGGCCGTGAAGAATATCTGCTAATTGTAGGGCAATTTCTAAAACTTCACTTATCGAAAGTAATTGATTTTGGGCATATAGTCTTAAGGAAACCCCACCAAAATCCTCCATCACTAGGGCGTAACTATTGCGGTATGGTTCCAAGCATAAGAAACGCACAATTCCTGGAATTTCTAAGTTGTTAGCGATGCTGTATTGATTGCGAAACTGCAATAGTTCATTGAAAGTGGGATACTCTCGTTTCAGGAGTTTGATAACTACTGGTTGGTTATCTAACTCTCGTATCCCCCGATATACTATTGTTCTAGAACCACAATACAGTTGCTCGACCAGATTGTATCCCGGAATTGAGCAGGTTAAATCTAATATTGCGTTCATTGCAACTGACTCCATACCAAATTTTTAATATTGTATGAGTCAGTATTACCTTGTATGGTATAAAAGTAGCCAATAGAGATTATACTGTCTTAAACAATATTATTAATACCATTATATCCACCATAAGTACTGAGCTTTTGCGACTTAGGGCACTACATTTGCGACTTTGGGCACTACATTTAGGACTTAGGGCACTACATTTAGGACTTAGGGCACTACATTTGCGACTTAGGGCACTACATTTGCGACTTAGGGCACTACATTTGCGACTTTGGACACTACATTTGCGACTTAGGGCACTACATTTGCGACTTTGGGCACTACATTTAGGACTTAGGGCACTACATTTGCGACTTTGGACGCTACATTTGCGACTTTGGACGCTACATTTGCGACTTTGGGCACTACATTTGCGACTTTGGACGCTACATTTGCGACTTTGGCGATCGCCATCATATCAGCGATTGGCTTTATTTTTTGATATTTTGGTAGATATATAGCGAAGAAATCGCATCTAAGTTAATTTCCTGATTTTCATTTTCATTAGTATTTTTAAACAGTACTGTAAATGCACCTGCGCCTAACCTATCTTGAGGAAACATCCTATAACAAGGCATCGTAGTTAAATGAGACTGATATTTTGCTAAATGATTAATTTCCATCGCCTGAAAATGAGGAAAACGTTCCAAAAGCCACTCACAAACCTGCTCATTTTCTTCTGGTGAATAGGTGCAAGTCATATAAGCAAGATATCCTTGTGGTGCAACCAGTTTAGCAGAGTTAGCTATAATCCGTTTTTGTCGATTTGCACTTTTATTAATAGCAGTTGGATGAAAACAACCAGGTGCTTTTTCGCCTTTAGCAAGTAGTGATTGTCCACTACAAGGAGCATCTACTATTACCAATTTACTAGAAGCTGTAATCATTTCGGCAAATATACTCGAATCTCTATTAACTACAGCACTAGGACTGATATCGCAACGCTTTAAATTTGAAATTAGCATTCCCAAACGTTTGCCAATCACTTCATTACTGATGAGTAATTCAGGTTGCAAAGCCTTCCAAGCAAAGATGCTTTTTCCGCCAGGTGCAGCACACATATCAAAAATTAAACCTAGTGGCTGAGGAATTGTTAACAAAGTAGAAGCCGCAAACACAGAAGAAAAATCCAAACAATAAAAATATCCTTTTTCATGCAATGAATGTTGACCAGGTTTTTCTCCCAACTGTAAACGGTCTATGAAATGCGGTTGCCAATTAATAGGTTTTTCCACAGCAAAAGGTGAATTTTCTGGTTTTTCCTGACACCAAACAATGCTAGATGTAAACAGTTGAGGATTTATTAACGCCTCAATAAATTTTTCTTGTTCATCTAGATTTGTAAACAATCGCCGCGAGAGTTTAAGTAATAAATTAGAAGGTTTTTCCATGTATATCTATCAATAATTGCGGTCAAAATTCTGAATGATGAATTCTTACTAATTTAGCTGTATCAGAATACAAGTAAAACTGTTACACAAGAACAGTGTAATTAAGGCTTTTGGCTTCATACTCAAAATATAATGACCGCCATTGGGAATGCAATGGCCAAGCTACCCCACTGCACCGGAGAAGGTCATGTTCTTAGATAATTTTGGGCAAAAATTACGCAAAGAAGCACAATTATGGAGGGATGAAGGAATAATTAGTTCTTCGCAGTACGAACAAATAGCAGAACGTTACCAATTTAAAAACCTGGAGGCTGCTGCACGCGATCGCTTTATTGCGATCGTGATTGCTATAGGCAGCGTCCTTTTATGCTTAGGCATAATTACCTTTGTAGCAGCAAACTGGCAGTCAGGCTCGCGAGAAGTCAAATTTATTCTGCTGATGAGTTTGTTTTTTGCAACGGCCATAACTGGTTTTTACACTTGGAGACAAGCTCAAGGAAAGAAGCCACAACAAAGCAAACGCTTACTGGGAGAGTGCTTGCTAATTTTGAGTGCTTTCATTTTAGGTGCAAATCTACTGCTGATGGCCCAGATGTTCAATATTAGCGGTTCAATTTCCCAATTGTTTCTCGCTTGGGGGTTTGGTGTTGCAGTCATAGCCTATAGTCTGTTCTTAAATTCCTTAGGAATTCTGTCAATTATCCTTGTGGAAATTGGCTATTGGACGGGGCTAGAAGATTTGTGGTACTCTTCAAGTGAAGCAACTTGGTCGCGACTAGTGGTACAGCATATGCCTCTGTTGGCATGGCTGGTATTTGTACCTTTGGCTTACTTCTGTCGATCGCGCTGGATTTTCGTTCTAGCAGCCTTTGTGTTTGCTAGTTCCTTGCAAGCTAACCTCAATCCTTTGCCACTTCTAAATTATGCGGATATAGCCCCTTGGGTGGCCTCTTTTGCTTTTGCACTCCCACCTGCATTATTCTGGAGTTATGATGACCTGCTGTTTCCAACCATAAATTACAGATTGTTTCAATCCCTGGCTCGTAATTTAGCGTTGGTAAGCTTTGGTGTGGTCTTCTATGTCCTGTCTTTTCGTTGGGTCTGGGATTCTCCAGATTATAGCTCTAATCAGCCAACGACTTTGACAAATTTATTCGAGTCTCTGCCGATAATTGATTTAGGGATTCTCAGCGGCTTAGCGGTGTTGCAATGGTTGTTTCTGCTACGTCAAAGGAATAATCCTCCCCGCCGCGAAGTGATTTTTACGACTGCTGTCATTACTACTTTTCTTGTGTTTATTGCCTTAGCACCTTTTTGGCATCAAACTATTAGCCGAATTGATGAACTTGGGATTTTTATTTTCAATGTACTTCTAGCAACATTAGCCTGGGGACTAATTCAAGAAGGATTGAAATTAAATAACAGAAGTTCCTTTTGGGGCGGTATGCTGTTATTCACACTCCAAGTTATCAGTCGGGTACAAGAGTATGATACCGACTTACTATTTAAGTCTCTGGTCTTTGTTTTGTGCGGTTCAGCTTTAATTAGTGCTGGGCTTTGGTTTGAACGCCGCCAAACAGGTACGTCTAAGTCTACAAGTCAGAAGTAGTGAAAGAAAGAATTCAGAATTGGTGAATTCAGAATTCACCGATCGGTAAAAATTTGAGACTTTAGATTTGAGATTTTTTCTTCAATCCAAAATCTAAAATCTAAAATCTAAAATTGTTAAAGTTTCTCTGCGTCAGTCCTAATCTCGTTAATTTTGTCCTCTTCAATACCCCTGCTTTTTAGGACTACGCTCATGACCAGTAATTCTTCTGAATCTAAAAATAAATCCTTGTCTCCCGAAGCTGAATTTTCCAACACAGTGACTTTTCGGGATTACTTGATTGCTACTGAACAAAAATCGAATAAGCCTTTACCCGTTTGGCGGTTAATAGCACCATTGGCGGTGCAAACCGCGTTAATTATGGCAGTACCAGCCCAAGCGCTTTATACAGACATGACAGGCAAGACGGTGATTTTGCAAACCGTACCTGTCAACCCTAATGATGTTCTTCAAGGAAACGCTCTAGAGTTAGACTATAACATCTCCCGGACTGCTAATTTGAGCAGACTGCCTGGTTGGCAGACCATAGTTAGCAAAGGCCGTGGAAGTGGCAGAAGATTGCCTGAAGGAACCAACATCTACGTAACTTTACAAGAGCAAGTATCTTCTGGTCGTGGTGTCCCTACAGCTTGGAGACCGTTACGAGTCAGTAGCTCGCGCCCCACCTCCTTAAGAGCTAATCAAGCAGCCTTAAGAGGTGTCTATCAGGATGGTTCCGTCAACTACGGCTTAGAAACATATTACATCCCGGAAAACCAACGGCAGCAGATTAGAAACGACTTGCAAGCTCAACGCGCCCGCAGAGGACAAGTACCACCCATCGTGGTGAAGGCGAAAGTCGATCCTCAAGGAAACGCACTACCAATTAGTATGTGGGTACGCGATCGCAACTATCGCTTTTAAGTTCTTACGCGAATAAACTTGGATGTCCATCGCAAGATTTATCATCGAAGTTCTGAGCTAAGGAAACCTTAGCTCAGACTTCTCTTTTTGTAATTACTTATACCAATTTAAAAAAAGAATGCGACAGATGGGTAGGGGCACAACAATGTTGTGCCCTGACAAATAATTCATGTATCGCAAACATTATTTGAATTGGTATTAATCTTCATGGCGTAACTGCCATGCTGCACCAAAAGCAGCTCCAGCCCCAGCGAACAATCCTGTACTCATTCCTTGGATAGTTTTTTCGATTGGATCTTGGGTTATGCAATCATTTGTAACCTTGCTATCTTGCAAACACAGATTGCTCTCTGCCCAACTGGCAGTACCTCCTAAAATTACGCCAGTTATACTACAAGAAACAACTAGCAGCAAAAGGCGTTGGGTTTTTCTACTTTTTCTATCCATAGATGGATGCGTTAAAGATGAGATTTGCTAACCGATCTTCAACTACTTTACACATCTTGGCTGTTAATGTCATTAGTCAATTAGTCATGAGTCATAGATCGTTACTGAAAACTAATCTCCCATGCCCAATGCCCTCTTTGCCCCATGCCCAATAATTAATGATTCTTTTGGTGACGTACTTCAACTACAGTATGAACATTGCCGCGAGGCGTGAAATCTGCTTTTACGGTAACTTCTAAGGGGTCACAAGCTGCGACAAAATCATCCAAAATTTGGTTAGCAGATTCTTCGTGAGAAATATAGCGATCGCGGTAACTATTAATATAAAGTTTGAGTGCCTTCAACTCTACTACTCGTTCGTCAGGCACATAGGTAATATAAATAGTCGCAAAATCAGGATACCCGGAAAATGGGCATTTACAAGTAAATTCCGGCAAACTAATACTAATATCATATCGCCTTCCCACGCGTGGATTAGGAAAGGTAATTAGTTCGCCTTCTGCTATATTACGCTCGCCATACTTCATTTCTTGGCTTGGCTGAGATACACTTTCGGGTAAATTGTTAGTTGTCATTGGTCATTAGTCATTAGTCATTAGTAATTGGGCAAACAGGGCATGGGGTAAGCAGGAAGTGTGGCAGAGCTGGGAGGGGGAGGATAGGGAAGAAATCTTTCCCCCCACACTCCCCACACTCCCCACACTCCCCAGTCCCCAGTCCCCACTCAACACTGCTCCTTTTCCCAGTCTGGACAACTTTCATCTTCATAACCGTTGGGATGCATAGCACAAACTAACAAGTTACCACCATAAACTTGACCGTGGTAGTGAGTACAACCGATGCAAGCTGGATTTTTTTCGGCTGTGGGTTCGACTGAATAGGGAAAACCCGGATCGATATCTGCCACAACCTCTTCCAAGTCCCAGTAAGCTTCCATCATCGGTTCAGCTAAATCTTGTAAATACCGATCGACTTCGGTGATAACGTTACTGTGTACTTGCTCGCTAATTTCTTCCGTTAACTCAAAAAAGGCATCTACCATTTCACCCATTCCCAGGAAGAAACGCTCTACTTCATCTGCTACTGTTTCTACGATTTCTATTAAATCTTTTTGCCACTGTTCCATAAACTTGACGCCTTTACAGGCTATAAACAGGACGTTTTGTAGTGTCTAATTTTATGTACGAAAGTACACATTAGGCAATGTATCATATCAATTTTATATATATACCGCTATGCCAAACTGCCAGTTATTACTGAATTTAGAAGTAAAACAATGGTTTTTACTAATCGCGTTGCAATCGTTTTAACTCATCTTGCAGTTCTAGCACTTGTTGGCGTAATTCATCTACGTTGTTGTCAGTTGATGCCTCTTTCACCGTTAGTTCTTCATCTTCCTCTAAAATTTCGATGCGGCGAGGTTCTGAAGGAGGTGTTTTTTCAGGATTTTCACCAGATGCTTGCGGTTGTTGGGCTTGCTTCATCATATCTTCAACAAAGCGGCGGGCTTCTTCTGTGGACATTTCGCCCTTAGCCACCATTTCGTCTGCCAGTTTTTGGACTTGCGATCGCAGTTCGGCTAATTTTCCCCCTGCTTTTTCGCCGGCGTAAGAAGCTAGTCCTACACCAAGGTAAAAAGCTTTTTGAACAATATCTCCAAAACCAGGCATTTCTCCCGAACGCTCCTAAAAATAGGGCGACCCGGAGACTACGCCTACCACAAGCCTCCCGTGTTGCTGCTACCTTCCGGTTCTGACAAGATTTGGGTGTTGCAGTCGCATAGATCCAGGTCTTATAAAAGCATAACATTAAAATTCAGTAAATGTGTCTTATTCCATAACAATCCGCCATTCATAAAGTTGGTAGTTGACACAACCGTGTTGTACCAAGGGATCGCTAGCTACAATCGCTTCTGCCTCAGCCCTTGAGGCTGCCTCAAACAGCAACATCCCGCCTTGCGCTTCTGCCCAATAGCCTGTTCGCGCTTTGTGTCCTTTTGCAATCAACTCTTGAATGTAGGCTTTATGGGCCGGTACATATTGGTCAAAGGTAGATTTATCGACTTTCCCTTGTTCAATTTTGACAAATGTTGGCATAAGCTTCTGAACTCCAGTTGCAACAGACATCCTGCTTAAGTTATTACTATTTTTGAGTAGCAATTTAGTAACAATCTAGACTAACTACAGTAATTTCCCGAACATTTAACTAAAACCAAATTTTTTGTGGTGCGGGCATCTTGCCCGCTAACACTAAAGGACGGGCAAGATGCCCATCCCACAATGTTGGATAATTTATTTTCTGGTATTTTCTAATTACTAAGGAATAAAAATCATTAATGATGAGCCGTTTTTTTATTGCGCTTCTCCCACCGCAAGAGATTCAGGACTACGCTAATCAGATTAGGCAATATTTTGCTGATAATTATGCCAGTCGTGGGGCACAAAATTCTCCGCCTCATATTACCTTGCAAGCGCCCTTTGAATGGGCAGATACAAATGTTTTATTGCTAGAAACATTTTTGAGAGAATTTGCTAGCGAACAAAAGTCAATACCAATTACACTTAGCGGTTTTGCTGCCTTTCCACCCCGCGTTATATATATAGATGTGGTGAGAAGCCAAGAACTTTTGACTTTGAAAGCTGATTTAATGGCTGCTGTGGAAAATAACTTGGGAATTGTGGACAAAGTTTCTAAAACCCGACCTTTTGCGCCCCACATGACAGTTGCGTTTCGAGATTTAACAAAACAAAATTTTAAAGCTGCTTGGCCAGAATTTGAAAAACGTCAGTTATATTTTGAATTTACCGCCGACAAATTAACCCTATTGCTACACGATGGGAAGCGATGGAATATTAAATCTGAGTTTAATTTTTGCTAATTTTTTTCTGTTGAAGTAATTATAAAAATGAGTCAGAATTCAGAACTCAAAATAATTTCTCCATAAAGGAATACCCAGTCGTAGAGAATTTATGCTGAATTATGATTCCTGAGTTTTGAATTCTTATTTATATATATTTATTATTTTTCAAACTGCTGTTCTTGCTGCGGTTGCTCTTGGCGTTCAGTTGGTTGGAGTTTTTCAAATAAAGCTGGTGGTGTAGCTTGGCGAAATGCACCACAATAGTGCATGGTCATAACTGCTTTGAAAGCCCAATGGTCTGACGGAACATCTGTAAAGGGATTTGGTAAATTTTGGGCTTGATTTTGAATACAAGCATTCACAACTTCATTTGATGTTTTTGATGTTGCTGGAGTTTCATTTGCAGGTTCTTGGGATTTAACGGGAGTTACAAAGCTAGTAGTAGCTAAAACTACGAGTGTAGCGATAATTTTGCAGTTCATAATTTTTCTATAAATCGCACCTTATCCTATCTTAGTTCCCAGGCCGCTACCCAGGAACTAGAAATAGAATAAGCGACTTCTAAACAAAGGAATATCCTACTGCCAACAGTCAACAGTCATCATTCACTAACTTCAAACTGTTGTGTTTATTTCTTGAAATTCCCTAATTTTGCCTTAATTAAGCGTTAGAAAACATTGTCAGCATTAGTAACACTACAACTAATGCAGTAATCCAAAGACCTAACGATCCCCAAACAACTGAATCTTGTTGTAATCTCTGCCATAAATTAGTGACTGAGTTATTCCGAAATGCCATTTGATAACCTCCAATTTTTATGATGTTTTTATCAACAGAATTCAGAATCTATTACTAGCTCAAAACCAAACAAAACTTTACAAAAAGATATTTATTGATGCTTAAGTTAATTCTTACATAGGTAACTGTTTACACTTCTGAGGAGTAGGATTTTTGAGAGAATTCTTAACATTACCTTAACCATGTATAAAAAATTGTGTTTTAAAAATATTAAGCACGGAAATATTGACTCTATTTCTCTTTGGTCGAAACAGACTCATGATACAAGCCCTATTATTTATGGGGATTATTAATTTTAAATTCAAAGCGAAGCGACGAGTGTTTATCTGGAGTTAGAAATATATTAAAAATAGACATCTATTGTCAGTGAGGTTAGTAAATAATGGTGCGAGAAATCAGGCAAAACGAACCTCAATATATCTGTATCATTCCAGTTGATAAAATTACAGGTAACCAAGACGAAGAAATCATGAGCTTTGGTGCATCTGCTGATGATGCAAAAAATCAAAGCGAAGAATTATTAGCATCTACCTATGGTTGTAATCAATCGCAAGTTCGGGAATTGATGCAGCAAGCGCGAATTGAAACAATAGCTCAGTGGTGTGCCCCGAAGCACTAAAATTAGTTGTCACATTAACTCCGACTAATTACTCGATAGCAAAATTCAGAATTCAGAAGTAAAACACGCTTACCTTGTAGTTTGAATCTTAGATTGCGTACTTCAGCAACTGTAAGACAGTTGTATAAAAAAACGTTGAAGTAGCAGTGTAAATGCTAATGATAAATATTCAGTCATACTTAAGTTTGAGGTCTTGGCAACACCAGGTTTTAGCAACCACAATGGTGCAAATATTTAGCTAATCGGTATCAAGGAGAATCAATCTATGACCGACGCCAAGCATACTTCAGAGCGCCGCCGTCGCTCTTGGGCAGAGCCATATAAAATCAAGGTGGTTGAGCCATTAAAAATGACTACTCGCGCTGAACGGGAACAAGCGATCGCCGCAGCGGGTTACAATACTTTTCTGTTACGTTCCGAAGATGTCTATATTGATTTGTTGACTGACAGTGGCACCTCAGCCATGAGCGATTACCAATGGGCAGGGATGATGCTGGGTGATGAAGCTTATGCTGGTAGCAAGAATTTCTATAATTTAGAAGAAAATATCCAGAAATATTACGGCTATCGCTACATAGTACCCACTCATCAAGGACGTGGCGCTGAAAATATCCTTTCTCAAATATTGATTAAACCAGGCGATTACATACCTGGCAATATGTATTTCACTACAACCAGGCTGCATCAAGAGTTAGCTGGCGGTACATTTGTAGATGTGATTATTGATGAAGCCCACGATGCCCAATCATTGCATCCATTTAAGGGTAATATAGACTTGCAAAAGCTCACAGACCTCATTGAGCGAGTTGGGGCAGAACGCATTCCCTACATCAGCGTCGCCGGAACCGTGAACATGGCTGGTGGACAGCCGATATCAATGGCTAATTTGCGGAAGGTACATCAGTTAGCGCAAACCCACGGTATCCGCATAATTCTTGATGCTACCCGCGCTGTGGAAAATGCTTACTTTATCCAGCAACGAGAGGAGGATTATAGAAATCAAGCGATCGCCACCATCTTACATGAATTTTGCTCCTATACCGACGGCTGCACTATGAGCGGCAAAAAGGATGCACTGGTGAATATCGGCGGTTGGCTGGCTCTCAATGACTATAATCTTTACGAGGAAGCGCGTAATTTAATAGTAATATATGAAGGTCTGCATACTTACGGTGGTATGGCTGGCCGGGATATGGAAGCTATGGCACGGGGTATCGAAGAATCAGTAAAAGACGATCATATTCGTGCGCGTATCGGCCAGGTTGAGTATCTGGGACAAAAGTTGTTAGATTGGGGTATTCCCATTGTTGTGCCCATTGGTGGACATGCGATTTATTTAGATGCCAAACGCTTTTTAGAGCAAATTCCCCAAGAGCAATTTCCAGCACAACGCCTAGCAGCCGAACTGTATGTAGAAGCTGGTATTCGGGCGATGGAACGGGGTATTGTTTCGGCTGGGCGCAGTAAAGAAACAGGGGATAATTATTATCCAGACTTAGAACTGGTGCGCTTGACTATTCCCCGACGAGTGTATACCCAAGCTCACATGGATTTGACTGCTGAAGCAGTGGAAGAAGTTTATTATAATCGCGATCGCCTACGCGGATTGAAGATGATTTACGAACCAAAATATCTGCGGTTCTTTCAGGCACGGTTCGAGTTGCTGTAGAGTTGACAATGATACAGATTATGTAGGGGCGTACAATTGTATGGCCCTACACCTGATTGATGTGTTGCCAAGATTTTTGTCAAGGGTAATTTTACCCTTCAACCTGTTAATGTCTAATACTAAATTGCCCTCACACAGAATATTCTTACTCTTTATCCAAGTTACTATCTTTGACTGGGACTTACTATAAAGTTGATAAAGCAGATAAGCACAAATATGATGTTATATATGCAAAATTTAAGTCTATAAAAATTCCGCTAGTAAATCAGGATTTTCAAGTCAACATTATGGAGCAAAGTCACAGACCACAGCACTACAATGCTGAACAAGAGTTTGAAGAAGCCCTCGAACAATTGGAGGATATCTTACAAGAAAATCCTACTGAGGATGAAGATACACCAAAATTGCATACTGAGAGTGCTAGTGAACTCGAAGCCAATGATTTGACAGATATTGATTTAGCGGCCTTTGAAGACGCCGTTGCCGATATTGAACAATATTTGGAGCAAAAAACGAAATAAAAGTTAGAAGTTAGGAGTTAGGAGTTAGGAGTTACGCATTATGTGGATTAGAGGCTAAAACCTTTAATTTATGGTTGTAGAGACGTTGCAATGCAACGTCTCTACAGGACGGATAATTCTTGATATTTCGTTGATTTGGATAATTCACATCAGATGTGAGTTAGGAGTTAAAATTCATAACTCCTAACTCATAACTCCTAACTCCTAACTATTGACTCATTTGCCGCTGAGCTTCGTACAACATTAAAGCAGCTGCGATCGCTACATTCAAGGATTCCACCCCAGGACTTAGAGGAATTCTCACTTGCTTGTCTGCCATCGCTGCTAAATCTGTTGACAAACCAGCACCTTCGTTTCCCAGTAATATCAAACTCGGTTTTCGCCAGTCCACTTGCCAGTAAGTTAAGCTTGCATTCGGCAATGTTGCTATTACCTGCATTCCTGCTTGCTGACTTTGTTGGACTGTCGCTTTTAAATCGTTGGTTACTGCCGTTGCTAGGCGAAACCATTGCCCCGCTGAAGCACGTAAAACTTTCGGGTTGTCTAAATCTACGCTATCTCCACTTAGCCACAACCCCGACGCCCCAGCCGCTGCGGCAGTCCGAATCATCGTACCCAGGTTACCGGGATCTTGTACTGTTTCTAGAGCTAGGACTAAACCAGTAAATGGTACTTGAGTTCGATCGTCGCTGCGTTTTGCCGTTGCAACTACACCATCCGGTTGGACTGTGGTGGCCATCGCGTCTAAAACTTCTTTACTCACAATTTCGGCGCGATGGCATCGCCTACAAGCTTCCTCCCACAATGACGGATGGGTTGCTTGCCAATCTGGGGTACAACACACCGTCTCTAGTGGATAATTCACCGCACAAGCTTCCTCTAACAGGTGCGTTCCTTCCAGCAAAAATAACTCCTGCTTGTGCCGCTCCTTGGTAGAGTGTAACTTGCGGATTTGTTTGACTAAGGAATTTTGTAAGCTGGTCAACATCAAAAATTTAGTAGTTAGCAGTTAGGAATTAGAAGTTTATTTAGTTTGTTTTAACTCCTAACTTATCACTCCTAACTCTTAACTTAAAGTATGCGGAACCCGGGACTTGAACCCGGAAGCCTTGCGGCACTAGAACCTGAATCTAGCGCGTCTGCCAATTCCGCCAGTTCCGCTGGCAATTATCTTTATTCACAATTTCTTATTTTTGCGTATTTTTTTACCTTTGTCAAGTGCAAAAAGGCAAGAGTTAAAAGTTAAAGCTAATAAAACTCTAATACAAAGAGACTTTCAAGCCTACTGCCCGTTGCCTATTGCCTATTCCCTGCTATATTTTTTAAGGCACCAATCCTGCACGCAAAGCACGCACAGCAGCTTGTGTACGATCGGCAACACAGAGTTTATTGAGAATACCCCGAACATGAGTTTTAACAGTGCCAACTGTGAGATACAGTCTTTTGGCGATTTCTGCATTGTCACAGCCAGCGACAATCAGCTCTAAAACATCCATTTCCCGTTGAGTTAAAGGATAAGTGACGATAGTTTTTTCGATATCTGGGTCAATGCCTTCAATCAACACTCTTTTTGTGGCTGTTCCTCTGCTACCATCGGGGAAATCTTGACGTATTTGCTGGAGTACAAGGTCTGCGATCGCTGGATCGATCCATGAGCTACCTGCATGGGTTGTTCGCACAGCCTCAATTAGTCTCTCACTTTCGATATCCTTCATGCAATAGGAATCAGCGCCTGCTGCAAATGCAGCTAAGACTGCCTGTTCGCTATTCTGCATTGTTAAAATCAAGAGCTTTGTTGTATAATCTTCAGTTTCTGCTTGATATTGCCTAATTGTCCGTGTTAGCTCGATACCATCCATATCAGGCAAACCAATGTCAATAGTAGCAACATCAGGCTTGAGAGTTTTTACAAGCTCTATTCCATCTGTGGCATTAGCGGCTTCACCGACAATGTTTACTTCTGGCTGAGTTTGTAAGGCAGCCCGCAAACCAATTCTTGTAAGGTTATGATCTTCAATGACGAGGATCTTGATTTCATCCATAGCTGCTTAAGTTTACTGTTATCTATCTAAAGTACACATTAAAATAATCCTGTTCTCAAATTCAGGATTTTATACAAAAAGCAATATGTTTGCTATTGTTCCCAGGAGTACATCTACTATTAGACATGAAATAACCTTATCTCGTAAGTTTTTCAAAAGGCAAGAGTTCGATCCGAACAATACAATTCAATCAAAAAACTATTTTTATACATTATTGCCAAGATATATGTTTTATGGGCTACAACTGATTCTCAAAATCTGATAGAACTAGGAATCGTTGAATGTTCGATCGCTTACCCTTGCTGTAGCACGGATGAGGCACATAAAATTAATCACTAAGCTACTTCACCCTCACATACTCACAGATATGATAATCAGTCAGGCGGGCAATATGCTGAACAACAAGTTATATTTTGTACTATTATTACTGAGGTAAACAGAAAAAACAGTATAATTCCTGAAAAAAGATACCCCAAATTCAGGAAACTTTAAAGGAAAATGTGAAATTTTAATCATCTCAACGCTATTGGAGTAAGCTATTACTAGATTTGCGAGGGATAGCCAAGCACTTCTTATTTTATTTAGCCATGTCTTTAACTAAAACTGTTAAAAAAGATAAAATTCTCGTTGTCGATGACATTTTTGACAATTTACTGATATTAGAAGCAGTTCTACAAGATAAGGACTATGAACTTAGCTTGGTGGAAGATAGTAAAATTGCTCTGAATATGGTTGAGCAGTCACCGCCAGATTTAATTCTGTTAGATGTGATGATGCCAGGGATAGATGGTTATGAATTTACTCGACGCATCCGACAAAATCAAGCGTTGCCATTTATCCCAATTTTGTTGATTACAGCTCACTATGAATCCAGCGTCGTGCAAGGACTTGATGCTGGTGCAGATGACTTTATTCGTAAACCATTCGATCCAGATGAACTACATGCACGAGTGCGATCGCTCTTGCGCCTCAAGCATAGCATCGACGAACGAGACCAAATGGCTAATTTGCGGGCAGATTTTGTCTCGCGTTTTACCCACGACTTACGCATACCGCTAGTAGCTTCTAACCGGATTTTAAAATTATTGCTTGAAGGTAGGTTTTGCGACGTTTCGCCACAATTGCAAGAAATAATTAATACCATGATTGGCAGTAACCAAGACCTGCTAGAAATGGTAAATACGTTGTTAGAAGTTTATCGTCATGAAGCAGGTTGTAAAACTTTAAAAATTGCTCCTTGTAATATTCAGGAATTAGTTAGTGAAGTCGCCCAAGAATTAACTCCTTTAGCTGAAGAAAAAGGGTTAGCTGTCAACCTTGATAAAGGTGAAATTACAAGTACGGTGATGGGCGATCGCGTAGAATTGCGGCGAGTTTTAACAAACATTATCGGCAATGCTATCAAATTTACAGACAAAGGTTCTGTAAATATTCACTGCAATGTTAATTTGCCAGATGTAATTATTAGTATCCAAGACACAGGGCCGGGAATTTCTAAACAAGACCAAGCAATATTATTCGAGCGGTTTCGTCAAGGTAAACACCAGCGTTCTGGTAGTGGTTTAGGACTATATTTATCTCGTTGCATTATTGAAGCACATCAAGGCACAATCGATGTCATATCTGAACCAGGGCAAGGTAGTACATTTACAATACGTCTACCTGTGGCTGACGAAAACTAGAAGTTCTTTTATTTTCCTGTGAAGGCGGAAACGATTTTGCCGGGTAGTCTTTCTAAGATAAGCTAATTCAGAGTCGAGCAAATATATGTCTCGTCATTTAGAACTAGATTCATCGCTCAGAATTAGGCAACGTCCTACAAATCTTAGCCTTGCGAAAGAGTTAAATTTGGGTCGATCGTATTTGTTCTATTGATACGCGCTGGCAGAGGTATAGTTTTGATGTTTATCCATCAATAATAAGTCATGAACCTCCGCGAGAAAGATTTACCTCTATCATCGACCCTCGTTAAATTGGACATATCTCTGATGTCGTTAGGCGATGAGTGCTAATTTTGCAGTACAGCGATCGCCTAAACTAAAATTAACCCTCTTTTACCATATAACACCTATGGTTCAGTCTTTTAATCAACGCCTAACCTTAGAAGAATTTCTCGCACTCCCCGAAGGTGATATTACATACGAGTTTGTGAACGGTGAAGCTGTTCCCAAATATAAAAACGATGAAATGTCACCAAAATTTTTTCATTCTACGATTCGGCGATCGGGTCTTCCCGTCCAATGCCAAGCGATCGCAAAAAAATAGTGTTCGCTGGTAAAACCCATGAACACTAAAAACACTTAGACTTAGGAGGAGGTAGGCAAAAATTTTCATTACTTATCTACTTCTGGAACAACTTCGGGACGCTTTTTATCTTCCCAACCTACAGGACGTTTGGAGTTATACCAAGCAATAGAGCCTATGCTGACAGCAGCAATAAAACCGACTACAAATAATCCGGTGAGTACAGCTGAGTAGCTAGAAGTAGCTTCTGAGCCAACAGAGATGTCTGTTAAAAAATAATTAAATAATAGATTAATCATGAGTTAGCACCTTTCAACAAAAATTCAGCTATGGCTTCAAAAAATATTTTGGCAGCCATATTATCAAAATTGGGTTTTGAGTTTTCGATTTTTTATTTGACTCAGTTGCAAGCCACTACCTTACAACTGAGTTCAACACAGATATAGAAAAACTAGAACGAGGAAGAAGGTTTAGTAAATTATGATTTTACTTCGACTTTCTGCCAAGATAAACTTAAGTTTATTCTACATTTTTCTTAACTTCATCTTTGACATTTTCAACTGTATGACGAACTTGTGATTCTACTTGCTTAGCTTTACCTTCAGCCTTATCATCAGGGTTGCCAGTGATATCGCCAATTATTTCTTGAGCTTTACCTTCAACATTTTTAGCAACTGCTTTTGCTCTATCTTCGAGACTCATAATTTGCTCCTAAATTCACTTCACTAACTATTTATTCGTTATTGCTTACCCAACTTGGGCTGCAATGTTTATAGAATAGTTCTTCTAAAAAATAAATACTTCTATCTATAGATGTTTTTATGATAAATATTTTTATCCGTTCTGTAGACTTATTTAAAAGCTGAATTCATCTGAAGAAAATTAAAGTAATACCCGGAAGATAGAAAAGAATACTTCTATTGCTCTATCTGAAGATGAAATCATAGGACTTTGTAGCAGGAAATAGGCAATACGCAACAAGCAAAAGGCTTAATACCATCGCTTTATATCCTAAATCATGCTTCAACTGCTACAGATTAGACTTCTTGCAGAAGTTGGGAAAAGGGGGAAAGGTTTGGTATTTTCCCTTTAACCTTTAACCTTTTCCCACAAGAGTGCAAAAAGCAATGAAAGTAAGAGGTCTATTGTGAATTCGGCTTATGTTGTTAAAAGCCAACAACTAAGGCTCAATGTTGAGTTACCCTGCTTTCAGCTTGATTTTTCACTTTTCTCAACAAAATTTGTCTTCTGCTTTTTAAGAAGCTTTGAATTATCTCTACTCCCTAAGCCTAATAAGTAGGGAAGGAGGCGGGAGGGTTAGGTTTGGCATTAAGCATTGCAAATGATGTTAAAAATCACGTATTAAGCCGTCTTCTGGGTGTCTACGTCGCTCAATCCAACCTAATACTATTTCACTTTAAGACTGATACAGATGGCAAGCAGGGGGAGTAGGGGAAGCAGGGGAAGCAGGGGGAGTAAGAAAAATGATTTGTATCAATAATTTCGTGAAATGGTATGAGCAGCTAGTTTTTCACGAATAAGTAAGTATGGCTTTATTCACTAACAGCTAAATACCCGACTTCTTAGAGAAGCCAGGTATCTGAGCCTTGCGAACATCAAATAATGTCTGAAGATTTTTGATATTAGTTCTCCAGATAGATCGGGAATTTATCGGAAAAATTTTAATATTAAATTGTCAAAAAAAACAACATTTTCACGAAGGAGAAAGATTATGGGTAATATCATTGCTTGGCTGGTTTTGGGTTTAATTGCAGGTGCTTTAGCTAAATTCTTCTATCCAGGAACCCAAGGTGGCGGTATTCTTTCTACCATTGTGTTAGGAATTCTCGGAGCCGTAGTTGGTGGTTATTTAGGTCAAGTATTGTTGGGAAGTGGTTCGGCGGCGGCAGCATCTGTAGGAGCTTTATCACTGGGAAGCATTTTATTTGCTGTTCTTGGCGCAATGCTATTAATTTTCCTTTGGGGATTGCTAACTCGAAGTGCTGCTTAATTGTCTGAAGTTAGTTAACAATATTTGGGAATCATTTTGAGTCAAAACAGATAAAATGACATTAGAAAAAGAGCGGAAATTTATCGGAATTTTCGCTAAATGTTCAGAAGCAGAATTGGCACTTCAGGAACTGCTAGCTGCAAACTTCCCAATGCACAAAGTTTCTGTAATTGCACGCAAGGCAGAAGAACAAAGTGATATTGCTGGTGTTAAGGCTAAAGAGCGCACTGGCAATACATCTGAGGAATTCACTGGTGGTAATTTAGGCGGTCTTGTTAGCTGTATAAATCAGTTGGCAGTTCCTGGTATAGGCCAAGTTATGCTAGCGGGAGCAGAAGCAACAGCGATCGCTACCACCATCACTGGTGGTGCGATCGGGGTACCCGCAGGTAATTTGGCTGGGGCGTTGCTACCTTTGGGAATTCCTCAAGAACAAGCACAGGTTTATAGCGATTTAGTCTTCCAAGGTTACTATTTGGTGATAGTAACCGGTATAGAAATCGAAATTCGTTTTGCTCAGAGGATTTTTAATCGCCATAGCATTCAATACCGGGGTATTTATGAGCCATATTTATCCCCAAAAAGTCGCTATAAACATGGAGTTGGTGTTTTTTGTCGGCGTCAAGATGTAGACACAGCACTTACAGAACTCAAAAAAGCTGGCTTTCCTATGAGTCAAGTTTCAGTAATTACTAAAGGTAACTATTATCCTTTAGAGCTTTCTGAAGATTTAGCCAAATATTACGAACATCAATTGAATCTTGGCAATTTTATTGTATTTCTAAATGCTACTGATATCTATATGGCAGGTGCAAGAGCTATTTTAGAAAGTAATAAGATTCAAAATTTTCGGATTTATAACCAATCCGTAGTTCATCCAATTAAAAGCGATCGCCAGGTGATTAGTAACCTCTAGCTAAATGTCAATTCTAATCTATTTAAATCCCCGGCTTTTTAGGTAAGCCGGGGATTTGAACCTTGCAAAAAGATAATCGCATCCTGAAATCCTAAGCCGCAAGAGGGTAGTCTTCGAGTAAAATAATATCTGTTTCAAATAGTACAATAGTAGTTTCACAACCAATTCTGCCCATTTCTGGTTCTGCACCCATTTCCATTTCTACTAAATACGACCAATTACCAGAGTTACGGCAACATTGTATTATAGTTCCTAATCCACCAATAAATTCTACCTTTTGTCCTTTAGAAAATTTTGGTCTTGCTAGCTCGATTACTGCACTCATAAAAATCACCTTTTTAGATTAAAATTAGATACTCAATTTATACTCGCAGTTGAAAATTTAATTATCCACCGCGAGATTTAATTAGAAAATTAGGTGGTTGCTTCTTTTGAGATAAGTTATACTGTCTCCAGGCTTATTAAAACTGTTATGTGAAAATTTTGATAATTTATTATTAAAATAATTATATAAATATAAAATTTTATTAATATAATATATGATTAAAAAAATTGGCATTTTAATTCAATAAATCCAGAGAGACTTTCACTATTTGAATAGCTGAAAGATTATCAAAATATTTATAGTCGCAATAAAAAATTGAAAGTATTAACTGTCGGAAAAAATGTTGAACCGTTTGAAGATTGGAACCAAAATTGGGGCAGGTTTTACCTTAAGCCTAGCAATTCTGACCTCAATTGGTCTAATCTCTTACCAAAGCACCAATGAGTTAATCGAAACTTCGCGCAGAGAAAACCACACCTATCAGGTATTAAGTCAGATTGAAGAAGTAAACTTGGAATTGACAAATGCTGAGACTGGGCAACGTGGTTACCTGATTACTGGAGAACAGCGTTATTTAGAACCTTATAACACTGCCACCCAATTGCTTAATCAAAAAATCAAAGAACTTCAAAGGTTAATAGCAGATAACCCCAACCAACAAAATCGGCTTGATATTTTGCAGCCACTGGTAACCGAGAGAATGGCTGTAATGAAAAATGTCATTGAACTACGGCAGACCCAGGGCTTAGAGGTTGCCCAAGAAGCCATCAAGACAGACCAGGGTAAGCGGCTGATGGATCAGATCCAAAAACTGCTGCAAGCGATGAAAAATGAGGAAAATGCACTTCTTAAGCAGCGTTCTCAACGGGCACAGATAGCTGCTCGTCAAACACTGGCGACTATTGTTTATAGTATTCCTTTATTTGCTGCAATCTTGGTTTTGATTGGAATTATCCTCACCAGACACATTTCACTACCGCTCAAGCGAGTTTCTGATTTAGTTGAAAAGGTGGCAGATGGGGATTTATCGGTCAATTTACCAGAAAGCGATCGCCACGATGAAATTGGCGTCCTGAAGCGAACCTTCAACCAAATGATCGTCAATCTGCGCTACACAACTCAAAAAAATGACGAGCAAAACTGGCTCAAGTCTAATTTGGCTGAATTTACCCAAATGCTTCAAGGGCAGCGAAATTTAGAAAGTGTGTCTCGCACGATCTTGTCGAATCTAGCACCCTTAGTAGGGGCGTCTGCTGGTGTTTTTTATCTCATGGACTCAAAGAACGACGAGCCAGTGCTGAAGTTGTTGGGTAGTTATGCCTACAAAGAACGTAAAAACTTGGCAAATGAATTTCGCTTGGGCGAGGGATTAGTGGGACAATGCGCCCTAGAAAAACAAAGAATCCTCCTAACCGGAGTTCCCAGTGACTATATCCGCATAACTTCTGGCTTGGGAGAAGCTCCACCGTTAAATATTCTTGTATTGCCCATAATATTTGAAACTAAAGTCAACGCCGTAATTGAACTTGGTTCTTTTGCACCTTTTAAGGACTTACACCTGACATTTCTAGAGCAATTAAGTGAAATTTTGGGTGTATTTTTAAATAACATCGCCTCCCAATTGCAAACTCAGCGACTACTTACCGAATCTGTTGCTTTAACAGAGCAACTGCAAAGCCAGCAAGAAGAACTACAACAAAGCAATCAACTGCTAGAAGAACAAGCCCACGAATTGCAAGAATCACAATTCATTATCAAGCAATCTAATGAAGAATTGCAGCAACTCAACGAAGAACTAGAAGAAAAAGCAGAACTCTTAGAAATCCAAAATCAAGAAGTTGCCCGCAAAAATCGGGAAATTGAGCAATCTAGGCAGTCATTAGAAGAAAAAGCCGAGCAACTGGCACTATCTTCCAAATATAAATCAGAATTTTTGGCGAACATGTCCCACGAGTTACGGACACCGCTAAATAGCTTGTTAATTTTAGCAAGATTGCTATCAGATAATTCTCTAAATAACTTAACCGAAAAACAAGTAGAGTATAGCCGCACAATCTATTCTGCTGGAACCGATTTATTAGAACTAATTAATGATATTTTAGATTTGGCAAAAATTGAGTCCGGTACAATGTCTTTAGATATCGAGCAAGTTGCCTTTGTGGATTTGCGGACATCTATAGAGCAAACTTTCCATCAAATTGCCGAGAATCAAAAGCTCAGTTTCGCCATTGAACTAGACGATAAATTACCGCCAGTAATTTCTACCGACTCCAAGCGTCTGCAACAAGTATTAAAAAATCTTTTAGCTAACGCCTTTAAGTTTACCGAACAGGGAGGCGTGAAGTTACAAATTAGTATGGTAACTGAAACAGCCCCAGACGAGCAGCCGAAGATCGCCTTTGCAGTCAGCGATACCGGCATTGGCATTCCACCCGAAAAGCAGAAAATTATTTTCGAGGCATTTCAGCAAGCAGACGGCACAACTAGCCGCAGGTATGGCGGCACTGGCTTGGGCTTATCCATCAGCCGCGAACTAGCTCAACTTTTGGGCGGAAGGATTGAACTAATCAGCCAACCAGATCTGGGAAGTACTTTCACTCTCTACTTACCACTAACAGTAAAGCCTCAGGCAGCACGAAATAGCTTTGAAGTCAATGGGGAAAGGGCGAAAAATGTTCCAACTAAATTGACACCTCCGATCTCAAAAGTGGTGACAGTTGAAAGCCGAAGTACCTCTGCGGAAATTTCTCCAGCACCGAAAGTAGTTTCCAGCGTCAACGAAATCCCAGACGATCGCCTAACAATTGAATCAGGCGATCGCGTTTTGTTAATTATCGAAGATGACGATAAATTCGCCCGCATCTTACTAGACATGGCACGTCAGCAGGGCTTTAAAGGAATCGTTGCCTTACAAAGCAAACAAGGTCTAGCACTAGCGCAACAATTCGAGCCGAACGCCATTATGATGGATATCCACATGCCAGAGATGGATGGTTGGACACTGCTGGATCGTCTCAAGCATAACCCAAACACCAGACACATCCCAGTGCATATACTTTCTGTGGATGAAAGACAGCAACGGGGATTAAAGCTAGGAGCAATTACCTACCTGCAAAAACCTGTTTCTCCAGAAGCCTTAAATGAAGTGTTGACTGAGATTAAAAGTTTTGTTGAACGTCAGGTAAAAAATCTTTTAATAGTAGAAGATGACCCCAGACAAGCCCAAAGTATTATCGAACTCATTGGTAATGGCGATGTCCACAGTACAGCAGTGGGTACCGGAAAAGAAGCACTCCAGATATTGCGATCGCAGCACTTTGATTGTATGGTACTGGACTTAGGTCTGCCCGACATGACCGGATTTACACTGATCGAGCAGATCAAGCTAGAACCCAAGCTGATGAAACTGCCAATAATTGTTTACACAGGCAAAGAACTCAGCCGCCAAGAAGAAAGCCAACTGCGGGGGCTAGCAGAGACAATTATTATTAAAAACGTGCGATCGCCAGAACGGCTGTTAGACGAAACTGCCTTGTTTTTGCATCGCGTCCAGGCTAATCTGCCAGCACCAAAGCGGCAAATGCTCGAACAGCTACACCAAACCGACCCAGTGCTAGCCAATCGGAAAATTTTGATTGTCGATGATGACCTGAGAAACATCTTTGCCATCACCAGCTTTCTAGAAAGTTATCACATGGAAGTACTGTTTGCCGAAAATGGCAGAGACGGCATTGAGAAACTGCAAGCCAATCCCGACATCAACATAGTTTTGATGGACATCATGATGCCAGAAATGGATGGTTACGAAACCACCCGCGCCATCCGCCAGCAATCCCAATTTCGCTCGCTACCAATCATTGCTTTAACTGCCAAAGCCATGCCAGGCGATCGGGAAAAATGCATTGAAGCCGGGGCTTCTGACTATATCACCAAACCCGTGGATACCGAACAGCTGCTTTCGCTGCTACGGGTTTGGCTGTATCGGTGAGGGAATTGGGGATTGGGGAGTGTGGGGAGTGTGGGGAGATAGAGAATTTATGCCTCTCCTCCCACACCTCCCTCTCCTCCCTCTCCTCCCACACCTCCCACACCTCCCACACCTCCCACACCTCCCACACCTCCCACA
>JAVRBO020000064.1:0-166112 GCA_034531195.2 Nostoc sp. ChiSLP01
CTCCCACACCTCCCACACCTCCCACACCTCCCACACCTCCCACACCTCCCACACCCCGCTTGCCCCATGCCCAATCCCCACTCAACACTTACAAGATAGAGGAGCAATAGGGGGTGAAACCCGAAGATTATGGTTGTGAGCTACTCAGTAAAAATCTTGTTAATTGAGGATAACCTCGCTTCTGCTAGGTTGTTACAAGAGTTTCTCATGCAAGCCCAGTTGCAAGAGTTCACTTTAGTTCATGTGAAGCGATTGGGGGAAGCACTAGAGGAATTAAGTAAGTGTAATTATGATGTTATTTTGTTAGATTTAACTCTACCTGACAGTCAAGGATTATCATCTTTGCCTCCTCTGATTGGTCAAGCCCCAAGTGTACCGATTGTTGTCCTAACTAATACCAATGATGAAAAACTGGCAATTGAAGCAGTACGCCAAGGGGCACAAGATTATTTAGTCAAGAGACAGGTAAATGTAGATGTGTTGGTGCGATCGCTGCGTTATGCGATCGAGCGCAAGCAGGTATTAGAATCATTACGCACGGTCAATGAGACTTTACAAATTCGGGTTGAAGAACGAACTGCTGAACTGGTGAAAGCTAAAGAAATCAATCAGTTCAAATCGGAATTTGTGTCGATGCTCTCCCATGACATCCGTAATCCCCTCAATACTATTCTCTTGGCTGCTGGGTTGCTAGAAACTCACGACGAAAGATTGACCAAGGAGAAAAAACTCAACCATTTGGGGTTGATTCGCTCAGCCATCAAAAATATGGCCCAGTTATTAGATGAAGTTTCATTAATCGGTAAAGCTGATTCTGGTAGATTGCTGTGCGATTTAATTTCTCTAGATTTGGAAGCTTTTTGCCGTCAGATTGTTAATGAAGTTCAATTAACTGCTACCCAGAAGCATATAACTTTAGTGTTTGGCAGTTTTGGGCAATTAAACGAAGGACTATGGGATGAAAGTCTGCTGCGGCATATTTTGGTCAATTTGCTTAGCAATGCAATTAAGTATTCATTACCAGGCGGTATGGTGCGCTTTGAACTAATTGGCCAAGAAAAATCAGTAATTTTCCGAGTTCAAGACTGGGGAATTGGCATTCCTGAAGAAAACCAAAAGCGACTGTTTGAGCCTTTCCATCGTGCAGATAATGTGGGAAGCATTCCTGGTACTGGTTTGGGGCTAGCGATCGCCAAAAAGTGTGTTGAGGCACACGGGGGCAAGATTGTAGTCAATAGTCAAGTCGGAGTAGGTACAACTTTTACTGTCACCTTGCCTTTATTAGAAGTTTAGGCTGTTATAGCAGGGAAGAGGGAAGAAGCAATAGGCAAAGAAAGTCTATTGGGATCTGGGTTTTAAGTCACTTTATTTCTTAAACTTAATTTTGAATTTTGAATTTTGAATTGGAGCAAAGCGACTTAACTCGTCTCCCCTAGTTTTCCCCGATTGTTATTTAATCTAAAAATATAAACTTATGGAAAACCACTTATACAGTAAGCCTTAAGTAGGGTAGACAGGATAAGCGGCGGCTTCCGTCGATTATAACTGTCGTTGCATTAGGTTTAAGCCTAATGCACCCTACAAAAACTATATCAGGACTACGCATTCAGATCCCCCAACCTCCTTAAAAAGGGGGCTAGGGGATATCGTGTTTCAGGCTTTAGTGTGTAATACCATCTTCGGATAATTAGTTATGATTCCCACAGCTACTGCACCCTACGCCTTTATTCTGTCCCCACTTCAGGGGTATTTTTTTATACATATTTTGCTGCTAGGTGAGGGTAAGCGATCGCACGATTGGAGTTTTCACGATTGATAGCAACAGCTTAGGTGGTTAGGACATAAACAGATGATAAAACTTAGACACCAAAAGGCTTTTCATCCAGTAAAGAGCCTTTTGCTAGATAGCAGTTGAAGCATAGTTAAAAACATAAACTGCTCGTCAAACCCTGATTCTAAGAGGCTTGAAAGTTTCTTGTTCGAGCAATTCGGTTATGACTTATTTTTTATGTGTCCAGAGTAATTTCATTTATCTTTACAAAAAGATTTTCGGAATTTACAAATACGATTTGTAGCTTAATCTATCCCTAAAAAGCAACAAACCAATAATTACTGTAAAAAATATTACTTTGCAAAATTAAAATTCTTGCATAAAATAAAATGCAAATCGTAATAAGTATTACAGATACAACAAAAATTCGTTTCTGGAATATCTCTAGTAATTTCTACTTAAGTCTAGAGATATACGACTAAAGAAGCATTAAGAATCAGATATTGGCGTATATACAAATTAAGTGATTTTACTTATATGTCTGACTGTGACACGAAAGTTAAAACAAAGTATGCAGACGTAAATGTCGGTAAGTATTTAACATCATTCCAGCGAAAATTACTGGTAGTGAATTTACAGAAAAATTTACCGGAATCTTACCGACAACGTATTGAAATTATGTTGTTAGCAGATGAGGGAAAAACTCAAACCCAGATTTGTCAAATTTTGGGGTGTTGTCCAGCAACAGCAAGACATTGGACGCACATAGCGAAGACAGGAATGGCGCATCAATGGCAAGATTGCCCGATTGGTCGCCCGAAGGCAATAAATGACGAGTATTTAGAACGTTTGCAAGAACTGATGAGAAATAGTCCGCGGGATTATGGCTATTCTTTTCGGCGGTGGACAGCAAACTGGCTAGCGAAACATTTGGCAAAAGAATTTGGGATTGAATTAAGCGATCGCCATCTCAAGCGACTGCTCAAACAAATGGGGTTATCCACAAGGCCAAAAGCAAACAACACCGAAGCCAGCAGCAACGAGCATCAAGGTAACAAAATTTTGATTGGTGACCTCAAATCGGTAACTAATGCGGAAGATTCCGAATTATTACCTATTAACTTTGCAAAATTATCAAAAGATTCAAATAATGGCGCACAACATATCCAATCAGTTGGTTTCTCTGCAACAACTCAACAATATTCTGGGGCATTCTCTCTCTAAAGAAGAATTTGAAGGATATCTGCCACAATTTAAAGAAAGCAAACCGAAAGTCGGTAAATTTTGGCAAGGAAGCGACGTTGAACCAGGTGTATATATTGCGATCGCTGGCAAGGTAAGATTGCTCGATAGTGCCGACGAATTAATCGCTACTTTAGAGCCGGGAGACTCATTCGGGGAATTTACCTTATTCCCAGATACAAAATTTCAGCCTTATGCAGCCAGAGCTTCAGTAAATTTACAACTGTGTTTTATTCCAGGTGAGGTGCTGTGGTCATTGATGGCTAAGTATCCTCAAATTCGAGAGCATTTATGGGCTAGGGCACTATCTCGCAATCCCGAACAGGTGGAATTAGGCAATGCTGCCAACATTGAGACAAATACGCATTCTGAAACAGATGTTTTGTCACAACCAGCAGATGTGCCCCAAGGTAAGAAAATTAGCAAAGCCTATTTTCCCAATCCCACTCAGCAAGTCGGGCATTTATGGCAGCGAGTGACGCGGCGCTATCCGTTTTTTGCCCAACAGAGTGGATCTGACTGCGGTGCAGCTTGTTTGGTGATGGTATCTCGGTATTGGGGAAAACGCTTTAGTGTCAATCGCTTGCGAGATATCGCCAATGTCGATCGCAATGGCGCATCTTTGCGCGGGTTATTGGTAGCAGCCGAAAGCTTGGGCTTTGCCACACGACCGGTAAAAGCTGGTTTGAAGCAATTAGCGAAGCAAAGCTTACCAGCCATTGTTCACTGGGAAGGCAAACATTACATTGTCATCTACGAAGTTACCGCCAAACATGTAATTGTAGCCGATCCAGCCATCGGTCAACGCACCCTTACTCACGCCGAATTTAAAGCCAGCTGGACAGGTTACACATTGCTGCTGCAACCGACAGCCATGCTCAAAGAGACTCAGGAGAGTTCTACGCCTTTTTGGCAGTTCTTTGAGTTGATGAAACCTCATTCTTTGGTAATGCTGGAGGTGTTTGTCGCCTCAATATTTATCCAGATATTTGGACTGATTACTCCCTTATTTACCCAGTTAATTTTAGACCGCGTAGTGGTGCAGCGATCGGAACTCACCTTGACCGCCGTAGGGATAGGGTTGCTGATGTTTAACCTGTTTCGCGTAGCAATGACAGGGTTGCGCCAATATCTCCTAGACCACACAGCCAATCGCATAGACTTAGCATTAATTGTGGGTTTTATTCGCCATACCCTGCGATTGCCTTTGAGTTTCTTCGAGTCCCGTTACGTGGGAGATATTATCTCTCGCGTCCAAGAAAATCGCAAAATCCAACGCTTTCTTTCTGGCGAAGCATTATCAATTCTGCTAGATTTACTTACCGTCTTTATCTATGTGGGATTAATGTTTTGGTACAGTTGGAAAATGGCGTTGCTGTCATTGTTAATTATCCCGCCTTTTGCTTTACTGGCCTTAATTGCCACACCTTTTTTACAAAAAATTTCCCGCGAAATATTTAACGCTATTGCTAAAGAAAGTAGTTATCTAATTGAAGCCCTAACTGGTGTTAGAACAGTCAAAGCAACAGCAGTAGAACAAACAGTGCGTTGGCATTGGGAGGAGTTATTAAATAAAGAAGTAAAAACTAATTTTTCTGGACAAGTTATTAATAATCGTTTGCAAATATTCAGTAACACGATTCAAGCATTGATGACTACTGGTTTGCTGTGGTTTGGGGCATATCAAGTAATTCACAACCAATTAACTATTGGGCAGCTAGTGGCATTTAACATGTTATTGGGTAATATTATTTCGCCCTTTCAACGCTTAACTGTTTTGTGGAATCAGTTCCAGGAAGTTGTGATAGCAATGGAACGTATTAATGATGTATTGGATGCAGAACCAGAAGAAGATTTACACCACCAGCCACGGCAAAACTTACCAAAAATTAAAGGCAATATTCGCTTTGATAAAGTGACATTTCGCTATCACTCAGACAGCGATATCAATATATTAGAGAATCTCAGCTTTGAAATTAAACCAGGGCAAATGGTAGCGCTCGTAGGACGTAGTGGTTCTGGAAAAACTACGATTTCTAAATTAGTTTTAGGATTGTATCCGCCAACAGACGGCAAAATTTTAATTGATGGACAAGATATTACTAGTATTTCCTTAAGTTCCTTGCGTCAGCAAGTTGGAGTAGTTGACCAAGATACCTTTTTGTTTGGCGGCACAATTCGAGAAAATATTAGTTTAGGACATCCTGGGTCAACTTTAGAAGAAGTAATCCAGGCAGCAAAACTAGCGGGTGCTGACGAATTTATTAAAAAATTACCAATGGGGTATGAAACTCAAATTGGTGAAGGTGGCGGATTATTGTCTGGCGGACAAAGACAAAGAATCGCTATTGCCAGGGCTTTATTAGGTAATCCTCAGTTGTTAGTTTTAGATGAGGCAACTTCTCATTTAGATACCGAATCAGAGAGGATTATCCAACAGAACTTTAATACGATTCTTAGGGGAAGAACCACTTTAGTAATTGCCCATCGTCTTTCTACAATCCGCAATGCCGATTTAATTTTAGTATTAGACCGAGGTGTGTTAATTGAGAGCGGAAATCATGAAGAATTAATGGCTAAGCGGGGACATTATTTCTATCTCAATCAACAGCAGTTACAGGTGGCAGCATAAACTCTAAAAGCATAAATTTTGTTGATAATTAATAGTTGAGAAATTATTCACTTGAAAAATATATTTCAAAATAATTATGCCTAATAGTATATTGAATGGACGAGTAACTAACTCAATACCAGAAGAAATATTTGGTCAAGAAATTTTGGAACCACAAATTCCAGAAAAATCAACTGATGATTGGTCTGAGATTACCAAGGAATCACTTGATAGCTTTCCCCAGGTTTGGACAAGAGGATTGCTATATTTTTTAGTGATATTTGTGTCTATAATATTACCTTGGACAATGCTATTTAAGGTTGATGAAACTGGTACAGCCAGAGGACGAACTGAGCCTAAAGAAAAGACAATTAAGCTCGATGCTGCTGTGGCTGGAACTGTTGCCGAAATTCGAGTTAAAGAAGGCGATCCGGTAAAACCTGGGCAGACTTTGTTGGTATTAGAGTCAGAACTAGCCAAATCAGATTTGCAGCAGGCGCAGGATAAATTAGAAGGACAATTAAACCGACTTGCTCAGTTAAATTCATCTAAAAATCAATTGCTTGTGTCTTTGGCGACTCAACAACAACAAAATCAATCTCAACAGTTAGAAAAGGAAACCCAAATTGCTCAAGCAAGTCAAAATATTGATGCTCTAAAAAATACCTATGAATTGCAAAAAGAAGAAAAATTAGCTCAAGTTAATCAAGCGCAGAAAACTCTCGAACATAGTCGAACTAATAGTAAGTTAGCTGAGAGTAGTTTGATAAGTACTCAGCGAGAGGTTGAACGCTATAGAAAACTCAAACAAGAAGGAGTAGTTCCAGAAATTAATGTTGTAGAAAAAGAAGATATAGCTAAGGAAAAGCAAAAAATATACGAACAAAGTAAGTCAGATATTGAACAAGCCAAATTAACTTTAGCAGAACAACAGAGTAGTTATGAGCGCAGTATCCGCCAAACTAATGCAGATATCGAACAAGCTAAATTGCGATTAAAAGAACAAGAAAGGAGTTATGAAACTTTGACTCGTTCTGGCCAGCTAGCCGTGCTAAAAATTGCAGAACAACAGAAAAGTTTAGAAACTGATATTACTTCATTACAATCAGAAATTGCCCAAAGTAAAAGACAAATTTTAGCATTAAGATTTCAGTTAAGCCAACGAGAAATCAGAGCTACCACCAGTGGTATATTATTTCATCTGCCGATTGAAAAAGCTGGTTCTGTGGTGCAGCCTGGAACAATGGTGGCCGAAATCGCATCGCTCAATTCGCCTTTAATAGTTCGCGCACAAATGGCAACCACAGAAAGTGGTTCTTTGCAGACAGGACTACCAGTGAAACTGAAATTTGATGCTTATCCTTTTCAAGATTATGGGGTTATATCAGGAGAACTAATCAAAATTTCTCCTACTACTATAGAGATAGATACTCCTAATGGAAAAGTAGCAGCTTATAACTTAGATATTGCCTTAAAACAGAGTTGTATTCCCTCTGCAAATAAGTGTATTCCCTTGCGTCCTGGAGATACAGCAACAGCTGAAGTGATTGTGCGCCAGCGCCGAATTATTGATTTTCTGCTAGATCCATTTAAAAAGTTGCAACAGGGAGATGTGAAATTGTAAAAAAATCGCGATCGCTTCTTAATTTTTGTTAAATTTCAATTATTTTATTTAGGAAAATTCCATGTCACAACCTCTTCCGATTACTTCTGAAGATATTCTCAATCAGGTAAAATTATCTTGTAAAATTCCTGAGATAATTGAAGATATTATTACTCTTCAAATTATCAAATATGCGGTAGATAAAGCTGGCATAAAAGTAGAAAACGAAGAACTTCAGCAAACAGCAGACCAAATAAGATTAGCTCAAAAACTCAATAATGCTGATGATACTTGGGCGTGGTTAGAAAAACATAGTTTATCTCTTGATAATTTTGAAGAATTAGTCTACAACACTGTTATCTCCGGAAAATTAGCTGCTCATTTGTTTGGAGATAAAGTTGAACAATATTTCTTTGAACATCAACTAGATTATGCTACGGTCTTGCTTTATGAAGTTATTTTAGATGATGAAGATTTGTCCCTAGAACTGTTTTATGCCATCCAGGAAGGTGAAATTAGTTTTTATGAGGTGGCTCACAAATACATTGAAGATAAGGAATTACGCCGGAAATTAGGTTATCGGGGGAAATTGTACCGTAAAGATTTAAAGCCAGAAATTTCTGCTGCCGTCTTTGCTGCTAAACCTCCTCAACTTCTCAAACCTATAGTTACTTCTAAAGGGATACATTTAATATTAGTTGAAGAAATCATTCAACCAGAGCTAGATAATAAACTATCTCGGCAAATTCTGACAGATTTATTTACTGCTTGGTTGAAGTTACAAATTGAAAAATTTGAATTTCTCCCTGTTATTAGTTCAGAGAAATAAGCTTGGTGTCAACTTAAGCTCAAATTACCCCACCCCTAACCCCTCCCCTTGGCAAGGGGAGGGGAAGTTTTGGCTTTAGACAAAACCGGGGTGGGGTAACGCGGATCTTGATGGTAAGTGAGATAGCTGAATATTACATCTTTACAAGGGTTTGACGTTAAGTTGACACCAATAGAATCTTGCTAGCCCCACAAAGTTATATCAATTCAAAATTCAAAATTAATAAATCTATATTTTAAAAGGCTTTCTGAATTTGGATCTGTTTAAAAATTTTAGCAAATTGGTATCAGATACAGCATTTTTCAGATAAACACACAGATAGGGGCACAACAATGTTGTGCCCTTACAATAATCTGTACCTCACCAAATTGCAATCTGGTGTAATTTATTTGTTGAATTTTACTTTATAAATGATCTTTTAGAACTGGCATACTCATAAATAAATAGACCGATATTTACAGCTATTAGAACTAGAAAACCAGCTAATCCTGTAACACCAACTGTTAAATCGTTACCTCCTTTGATTGCTAAGATAGACAATCCTGCTGTAGCATTTAATGTTCCATGTAGAATAGAAGTAGCAATAACAGATTGGGACTTTAGCCTGATATAGCTAAAAATTGGTGATAACAATAGGGTAAAAATTGTCATCATCAAAACACCTAATAAGGGGTGTTGAGGATAGTTATGTCCTTGGATAATTATTGGGGCGTGCCATATTCCCCAAATCAAACCGATAGTAACTGAGGACTTCCAGAAACCTAGATAATTAAGTTCTTTTTGCAGCAAACCTCTCCAGCCTAATTCTTCACCAAAAGCTGCAACAGCATTGATGGTTGCACCTGCAATTAAACCCTGTATTAAGCTAATCCAAATTAAGGGAATTGGCAAGGCTGCTATTTGAGTTTGTACCTGCTGCAACTTCTCTGGAGAGAGTACTGTTTGTAATTGTGCAAATAGCCCTGCCATTTCTGGAGAATATTCAACTCCAGGAAAAAGTAGACTAACTGCAAAGGTCGTAAATGCTATCGTTGGCGCTAATAACCATGCTACCAAAAACCACCAATTGAACTTAAAAGAAATACCAAATGGCTTTTGCAATGGTTCGTGGTAAATTAACTTCTGGATAACTACAGCAACGAGCATTGGAATAAACATATAAGCTGTAGTTACAATCAACGAACCAGGTACGACCCATTTACCACCTAAGGCTAGGTAGAGAATCACCAATAAATAATTAAAGAAAAAAGTTAGACCCAGAAACAGCCAAACTTTTTTGAAATGTCTTTTCATAAACTCACCAATATACCTGAGGTTGAGGTAATTATGTCTAGATTGATGATGTATTGACATAGCTTTATTATTAGATTATATAGATATTTAGTCTAAAAGTTCCTGGATATTAAATATAAATATCCAGGAAAATTATGCAATTTCTAATTATTTTTAGCTGTTGCTAAACTGTGAGAATCAGAGTGAGTTTGACTCTTTAACCATGTTTGCAGAAGGAATTCTAATACTTGCTCTTTCACTTCTCTAAACTCATGAGAAAACCACTTTTCGACTTTTAGAATGTGATAACCCAACTTAGTTTGAATCGGGCCAATCACATCACCATCTTTTGCTTCTGCAATAGCTTGTCCTAATTCCGGCAGTAGTTCTGAAACAAAACGAATACCTACAAAGCCGCCATTCTCTTTGGACTGCTTACCTTTTGAGTATTGTAGTGCCAAACTACAGAAGGCAGCCTTATCTTCTTGTAGTGCTTGGACTATTCTCAAAGCTTCTGTTAAATCGAGTACGAGAATCTGAGATAAAGCAAGGCGTTTAAAAATATAAGGATCGACTAGATATTGAGTATCTATAGTCGAGCCAAATAAACGTTCTTTCAACTTTTCTTTTAACAGTGCGATTCTAATACTTTCAGACCATTCTTCTACTTGTAAACGCTGCTGTGCTAGCCATGCCAAAGTTTCTGAAGCTGTTAATAATTTGTGGTCTTGGCGAAAGGTATCTCCTGCGGCTTGCAATTCATCTTCAGAAACTGTAATTTCTAGCTGTTCGCAGAGGCGCAAAATCAAGATTTCTTGTTCGGCATCGGCAGCAACAGCACCAATTTTATATGAATGGCGTAGGTGGTCTAATATTTGTTCGTTTGTTGCGAGCGAAATTTCTGGCAGTTTCAGTGTTGCTAAAAGGTTTTCGCCGCTAGATATTCTTGGTGTAGCTACATTTTCTGTCATGATTATTAGCCTCTATAAATTAATCTATCTGTAGGAATATTTTGGTTTTGGAAACGATGGCGATGTAAATCACCATAAAGGTTGAGATAATCTATTTCTTCTGGGGTGAGTTTACCTTTTTGGATGCCTGCGATCGCTGCGTCTATATGTTCCCGCTTTTCTGAACCCATCAGGCAGACATCGACACAGTTTTGGCTCAAAGAATAACGGTATAAATCGGGAACTGAAGGCACCCAACATCCTTCTGGCAAACCAGCAGGAGGATGCCAAAGGGGGCCGTGCATTCCCGCAGATTTAAACGTGACAACACCCGCTCGCTGCGGATCTTCCGCTTCCAAATTGTTAAATACTGATTTTTGAGCAGTACGATGAGCGACATTATGTCTCACCATTGCTACATCTATTAATGAATTATTCAGCCATTTGTTAGCTAAATCTAAGTCGTGAAAAGAAGCGCCAATATAACGAACAGCGCCCATTTTTTTCAGACGTTCGGAAACACCAAACATTCTTTCTACGATTCGTTCGTAAATGCTACCAACACCTCTTAAATCGTTGGATCTGTCTAAGCATTTCTCAAACATTGGTTCATCACTAGTGCCAATCCAGCCCCAAAAGAAGACATCAATATAGTCCATTCTTAGGTCTACAAATTGGTCGATGATGGCTGCCATTGCCGCATCTGGATTTTTGATATAACTCACTGTTGCCAAAACTACTTTTTCTCGCACTGATGAGCCACGACCGCATAATTTCCGCAGTCCTTCAGACATGTGGCTGTAGAGATAGTGGTGCAAATCGCTAGAGTAAAAAAAGAAGTTAACCCCTTGGTCGAAGGCATAAAGGGTATCTTCGCTAGAGATTTTACCTCCACCTCCTAATCCTAGAGCGCTAACAGTTAAATCAGTTCGTCCGAGTTTGCGGTAAAATGGCAAATCTGATTCGGGAAATTTATTGTTGAAATTAACTTCGTTTGAAGTTGCTACTTTTGGCGGCGCAAGGTCGAGTATTTGCATTAGTTCAACGGTGTGTAGATGTCTTCAGAGTTGGCATTAAGATAAGAACGGTGTAATTCAATTCCCAGAAGAGAAAAGTTTTCAAGAATAGCTTTTATCCGTTCTTGGGGAGAGTTATTTCCCTGTTGGCTAGCTTGTAACAATCCATTAGCAATAATTTGACAGCGATTGATACCAAAACTTTCTTGGGCTGCAAATCTCTGGTTTGGTTCTTCTGCCAAACTTAGACCTGGCTTCAGTAATTTTGTGAATAATGGAACTTCTGGATTAAAGTGCGATCGCTTTTCTGTATAAACACTTTGTAAAATTGGTCGAACGGCTTCGTAGTAACTTTTCTCAAAGTAAAGTACTGCTGAGTCATAGCGACCGTAGTCCGCAGGATTGTATAGTGCTTTAAATGTGAAAGGAATATTAATTTCGTTAAGTTGCTGCGTTAGGCTACCCATAACTGCAACTGCACCTTCCGGACTCAAATTAAAGTAAATGCGTACAGTTTGTGGCTGATGATTTGGATTGCCGATAGTTTGCGGCCCAGCATTCCCAACTGCCAAATAAAATCCATTTTGAACTCGATTTTTAGGCAATCGAATTGCAACTAAGTCACCCACCACCGCAGATTGTTCGGCTGGTTGTAAGTGATAATCGCGTTTAATATATAAATTTAAACCACCCTTTGTGACCATTAAGGTATCATCATTGGCCTGCTTGACTACAGACCAATTACCATCAAAATAGCCCTCTCCAGTATTGCTGTTGTGTAAGCGATCGTAAAACGCCAAGTCTACCCCTAAGAAGTAGTTATTTTCTAAATCTTGGTGTAATTGCAGGTTAGATGAATCTCCATCAAGCGCTAAAGTCCTTTGCAGAGAACCGTTGTAATAAATTCCATAAAGAAAACTACGCAGTTGCAAATTCGAGTATCTATTTTGAACATCCTTAGACATCTTTTTGAAACGAACTATCACCTCTTCTGGCAGATCTAAAGGCTTGTAATTTGGGTGACGAATGCAAAAATCAGATTCGATTTCAACGTTATTAACAATGTCTTCTAAAGCATCCCACAGTTGTCGATCTGCTTCTGACGATTGATTTGGGTTAATTTCTAATAATTCAGCAATCATTGAATAAGCTAGTTAATAAATAGACAGCATTTACTCTCTTTTTATAAGTAACAATGCTTATTAAAGCACTGTTACTTATGCTCGAAAAAACTACTATATAGCTTTAATTATTACAAAGTAAAAGTAATTGTAATCGTTATAGTTATAGTTAGAGTTATTCCGAGCAATCCTCCATTGACGTTATTTAATTCTTCAGCATTTAATTCATTGAGGAAGCTTTCAGAATCTTGAAACAGTTCGGAACCAGCCGGACTTAAGTCGTGCAATTTGATATTAGCCATGATTAGTTAATCTCCTAATTGAGTAAATTTAAGTGAGTTATGAACTTTTTAGTTCATGTTTAAATACTGACATATTGATTTGAGTAAAACAACAAAAGTACAATGCTTTTTCGGGCACAACTAAAACCTTTATGTCATGTTTTATTTCTGTTAGTTATCCTATCCAGCCCCAAAAAAACCTGCTTGGAGACAATGTGCCATCCAAGCAGAACTAAAACCTTACCAATTAAGTAGAAACACTAAATTAAACTAAAAAAGAGGTTGCCGGGTTTCGACTCCGCTCAACTCTCGTCTTCTCAGGGTTCGAGCATTGAGCGACTTGCCCTGAGCGGAGTCGAAATGCGTCTTCTAAATAATTGTGTCCACCTACTTATCAGTTTCGGAAAAAGCCAGGTTATATAACCATAAAGTTCCCAGTTTAATCTCTCTTGCCTGTTGAGTTCTGCATTAATTAGCTCGTTGTGATGCATAGATATCAGTTATCATTCTCAAATTCTGTCTAAACATAGAAAAAAGACAGTTCCGCTATGCAGAACTGTCTTTTAGGTAAAACTAAAAAATTATTGTGTGAATTATCTACAAAAGATTACAAAGGAATAGTCCAAGACACAGGCCAGCAATAAGTGAACGATTGCGTTCTAAAACCTCCTTGTACTCCCAATTCTGCATCCGTTAGCTCATGGAGAAAGCTTTCAGAATCTTGAAACAGTTCGGAGCCAACAGGATTTAAGTCATGAATTTTGATAGTAGCCATCAGTTTTCATCCTCAAATATTGTGTTAATTATTAACAAAAAAAAAGACAGTCCTGCTTAGTAGAACTGTCTTTTAAGCAAAACTAAAAAATTACCAAGTCCAAGTCCAAGTCCAAGTAACTGTTACAGTCACAGTTACTGATGCTACTCTTAAACCACCATTTACTCCTAATTCTTCATCTGTTAGCTCATTGAGAAAGGTTTCAGAATCTTGAAACAGTTCTGAACCAGCTGGACTTAAGTCGTGAATTTTGATAGTAGCCATAGGTTATCATCCTCAAAATATTGTGTGAATTATGAACAAAAAAAACAGTTTCACCAAGCAAGAGTTCGTTTTAAGTAAAACTAAGAAATTACCAAGTCCAAGACCAAGAGTAAGTAACTGACAAAGTAATGCTAATAGTAACAGTGACTGATTCTGCTGCTCTACCGCCATGTACTCCCAATTCTGCATCTGTTAGCTCATTGAGGAAGCTTTCAGAATCTTGAAACAGTTCGGAGCCAGCGGGACTTAAGTCGTGAATTTTGATAGTAGCCATGAAATCCTCCTAGTTGAATAAAGTAAATTGAATGATGAACTTTTTAGTTCATGCCTAAATGTTGGCATAGTAATTAATAGATTAGCTAGGATAAGCAAGGAGTTTTTATTCCTTTAATACACCTTTTTTGTCATCTTTGCTTTTTTCTAATTGGCTAATTAAATAAATCAGATGTTTTACATTTTTTCATGCAACGCAACTACAGCAGATTGCTACTTTGTGAGGTACAGATAATTGTAGGGGCACAATATATTGTGCCCCTACCCATGTACTTCATTTACCTGAAATACGCTGTATATAAAAAATGGTGAAATAACATGACTGTCATTTCACCTAAGCTGCAAGGATTTTTATGCTCAAAAACTTATTTAATAGATAACTACGTTATCTACTGAAACCTGATAAAGGATAATAATTTATCTGCAACTATCTGTTTTCACAATTACCAAATCTAGAAACCAAACTGCTGCGAGTTATCAAATTGTGTTAGATAATACTTCATTACTAGAGCTAGTTAGGCGGGTTAGTTCTGCTGCTGTCGTACCAAAAACGGTAGGAATAGATTGCTCTGGACGGCACAACAAACTTTTAGCAACCTGAAGCATAGAAATACCCATATTGCCGAAAGATTTTTGATACTGAATTATGGATTGAATTGCTTGAATCAATGCCAAACCGGAAAATTGCACAACTCGCTGAATAAAATCAGGATAGTGAACCAAAATTTCTGGAAAAGACTCTAAATAAGCGCTAGTCAGAGCATAAATAGAAGGTTGTAGGGATTCGAGGGGAGTGGTAGCTAAGCGCAGAGATTCATCGATAGTCATCTCTTTACTAACAATTAAGCTATTGAGCCAAATTTGCAGATAACTGGCGATAATTGACCCTAGATCGAAGGCTGGATCTCCCCAAGACGATCGCTCCCAATCAATCAGTCGCACAATACCGTTTTGTGATACTTCGGCTTGCGGGAATGACTGCTCCCATTCCTGATGCAATAGAATGTTGTTGAGCTTGAGGTCATTGTGCGTCAGACATCGTGGCGTAAAAGCTGTACTCAGTTCTCTAAGTGCTTGTCCCAAGCTATCATATCGCTGATAAAGGGCGAAAAATTTCAATCCATCAGCAGGTACTAAACCAAAAATTTCGGGGCCGATCTGCTCCAATTTCCGAATCAGAAGTAATACCAGATCCGATTTTATATTATCGGAATTTTGAGAAAAGAAATCCTGATATTTTTGGCTATTGAAGGTTTCGCGATGGATTGTTGCTATACAACTACCAATAGCTGCTGCTATTGTTGGAGGGAATATATTCCCCTTCATATAGAAATCGTTTAAATCGCGATAATTATCTAGGTATTTAAAGACAATAATTGAGTTTTCTCTATCAAAATTAAGTACTTCCGGCAAAAATGATTTTGTGTAATTTAGTTCCGGAAATTTTTGTAATAACTCTTGAATTCGCCACTCATCTAAAAACTCACCTGCTGTTTTTCCATCGCGATCGCGCCGTTCTTGCTTCACAAGAAGCTTACCACCGTCTGACAGGGTGAGTAATAAATTAAAGTTTTTTGCAGGTATCGCCTCAATATTCGTGAGAGATTGCTCTGATTGAGTCAATAATTCACGCTTAACTAAATAATCAAAAACATTGTTGGAGTTCAATATAAATGTCATACGCTATCAAATATGAATACTAAGCTTAAACAGTGTAGTTTTCAGTAAAAGAAATCTTTTGTCTTCTACGATTTTAGGCAAAATGAAGATTGTAGACTCTATTGTTAAAACTTTTTCTTCGACACAACTAAAACTTTTATGTCCCATTGAAGACGACAAAGCGAAGGGGAAAAAAACTCCCCTTGCCAATGGTTAAAGGCAACATACAAAGGTAAATAGCCGTCTCTATTCAAGCTGTAAGCGATCGCAGCAATTCAAATTTTGAGCAGCAACTAAAACATTTATGCCCTGAAAACTTTTTTGGCTGGAGATTGCACTGTCATTCTTCCCGATTTCCAACTTCTCGCCTGACAAACAAAGCCCGATAAACAGGTTCGCCCTTGTTTTGAGTATATATTTCTCGTTCTGTGGGCACTGGTAGGGGGTTTTCGGCTAGCCATTCTTCTGTACCAACTTGCTGATAAGCTGGGTGAGCAGCAAAGCGATCGCGCATTTCCACAGCGATAAATTCCATATCTGATTGCAGAAATACAACCCCCCCAACCGCAAGATAATTAGCTAATTCTGCTACGAGTTCTGGTTGGACTACACGACGTTTAGCATGGCGGGTTTTAAACCAAGGATCGGGAAATTGAATTGTCACCCGCTGTAAACTTCCTGGAGGCAATGAAGATAAAAGCGATTCCAAGGAATTATTTACATTGCAAAATAAGTAATGCAAATTTGTTAAACTTAACTTAGAACGCAACTTATTCGCCTCCACCACCAGCGGTTCCCGAATTTCTAAGCCCAAAAAATTCCAGTTTGGTTCTATCTTGGCCATATTCAACAAAAAAAGTCCTTTAGCACAGCCAATATCTAAATGTAGAGATTGATTTGGCTTTGCATAAACTTTTTCCCAGTCAACAGGATTTACTGGTGTTTGATACTTTTGGGCAAGTGGGTTAACATGCTGGCGGACTCGGACTGCTGCCAAAATTTCTTCTCCTTATTTGTAATTCGTAATTCGTAACAATAAAGAATTCAGAAGTTAGGAGCCAGAATTCAGAATTGAATTTGTAGCTCTTGGTGAATGAATAAAGGGTGAAACACCACACCAAATTTGAAATTTGATGGTCTACTCTTCGGGTTGCCGTTCCCGGTAACATCTCTGAAAGAGAAGGCTACAATCACTGCTGATTTTGAATTTACCACTGATTGATTCTGACTCCTGAATTCTGAATTCTGAATTCTTAGTAATCAAATTTTTTTGATTTTTACAGATTTAATATATCTCATAAACCTTGAATTCAATTGTTACTATAGCGTGTAATCGATGCTCAATGTGTACAAATGTTAAATAGACCCACTGCTGAGCAGGAAGATTGAGTAAGGGTTATACTTTTTGGAAAAGACTTGTTTTAGCTCCTCCTTTTAACATTTTCCTAAATCGATGACTCTCAATTTTCGGTTTGCGATCGTCAGTGACTTACACCTAGCACTTCCCCACACAATCTGGAATCATCCTAGTCGGTTTCATCTTGTGGAAGTCAGTATTTCAGCATTTGAAAGTGTACTAGAACATTTGACACAACTCGATTTAGATTTTCTGTTGTTGCCAGGAGATTTAACCCAGCACGGCGAACCTGAGAATCACGCTTGGTTGCAACAACGCTTAGCGCAGCTACCTTTTCCCGTTTATGTTGTTCCCGGCAATCATGACGTTCCCGTACTGTTAGCCAACGAGCAATCAATTGCTTTTGCGGATTTTCCTTACTATTACACCAAGTGTGGCTATGAAGATCCGCGACAGATTTACTACATTCGTGAGTTGCTACCTGGAGTCAAGCTGATTGGACTCAATTCTAACTTTTTTAACGACCAAGGCGAGCAGGTGGGATGTTTGGATAGCAAACAAATGCGTTGGTTAGAAGAAGTTTTGGCGGCATCTGGTGATGAATTAATTTTGGTGATGGTGCATCATAATGTGGTTGAGCATTTACCCAATCAATCGCGTCACCCACTGGCAAATCGCTATATGCTGGCGAATTCCGCCCAATTGTTGCAGTTACTGAGCCGCTACGGAGTCAAGCTAGTGTTTACTGGCCATTTGCACGTTCAGGATGTTGCTTACGATAAAGGCGTATACGATATTACCACCGGCTCTTTAGTTAGCTATCCTCATCCTTACCGGGTGCTAGAATTTCGTCGGGATAACCAAGGTAGAGAATGGTTGCAAATTTTATCCCATAGAGTAGAGTCAGTGCCTGATTTTCCCGACTTGCAGCAGTTATCACGGCAGTGGATGGGCGATCGCTCTTTCCCATTTTTAATCAAGCTACTAACTAACTCTCCATTAAACTTACCACTATCACAGGCAAAAGAATTAGCTCCTAGTTTGCGTGACTTCTGGGCGACTATTGCCAATGGTGATGCCGTGTTAGATTACCCGCATTTCCCCCTAGAAGTACGCCGCTACATTCAAACTTACGCTGCTTCACAACCCAACTCAAGCATCGCCACAGGTGGAACTGTGACTATGATTGATAATAACAGCACACTTTTGCTGGATAGGAATGAGTAGTTAAAAGTTAGGAGTGAGGAGTGAGGAGTTAAAAATAAGAAGTCAGGAGTCACGAGTCACGAGTGAAGAGTTAGATATTTCAACTCCCAATTCCTAACTCCCAACTCCTAACTCCTAATTCACAACTGATTTTGCCGACAAATTCCAAATACTGAAGTATACGCGTGTAAGAAGGTTCTGCCGCCAACAGGGCCGATTTCACCGCCACAGAAAAAGCCGCCTACAGGAATATCTTTGATATAGCGCCGAAAAAGTTCAGAATCAAAATGGGGTTTACCATATAAGCCTTCACCTCTTCCCAGGCAGGCAAACATCAAAGCAGCTGCGGCAGAGGGTTCGGAGTTGCGTTGGTCTTGATAACTTTGGAGGAGTAATTCTAAATCTTGGGCGGACGCTTGGGCATCGCGGAGGTGGAATTGCAGCCTTTGACCGGGACGAACGCGATCGCCAATTGCGATCGCTCCTGCTGTAGGATCGACACCGAGAATACCGCGAATTAAAAAGTCTCCCTGTTGTAAAGCTAGCTTAAATTCATCCATTGCCACGCCCACAAACAAAGAGTGCTGTGCTAAAGTCCGTTCCTGTTCGCTGAGACTGGCAATCAAATCTCGTAGGACTATTAAAGGCACTTGTTCATCTAACTCTAGAATGATATTGCGATCGGCTTTAGTAACTTGCAACGGTTTACCAATAGGTCTGCATCCTTGAGCGACAATCGTTTCCAAAATAATATTCCCAGTCAAAGCTATGCCAATAGTACCCTCACGATACAAGCTTTGACCCAAATCGCCATAGTCATCCTTACAAAATAAGGCAACACGACCGCCCATACCCCCACCACTAGCCTGTCCTCCAACTATTACCGATCCTGGATAAGCAAAATCCAGCCCCTGCAACAAATCATTGATTCCAGAAGCAAAGGAACTAGAAAGCAAAATGAACTGGGGTGTGGGGTAAGGTGGTACACCAACTAAATCAAGCCAAGCATCTGGGGAACTATCCAAGTCAGGTAATTCTTCAGCAACAACATGAAATACCTGAACCTGCACCCCTGGAAGGTGCGCTAAAGTCAGACTGATAGCTGGTTCAGCTTCTAGTTCTTGGGTTTCTCCGCTAACTGTTGTCCCAATTACACCACCACCACTACAGCCAATCAGCACCGGCACAGAAAGCTTCTCAGCCAACAAAGGTAATAGTCGAGAATACTCACTCGTAAAAGCAGACGAAATGAATACCAGCCCTAAATCCGCAGGTGCTGTTAACGAGGAGACAGCTCGTTCTACCACATCTGCGACTGCTGCTTCCAATGAATGATGGGTTGATAGGGCGTTTGCCCACTGCATTTGGTCTGCCATGAGTTTTGGGCTTCTTTTGCTTTTAGGCTAGTAGTTTTGATTTTTAATTTTGGGAAGAATTGCATCCTAGAAGAGTTGACCCCAGTTGTTTGTATTCACCATCCCAGCAAACCAGGGTTGTCATTCCCTAATACATGCATCTAAATATATTGTATGATTATCTATCTATAGTACTGATTCCAAAAAATCTTAAAAAATAAAGATGGATACATTGTAAATGTCACACTTTGCTGTATTGATTAGAAATCCATAGACTCAAACGCTAACTTAATTATCAGCTAAGTGGTTAAAATGGTTAGTAATAAAACCAAAAACTGCCATTTTTGAAGTTTTTCTATACTAGTACTAACAACACACAACGAGACTAAAACAATGACAAACATTCAAGAAACAGCAAAAAACGCCATTCAAGAACAAATCCAACAAGAAGTAGAACAGGCGCGTGCTGTCTGCGATCTCAGCGGTAGCAACTCACCAGAGTGTGCTGCTGCTTGGGATGCAGTAGAAGAATTGCAAGCCGAAGCTTCTCACCAACGCCAAAGCAAACCAAAAAACTCTTTGGAACAGTATTGTGATGATAACCCAGAAGCAATTGAATGCCGAGTTTACGATGACTAGAAATTGAGGCAAGTGAATTTTTTGTTTAGTCAACAGGCAGCTAAGATCTATTTCCTGATATCTTGCACCTTGACATCAGTACCCGTCTAAAATGGCACTCTCGCCTTTCACTGTCCTTGCTAACAGGTAGAGAATTGGTGAAATATGTAGTCTAATTTGGCAAGTAAAACTTTACACCCTAAAAAGATCGGGGTTTTGTTCAAAACTACCAAATGTATAGACGCTGCGTCAGTTTTCCAACTCTCCCTGATACTACTACATATTAAGTAGGTACAAAATCAAAATTTAGAATCTTCGAGTTGCTTGCTGTTTTGACAAATAAAAAAATTCCGGCAAATCAATTCACTAAGTTACAAAATTTCGCTCTGTAATACGGATTGCAAAAATCTTTGTAACAAATCAACTACTTGTAGGGGCGTGCATTTGTGCGCCCCTACAAATGTATTTTATAGTACAGTGTGTATAGTTTTAGACGTAATCGCATTAGTGTCAGGACTAGTGACAAGAAATACCAAATATGGATGATTAAAAAACCACATTTGTCGTAGGGAACACTGCTGTGCCCCTGCACCGAGGGTCTATTTACCATCGAATAATCATTAATAAAAGCCTGAAACGACCTATGCATGTAAATTCACACCATGATTAATTTGTACAGTGTGTATAGTTTTAGACGTAATCGCATTAGTGTAAATCAAGCCATAGTATCCGAGCTAGGATTATCCTTTAGGTAATGAAATATTCTCTTTCTACGTCTTTTGCTTCTTTGCGTCCTCAGTAGTTTGTTAAAAAAGTAATTTTGACAACTAGGATAGAATTGCTATAGTTAATAGCTTAGAAGTATGTCAGAGTTGATTTACTTGAACAAAAATTTCTCATACAAATTTATATGTCATTTACGTAATTTCGATATTTATACTCCCTACTGCCTACTCTCTGAAACTAAAAATTACGGTTTACAACGTAGATTTGTATCAGTTATGGTTCTTCCCTTTTGATTAGAAGTGTTCTATCAAAAGGGAAGTCATCTGAATTCTGAATTCTAAATTCTCCTGCAATTATCATTTGAGAAAAACTATGGATTTTAATGTTTGGTTTCGCCCTTATGTCTGGATTGATTATCGACTGGCAGTATTATTTTTGGTAATTATTCCGCTGATTCTGCTGATTTGGGCATTTGTGCAAAAAGCAGAAAGCGTACAACGGTTATTAGCTATATACTGGCGAGTATCAAGCCTGCTGGCAATCACTGTTTATCTGATGATTGCTCAGTATCCAGTTAGCTTTATTTCTACATTGATGGCTCAGATTTTGATCCCGATTTCGCTATGGTTTTGGGTGGATATCAACGATGAAATTGAGTATCAAACCACTGGAGCTTTAAAGCTAATTTTTACTTCTTGGCGCTGGGCGACTACTGTTTACTGTCTTTTAGGCGCAGTAGCTTCTACGCTTTTTTTAAATTGTGCTTTTTCTGCCAGTGCGCTCAAGACGCCCTATTGTCGCATTTGGTTCGAGGCTCCGTTGATGTTCAAAGAATATTTTCATGCTAATAGCAAAGCTGAGTTTTTAGGTTTTCTTGGCATAACCAGTTTAGTAATTTATGTGCTGTACTTAAGTTATTTTGTCCTTGTTAAGCTAGGCAAGCAGGGACGCACAGCTACACCTCAATAATTGAGGTAACAAAGCAAAAGTAAAAAGTTAAAAGGTAAAAGACAAAATCAAATAAGTCCTTTGGTTCCAACGTAAATATATTTATAGGAATTATCTTTTTACTTTTTACTTCTAAAATCGAAAATTTCAAATAAAAAAAATGGATTCTATTGGCAAGCGATTGGAACAATATACTGCTAAACGCCCCCAAGAAGTCTTACTAGTAACGGTAGAAATTGCTGACGAGCAGGATACAATTGCTATTTTTAAAGGTTTTTCCAGTTCTTTGATGCACCCAACAGCATTCGACCCAGATGTGCCCGTTCTGCCAGATGGGGCATTTATTCTCAAGATTGACCGAGTAGCGAGTCCTTACAATCCTGAAGCACCTCGTTACATTCAACAAGGACTTTCTTGGGAAGCTATGCAAGTTCTATTGTCAGAAGTGGGAGTGTAACTAATTACAATTTTTATTTACTCACTGACTATCGTAGCTTGCCCTTTAGTTACTATACTTAGAATAGCTAAAACCCCCGATGCCAGAGGCTTTAGATCTGCTAATCGGTTGGATGATGCTTGCAAAACAATTACCGCAATATTGAACTGTGGTAAATTCTGTTGAAACGAGAAGTTGCGACCGACTGTGATGAAAACATCAAACTCTGCCTCAGCGAGGGCAAGAAGTTGACCATTCTTGACTCCCGCCCATCCCATCTGTGGAACTGTTTTCACCTCGTAGCCAGAAAATTCCCTCGCAAATTTGCGATCGATACACTCATCTAGAAGCAGCCTCATATTATGCCACCATAGCTATGACCTGTCTTCCAGCTTCTTCCAGGAATCCAAGGACTTGCTTTCTAGTTACAGTTGGGAAGCCGTCTAAAAAATCATCAATTGACTCTCCCGCCATTAGATAGTCGAGAAGCGTCTGCACAGGAACCCGCGTACCAGTAAAAACCGGAGTCCCGCCCATAATTTCGGGTGATGCACTAATGATTGAGGAGTTCTTAAGCATAGCTCTTTCATCATTCCTGTTCTCATATTTATAGTTTAGCTATATTATCTGAGTCAGAGTTCCCAAACTACTCTCCCGGTGGGATCTAAGAAGATGTTTTCAAACCTGCTAGTTTTGGACTTGCAACGATAAACGGTAAAAGTGAGGAGAAAAATGTTGCCTGAGATGGATAGTCTTAAGCCCGGAGATTTGAAGAAAAGAATAGAACGATACAGAGATTCATACGAAGCTCGTTTTAAGCGTAATCAGTACACAAATAACACAATCATAGGCGCTTCCATTTTATTGACTATTTTGATTGCTATTAGTGGCACTAGCCCTGTATTCAAAGACTCACAAAATCCTTGGGCAAACCCTTTGGGCGTGAGTGCTGCGGCATGGTTAGGTCTAATATCTACAGCACTGCTTAGCGTTCAAAAGCTTTATAACGTTCAAGAGAAGATAGCGTTTTACCCAGGATATATTGTGCAAGCTGAGGAGTTAATTGAAGATTTAGACGCAGTTAAAACCGAAGAAGATTTACAAAAGATTCGAGACAGATTTAGAAAGATGCGTGCTGAAGAAGCAACTAAACGTCCTATTGAGAATTCCCCCAGTTAACCCCTTGTTGAATAACCGCAGCCTAATAATCCCGTTGCACCAGAACGCTGCGAAGCAATCGCTGAGGGGCACAAATCATCTGCGTTCGATGAGCGGGAACGTTACCCTGAGAGAAGCAAACTACAGTTGGATCTAAATTGCCGTCTGAAATTGTCTTCTCTAGGAGACGCTACGCGAATAACGTTCAAGAATTATTCTGACTTTTAAATTTAAAAAATGTCCCGTTCTGGATACACACTTCCCGTTTTTGCCTGCGCTGCGGCCGTTGCAGCTTTACACTGGTTACGCGATCGCCAACCATTAACTGTAGCATCGATAGATCTCATTGAACCAAACCAAATCGCAGAAATCCCAATCGAACAGGTAGCAGGACTATCTGAAAATACAGCTTTGGCAATTACCCGTAGCGACCCTGGTGATAATCTTGACTTGACTAAAGATACACCGATTTGGGCAATGGTGGAATGGCAACAAGAGGGTGAAGAGCCTGTAGTTATTAAAGGTGGAGAAGGAATTGGCAAACAGGCGAATGCTGATGACAAGCCTGCGATTTATGCCTATGCTCGGAGGTTGTTGCAAGAGAATTTGCAACGAATTTTGACACCGACAGAAAAAATTACGGTGACTATTATTTTACCCGAAGGGCGATCGCTTGCTGTTCGCACTTCAAATTCTGCTTTTGGTGTGGTTGAAGGACTTTCCCTTCTAGGCACAACTGGCATTTCCCAACCTTTGAGTACTCCCGACCAACTTGCAGCTTTTCGATCTGAATTACAACAGAAAGCCAGCCGTTTTGAGAGTTTGGTATTTTGTATCGGCGAGAATGGCCTAGATTTAACGCGAAAACTAGGGATTAATCCCGAACAATTGGTGAAAACTGCTAACTGGCTCGGCCCAATGCTAGTAGAAGCTGATGTGCTGGGCGTAAAAGAAATTTTATTATTTGGCTATCACGGAAAGTTGATGAAGTTAGCAGGGGGAATTTTTCACACCCATCACCACCTAGCTGATGGACGCCGGGAAATTTTAGCAGCCCACTGTGCGATCGCTGGTTTAAAATCACCAGATATTCAAGCTATATTTGACAGTCCTACTGCTGAAGCCGCACTTACATATATGAGATCCCTAGACGCTTCCACAGGCAGCGATTGGGTAAGTCAAGTTTACACTGCGATCGCCGAAAATATTGATATCCGTTCCCAAGAATACATCAAAAGCCATAGCCAAAGGGGTACAGAAGTTACAGTCTGTGGCTCAATGCTGTTCGATCGCGATCGCAAAATTATTGTGAAGACTAAAACCGCTGGTCTGTTAATGGAAAAATTATGTTAACTTATTATGAATAATCGTAAACAATTCACATAAATAATCTTTTAAGTCATCTGTTTCGGGTAAGTTTATCCTTCTAATACCATCTCCGACTCAGGAAATAGACAAGCGCATAAAAAGACGCGTTTGTCAAGGTATTTTATACCATTATCAGCCTGCCCAGGCTGAATAATAGCATCAAGCTATAGGTTACAGGGCGTCAATTTATCCTTCATAGACATACATTCCCCCCGTCATGAATACAGCGGTGACTCTACCAACAGAACAAGCTCCCGAAACATTAGAAAACTTTGGGCAGCTGAATCGCCAATTGATTGTGATTTTGGACTTCGGCTCCCAATATTCCGAGCTGATTGCCCGTCGCATCCGCGAGACTCAAGTATACTCTGAAGTTTTGTCTTATCGCACTAGTTCTGCACATTTGCGCCAACTCAATCCTAAGGGAATCATCCTCTCTGGCGGGCCGAGTTCGGTTTATGGTGAAAACGCTCCCCATTGTGACCCAGAAATCTGGAATTTGGGCATACCTATCTTGGGTGTTTGCTATGGGATGCAGCTGATGGTGAATCAACTCGGTGGGGAAGTGGCAAAGGCCGACCGGGGTGAATATGGCAAAGCATCATTATATATAGACGATCCCACAGATTTGCTCACCAATGTCGAAGATGGTACCACCATGTGGATGAGTCACGGAGACTCAGTTACCCAAATGCCACCGGGGTTTGAATTGCTGGCGCATACAGAAAATACCCCCTGTGCTGCCATTGCCGACCACGAAAGGAAACTTTATGGCGTGCAGTTCCATCCAGAGGTGGTACATTCAGTTGGTGGCATAGCATTAATTCGTAATTTTGTCTACCATATCTGCGATTGCGAACCCACTTGGACAACAGCGGCTTTTGTAGAAGAAGCAATTCGGGAAATTCGCGCCAGAGTCGGCGAAAAGCGGGTGTTGTTGGCATTGTCTGGGGGTGTGGATTCTTCTACTTTGGCCTTCTTGTTATATAAAGCTATTGGCGAGCAACTGACTTGTGTGTTTATCGACCAAGGCTTTATGCGGAAGTACGAGCCAGAGCGACTGGTGAAGCTGTTCCAAGAGCAGTTTCATATTCCTGTAGAATACGTGAATGCTCGCGATCGCTTTTTAGCTACTATTTCTGGCGTTACAGATCCCGAAGAAAAGCGTCGTCGCATCGGACACGAATTCATTCGGGTATTTGAAGAAACATCCAAACGTCTCGGTCACTTTGATTATCTGGCTCAAGGAACTCTTTATCCAGATGTCATCGAATCTGCTGATACCAACGTCGATCCCCAAACTGGCGAACGGGTAGCGGTGAAAATTAAGAGCCATCACAACGTCGGTGGTTTGCCAAAAGACTTAAGATTTAAATTAGTTGAACCGCTGCGGAAATTATTTAAAGATGAAGTCCGCAAAGTCGGGCGTTCCATTGGTTTACCAGAAGAAATTGTCCAACGCCAACCTTTCCCAGGGCCCGGTTTAGCAATTCGGATTTTAGGTGAAGTCACCGCCGAACGGTTAAATATTTTGCGCGATGCTGATTTAATTGTGCGACAAGAAATTAACCAACGCGGCTTGTATCATAGCTTTTGGCAAGCATTTGCAGTGTTGTTGCCAATTCGTAGCGTTGGTGTTATGGGAGATCAACGTACCTACGCTTATCCCATCGTTTTGCGGATTGTCACTAGTGAAGATGGCATGACAGCAGATTGGGCAAGAGTGCCTTACGATGTACTGGAAGTGATTTCCACTCGGATTGTAAATGAAGTCAAAGGCGTGAATCGGGTGGTTTATGACATCACCTCCAAGCCGCCTGGAACCATTGAGTGGGAATAAGCTAGTTTTTGGTAAGGGGAAGATGAGTTTTTCTTTCCCTTTTACTAAATACTAAAATTGGGAAAACATCGCCAGGTTTCGATCCCACCATGCAAACACCAAAAATAGGGCAAACAGCGAAAAGTGCGAACCAAAACCTGTACGAAGCTGATTTCTATGCCTGGACTCAACAACAGGCTTACTTGTTGCGCCATCACCAATGGACTCAATTAGATTTGCCGAATTTAATTGAGGAAATTGAATCTTTGGGCAGAAAAGAACGCCAAGAATTGAGAAATCGTCTCAGTATCTTAATTGGGCATTTGTTGAAGTGGGAATATCAACCAGGACAACGCAGTCGGAGTTGGTTAGCTACAATTCGCGTGCAAAGGCGCGAGACTCTGAAGTTGTTGAATGAAAATCCTAGTTTAAAGTCTTATTTAGCAGAATTACTCCAGGAAGCTTATGAAAATGCTAGAGATTTAGCATCAGGAGAAACAAATTTACCCCTATCAAATTTTCCGGAGCAATGTTTATATTCATTGGAGAATATTATTAGCGATCGCTTTTATCCAGGCGTATCAGCAAGTGATGAGATGATGGAATAATACCACCACAGATGAGGTTTCTTAACACCAAACATATTGAGCTATAAAGCTTGTTTTACTTCCAAATTCTCACTGCTGAATGGTGTATGTTTTCTGGTAGAGGAAATAATTCGTTGTGTGTTATCGATTCAAGTAAGTCTGAAGATGGGTGTTGCCATTGATAATCAGATAATACTGACTGCCTAAGTGGAATTTGAATTACAAACTCTGTCCCCTTACCTCGATTAGAAATACAGTTCAACGAACCACCGTGTTGTTCGGTGACAATTTGATAGCTAATAGATAACCCTAAACCTGTACCCTTACCAGCAGGTTTAGTTGTAAAGAAAGGATCGAATAACCGTTTTTGAATTTCCTGTGCTACTCCTGGGCCATTATCAATAATTTTAATGACAATATATTCTTCTTTGAAAAGATGGGTGTGAATCCAAATAGTAGGGGGGATAAAAGAATCATAAGTGCCTATTACCTCTTCCAAAGCATCAATGGCATTATTGAGGATGTTCATAAACACTTGGTTCAATTTTCCCGCATAGCACTCAACTTTCGGTAAATTGCTATATTGTTTCGTGACGTGAATAGTCTGAGACGCCGATTTTTGATTTAGGCGATGTTCGAGAATTCTCAAAGTACTGTCAATACCTTCATGAATATCTACTTTTTTCAATTCGGCCTCATCATGGCGAGAAAAAGTGCGAAAAGACTTGACTATTTTACTAATTCTTTCAGCGCCGATTTCCATTGAAGAAAGAAGCTTTGGTAAATCTTCAATTAAGAATTCTAAGTCAATTTCTTTGATTTTTTTCTGAATATCAGCAGTGGAATGAGGAGACTGAACTCGATAAAGCTGTATTAGCTCTATTAAGTTATGGATATAGTAATTAGCATGATGAATATTGGCGTAGATAAAATTGACTGGGTTATTAATTTCGTGAGCAACACCAGCTACTAACTGTCCCAAAGTAGCTAACTTTTCTGACTGCACAAGCTGGACTTGAGCTTTTTGTAAAGTGTGCAGAGCTTGTGAAAGTTCTTTAGTTCTTTCTGCTACCCGCTGTTCTAAATCTTGAGTCAGCTGCTGCAAGGCGGCTTCTGCGGCAATACGTTCGTCAATTTCTTGTTTCAGGCGTAGATTTTGTTCTTCTAATGCTGTGGTTACATTTCGCAATTGTACGTGAACTTGGACGCGAGCTAATACTTCTGCTTGTTGAAACGGCTTAGTAATATAGTCTACAGCACCTAACGACAACCCTTTGACTTTATCTATAGAGTCATTCAGAGCAGTCATAAAAATAATTGGTATATCTTTGGTGTTGGCATTAGCTTTTAATCGCCGACAGGTTTCAAATCCATCAATTCCCGGCATCATTACATCTAACAATATCAATGCTGGTAAATCGTATTCAACTTGTCTGAGGGCACTTTCGCCACTAGTTGCCACCGCAACATCAAATCCTGCATCTGTTAGGGCTTCTGAAAGCACTTCTAAGTTAGTGGGAATATCATCAACAATTAAAATTACATTTGTCTCGGCTAGATGCATGATGAACCCTGATGATTTCTTAAAATGATTTAAAAAGCAAATATTTTAAATTCAGTTTCTTTTGAGAAACTCTTGAATAAAATCTTGAATTTTTTCGACTTGGAATTTTTGAGCTAACTGGTAAATTTGTTGAGAAAATTGATTTAATTCTTCATCTTTTTTTGTTAATTCTTTTAATTCTTCTTGTAAAGCTTTAATCCTCCCTTTTAAAGCAAGTTGATATAACTTAGACAAAACCTCTGGCGATGGAGATTTTAGTTGTCGGTCATTTGGTTTTTCTTGCCCAATTTCTAAAGCACATAAATCTGTATTTTTGCTTTCAGACTTTTGAGCGTAAATCCATTGTAAATTTAGAGAATTTTGCAGTTTTTCTAGCAAATCAAGAGCTTGTACTGGTTTGCTAACAAAGTCATCGCCACCTGCATCCAAACTGTTTTGGATATCTGTTTTATATACATTAGCTGATGAAACAATGATTTTCACATATTTTAAATCTGGATTATTTCGTAGACGATTTATCAATTCAAAACCATCCATCACAGGCATTGAAATGTCGGTGATAATTAAATCAGGTCTCAAATCTGCTGCCTTTAGTAAAGCTTCTTGACCATCACCACATTCTATAACTTCAAATCCCAGAGGTTCCAGCAAATTAACGACCACCGAACGATTTTCCCAACGGTCATCTACTATTAAGATTTTGCGTTTTTCACCCTGGAAACCAATGATAGTTCCTTGTGAAAAAACTTTAGATTTTTCTGCCCACTCTCTTGCTTCGGGAACCTCGACATCAAATGCAAAAATACTGCCTCTATCTAATTGACTTTGCACTTCCAAAGTAGCACCCATGATGCTAACAATTTTTTGACTGATAGTTAATCCTAATCCCGTTCCTTGTGATTGTTTTTGAATATCACCAACCTGCTCAAAAGGTAAAAATATTTTTTTTAATTCTTCATCGCACATACCTACACCGGTATCTTCAACTTGAAAACGAATTCGATAGATTGATGTTTCTTTATGTTCGTTGATATTTAGCTTTTGTTGTTTAACTATAAATTTCACAAAACCGCGATCTGTAAATTTGATAGCATTACCTAATAAGTTAATTAAAACCTGTCGTAACCTTTTTTCATCAGCTTGGATACCTATAGGCAAATGCTCATCAGCTTCATAGATAAAATCAATACTTTTTTGTTCGGCTTTCATCCGAAAAATTTCTACAATCCCTTGCAAGAAAGAAAAAAGGTGAAAATTAGTAGGATAGAGTTCTATCTTTTGAGCTTCGATTTTGGAAATATCAAGAATATCATTAATTAAAGTTAATAAATGGGAGCCACATTGGCTAATAATACTTATACCTTTTTGCTGTTTTTCAGTGAGATTTTTTGAACCTTGAAGAATTTGGGCATAACCTAAAATACCATTGAGAGGTGTGCGTAGTTCATGGCTCATATTGGCGAGAAATTCGCTTTTAGCTTTACTAGCACCATCAGCTGCTTCTTTGGCTGCTTGGAGTTCGGCTGTGCGTTTAGCTACTCGCAGTTCTAGCTCCTCGTTGTTTTTTTCTAGAGTGGTGAAAGACTCTTGCAACTCTCCAGCCATTTTGTGAAATAAATATGCAAGACGACCTAATTCATCTTGTCGTGTGACATCTAGTTCAATATTCCAGTTACCAGCAGCAATACTTTCAGTTGCTGCCATTAGCTTAGTTAAAGGAGAAGAAATTTGGCGGCGTAAAATTAAAAATACCACCACAATTTCAATTAATAATGATGTCAGACCTAAAAATATGATGAATTGCACAGTTGCAAATGCTTTTTTTTGCAAAAACGACTTCGGAAAAACAGTCACTAGATACCAATTTGGCCCTTTAAGTTTGGTGACTGCTAAATATTCATCATTCTGTGGGTTATCAACAATAACCTGATACGGATGTTTTCGGGTAACTAATTCAAAAATGTTGCGTAAATGCGAATCTCCAGAATTTAAGATCTCGAATTTGCCTTTTTGGCGTTGAATTTGTCCCATGAGAGCAGGATGAGCTAGCAAACGCCCATCTTTGCGAAAAAGCATGTTGTAAGTACCTTCTAAAGCATCGTTAAGCGTGCGATGCTGCAATTCACCAATCAACATATCGTGTCCAATTGTGGCAATGTGTCTACCGTCCACATCCACAGGTGTGACGCAGGAAGTCATCCAAGCCTTGGCTACTCGGTCGTAATAAATTCCTGTCCAAACAGTTTGGCGTTTTGGATTATGAACTTTGTCGGTAATGTAAAAAGACTCATCATCCGTGACTCGAAAAGATTCATCCTGGGGTGCATTCTCTACCCAAGGATAACTGGGCATGTAGATGGCAATTCCATTTTCTGGAATTTGCATATAGGTATTGACAAAGCGGTTGCGCCATGCAGGGCCGTAAGCACTCAGTTCAGCAAAATAGGCAATGACGCGTCGCCGGATATCAGAATTTATATTGACGTTCTTGCCAAGAAACACCCCTGGAGATTTTTGAAGATTAAATTTACTCGGACGGTTGCGGGTAGTACCGTCTGCCATTTTGACAAACAGTCGGTCAAATTCAACCTTGGGATCTAGATTACTTTGTGCTTCGAGCCTTTCTAAGAGAGTCTGCTTGAGGAGTGCATGATTTTCCTGGGCGAGAAGAAAAATTTTATTTTCCCGTTGTGCCCGCAGCTGGACATATTTTTCGACGGCAGTTAAAGATTCAGCCGTGATTCTGGAAATTAGCTGAAAATAAGCGATACCAGTAGATGCTACGATAACTGCTCCAATGCTAACTGCGGTTTTAATTAGCGTTTGTTGCGTTACCGAAGCTGTGTGCTTAACTTGAGCAGTACTATTTCCTTGAAGCTCTAAACCACTCATCCAGTTTCTGCTCATTTTCGCATCCTTTAAATGGCGTGCATGTTGGCAATTTTGGCTGCGCTGTGTTTGGAGTCTCCCTGCATATCTAGATTTATGGAGTTTCCAGAAAAAACTAAATTTCTCCATTCACTGCCGGAAACAGGAGGTTTTAAGTAACCACTTTTGGTGAAATATGAGAAGTAAGTCTGTAGTAATTCGCTATTTACTGGAGAACAGAAGATAGAATGACGATTTAATTCGTTGAGGGTGTTGTCTGGCTGAAACTCAAATGCTCCTAGTAATTTTTGAATGAGATTATACGTTAAAATGCTTACTAAAGGGGCTAGTGGATTTTCGGAATTGTGTTTCGCAATTTGAAATAATCTGTCATACCAAGCTTCATAGGAAACCTGCTGTAGCGGATAGCCTATACATTCCATCCAGTTAACTAATTGTTTCCACTCAATGGGTTCGGGATTTACAATGTGATAAACTTGCCCGCATATTTTCGGCTGGCGTGAGAGATGAACGATCGCCTGACTCACATAATCCACCGGCACTAGATTTAATAGCGCCTCTACCTCTGGAGCAATACCCATTTGAATGCAGCCATTGATGGCTCTTGCTAAGAAACTTGTGGTTGGAGAAATGCCTGTTTTACTATGTCCCATAATGTTGCTTGGTCGATAGATGGCAACTGGCAAACCTCGCTCGCGTGCCATTTTGACTAATTGTTCGGCCATATATTTACTTTGTGCATAACCGCTATGCAGCCCTCTACCACAAGCAATGCGATCGCAATTTTCTTCTGTGACTTTTACAATTCCACCATTGCTTGATGTCAAAACATCTACGGTAGAAATGAAGTGTACTGGCTTAATTTTGCTCTGGCTGGCTAGGCGTAAAACTTCCTGAGTACCTAAGACATTAATACTTTCCAATGCTGAATAGGGATAGACTAGATTCACAGATGCTCCGCAGTGATAAATAACGTCTATCTTTTCTGCCAACCGAGAAAATTGTCGTGTTTCTATGCCTAAAAGTGGTTTGCTTAAGTCTCCTAGAATCGGGATGATGCGATCGCTTGCGTCTTCTTGCCAAAGTTGATAATGCTTGAGTCGGCTGATAATTCTGACTCTGGCTTGTTCAATGCTGCTAGCACGAACTAAACAATAGATATCACTTCGAGTTTGTTGCAGGAATTCGGCAAGCAAAAAAGTGCCTAAAAATCCCGTAGCACCTGTTAAGAAAATATCTAGTATCGGTTCAGTTAAAGTGTTTTGTGGGTGAATGGAGGAGTCTAGTAATATTTTTGTGTCGAGAAACTTACTCGGCTGAGTAAGACTTTGATTTTGACGGAGAGTTTCAATAGTTTGGGCGATACCTGCAACAGTTGGCGTCTGTAAGAAATTTTCTAAGGTGATATTTAATCGAAATACTTCCTGCAATTCGGCAATCAGTTGAATAGTTTGTAAAGAGTGTCCTCCCAATTCATCAAACCTATCGTAAATCCCAACTGGCTCTATTCCTAGCAGTTGGCTCCAAATTTCAGCTAGTTGTTTTTCTAATGGAGTACGAGGTGCGATGTAATTTTTTTGCTGTGTCTGGAAGTATTTAGGGATGGGTAGGGCACGGCGATCGATCTTGCCGTTGGCAGTCATGGGCAACTCATCCAGCAAAACAAATGCTGAAGGTATAATGTACTGGGGCAACTTCTGATGCAGAAAACTACGCAGAGTTTTGGGAGTGATTTTTTGTAGGCGATCGCTGGCAGAATTTGGCACCAGATAAGCGACTAAGCGCTTGTTATCTGGCACATCTTCGCGGACAACAACAGCTACCTCACGGATTGCTGGGTGTTCGCTCAAACGCGCCTCAATTTCTAACAGTTCAATCCGAAAACCCCGAATTTTCACTTGGCGATCGATGCGACCTAAAAACTTGAGGTTTCCATTAGGTAAATAAACTGCAAGGTCTCCTGTTTTATAAAGTCGCGACCCTGGTCGATCGCTAAAAGGATTAACAATAAATTTCTCATTTGTTAATTCTGGAGAGTTGAGATAGCCGCGGGCTAAACCTGCTCCACTAATATAAATTTCTCCTTCAGCTCCATCAGGTACAGGATTCAGTCGAGAGTCAAGTAAGTAGATTTGGGTGTTGGCAATTGGACGACCAATTGGTGGAATTTCTTTCGCTCCTTTTTTGATTAAGGCAACAGTAGAATAAGTAGTATCTTCTGTGGGGCCGTAGAGATTGAAAACTTGTTGAATGTGTTCTAGTTGATAAAGTTGCTGGACTAAAACATTTTGCAACGGTTCCCCTGCTAAGTTAATGGTGTTTACCGATGCGGGAATACCGTTGATTCGCAGTAATGCAGAAATCGCTGAAGGCACGGTGTTAATTAAAGTTACTTGCGATGCAGCTGGCAAATTTGGTAACTCTAAAGCATCTTGAGCCAGAATTACTTTGCCACCACAACTGAGAGTGACAAATAATTCAAAAACCGATAGATCGAAACATAATGATGTCGAACATAGTACTCCTGTTAATTGTTCGGGAGTAAAAAATTTTCTTGCCCAGTTAATTAAGGCAACTGTATTGCGATGTTCGAGTATTACGCCTTTAGGTGTACCTGTAGAACCAGATGTGTAAATCACATAAGCAAGATTGTCTGGTTGGACTTCAGAAATTGGGTTATCTACAGATTGCTGGGCTATTTTTTGACCATCGCTATCTATACAGATAGTATGAGCTATGTGTTGAGGAATTGACTCCAGTAAATGCTGTTGGGTTAATAAGATGGAAAGCTGAGTATTTTCGACGATGAAACCTAAACGCTCTTTGGGATAAGTGGCGTCAAGGGGAACATAGCCGCCACCCGCTTTCAGAATGCCTAGTAGTGCAATTACCATATCTAGCGATCGCTCTACACACACCCCAACTAAAACTTCTGGTTTAACTCCTAGTTTCTGCAAGTAACGTGCTACTTGGTTGGCTTTTTGATTAAGTTCTTCATAGCTTAGTTGCTGATTTTGATAAATAACAGCAACAGCTTGAGGAGAATTTTCTACTTGATTTTCTACTAATTTATGAATTAAATTAATGTCTAAACTTTCGAGCATTTTTTTGGAGGTGTCGAGAATTATCAAAATATTTAAAATTGAAATTACTAGTTTTTTAACTCAATCTCATGACTGCTAATTTATGATTCAAACTCGCTATATATTTGACTGGATGTTTTCATTAACTAATCTCACTTGACAAGCATTCGCCAAAATAGATTTAATTAATCAAAGCCCCAATCGACCTTGAATTTTAGCAAATACATATTAGCGCTAGAACATTACAGGCAATGGAATTGAGCATCCAAATCATTATCGCTGGTCAAATTGACTGGATAACAGAGTGAGATTACTAAACCGAAAAATAATTGTTTTTTGAGGCAATATTCTATTTATTTAAGTATTTTTGGTTATATATTGACTGATTTATTTGAAGCTAAAGCTAAGTAAAACTTTTTATTTTTTTAAGGAAAAATGATAGAAGCTATTGAAGATGCTAAATATTTTAATTTGATAAAATTGTCTAAATATATATAATTTTTTTACACGAGATATTTATTGAAAAATTTATAATTTTTGGGTTTTATCAAGATACATACAACTCGGTCTTAGCCTCTGAATTCTCCTTCTAAAAGTTCATAAAAATTATAAAATTGGTTAAGTTGTGTTGATTTTATGCGAATTATTTTCAATAAAATAACGAATTTACTTTGTTTGAGGAGTTGACTAATTACAAGCTTTTTTGATATCCTGATTTTCTTGGTTATTATTGGCTACTGCTATAACTACTTTTGATTTTTAACGATTCAAAGGTATTAATTTTTAATTTTTATACGGTAGCTTGATGGAAAAGGTAGCTCCTTGTCCAATGCCAGGACTAGAAACTTGAATAGAGCCGCCATGTAATTCTACGAGATGACGGGCGATGGCCAAACCCAATCCTAAGCCACCTTGTTTGTGAGTGGAATGTCCTTGATGATAGCGTTCAAAAACGTAGGGCAGAAACTCTGGGCTGATGCCGATACCTGTATCGCTGACTGCGATTTCGGCATGAGAGCCATTGCGAAACAAACGAATTTCTATTTGTCCGCCTGAGGGAGTGAATTTAATGGCGTTGGCGAGTAAATTGCCGAGAACTTGTAGCAAACGATTCATATCGCCGGAAATTGTCGGAATTGACCTGTCAATTATGGACTCTAAGCCAATATTTTTGGCATTTGCGGATGGATAAGCAGTTTCAATTGCTGCACCGACGATTACTCCCAGATTAACTTGGCTGACCTCAAGTTGTAGCTTACCTTGGAGGATGCGAGAGATATTGAGCAAATCTTCGAGGAGTTTTTCTTGAGACCTGGCATTGCGTTCGATGGTCTCCAGAGCTTTAACGAGGTTGGCTTCATCGAATTTGCGAGTCCGCAGGAGTTGTACCCAGCCGAGAATGGCATGAAGTGGAGAGCGCAGGTCATGGGAAACCATTGCGACAAACTCATCTTTAGCGCGGTTAGCAGCTTCAGCTTGGGCCCGGGCGGCTTGCTCTAGTTGCAAAAGTTGGTTGCGTTCGGCTTCTAAGTGTTTGCGATCGTCAATATCCGTACTCGTGCCAAACCACTTGATGATACTTCCTTGTTCGTTCTTGATGGGCACACCTCTTACTAAATGCCAGGAACAGCTGCCATCGAATTTTTGATAGCGGATTTCCTGTTGGTAAAGTTCCCCTGTTTCCAACGCTTGAGTCCATGCTTCCATAGCTACTTCGATGTCGTCTGGATGGATAACTTTTTTCCAGCCAAACCCCATCGCCTCCTCAACTCGTTGCCCAGTAAATTCATACCAGCGATCGTTGACATGTTCGCATTCGCCCTGAGCATTGCAAATCCAGACGAGCTGTGGCATGGCATTGGATAAGTAGCGGTAGCGTTCTTCACTTTGGCGCAGTGCTATTTCAGTGCGTTTGCGTTGGGTGAGGTCGAGAACGAAACAGACGCTATAACCGTTGTCCTTTGTGCTTTCTATCCGGGCAATTCCCAGTAAAACTGGAATTCGAGTCCCATTTTTGTGAAGATATTCCTTCTCGAAAGGAGTGCAAACACCAGAGACTTCCAGTTCTTGAATTTTTTGGCGATCGAGGGTTTGATATTCTGGAGGTGTCATAGAATCCCAGTGGATGATTCCCGCTGCCAAATCTTCGCGGGTGTAACCGAAGGTTTCTAAGAAAGAGTCATTTGCTTCATAAACTCCACCGCTGAAGTCACCGAAATAAATACCAACTATATTAGATTCGACAATGCGACGGAACTTAGCTTCACTTTCTTGCAAAGCAACTTCAGCACGTTTGCGTTGCGTAGCTTGCCGATAGGCATCGCTAATATCTGTCGTACTACCCACAGCTCTAATTACCTGGCCGTTAGCATCTCGTGTAATCACCCCGCGATCGAGCACATATCGATATTCCTGGTCTTTGTGTCGTGCCCGATATTCAACGCTATAGTGATTTTGATTGGTACACATGATACTGTGGAACTGAGCCATTAAACGCTCTCTATCTTCTGGATGAATTTGCTCTTTCCACCATTGATGGGTTGTTGGTACTTCCTTTAAGGAGTAACCCAAAACTTTAGTTAGTCCTTCAGTTCTTTCAATTCTGTCGTTTTCTACATCCCAATCATAAATTAGGCAATTAACCGCCGCTGCTGCTAGTTGGAAACGTTCGTTGCTCAAACGTAACTGTTCCTCAGTTTGCTTGCGTTCTGTGATGTCAAAGGTTGTACCGATGATTTGGTGTGGCGAACCGTCGGCATTTCTAGTGAATATCGTATCTCTACTACAAAACCAGCGCCATTCTCCATTGGCGTGTCGCATCCGATATTCATTTTCTACGATGTTATTATCTTCGGTTGAGCCAAGTTCTTGGAATACACCAGCAAATCGAGCTAAATCCTCAGGATGCATGATTTTGGGTAAGAACTGCGTTCCCATTTGTTGAATTTGCTCTGGTGTATAGCCAAGCAATCTACTAACCTGACTATTAATATAGACATTCTCCTGTTTAACTAAGTCGTAAACATACAAGATTCCTGGAGTAGTTTCGGCAATGCGTTTGATAAACTGCTGACTTGAGCGCAATCGTTGTTGTGCTTGGTATTTCTCAGTTACATCCCGCCAAGAAGCAACAAATCCATCTCCCATTTTGGTGATGCGAATATCGATGGTTTTGGTCAGTAGCTGGTTGCGATCGAAATTTGAAGTGTAGATGAGCGATTCTTTCGCCAAAGGATTACCCGTTTTTACAACTTGACAACAGTCATCAAACAAGTCACTTGCTCGAAAATACGGCAGGACTTCGCACAGTCCTTTGCCCAGCTGTTCCTCTTTATCTATCTGGGTAAATTCACAAGCTGCGGCATTTACATAATCAACAGAGAAATCAAGTATTTCACCTGTCTGGTTCCGAATGGCTGAGTAAATGCCAAAACAGTCGAGCATATTTTCCACCGAGGTGCGAAAACGTTCCTCGCTGCGTTGTAGTTGCTGGCGTAACTGAGTGTTTTTAATTGCTGAGTAGACAGTAGAACGCAAACGTTCCGCTGTTGTCTGTCCCTTGATGAGATAATCTTGGACACCGCTTTTCATCGCCTGGACAGCTATAGATTCGTTGCCATATCCGGTTAACATGATCGCAGCTGGCATAGTTGCTTGGGATAGCTGCTGTAATTGTGCCAGAAATTCCAGTCCATCCATATCTGGCAGCAGAAAGTCTAATAAGATGCCCTCAGGCTGCAACTGTTGACATAATGCCAAGGCTTCTTCTCCCAATTCTGCTTCGAGAATTGTGTAGTTGTGTTCTTGGTCTTGCAAGAGATAGCGACGATAAACCTGTCGGTCTTCAGGAGAATCATCGATGATTAGAACAGTTAGCGATTGCACCATGACTACTTGCTAACAGTATCAGGGAGAATGACGATATCTAACCAATAAGTTATAAAACTTTGAATAGTTTGTACCAATCTGTTGATGTCGATTGGTTTTAAAATATAACTAGCAATGCAATATCGATAGCATACTTCAATATCTTTGGGGTTGGAAGAGGTGGTAAATACAACCACTGGAATATTTTTCAGGTCTCGATCTTGCTTGATTTGCTCTAAAACTTCTCGCCCATCGGTTCCTGGTAAATTCAGGTCGAGCAAAATAATTGAGGGACAAGGGAACTTTTGAGAATCAGTGTAAGCGCCTGTGTGGTAGAGAAAATCCAGGGCCTCATCGCCATCAGTACAACGAAAGATCGGATTAATCACAGCTTGTCGGCGCATAATTCGACATAGCGCTTCAAAGTCTTCATCGCTGTCTTCAATCACCAGCAAAGGTTGGACGGTTTTGCCAATCATGAATTCAGTCTCCTGGTTGTAACGTGAAATAAAATGTACTACCTTCGCCGTAAGTTGACTCCACCCAGATTTTACCGCCATGCCGCTCCACAATTTTTTTTGTGATGGTCAATCCCGCCCCTGTACCACCACCATATTTGCTTGGGCCGTGTAGCCGTTTGAAGATGCGGAAAATCGCCTCAAAGTGTTTTTCTCGAATTCCAATGCCGTTATCTCGGACGTAGAATGTCACTGGTGCGGGCGAAGCGGCTTCGATGTAGCCAATTTCAATTGATTTTTCGGGTTTGTCGTTGTATTTAATGGCGTTGGCAATCAGATTATTGAAGACTTCACCTACTTGGACGCGATCGCAATACACTGTTGGTAGTGGTTTAGGAATCCGAATTTCTACCCCCATCTCCTCAATTCGGGCACTCAACAAATCTAAATTTCGTTTTACAACACTATTAATATCAGTCTGTTGCATAGAAAGATCCACCCTTCCCAAGCGGGAAAAATGTAACAGCGAATCAATTAAATCTTCCATGCGCTGAGTCAAACGAATCAGAGTTCTTAACTTTTCCTTGCCTTCTTCGTTGAGGATTTCGCCGTAGTCTTCTATTAGGAAATTAGAATAATTATGAATACCGCGCAGTGGTTCTTTCAAATCATGGGAAGCGATGTAGGCAAAGGCATCCAATTCGTTATTACTACGTTCTAGTTCAATATTCAGCTGCGCTAATTCATCTGCTTTTCGCAACACCACACCAATAATAGCGCTTCTCAACTCCAGCGCTGCATTCACCTCACAACCTTTCCAACTCAAAGATTTGCAGCGTACCGTTTCTTTCCATAATTCAAAGGATTTCCGGGGCGATAAACGCAAATTATCGTTTCCACTTACTTCCACAGGTTTATGTGGGTTACCTCCCCAATTGACAGTCTGCACTACCTCTGGACGAAACCACAAAACATAGTTTTTCTGAACTTTGGAAAATGAAAGTACCATCAAGCCACTAGCTACATCCCGGAATTTTTCTGCCTCTGGATAAATTTTTGATAGCGAATCAGTGTAAAAAATTTCTTCCTGGACGTTTTGATAAATCCATTCAATTAAATTTTGAATATCTGCTTTTTCGGGAGTGTTACCAACTGCAAAATAATCTTTCTCAAAAAATACGACTGCTCCTTGGGCATTGACAAGATTTAGTAGATTCGGTTGATGCTGAATTAAACCTTCAATAAAGTTATTTTCTGCCGACATATACTCTACTAACTTGCTATGAACTGATTTTAACTGAATTTTAGATTCGCTATCTTCGCTATCCTCTTTTGCACTCAGTTCTACAGATGTAATTTGTCCTAAAAACTCACAGGCATTACGAATTTCATATGGAACATATTTAGGTGATTGATGATGGCAAGCAATTAACCCCCATAATTTTTGATTTTTCATAATGGAAATTGACATCGATGCCATTACGCCCATATTATGCATATATTCAATATGTAAAGGCGAAACACTCCGCAATACCGACTTACTTAAATCTAAAGGCTGTCCAGTCAAAGGATTATTTGTAGGCAAAATTGCTGCTGGTTGATAGTCAGCATTAGGTATTAGCCGCAGCCAGTTTTGGCTGTAGAGTTGCCTAGCTTGTACGGGAATATCAGAAGCTGGATAGTGTAAGCCCAAATAAGATGTCAGATATTCTGGCTTTTGTTCGGCAATCACGACACCATTGCAATCTTCATCAAAGCGATAAACCATCACTCGTTCAAAGCCAGTTATTTTTTTTACTTCTTGAGCAAGAATTTGGCTGAGTTCTATAACGCTTGATGCCTCCTGTAATTTAGATATAGCTTGTTTGACTAAATGGTAAAATTTAAAAAATCCATTACTTTTTTCTAAAAATGTCGGTTCTAATTCGAGAATCAAAATTTGATTTAGGCGATGAATAATCGCATCATAATGTAAATTTTCAATCCCAGCTTTGATGGCAATTTCTATAGGATTGACAAGTTGTAAATTCTCTTGAGATAAACAATCTTTCAAAAAATTGATTTGCTCGGATTCCAAAAAAATGCTTAAAGATTGATTTAGTAATTGTTCTGAATTTATACCAATTAAAGAATCAGTATTATTGCTGCACTGGAGGATAGTTAACTCTGGTTCTTTTAATGCCAAAAGAATTCCATGAGGTTGAATATAGCCAGGAATATGAATTGGCTCTCGATCGCAGTTACTGAGGTCAACTTCAAAGGGAATGTTAATATCGTTAGTGTTCACGTTTTAGTACCAATGGATGACTAATGTCTGAGCAATCTACCTCAGCCTCAAAATAGTCTCGAATTTAGTTGTCAAATTTTTGATTTCATCTATCTAAAAAACTACAACTGACATCGATCGCCAACTTGTTGCCAGTAGATTTTTTCATGAAACTATAACTTATTAAAATGAAATCTATTTACGTAAATGAATTTAAACATCTAGGAAATTTCATCTAGACAAGAACAATGATATCAGATAAAAATTAGCTGTAAATTGAATAATAGCTAAAAGACTTGAGGTATTTTTTAGAAAAATAAGCGCGATCGCAGTAAAATGACCAATAATGTGGCCGCTGAGAAAGTAAAACAGGTAGGTCATTAGCAATTAAATTTTATTCTATCAACGTTAATGGAAATGTTATGGAACCTCCTCTCCCTCTTGCTGGCTTAAACATCCTCGTAGTTGATGATGATGAGGATAGCCGCTTCTACGTTACAACTGTATTGGAGGCAGATGGAGCATCCGTCACAGCAGTTGCATCGGCCGCCGCCGCATTAAAAGCACTACCCGAATTGCAGCCTGATATCTTGATATGTGATATTGCTATGCCTAATGAAGATGGTTACACCCTCATCCGCAAAATACGAACGCTGCAACCAGATATTTATGGCAAACTTCCTGCCATCGCTTTAACTGCCTATGGCGATCGCGAGTACCGTACCATTGCTCTAGAAGCAGGCTTTCAGATGCATGTATCTAAGCCAGTCGATCCAGGCGAACTAGTAGCGATCGTGGCAAATTTAGTTAATTCTTGTAATAAGTAATACAACTATCTACTCATTAATCATCCTTATTTTTTCTGCCTCCTGTGTTCTTCATCTTTTACTCTCAAAGCTAATTTGCTCAGACTTGTATCCTGGTGGCTCAACGTGAATTAAAATTTTCACTGGACGAAACCGTTCTTCTAATCGCCTTTCTACTTCCTCGGTGATTTGGTGGGCAGTTTCTACATCTGGGGCGTCTACGATTAAATGCATTTCAACGAACACTTGACGACCGAGAACACCGCGAGAAGCGATATCATGACAGTTGATTACGCCAGGGACAGAAGTAGCGATGGTATGAATTACTTCTGGTGCGATGGCCATTCGATCCACCAACCAAGGCAAATTCTCTTTTAAAACTGACCACCCGCTCCAAAATACCAACAAAGCTACAGGAAAAGCTAACACCACATCCATCCATTGATAACCCAGCCAAACTCCGATCGAGCCGCCAATTACAGAAATTGTCACCCAAATATCGCTCATGGTGTGTGTAGCATCCGCAATGAGAATCGGGCTACTACCCGCCTACCGACAGCACGTTCGTAAAACGCGACAAAAATATTTACACCCAACACAATTAGTAATAATGACAACTCAGGTGGCGATATTTTCACGGGTTCGCCACCCTTGAGAATTCGCTCAATTGCTCCTTGGAGAATTTCAAAACAGGCTATTCCTAATGCTCCCACTGCTTCAAACTTGCCGTGTCCGTAAGGATGCTCGCGATCGGGTTGGGGAGAAGAAAATTTACTTGCAATTAATCCTAAAACGTTGTTGGCACTATCGGTCACGCTATGCAAAGCATCAGCTAATAAACTCAAAGAACCCGTCCAAGAACCAACTATTGCTTTTAATCCCATCACAAACAGGTTGAGTAGTAGGGTGATAATTAAAACCTTTCGCACTTCGGCACGGTTATCGGCAGTCATAGATTATTTATTACATCAAGTTCTATGAGTTCTAATGTAAAACTCAAAACATCAATAAATACAAATAAAATGTATCAAAGTCTTACACGGTAAGAATTAATTCTCTCTTTAGCCGATCATTTTTATTCTATTTATTGAGATTTTTTATAATTAATCTAGGCTACAATTTAGATAAACATTGATATTAGTCCTGTGAAAGACAGCATATTTTTTGCATTAATACTAGGAAGATTTTAGTTAACTTGATTTGTCTGCAAATACTCTAGACAAGTTAAACAGCCAGTATTAATAATTTGCTCTCTTAATACTTGCGATTTTGAATGTTAATTGGCGAAATGCTATGGCGATTTTCATTTGAATGAATAAAGTAGCACAGGGGTGCTACCCTACGAGGAGCTACAGCAGATTGCTACTTTGTGAGGTAGAGATAATTGTAGGGGCACAATATATTGTGCCCCTACCGATGTACCTCATTTACTGAAATACGGTGTATATTAGACTTCTTGCAGAAGTCAGGAAAAGGGGAAGGGGAAAGGGGGAAAGGTTTGGTATTTTCCCTTTCCCCTTTAACCTTTTCCCACAAGAGTGCAAAACTGCTTTTTGCAAGAGACTTCATGAGTGCAACTCACAAGGAACAATGAAAATGTCTTTTCCTCCTGCCTCCTACCTCCTGCCTCCTGCCTTATTTTCAAGGCAGGTCTATTCATCTGTAATTAATTTTTTTTCTGTACCTTACCTATCTGGGAACTGCTCTAACCCTGGCTACTTATTCCAGTAACATTAGTAATTATCCAGAAGTTTAATACAAAGCTAATGTCTTCAACTCCTCTAACACTCAACCTAGTTGAAGGTTCTGTGTCCTTCAGTTTTTCACCCCAAGCAGCACGAGAATTAAAGGCAGCAATAGACCAGTTAATGGAACGCCTCAAAGCTGTTGCTGCTAAACCCACTCCTGGCGGGGGTAAAGCGACTCCCCAACCCCCTTTGGAATATCGTTACACTGGCGAAGTTTTTTTAGAAGTTTTCTGTAATCCTAATATCTGGCCGAGTCCCTTCGCAGCCAAAGTCCTACTGACTGTTCGCAACATCAACATCCGCATAACTACAGAAGCCGAATTGACTCGCATCATTGATGATATTAATCAGTATTTAGACCAAGTGGGATGAGGGAGATGGGAAGATGGGGGAGTGTGGGGAGTGTGGGGAGAGAGGGAGGAAAGATTTCTTCTCCATCTTCCCCATCCTCCCACACCTCCCACACTCCTTGTTTGCCCCATACCCCATACCCCAATTTGAAAAATTACCGGAGCAGTTCAACATTGGGAACCGCCCCGGTAACAGAATCCACATACTAGACTCAAGTTGTAGCACCAGAACTATTAATTTTGATGCCGAAACTTGCCTGAAAAATTGTATAATTTGAGACTCTAATGTTTCCGTATTAAAAAAACGCAAGATTCTAGATTGGGCAATGCTTACCAAAAGCCAGAGATTATCCCAGATTAGGCGTCGAATTGTTGATTGTGAAATCCACACATCAAAAATAAACTCCCAATCTCAAATCCGAAATTAAACATTGATTAGTCGTTATCCCATTCTTCACGACCAATCAAATCACCAATACGATCGCGTAACAGAAAGTCACATTTTTCTAATTCACATTCAACGCAAACCCACTCTCTCGCTGGGATGTATTGGCAGAGTGTATATATTGGCTGTTGTCGGCTGACCATTCCCTTTTGCACCAGTCGGCGTGCTTCGTCTTGGATGATATCCAGAGAGTAGTAATTAATAGAAGGCACCGTATTCACACTCATGGTTTTTACTCACAAATTAACACTTAGATAGTGTTCCCGTTTAGCTATAAGGAACAAACATGACAGAGATTTGACTTGTGGCTATGCTTTTGTAGTTTGCTATACGGAACTAATTTCATTTTGACGCTACACATCCTGAAATTATCTCAAGAAATGTTAAGAAAGTCAACAAAAGCTGACATTTCCGAAAAATACGCTTCACAAAACAATGTCAAAGTAATTAACCAAACCTGCTTTTGTTGTTATGTAACTTTTATTCAACAGGTCTGAAAGTTTTGCTATGAGTGCTTTGAAGGGTGATTTGGCTAGTGAGAAGAATACACAAAGCGATCGCTCACAGATCAAAATAATTACCTAAAAGCTCTATCTAGAAGTGTTGGTATCTATCTCAGGGTAAACAAGATAAGGATATTTGGCAGCAACTTGGGTATAAACTATGGCAAAACTAACGGCTAAATTACACTATGAAGGCTTTTAAGCTAGCGACTGTTAACAATTTCTTAAACAAATCCGCAATTACTTGGCTAATTTCAACGCCGATATTACGTGGTTTTTTTTAGATAAACATCTATAGAAGGGGGGTGTGGGGGAGCGGGGGAAAAGGTTAAAGGTTAAAGGGGAATAAATTTAATCTTTCCCCTTTTCCCCTTACCCCTTTCCCTTTCCCCATGCCCTATGCTTATGGTCACATTAAAACAGACGCGACCAGATCGCGTCTGTAAAGTGTTTTGCGGATTTGCTGAGATCGATTTGTTCTGAAGTTACATTGTTATTTGAGTTACTTATTCTGAGAACTCGTCGTCATCTGGATCTGTGCTGTCTTCTACTGGTGTGGAATTTTCTGGCGATCGCTGATTATTCAGCTGGTTTAATAGTGCCAGTACCTTATTACCACGTTCTATAGAGCGATCTTCGACAAAGATAACCTCTGGTGTGCGACGTAGCCGTACCCTAGCGCCAAGTTCGCTACGGACAAAACCCGTGGCTGACTTTAAGCCGGCCATTGTTTCTGCCTTGGCTTCATCTGTACCATAAATACTGACGTAGATTTTGGCGTGTTGGAGATCGCCAGAAACATCAACATCAGTAACACTTACCATTCCTGTACCCACACGGTCATCCTTAATGCCGTTGAGCAGCATTTGGCTAACTTCCCGTTTAATCAGTTCAGCAACACGGGAAACGCGGCGATTTGTAGCCATAAAAGTTTAGCCTCCGAAAAGAGGTTGTACGACATAATATAAACGCAAGCTGGGTCATAAGACTTAGCTTATGGCAAGTAACGCCAAAAACAACTGTTTTTAGGGCACAAACCACTGCATCGCCCAGTTTAGATTGTACTCAAGCCCAGCATTGCACGTAAGGTTAGAGTCACGAACACTAGACCGCTAACAAACAAACCCAAAACCGCAATTAAGGTGATTGGGCGTTTCAAGAGTGGCACTAATGGCCCAAAGGTGTTAATAAATACCCCTAAGAGGACAGTGATGAAGTAGCGGGGGTAGCGAAAGACGTTATCCCAAAATCCGTCGAACATTTGAATTTAAACTGCCTTGCTATAGACTTACGTTTGTTTTGATATGCTTTATCTACTTAATTGTAATCTATGCGCCTGGAAAAATTACCCAGTTAATATAAAATATGGTTCGTTAGCTATATTAACTATATTTAGTCGCAACTATTTCGGTAAAATTGTAAGTAAATGGTTATTCAAATCTCCAAAGAAACTAGCCCGCGTCCATTTTTAAAGTGGGCAGGGGGTAAGAGTAGGTTGATTCAGCAATATATTTCTTATTTTCCTAAAAATTATAAAAATTACTATGAACCATTTTTAGGTGGCGGTGCTGTTTTTTTCTATTTGCAACCAAGCAAAGCCATTTTAACTGATATTAATGCCGAATTAATTAATACTTATTGCTGCGTTAGAGATAACGTTGATGAATTAATTTTGCTTCTAAAAGAGCATAAAAAAAGACATAATAGAGATTATTATTATACTGTAAGAAATAACTCTGGTGGTACAGATTTAGAAAAAGCTGCTCGTTTAATTTATCTAAATAAAACCTGTTTCAATGGTCTTTATCGAGTCAATTCCCAGGGTAATTTCAATGTGCCTTTAGGCAGATATGACAATCCTAATATTTGTCCTGAAAATTTACTGCGAGTTGCTTCTACAGCACTTTCTCAGGCTAAAATTCAACAAGCACATTTTACAGAAGTACTAAGTCATGCCACTAGCAATGATGACTTTGTGTTTTTCGATCCGCCTTACCACCCTATCAGTGAAACTAGTTATTTTACCTCTTATAGTTCAAATTCTTTCACTAAAAAAGATCAAGAACTTCTCAGAGATACTTGTGCAGAGTTGGCAAGCCGCGGCGTCAAAGTTATGGTATGCAATTCTGATAGTGAATTTATTAAAAAAATTTATGAAGATATCAACTTTGAAATACACATAATTAAAGCCGCGCGTTCAATTAACTCGAACATCAAAAATCGAGGTGCGATCGACGAACTATTAATTACATCTTTTAATAATTAAGAATTCATCAGCAGAATTCAGAAATCAGAGAATTACTGATTTAGTGCAGCTTCACATAAAATTGGTATAGCAAATATTACATTCTGAATTCTGAATTCTGATTCTAAAGATTTTTATTTGCCCAAGCAATGAATCTGTCTAAGCTATAAACTGCCAATAAATTATGGTTATCGTTAACTCTTGCTTTCAACCATTTACTTGCACCTTCTCGCATTCCTTCACCACCTAATATGACGATAGTCGGTGCAGGGTAATAATGCTGAATGTTCATATTTAAATAGGGAAACTTTTCATCAACTGAACCGGGACTTTCTTGCCATTTGCACTCGATAATTAAACCTGATGGTATTGCAAGTGAACCAACAACGTAAAAATCAACTTTTAAATCAGTATGATAAATTCCAGTTCCAATATAAACTTCTTTTCCATAGCGTTTTGGCAATAAAGCTGCATTTAAGACTATTTCTTTTGAGACATGATTTCCAACTTGGAAATAATTATGTCCGTTTAAAATTGCTTCTACATTAATTTCTAGAATCTTCCCTGCTTTATTTGCCCGCCCACCTTGAGTCAGAGCCATCCTAAATTCCTCTGCCAAAAGTACCGCTTATTCTAGGATTCCATAGAAGCAGTAATAAATGGTCAGTTGCTGAATATGAATTTTTGTTTAGAGTACAAAAATTTGGTAATTTTGTACTAAATAAATACAAATGTATTAATAATTTAGATCGAAGTGAGTTATTAATTGAAATAATAATTTTGCCTTCGAGTTCAACCTGTCTGAGCTTCAGTATTACCGTTGCGGATAGCCCATGCTATTTCTAATAATTGAGTCCAACGCTTTTGCACCTGTTTGGGAGTGCATTTGATGGCTTTGGCGATCGCTTGGTCGCTTTCCCGTGCAGTTTTGAGTTGTAAAATTTGCTGTTGTTGTTCTGTAAGTTGACCGATAAAAATTTCCCATTGTTGAGAAGATAAACCCAACTTTTGCTCTAAACCCGCACCCAACCATTGATGTACCAATTGCCAATGATGTTGCTTGGCAAACTTTTCTACATGATATTTAAATCTTTGTTGCAGATAATCGCGCTGGCGGCTAGTTAAACCGAGAATTTGGTCAATTTCTGGTGCTGAAAGGTCTTGGAGTTTCAGGCTTAAGTAGTCCATACAGTCAGATTGACCTTGGGACTCCAAGTATTTCATCAATTCGGCAATGACCCGATCGCGTTCTGATTCTTCCGAAGGATCGAAACTGGCTTTGGCGATCATTTGCGATCGCAGTTGTTGTACCGCCGAATTACGCTGGTAAGATTCTGCTTCTTCACCCTTAGCAGACTCCACCGCCATTTCAATATCCACAGTAGTTTCTTGGGGCTGACGACGAGCAAAACCCTGCGCCCGCAAAATAATTAATTGCTGATTTGCACCGCCAGGTAAATTGATGCGACGTTTGGCGTACTGTTCTGTAAACGCCATATATTCAGCTAATTGCAGCTGAGTACGCGGCGTGTGATCCTCAGGTAATTCGTTTTCGCGGCGGAAAGCTTTAATCGCTTCAATATAAAATGCTTGTAAAAAATCTTCAATGAGGCTGTAACGAGCGTCAAAACCCAATTCAGAGCCGGATATAGTTACATGGCGGTAAACCATCGCACCCAAATTGCTATGTAATTCCACCCGCCCTTGTTTTGAACCTAGCTGGTAGTAACGCAAGCACTTTTGCATCCGATGTCTGGCCAAGGTCATCTGCCAAGACTGAATTTGTCCGGATGTTTGGATACGGGAGCTTTTATCGCAAATGCGTTCTACTTCCTTGGCGATGCGCTTTGCTAAAGCTTGTACGCATCTGGGTGCTGCTTTGACTTGCCCTTGCATTTCTTCACACAGCAATTGCACTAAAGTGTCACTGCTGCTAGCTGGCAATTCTTCGCCAGAAACGTGGTTGTTAAAAACTGGTGTAGAGTTTGGTAGATTGGCGACATTAGCTTTCATGACTTTTCCAGGGAGTAGTATTGCACCGTAATTACAACGCAGACACAGCGATCGAGGCTAGTCTTGGTTGGAGAATCTTTGGGCATTCATCCATCAAGACTTGCCCCATGTAATGCTCACATCTAAAGCTCATATTTAAAACTGTAGGAAATACGAAAGAGTTGTAGCTATGGCAATGTGTAGGTTTTTCCACAAACCACCACATTGAGGCTAGTAAATGGATACGCAGCATTTCTTCAAAGTTGTTAAATGCCTTGCTCTAGCGAGCGTTGCCACCATCCTGTTATACTCACTGCGTAGGCGCAGCCCGTCGTAAACATCACGTTTAATTATGACAATTTCAAAACTGGAGTCATTTAAATCACAATTTCCGAAACCAATAAGTGCGCTGATGAAATATAATCCTTATACCCACGCTGCCGCTGCTTCCCAACCTAAACCCCTCCGTATCATTACTGCTTCGTCTCCCGTTAAATCCAAAATTGTAGACACTTCATACTTAGGTTCATCACCAGCATCTACAATTATGTCTACGAATTTGTCCAAACGGTCAAATAATTCTACCCGCGATCGAATAGTCTCTGGATCTATGTGAACCAAGCCATTATTTCCTTCATCTGGTGGCACGTGTGCGGAAGTTGAGATAATCGGATTGCCCAAAGCTTCCAGTAGAGCCAAACAGACAGTATGGTTTGGGACTCTAATTCCTGTAGTTTTCCGCTTGGGACTTTGCACCAATCGCGGTACTAACTTAGTCGCTGGTAGCAAAAACGTGTATGTACCTGGAATTAGGCGCTTCATAATCCGATAGGCTGTGTCACTTACGAAGGCATAAGTCGCCACATTTGAAAGCGAGGGACATAAAAATGTCAGTGGTTTATCATTTGCTAGCTGCTTAATTTGCCGCACTCGTTCTACCGCCGACTTGGCATTCAAATCACAACCGATCGCATAGACTGTATCAGTAGGGTAAAGCATGACAGCACCACTAGAGAGCGCTGACTTTATTTCCTCTATTCGGCGAATTTGAGGATTATCCGGATGAACTGGGAAGATTTTTGCCATAGCGGGGACTAGATGAGGGGGCAGGGGGGCAGGGGAGGCAGGGGAGGCAGGGGGGGCAGGGGGAGAAATAACAACTGACTAATGACTAATGACTAATGACCAATAACTAATGACTATGAATAAAATCGCTTATCTTCAATGTCCGACAGGAATTTCCGGTGATATGTGCCTGGGTGCTTTGGTCAGTTTGGGTGTTCCTGTGGAGTATTTAATCGAAAAACTGAATGGTTTGGGAATTGAACACGAATATGAATTAAGGGCAGAACTTGTGCAACGGAATGGTCAGCAGGCAACTAAAGTCCATGTGGATTTAGTAGACCATCATCACCACCACGATGGCGAACACACTCATCATCACGGACGCCATTTGCCAGAAATAGAGCAGATGATTCTCAAAGCGGGGTTGCCGCCACGGGCAGAAGCTTGGAGTTTAGCGGTATTCCGGCAGCTAGCTGTAGCAGAAGGGGCGGTGCATGGCATTTCTCCTGAAAAAGTTCATTTTCATGAGGTAGGCGCTGTAGATGCGATTGTAGATATTGTGGGTACTTGCTTGGGGTTGGATTGGTTAGGGATTGAGAGCAATGAGTCAGGATTGCCTTTACTATACTGCTCGGCGTTCCCGACTGGCGGCGGTACTGTGAGGGCGGCGCATGGCCAAATGGCTGTACCAGTACCAGCAGTATTAAAGCTGTGGGAAATGCGGGGTTGTCCAGTTTATAGCAACGGCATTGAACGAGAACTGGTGACACCAACAGGTGCCGCGATCGCCACTACCTTAGCCAGAGAATTTGGTTCGCCGCCCCCCATCGCTATTAAGAAAGTAGGATTGGGAGCAGGAACCATAAATTTACCCATCCCCAATATTTTACGCCTCTGGGTGGGCGAAAGCGCAATTTTAAAGTCAGATTTCCGTGATTCTGGTGAAACTAGCTTAAATCTGGAAACCATATCGGTATTAGAAACCCAAATTGACGATTTAAATCCTCAAGCCATCGGCTATGTGTTTGAGGCTTTGTTTGCGGCTGGTGCGTTGGATGTTTTTACCCAAGCGATCGCTATGAAAAAATCCCGTCCAGGAATTTTGCTGACTGTTATCTGTCATCCAGAAAATTTACTTAGTTGTGAAGCCGTTATATTCCGTGAAACCACAACATTAGGTATTCGGCGAACTAATCAACAACGCGCCATTTTAGAACGAGAAATTCAACAAGTGGAAACTGAATATGGCAAAGTGCGCGTTAAAGTGGCATGGAAAGGGCGATCGGCAGAAAAACTTATTGCTAACGTCCAGCCAGAATACGAAGATTGTGCAGAATTAGCCCGAAAACATAATATTCCCTGGCGGGAAATTCAACGGCTAGCGCTACAGCATTGGTATTTAGAAAATCAAAATTAACCTAGTTTGGCAATTAATAAACTAAGGCAATAAGCAGTGGGGGTTAGGAGAGAAAACTTATATTCTGACTCCTGAATTCTATTTATGAAATAAAAACTCGTCAAAATTCATCCTGAATTTTGACGAGTAGTGCGTTTATTGTTGCTTGTTAAACTGGATTTCCGCCACCAGTCTAACGACTAATTTCAATCAATGTTTTTGGCAGTTCTGTTCACTGCGTTAGCTGCATCTTCAGCAGTCCGTTGAACATTGGTACTAGCATCTTCGCCAGCACGTTGAGCATTTTTCGTCAAATCTTTAACTGCATTCTGGGTATTTCCCTTGAGGTTTTCAATTCCACGTTGAGTCCCCTTAGCGAAACCTTCTCCTAATTCTTCAGCAGAACCACCAATACCTTCACCCGCATTTTTCAGTCTTTCACCAACGGGTGTTTTTTGAAGATTCTGGAAAGCTTCTGCTGGATTTTTAACTCCTTTCTCATCAATCTTTCTTTGAGCGTTTTTCGCTAGCGCATCAGCTCTATCATTAGCTGCCTTTTCACCTAATCCCCCTCTGGGATCTACATCACTGAAGTTATTCATCCCACCAGCGGGTGCAGAGAGAGGATAATCTTTTGTGGGGTCGTAGCGTTTGACATAATTATTTGATTGAGGCGTTTGAGCATCAGGCTGTGGTGGTTGTGTTGCTACTCCTGGCGCAGCACAAGCTTGGGTCACAAACAAGAATATTCCTACTAAAAAAGCAGCTAAAACTTTCAGCGGACGAATATTTTTCAACCAAGTACCTAATTGTTTCATACTCTTACTCCTTGCATTTTTGTCACTAATTTAAACTTCAAACAAGATGGTATTTGCAAACCATTTTAAATCTCAACTTTTGAGACAAAATAAAATTTCTATTTGCCTCTTGCTGGATTTTTTTGTAATTCTGGTCTAGCACTTCCTTCATCTGCCTTGTCTTTCAAAAAGCCGGAAGCTTCTTCAACAGTTTCTTTCACACTTCCAAGGCGTTCTTTAACGCGAGTTCCTACACTGGGTTCGTTTTGAATCAAACCACCTGGTTCCGGTTGTTGGAAATTCTTGTCTGTGATAAATGGAAGTTCTGCTTCTTTCTTGATTCGACCTACTGGTGTTTCAGCACCGGGATAAAGTATTTCCGAATCTGCATTTGTAGCAATCAATAATTGTGAGCTTGACTCTAGGCTAGCTTGGTCGCGTCCATAATTAGTTTTTGCGCTTGTTTTGGAATCGGTGGAAGATCTAGTGTATTTGTCTCCACCATTCTTATAAGGATTGTTGGCTCCACCAGCTTGCACAGCAGGATTTTGCGGATTTGCACCTTGAGCATCTCCTGTACTACAAGCAGTGCTAACTATTAACAATAATCCTGCAAGAAAAATTGTTAACATTTGGCGCAGCCGTAGTTTTTTGAAAAAAGCTATTACAGCGTTCACGCAGTCCTCCTTAGCAAACTATTAATAAGCTCAAGTCTTAGCTGAATCATTGGTATTACTCAGTTAAGTTATTTTGGGTGTTTAAGTTGGTTAATTTGTGAGTAACCTCTATTTCAAGATAGGAAGAATAAAACAACTTTTACCTCTAGCGCAGGCCACATTTTTATTAACATAAAAATAATATTTTTATCTAACTGTAGAGAGATATAAAATAATATAATAGTTTATCTGTAAAAAAGATTACAGGAGATTTTTTGATACTTTTAAATTTTTAGAGATTTAGCTGATATGTAGTAAGATTTGAGGTATTTAGCCATTGTGACTCTACCGTTAAATTACTAATTTAATGAAACAATTTTTACGTTGGATAATTTTAGGCGGAACAATATTTTTTTTAGGGAAAGCCCTGAAGGATAATTGGGTTCAAGTGGCTGCTATCCGCATTGATGAGGTAGGATGGGGAATAATGGCGATCGCTACAGCTGTCACTTTACTGGCACATACCTGGGCTGGCTGGGTTTGGACTTGGGTTTTGCAAGAGTTAAATCAACCTGTGCCATCTTCCCAATTCATCCAAGTTTACCTAAAAACTAATATTGCTAAGTATTTACCAGGTAATATCTGGCATTATTACGGAAGAATTCTCGCCGCCAAAAATGCCAACGTTTCTGCCGGTGCAGCTACCTTAAGCGTTTTGCTGGAACCGCTGCTTATGGCGACGGCTGCTTTAATCCTGATTATTTTATTCAGTAGTCAATTTGATGCAAAGAATACCACTTTAACGATACAAATCTTACAATTGCTGAGTTTAGCTGTGGTACTTTGTGCAGTTCATCCCCGGTTTTTAAACCCAGCCATTCGCTTTTTATACAAACTCAAGGCAAAAAAATCCGATCTTAATACTCAGCCAAGTGCCGTTTTAACTCTTAAACGCTATCCCCTGCGACCTTTATTAGGGGAATTGGGCTTTTTATGTTTGCGTGGCATCGGGTTTATTTTAACTGTATTTGCACTCAATTCTTTTAATTGGAGTCAAATTCCTTTATTGCTAGGGGCTTTTAGTTGCGCTTGGTTACTCGGTTTAGTGATTCCGGGTGCGCCTGGTGGGTTGGGTGTGTTTGAAGCGACTGCTTATGAACTTTTGCGACACCAGTTTCCAGCGGCTTTAGTCTTTAGTGCGATCGCTCTATATCGCCTCATTAGTATTCTAGCTGAAACCGTTGGTGCTGCCTTCGCTTGGTTACACGAACGCCTTACCGAGTGATAAGTTTTCAGTTAGTACCATTTTGGATTAAGCATAAAGCCTATTTTACTTATCAATTCTGACTCCAAGAAATCACCAATTGTGCTGTAAAATTAACCAAATTAGAACTTAACTAATCAGGTAAAAACTCTTCATTTAAACACTCATCTCTAGTAAACGGACACTCTACAGAAAAAGTATCAAGTGATAAACCAGTTTCATCACTCGCTTGCTTTCTTGCATCTTCATAACACTCTGGTAGAACTTCCTGGAAATACGGTTTTAAACTAGGACTATCTTTAAAAGTTATTCTCAATCTGCGGCGATGTTCTCTAATAGTTGCTTTCCAGCTATTAGAGCGTTTTTCTGGCTGATATTTATATTTTAGTAGATGCATTAGTAGAACAACTAAATTACTCTCAAGTGCGTGTTTTTCACTTCTCCCCATACATTCAATCTCTTCGATCAGATTTTCTAAATCAACCTCAGAAAATCTGCCTTGTTTTAATTGTTTAGCAGTTGTCTCTATCCACAAATAAAAATCTTGATCGTAAAGATCGGAGTTTGTGAAAACTGTTGGTTGAGGCGCTGTCATCTAATTTTTCAACCTCCCAAAATCCAACCATTGAGCTTGATTTTATCCAGCTATTGCTATGTCCGCCTTCTATCCAAATAAATTGTTTTTAGACTTATCCCAAGTGAAACTTTGCAAATAGCAGGGTAAGTGTATGATAACAAAACCTGCGATATACAAAGATTGTTAGTGCGATCGCCTGATATTCTCACTGATGACAATTGAAGGAAGCAGGAGGCAGAAGGTTTTACCTCAGTTGGGGATTGGTAACCCCTCAATAGGGAGAGCCACCAAATTTTTAATTTGGTGTTCTTGTCTTAAACCCTTGCTCCCTCTGGTCGTAGCAACAAGCAGAGGGCAATTTTCCTTATGCCTCCTGCCCTCTGCCTCCTGCCTTCCTGGATAAATTAGTCAGTTTTGTAACTTTACCCATAACTTTGCCAAGACTAGAAGCATAAGCTTGCCGCAGAAGGGTCTGTGAAGCTTGATATTGCGTCAAATAAATTATAACTTTTCTCTACCTTTGGAACCATAAGTTTGCCTAAAGTCAGGATTGGAAGCATAAGCTTGCCGCGAGTAACTATAAAATTTTATTTCTTTTGCCGCCCTATAAACATAGTTACTAAGCGACTCAACTCGCTAAACTGCATTTCCAGCAAGTCAGTTCTTTCTTCTGTGAGTTGAACTTGTTCGTGCAACTTCTCTATACCCTCCTCCAACAAGTTCACTCTGTCTTCAACCGAATCTTCTGGTAAATCTAAATACCGAGCGATTGCCGCCCTAATTACTTGAGTCCTGTCTTTATCATCAAGAATGGCACGAGCATCCAGGGCTTCCAACATAGTTTGGGACAATCTGATTGATATAGTTTTATCTTTACCAATTTTTGACATATTACTTTTGAGATACGACCGTGATATTCTTGAGATACAAAAGATCCGGTCAAGCCAGCAATCATATAAAAGTACGCCAAATACAGGGGTGAAGTAAAACTATGCCTGAAAGATTTGCGCCAAGAGATTGGCAAGAAAGATTTGTAAGAGCCTATCAAACAAATCTCAAAAAGAATTTTTTGCTTGAAGCCTGTACATCAGCAGGGAAAACCGCTGGAGCGTTACATGCTTTCGACTCTCTCAAAAACGTTCTGGATTGGCGCTTCTTGGTTGTTGTTGTTCCAGCGGAACACCTAATGCGGCAATATGCTCAAGATGCATTCAACCTCTTTGGTCTTAATCTTTTTTACTCAGGAACTGTTAGAAGTTTAGGCAGGCTACCCACGCCAGAAGAGTTACTACAACAACATTATCACGGTTTAGTGGTCAGTTATCAATGGCTCAGTTACTCCAATAACTCTAGCTTGCTGCTGAATAATTTGTCCCGAACTGTAGCTGGCAAAGTATTTCTGATTCTTGATGAAGTTCACCATACTAGTTCTGACTTAGCTTTTGGTCAAGCTTGCGAAAGGGCATTTCCAGATACGATTGTTTCTCACCGATTGATGACTTCTGGTACACCATTCCGTTCTGATAACAGAAGAATTTTGGGTAACTGGTTGACTTATACACCAGTAGAAGAAAACGCTTATCAGTGTATTCCTGACTTTCAGTATAGGTTGGCAGATGCCCTGAGCGATGAAATAATTCCTACCTTTGCATTTGTAACTATGGAAGGAGAATTTGATTACCGTCGAGGTCGCGCTGTCTTCAATGGTAGAACTTTTACTAACGCAACCAACGAGCAAGATTTAACTGATGCTTTAAATACAGCCATTGATGTTCAAGGTGGCTGGGTTAAAGAAGCAATTTTGTGGGCACATGGACGGATGAAACTAGACCGAGCTAAGGGACTTCCTGAATGTGCGACTTATGTAAGAGTTCCAACGATTGCGGCGGCACGGCAAATGAAAGAACGCATTCGTAGTCTTACTGGTGAAGATGCCCTAGTAGTCGTGTCTAGGGACGATGATCCCAATTCAACTTCTAACTCTAGGTTAGGGCAAGACTCCAGTGAACAGATTGAACAGTTTGCAGCAGAAACTGGACACAGTGCGCGGTCTTGGATTATTGGAGTGGGAATGTTGGGTGAAGGTGTTTCCATTAAACGGCTGAAATATCGCATTCATGCCACCAATATTCGTGCCACTCTGTCATTCATGCAAGATTTAGGGCGTTTATTACGTTGTTTCCCTGAAAATGCTCCTGAGTTTGTAGAAACACTAATTCCGGCTCATCCACAGTTGGTAGATTTAGCTATAAGTGCCTTAAATGAAATTGCTCACGTTGTAAGAGAAAGGGAAGAAAACGAAGGTAGGGAGAGTAGAGGGGGAACAAACGGAGAAGGAGATTCTCAGGGTAGTCAGCAACTAAATTTTAATTTTATGCCCATTGCTTCTACAGGGGAAATTGGAACTCACATTGTAGATGGTGAGGAAATTGAATCTGAATATGCAAATGTTGCTGAATGGATGATAGCAAATACAACTTTTGGGCGATATTGGCATAAAACCCCTGCTCACTTAGCGCAAATGCTAATGGAGGACAAGGGTTTATTTAACCTCTACCGCATGGAATATGAAAAGCTGGTAGATCAAATGTTAGCTGATCAAGGTTCTTCATCTACTGTTATTCCTGATGGATTTCCTTCCGAGTATGGGGACTATTTGCCCACTAAAAAAATTATTTTTGCCCGTAGACAAGCCGATACAAAAGTTAATCGTCTAGTGTACATCTTATACGGCAATGCCAGCAAAGAAGAAAGGAAAGAAAAAGTCGCACAAATTCACTCCATAGCCAAACGTAGAAACTGCGTTCAAAACGATACTTTTATTGGACATGAAGGCTGGGAAAGGATTTATAAGTGGCTATGTGAGCGAATTGCCGATGCACCAACAAAAATAAAAGGGATTGAAGATTTATGAATCACAACAATTTTCACACTATTGATCCAACCCAATCTCATTTACCAGATAGTGCTGTTGTTCAAAAAGTTTTGTCTGATAATGACCGATTGCCAACTGAACAGCATGATCAAGCAGTCAGAGCTTTTTTCGTTTCTGATGGTATAGCCTCTGGAATTGGTAAAGATTTAGCTTTTGTTGACCAGATTCCTAACTTTATCAAAGAAATCATTGATAACAAGTTATGGGAGTGTCTTTATGTGGCAAAGGGAGTTGTTACCCCTTACTACTGCCGTTATACCAAAGGCACGGATGCTGAAAATTTTCGGGCATTTATTGCCGCTAAACGTCCAAATGGTCTAGAAACTAGTGTTGAGACTATAGACCGAGTTCTACAAGCAGACCCAGAGGTACAAAGGAAGTTTCGAGCAATTATTTGTGAGTCTCGTCAGGGAGAGCGAACTGACTTGATTGATGAAACTTCGGGCTATCATAGCCCGAAGTTGCTAGATGAACGCCATCAAAAACGTATTAGAGCCGCAAACCGCGCAGCAGAAGCTATTCCAGAAGTTGCCGAGTTATTAGACTGTGGGTTAATAGCAATAGATATTGCAGCACAATTAGGACGTGAGATCAAAGACCCCGAAAACTTGACAGCGGAAGAACGGGAATTTGTAGATAAGCGAGATTTGATTGGAATTAGACTTAGGCAGTACATATATACTAACCCAATTCCTGAAGATGAGGATAGGGAGCCAGCATATAGCCGCGAAATTAATAACTATGTAAAAGACTGGCTGGGGGTTAAAGACCGTTCCAAGTCCATACGAATGGACAATCCAAAAAAGGCTGCTGAGAAACTGCTTCAGTTTTATCAGGGAGATAGACTTCAGGATCTCATCATCCATTTAAAGCAGGGTTTAAATACAAATGCTGATAGCCAAGAAGCAGCGCAAGAGAAGCTTAGTAATCAACATAGCCCGCATTTATCGGAGCTAGCGCTCCCTTTGAGTTCTTCCCCTCCAATTAATATTGGAAGTACAAATACCACGCAAACTAATGAAGCTCGTGGGGCAGAAGCCTTTCCCCCACAGACTTTGCACAAAAACGACAAAGCCTTAGATGAATTAAAGCTAGCCGACAAACAAGCCGAAATAATAGACGAATACGTGAAAACAGGAGAAATACCTGCCTCAGCCTCACAATTGCTGTCATATTCCGATTCTAATTCAAAGACAAACATACTTCTTCTAAAACCAGCACCTGTTGACAATCGCACATTAGAGTTTGCAGATACTTATAAAGTTCAGGTGCGAGAAACAACAGAACTGCAAACCGCAGATCCAAATATGGAACTGACCTCAGATGAACTAGCAGAAAGATTACAGGTTAGGCCGGATACGCTTCGCTCCATCTTTTATAAAAACAAAGAAAAATTTCCTAGATGGGCAAAAAAACACGACCCAGATAGCATTGCTTGGCAGCGCACTGACGTGAAAAAAGGACGTTGTTGGTTGTTTGTTCCTATGAATGAAGCCACCTAACTATCATTAATCAGTAGGAGGTATCCATGCTGTCAAAGGCAGAATTTGATGCTTGGTGTTGTCGCCTTCATCTATCTCAACAAACGCAAAATTTAATTGAAAAAATCCGCTTATCAGAACCATCCCGCCGCGTAGGAAGTGGACGAAAAAATGTTTCTGGACGTTATCCCAGTCGCAAAATGGGAGCAACTATTCAATTTGAGTCTCACCGTGTTGAACTTCCTACTATCTACGAATTTGAGCATGATGAGGAAGTTTTAGAGTTTTATGACCAACCCTCTCCAATTAAACTGGACTATCAAGGGAAAAATGGTCGAAACTTAGGGGTGTTGCATACACCAGACTTTTTCGTGATTAGAAGAGATTGTGCTGGTTGGGAGGAATGTAAAACTGAAGAGGAACTAAAAAAGCTAGCTGAAAAAAGTCCAAACCGCTATCTTTGCGATTCTGAAGGTAGATGGCGCACTCCACCAGGAGAAAATTATGCACAACAGTTTGAGCTTTACTACCGCCTACGTGTAGACACTCAAATTAATTGGGTTATCCAGCGCAACGTAATTTTTTTGGAAGATTATTTTCGAGTCGAGTCTCTTCAGTCAGAAACTGCAACTAATGCAGAAATTCAGCAGTTAGTATCAAGCTCACCAGGAATTTCCTTGGCTGAACTACTAAATTATGGGACGCAAGCTAGTGCAGATGACATTTATGCTTTGATTGCCTCAGAGCAATTATACGTTGATTTAAGTGTTGCACCATTAGCTGAACCAGAACGAGTTTGTGTGTTTTCCGACAAGCAGACAGCTACTGCCTATGGTTTGATGCTAAAGACAACAACTTCATTAACTCTCATGAGTTTTTCTGCGATTAACCTTTCTCCTGGTACATCAATATCTTGGGATGGTAAAGGCTTAAGTATCATTCATATTGGAGACACTGAAGTTACTTTACAGGACGAACTTGAGCAATTAATTCAACTGAAAAAGACTTTATTTTTAAATCTGGTTCAGCAAGCGAAAATAAAAAGTTTACAAAAATCTGAAGCACCAGATATAAAAGCAGAATCTTGGGAGCAATTTTATAAAGCAAGCCCTGAAGACCAAGCAGAAGCCCTTTGCCGCTACAAAGTTATTGAGCCATACTTAAATGGGAATCCACCTGAAAACGAAACAGTCCCAGAGAGGACTATTCGCCATTGGAAATTGAAGTATTTAGCAGCACAACAACAGTATAGTTGTGGTTATATCGGACTTCTCTCGTATCGCAGTGCTAAAGGCAATCGCACGCGAAAACTGCCAGAAGAAACCTTAGTGCTGATGGAAAAATTTATCCTTGATGACTATGAAACCCTCAAACAAAAGAAAATGTGGGAGGTACATGGTGCTTTAGTCAGGGTTTGTGAACAACAAGGTGCAATTGCTCCAAGCTATAAAGCGTTTACAAAAGAAATAAAAAAACGTTCTAGTTACGAACAAATCAAAAAACGCCAAGGTCGTCGGGCTGCATACAAGCAAGAAACTTTTTATTGGGAACTGAACCTGACTTCGCCCAGGCATGGCGATCGTCCATTTGAAATTGCTCACATTGACCATACAGAATTAGATGTTGAATTGGTGTGTTCCCGTACTGGTCGTTCATTGGGTAGACCTTGGGCAACTTTTTTGATAGATGCTTATTCCAGAAGATTTTTAGCTGTTTATTTGACTTTTGACTCGCCTTCCTATCGCTCTTGCTTGATGGTGTTACGATTGTGCGTTCAACGCCACAACCGTTTACCACAGATAATTGTCGTAGATAACGGTGCAGAATTTCATAGCGTTTATTTTGAAACGCTATTAGCTACTTTTGAATGTACGAAAAAAAATCGACCTCCTGCCAAAGCGCGGTTTGGTTCTGTATGCGAACGTCTGTTTGGTACTTCCAATACTCAATTTATTCATAACCTACTCGGCAATACACAGATAACTCGTAACATTCGCCAAGTAACCAAGTCAGTTAACCCTAAAAATCAAGCTATCTGGACACTGGGCAAGATTTACGAATATCTTTGCGCTTGGGCTTACGAAGTTTACGATATAGATGAACATCCCGCTCTTTTCCAGAGTCCGAGGGATGCTTTTGCTGCTGGTATAGCGATCGGCGGTAGTCGGCTTCACCGCATGATTCCTTACGATGAAAACTTTCAGATTCTTACCTTACCTACAACCTCAGAGGGAAAGGCGAAAGTTCAATCTGGAAGCGGCGTAAAAATTAACTCAATCTATTACTGGTCTAATAGTTTTCGTGACCCGCAAATTGAAAATACCTCTGTCCAGGTAAGATACGACCCATTTGATATTGGTATCGCTTACGCCTTTGTTCGAGGGCTATGGGTACAGTGCATTTCTCAATATTATGCAGAATTTCAAGGTCGTTCAGAAAAAGAACTGAAGTTAGCTAGTGCAGAGTTACGCAAACGCTCCTCAAATCATGCACGACAATCAAGAGTTTCAGCCAAGAATCTAGCGGAGTTTTTAGCTTCGGTAGAAGCCCAAGAAGCCTTATTAGAGCAGCGTTCTTATGATGCAGAAGCTAAGGAAGTCTTTAGGGTAATTGAGGGTGGAAAAGCTACCAAGAGTCGCAACGAAGAACCAAAAGTTATTCAAATTCCTTTTGGTAATACCGACAATCAAGTGACTGAAGTTGAAGCAAACACTCCAGAAACACTTGTAGTTTATGAGGAGTTTTAGTTATGACAATATTTACCGGATTTCCTCTCAAGCTCCTTGAACAATCTGCCACAGAAAGGCTTGCCTATTTCGAGAATTACACGGTAGCACATCCCCGACTCAAAGAGGTGTATGAAACTCTAGTGCGGACAATTGCTGAACCAGCAGGTGCGTCATTTATTTTTGTCTATGGCCCTAGCGGTATCGGTAAAACAACTTTAAGACTGCGGGTTGAGCAGAAATTAACAGAGTTAGCATTACCTAAGTTGGAAAGCGATCGCGGTTGCGTTCCTGTTGTTGGAGTTGAGGCTGTAGCTCCAGAATCAAGAAACTTTAACTGGAAAGATTATTACACACGCGCCTTAATAGCTTTAGAAGAACCGCTAATCGATCACAAGTTTAATTACGGTGTACGAGGCATCTATCGTGATATTTTCGGAAAAATTAACGTTGAGCCGAAAGTGGTCGCACCTGCTCTACGCAGAGCTTTAGAAAACGCTCTCAGCTATCGCCATCCAGATGTATTTTTCATAGATGAAGCGCAACATTTTGGGAAAATGGCAAGCGGACACAAGCTACAAGATCAGCTAGACTGCCTCAAATCTGTGGCAAATATGACAGGCATCTTGCATTGCCTTTTAGGAACATACGAATTACTAACATTCCGTAATTTAAGCGGTCAACTCTCACGCCGTAGCGTCGATATTCATTTCCGCCGTTATTGTGCTGACACCCCAGAAGACGTACAGGCTTTTAAAAGTGTATTGTTGACTTTCCAACAGCAGATGCCACTTGTAGAGCCTCCAGATTTAGTTACTCATTGGGAATATTTTTATGAACGTACTTTAGGATGTGTTGGCATACTGAAAAATTGGTTAACACGCGCTCTTAAAGATGCTCTGGATCGAGAAGCAACAACTGTCACTTTAAAAGACTTACAAAAACGTGCTTGGTCGGTTGCTCAGTGTCAGAGAATGTTCAAGGAAATTCAAGAGGGCGAACGACAATTATCTGAAACAGAAACTGACGTGCAACACTTACGCTCTGCTCTAGGACTTGGAGCAAAGACAATTGCACAGCCAGAAGAAGCTCCAAAAAAGACTCTTCCACAAGGAAAAGTTGGCAAACGCAATCCCAAAAGAGATCCTATTGGAGTGAATCAAGATGTTAGCTAATGGATTAACAACATACGAATGTTGGGATTTAAAAAAGGTTTCTATTCCATCTCGTAGTCGGTTGTATCAATTAGAGCCTGTTGGTATTGGTACTTCATTAGTAGAAAGCTTAACTGGTTATATATCTCGACTAGCAGAAGCCCATTGTGTAACTCCAAAAGTTTTAATATCCAGAGAACTTGTGTCCTTTATACCCAAAACTTACAAAACTACAAATCTCTTTGAAATGCGAAGCTTGACTGGGGCACTCAATGGATTAGGGACGATGGCATTTGATTTAGTCACAGTGCTAGAGTCGATGACTCTACGTAGTGATTTGCGCTTCCTCACTCTACTAACATGGACTAATATCTTTCCCCAGAGAAAGTTACTTCGTTCTAGACGAGCTTGGTGTCCCTACTGTTATGAAGAGTGGTATTCCTCGAAAGATCAAGTAATTTACGAACCCTTAATTTGGTTTTTTGAGGCAGTTACAGTTTGTCATTGCCACAATCAGTCTTTATGCCAGCGATGCCTTCACTGCAAACGAGATATTCCTCCACTAGCTTCCTATTCAAGACCAGGTTATTGTCCGTATTGCTTAGAATGGCTTGGTATTACTGCTGATTACCCGTCTTCTGATAACACCTCACCAAGCAAGGAAGAGATTATTTGGCAAACGTGGGTTATCAAGATTATTGGGGAGTTACTCGCTACTACGCCTCGCTTATCAAAACCTTTGCAAAGGGAAATAGTTGCTCAAGCGTTCTGTAGGTACGTAAACCAATTTACTGAAGGAAACACAGCTGCTTTTGCCCGTATGCTTGAAATTCCCAAAAACAAGGTTTGGATGTGGCAGATGGGAAAAGTCTTGCCAGAACTGAATGTGATTTTGAAAATCTGTTTTACTCTTCAGGTATCTGTGCTGGATTTTTTGACTCAAGAGACTCTTAAGGACAATTCTAGTAAATTTCCTGCTACGCCTCAAAACCAAGTGAGAGATAGCAGTACAAAAAAGCTTGAAGTAAAGTTTGATAGCGATCGCACTCAAAAATTACTTGAAAATGTGCTTCAAACGAATGAACAACCACTACCTATGACAGCAGTAGCGAAACGCCTTGGGTATCCTAAGCGAGTTCTCTACAGGCATTTTCCAGAGCTATGCCGAGCGATTTCAGCCGAGTACGTTAAGTATATGAAAGAATCTCGCCTCAAACGAATCGACCAGTGTTGCGAGGAGGTAAAACTAGCTGTTAGGCAAGTTTACACTGAAGGTATTTATCCTAGTGAAGCAGCTATTTCAAAGCTATTGGCTAAACCAGGATGTTTTCGCGATAAAAAAGTTCGCGCTGCTTTAAGGGCAGCGCGAAGAGAAATCTGTTTGGAACCATAACCTTGCCACCCTTTATTGGAAGCATAAGCTTGCCGTTACGGCAAAGTTATGGGTAAAGTCACAAGTTTGCACTAACTGATAAGTCTAAATTGAATGGGGGTGGAGGGACTTGAACCCACACGACCTTTTACGGTCAACGGATTTTCATTCTCCCGCAGTTTTCACTGCTACTTGATGGCAACAGCCACCTCAAGTTTTGAGAATTGGACTCTCCCTTTACCCTCGACTTTACGTTAGGGTAGCTCCCGTCGGGTCTCTGCACCTTCCGAATAGTTAGCAGTTTTGAGTTAGGAGTTATGAATTTTTAGTTTATCCATCACTCAGCACTCAGCACTCAGAACTTTTTTCGGCTTGGCTCAGGATTGCCATGTCTGTTACCAGATTTAGGTTTCCCTGAGTTTGAGAGCTTCCACTTGAGGGGTTTCTCCTTCAAGGCTCAGTTATCTAAGTCCGTAGCGTCTACCATTCCGCCACACCCCCGCAGGTGTTCGGTAACTATTTATTTTGTGAAGGCAGCAAATACCTCCTCATCTATTCCAGCACCAATTGTGTCATTTGTCCAACTAGATTAAAAATATTTTTTCCAATTGGAAGTTTTTTGTTTTTTCCTAACCAATTCGGATAAAAATTTTTCAAATGGTCTGACAATAGCACTGATTTGCTACTGGGCTATTTATCATAGCATCATACACTGGACATATGTCAATTTTGCTAGCGGTTTTTCTCAAAATACTTTGAGTGCTGAGTAGGGTATGGGACAAACAGGGTATGGGGAAAGGGGTAAGATTAAATTTATTCCTTTTCCCTTTAACCTTTTCCCCTGCCTCAAACGTCCTCCATCTCCCTACCCCCTCTATTTCTTGAAAGCATCATGACTCTACTTCCCTGAGTCTCGCTCTTCGCCCTATGATGAGAAATAGATGCTTAGACAAAAAAGTTATGATCGTCGCCCTGCTGTATCTGATTTTGGCTGGAGCTTACCTTCTAGTAATCCCGATCGCTGTCTTGCTCTACCTGAAGCAGCGTTGGTACGTGGCTAGCTCCATCGAGCGTGTGTTTATGTACTTTTTGGTGTTCTTCTTCTTTCCGGGTTTATTGGTTTTATCGCCGTTTGCAAATTTTCGACCCCGGCCGCGACAAATTGAAGTTTAACGAGATTGGTAGGTCATAACTCTCATGCGACGGATTGACGCTATTGGAATTGGCTTAGGCATTTTTATTGCCGGCGGCTTGGCGTATGTAGGATTACACCTAGCCGGCTTCGATAATCAGCAAGCTGGTATATGGAGCCAACTCTTACTAGTGGCTGCGTTAGTTGGCTGGTTAGCTACCTATTTTTTCCGTGCGGTGGGACAAAAAATGACCTACCACCAACAGCGGGAACAGTATGAGCAAGAATTTCTGCAAAAGCGCTTGGAAGAACTAACTCCCGAAGAACTAGCACGAATTCAAGCCGAGATAGAACAAGAAGAGCAGTCTCAGGTGTAAAGTGATCATTGGTCAGTTGTTATTTGTTCTTCGTCCTTTGTCATTTGTCACTTGTCGTTTGTCCTTTGCAAATAACCAATGACCAATGACCAATGACCAATGACCAATGACTAATGACCAATGACCAATGACCAATGACTAATGACTAATGACTGCAATTTCTGATTGCTTTGAAACCCTAAGGCACAATCGTGAGTGTGCTTTAATTCCTTTTATCACCGCTGGCGACCCAGATTTAGAAACAACAGCAGCAGCGTTGCAAATCCTGGATGGCAATGGGGCAGATATCATTGAACTGGGCGTACCATACTCCGATCCTCTAGCGGATGGGCCAGTCATTCAAGCCGCTGCTACCCGCGCTTTGCAAAGGGGAACGAAATTCGAGCAGGTGCTGGAAATGCTACAAGCAACTACTCCCAAAATGCGATCGCCTATTGTCCTATTTGCCTACTACAATCCAATTTTGCACCGTGGGATTGAAAAATTTCTCCAGCAAGTTGCTGCGGCTGGAGTAGCAGGATTAGTAGTACCGGACTTACCTTTAGAAGAGGCCGCAGGCTTACTCAAACCAGCTGGTGAGATCGGAATCGATGTAACTTTGTTGATAGCCCCCACTAGTTCTGCCGAACGGATACAAGCTATTGCCCGTTCCTCCCAAGGATTTATTTATTTAGTCAGCGTCACAGGTGTGACGGGAATGCGAACCCAAATCCAAACGCGAGTGTCAGATTTACTTACACAAATTCGTAGTGTCACTGATAAACCCATCGGTGTGGGCTTTGGAATCTCCGAACCAGCCCAAGCTTTTCAGATAAAGGAATGGGGCGCAGATGCCGCAATTGTGGGCAGTGCTTTTGTGAAGCGGTTAGCAGAAGGCACGCCAGAACAGGGGTTAAATGCGATCGCTCAATTTTGCCAAAGTCTCAAAGCAGCCATCAAGACCACCAACAGCACAAATACTCATGTTGATGAGAGGGAAAAAGTAGATTAAAAAAGTGTAACAGCGTAGTTTTTTTATCCTAAGTTTAGTAGACAATTTGACTGTTCTGGTCTTGAATATTAACATCAGATATCAAGATGTAAAAAAACTAGCTGATACAGTCGCTTATAGTCTGAGTATTATGTGAAGTGGTCAAAATTTATGAGTGTGAGAGTGAGTCATTCACAGATGGTTATAGTTACATTGCATTTGGGGGGCAAAGGCGATGAGTGAGAGTATGGCATTTATTGGTGGGGTCGCTGTGGCTGGGTTGGCGGCTCTGGTATTGCTCAAAGGAACAAATATACAACCTAACTTCGCTGTTGCTCCGCAAATGCCGAATACTGTGGTGGCGCCCCAGGTTATGCCGCCACAAGTACAATACCCAGGAGGGTATTACGGGCAACCACAACCAATTTATCCCAATCAGCCCCCAACTGCTCCCAATTCTGACCAGCGCCTGGAAATGGAAAAGCTGAACATGCAGATGGAGAGTTTGAAAAAGGACAACGAACAGCTGAAGTTGGTTAACCAACAACTCCAAGGTCAAGTCCAAAATTTCAATACTCAGCAGCAGTGGCAATTAGCTCAGCAGAATAACCAACAAAAAGTAGCAGCATTCCAGCCACAAAGTCCCTGGTGGTCTTCACCCATGCTGTGGGCAGTGGGAGGCGCAACTCTCACCATTGGTGGTGGTGTTGTTGTTGCTGGGGTATTGGCTTTATTCTCACCACGGCAGCGTCCAACCCGCACCGTACAAGTGATTCACCCTTATCAAGGCCCTACACCACCCTTGGTGCCAGTACGTCGCGCTGAGTTTCTGCCTGCTTCTCGTGTAGATGCAAGACGAGTTGAAACTCCAGAATACGACGAAATGCACTGATAGGGAAAGTGGGACTGGGGACTGGGGACTGGGGAGATGAGGGAGTGTGGAGAGTGTGGGGGGAAAGAGAATTAATGCTTCCCCATCCTCCCACACCTCCCACACCTCCCACACTTCCTACTTGCCCCATGCCCCATACCCACTACTTTGCTACTTGATAAAAACCGTACATCGCGCTAGTCTTCATGGACGTAACTCCACGCAGTGACATCAGGCGATGACAAATCAATCCTCCCCGAAAATTCCCTCTTGCACTTGGAATCGTCCCATCGGTTTAGGCTGGGATAAACCTTATACTGTCCGTTACGCAAGTAATCTTGATGATGGGCCTTGGCATGGTGCGCCATTAGGTGGCTTTGGTGCAGGTTGCATCGGTCGTTCTTCACGGGGAGACTTTAATCTATGGCACATTGATGGCGGCGAGCATATCTTCAAAAACGCGCCCGCCTGTCAATTTAGTGTATTTGAGTCCAATGGTACATCTACCCAAGCTTATGCTTTGTCTACCCAAGCACCTGAGGATGGTAGCCTCAAAGCATGGCAGTGGTATCCTGGCAGCACTGGAGAACTTAACTCCATCAATCGACAGCAAACTGGCGAATATCATGCCCTGTATCCCCGTAGCTGGTTTGTGTATGAAAATGTTTTTCAAACACAGTTGACTTGCGAGCAGTTTTCCCCTGTATGGGCAGGCAATTACCAAGAAACTAGTTACCCTGTGGCGGTGTTCCATTGGAATGCTCGCAACCCCACAAATGCACCTATTACTCTGGGCATCATGTTTACCTGGGAAAATATGGTGGGTTGGTTTACTAATGCCCTCAAATCTCCTCAAGTGCGGGTGCGCGATGATGGTAGCCCAGTTTATGAATACCAACCACGCTGGGGCGAAAGTCAAGGGAATTACAATCAGATTATAGAAAATACAGAATACTTCGGTTGTCTTTTAGGTCGGGTTGATAGCGACAAACCATTGCAAGAAGGGGATGGAACCTGGTGTATTGCAACTTTGAAACATCCAGGAGTCGAAGTATTTTATCACACGCGCTGGAATTCCATTGGTACGGGGGAAGATGTATGGCAAACCTTTGCTCGTGATGGTTCTTTACCTAATTATCAAGACACAACTCCAGCAGCAGAAAACACACAACTAGCAGCTGCGATCGCAATTCGTTTTACTCTCCAACCAGGCGAAAGTCTCGAAATCCCCTTTGTCCTGGCTTGGGATTTGCCGATTACAGAATTTGCCGCTGGAATAAATTACTATCGCAGATACACAGACTTTTTTGGTAAAGATGGTAGTCATGCTTGGACGATCGCATCTACCGCTCTACAACAATACCAAACCTGGCGATCGCAAATTCAAAGTTGGCAACAACCCATTCTCGACCGAAAAGATTTGCCTTCTTGGTTTAAAATGGCTTTATTTAATGAGCTTTACGACCTCACCTGTGGCGGTACTCTCTGGAGTGCGGCATCAAAACTTGACCCCATCGGGCAGTTTGCGGTACTAGAGTGCTTAGATTATCGCTGGTATGAAAGTCTAGATGTGCGGTTGTATGGTTCTTTTGGCCTGTTGATGCTGTTTCCAGAATTGGAAAAATCAGTGATACGGGCATTTGCACGGGCAATTCCCCAAGGTGATGATACTCCCCGAATCATTGGCTATTACATGACAATTAAGGCAGAAAGCCCGCTTGCAGTTCGTAAAGCTGTTGGTGCAACACCCCACGATTTAGGCGCACCTAACGAACACGTTTGGGAGAAGACTAACTACACCAGCTATCAAGACTGCAATTTATGGAAAGATTTAGGTAGCGATTTTGTATTGCAAGTATACCGAGATTTTCTGTTTACGGGTGCTGAGGATGTGGAGTTCTTGGCAGATTGTTGGGATGCAGTTGTTAAGACTCTCGACTACCTGAAAACTTTTGACTTAGATGGCGATGGTATTCCCGAAAATTCTGGTGCGCCTGACCAAACATTTGATGACTGGCGGTTGCAGGGTGTTAGCGCTTATTGTGGTGGACTGTGGTTAGCGGCGCTAGAAGCTGCGATCGCCATTAGCCAAGTTTTATTAAATCACAACCTTGGCGATCGCAACGACTTAGAATTTCAAAAATCCACCTATGAAGCTTGGTTAGAACAATCCCGCCCAATCTACCAAGAAAAGCTTTGGAATGGGCAGTATTATCGGCTGGATAGTGAAAGTGGTTCCGATGTGGTAATGGCGGATCAATTGTGCGGACAGTTCTACGCCCGATTGCTAGGGCTACCAGATATTGTACCGAGCGATCGCGCCCTGTCTGCGTTGAGAACTGTTTATGATGCCTGCTTTTTGAAATTCTGTGATGGGAAATTTGGTGCTGCTAACGGTGTTCGTCCCGATGGTTCGCCAGAAAACCCCAAAGCTACTCATCCTTTGGAAGTCTGGACAGGAATAAACTTTGGCTTGGCCGCTTTTCTTGTGCAGATGGGAATGAAAGATGAAGCATTTAAGCTGACCCAAGCTGTAGTGCAGCAAATTTACGACAATGGACTGCAATTTCGCACCCCTGAAGCCATCACCGCAACTGGCACTTTTCGCGCCTGCACTTACCTGCGGCCAATGGCAGTCTGGGGAATTTATTTACTGATTAATTAACTTGGCAAATGTACTCTCCCCTTATACCGTTTCACATTAAGATTGATACAAATGGCAAGCAGGGGGAGCAGGGGAGGCAGGGGGAGCAAGAAAAGTGATTTGTATCAAGAATTTTGTGAAATGGTATTACCTGGAAAAATGGCTAACTTTTCAGTGTTATCTGCAAAACCTCTCTCCTTGCAGGATGCAGTTGGCGAATGAAGGGAAGATCCCTCGTTTCCCCACAAAATCGTTGGTAGAGACGTTGCATTGCAACGTCTCTACATCTGTTGGATAGCAAAAAAGCGTGAATGTAGGGTATGACACCTGAGTCACCAACAATATCCTGTAGGGATTTTCCCCACATCTTCATTTCCCTCATTTTCCCCACTCCGTACAGACAAGCGTTAATCGCGTCTCTATCCACTCCTTAGTTTTTCACATCCCGTAAAAAGCCAGAGTCTACATTTGTGATTTTATTTTCCGAGTGTTTCCGGAAGGGAAGGAAAATTTCAGTAATGGTAAGAGTTAAAGGAGTGAGAATTCAAGACTACGTTTCAAAAAATGCAAATATTACTAGCTTTAGCGATAAATATTGCTAACACTGTCCAGGCTGTTTTCCCAATAAAGCTGGCAATATTCCAAACATAAAGGCCAAGACATTTAGACTTTGCCTTACTTTGGGCGGATAGACTGCACAGGGGTTTTCTTTCGGTTTTAGCAGAAGTAGCCCAAACTTTGGGATATGAGGTGCTAGTAGTTTAGGCAACCTTAATTAGCTGGACTCATATCATAACCCGTAGATAGCTTATTGGCAAGAAATTTCCAATCTATTTGTCCGGCAAGGAGAAAAGTTGCGTAGGCTAGCAAAAACCACAGGCATCGCCCACTGATTAAGAAGCCAACGATTCTGGCTTAGAATCAAGCAATATAATCCTAGCTATTGAGTAGGAACGCTAATTTCAAGACAAATTAACCCAAATTAGTCAATATCCTACTAAATTCATCATATCCCTCCGTCTCTCCAGTATTGGTCATACAGAACGTACCTTGTTTAAAACAGAGGTATCTCATTTAACAATATATTTATTAGCTATTTATACTAATTTATAGTTTTAATTCCTTATTTTCGCTATTATAACTATATTGGTATTATTATTTATTCCAATAGTTAAATATTGCATAAATACATATTTCAAATATTTTTTTAAAATTAATTTTATTAGTTAATATTTAGCAACATAAAACCTATCCTTAAAAAAATATAGGTTTTATATTGTATATTTATATTATTAATATTATTTTCAATTATATTAAAATAATATTATTGACTGCCACTAAATAGTTAAGTTTTCAAATAATTTTTTTTAGTATTTAAAAATAAATTCATAAATAATTGCTATATTATAAACTTTATTTAGCACAATCCTTTCATAGCAGTTATCTTAGGCAAAAAATAATCTTTGTCTAGCTATAAAGATATAAAAATAATTTAATTAATTTACCGCTATTTTTTGGGATAGGGCTATATCTACTCCTGAAATATGATGTTGTTAAAGATGCTAGTTAATGATATTATCATCTAGCTACTAGACAATAATAATAGTTGAAAATTCATATTGTCTGAGGGGTGTTACCCCTCATTAATTAGCAAATATGACAAAGCTAAAAGTTGCACAACACATAAATAAATATTGAAAATTGCTTAGTAAATTTAACTTATAAATCTGCTAAGATAGCAGGTGACATTAACGGTAAAAAATAGTATAAATACAAATGGCATTTTAAATACCCAAAGATAAATAATTTTTTGGAGTACTTTTAAAAAGTTTAGAAATTTCCCGGAAATGATTGTATTTTACTAGTAGTTATTTATACAAGAATTAACCCACAAAATTTGATTTAATTAGGGGTTGAGAAAGTTATAAGAGGACAAAGCTGCATCTACCAGTAGTTATGCCGAGACTTGAAAGCAGCGATCGCCAGTGATAATTTGGGAAATTTATCTACACGTCTGTTGATGAATGCTTATTCTCTATCAACATCCAACATCGCTGTTTATCGATTACTTCTGCCAAGCGATTAAACAGTTGCAAAAAGGCTAGTCTAGTTTGTAAGCCTTAATTGAAACACCAAAAATTGCTCCAAACCAAACTAGTTTACTTCACCCAAGAGAACTAAAAACTATGAATCAAGACATTGCTAGTATTAGTAGTAACTTAGACAAGACAATGAAGGCTCAACAATTTGATAAAGTAGTTGAAGCAATTTTGGCTGGAAAGTATTCCTGGGCGTGTGTTTTAATGCTGCGATTTGCTGGTTATAATCCTCTTCATTACATTCCATATCGTACTTATAATCGGTTGTTAAAAGAAAACTCTCAATCCAGTAGAGTAAACCAACAGCAAAGTGAAAACATAAAACTGCTCAAACAGTCCAAGGATTCCAGATCTGAGAGCAATGTATCATCAACTTGCTTAACCAAAATTAAAGACATACCTTATCTTGAAGTAGTTGGAAAGCAAAAAACAGAAATCCGTGGTAGTAGTTTAGATCGCAGGCTGGCACAGTAAATTAAAGAATATCAATCAGTGCAACCAAAAATAAAAGAAGTACTCAAAATATTTATTTGAGATACTTGAGATTGAATGAAAAAATATTTTGCATCAATAGATTTCACTTGAGAGTTGATTAATCTCAGCTACTGCCATACCATTTTTTAATGGATGGCAGATTTTTCATATAGAACTTTTATTTGATTGCCTCAAAAACTAAGCTTCAACTTGAAAAAGCTGATTCTAACTCTACAAACAAGGTTTAATCAAATTCGTACTCCCCATTCCCTACCTGCGTAAATACAGCGTCTTTCAGGTAAACGAAGTATGCCAGTAGGGACGTTTGCTCTTAGCGGTACGCCTTTACAATTACCTGTACTTCGCAAAGTTGCAATCCACTGTAAGTTAACAAATCAAACCACATTAGTATAAATCTGCCAAAATGGCAAATTTATACTGACGAGATTGGTAAACTAAAAATAATAACTTCAATCAAAATAGAGGTGACTGGCAAGCAAGTTAATTTAAAAAATAAAATCAATCATTAGTTCTCAACATGAAATATACCAAACTGATTATAAAAATAGTCAGCATTTCATGTATTAGATAATTCTTACGCCAAGACCAATAAACCAACCGTTGCTAATGGTGGTTCTTTTTCCGAGAAAGTCCAAGCAAAGAGAATTTGGAGAGGTGGCTTCCCCCAAACCAAATCTTATACAGCTTTCACTGAGTTGCAGACGGTGTTAGTCATGCTGATAAAGCTTTCTATATTGTGGTTGGTGTTGCTTTAGTTAATAAAGCAAACGCTTAGCATCAACACCAAGAACGGAAATAGAAATAGTTTCGGTGATGTTGTTTTGGCTGGTAGAACTAGTGGCTCACGCGCTTCTCTTTCGACTATTGTAATCCTAGTCCTCCCAACGTGGATTATCTATGGTTTATCAACTTTCAATTTATATTGCAATAGCTGGAAGTTGAAAATTTGAATAACTTCCAGTTTTTTATTGACAATAAAAATAGGTTGGGCAATTAATCTGCTCAACCTAGCTTTTGTAAAGTATAGTCAATGTAAAAATGAATTAAACTTTGGCTAATTCTGGGGTAGGACGCTTGCTGTTGCGAATTGCTGTAATAGCCTGTGCATAATCATTGGTGTTAAATACAGCCGAACCAGCAACGATCGCATTGGCTCCAGCTTCCAAAACTTGCCAGGTATTGTTTGCCTTTAGACCACCATCTACTTCAATCCAAGGATCGAGACCGCGTTCCTCACATAATTGGCGCAGCTTGCGGATTTTGGGTAACACACCGGGGATAAAGCTTTGACCGCCAAAGCCGGGGTTTACGCTCATAATCAATACTAAATCGCACAAATCCAGAACGTATTCAATTAACTCCAGAGGAGTGCCAGGATTGAGTACAACACCAGCTTTCTTACCAAGTTCTTTAATTTGTCCCAAAGTGCGGTGCAAATGTGGGGAAGCATTATGTTCTGCGTGTACAGAAATAATATCAGCACCCGCCTTAGCAAATCCTTCTACATACTTTTCTGGCTCCACAATCATCAAGTGGACATCCAGTGGCTTCGTTGTAACTGGACGAATCGCCTCCACAATCAGAGGGCCTATCGTAATATTAGGTACAAAACGACCGTCCATTACATCAACATGAATCCAATCTGCTCCGGCCGCGTCTACAGCGCGAATTTCGTCACCCAGACGGCTAAAATCGGCTGATAGGATAGATGGAGAAATTACAATGGGCTTTTGAGATGGGTTTTGGGTCATGGCTAGTGGATTTTTAAGCGTCCTCGTCTGTAATCATTGTAACAAAGCATTGAGCAAGACTTATAACTTCGATCCCAGCCTTTTTGCAGGAGTAGATAACAAAAGAGCAGAGGAACAATAATAACTCCTAACTCTTGACCAATGACTAATGACTAATGACTAATAACTAATGACTAAAAAACTAAGCTGGATAATTTGGGGATTGAGTGCTTCGTGTCTGAGTGCGCCGGTAATTGCTTCAGTTTTAGAGTCTCCCTTGGGAACTAACGGCATTGACGCTCTCAAGTTACACCAAAGTCCTTATAATTTAATCGGTCGCAAGATTGCTATTGGTCAAGTAGAAATCGGTCGGCCGGGAATGTTTGGCTGGGATAAGGCGGTTTCTAAAAACCGCGCCATATCGTTAGCTGCGGTGTTCTTACGCAACGGGCCAGCTAAGTCTAATAGCGGTGTTGACCCCCATGCTTACAATGTTGCTGGTGTGATGGTGAGTCGAGACAAAGGCATACCAGGAGTTGCTCCGGGAGCGCGACTTTACTCGTCTGCTGTTGGTTCAACTAAAAATATGGGTCAGCCAGAAGAGTGCTTATCGGCACAGCACGTAGCACTGCAAAATAGTGGCGATGTCCGTGCGATTAACTTTAGTTTTGGCGAACCTCTGAGCCGCGATCCTCGACCGCAGGCGACTCTAGACGGCAATGCTTTGTTAACTTTATGTGTTGACTGGTCTGGTCGCGTTCATGATGTTTTGTATGCGATCGCCGGCAACCAAGGAAAGGGCGGTATTCCCATTCCTACAGATAATTTTAACGGAATGAACGTGGCTTTTTCATCCCGCAGGGGGGGAGTTTTTAATAAAGTAGATGTTGCTAATCTAGCTGGTGCAAATCAAGGAGTAACTGGGCGGCTAGCTGGTAGGGAGTTTAATATTGGTGGGCGTCGGGCTATCAGTTTAGTTGCTCCTGGTAGTAACATCAATTTACTTAATCCAGATGGCAAGTTAAACAAGGTTACGGGGACAAGTTTTGCAGCACCTCAGGTTACTGCTAGTGTTGCTTTGTTGCAGGAACTTGGCGATCGACAGTTGCGAACAAAACAACCCAATTGGAGTACAGATTCTCGGCGTCATCAAGTGATGAAAGCTGTATTGCTCAATTCAGCAGACAAAATCCAAGATAGCGGCGATGGTTTGCGTTTGGGAATGACTCGGACATTAATTGATAAACAAAATCAAGATTGGCTGGCTTCTGATGCTTACAAAGATCCAAAAATTCCTTTGAATGCCCAAATGGGAGCAGGTCATTTGAATGTTTTTCGTGCTTATCAGCAATTTAATGCTGGTCAATGGCAGCCATCAGCTGCGGTGTCCTCTATTGGTTGGGATTATCGCACAATCGATGTTGGAGGTTCTGTTGATTATTCCCTAGCTAAACCGTTAAAACAGGGTAGTTTTGTAGCAATTACTCTAAGTTGGGATCGATTGGTAGAACTCAACGATCGCAATAAAAATCAGCAGTATGATGTGGGGGAAAATTTTCGCGATCGCGGCTTGAATAATCTCGATCTCTACCTAGTAAAAGCTGATGCCCAAAAAGATGGCGGTGTTGTTTGTTCTTCAATTAGCCAAATTGATAGTGTAGAACATATTTTTTGCCCCGTTACTGCTACTGGAAATTACAAAATCCGCGTCCAGTTTCGTCAAAAGCTAAATGAAACAACTCAACCTTATGCTTTAGCTTGGTGGAGTGTGCCCATTAATTGAAGTAGCAATCCACAACTACACATAAAACTTAGGCAATAGGGAATAGTCAAAAGCTATTGTCCATTGCCCTTGTGTAAATAATTCTGCCGAATTACCTAATTTTATAATTGCGTAGTCTACAATACGTTTATAGATAACTGGGCAATTTTATAAAAATCGCAATTTTTGATAATTCCTTTGCACAAACACCTCAAGAAGCAATTCGGAATTCGCAAGCCTAAAACTTGTGTTGAATTTCTTTGGCTCAATTGTTTGCTGTTACAAAAACTGTAACAGTGCCGTTCTTCTATTACAGCAGGTGCAATAGTTAATCATTGACACGGTTTTGCGTCAACCCTGAGACACAGATTAACAATCTTTGGCAAGTGAGGTAGCAGAATGAATCGGCAAAAATTTACTGGTGTGAAAGAAAATTTTCTGCAAAGACGTTATGGGGTTAGTCTTGGCAGACGTTATGTTTTGGCTGCTGCAAGTGTTGTTCTCTTCAGTGTATTAGGGTGTTCTCAGGTCGATAGTAATAAAAGTGCCCTTGCTCAATCTAGTTTACCCCAGCCAGAAACTCCATTGGAAAAAAAAACACTCAAGACCGATACTAAAATTGTTCAATCTAATAATAAGTTTGGCTTCAAGCTTTTTTCAGAAGTTAATAAAACTGATGGTGGAGAAAAAAACGTTTTTATCTCACCTTCGAGTGTAGCGATCGCCCTAGCAATGACATACAATGGCGCTAGCGGTTCGACTCAACAAGCAATGGCAAAAACCCTGGAATTACAGGGAATGAATCTCTCAGAAATTAACTCTGCATATGCAGCAGTATTAAAACAGCTTTTAGAGAATCCCGATGCCAAAGTGCAACTTAAAATTGCTAACTCCCTTTGGGCAAATCAACAGGTAAAATTTCAGCCAGACTTTCTCCAAAGAACAGAGAATTTTTATCAAGCAAAGGTTAGCAATTTAAACTTTCAAGACCCTACAGCCATCAGTACCATAAACAAGTGGGTAAAAGATAATACTGGTGGTAAAATCGATAAAATAGTCCAACAAATCGAACCCGAACAAGTGTTGTTTTTGATTAATGCCATATATTTTAAAGGTAATTGGACTAAGGAATTTGATAAAAATGAAACAGCCGAACAACCGTTTTACATCACATCTGACAGGCAAAAACAACACCCCATGATGTCGCAAGAGGGTGATTACAGGTATTATGAAAACGAACAATTTCAGGCAGTGAGTTTACCTTACGGCAAAGATGGTAAACTCAGTTTTTATATCTTCTTGCCCAAACAAAACTCTAACCTCAAAGCTTTCTCTCAAAACTTGAATGTTGAGAACTGGGAAAAATGGATGACTCAGTTCAACAAACAAAAAGGGTTTATTCGTTTACCCCGCTTCAAAACCGAATACGATGTTACGCTGAATAATACTTTGAAAGCTTTAGGTATGGAAGAGGCTTTCACCAACAAAGCTAATTTTTCCGGCATGGGTAAAAATTTTGCCATTAGCGAAGTTAAGCATAAAACTTTTTTGGAAGTGAATGAAGAAGGCACCGAAGCGGCTGCGGCTACTTCTGTAGGAATAGTAGCAACCTCTTTAAGACAAGAGCCAGAACCATTCCGCATGATTGTCGATCGCCCCTTCTTTTGTGCTATTAGGGATAATCAAACGGGAAGCGTTTTGTTTATGGGTTCAATTGTTGAACCAGATTGAGGCACTCACCCCTAACTTCCAATTCCTGACTTCTGACTTACTTCAACTCGTTAAATTTCTTGTGAGTTGAAGTCGGAAGTTAAGAACTTACTCGATTCAAGTTGAAAATTTTTCCCCAACTTAGGCATCTATCTACGCCTATTCATGTTCAGTCGAATTTTCTTGAAGCCATTCAGCTATTAATTCTTGAGTTTCTTGACCGCTTGCAAGTCATTCCATCATTAAGACAACTTCCGTCTCTGGAATATTCAGTGAATATCCATTTAATTCAAGAAAGGTAGCCATCGTTACGAAAGCTACCCGTTTATCACCGTCTACAAATGCATGGTTCTTAGCAAACCCATAACCATAAGCAGCAGCTAAATCAAATATGGTCGGTGTAGGCTCACCATAAGCAAGCAAATTCTTTGGTCTATCTAAACTAGCTAAAAATAAATTGTTATCTCTTATAGCAGTGAGTCCGCCATGCTGTGCTAATTGATCTTCATGCATAGCTCTAACAATTGTTTCATCCAGCCAGAAAGGCTCACTCACTTCGCTAACTCATGAAGTGCATTCCTGTATTTAGTGCTGACTTTTCTGTAAGCTTCCATTGCTTTTTCAAAATCAGGGTTACAGGCAGTTATATGAACGCCAGAAGGAGTTTCGGTGACAAACACATTATCCCCTTCTTGAACTCTAAGTTTTTGCAGAGCTTCTTTAGGTAGTGTTACACCCAAGGAATTTCCAACTCTACGAATTTTTAAGGTATACATAAAGCAATAAGCTCCTTGTAGGAGTAATACTGTTGTAATAACACATTTTTGTAAGTTACTTACAAAATCAAAAGTCATCCTAGAGTCTCCTCCAAGGATGAGAAACTTTCGGAAAAAAGCAGTGTAGCTAGAGTGCGATCGATAAGTGTCAAGGGTTAATCCTTAAGCCTGAATCGAGTTGTCGTTAAGTGAAACGCGATCGCAACTGACCATTTGTAATCAGTCAAACCTTTCCCCACTCCCTATTCTCTACTCCCCACCTTCATCCAGCAATTTTAGGTTGCTTAAGTATTAAGGTAATGTCGCTTCCGAAATGCTGAGAGCCTTTTTGGCATCAGTTTCCGGGGGTTGGTTTGGTGCAACAGACGCAGTTATTTCTCCTGTGGTGTCTTCCTGAATTTCACTAGTGAACCCTCCAAGACGCACTGCACTTAAAATCGTCTTAATCACAACAGCTGTGGGTACTGCGACAATTACACCTAAAAGTCCGCCAATTCTTGCTCCTGTTAAGACTGAAATTAATACCCAAACTGGGTTTAAACCAGTAAAGCTACCTAAAATTCGGGGAGCAATTAAATTTTCGAGAATTTGTTGTACTATCACTGCTGCTATCAAAACTTTTACACCCATTGAAAAATCTTGTAGCGCTACCAATAGTGTAGTGAGAGCGATGCCCACAGAGCCACCAAAGGGCACCAGAGCCATGATGCCAATAGTTAGGCCAAACAGCAGGCCAAAAGGTACTTTCAGCCACAAAAAACTCGGAATCATGGCTGAAGCCATACAGGTAGATAAAATTAGCTGGGTGATGAAGAAATTTTGGAAGCTCAAGCGCACGGTTTTGGAAAACGGTTCTCGAAATCTAGCAGGTAGCCATTCCACTAGACTTTGCCAAAGTTCGCCTCCATGCTGTAAAAGATAGAAAGTCAAAACCATCGTCAAGAGAAAATCTAGCAGACTGGTGAATGTCACTACAGCCAGATTTAAAACTTGTCCCGCGATCGCTTGTAGTTGTCCTTTAACGCGATCGTTGATTTGGACTACCAAAGCATCTAGGTTGATGGGTAAGCCGAAAGTCTCAGCTTTTTCGTTGAGAATCATTAGCTGAGAGCGTCCAGAGTCAATTAACTCTGGCAAGCGAGCCACTAGTTGCTGGGCTTGGGTGAGGGCTAGAGGAAAAAGTGTCACACCCAATGCCAATAAAATCGATAAAGCTAGGAGGAATACTAAAATAGCAACTTGCTCTCGCCTCGCACCCTGATGCTCCATCCAGCTTACGGGGTAGTTGAGCAGAAATGCTAGCACCGAGGCTCCGACTAAAATGACTATGAGAGAATGAAAATAATTAAAAAATACCGAAATTGCCCAACCATTGAGAACTAGCAGCGGAACGAATAACGCGATCGCTGTGATTCGCGCTATTGGTGTAAATGTCTGCCACCAGTCGAGTAGCTTACGTGTCTGCATTTTCAGCTGATTGCGGATAGAACAAGATTAAATCTTTCTTTACAGTTTATTATCTCTAACTATACGAGTCTTATTCATCCTTCTAGTTTAGGAGTTAGACTAAGCCCAATGGAAAATTATCAACAAAATGAGACTGAGGAGCGGGGAATGGGGACTGGGGGAGATGAGGAGACAAACACAGATGGGGAAGTGTGGGGAGTGTGGGGAGAGAGGGGGGAAAGATTTCTTCCCCACCCTCCCACACTTCCGGCTTGCCCGATGCCGGATGCCCAATTCCCAATCCCCAAAAGCCAGCTACTTTTATATTTAATTCCGATTATTGGTTTTTTCCCATCTTTGTGGACTCTCTATCGCCGCCAAGGTAGCCGGGAACAACTCGCTATTAGTCGTCTGTCTATTACTTTGGCACTCACTTGGCTGTTGGGATATTCATTATTGGCTACCGGAGCAGCAACTTCCGATTTTTTTACAATACGTTTATTTATCCTCAATAGCTTTCTCACATCAGGTTATTTTTTAGTGAGTCTTTGGTTGATTTTCCGTGTAATACAGGGCAAATCTGGGCGTTTACCAGGGTTTACTACTTTAGCAGAACGGGTGGTTGGCAAGTACTTATCTTAATTTTTTGGGGCGAAAATTAACAGTATTTTTACTGATATTGAAAAAATTACAATTGATTTCTTCATACTATCTAGTCAAATCCAGTTTATTATTGCCATACTTCAGTAAAACATCTCCAGATTTACCCAAAAGAAGAAAAAATGCTGCTATAAGTGTTGTGGTTGACACTACATTAAAAAAGTTAGCACTAATAATTAAGAGTTAGGTATTATGGGTTGATTTGTCTGCATATTTTTAGTCTGCAAATTTACCGAATTTGATTAGTGAGTAAGTGTGAGGAAGTCTGTGACCATTCAAAGAAGTTCGGCAGAAGAAAACCAATCGGGAAAAACCTCCAAGTCCGTTAAAAAAATTCCCCACAACTCCAAATCCGGGCGTTGGCTGTGGTTTTGGGTGGGTATGAGTGGGATTGCAATGGTGTCGGCAACAGCGGGGGCGTTGCTGGCGGTATCTTTGACTAGTACGCCTTTACAGCAAGCCCAGCTAAGTCCCCAGGATGAAGCGGTGTTTGATGGCGATCGCATTTCTGGAGGCGTGTTGCGATTTTCAGAATTAACTCGCCCGGTTAATCTTTTGGTTATGGGTATGAGCGTACTCCCGCCAGATATCCAAAACCCTCCTCAAGAAACTAAAAATCTTAAATACCTGCCCCAAGTCAACTCCTTTGATGGTCTTTCTGATGTGATGCTCTTGGTCAAATTCGATCCAGAGACTAAAAAAATAATTATGCTCTCCATTCCCAGAGACACTCGCACAGAAATAGAAGGATATGGAGTCAAAAAAATTAATGCTGCCAATGTCGATGGCGGCCCAGCTTTGACTGCTAAAACCGTCAGCAATCTCTTGGGTGGCGTAGGAATCGATCGCTATGTCCGAATTAACGTTTTGGGAGTTGCAAAGCTAATTGATGCTTTGGGTGGCGTCACAGTCTACGTCCCCAAAGATATGAAGTATCAAGATGATTCGCAGCACTTGTACATCAATTTGAAAGCGGGTAAACAGCATCTAGGCGGCGAGCAAGCACTACAATTGCTACGTTTTCGCCATGACGAACTTGGAGATATCGGTCGGATTCAGCGCCAACAAATGGTTATGCGTGCTTTGATGGATCAGACTCTCAACCCCGCTACTGTGGCTCAATTGCCTAAAGTTCTTGATGTCGTTAAAGAACACATTGACACTAACTTGACGGTTGAGGAGTTAGTGGCGCTATTGGGTTTTGGAGTGCGGACAAATCGCTCTAACATGCAAATGCTAATGCTGCCAGGTCGATTTAGTGAGAAGAATGAGTTTGATGCTAGCTATTGGTTACCTAGCAAAAATAGTATTGCCAAACTCATGGCTCAACACTTTGGTCTGGAATCCGAAGAAGAACAGCAGACGACTGACCCCCGTTCTTTACGTGTAGCAATTCAAGATAGTACAGGTGGCGATCGCTCTAATCTCCAACCATTAATCACAGCCTTGGAAAAATCTGGTTATCGCAATATATTTATAGCTAAGGCATGGGGCGAACCTCTAGAGGTAACTCATATCGTTGCCCAACAAGGAGATGGTAACAGTGCCGAATCAATTCGCAACACTTTGGGATTTGGAGAAGTGCGTGTGGAAAGTACTGGCAACCTTGGCTCGGATATCAGTATTCAAGTCGGTCAAGATTGGTTGCAACAAAAATCTATTTTGGAGAAGTCCCTCGCACCCTAAAGGATACGGTCGCAGCTGACATTGAATTTACCCCAAGGTTTGTAGTTCTTCGAGTTTAGCTGCTACCACACCACTGGTGAATAATTCTTCTGCCTTAGCTAAAGCCTCTGGCATATTTGGACAAATACCACTCCGCCATAGGTAAAATCCGCCATTCCATAAGGCGGTTTGCATTAATTCCCCTGGTTTACCTGCCAAAACCTCTCGAATATCCGCCACCAGTTGTTCAGTAGTTCCAAGGGGCACGTTTTTGGTAGTAAAGCCATAATCGCGGGGTACCAGGTGCAATCGTTCTATCTCTTGGGATGTTACCGATGAAGATAAGCCAACGATTGCAGTGCGATCGCGTGGTAAGTCACAACTACCTTCTAATCCCTTCACAAATGTAAATTTTGCTACCCCCCGCAGCCCTAAGGCGGTCTGAAACATCCCTTCAGTGGGCGGATGGACAAACCCAGCAATTACGTGAGCATCTCCAGCATAAGGACACCAAATTAACTCCATTGTTGCTAAGGGCGGACGTTTGCCAAGTTGGTCGCGGTACTCCCAAATACTTGTAGTTAAGGGAAAATGCCGAGGTAGATAAATAAAGCCGATTCCTGTTTGTGCAAATACTTGCTGGGTTTTTGCTAGGGGTAGGGCAGTCCAATCGACTCCTAAACCCTGCCAAATATCTATTAGAGGTAATCCGTACTTAGTTGGCAAGCGATCGCCACCGTGCATTACCACTGGTTGTCCGGCTGCGGCGAGTAGTAAAGCTGTCACCGGACTAATTGGTGCAGTGCGGGTTCTGCCATCGTAAGGGATGCCTAAAAGCATCGCTGGCCGCTCAGAGACTATGGGTTGCAGTTTTGGGCCGAGTTCATCATAAGCATCCAACATTCCCGCTAACTCTTCCCCGGTGGGACGCTTGATTCGATGAGCAATCAAAAACGCTCCAATTTGGGCTGGTGTAGCTTCACCCAGCAGTATCATTTTAGTAGCGGTGGCTGCTTGGGCACGAGTTAAATTTTCCCCTGTGTGGTTCCCGCTACCAACTTTTTGCACGAATTCCCTAAATATATTGGTCATTAGTCATTAGTCCTTTGTCATTAGTCATTAGTCATTAGTTCTTTGTTAGTTAACAATAACCAATAACCAATGCCCCATAAGATTCAACAAGCCGATCGCTGCTGGTCAATTTGCAGCGGGATATTTTCCAACACAAGTTGCCAAAAGTGCTTGATGGGAGGAATTTGCAGACGGTCTTGAGTTGTGACCATTACTACGCGGCGAGTCAAAGTCGAAGTATCTGGTAAACCACCAATACTATTGCTAGCTAGGGAACGAATGGCTAGGGTAGGGTCTTGGCGTGCTTCTACTAATGCTGATTGAGGTAGTAAAGCTATGAGTTCACCTTGGCGCACTACTCCCCGGAAGGCATCTAAAGTATTTACCTCTAAAGCTGCTTGGAGTGTAGCTTCCATTCGCTCAAATCTATCTTGTACTAAACGTTGCATCCCATAACCATCTTTAAAAACTACTTGGGGATAACGAATTAACTCAGGCCAAGGAATGAATTCATATTGGGCTAAGGGATGACTGGCTGCGGTTAGAACTTCTATAGGTTCATCATAAAGTACTTCTACTACCATTTCTCTACCAGTAGTTAAAAAGCGATTATTCATTACAATTGCTAAATCTACTAATCCATCCTTGAGGACTTTCAGGGCGCGATCGCTTCCCAATGAAGTCACCCGCAATTGCACTTCTGGATAATCGTGGCAAAATTTTTGTAACACTGGTGGCAAGTAAGATCCGCATAGTGAATGAATCGCTGCAATGCAAAGTTCTGGCTGTTTTCCGGCTATTAAATCGGCTAATTCTTGTGTAGCAGTCTGCCATTCTTGGCAAATTTTGCGGACGCGAGGTAGCAAACGTTCACCAGCTAGGGTTAGCTTGGCATGACTAGTTCTGTGAAATAGTTCTATTCCCAAATCTGCTTCTAATGCTTGGATTTGGCGGCTAATCGTCGATTGCGTAACACCACATGTTCGCGCTGCTTGTTGAAAGCTGCCGGTTTGGGCGATCGCTAGAAAGGCTTGCAACTGCTCTAGGCGCATTTTTATGTAGCCTGCATTACATTTATCGGTTTCATTAAGTTAATGGATTTTTTCTTGCAGTTTAGTAGGGTTTGTTACAGGTCTTTTTATCGGATTTACATTTGTCTAAATCAGAATTTACTGCTTTTGTGGTCAATTCTCCGCTTTCCACCGAATTTTCGGCAAATTCCGCCAAAAAATACTTAACTATTTTCTGCTGAAATATATAAATTTTTAGATAAGATTTTTAATTCATCACATAATAAAAAGACGTGAGTCTCCAACGAAGGCGCACCTACAGGAAGGTGAAACAAAGATGATACTCAATAAAAATCACTCTTTTTAGCTGCAATCAACTTTTGAGAAGATTTACCACTCTGCCAAAGCGATCGCGATTCCTTGTTGCAAATCTGGTGTAAGCTCAGGGTTATTTACTAACTGCTGTAATTGTTGATGTGCGGCTTCCTTATCGAGATTTTTCAGTGCTGCGATCGCATGTAGTCTCACTGATACATTAGAATCAGCTAGCAGCAAAATTAATGGTTCAATTGCCTGGATTTTACCTAACTGTCCTAAAGATAAAGCGATCGCACTTTTGATATTGGCGATTTTTGTAGCTGGATGTTGCGATCGCAATACTTCTATTAAAATTTCCGTGGCTGCTGTTGTTAGCTGCGGCTTTTGCACTCGTCCTAAAACTGTAACAATTTCTTGCCAAGCTGTTTCTGATGTACTTTGATGGAGTGCTGTTTGTAAATATTCCAAACTCGATTGTGTCCCCATCCAACTTAAAGCGCGGATAGTTTCTATTTGCAGTATTATCGGTGTCTGGGGTGAAATCAGCAAATCAAATAAGTGTTTGGCAGCCTCATCACAACCCATACGAGAAAGGCTAATGGCTGCTGCACAACAAACATCAAGGTTAATGTCATAAAGCTTTGGTTGTAATCTCATCACTAAATTGCAGGCTTGGCGCAAGTCTGGGCGCAAACCTAAACCAACAACTGCTGCACGTCTAACTGTAGGGGCTACATCATCCAAAGCGTTTAACAAAACTGTTGGTACGCGTTCATCATCAAAGTTAGTGAGGGCTTCAATTGCAGCAGCGCGAATTGCGGGTTGTGGATCTTGGACTACACTTAACAGTGGTGCAATGGTTTCTGTTTGCAGAATACAACAAAGCGATCGCACTGCCAAAAGCCGCGTATCCTCATCTACTAAAAGTTCTGCAAGGGAAGTAATAGCAACAGTACCCATTTTTCCTAGTGCTGTAGCTGCGATCGCTTTGAGTTCTTCATCCTCATCGTTTTTCAATAATTCTACTAGAGCTGCGATCGCATTTGGGTGCTGAAATTCCCCTAAAGTCCGTGCTGCATACCAACGTAATTCTTCATCTACGTCTTCATCTTTTAATATTTCAATCAGTGGTGGGATCGCAGTATTTCCCAAGTTAGTTAATACCTTGGTAATTTCCCAGCGTTGCTGAAAATCCCCTATCTCTAACATTGAAAGTGTTAATGTCAGAAGATATTCTCGATTTTCAACTATCTCTGGATGTTCAATGTCTGTCTCTATAATTAATTGTTGTAAATATTGAATTAGTGATGACCAATCAGCTGCCTTATGTGCTGTCTTAACTTGCATCAAAAGCTGGTTGATGTTGTTCACGATTTTAAAGTGAGTGGGGAGTAGGAGTGGGGGAGTGTAGGGAGAATAATAATTCCTCACCGGAGCAACGGAAAAGTCTCCGGTTCCGCTCAACAGCCGCTTTTAACCTGGCTTGACTACAACTGAACTACCTTCTATTTTGGCAGCGTAAGTTTTTAATGGTTCCGCTGCTGGGCCTTTTTGCACTTTACCGTCAGCCCCATATTCTGAACCATGACAGGGGCAGACGAATTTTTTGGCGTCAGCTTTCCATGCCACTGTACAACCCGCATGAGTACAAGTAGGGTTGACGGCCGTCAGGCTTGGAGATTTAGATGTACCGACTACCAGCACAGGCCCCGCAGGTGAGTTTTTCGCCAACAATTGACCTGTTTTATCTAAATCTGCTGATGTGCCTACCGTTTGCCAATCGGCTGATGCTGATGAATTTGTCTGGGAAGAACAAGCTGCGATCGCTACGGGTAAAGAACTCGCTATCCAACTCAAACCTACCCAATTAATAAAATCACGACGTTTCATGGCTCTTTCACAAGAATTTTGACAGATCGTCAAATAGGATTGCTACATCCTTATTGAAAATACCTTCAGTCATCTCAAATACTTTTGGTGTAAGCACTTTGCGCTACTTAGGGCAGAACTTGATGTAAAAAATGCATATATTTCATACATTTTCTGCAATTCTACTAAAAAACCGTAACAATTTATACGATTTTAACAGAAATCTGACCTTAAGTTATGAGTATGGAAATTGTTACATGAACAGTAGCTAAAACTTCTTGACAAATCCCCAAAATGTAAATAACGACAAATTTTCCCCGATTAACCACGGATTTTAAGTTTCACATTGGAATTTTCGGAAGTATAAATAATCAGCCGTAATTGCATATCTAAGTTCTTCATCTCTAATCCTCGTAGATACAACGCCTGGTGGAACTACGAGTTGATTGAGATTGGGTAATAACCGCAACTTTTGACGTTTATTAGTAACTTGCAACGAGAGTCAGCCTCATGACAGACACAGCAACTACCACCGCCAACCTGAATAAGTTCGAGAAATTCAAGGCTCAAAAAGATGGACTTGCCATTAAGAGTGAGATCGAAAAATTTGCCGCCTTGGGTTGGGAAGCAATGGACGAAACAGACCGAGATCATCGACTCAAATGGGTAGGTGTATTTTTTCGCCCAGTTACTCCAGGTCAGTTTATGATGCGGTTGCGGATGCCTAACGGTATTCTCAATAGCACTCAGATGCGTGTTTTAGCCGAAGTAGTGCAGCGTTACGGAGATGAGGGTAGTGCCGATATTACTACCAGACAGAATATTCAATTGCGAGGAATCAGGATTTCTGATTTACCAGATATTTTTAATAGATTTCACGCAGTTGGCTTAACCAGCGTGCAGTCAGGGATGGATAACGTCCGCAATATCACAGGAGATCCTGTGGCAGGGTTAGATGCAGATGAGTTGTACGACACGCGAGAGTTGGTACAGCAAATTCAAGATATGCTTACCAACAAAGGCGAAGGCAACCCAGAGTTTAGCAATTTACCACGGAAATTTAACATTGCGATCGCTGGTGGAAGAGACAATTCAGTTCACGCGGAGATTAATGATTTGGCATTCGTGCCAGCATTCCGAGAAGACATGGAGACACGGAGAGAAGTCGGAGCGTCGGCTTCCGGCGATCTGAACTTCGGGGGACACGGGGACACGGGGAATTTATCACAAACACTCTCCGCGTCACCCTTCGGGTTCGGAAGTTCGGACTCGACGGGAACCGCCAAGACTCCGACTTCCTCACCGCGTCTCCCACTCTTCGCGTCTCCAATATTTGGCTTTAACATCATCGTCGGTGGTTTTTTCTCCGCCAAACGTTGTGAAGCGGCGATTCCTTTAAATGCTTGGGTGGCTCCAGAAGATGTGGTAGCTGTATGTAGAGCCGTTTTAGAAGTTTTTCGCGACCACGGCTCACGTGCTAATCGGCAAAAATCCCGTCTGATGTGGCTAATTGATGAATGGGGTTTAGAAAAGTTTCGCCTAGAAGTAGAAAATCGCTTGGGTAAATCATTGTTACCCGCAGCGCCAAAAGACGAAATCGACTGGGAAAAGCGCGACCACATCGGCGTATATAAACAAAAACAACCAGGATTAAATTACGTAGGCTTGCAGATTCCTGTTGGTCGGTTGTATGCCGAAGATATGTTTGAAATTGCACGTCTAGCGGAAGTTTACGGTAGTGGCGAAATCCGTTTCACAGTGGAGCAAAATATCATTATTCCCAACGTTGCTGAATCGAGATTAGGAACATTTTTAACAGAGCCATTACTAGAAAGGTTTTCGATTAATCCAGGTTTATTAACGCGATCGCTAGTATCTTGCACAGGCGCACAATTTTGCAACTTTGCTCTCATCGAAACCAAAAACCGCGCCCTGGCAATGATTAAAGCCTTAGAAGAAGAGTTGATTTTCATCCATCCCGTGCGAATTCACTGGACTGGTTGCCCCAACTCCTGCGGACAACCTCAAGTTGCAGACATTGGCTTAATGGGAACTAAAACTCGCAAAAATGGCAAAACCCTCGAAGGTGTTGACATATATATGGGCGGCAAAGTTGGCAAAGATGCCCATCTCGGAACTTGCATTATCAAAGGCATACCATGTGAAGATTTACAGCCAATATTGCAAGATTTACTCATCAAAAACTTTGGGGCAAAACTCAAGCAAGAAGCTTTAGCAGTTGGTAGTTAATGACTGTTGAGTTTTGAGCGGAGCAAAGAAAGCTCCGCCTCCAGTTATAAGTTAGGGATTCTCTTCACACTCCCCTACACTCTCTATTTCCCTATCTCCCCACACTCCCCACCTCTTCAATTAGGGACATTAAAATGCTTAAAAATTTATTTTCATTCAGCGATCGCCGCTATCGCATCTTACATCAGACTTGGTTTGCTTTTTTTCTCACTTTTGTCTGTTGGTTTAATTTTGCTCCCTTCGCTACAACTATTGGCAAGCAATTAGATTTAGCACCCGAACAAATCAAAACTTTGGGCATTTGTAACCTTGCTTTGACAATTCCAGCACGGTTAATTATTGGGATGCTTTTGGATCGTTTTGGCCCCAGAATTACCTATTCAATCCTACTGATATTTGCGGCTGTTCCTTGTTTGGCGACGGCGTTAGCGCAAGATTTTAATCAATTAGTCATCAGTCGTTTGCTAATGGGAATTGTTGGTTCTGGGTTTGTTGTCGGTATTCGGATGGTGGCAGAATGGTTCCAGTCGAAGGAAATGGGAATTGCTCAAGGTATTTATGGCGGTTGGGGTAACTTTGGGGCTTTTGGTGCCGAGTTTGCCTTACCGATAATTGCAGTTTCTACAAGCTTTTTGGCTGGTGGTGCATCTAATTGGCGATTTGCGATCGCATTTACCGGAATTGTTGCAGCTATCTACGGCGTAATTTATTACAACAGCGTCCAAGATACACCAACTGGTAAAGTCTATCAAAAGCCTAAGAAAAATGGTGCTTTAGAAGTAACCAGCATTAAAAGTTTCTGGGCGATGATTGTTTCAAATTTTGGTTTGATTTTTGCTTTAGGTTTATTAGCTTGGCGCTTGGAACAAAAGAATATTCACTTCTTAACTTTGAGCCAAATGTATCTGGCTTGGTTATTATTAGCAGGATTATTTCTTTATCAAAGTTATAAAGCTTGGCAAGTAAACCGCGAACTTTTAATTGGCAAGAAAACTTACCCACCAGCCGAACGCTTTCAATTCGGTCAAATAGCTTTACTCGAATTTACTTATGTAACTAACTTTGGTTCAGAACTTGCTGCCGTTTCCATGTTGCCTGCATTTTTTGAAAAAACCTTTGCTTTAGAACATGTTGTTGCTGGAATGATTGCCGCAACTTATCCATTTCTCAATTTAGTTTCTCGTCCTAGCGGTGGCTTAATTTCTGATAAATTCGGTTCCCGTAAATGGACGATGACATTTATCAGTGCAGGCATTGGGATTGGTTATTTGATGACGCATTTTATTAATAGTAACTGGCCAATTCCCCTGGCGATCGCAGTTACAATGTTTGCCGCTTACTTTGCCCAAGCTGGCTGCGGTGCAACTTACGGTATCGTACCCTTAATTAAAAAAGAAGCCACCGGACAAATTGCTGGTAACGTTGGAGCTTACGGTAATTTTGGCGGCGTAGTTTACCTAACAATTTTTAGCTTAACCGACGCTCCCACACTATTTAGCACAATGGGTTTAGCGGCGATAATTTGCGCCTTTATGTGTGCCTTCTTCCTCAAAGAGCCGAAAAATTCCTTTGCTACTGATGAAAGTAAAATATCAGAAACATCGCCTACTATCTTGTTAACTGAAGAATAAATATCATGCAGGTCGCAGCGAAAAGTCGGAGCGCCGGTTTCCGGCGATCTGAACTTTTCAAGACAGAGACACAGAGAGTAAGAATAAAACTCTCTTCATCTCTTCTCTGCGACTCTGCGTCTCTGCGTGAACTTATTCCTATACAACTGCCATGACTGAATTTACCAAAACCCTCTGTCCTTACTGTGGTGTCGGTTGCGGATTAGAAGTTTCCCCTCCAGCAGAACTTGGCAAAGCAACTAATCGAGATAACCAAGGAAATCCAATATGGCGGGTGCGGGGTGATAAAGCTCATCCATCCAGTCAAGGTATGGTTTGCGTCAAAGGTGCAACCATCGCCGAATCTTTAGATAAAAATAGATTACATTACCCAATGGTGCGAGACTCTTTAGACCAAGAGTTTCGCCGTGTTAGTTGGGATGAAGCTTTCGATCTCATCGTCAAGCGCATTCAAACTGTGCGTTTTACCCAAGGGCCAGAAGCTATATGTATGTATGGTTCTGGTCAGTTTCAAACCGAAGATTATTACATAGCCCAGAAATTCATGAAAGGGTGTTTGGGTACTAATAATTTTGATGCCAACTCCCGTTTATGTATGTCTAGCGCTGTAGCTGGATACATTCAAAGCTTTGGCTCAGACGGCCCTCCTTGCTGCTATGAAGACCTAGAGTTAACCGACTGTGCATTTTTAATTGGCACCAATGCAGCTGAATGTCATCCCATCGCTTTCAATAGGCTGGCAAAGTATCACAAAAAAAACCGCAAAGTCAAAATGATTGTGGTCGATCCCCGACGCACACCAACCGCAGAAGCCGCAGATTTGCATTTAGCCATTCGTCCCGGTACAGATATCGACTTGTTAAATGGTATCGCTCATTTATTGATGCGCTGGAACTGCGTCGATACCATGTTCATGGATGACTGTACCAGCAATTTTCCGGCATACGCTGAAGTAATTCGCCACTACCCGCCAGAAGTGGTAGCTCGTGAATGTGGCATCAGTATTGAAGATTTAGAAACAGCAGCACGGTATTGGGGTCAATCACAGCGGGTTTTATCGTTGTGGTCAATGGGTGTGAATCAATCCTCAGAAGGAACGGCTAAGGTGAGAACCATCATTAACCTGCACCTGATGACCGGACAAATTGGCAAACCAGGGGCTGGCCCTTTTTCCCTCACCGGTCAGCCAAACGCAATGGGAGGAAGAGAAGCGGGGGGTTTGGCGCATTTATTACCGGGTTATCGGCTAGTAAAAAATCCCCAACATCGCGCAGAAGTTGAGGAGTTTTGGGGACTCCAGCCAGGAAAAATTTCGCCCCATCCAGGTTTGACTGCTTGGGACATGATTACAGGGCTGGAAAATAATGCTGTAGGTTTACTATGGATTGCTGCTACTAATCCGGCTGTGAGTATGCCAGATTTAGAACGAACAAAGAAGGCGTTGTTGCGATCGCCTTTTACCATCTACCAAGACGCCTATTATCCCACAGAAACTTCTGCTTACGCCCATGTTCTGCTACCAGCAGCCCAATGGGGTGAAAAAACTGGCGTGATGACCAACTCAGAACGCATGGTGACTCTGTGTCAAGCCTTCCGCCAACCCCCAAGAGAAGCGAAACCAGATTGGGAAATTTTTGCTGAAGTTGGACGCCGGCTCGGTTTTACCAAAGAGTTTGCCTTTGCTAACTCTGCTGAAGTTTACGCCGAGTTTGCCAAACTCACCAAAAATCGCCCCTGCGATATCACCGGCATCAGTCACGCACAATTACAAGCACAAGGCCCGACTCAATGGCCTCACCCAGAAGAGGACACCGGGACGCGGGGACACGGGGACACGGAGAAAGAGGACGCCGAGACATTTTCTTTCTCCGCGTCCCCGCGTCTCCCAGTCTCCGCGTCTTCTCTCCAAGCAAAGCGACTCTACACCAATCTCCGCTTCCACACCCCTGACGGACGCGCTCGATTTGGCGCATATTACTCAAAGGGATTGGCAGAACCACCAAACCCTGATTATCCTTTTGTGTTAACTACTGGAAGACTTTACGGCCATTGGCACACCCAAACGCGCACTGGGCGGATCGAAAAAATTTGTAAAATGCATCCCGAACCGTTTATCGAAATTCATCCCCGTGATGCTGCTCGGTTGGGTATTGTAGATAATCAGTGTGTAGAAGTGCGATCGCTTCGCGGTCAAGCTAAATTTCCTGCTAAAGTGACAAAAGCGATCGCGCCCGGTACAGTTTTTGTCCCCATGCACTGGGGTTCCCTCTGGGCGGATAACGCCGAAGCAAACGCCCTCACCCACCCTGAATCTTGTCCCGATTCTCTGCAACCAGAATTAAAAGCCTGTGCAGTGCGGCTGATACCAATTTCTTTGGAAACTACAGTCAAAAATCACCAACTCCAATCCTTACAACGGTAAGATGCTAAGTGTAATACTGTTTCACTTTCAAATTGATACAAATATATTAATAGGGGCTTTACAGCTGTCATACGTGTCAACTTAATGTGAAACTCCTATAATTACCCGCTACCGTGTATACATAAGTCGAATTACCCCCTTAATCCACCCTTGTTAAGGGGGAAACCGGAAAATCCAATTCCCTCCCCGATGCCTTGGGGAGGGTTAGGGTGGGGTAATTCGAGGACTTGTAGATTCGATAACTTGTGCGTACACCTTAGCCTTTCTAAGGGGCGATTAAGGCGGCAAAACACCTGTGGAATAAGCGTTTTAGCTTAAGTTGACACCTATGACAGCTGTAAAGCCCCTACGGTAGATCTATAATGTTAGGACTTACGCAAACTCTACGAAATCTTCTCTACGAGACGCTGCGCGTTGGCGGAAGCCTCTCGTAGAGAAGGCGTCTTGGCGGTAGCCTACCCTTCTCCTTCGGAGACGCTACGCGAACGGGAACCCCAAGGGCGAACGGCAAGCCGCAAAGCGTCTACGATTAATTAAGCGAAGTTGGCTATTTTTGCGTAAGTTCTAAATGTATCAAGATTTTTATGAAATGGTATAACTCTTAACCATGAATCGGTAACCAGGAATAGGTAAATTAGTCAATACTTAATAGTCAATAGTTATTATTATTTTTTCTGTCTCTCAACTCTTGGCTATTACCAATTACTATATTTAAAGAGGTAAAATTTTGAATAACAATAAATTTTACTAGCTCCTATTTTAATCTGAGACATAAAAAACTTACAAAGCATCGATAAGTAATCTTTTTAATCCTTTAGATTTTTCTATGGGATTTTATTTTAGAATTGGGTGCAGGACATGAGAAGGCTACTAAAGCTAATTTTAGGAACTACAAAAGACCAGAACTTCATGCACATGATTGAAAATTTAGAAGTGCTGGTTTCTAAGGTTCTATCTCTTTTGATGGTAGTTGTAATTTTAGTGGCGATCGGCGATTTAGGAATTTTTCTATATAAAGAATTATTTACAATACCTTATGGCAAATTTAACATAACACTATATAAAATATTTGGTTTATTTTTGAATATTTTAATTGCTTTAGAAATTTTAGAAAACATCACAGGTTATTTGAGAAAACACGTTATTCAGGTTGAATTAGTTATTGTAACTTCTTTAATTGCTGTTGCCAGAAAAATTATTATTCTTGATTTAGAAAAAGTTCCAGGAATTGATATAATTGGTTTAGGTATTGCTATTCTTGCCCTATCAATTAGTTATTTAATAATTCGTTTCAGTACTACTAAGTAAAAACGTTACATAGTAGACATCACAGACTTTCGTGTATTAAAAGAAATACAGCACTTTACAAGTAAATGAAGTACGCATCTGAATATGATAAACCTTGTGGGGTGGCTATCGCGACCGCCCTTGTGTATCTCATTTATATTAAATGTGCTGTATTTTACCACTTCCCATTCCCTATTCACCACCCTCACCGATAAATTTTAGGTTACTCAACTAACATTCTAATAAGCTAATTTTCAATACTTTCTTATGGCAGATTTCTTTGAATTTGAAGCGGATTTTGTTGATTCGCTGCGTTGTATTCCCATGCAGGTGCGCTGCAAATTAGATACCTGCGGCATTAAGCTAAAATTGTCTGATTGGAATCAAATGACTACAGCAGAGCGTCAGGCTTTAGTCGAATTGCCTTGCACTACAGAAACCGAAATTCAGTCTTACCGCGAATATATCGAGCAGTTGATTTTACAACGCACGGGCACAGCAGCTGCCAAATTGCCTATAGAACCGCATCCTGCATGGCTTGACTCTGATACCATACCTCCGACTGTCAAAGAAAAAGCTCAAGAAATCGGAGTAGCCTTGACACAAGAAAAATGGGCATCTTTAAGACCATTACAGCGTTTCGCCTTAATAAAACTGAGTCGCCCAGGACATGAAAACAAAAACTTTAAGAGAGCGATCGCAGAATTTCATTTGCTTTAATAAACTTCAGCCGTTAATTATAGCTAGTAATGGGGAATTTGCAATAAGCAATGGTTTCTCCTGCCTTTTGCTAACTAGCAAATAATATACAAGGATGCGTTAAACTTTGTTAAATCATAGCCTTCAAAAGGTGCATTCTGGCAAAGTTAATGCTCTAATATATCGATAAATTCGCGGATAAACGCATTAGCTGATATCTGTCTAAATTGGACATTTAGACGTTAAAATTGCCATTTGTGCTTTGCAAGTGACCAATGATAAATAATTAATTAATAACTGAGGGTAGCAAAAATATGGCTGCAAAGAAACTCTTAATGCTGGTTGGCGACTATGTCGAAGACTATGAGGTAATGGTTCCTTTCCAGGCACTGCAAATGGTAGGACATACTGTCCATGCAGTTTGCCCCAACAAAAAAGCTGGCGATAAAGTGCGAACAGCAGTTCACGACTTTGAAGGAGACCAAACCTACAGCGAAAAACCCGGTCATAATTTCACTCTAAATGCTACCTTTGCAGAAGTAAAAGCCGAAACCTACGATGCCTTGGTAATTCCGGGAGGAAGGGCACCAGAATATATCCGCCTGAATCAGCAAGTAATAGAAATTACTCGTCATTTTGCCCAAACAAATAAGCCAATCGCTGCTATTTGCCACGGCTTACAGTTATTGGCAGCGGCCGATGTGTTACAAGGCAAAAGATGTACTGGTTACCCTGCTTGTAGCCCAGATGTCAAGAGTGCTGGAGGTATCTATGTCGATATTCCTGTTGATGAGGCTATAGTTGACGGTAACTTGGTAACAGCACCAGCTTGGCCTGCTCATCCCCGTTGGCTAAGAGAATTCCTCACAGTACTTGGAACTAAGATTGAACACCCCCAACTGGCTACAGCTGTTTAGAGACAAGATACCAGAAATCTTATATAACAGTTGAGGGTTGACGGTTAACAGTCTGGGGAACAAGATTTCACTTTCTCATTTACGACTGCTATGTTTCAATACTTTGGGGTAGTTTATTTTACTACTCCCAATTTCCTGTGCCAAAACAGTTTACTTAATCATTAGTGGCAAAAAGAACTGGCAATAGTCCAGCGGAAATTATATATTTTCTTAACTTAACTAAATGCAGTAAAAACTACTATTTAGTAATAAATTCCCGTGCGTTTAATTTACAGCTAGGATGTCAAGATGTAGATCGCCCATAGAACCTGAATCTATCTGCCTAACAACCCAGGTTGCAGAAAAAGTTTCAGTGGATGAAATACTTATTAACATTAGATGAATGAACAAATTTGAAATTTTGCCTCAATAAATTTAAATTTATTAGCAGTAAGTGAAGCTATAGTGGATTTAGCAATGCTGCTGTTGATGTGGCTAAGGTTAGTCCTGCTGCCAAATTATTTTAAGAATTAATTTAGAAACGCACTCACTCTAACTCAATGACAGGCAAAAACGCAAGACATAATGCATTTCTGCGGCTAGTGTCTGGTAATGGAGCAGCTTCGGGATCGGAATCTCGCTTCTCGCTGCCCCCCAGTAAAGAGATAGTAATTGGACGCGACCCCAGCTGCCAAGTTGTCTTGGATGCCATGATGTACCGAATGGTATCTCGTCGTCATGCGGTGGTTCGTCCCCTGTCTTTATCTCCAGATAGCAAATTTAGCTGGGTGCTTTGTGATTTGAATAGCGCTAATGGCACTTATTTGAATGGACAACGCTTGTATGAATGTCAAGAATTGCACCCAGGCGATCGCATTTCTCTAGGTTCTGATGGGCCGCAATACGTTTTTGAGTACGAGTTGACCTCGCAAACCCCGGCAACAACAGTTAACCAATTGGCACCACTGCCTTCAGCAACCAACTACCACAACCACACCCAATTAAAGCAGCCCGATTCTGTTAGCTTCACTCAGCTTTTTCCGATTATTTCCACTGGTAAAGATTTAACTCGTAAAGCTTACCTCGTACCAGGAATACTGACTGTAATCTTTGTCGTGTTGATGTTTGCTACAGTCGGTCGTCCCCAAGCAAATCAAGTAATCGTCGCAACTTACATTGCCTTCGCCGCCTATTATTTTGTTTACCAACTTTGCGGTAAACAAAAGCCGTGGTGGGTGTTAATGGCTACGGCATTGGGTACGGCGATGATTTTGCTCAGTCCAGTGTTAGATTTATTTATCTTCGTGTTTCGTGGCATTTTACCTGGAAACTTACCCTCACCCCAAGAATCTACCACCTTCACAGAGTTACTGGTACGGATGTTTTTTGGCGCTGGGTTAATGGAAGAATTACTCAAAGCAGTGCCTGTACTCGGAGTATTCGCCATCGGTAGAATGTTGTCTTCACCTTGGCGAGAACGCATAGGTATTTGGGAACCTCTAGACGGTATTCTCTTGGGAACAGCTTCTGCTGTAGGCTTCACTTTGTTGGAAACTCTCGGTCAATATGTACCGGATATCACTCAAAATGTCACGCAACAAGTGGGCATCGGTGCAGCCGGTCAACTGGCGGGTTTACAACTGCTAATTCCGCGAATTTTAGGCTCTGTGGCTGGACACATGGCTTATAGTGGCTACTTAGGCTATTTTATCGGCTTAGCCGTTCTCAAACCCAGTAGAAGTTGGCAAATTCTTTCCATTGGTTATTTGAGTGCCTCTGCACTCCACGCCCTCTGGAATGCCACTGGATCGATCAATGCTTTGCTTTTGGTAGTTGTTGGAGTGCTATCTTACGCCTTTTTGATGGCGGCAATTCTCAAGGCACGGGCGCTTTCACCGACGCGATCGCAAAACTTTGCTACTCGATTCCTTGGCCCTAAATAAAAAATCAGGGGGATGAGGCGATAGAGGAGATGGGAAGATAGGGCGAATAACCAATGCCCGATACCGCCAGTCGCCACCCTGCGGGAAGCCGCAAAGCGTCTACAAGTCGGGAAACCCTTTCGGCAATCGCTCATGGGGGAAACCCCCAAGACCGCGTTGCCTCACCACGGCGCTGGCTTTCCAATGTCCAATTCTTCAGGACAGTAAAAATATATATCTTGCGATAGATGGTATGATTATTAAATTAGGCTAGTATCTATCTACCATTAACCTGTCCGTCACTTCAAAACTAATACCAATTCTCGAAAATAAAGCAACACATTTAAATCAGGAAAGTATTGCTGAATCTAAGTTTGTGAATTGCTAATTGGTATAACATTGAATCGATGTTGAAAAGCAAGACAATATTACGTAGATTAAACCTAGCTATCTCGAAAATAGAATTATTCAAAAAATAAATAGCAGACTGGAGTTATGGTTGGGACTGGTATTTATTGAGTTGACTTAGAGCGTAGTAGGCGATGGCCAAACTAACCTTTGCTTGTTCTATTTCTGATAAAGTTGTCCATTCCCGATTGTTCAGGTTAGCCATTGTAGATGCTGGGTTATGCGATTCGTTGCTTCGCATCGCATAAGCAAAAGGACGGGCTAAAACTAAAAGATCCTCTTCTCCCCAATTTGGCAGTACAGCTTGAACGCACTCAACTAGTTGTTCGCCTCTCAATTGCTGACGGGCAAATATTTCAGCGGCTTTAGTGGCAATGGTATTGAGCAGTGTTTGGGGAACACAGGTACAAAAAGTAGCGCGTAATGTTTCTTGGAGATTAAGCACCACTGATTGTTGGGAATTCCCATTGTGACTTTCATTAAAAGAGATATCAGACCAAAGTGTATCTAAATGGTTGTAAAAATCTTGCGATCGCTTAGTCAGATCTTCATCGATTAAATCTTGGCTCTCGAATTGTTGTTCTAATTCTTGAAAATAAGCTTCTGATTCTTCGTCAGCCACATTCCAAGGATAGGTAGCATCCTCTGGTTCTAGTAAAGCTTCTAATAACTCTAAATCTACTTGAGACTGCAAAGAATAGAAAGTGTCAGAACCATTAATTTTATTAGTCATTTTCTTGCCTCACGATTATTTAGTGGTATTGACAGCTACAATCGCCCAGAAGAGATTTCCGCAAAAAAGTTGATTTTTTCTCTCGGTAAAAACAGATTTTAAAATTGATACTCAAGACCAAAATTTAATTCTGCAATAGCTGTACTAGGAGTCTTCAATAATAAACTCCCAGGTTTCACCTCTAGCACTTCCAAACTTTAGCTGCATACCAGATTTCAAGGGGACTTCCTCTCGGAGGATTTGTTGCCAGCCATTAGGCCCTAAAAACCACGTTGTCCCGTAGGTAGAAAAATCTTGTAAATAATAAGTTCGCACCAGTGTAGCATCAGTCAAAGTATTGCGGCAGAAAATTTCTGCGTGACGTTTAGAAACAGACGGTTCGGGGATGACAATATCATTATCTTTGGTGCGACCGATACGAGTGACTCCATAACGCAATAACCAAGTTTTATCTTTTGAAGAGAGCGATCGCAAACTTGCACTAGGAAGCCCAGAACTTACATCCGGAATAGCTGTATCTGGTAATTCGGTAATTCCTTCGTCCAGGTTTTTAATCAGTTCGCCATTAAAATCTGGATGTAGGTAAAGAACGGGCAAAGTCCAAGCAGGTTGATTGAATCTATACAGTGTTAACAATTCTTTTCTTGCTTGAGTCACAGCTTCATCAATTGGCTTATACAATCGCAAAGCTTCAGCAAAGGCTTGAATAAAACTATGGCTTTCGTGGTCAGCGATTTCATCTCGCATCCCCAAAACAGCTGGTACGCCATGCCGAATTAATACTTCTGCCAAACTGCTGGCAGGTACCGCTTGATTATTGCTAACAGCTGGTTGCGCTCCCCAACAAGCGTTGAAAACTGCTAACTTTACACCTGTACGGTTCAATGCCTGGGCTAATTCTATACCGTTGAGAGTCATGCCTGGTCGCAAAAACAGTAGCCCACCGTCTGGATCTGGCAAACCGTGTCCAGCATAAAAGAAGACATTGTATGCTTTAGTTTCTAATTCTTGAATCAACTCCTCTGGAGTTGGTTGTAACAGTTGATTCACTGTGCAGGGTGCATATCTTTGGGAATTGGTATCGACTGGGGTATCTGTCAGAGTTTGCTGTAAAATCAGCGCTTCTTGTTCTAATTGCAGGTTCTCATCATGACCTAAAATCAACAGGATATTTAAAGCCTGGTCAGTTCGCAAATACGGTAACGGGTCAACTTCACTGCTAGTGCGACTAAATAGCAAATCTTGGGAAAGGGACATAGCCGATTGACCAGGCTCGCGCTGCATAATTTCCCAAGGAAAAGCAATCAGATCCGGGTCGCGAATTTCCAGTCGAAAACGCAAACGTGTATGCTGACCCATAGCAATTCCCCGGCTGCGTTCTAAACTACCAAGAATTTGTCCATCGAATACCCAGCGCCATAAGAGCATTCCCAGGTATTGCATCAGGCGGCTGCTATAAGGGCCAGTGGTCTGACCTGAAGAAAATGAAATCGAATCAGTGGGTAATAGGTTGCTATTTTGAGATGTGGAGTTTGGGGGAAGAACTAAATGGTTGTGGCCGCCAGCAAACATCTGCCGCCATTCTTGCCAGACTTGGGTGAGTTCAGCAGGCCACACACAGTCATGTAAAACATGGCCACTGGGATAGGGAGCCTTGACCACCCAAATGGCGAAGTTGTCAGTGCCAGTGTTTAAGAGACGGGCGATCGCCAAAATCAGGGATGGCATGGATTCATAAAACTAAAAACTAAAAACAAATATCAAATAACAATTTTCAAAGGTAAAAATTTTTACTTTTTTACCTTATCAGTTTTTGAGTCTGATTCTTACCTGTTATTATTCCAGGTTTTTTCTAGTTTATCGAGTATTTAACTAAGTTTGACTGGCGTCAGGTGGTCGATCGGCTGGTGGTTGGATACCAGATTTACAAGTATTTGCTGCGCCTGATGGCAAAACAGAGATTCCAGAATTCTTCAGTTTGGAAAATTGAATCGATACCTCTTCGCCTGGTTTCAACCCAAGTTTTGATGGAGATGGTGGTTGGGAGGATGCTGGAGTTGTGGTACAGACTTGCATCCTAACTAAAAAATCTCCAGATGGAGGTTTGGGACTTGGGTCAGTGCCGATAACTTGTAAAAAACTTTTAGGAGGAAGCGATTGGTTATTCGCCAACGGGATTTCCTTGGTAGTTTGAATTACCCAACCAGAAGCAAGGTTAGCAAGGGTTCGGGGTGGTTCTGTAGCTGCAATAGTGGGGGTTTGAGTAGGTGGTGTGGGATTAGAAGCAATTGGAGGCTGGCTGGATTTTAATCGCAGTTGTTGAATGATAAATCCGCCAGTACCCGCTGCTAGTACAAATAGTAATGGAACTATCCACTGTAGCGGCAATTGGCGAGTTTTGGCAGGCTGAGTTTCCTCAATCACCTGAGTTTTTTGGTTTGGGTTGCTTAATACTGAAGTATTTGCCCCTCTGGATGCCAAATCGACAGTTTTTGCAGAGTAACTTTCTGGAATAAATGCTTTGATGGTGATTTCTGGTTCCCAGTATTGGACTTGATAGTGTACTAAAGCGACGGTGACATTATCATGTCCATTCTTGGTGTTAGCGATTTCTATTAATCTATCTGCTACATTGACGATGTTTGCTTCCCCAAGCAAAATCGGCAAGATTTCTGTTTCCCAGTACTCTTCCACGCGATCAAAATCACTCAAGCCATCGGATGTCAGTAGAAAAACTGCATCTTCATCGAGCATAAATCGTGCAGATGTGGGATGCAATGAAGTGCTAGGGCCCATCCCCAAAGCCTGGACGAGAGAACCGGCAGAACTTTGTTGCACAGCTTCGCGGTAAATGGCATAGCCCAGGCGCACTTCGCGGGAAGCGACATCATCGTCAAGGGTAACTTGATAACAGCCTTGGCGGGTAATCCAGTAGGCACGACTATCACCGACGTGGGTAATGTACATTTCGTGAGCTACAGGCAGTGCCATAACTAAAGTTGTGCCCATACGCTGACGCCCTTGGCGATTTTCACTGTCATTGCGCTGGCTAATTTTGTCATTAGCCATAGCCACAGCTTTTTCAAGGTCGTTTAGCAGCAGTGAGGGGTCTATGTGGTCGTAGGGAACTTTTGTAAGTTGCTGTACCTGTTGTTGGATTGTTTCAATGGCTAAATTTGATGCGACATTGCCGCCTTCGTGTCCACCGATGCCATCACAGACAATTGCTAAGGCTGTGGGTTGGGGTGGCTTGCTCACCAGGGTGCCACTGGGCGGGCTACAGGCGTCTTCGTTGCGTTGGCGACTGGGCCCGGTATCGGTTTTGGTGATAATTTTGATTGTGGGGGTTTGCGATCGCCCTAATTGTGCCAGTCCGCGGTCTAAAGCTGCGATCAATTGTTCGGATGAGTGAATTTCGCCCTGAATCAGGGAAAGGCTAATGCGATCGAGAAATTCTCCGATGGCTGGTTTGGCGTTGGCGACCAATTGCTGCCAGAATTCCCCTAATTGAGGCAATTTTGGTGATGTGGCATCGTCGAAGCGCAATTCTAACAAACGGACTAACGAGCCTTCTGTCCGTAAAACATAGGAGTCAAGCAAGCTAGAAACAACGCCTTCACTGGCCAAAGGTTGCCATAAATGAGCTATTTGCCACAACCAATTGAGTTGGCGCATGGATGTAGCATCGCGCCAAGCACTGGTTAATTCGCTGCCCAGATGCACTTGTTGGGTTGTATCATCCACCATTACAGGTGGTTTTTCTAAAAGTAATACTTCTGGCTGGGGGGAGTTTTTAGTTAAGGGAAGTACTCCATGTACCTGCGGTACGTGTAAACGGTAGGGAATCAGCCTTAAGTAAGCTCTGGGAATCTGTAAATTCTCTAGCTCTGGCGTTAGGGTTAACAAACCAGGCTTGGTATCTAATAGAACAAATTTATCAACAATTAAATAGCGATCGGCTAATATTTTTCCAGGGCTACCCAAACTCTGGTCGTCTACCACAGCCCAGAGATAATTTTTGGGTAGGGGCGTAGAACATCGCTGGCAAAACTTATGAGTCAGGGGGTTGGCAGCCTGACAATTTTCATGTGGACACTGGAGCGTTGCCGCATCATTTTCCATAGTTTTCCCACCGATCGCAGATTGGCAATTTCTTTAATAGCATTACTAGGGACAATCTAGACCGCTCGTCTTTCTTAAACTTGACATATTCAGGCTTTAGATGATGATTTTAGCTGGCCTTTATCAGCAGATGCTAATATTTAACTTATCTAAAGATTACGCTTCCAAGTTAACCCTACAGCCCCATCATAGCTTCTATCGCTGTGTGACTCTCCATCGCTAAAGCAACTAACTCCAACCGTCTCACCAAAGATAACTCAAGCATAACTGTGCTATTTGCTTTTGCTGAATTACTCCATGTCCAATAGGCAGATAATATTGGTATTTATCTAGTTTATAAGTAAGATAGCAATAATTAACTTTAATTAAGAATTAAGATATAGCCATCGGTTTTGAAGGTTGAGCTTATTTGTGTAGCTACGGAGTAGGGAATGGGGCCGGAGCTTTTTTGAAGCAATTAAATAGAACTCTCATAACTGTAATAGAGTTGGTGGCAAAACTACCTGACGAATGAAGTTGCTTAAAAAATGCTGTTTCCAGGTTTTTACAAGTCAGAGAATGGGCAATCGAGAGAGTGGAAGGACAAAACAGGGGGAAAGACTTACTACAACTTCCCCTTTGCTCCTGATTTTTCCATTCCCCACTCTCTATTCCCCAGATAGTTTAGCCCATCTGGTAATAGCTCTCTACCTTAGGGACTTCAAAGAAAAATATCCCATTGTTTGCGCTCAACACTCATTTAGTCACTTACTGCTTATCGTCAATTGCAACTTGGGGGATTCCCATACTGTAGTTGGTGACGCGACTAGAGAGATTGTAGCTGATTTCGCCGAGTTGCAGGAGCGATCGCACATAATGTTCTAAGTCTGACCCAACGCGGCGTAAGTTATAGTCTGTGAGGTCTGCGCCACTAGAAGCTTCTACTAGTTCATCGAATTTTCGATAAACTTTTTGCAGCGCATCTTCATTCCAGTTGAATTCGTTGTCTGGGTCAATATCTAATGTTAAGACCTGATCGCTCGGAAGGAGTTCGCCATCTTGGTCAATTTCAGCCGCAAAAATGCGGATATGCCGGGTTGTAGACTTGAGCAGCGTCGGGTTATCCATAAAAGGGTGTAAGATTTGGGTGAATTACACTGAAATTATTGTAAACCTTATATTCATGCTTAAATGCTCTTAATTTACAAGCTTTGAGGGCAGTTTCAAAAGGGTTAGCTATTACGCTTTGAAATTTGACAGTTGAAAGTTAACTGTCAACAGCCAACACGAAAAAATTTGCTGCATTAGGTGTAAGTAAAAATATTGTCTATACTGATTACTGCTTTTACTTGTATTAGTAGTTGAAGTCTCAGTTAGTTGCTAGTACTGACAGTATCCTTATGATTTTCACACCAAAATTACTGGATAGAGTATTTTAATTTAGGTAGATACAAACCAGTCTCAGCGCTATGTCGATCTTGCTTATTGCTAAGGTTTTTGTATTTAATAAGTCTAGAAGACCGTAGGATAAGGTTTCGGGCTGGAATAATTCGATCTGTGTAAATTTTTGAGCGAGAAGAAAAATTTTTACCTTAATAACTATGTCAATCAATTTTTCCTCAAATTGCTCTTGAAAAAAACGTACATCTAGTAATTTTACGGAATAACGCTACACCTACCTCTGGCATTAATAAAAGGAAAAATTTTCAGCGCTTTTACTTACGTAAAAACACCAAAAATCAAGTAACAAGTCAAACTGTTATTGACGTTCGCATAAAGTTGATGTAAAAAGCTTTAAAAAGCTCGGACAACTTCTTACAGAAACTTTATTGTGTAGAATCTTAAAAACTGAATAATAGTTATGGCTTACCATAAGCTACATCTGGCACAGCCAGGCCAAAATCTACACAGTGAAAATTGAGCTTGAAAACAAAACACAGGAGAGTGAAATGGAATACATTGGTGTTTGATGAAGAAAAATTCTTAATTCAAGCACTTTGAATTCAAAAAAGATATAAAGAACTTTTGCTGGACATCTACCTCCTTACCCTCATGACTACCAAGTAAAGGAATCTCAATAGCTATGAACTCCAAAGCATTACCACGCCAAATCAATAATCTCGAAGTAGGTGTTTATGAGTGCGAAGTACATCTCAAATTTCGGTTGATTGAGGAAAAAAGTCTATTAGGCGATCGCGAGCAACTCTTACAGGTGCTACTCGATGCTTTGACCGAGGGATCTGACGATTTTCTGGAGACGTTACAAGCGTCCGTTAAAGCGCAGGAAATATCAGAGTTCAAAGCCTCACCTCAAATGCGACGCCAGCTGATGCGCTTGCGTAATGCTGCTGAAAATCCTCCAATTTAATGGTGTAATTTAGCTAGCGAAAAATTGGGAATTAAGTATCAAATCAAATAAGGATCTCATACTGTCAATACACCCGTTGCAATAACAACTAAGCAATAAGTAGAATTCATAAAATATTTTGATTTCTGCTGTGTGAAAGTCTTATTTAGCAGCACAAAGTCCCAGGAACAGTTTCCTTAATTAAAAAAGTTTGTAGCAAAGGTTACTGGTAGAATCTCAAAGCAAATTCAGCCGGGTGCATTTTACCGAGTTAACATCAAAACATTGGGAAAAACAAAACCCTGTGTCTTTACAGATTGGGCGTCAGACAACAGGGGCAAATCAAATGAAAACCTAAAAGACTCAAGTAAAAATAAATAACTTTTCTTTTAGCTTTTTGCTCTAACTAAGTGCCTGATTTGCTGAAATACTTATGTTTTATCTATTACCAATTGGGTATGGGGATGAGGGAGAGAGGGGAAAAGGTTAAAGGGAAAAGGGAAAAGGGAAATTTAACCTTTCCCCTTTACCCCTTTCCCCATACTCCACGCCCAATGCCCAATTCCCAATAATGCCTATTTAGCAAGACCGTGTTCTAGAGCAAAACGAACTAACTCTGTACGGCTATTAGTACCGGTTTTACTAAACAAGCGGCTGACGTATTTTTCTACGTTGCGGACGCTGGTTTCCAAACGACGGGCGATTTCTTTATTCATCAACCCCTCAGCGACTAAGTTTAAAACACTTTGTTCTCTGGGGGTCAAATCAATTTTAAAAGGCGCTGGTGATTGAGAAATGGCATTTCTTTGAGTTAACAAAGCCTTGATTTGGGCTATCTGATTGGCTAGTTCAGCAATATCAGGGGTTTCAAGGTCATCTGCCGTGGTTGCAGGTTTAGCGGTGCGGCGGGCGAGTAAATTTTCGACTATGGCGACTAACTCATCTGGGTCAAAAGGTTTGGGAAGATAAGCATCGACACCTGCTTGATAACCTTGAATGCGATCGCCTGTCATCCCTTTAGCGGTTAAAAATACCACAGGTAGTGCTTTGAAACGGGGATCTTCTCGCAGTTGTTTGAGGAACTGATAGCCATCTACTTGGGGCATCATCACATCGGAAATCACTAGATCGGGTGTATTCACCTGCATCAATTCCCAACCCTCGACGGCATTACTGGCGATTTGAACGCTGAAACCGCTCTCTTGTAAATAGTCCTTCACGGCTTCCCGTATCCCTGGTTCATCATCCACCAGTAACAGTTGTGCTGACATTGAAAATTTCCTTGAGTTTACCTTTTTCCAATTTAGCGAAAGTTGACGGCCATCGATCGCTTCTGAGTTGTCAGTAATTATTTTCCTTACTGACTTCTGCGATCCCTTATTTCCCTAGCTCTAGAATTCAGAAATGGCAAAAGTTTTCGGAGACTGACACAAGAGGGATTATTCCTCTATTTCCTCTAGCTTGAAAAGTTCTGACCGGAGGTTTTCTCCGGTCAGAACTTTTCGCTGCATTCTCTGTGTTATCTTCCAGGAAGCCCCGCCGTGCTTGACAGGTTAACTTGAATTCACCTCTACTGCTCCCAAAGCTTGTAAAGTTGAAATCTCTGCCTCAGTCAATCCTTTAACGTCTGTAATAATTGTGCCTTCATAGGGACGAGCTGGCCGCAAAGTTGTCCAGCATTGAGCTGTAGCAATATCCCAACAATTGATTGTTTCATCCTGGCTACAGCTGAGGAGAGTTCGATCGCCAAGGCTCAGACTGAGCGACCATACCCAATTTTGATGATTCTGTAATGTAGTAAGGCATTCTCCAGTAGCCAGATGCCAAATTTTGATGGTGCGATCGCTACTACTGCTAATCATACGGCTACCATCGGCAGTGAAGAGAATACAGATAATTTGGCCGGTATGTCCCTGGAATATTCGCTGACAAGTTCCTGTGTGAATGTCCCAGAGTTTGATTGTCTGGTCGTCACCACCAGTTGCAAGGTATTTACCATCTGGACTGACACTAAGCGACCAAATACGGTTTGAGTCTGCCTCCCAAGTATTGAGACATTTTCCTGTGTTCGCATCCCACTGTTTAACTATCTTTTCATGTCCGCTACTGAAGAGAGTTTTGCCATCTTGGCTCAAAGCGATCGCTAGCACAGATCCAGGATGCCCCTGCAATGTTTGTAAACATTCGCCAGAATGCACATCCCAAATCTTGATTGTATGGTCGTGACTGGCACTAACAAGTAAGTTACTGTCTGGAGTAAAAGCGATCGCCCAGACCCAACTCCCATGACCGTGCAAAGTATTCAGACATTTTCCTGTATGGGGACTCCAAAGTTTAATGGTGCGATCGGCGCTGCCACTGGCAAGAAATTGTCCGTTGGGACTAAAAGCAACACAGAAGACCCGATTGCTGTGTCCGTGTAGTACGCGAAAAGGCTGGAGGTCAATCTTTAACTGTTGCGGGGCATTGAGGTTGACATCCCATTTGATTGTTCGATCTTCATGTCCGCTAGCAAGAAGGTTTTGCTGCCAACTATGGGCGATGCCATAAATCGCATTTCTGTGTCCTTGTATGGTTTTGGTACACTGTCAGTCGCAACTTCCCAGACTCTAGCTGCATGGTCATCCCCACCGCTAGCGATTAAGTGTCCTTGGGGATGAAAAGCAATTGACCAAATCCGGTTTGTATGCTTTTTTAAGGTATCTAGACATTTTCCGGTATGTATATCCCAAATCTTCACAGTTTGGTCGTAGCTGCTACTTGCCACGCGATCGCCTTTGGGGCTGAATGCTACTGATGTCACAAATCCTGTGTGTCCTAGCAACGTCATCACACACATCCACACCCCAGTACTCAGATCCCAAAGTTTCACCGTTCGATCGAAACTGCCACTAACTAACCTTTGCCCTTCTGGACTAAAAGCGATCGCTTTTACCCAATGCTGATGTCCCTTAAGGGTTTGTACGCAGCATCCAGTTTCTAGATTCCACAACTTGATTGTGTTATCTTCACCAGCCGTTGCTAGGGTTTTTCCTGTGGGATGAAACGCGACACTCCACACACAACTGGCATGTTCTAGAGTTTGCACGCATTCTGCTGTTGTCAGATCCCAGAGTTTAACTGTGCGATCGTCGCTAGCACTGGCCAGAAATTGTCCATCAGGACTAAAAGCCAGAGCTATGACGATGCTGGTGTGTCCATACACAATACTTGTCGGTTAAGGGGAAAAGGGGAAGGGGAAAGAAAAAACCTTTAACCTTTACCCTTTAACCCTTTCCCCAAACCCAATGCCGAGTTAAAAATCGTTAACCGAGCAGTATTGGAACCAAGGATTACTTGCAGTCGCTCCAAGACAGGCCGTACAATCAGGTGAATTTGACTATCGCGGATATAGTCCTTTACCTGGGCTTTCATCAAGGCATAACTCAGCAGATATCGCGGCGATTCCGTCACAATTTCCTGACATACTTGCTCAATCAAAGAATCTGTCACGTATTCCATGACCACAGGTTGCTGTGTGAACCTGCCAGTGTTATTTTCAATTAAGCTACGCCAGGATAAAGATTCCAGAACTTCTATTAACTTAGCTTTAGATAGTGGTGCTACAAGATTGGTTTGCAATTCTGCCACGGAAACGCTTTCGCAATAAATCGCCAGCCAGTACATGACTTGTTGCTCCAACGTAGAGAGTCGTTGGAATTGCTGCTCTATGAGATTCAGCCTCCCTCTCTTGTGTGTACACTGTAGCTCCTTCAAGGAGAGGGGCTGGGGGTGAGGTAAAAATCCTTTACATCGAATTCAGGTTAATACAAAACTCAACTCAAACGGCTAAGTGCGATCGCACTTTCCATAACACGATGATTTTGTGCGATCGCCTGAGTCTATGACCATAGCACAGTTGTTCGACCTTGGCGTTCCCCACTATGAAAGCAAATGGCTTTTAACAAAACCCAACATTTTCACGATGTTGGGTTTTGTTTATTAACCAAACATATTGCCCAGTCCCTTACCACTGAGGGTTTGCTTGAATTAATGCCTCTGCCGCTGAAATATTTAATGGAACTGAGAAAAAATGTCCCTGGCCATATTCACAGTTCAATTTTCTCAGTAGTACTAGTTGCTCTTTAGTCTCTATTCCTTCGGCTAGCACATCCACACCTAGCTTGTGTGCCAATGTCACAAGTATTTCAACAATTTCTAAATCTCTACTATTAGTATTGATTGAACTAATAAAAGAACGGTCTATCTTCAACAGACTAATGGGAAAGTTATAAAGACGACCTAATGAAGAGTAGCCTGTACCAAAGTCATCAATTGATAACTGAACCCCCATTTCTCGAAGTTGTGAGAATGCAGCAATTACGCGATCGCCATTTTCCACAATTACACTTTCAGTAATATCTAGCATTAAACTGTCAGCATTCAGACCAGTAGATTCTAAGATTTGCCCAATCTGCTCAATCAAATCCGACTGGTAAAATTGCTTTAAGGAGAGATTGACACTCATTTTCTTGAGCGAGTTGGAAGGATAAGACGTTCGCCAAGCTTGCATTTGGCCACAGGCCTCATATAACACCCACTTGCCAATGGAGAAAATTAGTCCAGTTTCTTCGGCTATGGGAATAAAATCTGCTGGACTGAGCAAACCCCGCTCTGGATGCTCCCAGCGCAACAAAGCTTCAAAACCTAAAATAAAGCCACTAGCCAGGGAAACAATCGGTTGATAATAAACCCGTAACTGACGGTGCTCAATTGCTCGGCGCAAATCGCTTTCTAACTGCAATTTTGCCAGAGCATTAGCATACATATTTGAGTTGAACAGTTCATAACGCGCTCTACCCAGGATCTTAGCTCGATACATTGCCGTATCAGCATCTCTCAACACGTCTTCTGGTCGTTCATAATTTACTGTTGAACTCAAGGCAATGCCAATACTTGCTGTTGTGAAGATTTCTTGTCCCTCAAGCTCAAAGGGTAACTTTAATTCCTGTTCAATGCGCTCGGCAACTTTGATGGCGTCTGACACATCTTGAATTCCCTCCAGCAAGATTGTAAATTCGTCTCCCCCTAGCCGTGCTGCTGTATCTATGGAGCGTACACATAGTTCCAACCTACTTGCAATGGCAAGTAGAAATTGGTCTCCTTTATGGTGTCCAAGGCTGTCATTAATTACTTTAAATCGATCCAGATCGATAAATAGTACAGCAAATAAATAATCTGAATGCCTTTTAGAATAATTAATCGCATGTCTTAAACGGTTAATAAATGATGCACGATTTGGCAGCCCTGTCAATGCATCATGAAAGGCAAGGTGTAGCAGCTGCGACTCGGCTCGTTTACGCTCTGTAATTTCAGTCAGTAATTTCTGATTTGCTTTTATCAGTTCTGCTGTCCGTTCCGCTACGCGTATTTCTAACTCATCATAAGCTCGGTGCAACATTTCTTGAGCTTGTTTGCGTTCGGTGATATTGCACAGCAGCCAACGCCAGCCAATTTGCTCTTTGTTTTCGTCGTACACCGCAGATAGTCTGACACTAGCAGGAAAAGATTTTACCCCCCGTGGCTGTAGATTAATTTCCCAGTTGAGTAGCTGCTGCGAATTGTTCATTTGAGAGCTAAACAACTGCCGATCTTGTTGAGCAATAAAGAGAATTAATGGTTTGCCTACTAGATGCTTTTGATGCACATGAAGCAAAGTTGCTGCTGCATGGTTAGCTTCTTCGATTGTCCCTGCGGTATTAGTTACCAAGTAAGCACCTGGAGCAAACTCAAACAAATCTTGGTAACGCCGACGCTCTTTGTCTAGTGCTGCTCGTGTTAGCTGTAACTCTTGGGAGAGTGTCAATATTTCTTCCACTGTAGTGTGGAGTTCCTCAAAAGCTTCTGTTATTATTTCTTGTTCCAACTTGGATTTATTTGCACTGCATTGCAGTAGTTTCTGTACTTGTGAGCGCAATTTTTCTATATATTGGCTAAAGCCGTCTGCGTTCATGCGGCTCGACATTGGAAAACCATCAAGGTTAGCTGCAAAGGATGAGCACGTTCTAGACTTTCCTTGAGCTTAGGACTGTGTTAACTAAGGTAGCAGCGTTTAGTTACAACAGCGGACATATTCTAAATAAATAGAACAGAATGTAACTTTGCTGATAATTGAATATTATGTTATTAGCATTTTATCTGCTTTATCTACTTTTTAAAATATCTCTTAAGATACATTTAGGAAATCAACAAGTTTACTGAGATAGGATTTTCAGTTGCTACATTCGTGCTGACAAGAGTCTTTGCTTAGTGGTAAGAGGTAATACTATCGATAGGTTACAACATAATTAGAGCTATCCGCGAACATGCTTTTTGGTATTCTTACAGTCGAGCAACGAGCTTGGCATTTTCTGGTAGTTTGGCTTCTCTTTGTCCGGCTGCACGCGCCCTGGCTGTAAATAGACCAATGGGAGTATTTAATAAATCTACGAAACTGGCTTTACCAGCGATCGCTTTACTAATATCTCTTGGTACTTCTTTCAATACCCAACGCGCCAAACGATAGCCGCACTCACCAAGTGTAATATCTCGCATCAAATCTATACCATACAGTTCGTGTAAATAGCGATTGGAGTGTCCATAACGCCGCCATTGACTTTGCAGTTCTAAAAGTGTGGTGCGGTGGCGATGCTGAACAATGGCATTGGGGGCAAATTCCAAACGCCCGATGTTTTCGGCCAAAATTCGCCAGCAAATGTCTGCATCGCCGCCGGTAGTCAAATGGGGACGAAATAAACCGGCTTTTTCTAAAGCAAGGCGGCGAATTGCTAAATTCGCCGTTTGTCCGTATGGACGAAAGCGATGACCGAGGGTGTGTTTTTGTGACAGGGTTTCTTCACGGTCTGCGTGTTGTTCTAACAAAGTTTTGCCTGGTAGTGCCAAAATTTCCCCGGCAACAATTACTACTTCTAAATTGACAAAAGGCTGAATTAATGCCTCAAGCCATTGTGGTTGGGGACGGCAATCTGCATCAGTAAAAGCTATGATTTCGCCAATAGCCGCACGAATTCCAGTGTTGCGAGCAGCGTAGGAGCTTTGAATTTGATTTTCACTCAGCGGGCGAATTGTAATCTGGCTATTTTCGGCAGCTGTTTTGAGAAAGGTAAAAGTGCGATCGCTACTGTTATTGTCTACTAATAAATACTCTACTCGGTCTTTTGGGTAAGTTTGAGATAACAGACAATTGAGTAAATCTGGTAAATCTGCCTCACCGTTATAAATAGGAATAACCACCGATACCATAGGCAAAAAGCTGGTGGCGGTGGTTGCATCAACTTGCTGATAATTCATAAATTAGAAATTTTGGAAATGGAACTACTAACTAGTATTCCCAATCTAAATTAGAATTGATGAATCCAGGAGCCAGAATTCAGGAGGATAAGGCATCAAAACTAAACGCTTTTATTCATTCTGAATTCTGAATTCACTAATTCTGACTTCTAACTTCTAAATTCTAAAATTTCAAATCCCCGGCGCGGACGCTCATGGGTTGATTAAGTTGATTGCTTGGCGGTTGAGCGAAGTTGCTACCTGATAAAATTGCGATCGCTCTGGCATATTGCGGATCGCTCTTAGTTCCGATTAAATCTGGATTAGAAGCCAACTGACGCTCTTGTGCCTCTGTCAAGTCTAACTTGATATCTGGCGTAATTCCTTTATGGTTGATGTCGGTTCCCAAAGGCGTGTAGTAGTGAGCAATGGTGACTGCTAAGCCGGAACCATCTGCCAGTTCGTGAACTGATTGCACTAAGGCTTTACCAAAGGTTTGACCGCCAACAACTACAGCTCGCTTGTTATCCTTGAGTGCGCCTGTGAGGATTTCGCTAGCACTGGCTGAATTACCATCTACTAATACTGCCAAGGGACGATTTGTTAGGGCAGTGCGATTGGCTTTAGTTTCCTCAGTGCCTCCCACACGGTCTACAGTCTTGACAATGCCGCCGTTATCGTACCACATCCGAGCAATTTCAATGCTGGCTTGTAACAAACCGCCGGGATTTCCGCGCAAATCCAACACATAAGAGTCAACTTTCTGATTGTTTAAATCGCGGATGGCTCTTTGCATTTGGTCTGCGGCGTGGGCGCTAAATTCCCGCAAACGGATATAGCCAATGCGGCGATTTCCTTCTTGTCTGAGGGTGTAACGTACCGTTGGCACTTCTATATTTGCCCTAGTCAGCTTCAGTTCAAAGGCATTTTGCCCCGCACGTCTGAGCCGTAGGCTGATGGGAGTACCGGCTTTGCCCCGAATTAGTTTGGAGGCGTCATCCACTTTCATTTTGAGAGTGGCTTTACCGTCAATGGCTAAAATCTCGTCACCTGCTTTGATCCCAGCTTTCAGGGCTGGAGAATTATCTATGGCTTCGACAACAGTCAGACGCTGAGTTTTTTCGTTGACTTCCATCCGGATACCGATACCAGAGACTTCGCCGGAGGTTTGACTAGTCAAGGCTTCAAACTGTTTGGGGTCCATGAACCGAGTGTAAGGATCTCCCAAGGTTTGTAAAGCTTCGCGGATGGCAGCATAAGCTTCTTCACGAGAGGAATAATCTTTACTCAACAAGCTTTGTCTAGTTGCTTTCCAATCTTGTTGATTAAATTTGCCATCAACATATTCATGATTCACCAGTTGCCAAACTTGGTCAACTATCGCTTTCGGGCTGTCCTGTAAACTTAGGGCTGCGCGTACACCGCGAGTCCAAGCAGAACCGAACACAGACATGGTAGCAGTCGTAGCGATCGCTCCACCAATCAAGGCTACTTGGAGCGGCGAGTGACTTTTCGCAGATTGGTTCATGTATATTAGCTGGAATAATTGTGTTGTTGACAGTTTAGCAATCAGGCTTTCTGAAAATTTTTAAGTTTTTATACCCCAAACTCAGCTATGCTTTCTAGATTCTTTGACATTGTAATTATGCCAAAAATACTGCATTAGTTATCAATAACGATTTCTGAGTTTGTTTGCCTTCTCCGGAAGGCTATACTGACGGTGTGACACTTTAGCCGCCGTCATGTTTGTAGTTTAGATTACTTTTATAAGATAGCACTTCGATCGCTCAATTGCGGTGTGTTGGATAGTCATCAAATCGGCTTTTTCGATCTCACTCATGAAACACAAATCTATTATCAAATCATTAATTTACATTAAAAATAGTTTGCTTAATCTGTGGCAATTGTTACAAAAACTAACTGTTGGATTCTACTTGGTTTTGGGTGCTTGGTTGATTTTTACTACTATAACCTTACTTTATGCTTCTTCGCAGCCAGTAGACACCTTTTTTGTGCTTGGTGGCAGCATTCGTCGAGAAACTTATGTTGTCCAACAAGCTAAACAATATCCGCAAATCCCGATTTTAATTTCTCATGGTTCCCCAGATCCTTGTATATGGTTAATTTTTCAGCGGGAATTTGCAAGCTTAGAAAACGTTTGGTTAGAAAAGTGTGCAAATTCTACCTTTGAAAATTTTTATTATAGTATTCCTTTACTGCGAAAATGGCGCGTACATAAGGTAAAACTGATTACTTCCCCAACCCATTTACCAAGGGCTAAATGGATGGCGCAGATTCTCTTGGGCGCTCATGGGATTTGGGTAGAGCCAGAAATCGTTCAAGAGTCAGGCGTTCCTGGTAATCAGGAATCTTGGCTCAAAACTGGGCTAGATTTAACCCGCAGCTTATTTTGGGCAATTTTAAGTCAAATTATTCAACCACAATGCTCGAATGTTACCAGGCTTGCTGATGTGGATATACAAGCTTGGCAAAGTCGAGGTTTTAGGTGCGAACATCAAGGGGGAGTGGGGAGGTGATAGCAATTCAAAATTCAAAATTTAAAATTAAAAATTCAGAAAATTAGACAAAATAAGGGTTTTGGGGTATTTATCTATCGCATTCTTTTTTAAAATTGGTGTGAGGGAAGGGGAGCAGAGATCAGAGGTTAGTTTTGTAAGTATTATTACTTATTTTTTAATTTTTTCTTTACGTTCCTACACCTTACACCGATACAATTCTTATCCAAATCCTTGATTGTTTGTATAAATACGTAAGTTACTGGTTTGGCTGTTGTTGAAGTTTGAAAATTTGGAATTCTAACATGCCAAATGCGGTTGTAAATTTGTATGGAAAAATTTTGCGATTTTAAAATCAAATCTTTTTAAACTTAAAAGTTGTTAACGTTTATGTGTAAGCAGTAATGTCTTGCTTAATTTATTTTTATATTTATGCATAATTTTATAAAAATTAATATTTTTTTACTGAGCGTATCCTACATTTATTTAGAAATTTTCCTAGCAACTTTTAATCAAAACTTCAGCCCTGTTTTTGCTAAAAAGGTGATACTCCACATAGTAAATTAATTAAAGTGCAGATATGCACGGGATGGTATTATGACAACTCAGGAAGAAATTAGATTAGCACAAGCTTTGGATCGCATAGTTCATTGGCGAAGATGGGGGCCATATTTGAGCGATCGCCAATGGGGAACAGTACGCGAAGATTATAGTCACGATGGTACTGCGTGGGATTATTTTACTCATGAGCAAGCTCGTTCTCGCGCCTATCGTTGGGGGGAAGACGGAATTGCTGGGATTTCGGATAATCATCAACGACTTTGTTTTGCGATCGCACTTTGGAATGGTGAAGATTCTATTCTCAAAGAAAGAATTTTTGGTCTAACCGGTAATGAAGGGAATCACGGCGAAGATGTCAAAGAATATTACTTTTATTTAGACAACACTCCCACCCATTCCTATATGAAAATGCTGTATAAATATCCACAAACAGCATTTCCCTACTCGCGATTAGTTGCAGAAAATCAACGCCGCAGCCGCCAAGAACTAGAATTTGAATTACTAGATACAGGCGTATTTGATGATAACCGCTACTTTGATGTTTTTGTAGAATATGCGAAACATTCCGCAGAAGATATTCTCATTCAAATTAAAGTAGTTAATCGAGGAGTAGAAGCAAAGACACTCCATCTTTTACCTACTCTTTGGTTTCGCAATACTTGGTCTTGGAATGAGGATGATAGCAAACCTATTTTAAAAGAAGTCAAATTAAGTGATGGTTGCAATACGATTGAAGCATATCATCCAACTCTAGGAATGAGGTGGCTGTATTGTCAAGAAGCAACGGAGATATTATTTACAGAAAATGAGACAAATTACCAAAAGTTGTTTGGTTATAGCAATACATCTGCTTATGTGAAAGATGGTATTAATGATTATATTGTAGAAGGATTAAAAGAAGCTGTAAATCCAGATAAAATAGGTACTAAAGCAGCTGCGAATTATATATTAAAAATTGGCGCAGGCGAAACTAAAATTATTAAATTGCGACTCAGCGATACACCAAATTTAGTTGAGCCATTAGGCAAAGATTTTGATGTCATATTTGGGAAACGACAACACGAAGCAGACGAATTTTATCAGAGAATTGCACCACATTCTCTGAGCGAAGATATGCGGAATGTGCAGCGACAAGCATTTGCTGGGATGTTGTGGAGTAAGCAATTTTATCATTACATTGTAGAGGATTGGCTAAAAGGCGATCGCAACGCCCCACCGCCACCACCAGAACGCCAAAATGGCAGAAATCAAGAATGGTTTCATCTATATAATGAAGATATTCTTTCTATGCCTGATAAGTGGGAATATCCTTGGTATGCTGCTTGGGATTTAGCATTTCATACTATTCCTTTGGCAATGATTGACCCAGAATTTGCTAAGTATCAATTGGATGTTTTAACGCGGGAATGGTATATGCATCCTAATGGGCAAATTCCTGCTTATGAGTGGAAATTTAGTGATGTTAATCCACCAGTTCATGCTTGGGCAACTTTGCGGATTTATCAGATTGAACAAAAAATTTATGGACGAACAGACCGACAGTTTTTAGAACGAGTCTTTCAAAAGCTGATGCTCAATTTTACCTGGTGGGTAAATCGTAAAGATGCCAAGGGTAACAATGTTTTTCAAGGTGGATTTTTAGGATTAGATAATATTGGTGTATTTGACCGGAGTGCAGAACTTCCCACAGGCGGGCATATCGACCAATCTGATGGTACGAGTTGGATGGGAATGTATTGTTTAAATATGTTGGCGATCGCGTTAGAATTAGCCAAGACTAATCCTGTTTATGAAGACATCGCCACTAAGTTTTTTGAGCATTTTCTATACATCGCTGATGCCATGAATAAAATTGGCGAAATGGAAGCCAGCTTATGGAACGAATCAGACGGTTTTTACTACGATGTGTTGCATTTAAATGAACAGCAGATTACCTTAAAAGTCCGGTCAATAGTAGGATTAATTCCTCTGTTTGCCATTGAAACAATTGAACCAGAAACCTTAAAAATACTTCCGGGTTTTAAAAAGCGGTTGGAATGGTTTATCCGCAACCGTCCTGATTTACGACAAAATGTAGCTTGCATGGAAACAAAGGGAATTGGTGCTAGGAGATTGCTGGCGATCGTTTCTAGAGATAAACTCAGAAGTATTCTCCAAAAAATGCTCGATGAAAGCGAGTTTTTCAGCCCCTATGGTATTCGGGCACTTTCAAGATTTCACGCTCAATATCCCTATATTTTTGATGTTAATGGTTGCCAATTTCGTGTAGATTATGAACCTGCTGAATCTAGTAGTGCCTTATTTGGTGGAAATTCTAATTGGCGCGGCCCTATTTGGTTCCCGGTGAATTTTTTACTCATTGAATCTTTACAAAAGTTTCATTCTTACTTAGGAGATGACTTTAAACTGGAATGTCCTACAGGTTCTGGTAAGATGATGACACTTGGCGAAATTGCATCAGAATTATCTCAAAGGTTAACGAGAATTTTCTTAAAAAATTCATCTGGGAAACGTCCTGTTTATGGTGCTACGCAAAAGTTTCAAAATGATCCCAATTGGCAGGATTTGATTTTATTTTATGAGTATTTTCATGGTGATAACGGAGCCGGAATTGGAGCTAGCCACCAAACAGGATGGACAGGTTTAATTGCTAAATTAATCCAGGAATGTGGAGAGCATAAAACACAATATTACGAGCAAAAAAATGATGAGGATAAAAAGGCGATCGCTTTAGCATAAGAATACGTTAATTTATATTACTCAACAAATCTCCGGCTTCTTTGAAAATTCGGAGATTTGAAATATCTTCCTTGAGTTATAACCAAATTCATCATTAATAAAAACTAGTCACTTTTAATAGTTATGGTTTGATTATTCATCGGCAAACAAAGATTCTAAATCTCGATAGCCACTCGCAACACGAGTAATACTAATTCCGTCTTCTCTTGGATAGTAGAATATAATGTAATCATCTACAACAAAACCGCGCAGATTCTGTACAAACCTTGCATAGCTTTTTCCCATAATCGGAAAATTAGCTACTAATTTACACTTCTGGCGAATGTCATCAAAAAGCTTACTGCTGCTTTTGGTTTACTACGGACAATATATTCACAAATTTCATCTAAATCTTGAATTGCTGCGTCTGAAAGTGAATAATTGCTCATTCAGAAGACTCCTCAGCAATTCGACGAATTTTTTCTGGGAATCTGGCAAATGCAACTTCACCATCAGTTATTTGCCATTTAGCGATTTGTTCAGTTCCTACAGCAATTTTTTGTCGTAATTCTTCAATTCGCTGCTCTCTTTCTTGTAGTAGTTTAAAGGCTTCATTGATTACATCATCTGCACTAGCAAATCTACCACTTGCAAGCTGCGCCTGAATAAATTGCTCTAATTCTGGCTTAATTTGGATGTACATATTTTCTCAGTCTATATAACTAATACTGTTATTATCTTTGTTCTAACAACATTGCCACATCAAAAACAATTGTTGGTTTTAGCTACCTCGCTTGGAGGAGGTTGGTAGATTTGATGTTATTTTCAGCTTGCTTGCTACCTGCTCCTTTTAACTAGGATTATATCAGGCGATCGCTTTGACAAATCTTCATAAATCACTATATTGACAATCCCAGATTAGGTATGCGAATGTGTATTTAAGACAACATAAATAATTGCACTCTAAAGCGCAGGTTTTTGGTAGTTGTCTCAGCAGCAAAAATTCCTAGTTTCCTGCCGAGCTTCGTGTCATCCCTTCGGCTGAGTATTTAGCCGAAATTTTAGTCTAGTAATTGATTAGACTTTCAATGGAAAGACAAAATGTTCGGATAAATGTTCAGAGGAAGGGATGACGCGAAACTTGGTAGGAAGCCAGGAATTCTTACTGCTGAGACTTTAACCAAACTCAAGCGATGGTAGAAAGCTTTATTGCAGAGAATTACTTTTTGGATACAATTCTTTGTATAAATTCCTTCTACTGCTAGATGTGTGATTTCTTGATGCTGTCCAGTTCAACAAAAAATACTGGATACATTACAATGACATACGCAAATCAATCTTCCAACAGACAAACAAGACAAAAAAACTCTATTGCTATCTTTTGCGATCTTCAGAACGTTTTGTTAATTACAAAATTCGCTAGTTTAGCGCTGCAATTTGCAGAATCTCGCGGAACTGTATTTTGCAAAAATATTTATTACAATTCACAGCATAAAGACCAAGTTCTTTCAACAAATAAGCTAAAAGAACTTGGTTTTAGATGTGTTAATGTTCCCGACTCTTCAAAGAATAGTGCAGATAAACGGCTTAAAGATGACTGTTATGAGGCTGTTGCTTTTAATCCTTCTCTAAATGAGATTATCCTATTCTCAGGAGACAAAGACTTTGCTGTGTTAATTGCTATTCTCAAAGCTATGGGTAAAAAAGTTATTGTCTTTGCTCAACGAGGTAGTGAAAATTCAAAATTAATTAACCTAGTTGGTAATAACAATTTCTACTTTGTAGATGAATTACCTCAATTAGTTGCTAATATCAATCAGATTCAAACTCCAAATACAGATATTGTATCTCAGATTAATTACAATCAGGCTGTAGATTATCTAATTAAAGCTATCAAGACTACCTTAAGCCAAAGTAAACCTACTTTATTTCCTCACATTGACAAATTCATGCGTCAAAACTGTGCTAATTATCAAGGATTTTCTTCAATATATAAACCTAATGGCAAGAAATTTAAAAGCTTCAGTCAGTTTGTTGATGCTGCTGTAAAAGATGGTAAAGTCCAAAGGCAAGGTCAGGAATTGTTTTTAATAGAGCTAGATAAGCTGGCTATGTAAAACAGCTTTTAAAAACCCAGTTAATTAAAGAATTGGGTATTACTAAAACCGCAAATAGCGGTTTTTTGATGTCTGAACACAATCACACTTTAACAGGTTTGACTAATCTTTATTTTGTAACAAGATAAAACGTAAAAATGCATAAACTTTTAATATTCCGCGATGAAAAACTTTTACGCCGTGCGCTGACTCACCGTTCTTACGTTCATGAAAACCCAGGAGAAGGCGAACATAACGAACGCTTAGAATTTCTCGGTGATGCTTTGCTGAATTTTTTAAGTGGTGAATATCTTTATCGCCGTCACCCACACAGGGGGGAAGATGAATTAACGCGGCGACGTTCTGCATTGGTAGATGAAAAGCAACTAGCAAAGTTCGCTGAAGAAGTAGATTTAAATTTTAAAATGCGCTTAGGAAAAGGTGCTATTCAAGACGGAGGATACTATAATCCAAATTTACTTAGCAGCACATTTGAAGCTGTTCTTGGTGCTTATTATTTAGATAATAATTCAGATATTGAAGCAGTTCGCGCAATTATAGAACCGCTATTTGATTCTGTACCCGAACAAATTGTTGTTTCTCGCTCTAATGTAGACTCAAAAAATCGTTTTCAAGAATGGGTACAACGCAATGTTACTCAAACTCCTCCTAAATATGTCACAGTCCAAACTGGAGGTTTATCTCACGCACCAGAATTTGTAGCCAAAGTATATGTAGGTGAAAAAATCTACGGTGAAGGTAAGGGACGTAATAAAAAAGATGCTGAAAAAGCTGCTGCTGAAGATGCATTAGCTAAGTTGAAAAAACAAGGGTTATTGTAGACATTAGTTGTCAGAATTCAGAATTCAGCAAATAAAATTTCTTATATTTCCAATTCCAATGGTAAAACTACAGTGAAAGTTGAACCAACCCCCACTTCAGAAACTAAGTTAATTTCACCTTGCAATAATTTCACCAAGCGCCAAACTATTGCCAATCCTAATCCTGTACTATCAGGAAGGTAAGGACGATCGCCACCACTGACGCGAAAATAGGGTTCAAATATCTGGGCTTGGTCTTCCGGTGCAATGCCAATTCCTGTGTCAGAAACTGCGATCGCCCATTTGTATTTTTCTAACACTTGAGACATTACAATAATAGTCCCAGACTCTGTATAACGAATTGCATTACTAATAAGATTTGTAATAATCTGTTGCAATTGAAATGAGTCTGTAATTAATTCTTGAGGAGCGCGATCGCAATCTACTACAATCTGTAATTTTTTCTCCACAGCTAAAGGTTCCAACATTTCACACACATTATGAATGAGTTCCGGCACATTCGTCGGCGCAAGTTGGAGTTTTATCTGTCCGGCATCATACCGCGAAAGTTCCAGCACATCATTAATTAAGTGGAGTAATTGTCTGCCATTACGTAGCACCCGCTCGATGTGTTCTAAATTTGTATAGTTGTCTTTTATCTTGGACTTTTTTCGTTGTTGGCGTAAAAATAAATCCGAGTAACCAATAATAGAAGTTAAGGGATGTTTTAATTCGTGAGCTAGTTGGGAAATATACTCTTGATTGGCGCTAATTAACCGTGTCAATTCCTGATTGTGTAGCGTTAACGATATTTGTAACTGCCTTAGCTCTCGCAAGCGTTCTTCAACATAACTCTTGAAACACCGAGCGATCGCTTCATCTACAATAGCGTCAATCAAACGCATAGAACGAATTATCTCTGCGGGTGTTCCTTTCAATAAATCTGCATGAATAGTGTCGAATATTACTGTTCTTAATAGATGATATTCTCTGGCAATTTCTGTTGCATCAAAACCTTGTTCGGCTCGAATCGCCCCATGCTCAAAACTGGCAACAATTATCGACTGAATGTCATTCTCCTCAGATTTTGAAAGTACCGTTACCATTGCTTTCAAAACATTCGGAATATGATTTTTGATAGCTGTATAAGATAAATCATCAGCACTTTCAATCCGTTGATCTTTGCGAACTGCTCTCACCCACTTATCTAGGATGGTATCAGTTTTTTCAGCCAGGAATTGACTAAAATCCATTATGTTAAATTCAGCGACGAGAGAGATGAAAAATTTGCATATGCAATTAGTTTATCCACTAGAGCGGTGTTTTACCAAAAAAAATTCCAGAATTCACCTATCAAAAGTAATAAATTTCATCTATCGTTGCATCAGTTAGCAAAAACTTAAAATATCGCTCGAAAAACCTCAGTATAAAAATATTTTATGTATAATATATTTTATGTTTGTTAATAAAAATCTAGCAGCTAATAATGCTGAACGTTGACTAGATTACTGCTGATTCACTGACTATACAGTGATTTGAATTTTAAAATCACTAAATTTATCAATTAAGTAAAAACTATGTCGGCAATTATATTTAAGTATTAAATTAAACAACAGTTTTTAGAATAGAGATGATTTTTACTGAGCCTTAATGTTATACTCTTCAAATCGAAGTTATATTGTGCTTAATTTCGTACATATTAGAGTAAGTCAGCCTAATCCAGCCCATCAAAGTGCTTAACGCTGGAGCGGAGGAACCAAATTGTGGGGCGTATCTTGGAGAAAGTTATGAGTTATGAGTTATGAGTTATGAGTTATGAGTTATGAGTTATGAGTTATGAGTTATGAGTTTTTAATTAAATCCTCACTCCCAACTCCTCACTCCTCACTCTCAACTCCTCACTCCTCACTCCTCACTCCTGACTCCCAACTGGCAACTTTCTTGAGAAGGGCATCTCTCAGCCCTAGCCCGTCAGCTAACTTCGTAGGCATTGAGAGGAGACTGAAGAGACGGCATTTTTATAATGTTCCGATCTCATCAGTGTCCGAGGCTGGTACTGCTCGATTTTTTGTACCTGCACTTAACCCTGTTGAGGTTTCATAATGATCTTTCAACTAAATTTAGCAGCGATCGTCGCGATCGCTGGACAAACTGCTTGGAAAAAGACAAAACCCGTCGTCAGTAAAGATGTCTTCTTTTTACCTGTTTTAGGTTTTTTGGGAATAATTGTGCTGTGGTGGGTTGTTGCACTTGCCAACCACGAATTAATGCCCACCCCACCAGAAGCACTATCAGCTAATTTGGACTACATCTTAAATCCCTTCTACCAAAGGGGCCCAGGCAACTTAGGAATTGGTTGGTTATTAATAGCAAGTCTGCGAAGGGTAATACTAGGGTTTTTGTTAGGTGCGGTAGTAGCCATACCTCTAGGGTTTCTCATTGGCATGTCCAGACAGGCAATGCTAGCCCTCAATCCCATCATTCAAATTTTTAAACCCGTATCGCCTTTAGCTTGGTTGCCCATTGCCTTAGCTATCTTTAACTTAGCAGATCCTTCAGCGATTTTTGTTATCTTTATTACTTCTTTGTGGCCGACAATTATTAATACTGCCTTAGGAGTTTCTAGCGTTCCCAAAGATTATTTAAATGTGGCACAAGTATTAGAAATGCCACGTTGGCGGCAGATTATAAAAATCATTTGGCCTGCAAGTTTGCCCTATATTTTTACAGGTTTGCGAATTAGTTTAGGCATAGCTTGGCTAGTAATCGTTGCTGTAGAAATGCTCACTGGTGGTGTTGGTATCGGCTTTTTCGTCTGGGACGAATGGAGTCGCTTAAACCTGAGTTCAGTCTTTCTAGCCGTATTAGTAATTGGCGTAACTGGATTAATTCTTGATTACGCCGTCGGTAAAATCCAAGAAATAGTAACTCGCCGCCCCACAACTTCCAACTAATTCAACCGAATTTTAGATTTTAAATTTTAGATTTTGGATTGAATAATTCCAAATCCAAAATTTAACCATGTTTGCTCGTGCAGCGTCTAGTAGAGTTACTCATAAATTTCTACTCACTGCGCGAAAAACAAGCTATAGCAGTTGCCAACTAGGTTAGGAGATCAACTAATCGTCAAACCCCCACGCCAAGGAACTTTCTTTGCCTGTTGCCTGCTATACATAAAATCCTAAATCCAAAATCCCAAATTGAGTCACCAACGGAGCCACAAAAATGAGTGACTATAACTACACTCGACGAAACTTTATTAAAGGAATAGGAGCAACCACAGCCGGAATTGCCCTCTCTTCGTGTGGAATTTCTGGAGATAAATCCGCAAAAGGATTAACAGAAGAAGCCTTAGCTGTGCAACCAGTAGTTAAATCCAGCGATTTAGAAAAACCCGATCTTACGGTTGGATACGTTCCCGTTAATGATTGTGCGCCATTTGCGATCGCCTGGAAAAAAGGCTTCTTCCACAAATATGGTTTAAACGTCACACTCAACCGCGAAGCCAGTTGGGCAACCTCCCGCGACGGCATCATTTTTGGTCGCTTGGATGCTTCACCTGTGGTATCCGGTGCCGTTACCAACGCCAGAATTGGTGCCGAAGGCGCACGCCACGCCCCCTTATGTGCGGCCATGACCATTCACCGCCACGGTAACGCCATGACCATGAACAAAGCCATGTGGGATTTTGGGCTGCGTCCCTGGTACGAGTATCAACAAAAATATAACGATGGTGCTCTAGAAGCCTTTGGCAAAGATTTTCGAGGCTACTTCGATAACCAGCCACCAGAAAATAGAGTTTGGGCAGTTGTTCTGAGTTCCTCAATTTACGAATATTTTGTCCGTTACATATCCGCCGCCGCCGGTGTCGATCCTCTCCAAGAGTTTCGTGTCATCATCGTTCCCCCGCCTCAGATGGTGACAAACGTGCGAATTGGCGCCATGCAAGCTTATATGGTTGCAGAACCTTGGAACACCAGAGCAATTACAGGAAACGAAAACATCGGCTTTACCTTCGCCCAAGGTAAAGAAGTCTGGTTGGGACACCCAGACCGACTTTTGGGAGTAATGGAATCTTTCATTGAGAAATATCCTAAAACCTATCGTTCCCTCGTCAAAGCAATGATTGAAGCTTGCCAGTATTGCAGTAAAGTGGAAAATCGCCAAGAAGTTGCCGAACTGCTGACAGACCGTTCATTTACAGGTGCAAAACCCAAAAATAAAAATGCTCCAATTGCCAAGTTTACCAGTCCGGCAATTGTCGGTAACTACAACTATGGCGGCTTTGATGGCAAAGACCGCACCATTGAAGCCGCTGACACCACAATTTTCTACGATATTCCAGACAACCTTCCCAAACAGCCAGCAGAACACTCGACATTTTTATGGAGATCTAGAAGTATTTGGTTGATGACTCAAGCAGCAAGGTGGGGACAAATCAAAGCATTTCCTAAAGATGCCGAGAAACTAGCCGAAAGAGGTTGGAGAACGGATTTATATCGCGAGATAGCAAATGAAATGGGCATAGAATGTCCTAAGGATGATTACAAAGTTGAACCACCAGAAGTATTTATAGATAAGAAAGGCTTTGATCCCAGCGATCCAGTGGGCTATCTGAATAGTTTTGCTATCAGGGCTAATGCTCCCACTAGTTTTTTCATGTCTTAAATACCAATTTCAAATATTGACCGTGACTAAATTATTGCTGGAGCATTTGATGATGGAATCTACCTCATTACCTATTGATACCCAAACTCAGGTTATGTCGCGTCCTGGATTTTTAGAAATTGAAAATTTAGTCAAGTCTTATCCGACACCAGATAAAGATAATTTTGTCGTTTTAGATGGAGTTAATCTCACAATTTGTGAAGATGAATATGTTTCTGTAATTGGTCACTCTGGTTGTGGAAAATCGACGCTACTGAAGATCATTGGTGGTTTAGAAAAAGCGACTTCTGGCTCAGTACGCTTAGATGGAAAAGAAATCCGTAAGCCAGGAGCAGAACGGATGATGGTGTTTCAAAATTACGCATTGTTACCTTGGTTAACAGTGCGAGAAAATATCCGTTTAGCTGTGGATGAAGTGTTAAAAAATGCTAATCGATCTGAAAAAATTAGCATTGTAAACGAACACTTGTCAATGGTAAACTTAACGGCGGCGGCTGATAAGTATCCTGACGAACTTTCTGGAGGTATGAAACAACGCGTAGGTATTGCCAGAGCTTTAGCAATTCGTCCTAAAATGTTATTAATGGACGAACCTTTTGGGGCGCTAGATGCACTCACTCGTGGTAAATTGCAGCGGCAAGTATTGGATATTTGGGAAAGTCATCGGCAAGCAGTGATGATGATTACCCACGATGTAGACGAAGCAATTTATATGTCCGATCGCATCGTATTAATGACCAATGGCCCGGCAGCTAATATCGGTGAGATATTAGAAGTTCCTTTTGAACATCCACGCGATCGCGCTGCCATGCGTAACTCAAAAGAATATTTTGAACTGCGTAACCATGCTCTCAATTTCCTAGATCGATATTTCACGCAACACGAGTAAAGTAGATTATCATTTTTTTAGCGGGTAGCCTAATTCAAATTCACCAAAGCTGGATTTGGAGCGGAGGAACCATATTATGGGGCTAATCTCATACAAACTGAGGAGTTAAGAGTCAAGAGTTAAGAGTTAGGAGTTAAGAGTTAAGAATTATGAATATTAACTCAGCAATCAGCACTCAACACTCAGTACTACCAAGAGAGAGACACCTTCCAGTCTTAGCCCGTCAGCTAACTCCGTAGGCAATGGAAGGAACCCCCAACACTTTGGCTGTAATACAGTTTTTATTGGGGTTTCCTCTACCGATTGTCAATTTTAGTCGTTAGTCATTAGTCATTAGTCCTTAGTGATTTGCAAAGGACAAAGGACAAAGAACAAATGACAAAATCCAAAATTGGTCGCCCTGCTTCTCATTGCTTGTTAATTTAATTTGGAGAAGTAAAGCTGTGAAAATTAAGCCAATGTTAGCACGTCTGCAAAGTGCCATAGGTCGAGATGACTTAATTGAACAAATGGTATTGTTGCCAGAACCCAAAAATCCATTTTCTCAACAATCTTCCGCAGCAAATTCCGTTAACTTAATTGTTGCCTATGATGCTTCTCCGAATAGTCATACGGCATTGGATCTTGCCTTTTGGATTGCCCATCAAACACGTCTAGCTACCAATACAGAAGTTACAGTCCAAGCTGTTTATGTGTTAGAAGACAATGAAAGTAGCCACTATCCAAACATTTTGAATTTTCCCATACAGCAGCTTTCATTAGAATGTCAGATTAGTGAAATATCAAAATCCCCCACACTTGTCTTAACTCAACCAAAATTGCAGACAGCCATCACTCCCTTGCAAGAAGCGGATAGAATTCTTTGGCAAGCACGAAGTTTGGCTGAAGAATGGCAAGGTTGTTTCAAATCTCATTTGCGCTTTGGTTCCATTTCCACAGAACTTAAAAAAGTTGTGGAATTAGAAGCAGCCGATATCTTGTTTGTTGGTTGTAACTCTGTCAACCATCCTATGATTGAAGCACTAAATTCTGATTTTCCCTGTGCTGTTTTAGGCATTCCTAGCTGTATTGATGAATAATCGCTATTCAGAATTTCAATAACTATATCAAATTGTAATCTTAGATAAGTCACCTACATTTAGGTGGCTTTTTTCGCTACTATCCAATCAATTAAACTTCTGGAGTTAAGCTGTGGAAAACTGGCAAGCCATCCTGAGTGTAATTACATTTATTGGTGTCATCATTTTAGTGATGACAGAATGGGTACATCTCACAATTGCTGCATTATTAGGAGCATTGTTATTAGTTTTTAGCAACGTCATGACCTTAGAACAAGCTGTTGGTTACATCGGCAATAGTCATGGAACACTCGGTTTATTCTTTGGAGTTATGGTGTTAGTACGGGCTTTTGAACCTACCAAAATATTTGAATATTTAGCCACTCAAATAGTCATCCTTGCCAAAGGACAAGGCAAGCGTCTATTACTCGGTATCGTGGCTATTGTCACGCCAATTTGTGCTGTTTTGCCGAATGCCACAACAGTTATGTTGTTGGCACCTTTAATTCCACCAATGGCGCAGGAAGTTGGAATAAATTTCGTACCCTTATTAATTTTAATGGTATTTATTGCTAATAGTGCCGGACTGCTAACTTTAGTTGGCGACCCTGCTACTTTTATTGTTGGGGATGCAGTGAATATTAGTTTTACTGATTACTTGTTAAAGTTGAGTTTAGGAGGCGTAATTGCTGTTGTCACAGTAATTGCAATACTACCATTTTTATTTCGTAAAATTTGGAATACCAAACTAGATAATCTCGAAGAATTGCCACATCCCCAAATTAATCATCCACGAGCTTTAAGTGTGGGTGCAATTATTGTCCTTTTTGTACTGGTATTTTTTGTGATTGGAGAATCTCTGCCAGTTCCCATCTCTCCCGCTGCTGTGGCTTTGTTAGGAGCAGCTTTAGCCTTGCTATTATCTCACCATAGCAAAATTGATTCGGTTAATAATATTTTGCGCGATGTAGATTGGAGTACATTAATCTTTTTTATGAGTATTTTTGTGCTAATAGGAGGGCTGGAAAAAACAGGCGTAATCAATGGTTTATCAGGAGTATTAGCCGTTATTTTAGGGAAAAATATTATTCTAGGTTCGCTAGTTTTATTATTTTTTGTAGGTCTATTATCTAGTGTAGTGCCCAATATTCCTTTAGTGGTGGGGATGGTGCCCTTACTCAAACAGTATATTGTCACTGTTGGTTTAGCACCCGCAGAAGTTCTAGCGCAAGATTTTCAAGGACAGTTTCCCCCAGAAGTTTTGCCATTGTTTTATGCGATGATGTTTGGTGCAACTTTGGGAGGTAATGGCACATTAGTGGGAGCATCATCTAATATCGTAGCTGCCGGCATCTCTGAGCAACATGGACGGCGAATATCGTTTAAAACTTTTTTACACTACGGTATTCCAGTGATGTTATTACAGTTAGTAACTTCGGCTTTTTATGTGTTATTTCGCTTTTTGTTGTAGCACAAGTTAGAAGTCAGAATTCAGAAGTAAAAGAGTAGAGACGTTGCAATGCAACGTCTCTACTAATCATTTGTTAATATCTGATGATGTGCAATACATCGCGCACAAAACTATAACCGGCTAAATCCCAAAGTAAATAGAAAACAAAACCAATCATCGCTAGGCGACCATTCCAAATTTCTGCTTGGGGAGTCCAGCCAAACAAAAAGGCATTGCGGTCTACGCCGTTATATTCTGGTGCGACTGCTGGTAAATCAGTAGCAGGACGAGTTTCTTTATTAACCATTTTGTTCTCCAAAGTTTAGTGTTTTTTAGGCATTTAACATTTAGTAGCCAATTATCCGCAGTATGTCGCGCAGGACGCTAAAACCAGCTAAATCCCAAAGTAAATAGGCAAGAAAACCAATCATTGCAAAACGACCATTCCAGATTTCAGCTTGGGGAGTCCAGCCAAATAGAAATTCATTGCGATCGCGGCCGTTGTAAGCTTGAGCTACTGGTGCTAAATCAGTAGACGGACGAGTTTCAGGAGTTTGCATTGCTTTTTCCTCTTAAATTCAACTGCTTTTTAAGTCTTTTAGGTGCATTTTAGATTGCACAATCTTTGGTTAAGACTTTCATTAGTCATTGGTGAGCCAGCGCGGTGTTGGTGTTGGAAGTTCCCCCATAAGCAACTGGCGAACCCGAAGGGTCATTTGTTATTTGCAACAAAGAAACCACAACTGACAATTGTGTTTATCCGGTTCCAATTATTGGCGAATTTTTACAATAGTTAGTTGCCATTTTTTTGTCCTCAATTATTCATTTGTTAACTTTAATGTAGCTATTTATATTTTAATTGCTTTCTGTCTGTGGGCACAAACTACAAGCACTTCTTTTGGTCGATGGTTGATAATGTATTTTGTAGACAAATCAACCTTGAGAGGGTGATAAAAATAGGTATTTCGACAAATGCTGGCGATTTATCAGGAAACTTTAATTCAATTAAAAATAAATGCAATAAAAGCAGTTAAAAATTTCAAAATCAGCGCTAAAAATATTAGTAGCAACTACCAATTTGATTAATATTTCCACCAAGAGATAAAAAAATTTATATCTTTCGCTGGATAGTGTTTTCAATCTTTGGAGAGATGCTTTAAACACCTAAATTCCACGATTCTGATCTTAAGAGTTAGGTATTGCCATAGGTACACAGATAAATACTAAGAGTTACTTCTCACGAAATTCTTAATCCGCCCAAAAAATTAAACACTAAGACAAGGAAATACAATGTTTGAAAGTACGGAAATCATGCTGGGACTCTACAAGCCACTATTGTGGTTAGCACAGGTTCCGGTAGATCCCTCAGTTATCACGCCTTCGGGGCCACGTTTTTTTGTGGCTTTAATCTCTGGCGTGATTTTAGCTTTTGCTTTTCAATTAGTCCTTACTAATCTCTCTGTTGCAGCCGGTATTTCCTACCTGGGGCGTCCATCCGACTCAGATTCAGATGGTGGTGAAGTCGGAAGTTTGGGCGGCACTATTCGCAAAGTCGGCACAGCAGTAGGACTTTGGACATTAGTTACTGTAACCATCGCTTTATTAATTGCCACTTTCCTGGCTGTGAAGTTGAGCCTTGTGATTTTAGACCCAAGGTTAGGAGCAATTCTCGGTCTGGTAATTTGGGGTGCTTACTTTTTGCTGCTGGTTTGGGTAAGTTCCACCACCGTGGGTTCCTTAATTGGCTCGGTTGTGAACACGGCAACCTCAGGTTTTCAGGCGATTATGGGGACAGCTACCGCCGCACTGGGAGCAAAAGCTGTTAATAACCAAGTTGTAGCCACAGCTGAAGCTGCTGCTGCTGCTGTGCGTCGGGAACTAGGAAGCGCCATCGACCCAGTAAGTATCCGAGAAAATATTGAAGATTATTTAGATAAGCTGCGTCCGCCAGAGTTAGATTTATCGAGGATTCGCAGCGATTTTGAAAATTTACTCAACGACCCGCAAATAAAAGCGATCGCTGCTAATCCAGATGTACGTAATATCGATCGCCAAAAGTTTATCGATTTAGTCAGCAGTCGTACCGACCTTTCCAAAAAAGATGCCAGCCGCATTGCTGATACTTTGTATAAAGTTTGGCAACAGGTAGTCAGCCAGCAAGCACCCAACCAAGACCGTTTGGGTGAATTAATTGACTATCTCAAATCACTGCCACCCGGACAAACCAAGACAGATGAACTCAATTCCAAGCTGGATCGGTTAGTGACAGAAATGCGGGGTTCCAAGGAAGCTGACCAAAAAGCCGCACCTGGCCCAATCCAAAGCACGCTGCAACAAGGAATCTCTGCTTTAACTGGCATAGTGTTGGGACGGGCTGATTTATCCGATTTGGATGTAGAAAAAATCTTGGGTAGTCTGACCACTGCCAAAGACAAAGTTACTCAACAAGCAGATAAACTAGGTTTGCCCACACCAACACCATCCCAACCCTATAGTCCAATTCGGGCTGATGTGGAAAACTACCTGTCCAACACCTATGCTTGGCAACTCAGCCAAGAAAGAATTGCTCAGGAATTTGCCGATGTTATCTATGACCCAGCTGCCGATCCTGGGACAATCCGCAGAGAACTAGAACGGCTATCCCGCAACGATTTCGTCAATATTTTGCAACAGCGGGGACTACTTACCCAAACCCAAATTCAGCGCATTGCAGACCGATTAGAAATTGTTCGCAAAGAAGTGCTGATCCGAGTCACAGGTGAAGAAGAAAGAGAAATTGTCCAAGATTTGCAACGCCGAGTTGAAAGTTATCTGCTGGTTACTGCCAAAACAGATTTGACAGCTGAAGGTATTGAGCGCGATTTCAAACCGTTATTACAAGACCCAGAAGCAGATTATGAAACTCTGGTGTTGCGACTGGCGCACATTCAACGTGACGAAATGCGACAGATATTGCTGGAACGTAGTGATATTCAGCTGTATGAAGTAGACAGCATTTTGGACGAATTGGAAAAACAACGCGATCGCGCTTTAATTGAATCCAAGAGTCTGGCCGAACAAGCACAATATCAAGCAGAAACTCTGTGGTTGAATGTTGAATCATATCTGCGTAACACTGGCAAAGCAGAACTGAATCCTGATGCCATCCGCGCCGACCTCAAAACCGTACTGGAAGATCCCCAAGCTGGAATTTCTGCCATCCGAGCGCGATTGTCTCGCTTTGACCGCGATACTTTAGTACAGCTATTGAGCCAGCGTGAAGATTTGACCGAAGAGCAAGTTAATCAAATCATCAACGCCGTGGAAGAGTCGTGGCATGGTATCCGCCACGCACCCCAAGCTTTAGCACACAGAGCTAAAGAGCAATACGAATCAGTTACCAGCACCATTGCAGATTACCTGCGGAATACTGGTAAACAAGAATTAAATCCAGAAGGTATTCAAAGGGATTTGAATAGATTGTTTGAAAATCCCCAAGATGGAGCCATAGCACTACGCCGCCGATTGTCCCAAGTAGACAGGGATACATTGGTGAAATTGCTCAGTCAACGTGAAGACCTGAGCGAACAGCAAGTCAATGAAATCATTGATTCCGTACAAAATTCGATTCGCAACATTGTACGTGCCCCTCGTCGTTTAGCTACCAGAACACAGCAAAGAGTGGATACATTCAAAGCTTATCTGGAAGAATATCTCCGGCAAACTGGCAAAGAAGAACTCAATCCAGAAGGTATCAAACGCGACTTGCAACTACTGTTGCACGATCCGCGAGTGGGGGTAGAAAGTTTGAGCGATCGCCTAGCTCATTTTGACCGTTCTACCATCATCGCCCTGCTGAAAATTCGTGAAGATATCAGCGATGAAGAAGCAGCGCGGATTGCCGATAATATTGTTTCCGTCAAAGATCAATTTGTTGAACAAATACGGAGCATCCAACGAGGCATTCAAGATGCAATTGATGGAGTTTTTGCCCGCATCCGTAACTACCTTAATTCCCTAGATCGCCCAGAATTGAACTATGATAGTATCAAGCGCGATGTTCGCATCTTTTTTGAAGATCCCCAAGCCGGGTTTGATGCTCTGCGCGATCGCCTGTCCTCCTTTGACCGTGATACCCTAGTAGCAATTCTGAGTTCTCGTGAGGACATTTCCCAGGAAGACGCCAACCGGATCGTTGACCAAATTGAACGGGCACGCAACACAGTATTGCAACGTGCGGAACGCATACAGCGCGAAGCCCAACGCCGCCTCGAAGAAGTCAAACATCAAGCACAGCGGCAGGCAGAGGAAACCCGCAAAGCCGCAGCTACAGCAGCTTGGTGGTTGTTTGCCACAGCAGTAGTCTCCGCCATTTTCTCAGCACTCGGAGGAGCGATAGCTGTAATTCTTCTGTAAGGAAAGCAAGTTGTCTCCGCTAAATTTTCAGCCTCCCGGTAAGGGAGGTTTTTCTATTTGTATGATATTAGGAAAGGGAACAGGCATTAACAATTCAAAATTCAAAATTCAAAATTAAGAAAGTCAGACTGAGCATAGGTTTCAGGCTTTGCATTTGTATCATATTTTTCGTGAATTAGTATAAGAGGGTTAAAAGACAATACAGTTGAGATAAGACAATACAGTTGAGATAAGACCAAAACACCTGTAGAGACGGCGATTTATCGCGTCTCGAAAACCCATAATTTGTATAATTAATCCTTAACTGAACCGTATTGGGTTAAAAGAATCTTGATTTCAGGTTTTACGGCTTATGTCCTAAGTTATGGTTCAACTGCTATATTGTTTGTTTTTGTAGCTACAATCTCAGCAATTAGATAGGTGTTTGAGATTTATTGAATGTTTTAATTTGATTATAGAATTAGCAACAAAATCTCGGTCTAGTACCAAAAGACCATCCAATAAAAGTTAGTAATCCTTAGCTAAGTAGCAATTGAAAATAATGCAAAATACAGAGAATACAGAAAATACATTAATTGATAAAATCTTCCGTGACAGCAATGGCAACATTGTTATAGCTCAGCCGCCAAACCCACCACTTATTCTCTGGGCAGCAGCTAGTTTACTCTCTCTGGTTTTGACAAATGGCAAAATCAATACAGTCTTAGATGTACTGGCAAATGGCGCGTTGTTTACTTGGGCGTGGCTGGAATTGTTTGATGGCGTTAATTATTTTCGCAGAGGGCTAGGCCTTGCAGTATTTATTGTAATTATCGCGTCAAAAATTCTGTAGTTAGAGCAGGGAACAGGCAATAGACAAAGAAAGTGTTTTAGTGTTTTAATGTCGGATTTTGACTATCAGTTATCCAAAAACCTTGTAGAGACGTAGCAATGCTACGTCTCTACATTATTTTTCACTCCTATGTCTATTTATAATTACCGAATCTGTGCAAAAATCCCAAAAGCCTTTTTTCACCTACTTCCTGCCCTCTAAATGATAAGTCTTTAACAGGGCGTCATATAACTTATTGCACGCCATATTGCTTGAACCACGCCAAAAGGCGCTGCCAGCCTTCCTTAGCTTCTGTCTCGCGGTAGGAGGGACGATAATCAGCAAAAAAAGCGTGGGGTGCATTGGGATAGACGATGATTTCAGATTTGCTGCTGCTTGACTTGAGGCGATGTCTACGACGGGCTAAGCCTACGCGCATTTGCTCTACTGTATCTAAGGGAATACCCGTATCCTGACCGCCGTAAAGTCCGAGAACGGGGACTGTCAGTTTTGAGGCAATATCAACGGGATACTTGGGTTGAAGTTGATTAGCATCACCTACGAGTCGCCCGTACCATGCTACACCTGCTTTCACCTTGGGATTGTGCGCTGCGTATAGCCAAGTGATGCGGCCGCCCCAACAAAAGCCTGTAACCGCTAATTTACTAGCATTACCCTTAGCTGATTTTACAGCCCAGTCTAATGTTGCATCAAGGTCGGATAACACCTGGGCATCTGGTACTTTGGCAATAATTGGGCGAATTTCGTCGATACTGCTTAATTTTGAGACATCGCCTTGACGGACAAACAATTCCGGAGCGATCGCCAAATATCCTAACTTAGCAAAGCGGCGAGTGATATCCTGAATATGCTCGTGTACGCCAAAGATTTCCGAGAGTACCAGAACAATCGGGAAATTCTCACCAGTGGCGGGTAATGCCCTATAAGCAGGAATTTCGCCATCTTTAACAGGAATTTTCACCGCACCAGCTACCAAACCCTTGGTATCAGTGGTGATGACTCCGGCAGAAATCGGTTGCACTGCCAAAGCAAAACCCGTCGCCAAAGTGGCTGTGGCGATAAATTTGCGGCGAGTTATTTCTTTCATCATCTCTACCTTGAATTGGCGAAAACTTCTTTGTTTGTTATCCGTACAGTACTATAAAATAAATGTTATATTTCCGCAATCAGCATACCGGAATATTGACTATATTTGCTACTTCAGTGTTTTTGCTAACTTCCACTTTAAAATAAAGAGCGATCGCCTTATTGTTCTCGATTTATCCAATTTCCTCCCCCAGCTAACTGGCTCAAATAATCATCCATAATTGCTGGTAATTCCTTTGGCGAATAAGTATATGTTAAAGCCAGGAAATTTATTGCTGTGGCTATAATGTGGTTTTTATCTACCATTGCTGATAATTGGGAGCGAGTGAATTTACCATTCATCACTTCTTCACTTGCATCTGCGATCGCATCTTCCATAACTTCCTCTTCTATCAATTTTTCCCATTCATCTAAATTGATATAGTAAGATGTTTTATTTTCTTTGAGATTTATATCTCTAATTTCGCGGATTGCATTCCGAATAGAAGCTGCCCAAGAATTTGTTAATCTTTGCTCTAGTTGATTCTTAATTAAATGAATTAGTAGAATTCTGACAAAGGATTTGATTTGCCGCAGCACTGCCTTTTTACTCATGCCCTCTAATTCATCTACGATTGCCAAGGCATCTGCATAACGTCCTTCTAAAATACAAGTTCTGAGGTCTATTAATTCTTGTGTCATTTTTCACTGCCTACCTATTTTCCAATCTTCTCCACCGGGTAGCCCAGTTAAAGTTTCAGCCACAACTGCTGGTAATTCTTTAGCTGAATAAGAATAAGTTAGTACCAAAAATTTCAAAGCACTCTCAATTATCTGGTTTCTATCCACCATTTGTGACAGTTTAAATTGAGTGTATGCTCCATTCATAACTTCCTCACTCGCATCTGCGATCGCATCTTCCATAACTTCCTCTTCTATCAAATTTTCCCATTCATTTAAATTAATATAGTAATATGTTTTATTATCTTTTGTATTCAGCTTTTTAATTTGCCGAATAGAATTACGAATATAATTTGCCCAGGAACTAGTTAAGCGTTGTTCTATTTGGTTCTTAATCAAATGAATCAACAGAATGTTTAAATAAGCTTGTATATTACGTATAATAGCTTGTTTACTCATGCCCTCTAATTCATCTACAATTGCCAAGGCATCTGCATAACGTCCTTCTAAAATACAAGTTCTGAGGTCTATTAATTCTTGTGTCATTTTGATTAACCTCAAAAATTCATCATGGTAATTTCAATATAACAATGACTTATAGCAATTTGATTTGCAGAACCGATTTGGTAGGATCTGGCAACGGGCAATAGACAATAAGGAATATCTGCAATAACTCAAGCAAGCGATATCTTCTCTGGGAGACGCTACGCGAACGATGGGCTACGCCTATGTACTTGGAAACAACTGGCTTGTGGTAACCAACATCAGAATATTAAGGCAAACGCTTATGCGATCGCCACCAATACTTAAACAAAACTTATCAATGATTCCACGTTAGCAATAAATCTTGTTTGACAGGTATGAAGTGTAGTATTACAAATACGTAAAAAAGGAATTATGGTAATTTAAATTACTATAAAAGTGGATAAAGCACAGACTTATCCTGGCTCTTCTTCCCTCTTGAGTGTGATTATTATTTTTGATAAGAGGTTAATGTATTTTCTACAAACACATTATATTTTTGAAAGTAGCAAATATCAAAAATCTATTGTATAAACTAGTCATACTAACTAGCAGGATAAATGAATAACAGTAAAAATTGAATATTCTTAACATAAATTTTAATAGATCTCTGAAAAATACTAATTCCTTAACGACTTAAGACGGTGTAATATTTGAACTCAGTACTTAAGTAGAAGGCAGGAGGCAGGAGGCAGAAGGCAGAAGGGAAAAGCCAGGTGCTCTGAGGGTTTTAAACTTTTGTATTTTACATTTAATTATGTCTATTTATATTACTACTCAGAACCATTTGGCTGATATGTAGTAATCCTATTTGATTGCGAACGTAAGTTGCAACTTGAAAAGACTTCTTGACTATTGCCTTCTACTTCCTGCCCCCTGCCCCCTGCCCCCTGCCCCCTGCCTTCTGCCTCCTGCCCCCTGCCCCCTGCCTCCTACCCCTTGCCTATTTAAACAAATAACTTCAAAAATCAAAGCCTACTGCTATAAAATATCGCCAAGTTACAGGCGATGGGAGACATCAACCGTTAATCTGTTATTTTTAGGGATTAGCTTCCAGCACTTAAATTTATATAGAGCATAAAATACATGGGACAAGGATTTTTACAAATCGGCTTAACGCTGTGTATCGTTGTAGCAATTACTCCAGTCTTTGGCAGATACATGGCGCGTGTATTCTTGGGAGAAAAAACACTGCTTGATTTCTTAATGAACCCGATAGAGCGAAGTATGTACGTACTAGCGGGTGTCCGCAGAAAAGATGATATGACAGCCTGGCAATATATCAGGGCTGTCATATGCACTAATCTGATTATGGGAATTTCAGTGTATTTACTGTTATATTTTCAAAAATTCTTACCCTGGAATCCTAATGGTTTTGGTAGGCCTAATTGGGATGTGTTGCTGCACACAACTATTTCCTTTTTAACCAATACCGACCAGCAACACTATACTGGTGAGACAACCTTAAGTTATTTTAGTCAGGTATCCGCTTTAGGCTTTTTGATGTTCGCCTCCGCAGCCACCGGTTTAGCGGTGGGAATTGCTTTTATTCGGGGGTTGACGGGTAGACGACTAGGTAACTTTTACGTAGATCTCACCCGTGCCATTACGCGAATATTATTACCAATATCAATTGTTGGTGCGATCGCCTTGGTTTTAGTAGGTGTACCGCAAACATTAGCTAAGACTATCGATGTGACAACCTTAGAAGGTGGAACCCAGTACATTGCTAGAGGGCCGGTAGCATCCTTTGAAGCAATCAAAATGTTGGGCGAAAATGGCGGCGGCTTTTTTGGCGCTAATTCTGCTCATCCCTTTGAAAATCCCAATGGCGCTTCTAATTTAATCGAAGCGATCGCCATGATTGCCATACCAGCAGCCTTGATTTACACTTATGGCGTGTTTGCCAACAACATCAAACAAGCGTGGCTGCTTTTCTGGATGGTGTTTGTGGTTTTTGTAGTTCTGGTTGGAGTCACATCTGTGGGAGAACTACAAGGTAATCCCCTGGTAAACAGAACCATTGGATTAGAACAGCCTTCTTTAGAGGGGAAAGAAGTCCGATTTGGTTGGGCGCAAACCGCATTGTGGGCAGTTATGACCACCGCCACCATGTGTGGTGCTGTGAACGGGATGCACGATTCCCTAATGCCACAGGGAATATTTTCGACTCTCTTCAACTTATTTATCCAAATTATCTGGGGCGGTCAAGGAACTGGAACAGCTTACTTATTCATTTACTTAATTCTCACCGTTTTTCTGACTGGGTTAATGGTGGGACGCACCCCAGAATTTTTAGGACGCAAAATTGAAAAACGAGAAATCGTCCTTGCCAGCGTAGTGCTGTTAATTCACCCAATTGTAGTTTTAATTCCCAGCGCCATCGCCTTAGCTTATCCCATTTCCCTATCTGGAATTAGCAATCCTGGCTATCACGGCATTTCCCAAGTAGTTTATGAATTTGCCTCAGCTGGGGCAAATAATGGTTCTGGCTTGGAAGGATTGAAAGATAATAGCCTCTGGTGGAACTTAAGTACCTTAGTTAGCTTGATAGTAGGACGCTACATTCCCATGTTTACCATCCTCCTGTTAGCTGATGGTATGTCTCGCAAACAAGAAGTCCCCGAAACTCCCGGCACCCTGAGAACTGATTCTTTAGTATTTATTGGGATCGCTGGTGGAGTAACCTTGATTTTGGGAGTCTTGACTTTCTTTCCAGTTCTAGCTTTAGGCCCCATAGCCGAAGGTTTGCAACTAGCCTCTGGCAGCTAGAAAAGTTAGGAGTTATGAGTTAGTTATGAGTTATGAATTATGAGTTATGAGTTAATAACTTCTAACTTCTAACTTTTAACTTCTAACTCTTAACTCCTCACTCCTAACTCCTAACTTTTAACTTCTAACTCCTAACTTCTAACTCTTAACTCTTAACTCTTAACTTTATGAATAAAGCGGCAACTACCTCCAAAGCTAGACGCCCAAGTTCTCGTCCTGGCGATCGCCGCCAAGCACGTAAAAAAGCTAGAATAAATACTAAGTGGTTGTACTTAAGAGCAGTTCGAGATGCTTTTATCAAGCTCAACCCTAAGTATGCAATCAAAAATCCGGTGATGTTTTTGGTTTGGGTGGGGACGATCGTTACTATATTGGTAACCATCGATCCCAACTTATTTGGCCCAACCAACCAAAAGAACCCGCAACTATTTAATGGTTTGTTATCAGGGATTTTATTCTTTACAGTTTGGTTTGCTAATTTTGCAGAAGCCGTAGCTGAAGGGCGAGGAAAAGCTCAAGCTGATGCCTTGCGGTCTACAAAATCAGAGACCATTGCCAAAAAACTCGCTGCCGATGGCACAGTGAGTGAAGTTTCATCCACCAGCCTCAAACAAGGCGATAATATCTACGTGGTAGCTGGGGATATTATACCTGCCGATGGTGAAGTAATCATGGGTGTGGCCTCTGTGGACGAATCGGCAATTACTGGGGAATCTGCACCAGTATTAAAAGAATCAGGTTCTGATGTTGCCAGTTCCGTCACCGGTGGGACACGCATTATCTCAGATGAATTGATTATCCGCATCACATCTGACCCAGGTAAAGGCTTTATCGACCGGATGATTGCCTTGGTGGAAGGGGCAGAACGCAGCAAAACACCCAATGAAATTGCCTTGACGGTGTTGTTAGCAGTTCTCAGCCTCATATTTTTGTTTGTTGTGGCGACTTTGCCCGCACTTGCTTACTATGTCGATAGTCCAGTCAGCGTGCCAATATTAATTGCCCTATTAGTAGCATTGATACCTACCACCATTGGTGGATTACTGAGTACCATCGGCATTGCCGGTATGGATCGAGTTGCCCAATTTAACGTCATTGCCACCTCAGGACGAGCCGTAGAAGCCTCTGGTGATGTCAACACTCTTGTTCTCGATAAGACTGGTACAATTACCCTTGGCAACCGTTTGGCAGAAGAATTTATCCCCATCAACGATCATACAATGGCGGAAATTGCCAGCGTTGCCTGGGCTGCTAGTGTATTTGATGATACCCCAGAAGGTAAATCCATTGTTCGGCTGGCAGAAAAGTTAGGCGCAAGATTTGATTTTGATGCCAGTCAAGCTGAAGGTGTCGATTTTTCTGCCAAAACCCGTATGAGTGGTACAAACTTACCCGGCGGACACGAAGCCAGGAAGGGAGCAGTGGGAGCGATTAAAGGATTTGTTCGTTCCCGTAACGGACGCGATACTCCAGAATTAGATGCAGCTTACGAACGAGTTTCATTGTTAGGAGGTACGCCCCTCGCAGTCAGCCTAGATAACGAAATCTACGGAGTTATTTATCTTAAAGATATTGTAAAACCTGGTATCCGCGATCGCTTTCTTGCACTGCGACGTATGGGAGTGCGTACCGTCATGCTAACAGGGGATAACAGAATTACAGCTTCCGTCATTGCCAGAGAAGCTGGGGTGGATGACTTCATCGCCGAAGCCACACCAGAAGACAAAATCAGCGTCATTCAACAAGAACAAGCAGCAGGCAAACTAGTCGCTATGACAGGGGACGGAACTAACGATGCTCCCGCATTAGCTCAAGCTAACGTCGGGGTGGCGATGAATACAGGAACCCAAGCGGCAAAAGAAGCCGCCAACATGGTAGATTTGGACTCCGATCCCACAAAATTAATCGACATTGTGAGTATTGGCAAACAATTGCTGATTACTCGCGGCGCATTGACTACATTTTCCATCGCTAATGATATTGCTAAATACTTTGCGATTATTCCAGTAATTTTTGTCGCTGCTAACCTGCAAAGTCTAAATATTATGAATTTGACCAGCCCTAATTCTGCTGTCTTATCAGCACTAATTTATAATGCTTTGATTATTCCAGCTTTGATTCCCTTAGCATTGAAGGGTGTCCGGTTTAGACCTTTAACAGCTAATCAGTTATTGCAACGTAATATATTGATTTATGGTTTAGGTGGAGTAATTGCGCCGTTTATCGCTATTAAGTTGATAGATATGCTGATTACAGCTGTAGGCTTAGCTTAGCAGTTCTCCCAATGATTCATGCTGTTGATAGCATCCTATTTGGCAAAAGAATTAAAAATTAAAAATTAAAAATTAATTTTAGGAGCAAGTAGAAAATTTATTATGGCTATTATTCGAGAAACAATCAGAGCAATTTTCATAACTCTAATGCTTTGGTTGTTGACTGCGCTCGTTTATCCTCTTCTAATCCTTGTAGTGGGTCAAGTTTTCTTGCCCTACCAGGCTAACGGAAGCATCGTGCTGAATTTAAATAATGAAGTAATTGGCTCGGCTTTAATTGGTCAAGTCTTTACATCTGAGCGATATTTCCATCCTCGTCCCAGTACTGTTAGATATAGCCAAGGAAAAAAAGCCAGGCCAACTGGCATATCTGGAGCTAGCAATCTTGCTCCTAGCAATCCAGAGTTACTCAATCGGATTATAGAGCAGTCAAATCAATTGCGAGATGAAAATCTTGAAGCGATCGCCGATATTATCTACACCTCTGGTTCGGGTTTAGATCCCCATATTTCCTTCAAAGCAGCACGCCAGCAATTAGAGCGAGTATCTCGTGCCCGTGGAGTCGAACAAGACGAAATTTTGCGTCTAATTAATAAGTACACTGATGGCAGATTTTTATGGATTTTTGGCGAACCTGGCGTCAACGTCCTGCGATTAAATTATGCTCTCGACTTACAAGATATTAATCGTCAGCAAAATCAGTAAATGGGGCATACAGGGCATGGGAAAAGGGAAAGGGGTAAGGGGAAAAGGGGAAAGATTAGATTTATTCCTTTTCCCTTTTCCCTTTAACCTTTTTTCCCTGCTCCCCCTGCTCCCCCATCCACTCCCTGCAATAATAGGTACTAAAACTGAGATGTCAGATAATACTGGTTCTGTTGGGAAGGCGTCATTAAATTCTGCAAATTACTCGCTTTATCCACCACGGCGGGGTAAGCATAAAATCTTTATTGGTATGGCTCCTGGGGTAGGTAAAACTTACCGGATGCTGGAAGAGGGACACGCACTCAAACAAGAAGGAATTGATGTTGTTGTCGGGCTTTTGGAAACCCACGGGCGTAAGGAGACAGCAGAAAAGGCACAAGGGCTGGAAATTTTGCCCCGCAAACAATATCCCCGCGGTGAGTTGACCTTAACCGATATGGATACAGATGCTATTTTAAAGCGCTCGCCCCAATTAGTCTTAATCGATGAACTTGCCCATACCAATGTCCCTGGTTCCCCACGGGAAAAGCGCTACGAAGATGTAGAAGTAGTCTTAGCAGCAGGTATCGATGTCTACTCAACGATGAATGTCCAACATCTAGAAAGTCTCAATGACTTAGTAGCCAGAATTACCGGAGTGGTGGTGCGGGAACGCGTTCCCGACAGGATTCTAGATGAAGCAAGTGAAGTATTAGTAGTGGATGTTACGCCCGAAACGCTACAAGAAAGATTATTAGAAGGCAAGATTTACGCACCGCAAAAAATCCAACAGTCCCTCGATAACTTTTTCCAACGTCGTAACCTAATTGCTTTGCGCGAGTTGGCTTTGCGGGAAGTCGCAGACAACGTAGAAGAAAACGCCATCGCCATTTCCCCAAATGGACAATTTTGTAACATTCACGAACGAGTTTTAGTATGTATATCTACTTATCCTAACTCTGTGCAACTCTTACGGCGTGGTGCAAGAATCGCTAACTACATGAATGCACCGCTGTATACTTTGTTTGTTGCCGACCCAGAACGTTTCCTTACTAAAGAGGAAAGTTTACACATTCATACTTGTGAAAAAATGTGTAAAGAATTTGAAGGAACTTTTATTCGAGTAACTAGTAATAACGTAGCTAATGCGATCGCCGAAACCGCAGAAAAATATCGAATTACCCAAATTGTAATTGGAGAAAGTCAGCGATCGCGTTGGCAAATACTCCTGAAAGGTTCTTTAACGCAAAAATTGGTGCGCCTGCTCAAAAACATTGATTTACACATCATTGCTAGCGAAAAAATGGTTTCGCCTAAATAAACTTTTTAGGCCGTTAACTGTTATGGCAGGGAACAGGCAATAGGCAATAAGCAACAGGCACAGAAAGTCTCTTGGTGTTATGCTGGCAGGGAACAGGCAATAGGCAATAAGCAACAGGCACAGAAAGTCTCTTGGTGTTATGTTTTTACTGCTATAACTGTTGACGGTTAACAGTTAAGAGTTAACACTCAACAGTCAACGCTTTGGATGGGATGAGTTTCAATACTGCTCGGTTAAGCATTTTGAACTCGAAATTTGGTTTGGGGAAAAGGGAAAAGGGTAAAGGGTAAAGGTTTTTTCTTTCCCCTTTCCCCTTCCCCTTTTCCCCTTAACCGACAAGTATTGGGATGAGTTTAATTCCAGCAATCTTTTAGCGCATAAATCACCTGGTCTTGCTGTTGTTGTGTCAGTTCTGGAAACATAGGCAAAGATATGACTTCATGGCAAGCTTGCTCTGCCACTGGGAAGTCCCCAATTTGATAGCCGAGATTTTGGTAAACTGGCTGCAAGTGTAAAGGATGGGGGTAGTAAATCATTGAACTGACGCCTTGGTCTTGCAATTGAGTACGCACCCAATCTCGATATTTAGCGCTGGCACCATTTCGTCCTTGACCTGAGATGCGAATAGTGTATTGGTTCCATACGCCAATACCCCCTGGTAATTCTTGAGGCGGGACGATAGCCGGAATTTGACTCAGAAATTGATAGTAATAATTGGCAATTTCTCGCCGCCTTTCATTCCAAATATCCAAATAACGCAGTTTAATTTGCAAAATAGCCGCTTGTAGAGCATCCAAGCGGCTATTCACACCTATTTCCTCGTGCAAGTACCGAATTTTACTTCCATGATCTCGTAGGACTCGCAGTTTTGCGGCGATCGCTGGATCGTTAGTCGTTATCGCTCCGCCATCACCGCAACCACCAAGATTTTTGGTAGGGTAGAAACTAAAGCAACCAATATGTCCAATGCTTCCGACTTTTTGCTCGCCCCACATTGCGCCTGTAGATTGAGCGCAATCTTCAATTACTGACAAGTTGTGAGAAAGAGCGATCGCCATCAATGATGTCATATCCACTGGTTGCCCAAATAGGTGAACCGGGATAATTGCTTTAGTTTTTGGTGTAATGGCCGCTGCTATTTGCTCTACATCTAAGTTAAACGTAGTTGCATCAATATCAACAAAAACGGGTTTTGCACCCACGGCGCTAATCGTTTCAGCAGTAGCGATAAAAGTGAAAGGTGTTGTGATTACCTCATCGCCTGCACCAATTCCCAAAGCTCGTAGAGCTAAATAGAGCGCATCAGTACCAGAATTACAAGCTATACATTGACTAACACCATGATAGGCGGCAAACTGTTGCTCGAAGCCTTGGACTAAGGGGCCACCTATATAACGACCAGAAGCCAGAACTTCTAAGACGGCTGCACTTACTTCTGCTTCGATGCTGGTGTATTGTTGCTTGATGTCAAAAGCAGGGACGGGATTTACGCTTTGGATCATGAGTTTTTATTTTATCGGAAGATACAAAGGATGCACTTCGAGAGTCAATTTTTGCTGATTGAATTGTTAATCAAAGAGCTGTTAAAAGACTATCGCCCAAATTAGGCATCTATTAGGGTTTTTGCTTAAATTGCGGTGTAGTCAACTACTGCACGTTTAATTTACAGATAGTAGTATTAAGCTATTACGCTTTTACAGCAGTTTTCACCTATTTGCACCACATCTATCGTAGGGGCACAGCAATGCTGTGCCCCTACAGTGTGGTTTATTTACTGTAAATTGCACAGTTCTCATCATGTTAGTTGACGATTGAAGGTTGACGGTTAACAGCGAACCCTAAAACATGTGCGGCGTTAGATGCAAAGGCAGCTGACTAAGTGTTTGCCATGTTAAAGTTGTACCATTTTGAATTTTGAATTGATGAAAGTGATATATATCAACCAAGAGCCAACACATCGAATCAAAGTTCCACGTGTGGGTGCTGCTTTGAAAAGAAAATACCAGGAGAAAGAAAACCCGTGCAGGAGCCGATTGAACTGGATTTTGTGGATTTAGGCATTGCTTTAGGATTAATGGCGATCGCCATTGGCGTATCTACGTGGGAAAAATTAGGGCTTGAGTTGAACTTAGCCCTTGCTACTGGAAGAACCATCTTACAGCTACTTGTATTGGGATACATTTTAGATTTCATCTTTGCTTTGGACAATGGTTGGGCAGTTTTGGCAATATTAGCAATTATGCTGACGATTACGGCGATTGTCGCACGAAATCGCATCAGCCAAAAGATACCTTATTTATTGCCTTTAGTGTGGGGTGCAATTTTCATCAGTACCGCTCTGACAGTGCTTTACAGTAACTTCTTAATTCTTCAACCAAACAGATGGTACGAACCACAGTACGTAATTCCCTTAGCAGGAATAGTCATAGGTAATGCCATGAACGCAGCAGCCATCGCCGGCGAACGACTTGTTAGCATCATTAATTCCAGCCATCTAGAAATAGAAACCCACTTGAGCTTAGGCGCAACTCCAGAGCAAGCACTCACCCAGTACCGCAAAGAAGCCATCAGGGCAGCACTGATGCCGACTCTCAATCAAATGATACTTATAGGTATGGTGGCAATACCAGGAATTACCACCGGACAGTTACTAGCTGGTGTCAAACCCTTGGATGCAGTATCCTACGAAATTTTAATTACGTTCATGGTTGCTTTTGCTAACTTACTGACAACAGTGTTATTAACTAAGGGATTGTGTCGTCAGTTTTTTAATTCCGCCGCGCAATTAATCGGGTGAAGTACGCGAATCCGATCTGTCATAGCGATCGCATCATAGGTTAACCTACCACAATTGATAACCTGGAAATCATGATGGTAGCTTAATCATGGGAGTGCTGAAAGTTTTTTCAGCATATTACCTGCGTTTAAATAGTGACAAAGGTAAATTAAAATGGCATTTAGTAATTATAAAACTATCAGCGCAGTTATCAAAAAATTTCAAATTAAATACCTACAGTCTAATTTTATGGAAGAAGTAGATTTTCCAGTTAAAGAATCTTTCAAATAAGAATTAGATTTGCTTTTTATAGATGGAGTAATTGATAATTCTGAAGATGCTATTTGTGAAAATTTAATTTATCCAGTATTGAAAGAAGTATGGAAACCTTACCGAAGTAAATTAACACTTTGGAGCCATGAAACATTAGCCTATGATGAAGATTTATCAAGCGTTCCAGATTATAGAGTGACACAGCGAAATCCTTTGGGGACGATTGTTTTTGATAAACCTTATTTTTTGACAGTTGAAGCTAAACAAGACAAATTTGAAGAAGGTTGAGGTCAGTGTTTAGCGGAAATGATTGCAGTACAACGAATTAATGATGATTTTGTCAGCGAGGTTTTTGGGATTGTTTCTAACGGTAAAATATGGCAATTCGGAAAGTTAGTTGCTGATGTGTTTACTCGGAATAAAAATTTGTATGTAATTCAAGATTTAGAGAAATTATTTGGTGCAGTGAATTATATTTTTCAACAATGTGAATTAAAAATACAAAAATAACATTATGTATTTGAGTGCGATCGCTATCTGCAAGGTTTACCGTTTACCGTTCTATCCTGGTGGAAGGAGAAGCAAAGAAGCAACCAGAAATCGCACTCAATTTTTTACGAGAGAGCTTATCAGCCGCAGCAGTTGTTCGTGGAACGGGTTTACCCATTGAGGAGGTGCAACAACTACAACAGCAAATGGATGAGTCTCCACAAAACTAACTCCTAACTTTTTTACCCTCCCAGTGTCCGCGTATAAATTACCTGGTCTTGGGAATCATACAGAAAAAGCGACAAGTTGGCATTGTCACTAATTACAGCCAGGGCTTCCTGTAAAATTTGCAGGTGATTGGTAAGATCGACAGCAGTATTTGAATTCTCAGAATCAGGATTAGCCGAACTATTTTGCCTTAATTGGTCATACTCACGGGTTAACCGGACAAGAATTCCTGCATTGTCCATACTAAAGGTGCAAATCCGAATTCCATTAACACAAGTTTTTTCTAAGTCAATGCGGGTTTGTTGCAAACCACTAACAACTTGTAGTTTTTCTTGTGCTTGTTTGAGGGCTGTTGAGTAGGGTTCGATTAAGGACTGAGCCTGAGTGTAATACAAGCTATCTTGGGAAACTTTTTTCGCAGTTTCTAAAGCCTGCTCCCAGTATGTCGCTGCTGCTTGCCATTGATTTTGTTGTTGATAGACTTTGGCTTGGTTGGCGGTGCTAACAGCTTGTTGGTAAGTTCTGGCAGCTAATTGTTCTTTAGTAGCGCGATCGCGTGCTGTTGCTAACTTAGGTTTATACTCTAACAACAAGTTTTGGGCTTCTTCATATGCAGGGCTAGTCTGGGGAATCACCCTCAAAGCATTGATCGTTACCTGCCAGTTAAATTGGACTTTTTGCCAATCCTTCAAGGATTTAGCAGTAGCTTGGCGGCTTTCGGCTGTATTAGCTACATCTTTTGCTGCTGCTAGTTTTTTGAGCCATTTTTCTTCAGTTTGTATCTGCTGATTGACAGCGTGCAAACTAATGCGATAACTGAATAATTTTGCTTGTATTAGTGGATAAAGTTCGCTATTGGGAGTTATGGCCTCTAGTGGTGCGATGGCCTGTCGCCATAAATGTTGTCTAGCTTGTATTTCTTCTAAACTACGTGCGGGTGCTTTAATTTTTTCTGCCGCCAAAGATGCAGTCTGCAAAGCCTTAATTACCTGACTGATTTTTTCTGACCGCCCAGACAAACTGGCTTTGAGTTCTTCTGACATCTGGTAACGGGGCGACCAACTAGGAATTACACTCAAGGCTGTGCTAGCCGTCGTCAGTCGCTGCTGCACTGCGATTAATTCTTTTTCAGACTTGGCCCGACGCATCAATTGGGGGGATTCTGTTTTTAATTGCTCGGCAACTTGTATTTCTTTACACTCAGACATCACACAAGGACGAGTCAGTAAATAACCACCAACGCCTAAAACCACAATTCCCACCAAGGCTACACCGATGAAAATGGGTTTGACTTGCCGTGTTGGCTTAGAAGCGGGCATCGGCGCATCTGCAAATGGGTCAAATACTTCCTCTTCTTCAGTTTCATCTAGCGATGGAAAATAGGTTAGAGCCGATGAGGGAGATGAGGAAGGCGCGGAGAAATTCTCCATATCCTCGCTTTCTGGCGTCTTTGTGTCCTCGCGTCCGTGCGTCCCCACGTCCTCTGCGATGATTCTCCTTGCCCAGATGCCCACATCGCTGTCATTCGATTCCGTCCTGTGCTTGAGAGCAAGAAAACGTTTAGCATAAGGAAGTTGTTCGCCAAAAACTCTCAGGAAACATTGGACTCGTTGCTCTCTGTAGGGTGCTAAAGACTGAAGTGCGTCTTCAATGACTGCAAAGATGACCTGAGCATCAACTGTTACACCTGATGGGTGTTGGGTTAAAATCATTAGCTCGTCTTTATTGACGGCACACTTAACTTGAAAGACTCCAGCCAATGGAACTTCTACAAGCAATTGTTCCTGCAAAGTTTTGGCTAAAAGCTGTAAATCTTCTTGCTGGACTGCTACTTTCATAGAGCTTTCGTACTGAACTTTTATATTGTTTTGATTATCTTCAAGGAGATCAAATGAACTGTTTGGGTTTTTTGAATAAAGACGCACAGTTTAACCAACCACAGGCTGAAAATCTAATCGAACAACTTTCTAACACAAATTCCAACTTTTAACCAAAATTTCAAATACTAGTAATTGTTCGTATGGCTACATTTTCAAGTTAGAAGATACCAAGTTCGATAATCTATCCTGAGGTATATATTTTCGATAAAAAATGGGAATAATAATATTTTTGAGTATTTTCACTGCATGATTTTGTGGCAATTAAATTCACAACAGCTTTTCTTTGACAAGATTATAGTTGCAGAGCAATTGTGACAAAATTATCCCCAGGTTAAGGAAATGTTGCGATGTTAGAGGTTTTTGACACGATGGTAGTTATCTTCTATGCTGGGAAGTCTACTTAGGAGATTAATGAAGTCTTGTGGCTAGAATAATTAATTTGCCTCATTTGCTGAATTCGATAAAATTGATACGTGAAAAATAAGTTTTTATAGCTGTCAATATGTAATAAAGGTGCTGCTAAATATTTAGACAGCAATAATCAAAAGCTTGCAAAGTGTCAAGATAAGGTGTATCAATGGATTTATTAGAGTACCAAGTTAAAGAATGGTTTGGGAAGATTGGCATTCCTGTATTGCCTTCGCAACGAATTGACCATCCCACAGATTTGAAACGTTTAAAAATTGGTTTTCCAATTGTACTGAAATCTCAAGTACATGGAGCAGAACGGGCAAAAGCAGGTGGAGTTAGGTTTGCCGAAACAACAATCGATGCGATCGCTGCTGCCCAAAATATCTTCACTTTACCGATATGGGGCGAGTTGCCGGAGGTTGTGCTGGCAGAATCCCAATACGACGCCAACCAAGAATTTTATCTGGCAGTGGTTTTAGACACCGCTGTTTGCCGACCGGTACTTTTAGGCTGCAAAGAAGCAGACATCGATTGGGAATCCGCTGGCGAAAAAATGCACCATGTCGTCGTGGAACAAGAATTCTCGCCATTTTATGCCAGGCGACTGGCTTTGAAAATGGGTTTGCAAGGAACGCTGATGCAATCGATAAGCAGCGTTCTCCAGAAGATGTATCAGTTATTTGTGCAAAAAGATCTGGATTTAGTCGAAATTAATCCCTTGGCTGTCAATCCTGATGGCGAAGTTATGGCTCTTAATGGTAAAGTCAGGGTCAATGAACGAGCCATCAAGCGTCATCCAGATCTTGTGGAAATGGCAGCAAAAATCATCAGCCGTCATCCAAGTACTGAAATTAACGGTATTTTGGGCGACTGGGATGGCGTGCAAATGCACGGAAAAATCGGTATTTTAGGCAATGGTACTGGTTCAGTAATGGCAACTTTGGATTTAGTTGCTAATGCTGGCGGTAAACCAGGTGTTTGTTTGAATCTACGCCATGCTTTCCTTACAGACACTACGCCAACTACATTTAGCGATCGCCTAGAAACAGGTTTGAAAATTTTGGCCGCTGATAAAAGCATTCAAGTTATACTAATTAACTTCCTGGGTAGCATTCCTCAGCCTGAGGAACTAGCTGAAATCATCGCCAAATTTGTACAGCAAGACAATAACGAACTCAAATTAAAAATTGTAGGCTCTAACGGTAGTAAAATTGGGCGAGATAATCTTCCCACCTTAGTTATCCGCCTTGCTGGTTCTGAGTTGAATGCGGCTAAAAATTATTTAGCAACACTGAAAACTCAAAGCAGCGCTCTTGTTGTGGTAGAAAATTTAGATGAGGCAGTGGAAGTTGCAGTTCGTCTTGCCAAACCAAATTCTAAGAAGAAATAGTCAGACAATTTTAGACTTTGAATTTTGAATTTTGAGTTTTGAATTCCCCGAAGGGGTTAACTGGCTTGCCAAGCTTACGGTAATTTATTATGAACTTAACGCCAGAAAGTAAAGTCTTGATTCAAGGCTTTTGTGAATTTATATCAGGCACTCATGTTGCTCAAATGAAAGCCTATGGCACGAATTTGGTAGCTGGTGTCAATCCTGGATGCGGCGGACAGGAACTGCACGAACTACCAGTATTTGACTTAGTGGAAGAGGTAGTAGAAAAATTTGGCGCAATTGACACAACAATTATCTGTGTAAGTCCTTATGATGTTTTAGATGCGGCATTGGAAGCGATCGCATCTCAGATTCGCCAAATTATTATTATTACGGCTGGGGTGCCACCTTTGGATATGGTGCAATTACTCCGCAAAGCCGAAGCTTGCGAAACTTTGGTTGTCGGGCCGAATAGTCCGGGGATCGTTGTGCCAGGAAAAATTCTCTTAGGAACTCAACCTAGCGAATTTTATACACCGGGGCCAGTGGGAATTGTCAGTCGTAGCAGTACCCTTACCTACGAAGTCGCCTACGAATTAACAAAAGCTGGTTTGGGACAGTCCATTAGTGTCAGCATTGGTAGTGATGCGATCGTTGGTTCGTCGTTTTTGCAATGGTTACAAATTCTCGACGAAGATGAAACTACAGAAGCGATCGTTTTGGTTGGTCAACCCGGCGGTGGTAGTGAAGAAGCAGCAGCGCGGTACATTGCTGAGGCCATTGATAAACCGGTAATTGCCTACATTGCGGGAAGACAAGCACCACCAGGAAAAAGTTGGCGTCAAACCGGAACTTTAGCAACAGTTATCGGACGCGACCCCAATTTTGGCACAGCCCAAAGTAAATTAGCTGCTTTCAAAGAAGTACAAGTTCCCCTAGCCGAACGCCCTTCTCAAATTCCAGAATTGGTGAAAAAAAGGATTAATTAGACCAGACGTGAATTAGATTTCCCACCACTAAGCGAAAATTTCCTAGAGTTTAGAGAAGATGTCAGTTTCTTTAATATTAGACCTCTTGCAAAAGTTCTTTTTGTAAGAGGTGGGAAAAGGGATGCATCTTTATTGAGGAAAGGGAAAATAACAAACCTTTCCCCCTTCCCCTTTTCCCGACTTGTGCAAGAAGTCTATTGTTCTTAGAAATCAAGTCGCAAGGCATCGCCTGGGCATTAATTACTCCTCTTTCAAGAAACAAGGGTAAGTCGGCGTGTATATTTCAGGAATATATTTATGGTTCAGGTTATTCAGGCCAAGGATGTCAGTTTCAATCAACTGATTGAGCAATTTAATTTGCAACATGCTGATGATGAAAACTTCTTTCGTGAGTGGCAGGATAATTTGCCAGAACTCAATGAGTTAGAAAAAGAAAATCTCGAAGAAATCAAAGCCGAGTATCAGCATCTATCTCGATATCCCATTTTAGAACCTGTAGTCAAAATGGTGATACTTTCTCCACTATTGCGTCTGGCTGGTTTTTATCAACCACCTTTTTACATTGCTTCTGAGGAAGAAGTGGAAATTTCTTCTGAAGATGAAGGCACAATTATCCGAGGACGCATTGATGTATTGGTATTTAATCCAGCATTCTGGGTGCTTGTGATTGAGGGCAAGCGATCGCAGTATTCTTTAGAGGTGGGAATTCCCCAAGCATTAGCTTATATGTTTGCTAATCCTAAAACTGATAAACCAGTATTTGGTTTTGTCACTAATGGTCGAGAATTTCAATTTATTAAGTTGAGCAAACAAAGTATACCTCAATATGCATTATCCTACACACTATCACTGAATCGTGGAGATGATTTACATACTGTCGTGAAAGTGTTAAGACAACTAGCTTATTTAATTCGTAATTCGTAATGCGAGCATCCCAATGGATGCCTAAGTCTTCAAGCAAATCTGATATTACTGTCCTGGCTGCTGGGTTAATGTCCGTGTCTCGCGTTCGAGAAGAGTGCGTTTGCGTTCGACGCCCCATCGATAGCCCGACAATGTGCCGTCATGACGCACAACACGATGGCAAGGAATCACCACTGCTAAGGGGTTTGCACCGCAGGCTTGGGCAACTGCGCGAACCGATTTCGGCAAACCGATGTCCTTGGCAATGTCGGTATAGCTAGCTGTCGATCCGAGGGGAATCTTCTGTAACGCTTGCCACACGCGCTGCTGGAAGGCAGTGCCGCGGATATCAACAGGCAAGTCCAGCCCCAATGCTGGCGCTTCGACAAAGCCCACCACTTTCGAGACGAACTGCTCGAATTCGGCGTCCCCGCCGATGAAATTGGCCTGTGGAAATCGGTCTTGCAAGTCGCGTGTTAGTGCGTCTGGTTCGTCACCCAGAAAAATAGCGCAAATACCGCGATCGCTTTTGGCAACGAGGATCGATCCCAAAGAGCATTCGCCGACAGCGAAGTGTATGTCTGTATCAGCGCCACCAGCGCGATAGTTTGAAGGTGTCATACCCAATACCCGATCTGATGTTTCGTAGAACCGTCCGTTGGAGTTGTATCCGGCGTTGTAAATTGCCTCCGTTACCGTGCCGCTTTTGTTGAGGGTATTCCGCAAGCGGTTGTGGCGATGAGCCGCAGCGTATTCTTTCGGTGTCAGTCCAGTAATCATTTTGAAGACACGGTGGAAGTGATACCTACTCAATCCCACATGCTTTGATAGCTGTTCCAGACTCGGCACTTGCTGAGATTTCTCAATAAGTCGGCAAGCGATCGCAATTTTCGCGATATGCTGTTCGTTCGCCGAAGCCCGATTGGGCTTGCACCGCTTACACGGGCGAAATCCAGCTTTCTGGGCATCTTCGCAGGTCGCATGAAAGCGCACATTTTCCGGTCGCGCCAGACGCGCGGCACACGACGGACGGCAGTACACGCCGGTAGTCTTAACCGAGTAGTAGAATTTGCCATCCGCCTCAGGATTGCGGGCGACAACAGCTGCCCAACGGGCATCGTTCTCCGTTGTGGCTGCCAGCTGTGCATTTTTGGCTGAGATGTTCATGTGCGTTCGTTTTAACGATTCGCGTTGAGAATACTAATTTAACAGCGGTTATTGTCCCCAACACTCCGCTTCTTGCTTTCTAATTCGTGTGGGTTTGGAAAGACTAAAGTTGTAAGTAGAACGGTGTAAATATTTGTACTTTGAGGCAGGAGGCAGAGGGCAGGAGGCAGGAGGCAGGAGGAAAGAGCTTTTTGAGCAACTTTACTTTCCGTTACATACTTCGTTTTTTTGCACCATTCTACTTAATTAAATGTAAAATACAAAAGTTTAAAACCGCGATCGAGACTGGTTTTTCCCTCCTGCCTCCTGCCTCCTGCCTCCTGCCTTCTGCCTTCTACTTTCATTACATATCTTGCTGATATTCTTCTAATAGTTGCGGGATGTAATCATAGCCATCTACACCAATAAGAGCAATGATTTTAGGACGATGTTGCTGTAATAATTTTTGGAAAGCTTCTGCCCCTATTTGTCCTTGTAAAATTGCTAGTAAACCTGCTGGTTGACGCCATTCACGAGAAGCAATTTGGTTCAAAAGATACATTCCTAAACTGCCTGTGTAAATGGTTTTTTCGGTATTTTGCAAATGATAATAAGCTTCGGCTAAATAAGCTAAATTACGTCCTTGGAGATAAAAATCACCGGAAAATTGCGCTATTTTAAAAGCATCTTCGAGATATTTAATTGCGGTTTGATGTTGTCCAATTACTAAATAAGCAATTCCTAAGCTACTAATACATAAGGCTTTACTGGGAATATCGCCTAATTTTTCTGACAACTTTAAACCTTGTTCCAAATAGTTTATTGCCGATTCATAGGTTTCTGGTTCTAGGTTTTCCAGTTGTTGAGCTTGCATGACTTCGCTGTAGCCTAAATTAACTAGTGCGTTTGCTTCTCCTGTACGATCGCCTGCTTGCCGACTCAATATTAATCCTCGTTGACTGTAGTTAATTGCCTCAGCATAATTTTGCTGTTGTACGTAGGTACGGCTGAGGTGGTTGAGATTGGCAATTTCACAGGGGCGATCGCCTGCACTCCTGGCTATCTCCAACGCCTGCTGATGAAAATCAAGGGAGCGATCGTATTGTCCTAAAGCACGCTGAGAATAACCTAAAAGTGTCAAAATCCGCGCTTTTTCCTGGGTTCCCTCCACGGTTCGCAGCGGTTCATCCAAATAATCTAGAGTATTTCGGAGATAACTGCCAGAAAACGAGGCAAAAATCCCGCCGTAAAGGGGAAAATATGAGCGTTGGGCAAAGGTTCGCAAAATCTGGAGCATAATTTGAGAACAAGCATCGCTATATCCTGCACCAATGCTCTGAAAACCAATTGCTAACTGACTCCAAATCACTGCGAAGGTCAAAAAAGTCGAAATGGACAACTTTGGCCCTGCCTTCACGTCGTAAGCTTGTTGGTCAAACCAGTTAATTAAGCCCCGTTGCAAATATTGTAAAATCAAAGCCATTTCCACCCAATCTCTGAGGGTGATACCCCGTTGCTGTTCGGCAAATTCAATTGCAGATTCTTCTATCGCTAGGGTGCGAAACAGTCTTTGGGGTAACTCGCTATTAACTTGCTTAGCCCAACTCGCCCAAGGGCCGCGTTCACCCGGTACGCCGCCAAATCCCAGAGATTCTTTTTGCTCGTACATCCAACTGAGCAAATTTTCTTGTAGGCGTTGCCAAGAAGCTAAACCACGGGTGATACCTTCAGAAAATTGTTGTAAATCGGCATCTACTTGGGCAAATTGCTGTAAAGATTTTGATAACTGCTGCAATTGTGGCAAATTTAGCGGATACTTTTGATTCGGATCGGTAACACGAACAAATGCTGCCAAACGCTCATTAGCAGAAGCTGTAGTAATTTCTGTAACCGCAAAAGCGATCGCTTCTGTAGCTTTGTTTTGCTCTTGCCAGCGTTGCCATTGAGTTTGAATGGTTTTAATGGCTCTCAAACTGCGAGTAGCCTTAGCTTTTTTAAATTCGTCTTTTTCGCTATCAACTTGGCTTTGGAGAACATTCAAGCGATCGCTCAAAACTAGCTCAAACACCTCCCCTGTACCGGAAGTGATGTTTTTAAGCAGCATTTGATACACCTGTTCCACAGAGCTAATTTTGCCCTTGAGGGTGGTTTCGATAATTTCATCGATTAAGGCAAGATAGCGATCGCGCAATGGCAGAGAGTCTGACACTTTGGCTACTAGGAAACGTCACATCAATTCTAATTCTAGTCTTGTGAGCGCGGAGTGTGGAGAGCCGAAGGGCACAGGGGAGAATAATAACTCCTAACTCAACAGTCAAAAGTCAACGCTCCTTTTAATAAATAAGTCATCATTTCACCTTTACCTTTAACTTTAATTAAACCTCGTTCTTCTAATAGATATTTATCTTTTAGAAGTTGATAACTTGCTTCACAAACTTGGATACTACCTGCTATACCGTGTGATTCCATTCGGCTGGCTGTATTGACTGTATCTCCCCAAAGGTCGTAGGCAAACTTTTTCAGGCCAATCACTCCTGCGACTACCGGGCCTGTGCTGATGCCAATGCGAATGCGAAAAGATTGGTTACTTTCTTCATTAAAATTAGTTACAGCATTTTGCATATCTAATGCCATATTAGCTATTGCTATGGCATGGTTCTGAGACTGATTTGGCAATCCAGCAACAGCCATATATGCATCGCCAATGGTCTTGATTTTTTCCACTCCATGACGTTCTGCCAATTGGTCGAATAAACAAAATATTGTATTTAATAAATCAACTAATTCAGATGGAGATGTATGGGTTGAAAGTTCTGTAAAACCAACAATATCAGCAAATAATACCGTCACTTCCATAAAACTATCAGCAATAGTTGTCGGCTGTTGTTTTAATTGTTCGGCAATCATTTCTGGCAAAATATTCAGTAGCAGCCTTTCTGATTTTTGCTGGGCTACTTCCATTGCTTTCCGAGCGTCAAATTCATTCTTTTGTAACCGTTCGTATAAATAAACAGAAAAAACACAAATTATGCAAGTCCAGAAAAAATATATACCGTGTTCTACATAATATGCTAAAGGATTTTCTAGAGTGGGTTTATATAATAAATATAAAACTAAATAGCAGAAAAATGTTCCAATTTGTGATATTAAATGCATCCACCATTGTACGGGTACAAGTGTAGCTTGGGTTAAAAACATTAAATTCCAGAGATTGTTTGTTGGTTCCAGATAATTAAAAAGTAAGGCTATATCAATTTGAACAACACAAGTTACAGACCAACATAAGCTCAAAAAAATTAAATCCGGATGGCGTTGTCCTATGGAAGTTTTACATAAAATCGAACAAATCAAAATGAATATTTCTACTACAAAACCAATCTTAAAAGCGTATATTTTACCTAGTGCCTGTGAATTTGCCCAAAGAAAAAAAGCGATTAAAGTCAAACCAGCAATCAGCATAATCTGAGCTTGCAATTGTAGTCGCTTGAGCAGGAAACGCTGTCGCTGTTGTTTGTAGGATTTGTCAAAGCTATTGCTTAATTGCCAATGGGGCATCCCTTGACTCATAAGCGCATCTAGTTGAGTTTTGTCAGAGTTATTTGGATGAATCATGCACTTTTTACGTTATTAGTAATCAAGGGAGTGGGGAAATGGGAGAGCAGGGGAAGCAGGGGAGGCAGGGGAGGCAGGGGGAGAATAACTCCTAACTCAGCACTCCTAACTCCTCACTCCCGATGCCCAACGCCCAATCCCCAATGCCCAACAATTATGGCTCGTACCCCAACATTAACTTTCGATCGCGGCACACTAATTTTGCACCCACCACCACGCGGCAAAGCTTGGATGGACTATGCCACATGGGACGATCGAGTTGAAAAATTCCGCATTCCGGCGATTAGATACCGATCGCTCGTGGAAGCACTACAAGCGGAAGATGTGAACTTTATCGATGAAGCAAAGGAATTTTATCCTCTAGATTTGGTTTCTAGTTTGGAAATGGAACCCTATCCTCATCAAAGTGAAGCTTTAGCCGCTTGGAAACTAGCGGGTAGGCAGGGGGTGGTTGTGCTTCCTACGGCGGCGGGAAAGACTTATTTAGCACAAATGGCTATGCAGTCAACCCCCCGCACGACGCTGATTGTAGTCCCGACTTTGGATTTAATGCATCAGTGGTATGCACATTTAGTAGCGGCTTTCCCGGATGCTGAGGTGGGATTGCTGGGGGGTGGTTCGCGGGATAAAACACCTATTTTGGTGGCGACTTATGATAGTGCGGCAATTCACGCCGAGGCGATTGGAAATCAATATGCGTTGATTGTTTTTGATGAATGCCATCACTTACCAACGGATTTTAATCGGGTGATTGCTGAATATGCGATCGCACCTTATCGCTTAGGACTTTCTGCAACACCAGAACGCACCGATGGCAAACACGCTGATTTAAATATTCTTATTGGTCAAGAAGTATATCGCAAACGCGCTGAAGATTTGGCGGGGAAGGCGTTGGCAGAACATGAAATTGTGCAAATTAAGGTTAAGTTATCGCAACAAGAACGGGAAAGATATAACCAATTAATTCAAACTCGCAACGACTTTTTAAAGCAATCTCGGATTTCTTTGGGGAGTCTTCAAGGTTGGCAAATGTTCGTGCAAATGAGTGCCAGATCCCAAGCTGGACGTAGGGCGATGTTAGCGCACCGCGAAGCGAAAGATATTGCTTTGGGTACTGATGGCAAGTTGCGAATTTTAGCTAATTTATTAGCAGAACATTATCCGGCAAGAGTTTTAATTTTTACGGCTGATAATTCTACGGTTTATCGCATTTCTCAAGAGTTATTAATTCCGGCAATTACTCATCAAACTCCGGTGAAAGAAAGGCATGAAATATTAACAAAATTTCGGGAGGGTACATATAATACTTTGGTGGCTTCTCATGTGTTGAATGAAGGAGTTGATGTACCTGCGGCTTCTGTGGCAATTATTTTATCGGGAACGGGTTCGGCTAGGGAGTATATTCAGCGGTTGGGGAGGGTTTTAAGGAAGGGGAATATTGAGAATAAGCAGGCGATTTTGTATGAGGTGGTGGCTGAGGATACGAGTGAGGAGGGGACTTCGGCGAGGCGGAGAGGGGAGAGTGGGAGACGCGGGGACGGGGAGACGCGGGGACGCGGGGAGAAGAAGGGGAATTTGCAGGTTGTGTATGGGAGTGGGAAGGGAAAAAGTTTGAAGGCGGCGGAACAGTTAGAAATTAATTATTCAATTCAAAATCCAAAATCTAAAATTCAGAATTCAGCAGATGTTACCGACAGAGTTATTGATGCATCGCCAAAACGGGGAGGAGATTATTCCGAAGAGACTGAAGATTGATAATAAAACTTCAGAGTTGGCGATTGAGTTGATTAATTATTTTCAATCAGCGGTGGGGAAAACTCAGGGTGTGCTTGAGCGACAACTGACTGATTTTGAAGGAGATTCGACAGATTATCGGGTGAAGCGGGGATTAGCTTATATTCTCAAAAGCAGTTTTTGTACTTTTGAGGTGGTTAGTCCTTTGGAACCACAAATGTTAAGAGAACGGGTGTTTTCTCTGGCTGCAAAGTCTGTTTCTAGTCGGGAATCCACACAAATTACTTTGGGGAAAGTTGCTGATGAGTTAACTCAAGAACTGGAACGGGAAGTTTTACCAGAACAGGTTCGCAATGGATTATATGCTGATTTATCTGAGAATAAAATTTTGACGGTTTTTGATGCACCAGTTCCTTCAGATTTGTTAAATCGATATAACTTATCGCAGGTGCAGGGGGTTTTTTATAAAGCGAGTCAGTTGGTGTTAAATGCTCATCGAAATGTGCCGGGGGAATATAAGCTGTTGTTTCGCTATTTAAAGTTGTTTCAATTGATGGCTTATATTGAAGGTGATGCCGACCACGGATTTACAATTACTATAGATGGGCCGACGAGTTTATTTAATCCTAGTACGCGATATGGGTTGGCGATCGCCAAACTTATTCCCGCTTTACTTCACGTTACAAAATGGAGTCTTTCTTCCATTCTCCAAACTCGTGATGCCTATACAAATACTTGGAAAACTGGACGTTTTACTCTCAATTCCGAATGCGGTTTGGTATCTCATTATCCACCAGGAAAGCCCTACGATAGTATGCTAGAAGCATCCTTCGCTGATAAATGGGATGCTTTGAAAAGTGGCTGGGCATTAGAGAGAGAAGTTGATTTAATACCAATTCCTGGTAGTGTCATGATTCCTGATTTTCGCTTAGTACATCCCGATGGACGTAGTTTTTTATTAGAAATTGTTGGTTATTGGCGTCCAGAATATTTACAAAAGAAATTTTCTCAGGTGCGACGTGCTGGACGAGATGATTTAATTTTGGCAATTTCCGAGCGACTTAATTTAGAAAAAGCGGGAGTAAAATTAAATGATGTCCCCGCGAGAATTGTTTGGTTTAAAGATAAATTATTGCCAAAAGCTGTGTTAGCTGTAATGGATTGAATAAGTAAATCTTAAGTAGGGTGCGTTACGGCTTTAGCCTAACGCACCGCCATACATTATATTAATTGAGGTGCGTTGCGCTTTGCGACAACGCACCCTACTAATCACTTTTAACAAGGAGAAATGAGATGAAAAGTATAGAAACTATTGCCACAGTTACTAAAGATGGTAAAATCACAGCGCAGTTACCATTGGATATTCCAGAAGGTGAACATCAGGTGGTAATAGTAATTGATGAGAAGCCTTTAGCACAGAAAGCAGAGAGTAAACAAAAGCGTCCTCCTCTAAACTTTCCTGTGCATGATTGTGGACTTTGGCCTGAAAATCTTTCTCTAAGACGCGAGGATATGTATGACGATTGGGGAAGGTGATCCTGTTTTTTTAGACACAAATATCCTGGTGTACGCCAGTCAAATTCAGTCTCCATTTCACCAACCTGCTATGGAGGCTATCCAAGGTTTTTATGATGCAGGGGTTGAACTATGGATTAGCCGACAAGTGTTGCGAGAATATTTGGCTACCCTTACCCGTCCACAACAATTTGTCAACTCACTACCCATTGCAATAGTAATTCAGGATCTCCGCTATTTCTATAACCGTTTTCAGGTAGCTGAAGATAATTCTCAGGTGACAGAAAGGTTACTAACACTGATGGAGGAAATCCCTAGCGGTGGTAAGCAAGTTCATGATGCAAATATTGTTGCGACGATGCTAGTTTATGGTATTCCTCAGTTACTTACTCACAACACAGGCGATTTTGGTAGGTTTTCGGGATTAATTACTGTATTACCATTACAAAATTAGACTGCTTGGTATTTTACAATTCCACTTACGAACTCCAAATACTTCTGCGTTCCCAATATTGGGCGACTCTTTTTTCCCACTCTCCCCAATAATCTTTAATCATTGCTGGTTCAAACCAGAATACCTCGGCTGGCATCTCTGGAATTGCTACTACCAACAAAGCATGATTTAGCTGAATGCCATAATCTCGATAATAGTTGTTAATTGCTCCAATGTATGCTGTAATTTGCAGTGGATGTTCGTATAAATGCTCGATTGAACCTTTAGGTTTATCTGCTGTTTTCCACTCGCAAATACAGGGGATGCCTTGATAACTGGCAATACAATCGACTTTGCCAGAATAGCTCAAATCGTAATGAAAAACTGAGCCTTCCACAAGTCTCACTGTGTCGATTTCTTCTAAAACTGGCTTAATACTTTCCCAATAAGGGCGACTGGCTTCGGGACAAACAGGATTTTGTCCAAGGAGGTAGCGCTCAATTTGTTTGTGTGTTTGGGTTCCCCGACGACTGGCGTTTGTAGATATGCGGGTGGCTTCTTCTGTTCCAACACGCGCTTTCCAATTTAATAATCTGTCTCTATCTTCTTGGGGTTTGGTGACATTAAGTATTGTGGTGACGCTGGGGAAGCGGTTTCCCTTGGCATCTACATAATATTGTTTGCCATTTTCTCTGAGAGATTTACTATTAATTCGAGGTAAGAGTTGGGTATTAAATTGCATTTGTAATTCGTAATGGGCTACGCCCCGCTACGCTAATGTAATTCGTAATTAAGATGGTTTTATTTCGGGAAATAACGATAAATATCTTTCCGGTGCAGCACTCGCTGAAATAGGACTGTTTCTCCATCAAAAATAAGTCCTATACGATAATCACCGACGCGGATGCGATAAGCATTTTCATAACCCTGAAGTTTTTTGAGGTTAGTAATTTCTTCAAAGGTTAATATTTGTGGTACTTCTTCAAAAGCAAGGGTTTTAATAGTCTCATAGTAAGGTGTACTTTTCAGAGCCTTGAGATCCTTGATAAAGCTTGGTAGATATTGGGTAATCACTCTTGTTGTAGTTGTGCTAACGCTTCATCAATATTTAGAGGTATTTCATGTTTTACTGCCTTCATTGCTAAGATAAGTCCTTCATCTTCAATAGCTTCTAGCAAGCGTAGATAGTCATCAAAATCTATGACTACTTTGCGGATATTACCTTCCATATCAGTAATCAGTTCTTGAGCAAAAGGGTATTTATCAGCTTGCATTTGGGTTGTGATTTTAATAGTCATACTATGACTTTAGCGTTATTAGCTGCCCAGATCCCCGACTTCTTGAAGAAGTCGGGGATCTAAATGCAGGTTAAGTAAGTGGCATTCCACCCTACATATTACTTTTACTTGAATTTGTCCCCTTCTGTCTCCTCTGGTTCCAGCAATTCCCAAATTAGAAAGGCAATTTCAATGAAAATACCCGAACCTGGGATTAACAAGTCTGCAATTAGGGGAATTACAAATAGTAAAACTGTCACCAGCTTTTTAATATTGATAGATTTCGTTGCTTTTTGCATTTGTTTCACCTTAAATACTGAAGCAACGGTAAATTTGGGGTAGCCAGTGAAAGCAAATGCGGTTATTTGTTGGCTGTAATGGGTGAATACCCGGAGATTTGAGTTTGGGGATGCTAGATTAAGTTTGGGGATTCCCGAAACTTTGTCCAAATTTGAGCAAAAGTAACCGATGGCGCGTGTTAGCTATGGCGATGATGTTAAAGCGCGGGTAAGGCTGCTGTTAGAACGGTTGTTGGCTTATGCCAATGATGAGATAGAAAACGGTGAGCGTTTTAAAATTGACTTTAATTGTCAAACACCAAAGCAACTAGTTGTGAGGACACAGCTAAGAGTTTTGAATGAACTTAGTGGTTTAGAGAAAGAACAAGTTCGAGAAGCACTAAAAGCACTTGCTGAGTTTTTGGGTATTCTGGAAGATTTGCGCGAACACCAGCGAGGTTCAGAGAACTGGCATTTTAAGCTGACGCTTTGGTGTGACAAAGGCGACAAAGATGGGAACTTAAAAAAATTTGATGCAGAATGGCAACGCCTTAGAGAACAAAAGCCTGGTGTGCAGCGTGCTGAAGCGAGAAAAGCTAAACCCAAGCCGACGTTTTACGAAAATATTCCCTTAAGTGGGGTGCTGGAGTTTGTTGGACGTGAAAAAGACCTCGAAAATCTCCACCAGCTTTTGCAGGAAAACGAACAGGTGGCTATAGCCGCTGTTGCTGGTATGGGTGGAGTGGGTAAAACAGAACTTGCCTTACAATATGCCAGGAATCACCGCGAAACTTACAAGGGTGGAATTTGCTGGTTGCTGGCAAAAGTTGGAGATGTGGGCATTCAAGTTGTGCAGTTTGCCAGAACTGTGCTTGATTTAAACATACCAGAAGGTTTAGATGTCCTCCCTCAAGTGCAATACTGCTGGCGGCATTGGCATGAGGGCGATGTGCTGCTAGTGTTAGACGATGTTGGGGAATATCAGCAAGTTAAGCCTTATTTACCCTCGTCATCTTCCCGGTTTAAAGTGTTGATTACCACGCGCCAATACTTGGGAGCATCTATAAAGGAATTATCTTTAGATGTATTGCAACCAGAAGCGGCGTTGGAGTTATTAAAGTCGTTTTTGAAAGAAACACCACAGCGAATTGAGCAAGAATTGGCTGTTGCAAATCAGTTGTGTGAGTGGTTGGGATATTTGCCTTTGGGTTTGGAATTAGTTGGGCGATATCTGAAGCGGAAACCAGATCTTTCTTTAACAGAAATGTTGCGACGGTTGGAGAAAAAGCGACTTGAACAACCCGCACTTGTTAAACCAGAAGGCGACATGACAGCACAACGGGGTGTGTTAGCAGCCTTTGAGTTAAGTTGGCAAGAATTAAATGACGATGATAAGCAGTTGGGCTGTTTATTGAGTTTATTTGCACCCGCGCCTATAGCTTGGGATTTAGTGGAACAGTGTTTACCAGAGGAAGATGAGGAAGAGTTAGAGGAAATTCGGGATGATAAGTTATTGAATTTGCATTTACTCCAGCGCAAAGATGAGGAAGTTTACCAATTACATCCACTGTTGCGCGAGTTTTTCCAATATAAGCTTACTGGTTTAGAACAGGCAGAGGAATTAAAGCGATCGCTTTGGCGAGTAATGGTAGCAGTTGGCAAGGAGATTCCTTATTCCCCCACTTTTGAGCAAATTAAAAATGTCACCCCAGCAATACCTCATTTAGCTGAGGTAGCAAATAATCTTATTCAATATGTGAGTGATAATGATTTAATTTGGGCATTCCTCGGCAACGCTTGGTTTTATCAAGGTCAAGGATTGTATGACAAAGCAGTACCTTGGTGTCAGCAGTGTCTAGAAATCACGAAAAAACGTCTGGGCGAATCACATCCAAATGTCGCCACTAGCCTCAACAACCTCGCGTTACTCTACAATTCCCAAGGCAGATACAGCGAAGCCGAACCCCTTTTTCAACAAGCT
>JAVRBO020000065.1:0-60056 GCA_034531195.2 Nostoc sp. ChiSLP01
GCGAGTATCAAAGGCTCATTCGCGAGTATTAAAGACTCGTCAGCGAGTATCAAAGACTCATTCGCGAATATCAAAGACTCATTCGCGAGTATCAAAGACTCATTCGTGAGTATTAAAGACTCATTCGCTAGTATCAAAGACTCATTCGCTAGTATCAAAGACTTGTCAGCGAGTATCAAAGACTCATTCACGAGTATCAAAGGCTCATATTATGTCCGCTTGGTAGCTTGTTAAACCTGAAAAACCCCACCCCTTAATCCCCTCCCCGCACGCGGGGAGGGGAGACAAAGCAAAGCTTTGGCGGGGTGGGGTTCAATGAGTGTGGAAATCATAACTAAATTAACCCGACATCATATCATCCCCAATGCGCCATGCGCCATGCCCTTTAATTTTTTTGATATCGCATTCCCGGCAGTTGGGAGAGCAAACCCATAAGTTCCAACTGTAACAAAGCGCTGGAAACTGAGCCAGCAGCCATACCGGTTTGTTGAACTATTAAATCAAAGGGTAAAGTATTAAAGGCGATCGCATCCATTACCTGTTGCAATTCGGGTGATAAAGTTGGCAAACTTAACTGTTGTACTGTTGACAATTGCTCAACTCTATCGATTTGTGGTATAGCTCCCAGCATTGTCAATAATTCGTCTAATTCTTTGAGAATCAAAGAAGCGCCTTGAGTTAGTAATTTCAAACAACCTTGGGATGGATAATCGTCCACTCTTCCTGGTAATGCATAGACATCTCTACCAAATTCATTGGCGTAGGTGGCTGTAATTAGGGCGCCAGATTTTAATGGGGCTTCCATGACCAGGATAGCGCGGCTCATGCCTGCAATAATCCTGTTGCGGCGGGGAAAGTGAGTGCGATCGGGTGGGGTTTTTGTGGGATACTCACTCACAACTAACCCAGCAGTCAAAATTTGCTTGTACAAATCCCGATTTTTTTGCGGATAAATAACGTCTACGCCAGTTCCTAAAACTGCGATGGTTCTTCCACCAGCTTTCATGGTGGCGGCGTGGCTTTCTGTGTCAATGCCCTCTGCCATTCCAGAAACCACTGTAAAGCCATTTTTAGCCAAAGCTGTGCTAATTTGACGAGTCCAACGAATGCCGTATTCTGAAGGGCGGCGCGTTCCGACAATACCAACTAGCGGTTTTTCTCCAAGATTTTCCTGGAGTTCAACTTCACCGCGATAGTACAAAATCGGCGGGGGACTGGGGGTTTCCAGTAGTAAGCGGGGATAATCTGCGTCTGCTGGAGTCCAGAAATCAGGGTTTTCTTGTTGGTGTTTGGTGAATAACTGTTCTGGATGTAGGCGCGATCGCTGTTGTACTATTTTTTCCAGCGTTTGAAAACCAAAACCCTCTACTTCTCCTAACTCTACCTTAGTAGCGTTCCAAGCGGTTGCCAACGTACCAAAATGCTGTTGCAGTCGTCGCAGTAATACCGGGCCAATCCCCGAAATTTGCGACCAAGCTACCCAATAAGCACTTTCTTCTACCACTTTTCTACCCTCACGCCACTGGTTTGAGTATTCCCAAAATCGTCGAGTTGCGGCCATTTCTTGCTGGCTTTGGGGACTGGGGAGATCGGGGTATGGGGAGGTGGGAGAAAAGAGAACAATGGGACAAGAGGACGAGAATAACTCCTAACTCCTAACTCCTAACTCTCAATGCCCCATGCCCAAATTCTTGACTCTTGACTCTTAACCATTGAATATTAACTATTGACTATTAATTACCTCAGTAGCTTTTGTAATGAAATCTTTTTATCGTCTTTTACTAAGCCTATCTGGTTACTCAATATTTCCACTACTGCATAGTATTTTTGGTGTTTCGCCTAGTTTGGCAGCCGAAAATGTTGTTGTTAGATACGGTTTATTTGAGCAAGCGATCCCTGTAGCAGATATACGCAACTATAGCGAGACGCAAAAGGTTTCTGCTAATTTGCAAACTATTTTAGGCCGTCTCAGTCCTGAAGAGAAACAGAAATTTCAAGAAGCGCTGCAAGTGAAGATGTCGCTTGACATTGTGGCTTTAGATAAGCTGGTAAATACACCAACGGGGAAACAAATTTTATCTTTTGTTTCCCAAGCGATCGCCCGTCGGGATAAAGCCAATATCCAAGCGCTACGATCTGCTATTATCCTGGGAGCGAAATCATCAGAAGGTTTAGGACTTCTCACATTTTTAGAAGCCTATCCCAGTCAGGAAATAGTAATTGATGTGTCAAAAATTTCCCGACTAGTCGGTATGGCAGATTCATCTTCTGGTTCTGCTGATGCACCACCAAAGGACAATGTAACTTCTTCTCCTTTAGGGAAAATTGCATTGCAATATCAAACACTAGCTGCCCAAGATAAACAGTTTTCAGGTTGTTTATTTGGTGATTCGATTTCGGCAGGACTTGGCAATACTCTTGGCGCTGGTACTTTTAATTTTGGGTTAAATGGCTTAAGTACAATTTCCTTAGTACAACAACTGAAAACTTTAATTCCTACTAAGGTGAAATGTGAAAAAGCCATTATTGCCATAGGCGGAAATGATGCTTTGTATGGAATTAGTGATGAGTTATTTACCAAGAACCTGCAAGAGGCGATCGCACTTGTTCGCACAATAGGAGCTAAAGAAGTTTTTCTGATTCCGGCTTTTTATTCAACGGTTGAGGCTAGCTCAGATCCAACAGTTGCAGCACCCAATTCTAAAGTCGAACAAATTAACGCTCTAATTAATCAAGTTGCCCAAACAGAAAAAATACCAGTTGCCGCAGCAGGAGTAGCCCCATTGTATGAAAATAACGTTCTGAAAAAGGATTTTACCAGTGATGGCGACCATCTGAATGCAGAAGGACTAAAAATTTATCGACAAGCTTTGTTACAAATTCTAGGGAAGTAATATCAAAAGCGATCGCAGTTGGATTTTTTCAAGAATAATGACTGCGATCGCTTTTGGTTTTGTCTTCAGCCATAAACATAAAAATTACTAATGCTTTCATGCGCCGAGACTCAATCTTTTACAAACTATTCCAACAATCACCGAGTTTACTATTTGAATTATTGACAAATCCTCCGATAAATGCAGAGCTTTATCGATTTGATTCAGTCGCCGTCAAAGAACCAAAATTTGAAATTGATGGGGTATTTTTACCACCAGAAAATCAAGGTGCTGGGGTTGTTTATTTTTGTGAAGTGCAGTTCCAAAAAGCGGAAAGTGCGGTCTTGGGGTCTCCCCAAGTAGAGCAACTTTCCAAGACAGATGAACAACTTTATGAAAGGGTATTTGCAGAATCATCATTATATTTCTATCGCAACCGCGCCAGATTTAGCGATTGGCAAGCAATAATTATTTACCCATCGCGCAATATAGAACAAACCGATATTCATCCCCATCGGGGATTGCTTAACAGCGAGCAAATACATCGAGTGTATTTAGATGAATTGGGAGATATTCGCCAATTACCTATATGGATAGCGTTGATGGTGTTAACTACACTCGATGATGAACTTGCACCACAAGAAGCAAGATATTTACTTGAGCGTTCCTCTGTTGAACAGCCTGAAATTGCAAATCAGGCGATAATTGAGTTAGTGACTACGATAATGGTGTACAAATTTGAACGATTAAGTCGAAAGGAGGTTGAATCGATGTTAGGAATAACACTTAAAGAAACGCGAGTTTACAGAGAAATTAAGGAAGAAGGACGAGAAGAGGGACGAGAAGAGGGACGAGAAGCAGAAGCGCGATCGCTTATCGTTCGTCAACTAACTAAACGTGTAGGAGAATTACCTCAACAAGTACGCGAACGTATTGAAAGCCTCTCTCTGGAGCAATTAGAAAATCTGGCTGAAGCATTGTTAGATTTTACTAGTATGGCTGATTTACAGGCTTGGTTAGGTTGAATCGATGTTAGGAATTACGCTTAAAGAAACGCGAGTTTACAGAGAAATTAAGGAAGAAGGACGAGAAGAGGGAGAGCTCAGCTTATTGTTCGTCTACTAACTAAACGTGTAGGAGAATTACCTCAACAAGTAGGCGAACGTATTGAAAGTCTCTCTCTAGAACAATTAAAAAATTTGGGTGAAGCACTGTTAGATTTTACTAGTATGGTTGAGTTAGAGGCTTGGCTCTCAGCAGAACGATAAAAACAGTATTATACTCCTGAAATATTTTTTTACCCTGACAAACATTCACCGGGTGTTATGCCGAACTTGCAGTGGCAGGCAAGATTACTTCAAATAAATTAGCAAATTCAATCCGGGAATTGTGCGCGAGAGTGTCCACAAAACTAGGGTAATGTACATTAAACCCAGGCTCCATTGATACCAAGCAAGTGCAGAAATAATACCTGGTAAATGTTCGTCTCGCAAGCGAATATCATTAAATCCTAATCTCACTATGTTATTGAGACTAAAATCATAATAATTGAGCCAATTCCAACGGCGATCGCACAACAAAGGCATGTATCTTTCACGAAATGTTTGATTTCTAGGAATCACCGGCAAACGTCCGATTAACAATCGTAATTGCCTAAATGTTCCGTCTTCTGTAAAGTAGGAAATATCCATTAAATCATGATAACGACCTTGTTGATAAAGTTGAATTAATAAAGCCACCGGAACAGGAACAATAATTATTAAAAGACACCCCAATGTCAGCCAAGGTTGTTCTGCATTGCGAAAGATAGCTAATAAGCTCAAGAATTCTAAAACGCTAAAACTGATTAATATAGAAATGGTTTCGTAGGATGTAGGAATAATTGGTATCGGACACAAACGGCGATACCGATCCACTAGCCAAAATAGCAAACCGAAGTAAGCGATCGCTACTCCTCCAACACCAAATACTAACCAAAAATTTGTACCATAACCACTCAACAACAACAGTACAGTTAATGCCAACCAACTCCAAGCTTGGAGTAACCATGTACCTATTGAAAGAGGTTCGCCAACACTCAAGCGATCGCTTAATCTGGTATATGTTTCTAAACTGATGTCTGCTAAAGTAAGTAACTCAGTGGTATTGCGAAATGGTTTTACTAAACGACGTTCAGCAATAGCTTCCGACTCAATTTTAGAAAAACCCAACTTTATCAAACTTGTCATAGTTGCACTATTAATATTTGTAGCCGTCAAATTGCGACCTGACTCTATTAATCTCAATCGTTGTTTTGTGTACTCTAAATCATTAGCATCTGCAACTTGCTGTTGTTGACGGAAATTTTGCCCTAAATTCCGCAATATATTTTGGTTTCCTTGGAATGTATGTACATAAAACATTTTCCCAATTTCACCAGGATTACCTAAAATTTTCGCTTGGTTGGAATTAAAAGTTAGACCAGATATATTTAAAAAAGCTTCCTTAGCAAATCTGGCATCGCTAAAGTCTGCTTGATTAAGAATACTCGCGCCTTGTAGATTTACCGATTGGTTAAAATCTACTTCTCGAAATATCACAGCTTGTTCAAAAGTAGTTTCTTTGAACAACACTAGCTGATTAAAATTACCTTTACTAAACTGTGCTTGGTTAGCAAACCGCACATAAGAAAAATCAACATTTTCCTGCCATTGCACGTTATTAAATTTAGCTAACTGCTTAAAATTTGCTCGGTCAAAGTTGGCAGTTTTTTCAAAAACACTACCTTGAAAATCAATAATTTCCTGAAATTGAGTTTGTTTAAAATTAGCTTTTTCAAAAAAAATACTAGCAAAAAAAGTGCTTGGTTGTCGAAAACTAGCACTGCTAAAACTAACAGGACGAGCAAATCTGGTTTCAGTCCAATTACTGGCTTGGACAAAGGTGGCGTTTTGGACATCTACAGACTGAAGAAAGAATGTATTAGAAAACTTTACTTCCCCATTGAAGCGAGTTTGCGCCAGTATTAAAGCGCCGCGAAAAACAGTAATTTCGCTTGATTGAGTTGATATTGCCAAAAGCGATCGACAATCTTTAGAGTTTGGTAAAGCTATTGCTAATAATTCCAAACAAACAAAGCGCAAACGTTCTAATTCTTCTTGTTCGCTAGCAGTAAAAATTGGAGCGATCGCCTGACCATACAAAGGTGTTCTTAAACCCAAATCGCTACCTACAAAATCCCCTAAAATCAAAGCATAACTCAAGTCTAAACCTAGAGGTTTTGCACCCAATTCTTTACGCAATAATTGGTAAAAAGCATCGCGAAAACTAGCATTTTCTGGGCGTAAATCAATCGTCATCTTCTGCAAATCCACCGTCAAACTACCTTCGCGGAGTATTGGTGTACGCAGTCGTTCTTGTAATAATTCTAAAGTTAGAAGTGTGCGTTCTGGTTGTGGTGCTGCCCAAGTGGGTAGGGGGAGGAAGAGAAGAATTGATAAAACGCAAAGTAACGCAAAGAAAAGCGTAGCGAAAAGTCTGAGCGTCGGCTTCCGGCGAACAGAACTTTTCAAGACAGAGGTACGCAAAGTTTTTTCTCTGCGTACCTTTGCGTTTAACCTCTGTGTGCCTCTGCGTTTAAAAAATAATTTATGCAAGCTAGATCGTTCAATCCCTAATTAGCAGAACAATTTTACCCGTTACAGAACCACTTTCAAGTAATTCATGAGCTTTAGCCGCTTCTTCTAAAGGAAACTTGTGACTGACATGAATTTTTAACTTACCTTCATCGATCCAAGTGGCAGATTGTTCGAGAATTTCTGCATGATGCTGAAAGCTCTCTTCTAATCCGAGCAATGCTGGCGTCAGCATTAATTCTAACCCGATGCGGAGATTACGCAATCTAGCCGTTTTCCAAACAGTATTGGCATCTGGTTCGAGAATCGTCACAATATCGCCATACACGCGGACTGCGGGGAAAGTTTTGTGGAAGGTTTCGCCGCCTACGGTATCAAAGGCCAACTCCACGCCTTCGCCATTAGTCCAATCTAATACCGCTTGTACAAAGTCCGTTTGTTTGTATAAAATGGTGTGGTCTGCACCTAATTGTTTGGCAAAATTAGCTTTTTCTTGAGAACCTACGGTGGTAGAAACACTAGCACCTTTGATTTTTGCTAATTGAATTGCTACATGTCCGACACCACCAGCACCGGCATGAATCAGAACTCGTTCGCCAGGTTCCAATCGTCCGCGTTCGTATAAAGCTTCCCAAGCTGTGATTAAAACTAAAGGTGCTGCTGCTGCTTCGGCAAAGGAGATAGACGCAGGTTTACGTGCCACAAACCGCTCATCCACAACGGTATATTCTGCATAATTGCCTTGGTGTGCGCCTAAGCCGCCATAGCAAAAATATACTTCATCGCCTGTGTGAAAACGTTGTACGCCAGCACCTACAGCTTCCACAATACCTGCACCATCACATCCTAAAATACTTGGCAGGCGATCGGGGTAAAAAGTGCCTCGGCTACGAAGTTTGGTATCAATGGGGTTAAGGCCAGCCGCCACTAAGCGGACTAAAAGTTCCGTATTTTCCACGGGAACAGCAGGGTTTGGCACGTCCTGTACTTGCAGAACTTCCGGACTGCCAGATGCTGTCATCAAGACTGCTTTCACGACTCTTTCCTCCTAGTAGATGCACGTTTATTTGCAACTTTACCGCAATCGGGCGGATGGAGAGTTATATTTGACAGTGATATTTTCAGTTTTTGCTAGGTTTATTTAGGATGCCAATTACTGAAGAACCTAATTTTTTTAAGCTTTAGTACTTTACTTTGCGCTCTTTGCGACGGCAGTCGCTCATGGGGGAGACCCCCAAGACCGCGCTGCCTCTCCTTTGCGGTTCGTTTAATAAAGATTTATCATTGTACAGCAAATTGCAACAGCGTGAGGTACAGATAATTGTAGGGAACATGGCTGCACCCCTACCTGCGTACTTCATTTATCTGAAATACGCTGTATTTTACAAGTAAATAGTACAGACTAAAACCCATATTTCATAGTCAATAGTTGAGAGTTTATCAACTATTGACTACTAAATCTTGGCTAATCTCTTAATGAGATATAGCCACTTTCTCATCGACTATTTGAGCATTTTCAGCAACAATTTTGCGGAATAAATCGCCTTCAATTGTCTCTTGTTCTGCTAGCAAGTCTACTAAACGCTCTAAAACTACGCGGTTTTCTTCCAATAGTTCTTTTGCTTTGATATAGGAATTGTTGACAATTTCGCGGACTTGAGAATCAATTTTGGCGGCAATTTCCTCGGAATAGTCTGATTTATTCATCCAGTCACGCCCCAAAAATACTTCTCCACTCTGATTTTCTAGGGACAAGGGGCCTAATTCTGACATCCCAAACCGTGTAACCATTTGGCGTGCCATTCCTGTTACTTTTTGCAGGTCATCTCCTGCACCTGTGGTGACTTCTGGCTTACCAAAAACAATTTCCTCGGCAGCCCGACCGCCCAAAGTCGCAGTAATACGTGCTTTGAGTTGGGAACGGGAAATCAATCCCTGTTCTTCATTGGGAGTAAACCAAGTTAATCCCAGTGCTTGACCGCGGGGGATGAGGGTAACTTTTTGCACGGGGTCGTGGTCTTTGAGCAATGTGCCGACTAAGGCATGTCCGACTTCATGGTAAGCAATTAAACGCTTGCTCTTGCTGTCTACTAAGGCGGTGCCTTCCATACCTGCAACTACTCTATCTACAGCGTCATCGATTTCTAAAATAGTGACGGCTTCTTTGCGCCTCCTCGCTGTGAGAATGGCAGCTTCGTTGAGTAAGTTGGCTAAGTCTGCGCCAGTAAAACCAGGAGTGCGGCGGGCGATCGCTTCTAATGATACGCTAGGGTCAATCTTCTTATTCCGGGCGTGGACTTGCAAAATTTCCAGTCGCCCTTTGAGATCCGGTGCATCCACCATCACTTGTCTGTCAAAGCGTCCTGGCCTCAGCAGCGCTGCATCTAATACATCCGGGCGGTTAGTGGCAGCAATAATAATGATGCCTGTGTTACCTTCAAAACCATCCATTTCGGTCAGCAGTTGGTTGAGAGTTTGCTCTCGCTCATCATTTCCGCCACCGATACCAGTACCCCGTTGCCTACCTACGGCGTCGATTTCATCGATAAATATTAGGCAAGGTGCATTGTCTTTGGCTTTTTTAAACAAGTCACGCACGCGGGATGCACCCACGCCAACGAACATTTCCACAAATTCCGAACCGGAAATGCTAAAAAAAGGTACGCCCGCTTCACCAGCGATCGCTTTTGCTAGTAAAGTTTTACCTGTACCAGGAGGGCCAATTAACAACACTCCTTTGGGAATACGTGCGCCCACAGCAGTAAATCTTTCTGGCTGTTTCAAGAAGGTAACAACTTCTTGCAATTCTTCTTTCGCTTCTTCAACCCCAGCAACATCTTCAAATTTCACGCCAGTTTTTGCTTCCATTTGAAAACGAGCTCTGGATTTACCGAAATTCATCGCTTGGCTAGAAGCATTAGTAGAACGACGCAGGAACAATAGCATTAAAGCTATCAACGGCAAAATCCACATGAGATTAATCAACAAACCAACAGCAGCCCGACTGTTCGCAGAAGAAATCTCGCCAAACTCAACGTTCTTATCTTTGAGGATGTTAATTAATTCTGTATTTTGCGCTAAAAGTCTCACCTGTTGCGGTGGTGTGTTCTCTTTTTGACCCTTGAGATAAACCCTTGCTATTTGTTCGGCTTCATCAAGCTCAACTTTTTCGATTTCTCCCGCCTTCGCTTTCTTAATCAACTCGCCATAATTTAAAGAGTTGGTCTCTGGTTTTTGTGCCAAAACAGGTGTACTTCCAAAAATTACTGGCAACATCATCAAACTAGCTGCTAGCCCACTAATCCAAGCAACGCGCTTTGATGACCCCTGTTTTATCAACGCTTTTTTTCGCAAATTTGTCATAATAATTACCCTTTGTCTGCTGGCAGAAGTTGAGCTATGGTTTTATGCCTATTCTTCTAGCAAAAATCCCAATAACTGGATATTACAGTTTTCTTATCTAGTCTAACTTCCAGACAAAAACATGCCCAAATGTCTCCAAACTATTGCATAAACTCGATGCTCTGGATAATTTTACTCAGAAGTAGCCATAAGCCATAAGTCTGAAGGCTTGGTGCAACTGGCTCCTGAATTGTTGGTCAAGCCCTTAGGTAGGGGAAAAAACTAAAAATTCCTCCGAAAATTTTAATTTGACACATTCTGATACAAATCGCTAAAATAAACATAGTCATAACGACTTCGTATTAAAATAGCTTCGCGATCGCAGGTAGTTAGTAATTTGTGAGTTAATTATGGTAAAAATTGTTGGTATTGGCGGTAGTTTAAGACCTAATTCTTATACCCAGCTGGCGTTGCAGGTTGCAATGCAAAGAATAGAAGCCTTAGGTGGAGAGGTAGAGATTCTCGATTTACGAGAGTTGCAGCTACCATTTTGTACTGGTGCAAAGGAGTATCCAGAATACCCAGATGTGAAGCGGTTGCAGGATACAGTTAGTGACGCTCATGGGTTAATTTTGGCGACACCTGAATATCATGGTGGGGTAAGTGGTGTTCTGAAAAATGCTCTGGATTTGATGAGCTTTGACCAACTATCTGATAAAGTGACAGGGCTGATTAGTGTGTTGGGGGGTCAGTCTAACAGTAACGCGTTGAATGACCTCAGGCTAATTGTGCGTTGGGTGCATGGTTGGGTAATTCCAGAGCAAATTGCGATCGGACAAGCTTGGAGTGCTTTCAATCCTGAAGGTAAGCTATTAGATGAGAAGCTTTCCCAAAGATTTGACCAATTTGCCCAGAGTTTAGTTGATAACACTCGCAAGCTACGGGGCGTTAATTAATTGTTGACTGTTGACTGGTAACGGTTAACAGTCTACAGTGGGTTGCGTATTTTCCAATAGTTGTTCGCGCAAAGCGTTCCCACAGAGTAGCAACTTGCTCTCATCAGTCAACAGTTAAGATGAATTTTTGTTTGAGCTAAATGCAAAATTCATCAGAGCCTACATGAAAAAGTAACTTAACATTTTGGATTGCTGTTTTCTCCACAGCACTGAATTTTTTTTAAAGTTCCATAAAAATGGCAGAGTCTCTTACATGCAGACTTAAGTTACCCTTAAATGAAGGAGGAAAAATGAGCTTGTTTTAATGATTGTTAACTGATGACTGTTAACTGATAACTGTCAATCATCAAGGTTTATGTATAACTACAATCCCTTAGAATGCCTACCTTCGTCAGCAGAATTACCCGATTCTGATGATATCCCTGTGGATAACGAACTGCAAATATTAATTCCCAATTTATTGTTAGGCATCTTAGCTTCAATTTGGCAAAACCGCGATGACTGGTTTTTCGGTATCAACATGGGAATTTATTATACACCATTACAACCTGCCATAGTCCCCGATGGATTCCTGAGTTTGGGTGTAGAACGTTTTGTTGGTGAAAATGGACGTTCCAGCTATGTTTTTTGGGAAGAAGATGGCATTCCACCGATTTTAGCTTTAGAAGTAGTTTCTCAAACTTACAACGGCGAATACGAACAGAAAAAAATCGATTATGCCGAATTAGGCATTTTGTATTATGTCATTTATGCACCAACGCGGCTACGTCGGAAACGCCAACGTTTAGAAGTTTATCGCTTAGTTGAAGGAAAATACATTTTACAACCGGGTGATAAAATATGGATGGCGGAAATTAGTTTAGGTATTGGGCGCGAACAGGGTACTTATCAAGGAAGAATACGAGAATGGCTGTTTTGGTATGACGAAAATGGCAACAGATACCAAACTTCGGAAGAACAATTACAAAATTTATTGGTCAAATTACAACAACAAGGAATTGACCCAAATCAACTTTAATCTTATTGATAATTGAAAGCAGGTAGTTGACTGTTAAATAATAAGATAATTAATGATTGTGCCCTGTAGAGACGTTGCAGTGCAACATCTCTACAACGATAAATCAAGGGTTTTAACGTCTAATCCACATAATGCGTAATTCAGAATTCTGACTACTGAATTCTAAATTATTTAGATATTTATACTTTGGGGAATTTGGGAAGGTAGCAAGAATTTGTAAGGCATTATTCTTGTACGATTCCTTTGAGTAATTTCTTTCTCAATTCCTTTGAGTTGATTTTGGAAAGTTGCCAAGGCTGAACTAATTTGTGGCTTGGATTTAAAATATGAGTTGGAGTATTGCCCTAGCTGTGTATGGTAAACTGAGCCAAGCAAATAAGTTACCTTGAGTTGAGTTTTAGCTTGGTCTATGGGAGGTAGCATACTCATGAAGTCGCCTTGTTCATCGAGACTTGTCGGCGCTGGGGAGTAACTGGCTAGAGGAAATGCAGGTGCATAAGTCATGAGTTCGCCTTGGGCAAAATTAACCGCAGCGTGTTGAGCGCTAGCAGTAAAAATAATGGTGGAAACAGCATCAATTAGATAATCTAGAGTTTTAATTGTGCCGGAAGCGTCTTCACCAAAATTTTGCAGGCGGCCTCCTTGTTGGGAAATTAATTCTTTTGCCCAATTTTGTAAAGCTTGGTCTGCTAATAACTGTTGGCTATTGGTATAGTAACTGCTCAAATAGGCACTTACCCATTGATGAATAGCATTCCAAATCAGCAGTCCGTCATCTCGATAAGGATATTCAGGTAGTTGAGAAATATTATCAACACCGCGACTTCTTAGAGTTTTGGGAAACATTGCATCGTTGAAATGATGCAAATAATCTTGGGCAGCTTGAACAGTGAGTTGGCGATCGCTCTCAATTGTACTAGCTAAAAGTGCATCTACTTGGCGGCGATCGGCAATCAAAAGTTGATGTGCGCCGTAATTGATTAATATAGTTCCTTCAAAGTGAGGTTCCAGTAAAATCCTTAAATGATGGTTCGCTGGTAACCGCCGCTTAGTAGCAATTACAAAAGGTTCAATAAATAAGTGAGTGCGACCAAGATGGCTAACTAGTTCATGGTAATTGCTATCTGCCATTTGCACAATACTTTTGGCGATCGCCCAGTTCTCGCCATCAAGAGGTGTGAACACTGGATATTCAGACTTGCATTGAATAGCTAGTGGCACTATAGACCGAGATGGGTTGCTAGCTGGGGGTACTACAAATAATGCTAAAGGCGAATAGATATACTTTTGCTGATTTGGAAAACTGCCATTTTCCATGTTTTTCAACTTAGAATAATCAGCTTTATAAAGCCGACCTTCCTGCCTTGCTGCTTCCAGGGAATCATTAGGAATACCAACAATTTTTTGGTATTGTTCGTTGCTAATTCCTAAAGTTTTTTCTTGTTGCAATACCTGTTCCAGCATCAGCGGATTGGGGCCAGCAACCTGCATATAACCAAAAACTAAATCTTCTTTAAATCTAGAACTAATCTGTGGTAGAGGTATTTTCGCAAATAATTTATTATAATCTTCAATACTTGGATTAATTGCAGATTCATATGTAGAAAAATCTACATCCGAAGAAGATGGTTGACTCTCTTTTAACTCCAATAATTTAGCATCAGAATCAATAATTTTTTTGAAAGCAGAACTTAATAAATCTGTGATTGATTCTTCTAAACTAAAGGGCGCTAAAAATTCTATATTTCCAGACTCTTTGTGGAATTCATGCAATTCAAACTCCTCATCAATACTGTTGAGGCGCTCCTCAAATTCTGATATTTCTTGAGGATCGAATGAGACAACACCTGATGAATTATGACTAACAATTTCTTCAGTAATTTCTTGAGTAATTGATGCCAGATTCAACGCAATTTTTTCTAAATCTTCGCAAGTCTCAGCATCTTTAATTTTTTGTTCCATATCTTGTAAAGCTTCTACTTGAGTGTCGATGACTGAGTTATTGCTTTCGGCATCAGTATCGATTCCATAAGATACATTAGAACCTGAGGAATTTGGATAATTAGTTAGAGTATCATTTACCAAAATCAGCGTTATTTTTTGAGCTACCGAAAGTACCCATTTTAAATTTGGTAACTCTTGAATTGGAACCTGTATTTTAATGACTGGCAATGGGAGAGCGCCCGTCATAGCTAAAGGAGGGATGTAATTATAGTTGTAGTCATATTGCATGTATTGTAACGAGGCTTTACTAAGTTTTACTAATTTATATAAGAGGATCAGAAGACTTTGCACATCTGTTTTTGAGAGACTTAAAGAAGAAGATATAACATGAGAAGCTAGAGACATATTTTTTCCTATGTTTAGTAAATTTTTTCGGAACTGTATCAGAAAAAATGTATCTAATGGTAGATATACTTTTTTGATATTTATGAGTTAATCAAAGATAGCACAATACATAAAAATTCAGTCAATCAAAATGATTTTTTATGTTAAAAAATATTAAATTTTGAGTGAGATTGTTTAGAATTATAAAAATATTTATTAGCAATAAAACCAATTTTTATATCCGTAGTAAACACGGAATAAGAAACTATTAACTTTGTTAAAAGTTTCTTAATATATAGCTTTCTCATGAAAGTTTTTACTTCATTTACCTGTAATCTGCTGGATTCAAAATAATGGTTTTGCAACGACTATTTGAATAAAAATTAATGTATTTACAATTGAACTACAACTAGATGCTGTGCCACAAATTTAGTAATAGCCGCTAGATGTAAATTAGAATTTTAGCAATTTATTGCTTAAGTCTTATCAGTACAAAATTAATTATTGGGCAGTACCGATACCATCGCACAAATGTTTATCATCTTCTGATATGTCTTGGCTATATGTGAGATAGTTTCGCGTCCAATCACAGGCATTATTTAGGAGTGGATTTAAAGCCAGCCGATCTAAATCCCAAACAACGATCGCGCTTTTGTTATTGACTGTAGTAACTAGGGTTTTCCCATCAGGGCTGAAGATGACACTGCCTACACCATCTTCATGTTTAAGAGTTCGCAATTCATTACCTTTTAGATCCCAAAATTTAACAGTTTTGTCTTCACTAGCAGAAGCCAGAGTTTTCCCATCCGGGCTGAAAGCAACACTACTGACCCATCCTTTATGTCCCTTAATTGTTGCTAGTTTTTTGCCATTTAAATCCCAGAGTTTAACAGTTCTATCTTCACTAGCCGAGGCGATAATTTTACCATCTGGGCTGAAAATAGCCCTATTTACATTTCCTTGATGTCCTTTAAAAGTTTGTAGTTCATTACCATTTAAATCCCAGAGTTTAACTGTATTGTCATTACTAGCAGAAGCGATGGTTTTGCCGTCAGGGCTGAAAGCGACGCTGTTGACAGATTCTTTATGACCTTTGAGAGTTTGCAATTCCTTGCCATTTAAATCCCAAAGTTTGACAGTTTTGTCATAACTAGCAGAAGCCAGAGTTTTACCATCTGGACTAAAGGCAACACTAGTTAAACCTTGCTTATGCCCACTGAAGATTCGTGGTTCATCACCGTTTAAACTCAAGAGTTTGATACTTTTGCCAATTTTACCAGCCTCAGCAGACGCCAGGGTTTTACCATCGGGACTGAAAATTACACTGGTGACAGGATCTTCAGTAGTAAAACTTTGTAGTTCTTTGCCATTTAAATTCCAGAGTTCGATGCTGCCAATCAGATTAGCAGAGGCAAGAGTTTTACCGTCGGGACTGAAAGCAATATTTGTGAAATTATGACCCTGACTCCCTGTAAATGTTTTGAAAGTTAGCGATGGCTTTTCTTTTAAATCCCAGAGTTTGATAGTGCTGTCAGAACTAGCAGAAGCCAGAGTTTTTCCGTCTGGGCTGAAGGCAATACTTGTGATACCTTGGTTATGTTCTTTAAATATTGCTAATTGTTCTCCCTCTAAATTCCAGAGTTCGATGGTATTATCCTCAGTAGCAATAGCTATTTTACCATCGCGACTAAAAAAGATTCTTGCAATGTCACTTTCGCCCCCTGAGAAACTTTTCAATTCCTTTCCGTTTAAATTCCAGAGTTTGACAATTTTTTTAGAATCGCTACTCGCTAGAGTTTTACCATCAGAACTAAAAGCAATATTATTGATAGTTTCTTCATGCCCTTTCAAGGTTTGCAATTGCTTACCATTTAAATCCCAGAGTTTGATATTATTATCTTCATCAATAGTCGCCACAGTTTTACTATCAGGACTGAAAACGATATTGCTTCCCTGATATTTAATATTTTTGATTTTCCGGCCATTTAAATCCCAGACATTAATGGTATTATCCTCCATAACAGCCGCCAGAGTTTTATTATCTGGACTGAAAACAACACTTTTAACGTCTATATCGTTAGTAAAGCTTTTGAGTTTCCGGCCATTTAAATCCCAGAGTTTGACAGTATTATTTTGAGCAATAGCGATAGTTTTACCATTTGGGCTGAAGACAACACTTGTAACCTTTTCTTCATAATTGAAAGTTCGCAATTCCTTACCGTTTAAATCCCAGATTTTAACAGTTTTGTCATCACTACCAGAGGCAAGAATTTTCCCGTCTGGACTAAAAGCTACGCTATTTACACTATTTTGATGTCCAGTCAAACTATTACGTTCTCTGACGCGATCGACTACTGTTTGCAATGCTTCTAGAACCAGGGGTTGAGTGAAGTTTTGCTCTCGCAAGATTTTTGCGGCTTTAATTCCTTGGACTAGTGCTTCCAAATCTTGATGATAATCAGAGAGTGATAAGGAATATCGACCTAGAGCCTCAGCTTTAGTTTTTTCAGCTTGGTGTTTTTCAGATAAAGCCATGAACCCCAAGGCAGCAGTCACAATCAAGCCTACAATCGAGCTACAGGCTACTCCCCAAGCTATGATAATTTCTCGACGGCGACGCGCTTCTTTTTCTTTTTGCTGGCGCTGGCGCAGTTCCATACAAGCGGTAACATAGTCAGCTTCTAACTGATTCAAAAAACTAGTGTGCTTCGCCAACAACTGAGCATCTTCTAATCTTCCTCCGCGATGCACCAAATAGTTTTCATCTTTTTGCTCCTTTTCCCAATCTAAAGCTGCTTGACGAATAGTTTCGCGCAATTGTAAATTGATGCGGTTCTCATCTAACCACTTGAGCAACCGCGGCCAGTAGCGAATTAAGGCTTCATGTGCCACCTCGACTTCTTCACGATTAGTAGATTCGTCTACACTGGTAACTACTAATCGCGCTCCTTCGCCAGCCAACTGTTGCACCAGCTGTTTAGTACTTGCTAAATCACCACCAGCTGGTACTAGTTCATCGAGCCAAACTCGCCGTCTGGTGTCCCGGCGTTTTTCGCCTTCAATGGCATTTTCATCCAAGCGAGTTAAGCGGATAAAGATATTCTTAACTTGGTCTTGTTCTGGGGGCGATAAGGTATTGTAAAAATCATCGGCAGTTTGAGCGATCGCCATATTCACACCACCGATGGCTTGATACTCGCTACACCGCAACCATCTACCATGTCGCCGCTTCCACATCTCTAACAATGCATGTTGCAGTAGTGGCATTGCTCCCGGTTCGCCTTGCACATCATCCAGAATCGAGTTACTCAAGCCTGCTTCAAAGCGCAAACCCACTTGGGCGGCTTGCATCTCCATCGCTTTCCGCAATTCCCCTGCATCCATCGGGCCGATGAGTTTTTGCCTAACTTCCATCAAATCTTTTAAATGGCGGTAGCTAGCACACTCGCCCCAAAAATCTGCCCGCATGGTGACGATGACTTTTTGATATTCAATCAGGCTTAACAATTTTTCGATGAAAGTCGCTCTCTGAGCTTCATCGGCACACAGGGTAAATAATTCCTCAAATTGGTCAATTACTAATATTGAACATTGGCCTTGTAGCGGCGAAAGACTAGTTTGCAGTTTTTCTATGGGGTGAGAGCTTGGTGTCATGTAGGCTAACTGCAAATCAGGTTGTTTTTCTTGTAGCAGCGGTATTAAACCCCCTAACACTACCGATGATTTACCGCTACCAGAAGCACCTAACACAGCTAAAAAGTTGTGTTCGCTCAACTTTTGTTGCAGTTGGGTAATGAGTTGTTCTCGCCCAAAGAAAAATTCCCGGTTTTCCACCCGGAAAGGATACAAACCCCGGAAGGGACAACGAGAATCATAAACTGGAGGTTGGTGACCTAACGCCAAACCATGAAAGTTGATGTCTAATATTTCCTCGCAGAGATTGTTAATTTCTTCTAAAACTTGTTCTCGTTCTTTGAGGGCTTCTTTGCTCAAGGCTGCGGCATCTGCACCTAAGATATTTTCTAGCTTTTGAGCAGGAATCTCGAATTTTGGTTGCAGTGTTGGCGCTCTTTGCGGTATTAATTCAGCCAGACATTGTAAACCATATTTGATTTCGGCGTTGGTTAGTTGGCGATCGAGTTGGTCAGTAAATAAAGGTCGCCCGCCCAAACGACTAAACAATGCTGGAACTGTAATATCGCCGCGCTTTGCTAAAGCGGCTGTTGCCTCATGCAAAGCAGAGTCCACCTCTCCCGATGCTCTAAGTTGTTTATAAAAGTTCTCTATTAGCGTTTCGGCTGTTTTGATGGTGACTTTATCGGTCATTGCCACCACCGCCGGCATTCCCAAATCCCGCACTAATCTTTGTCCTAAACCTCCTAACGATCCTTCGGCCTCAGGGCTGGCGCTCTCGCAAGTACAAAGAAAGGTAAAGTGGGGTAACCCTTTGGCTCCACGTAACGGGCGTAATCGGTCTAGTAACTGGGTTGCAGGGATGGCCTCTACTGTATTATCAGCTTTTGACCAGTAGACGATGGTTTCACCATTATCCATTACCCTACCGTGACTGACAAAATGTAGTATTGTATATTGTTTGTTGCGATCGCTCAGGTGAGTACACAGTTCGTCTATTGTCGGTAAACCAATGGCTCCATCAACTGTTGCCAAGATATCGCAAGGTATTTCCCCCAGTGCAGACTTGACGCTATTAACGCTGGCTGCAACATCGAATTCAGCTAATTTATACTTTTGGGAATCGCTGGGACTAGCAACTAAAACTAGCGCCCGCAAGTCTCGCCGCCCGATAGGGGGAAAGCGGCGGTCAGTAATTGCCGGAATGTAGAAAGAAAATGGTACTCGTTGGTTTAGTGCTAATAACTGCCATTCACCATCGATAGGGGCGCAGAGTTTTTCCCAACGTAAGGTTCTTAATTCTGGGTCTGATGCTTCAATAAAAAGTAACATTCTCAGTGGTTCGTCACTTTCGCGCATAGCACCAACAAAGGCATCGCGTATATCATCTCGAAATAGAGTTTTTCCTAGCAATTTCCCGTAATCTTTGGGCTGTCCGAGAAAGCTGGTTAGCTGCTGAAAATTTTCAGCACTCAGTTCGAGAGTACCTTCCGAGCGTAATGGCAGGAGTTCGCCAAATCGGGTGTGTTCTACGACAATTGGCCACTGGTCTCCTGATTTGCGTTGGATGGTAATCTCGAAGGTGTTCATTGTTTAGGTATATGGTGTTTTTAAACGCAGAGGAAAGCGCAAAGTTACACAAAGGTTTGTGGCGTTTACAGTTAGCTCAATTTCTTCAAGGTTTCAAGCAGGCTAACTGTTGCTGAAAGTGCTGCTTGGAGCTTTTCTGTACGGTCAGCTGAAGCTTGGTCAACTGTTGTGGCAAATTGTTCTAGTGCTTGGTTGAGGTTTGTCTGGGCTTGCTGGATAGCAGATGTATTAGATGCCTGGGGCGTTGTGGGTGCAGTGGGTAAATTTATTGATGCGATAACTGCGCGATCGCCATTTGAATTATCGCTCACAACTAACCGAACTGCGGGGTCACCAATAATGGCATAACTACGGGCGTCGTTGTTTGCTGTCCACATGTCAGACAAATTCATGGGATCGGCAGTTGCACCATATTTAACTTCTTCTAATTCGGTACTCAAATCAGATGAAAGTTCTGCGTAGCGTTCGTTGAAATATTCAACAGCTGAACCCACGGGATGACCTTCTAACAGTCTCTTGAGGGTACTTTGAAAAACTGCCAATTGTTTGCCAGTGCGTCCCCAGACAAAAGAGCAACCCCAAGCGCGTTCCACGTGACCGATGACAGCTAAAGCACCACCCTTAGGATGGCTCAGAAGCCGACGGGGTAAAGGAGCAACAAAAGCATTAGGAGCGATCGCTAACCTCTCATTGGAGCCTTTTCTATGAGCAAACTCATCAAATCGAGGCGTACCGGCACCATAACAAGCAAAGTGAAAGGCAATTAATCCTAGTAACCGAGCATCATCGCCAACATCGTCCGCAGAGAAGTAAAAATCTTCGGGAATTGGTTTTTTACCCCACTCTCTACCAGGCCAGTCCTGACAAAGCAAAGCACCTTGATGGCGTAATTGTCGCTCATCGCCGTTGGGAAAGCCCATACCATGACTGGCAGTGAATAATAAAGCAGGTGTTTCTTCACCACCTAATATTTTCGCTAACCGCGCCTTTGTAGCTTCTTCTGCAAGTAAAGTTTGTACTGCCCAACTATTATCTTTGTTCTCATCAAGCATCCACTCAGCTAGCGGCTGAATCAAGTTCTTGGCGCTGAGTTCAGTGGCCGCATCACCTTTAGTACATACGCCAAAAAAGCTAGCTTTACGAGCCAGATTTAAATCAGTAGTTTCAGCCTGTACGACACTGCGAGCATACTGAGCATATTCTTGGGGCGTATCAAAGTAAATCCGGCCCACGGCATACTGAACATCAAGCTGGTACTGGAACCGATAAGGAATGGTTTCTGGGTCGCCCACAATCAACAGATAATAAGGCATTTTATCTGGGTCAGCAGGGCCAGGGCCAACTCCATGACGCGACAAAAATTGATTCTTCGATTCTCCTGGACGATAGCCTTTAGCACCGACATATTCCTGATAGTAATTTTCCTGATTTTTCGTCGCTTGCCTTTGTCGATGTTCTAACAGTTCCTTGAGTGCTTCCCTGATTGCTGGGTCGGCATTATGAGCAAAGATGACTCCCCAACCCGTCTCTGCGAGGTTTTTCGGATCTACTCCTTCTATCGGCGCAAAATCAGGTTCTAAACCTTTAACATGGGAATCCTTTCTTTTGAGTTCGCTGATTTCTGTAGGATCGAACTCTTCACCCTGAGCAATTTTAGAAAGCTGCTCTGGTGTCAAAGGAGGCAACAAATATTCTCCTGATGCACCGTCAATTCCATTGAAATATAGTTCTTGGGTCAGTTGTCCTATGCTCATCTTACGCAATCCTTCTATTTCTAATTCACTGAATAAGGCAAAAGTGAAACTTAAAAGGTAAAAGAAAAACTGGTTGCGATCGCCCTAAATTTGTTGATAATAAAAAGGCGATCGCTGAAAATTTCCTAATATTAATTACAGAAATTTTCTTTTTATTTTTTACCTTTTACTTGTGATTTTTAATTACCAAAAGCTGCCGACCACACAGCATGAGCTACTTCTGGTTTATCAATGGCATTGTGAGCGCCTATAAACTGATCTAGTAAGCTAGGTGGAACATAAATATAATCGTTACTGTTGAGGTTATAAATTTTTCCCGGTTCAAAGTTGTAAGGTTTGTCCAGAGGTTGCATGTATGTTATCTCAGTGCTGATGCTCAAACCATCACCTTGGATTCCATAACAACCAATGGCACCAACACCAGGATAAATTGACGTATCAACGCTAAAGTCTATATCTTGACCGCCAAGTATTCCCAGCGTCCCCGCCATAGGATAGGCATTCTTGACAGCCTTATCATATATAGATTGGGTAGTAATAATTGGCCCTACAACTTTATTACCAGTAATAATAGAGCGGAAGTAACCAGCAAGATTGTTTCTAAAGGGGACATTTGCACAGAAACCCCAAAGTGAGAAAGCGCCTTGTATTAAAGCAAGAGAATTAACTGGACGGGGTAAATTTTTTTGGTCAGTACCAGCTACGATGGCTGAGACAAAAATACATCCAAAACTGTGCCCCATCAGATGAAATCGCACACTATTATCTGTCACCTGTTGAAGTCTATTTAACAAATTGAAGCCGCTGGTTTGACCGATTTTCCTAGCTCGGTCTTTCATTTTCCAGAAAGATAACAATCTCGGAACGTTCAAAAATGCATCAGCCGCTGATTTCACACTTGTCTCAATTCCGAAGCTGACATCTTCGTCTTCTTGTGCAAGGCTGGCTTCATATACACTATCGGGATCTAAATTTAAGGATTCGCTTTCACCCCAGCCATCTGCATCTTCTCCTTCACTGCTCGAAGATGCTTCCTTAATCAAAACCTTGTAAGCTTCACGTACCTCAGATGGTAATGTATCGGGTGCAACGTCATATTCTGTTGCTGCTGAAAAAATTGTTCTCAAGGCATCTCTAGCAGCTTCAGTATCAGCAATACTTTGAGAATACTGGTTAATTAACTCTTCCTGAGAATTATCTGTTACATCAAAAGACACAACTGTTTTGTCTGTTGAGATTGCATTCAAGTTTTCATCTCCCCAGGGCTTACTAGGCCAATGCAGACCAATTAATAACGGGCGAAATCCTGGGCGTATCTGTTGCATTTTTTGAATATCAGCTTGGTTTTTAGCCATAGCTGCAATCCATCTGTCATACTGATCTTTTGCCGCAGGAATATCACCTTGCCATCCGTGGCTCATCAAAAAAACATCTGTGATTGGCTGCCCAGATTGCTTATATTCGGATAATATCTTTAGTACTTTTTCACTGATTAGCTCTCCATTGTTTGCACGTTCTTTGCCATTAGCGTCAAAAGCGATGAAGTAGTAGGTTAAAGAAGTTCCAACTAATGTTTCTGGCATGTGTAAATCCTTCTAATTCAGCATTGAATTTAATGAAAAAACAAGAAAAACATTGCATTCATTCCACAAAAATTTGGCTGCTGTTATCAAACAGCACCCGTAGTTTTTGCATATTTACTAAACAAGTATTTCGCTAACAAATCTTTTTAGATACTCAATAAGGTAGCGAAATTATGGTTTTTTTCTAATCTCTTGATATTTGCGTCGGTCTAAACTTTCATCGCTATTACTAAGATTTTGGCGCATTTTTATACACAACTGGTATGAGATAGTTAACGCCAAAATTTGCTGTGTGACTGGTCATATCATGTCCCATTAGACACTTATCATTGTGAGGGACGCTCTGACGCACAGCAATTTTAATAATAAGCGATCGCCTGGACTTCGATATCAAGAGATTGTAATCTTTTAGTACCTAGCCAATCTGATATTACTGGTTACAGAATAACTTTAACAATCCTAGTTAACCTGAGTGCTAATACTGAGATTAAAAGGAATTTTACTTAAAATGAGATAAAAAAAATAATTGTATCTCAGTATTTTGGTGCAGACGTAAATGAACGCTTGAGGAGTATCTGCAACGGTACGATCTAAAAGACTTGAACTGTATCCGATCGATCTGGAGTGGGCAAAGCTTTGCCCACCCTAAAAAACTAAACTTAATGGTGGTGATGATGGTGATGGTGATGGTCAGCTAATTGGGGATTAACTGCCACAGCTTGCTCTGACAATAACTGTGCAATATGAGCATCAGCCCATTGAGCCGCCATCGCTAAAAATTCTGGATGGTCATTGACGCAAGGCATTTGTACGTAATTTATACCAGAATGCTGTTTTTCCAAAGCATGGATGATGTGATGTACATCCAACAGAGTTTCGTGGTTTTCCGTAGCAAAACCTATTGGCATAAATATCACTATTTTTGCACCCAATTGAATCAAGTTACTTGCTGCTTGTTGTGCATTTGGCTGCGTCCATTCAATCAAAGGCGTGTCGTGATTGAGCCAACCCACGGAGATTAGAGGATAGCGGTTAATCAACTTATCCCGTACTAAATCGTATAGCGCCTGACTTTCGGTAATTCCAGAGGTAAATCCTTTGGCTTTGTGGGGACAGCCGTGATTCATCAGTACAATCCCGATTTGGGAAGGTAGGTAAGCTGCTGCTAAATCAGCGTTAATTTTCTCCTCAACTAGATGAGCCATCAAATCGATGTAAGCTGGTTCGTTGAAGAAAGAAGGAATATAACGCTGTGCTTTCACCCAGTGTTCTTCACCATCAGCCAACTCAACAAGGGCATTATTAACTTGCTCGATCGCAATCCCACTAGTAAAAATAGAATCAACAACTAGCAGTGGATAAATTAGCAGCTTATCAAAGCCTTGGTTTTTGATTTCTGCCAAGACTTGTTTGGGTAAGAAAGGGGCGCAGAAGTTGAAAGCTTTGAAAACTTGGACGTTATTACCCCATTTTTCTTGTAAATTCTTCTCAATCCCAGCACGCTGTTGTTCAAAGATGGCGTTGTGTGGAGAAATGAAATCGTGGTGTGTGTGTCCCCACTCATGACGGTCAAATAGCGCCAAAAGTTTTGCCAGCGGCGGATAAATCCAGGTTGGTACTGGTGCGAATTTGGCAGTGAGGAGATTTAAAGCCTGTTCGTTATAGTTAGCGAAATCTTCGTAGCTTTCGACTTCGCCATAGCCCATAAGCAGTACGGCTACACGGTCTTTACCTGATAATTCCTCGTGAGTATGTTGTAGTTTTTCCGGCGTTGCAACCACAATAACTTCCTCAATATAACCAGAGTGCAGAGAATTTAAACTTAAGGGATTAGCTTGAACATTTCCCCTACTACTAAATTATTATCACATCCCCCCGGATGGGATAAGTGTAAAAATCAAAATAATACATCAAAAGACATACTTTGGTGATTACTAGACTTTTTGCAGAAGTTGGCAAAGGGGTAAGCCAAAGAGGGAAGACTCTTTTTGTTTATCCATATTTCCCTTTCCTCTTTAAAGTACGCTTCCAAAGCTACTAACCTTGGTAGGGTGTGATTAACACTACCGCTACAAAGCAATCAAACAACATCAAAAATATTTTTCACTTTTATTGAGAGGTGATTTATAAAGTAAACCTTAAATTTTAGGGTGCGTTATAGCAACGCTTAACGCACCATGTTTCTCGGTGCGTTACGGCTGATTATTACTTTCTTAAACTCTCAAATCCTTGCACAGCCGTAACACACCCTACCTTAATATTTACTTTATAAGTAGGCTCTAAGAGAGAACTGCATAATCTCTCAAAGTCATCCGTGTAACTCCTCAGGAAGACGAAGATGCTTCTCCAGCCAAGAGAAGCTATCAGTCAAAGTCCAATTTGGATCGCTCAATTATTTACAAAGGAGTTACTATCATGTCCATTACTTCTTACTCAGAAGATCTCATCCCTGAAATTTTATACGCTCCCAGTGTTGTACCACAGTCTAGTCTTACAACTGAGCCGCAGAAACAACCAGGTATTCTCAGAGATATTTCTGGATGCGTTGCAATTTTTGGGCCAATTCAGATTTGTTACGACCTTAATCTCAGTACACCTAGTGCAGCAATAGCTCTGAAAGTAGCTGGTATTACTGTTGTATCTGGAGAAATCAGCCCCGAACACCCGTGCCTTGAGTTGAAAGGTGATTATAGTGTTGCGAAATGGGATTTAGAAATATGTTTGCGAATCCCCGAACAGCGGATTACTTTATCAGGTAAAGCTTGCGTAACTTTCAAAGGATGTAAGAGTTTCGACATCACACTGTTTCACTGGGGGGGGACAAATTTATTCCAGCCAACCAGCTTTGCCGTATACCACAACATTACTGTAACTAAAAATGGGGTACAGTTTCTTCTACATGCCATTTCGTTAAACACTGATGGTACTCGCGCGACAGTTACCACAAGTCACTTTGATGGTGTATTGTCCGTTGGTCAGCAATATACTATTGGTGTTTTTGGCGGCCCAATTTTCACGGCTAAATATGTTAGTGTCGATGGATTAACTTATAAGTTTGACAATCTGCATTAACAGTAGATATATGGAATTTAATTTAGAGTCGCCAAACAGTGCATAAAGTTGCCTAATTTAATTAGACTAAGCATTTGGATGGTAAAAGTTTTGTCCCTCAATTATAATTTGCGATCGCAATCTTCAAATCATTAAAAATTAGCGCTATCACTGTAATCTCAGTTGATAGCGCTTTTATGTATCTTCAAAAACATTGGCTAAAGTTTAAATTATAAATAATTGTGCAAGCTGCTAACACGCAAAAGATAAATGAGTATAGTTATTTGCCCTGGAATCCACGATCGCACCTTCACCCAATCCTTTATATCGGGATTGTTCGATGGCTCAATAGACCAAAATCAAGCTAATATACTCGTTTTTCCGGGAAAAGACTTTTTAAATTTATCAGCTTTGCACATTTTGGAGTTTTTGCGCGGTAGCCTCAACAACTCTTTAGAATCGCCGCTGATATTTATTAGCTTTAGTGCTGGCGTCGTCGGGGCAATTGGCGCAGCGCATTTGTGGCAACACTTGGGTGGTCGCGTGAAAGCTTTTATTGCTATAGATGGATGGGGGGTGCCATTACAAGGGAATTTCCCGATTCACCGGATGAGTCATGATTATTTCACCCATTGGAGTTCTAGTTTGCTTGGTACTGGGCAAAATAACTTCTATGCAGAACCAGCAGTCGATCATATGTCAATTTGGCGATCGCCTGAAACTGTACAAGGTTGGTGGGTAGATTCATCCATTGGAATTTTTCCCCCCAAAGGCTATCTGAGTGCCGCTGCATTTTTGCGTATGCTGTTAGAACGCTATGAAGCAAATTAATCCGGACAATGGAGTAAGTAAACAGGAGTTAGGAATGAGGAGTTAGGAGTAGACGCGATTATACTCTCGCGAGAAGCCGCTCTTCGAGCGTCTACGCGTCTGTACAAGAGTTAGGAGTCAGCATTTATTCTCCCCCATGCCCAATGCCCCATGCCCCATGCCCAATACTGCCCCATCTACCCAAAGTAACTGATGTTTCCAACAGAACCTGCCGCTGTTAATAATGGCTTTAGCGCACTGCTAAAAAACCGTGGTTTTATGCTGCTGTGGATTGGGCAATTAGTGTCCCAGCTAGCAGATAAAGTCTTCTTTGTTTTGATGATTGCTCTTTTGGAGAACTACTCACCGCTTCCTGGGTTAGCACAAAACTCGATGTATTCAACTTTGATGCTGGCATTTACAATACCAGCGATTTTGTTTGGTTCTGCCGGCGGTATCTTTGTTGACCGCTTCCCAAAAAAGCTGATTATGGTCGGCTCAGATGTGGTGCGTGGAATATTAACCCTGTGTCTTCCTTTGTTACCAAGGGAGTTTTTGATTCTCTTAATCCTAACTTTTGCTATTTCCACAGTCACACAGTTCTTTGCCCCAGCCGAACAAGCCTCCATTCCCTTGTTGGTGAAGCGAGAAAATTTGTTAGCAGCCAACGCACTATTTAGCACCACCATGATGGGAGCTTTAATTGTTGGCTTTGCCGTAGGAGAACCGATTTTGAGTTTGGCGAAAAGCTTGATGGGTGAAGAATACGGTCAAGAACTTGTGGTTGGAGGACTATACATATTATCGGCTGGGATTATGCAGCCCATTAAATTTAAAGAACACAAACCACCAAAAGAACATCAACAAGAAAATCACCCTTGGGCTGAATTTACCGCGAGTTTGCACTATCTCAAGAAAAATCGTTTGGTCTTGAACGCTATGCTGCAACTGACAACCTTATATTGTGTGTTTGCAGCGTTAACGGTGTTGACGATTCGATTAGCGGAAGAATTTGGTCTCAAAGAAAAACAGTTTGGCTTTTTCTTAGCAGCAGCCGGCGTAGGTATGGTATCTGGGGCGGCGCTTTTAGGTCACTGGGGCGATAAATTGCACCACAAGCCCTTACCTTTAATTGGATTTTTGATGATAGCCCTAGTTTTAGGAGTGTTCACTTTTACGCACAATTTAATGCTGGCGCTGGGACTGTGTGCAATCTTAGGTATCGGTGCTGCCTTTATTGGTGTGCCTATGCAAACTTTAATTCAACAGCAAACGCCACCGACAATGCATGGTAAAGTATTTGGCTTTCAAAATCACGCCGTTAACATCGCCTTATCTGCACCCTTAGCAATTACCGGGCCGTTAACTGACGCTTTGGGATTGAGAACAGTACTTGTAGTTATGAGTGTTGTGGTCGTAGTTGTCGGCGTTTGGGCTTGGAAAAATACCCGCACAGTCTTGCAAGACGTAATTTAAGTAATGTAGGCTAATAATCTGGCCTTATTTTTAATCTATAAATTAAATTAATCGGGATTTAATTGAAGTTTTCTATTAAAATGAAATCTTAACTACAGAAGTCAGCATTAACTTTAGCTATAGTCTGAGGTTTGAACGTGCGTTCACAAAGTGTCTCCATTGGAGAATTGCCTTCTCAAATCAGTATCCCACAAACCGAGAATCACAAACACTCCCGTAATTCAAACCCGCCAGTCGTGCCCAAACGTGCATCTGGCGGTTTTGCTCTGCTTGACAGCCTTCATCGCCACGGTGTTGAGTATATTTTTGGTTATCCTGGTGGGGCGATTCTGCCAATTTACGACGACCTGTACAAAGTGGAAGCCACTGGTGCGATTAAGCACATTTTAGTGAGACACGAACAAGGGGCAGCCCACGCAGCGGACGGTTACGCGCGTGCCACGGGGAAGGTAGGAGTATGCTTTGGTACTTCTGGGCCGGGAGCGACTAACTTGGTAACAGGCATCGCCACAGCCTACATGGATTCGATCCCGATGATTGTAGTCACGGGACAGGTTTCACGTCCAGCGATCGGTACAGATGCGTTTCAAGAAACTGATATTTATGGGATTACGCTACCAATAGTGAAGCACTCCTATGTAGTGCGCGATCCCAAAGATATGGCGCGAATTGTGGCTGAAGCCTTTCACATCGCTAGCACGGGGCGTCCAGGGCCAGTTTTGATTGATGTGCCCAAGGATGTAGCTTTAGAAGAATTTGACTATGTGCCTGTGAAACCAGGTTCAGTGAAGTTACGCGGTTATCGTCCTACAGTCAAGGGAAATCCCCGACAAATTCAAGCAGCAATTGGGTTGATTACTGAAAGTAGGCGTCCGCTTCTGTATGTAGGTGGAGGTGCGATCGCTGCTGGTGCCCACGAAGAAATCAAACAATTAGCTGAGTTATTCAGTATTCCTGTCACCACAACCTTAATGGGGATCGGTGCTTTTGACGAACATCATCCCCTAGCTTTGGGAATGTTGGGAATGCACGGCACCGCTTACGCTAACTTTGCCGTTAGCGATTGTGACTTGCTAATTTGCGTTGGCGCAAGATTTGACGATCGCGTCACAGGCAAATTAGACGAATTCGCCTCCCGCGCCAAAGTAATTCACATCGACATCGACCCCGCAGAAGTCGGCAAAAACCGCATTCCCGAAGTACCCATCGTCGGCGACGTGCGAAACGTGCTGATTGACTTGTTGCGTCGCTTGAAGGAAACAGGCATCAAGCCAACACCAAATCAAAACCAAGAGTGGTTAACTAAAGTTAACCGTTGGCGCGAAGAGTATCCCCTAGTAGTACCCCAGCATAGCGACAGCATTTCACCCCAAGAAGCGATCGTCGAAGTCAGCCGCCAAGCCCCCAACGCCTTCTACACCACAGATGTCGGACAACATCAAATGTGGTCAGCACAATTTTTGAAAAACGGCCCCAGACGTTGGATTTCAAGCGCAGGTCTAGGAACGATGGGTTTTGGTCTACCTGCGGCTATGGGCGCGAAAGTCGCGTTTCCCGATGAAGAAGTCATCTGTATTAGTGGTGATGCCAGTTTCCAGATGTGCTTACAAGAACTGGGTACATTAGCACAATATGGTATCAATGTCAAGACCATGATTATTAATAATGGTTGGCAAGGGATGGTACGCCAATGGCAGCAAGCCTTCTACGGCGAACGTTACTCATCCTCAAATATGGAAGTAGGGATGCCAGACATTGAGTTATTGGCAAAAGCCTACGGGATAAAGGGTATGGTAATTCGCGATCGGAGCGAATTAAAAGATGCGATCGCCGAAATGCTGGCACACAAAGGCCCGGTAATTGTGAACGTTCACGTTACCAGAGACGAAAATTGCTATCCAATGGTAGCTCCTGGTAAGAGCAACGCTCAAATGGTCGGCTTGCCCAAGCAACAGCCCAAAGCCCCAGCAGAGCCAGTTTATTGTAGTAACTGCAACGCCAAAAATGCTCCTACGCATAACTTCTGTGCCGAGTGTGGGACGAAGTTGTGAAAGAAAGTTAGGAGTTAGGAGTTGAGAGTTAGGAGTTAGGAATTTTTCCTTAGCTCTTTCGTCTCCAATCCAAGATCCCTAAGTTTAGCCGTCTTTATACGCAGAGGAATGTATCCTCTGCGTATTTTTTGTGAAACAAATATTCATATTGATAACCGATAGCATTTGTATTTTTACTCATTTTTTGGGAATTCTAAATCCACGAGGCTGTATAAACCGTAAGGTATTACTTCCTCAAAGATCACATAACTTTTAAAGGATAATTATGCCTCAACGCAGGTTGCCCAAAGGCCGTAGTGCTAGTTCGGTTGCTTTAGAACCAGAAGTTGCGATCGCAATTCTTGGACTTTTTTCCGCAGCTGCTGATGGTGAAGGTATTTCTTCCACAGAAGAATATGCTTTGAGTGAATTTTTAAGTCAGGTTGGCTTATTTGAAGATTACTCTGATGATGACTTTGAAGAATTGACCGAGAAAGTCGTCAGCTTGATTGATGAAGAAGAACCTGAAGACTTAGTAGCCCAAGCGATCGAATCTTTACCAAATAGAGCTTATCGAGAAGCTGCATATATCACCGCTATCTTAGTGGTGGGTATTGATGAAGAAGTACCGGAAATTGAACAAGATTATATCTCTGAACTTCAGGAAGCCTTAAGAATTTCAGACGAACGAGCGCAAGAACTAATAGATGAAATATTCGGGGAAGAAGAGGAATAATCATGCTTGAAATTGCAGCCTCAGTCATCTACCATCATTAATTTGAGGTTGCTAATTTAAAGCATAAAATAATTTTGTTGGACTTGAGTTTTTTGGATTCCCGACTTCGTGAAGGAGTTGGGAATCTTGCACGTTATGAACAAAGAATAAATGCTCAAAGCATGTATTCTGACTCTCCTAGTGGTGAGTTATTTAATATTTATTACTTAACTAGGAAGAAATTGGTACATTTTTAAATGCGGCTGTATCTGGCACAAAAATGTCCAAATTATTGACACCATCAGGGACTCTTAGCCAGACATAAGCATCTGCGGAGGCTTGGGGACGTACTTGGAACAAAGAAACGCTTCCTGTTGAGCGATCTAAAGCAACTCCTTTGTATGTTTCGCTAGTGTCAGGATTGCGGGCTGTTGTACTAGAAACCGATATGATATCACTACCAACAACTCCGTCTATGGCAAGCCGACGGATACGCATTTGCACATTTATGACATCACGGTTTCCAGTTCCTGGATCTTTAATTCGCTTGGCTGAAAGTAATTCCACTTCTGCCTTATTCCCAAAAGCAGGCTGCACAAATTGACCGGGTTGAATTGCTGAGGTAGTAGCACTAGCTGGCGATGGTGATGCTATTGGTTCTTTTGAAGAAGTTGTAGTTGTCGGACTTGGTACTTGAGTAGGAGTGCTATTGCTTAGTGTATTAGTGTTGGTGGCATTTAACGTCTCTCGCAGTGTGAAAAGTTCGTAAGCTACATAACCGCTACATCCCAAAGCCAAAGTAGAGAGTAATACAGCCACACTAGATAAAAATGTACTCACACCGTTGCCTCAATTTCATATTTATGTAGATTTAGGTTAATCTACTTTTAGATTTTATAATCCCATAAATTATGTTGACACACTCGCGATCGCATCGATCCCTACTTCCTTTACTTCTTAAAATATCAAATAATTTTGTTTGAGCGGGCAGTTGCGATCGCCTCAAAAGCTAGAAGTGAATTGTAATATTTCAGGCGATCGCATTTTCACTTTAGCAACCCAATCCCCAAATAGCATCACAGCCAAGCGCGGTCATATTGAACGGGCCAAAGTTTATCGTGTCCGAGTTGTTTGGCTGCTAAATGCGGCCAATAAGGGTTGCGGAGTAATTCGCGTCCCAACAGCACTATATCAGCTGCTTCTTTGCGAATCAGTTCGTCAGCTTGTTCTGGGGATGTAATTAACCCTACGGCTCCTGTATGGATATTAGCTTCACGGCGGATGCGTTCGGCAAATTGAGTTTGATAACCAGGTTTAACTGGGATGTTGATCCCTGGAATTAGCCCCCCTGATGAAGTATCAATGAGATCGACTCCTAGAGACTTAAGTTTGTCACTTAAAGCGATACTCTGCTCAATGTCCCAACCCTTGTCTACCCAGTCAGTGGCGGAGATGCGTACCCAAAGTGGATGTGTTTGAGGCCAAACCTCTCGGACTCCTTGAACTACTTCTATTAACAAACGAGTACGGTTTTCAAAGCTACCACCATAATCATCTTCACGATGGTTAGAAAGGGGCGAGAGAAACTGGTGCAGCAAGTAACCGTGGGCAGCGTGGATTTCAATAACTTTGAAGCCGGCTTGTAGAGAACGTTTAGCAGCTTGAATAAAGGCGTCAATAACTTCTTGAATTCCCTCGATACTTAGGGCTTCGGGGACAGGGCTATCTTTGCTAAAAGCGATCGCACTGCTGGAAACCAAGGGACGCCAACCTTCCTGAGATTCATCGAGTACTTTTCCTCCCTTACTCGGTTTGGCGGTGCTGGCCTTTCTGCCTGCATGAGCAACTTGGATACCTGCAACAGCTCCAAAGTTGTGAATCAATCCCACAATCCTGGCTAAAGTTGGGATGTGTGCATCTGACCAAATGCCCAAATCTTGAGGGCTAATACGTCCACGTGGTTCTACAGCTGCCGCTTCTGTTAGCACTATACCTGCACCGCCAACTGCACGAGAAGCCAGATGTATCATATGCCAATCGTTGGCATATCCATTTGTACTTGAATATTGACACATCGGTGAAACAGCGATGCGGTTGCGAAAAGTAACTTCACGAATCCTGAATGGTTCAAACAGGTGTGGCATCGTTATTGATTCCTTCTCTTGCTATGTGATGCTCAATAGGTTTGCAGTATGAAGTCAAAAAGCGTGGGATCAAGGAGGCAGGAGGACGTTCGCGTAGCGTCTCGTTCGCTCTTAGCGTCTCGAAGAGAAGAGAAGGCAGGAGGCAGGAGGGAATCCTCATAAATTTAGGGGATTTAATAAGGACGCAATATTTCTTGTGCAACAATCTCGAAATATATATTTCCCTATTTTTCATAAATAAATTTGGTTACTCTGTGACCCTTTTGGCAGAGGAAAAATAAATTCATTTCTCCTGCCTCCTGCCTCCTGCCCTCTGCCTTTTTCTGGTCAAATATTTTTTGAATCGCTAGAAGTGCGATCGCCACTGACAGGAGTAGTCTTAGAATCAGACTTTTCGCTTTGCAATTCCCAGATATCGTCTTTTACTTCCTCTCGATCCACCAATAACTGTAGATGTTCTGGTAATTTGGTTGTTTGCCAAACTGACCAAATTTCTCCATATAAAGATTCTCTTTCAAATTGTCCAAAAAACATTGGTTTTTTCTCCACTAATATAGCTGTGTTGCAAATTCGCCTTCTTGAGAGCGTCTATATCAGCTTGCTTAGTCAACTTAAGTATTAAATAAGCTTTGCTGATTTCTCAAGATAAAAGCTGACTAGCTAGTCGGTTTAACATAGCTAATCTTTACCTGACAGCGAAATTTGTTTGACATGAAAGCAATGAAGAACTTTGTTACCAATGATTCCGGCGTTCTTGGTCTGACGAGAGAAAATAAAACCATTGAAAATACATTAATGGAGAATTTTCAGCCAGAATCAAAAGTTAAAAAAATCTTTGCTTACTATCATCCCAATCATTTAGGTTACAGTTAATTAATCTCATAGTGTAGTATTGATAATAACTAAATTTGAAAATATCCTAAATAAATTAATAAATTCGTAAATTTGCAATGCCATAATTTTTGATTTAACTATTTTCTGATAGTCAAACTAATAATTATTATTGCAAGTATAGTTATCAAATTTAAAAGATTTAGAGAATAATGTTATAATTCAGAACTTCAAATCGTTGAGATCGAGATTTTTTGTCTCTTGTTGATTACACTAGAGCAATAATTTCCTGAGTAAAGGGTCTGAATAAAGGCCAGGCTCCCATAGAATTGCGATCGCTAGCGGTCAGATCCCCGACTTCTTCAACAAGTCAGGGATCTTAGCCCTCAAAATTAATGCGATTGGCTCCCCAACCTACAATTTTTTTGCAACATTTTAGCCTTGTCACGCCACTACAAGACTTTCAGGTTTAAGCTCACCGAAAAAGGCAGAGGGCAGGAGGCAGGAGGCAGAAGAAATGTCTACTGCCCTCTGCCCACGACCCAAAGGAGTAAGGGTCTGAAGAACCGGACATATCAAAGATTTGGGAGCAACGAAATTGGTAGGGGTCACAATCCCCTTCCAATTGGTTCCTTCTGCCCTCTGCCTTCTGCCTCCTGCCTTCTTGAATCAACGGTTTTGGCTCATTTAGTTAGTTTGACTGGGAATTAGGCTGGCTGCTCCAAGGGAGAATTCTACCTTGAGAATCAGTAGGTAAATTGCTCCGACCAACAAACATTCGGGCAGATTGTTCTCTCACGCCTGCTGGAGTGCCTCCAGGTTTCCAGCCTAAGGTTTCCCGATATCCGCCCAAAAATCCCGCTTCTATAAGAGCCTGTTCGTCTACTGGGACGGACTCATCTGCCTGTGGGGCGACGAAGAGGGCATCGGCTGGACAATACAACTCACACATAAAGCAGGTTTGGCAGTCGCTTTTACGAGCAATTCTTGGCGGCCCGTCTGGCACTTTGTCAAAAACGTTGGTAGGGCAGGCGGAAACGCAAATATTACATTTAATACAGCGAGATTCACTAACTAGTTCAATCACAGTGTTACTAGCTCCTTTTCCCTAACGGCAGTTTGTAATTTTTGGGGCTTCACCCAGACTCGATCTAGACCACCACTGAGTAGGCGGTGGTATTGGTTCGGGTCTTGTTCTGGATAGTCTAGATGTTTGTGCATCCCGCGAGTTTCTTTACGTTCGAGGGCGCTGGCGTACATCCACCTGGCTGTTGCTAGCATTGCTGTGGCTTCCCTAGCTTGGACAGCTTGATTTTCTGGCACTGCTTCGGTGTTGCGGATTTCTTTCCACAACTGATGTAGGCGATGGAGGGATTGTGTCAATCCTTTTTCGGTGCGGAATAAATTGCGATCGTAGGGGAATACTTCGGCTTGGACTGCTTTAGTTACTTCTGAGGGAACAAAACTATTGCTGCTACCTTTTTCGGAAGCTACCCCTGTTTCTCCCAGTCCTCGCACGGAACGTTGATTAGCTTTAGTTCCTAGTTGACGGGCGTAGTTTGCTGCTGCTTCACCCGCCCAATATCCCGAAGAGGTTGCCCAAGCAGCGTTATGACTACCACCACCAGTAAAACCACCACAAATTAATTCTCGCGTTGCAGCATCACCAGCAGCATAAAGACCGGGTACGGTGGTAGCGCAGGTATAATCAACAATCCGAATTCCACCTGTACCGCGTACCGTTCCCTCCAAACGCAGAGTTACAGGGAAAAGTTGGGTAAAGGGGTTAATGCCCATGCGATCGAATGGCAATAAGAAGTTGTGTTGGATAGTCCGCAACATCGCTTCAATTTCGGGAGTTGCTTTGTCCAGACGAGCATAAACGGGTTGTGTGAGTAGGGTACGCGCAATAATCGATCGCCCTCTTTGGGAACCAGCACCTTCAATTTCTGTGCCATCTTCGTAGTAGAAGGTTGCCCAACGATAATAAGCTCCTTTGGTCACTGAGGAAAAAGCTGGTGATAGGGCGTAAGCATTGGAAAATTCCATGCCTGACATTTCGGCACCAGCTTCAGCTGCCATCAAATAACCATCTCCGGTGAGGACGTTACAGCCTAAAGCTTTACTCAGGAAAGCACAGCCACCAGTAGCAATTACCACTGCTCCAGACTTGACTTGCCAGCGTTCGCCTGTTTGGCGGCAAATTCCCCGCGCTCCAGCAACTGCCCCTGCTGCATCTACCAGTAGTTCTAAAGCTGGACTGTGGTCGAGTATTTTCACGCCAGCCTTAGTTATCTTTTTACGCATCAAACGCATATAATCATGAGCTTGCTGGAGCGATCGCCGATGGGGGCGACCTTCATCATCCACAGGAAATGGATAGCCCCAATCTGAGAGTTGATTCAGATTTGTATAGGTTCGATCCAATACGCGCTCCATCCAAGAGCGTTCTGACAGATAGCCTCCTAAAGCTTCCCGACTAGCCATAGCCTCTTCCCGTTGTTGTGGATCGGCAGGTACATACCAAACACCAGTACCAGAGGGTGCTGTCGCTCCACTCGTACCGCAGTAGCCTTTATCTACGAGTATCACTTTTGCTCCTTGGGCAGCAGCATTCCAAGCCGCCCAAGTCGCTGATGGCCCGCCCCCAATGACTAGAACATCAGCCTCTAAATTCAGTTGCGAAGAAATGGTATAACTCTTGCCTGACTCAGATTGATATGCATTCATGATTTTATCTCCTAAATTTTGGTGATTGGGTACTAAGGCTAACTTCCAATACTGCGTTCTCTGTGCGTTTTCATCATTGAGTACTCAGGATTAAGAAGAATTATCCTTTTCCCCTGTATTGCTCCACTTGTACCTAGTCCCCAATCCCCAGCCTCAGACATACTCTCAAGTAACTAAATTTGAGTTTATTGGCTAATCTACTCAATTTCTTACCTATAATACGGTTAATTGACTGATTTACCGTATTATATATTTATGAGGTTTGCATAGATTGTGCTAAAAAACAAGAGGTGATTAAAAAATTTATTGATATTAAGTCAAGGAAATTAGGTGCAGCCTTACAAAGAAATGGTATCGATCGGAGGTTGCGATCGCTCTACTTATGGAAAGGTTTCCTGACTCAAAACAAGCGGTGTTTCAGCAACGAAACTCAACAAACACGTTGCTGCTTTGAGTTGCGTTTTGCATCACCTAACTTTCATCGCAAGCTCAAATTCTTTCAAGTGTTGTAATAGCTCAGTAGGGCAAAGGCGAGGGGCGATCGCTGCTAATAACTCAACATGAATTGTCTAAAATCTGCATAAATAGCTAATTCCCCTTTCAATACTTGTCGGTTAAGGGGAAAAGGGGAAGGGGAAAGGGGAAAGAAAAAACCTTTAACCTTTACCCTTTTCCCCAAACCCAATGCCGAGTTAAAAATCGTTAACCGAGCAGTATTGATTCCCCTTTCCCCTTTACCCCTTCCCCTTCTTGGTCAGATGTCAACAATTACCATTCTGAAAAAGGATGTTTTACTAAATTGCTATTGTAATATCTGGAATCATCAGAAACTTCTTCTCCAATCCAGCTTGGTAGTTCAATTTCTTGATTTTCGTCACTGAGTTCAACTTCTGCTAATATTAGTCCTTTGTTAACACCCTCAAACTCATCTATTTCCCAAATCAAACTGCCCGATTGTATCTTATATCTAATTTTTTCTATAAATGGACGTTGACACAATGTTTCAAGCATTTCTTGAGCATCTTGAATCGGAATAGGATACTCAAACTCTAATCTGGAATATTGAACAGTAGGGCCTTTAATTGTTAAATAACCTTTTTCTCCTATTATACGTACACGTACAGTCACTTTATCTTGTGTTGGAATATAGCCTTGACGATAGATACTACCTTCAGCTAAACTTCTCCAATCATCCCCAATTAATAAATATTTTCGCTCTATTTCTTTCGGCATTTTACTCAATCTCCAATCCCTAGTTTATTTATACTACAAAATCGAAAAGGTATGACCTGGTTACTACAGAGCAGCGACAAATGAAGGGTAAATGAATTCAAAATTCAAAATCAAGAAAGCTAAATTTAATCTGGGTTTCAATGATTACAGGAATTAATCATATTACTTTGTCAGTTTCCGATGTGGAAAAATCTTTTGAGTTTTACACCAAAATTCTTGGTTGTCGAGCGATCGCCAAATGGAAAAAAGGCGCTTATTTACTCACAGGTGATTTGTGGTTGTGCCTCTCTTTAGATGCAAATACCCGTACAAATCCTGCGGTTGAGTATACTCATATTGCTTTTAGCGTTCCCGAACAAGAGTTTCAAAAATATAGCGATCGCCTGATTTCTTTAGGCGTGCAAAAGTGGAAGGAAAATATTAGTGAAGGGAAATCTTTATATATTTTTGACCCGGATTTCCATAAATTGGAATTGCATGTGGGTGATTTGTTTTCTCGAATTGCTGCAACTAGAGAAGTTCCTTATGAAGGTATGGTGTTTTTTGAAGATGAATTGTAAACTCTCTGTTATTTGGTGTTAGTTAATTATTTCGATCGCGCAAAGGCGCCAAGAAGAAAGAGAGATTAAATATAAGTTACCCAAAGCCTGCTGCAAGCTATCTTTTTGATTGCTGATAAAACTGATAAGCCGATTTACGAAGCGATGCAATTATTTACCAGCAATCCAGCGAGAGCTATTCACATATTTGGCGATCGCGGTAGTCTCGAACTAGGTAAACGAGCTGATGCGATCGCTGTTCATCATGATGGTGTAGTCCCACGCTTGACTGCAACTATCTGTCAAGGTCGTCGAGTCAGTTAAATCAAAAAGCTAGAAATCAGATTTCAGTAATGCTTGAAGTGGCGCACTGGAATCTTTGACAAATTTTTAGAATAAAACAGGGAACACAAAACACACAACAAACAGCCAAAACCGTAGGTTGTTTGGTGGAAATATTCAATACAAGTCTGACATCAGTTATCAGTTATCAGCGGTAAGCGATAACTTATAGCTGATTAAAACTTTAATAACTCACTAGACTTGCCGTTTCTAGTTCTTCTTTCGCCAAAGCCAATGCTTGATAAGCAGTTTTAAACCTAGTCTCATCTGTAAATTTATGGGCAAACCGCTTTAAATAAGCTTCCAGATACCTAATGCGTAAGTGTGGGTCAGCCGGACTTTGAAGAAAAGGCAAGTCTGCTTCAACCATAAATCGGATAGCTAACAAAGGTACAGGGCTACGTAGTGGACGGAAGTCTGGGTTATGCAAACCAGGACTTTGATTGCGTTTATGAAATTCTCCAATCATTAGTCCTGATTCCACAAACAAAGGTTTAAGTTTTTGTTGGATGCTATCTATGGTTTTAGAAGCATCTTCTATATGGATATCAGGAAATATCAGCAAAAAAGCTTTACTAATTTTTGATTCCTGTTCTTTAACATCCATCTCTAGGAAGATATCTCGATAGCGTTTGACAATATTTTCTATTTGTTCTGGATATAAGTCTTTCGTGCGAATAACTGCCAAACGAATATTGTTGGATCTTACAGAGTGAGGTACAAAAGGACAAACTGCGCCCGGCCTTCCTAAATGAGGATGAGGTCTTCCTAAAAAATTTTTAACCCAATCTAAAATTTGAATCAAGTAGGGAAGGTCTTCGTTTTCCTGAAGTTGTTCAATTTGAATAGGTGTATAGAGTTGCATTAGCCTCAGTCAAGTGTAGTAATTGTTAAATTTTGAATTCAAATTCATTTGATGATGCTATCTGATAGCTGAATCCATTTTTATCTAAAAAATCAGCCTTCATAGCGTTGCATTTTGGGCTGATTTGAGTTCTTGCGAGATAAAAATTGTTTTAATATTTTGTGCAATTCAATTTAGAGCAATGCACAAAGCTAAAAATATATTTCAGCGCCAAATAATTTATTTTTGAGCGTCATTTGTAGTACTATGGGTGATATTTTTATTTTTTTTGATATTATCCACCTGCCTTTTTAGTGCTTATAAGCTAATAATATTTTTAACAAAAGTATCATAAAGTTAATATCTAAGTGTTTAGTTTTATTGTAAAAATTTCGTATAGATTTTCAAATACTGATAGTATGTAGCGTAAAACTTCAGTATTATTACTTGAGCGGTAAAGTATTTTAATTAGAATTTGAATATTCTTGGAAGTAATAATAATATTTGATTTGGAACACTTGTTATTACTGATAATCCAACAATGCCAGGAAGCAGACAGTTTTGAGAATATGTGACGTTCTTAACTTGATACAAGCTTTCAATATTTGCATGTTTAGCAATAATTTATACTTTAAATTTTGGTATTTAATTTATTTATAGTATTTAATCGATTTATCTATGTTTAGGCAGAGGCTGAAAAAAATTAATGCTATATACAGCAAATTGAATGTTAATAAGGTACAGGTTATCGTAGGGAATATTGTTATGCCCTTACAAATAATTGATGTATATAGCAGTCCTAAATCATTCGCGAACAACAAGATCCCCGACTTGTCGGGGATCTGAAGCCCCTCGATTTTCACGAATCAAATCGGATTGCTATATATTATTCATAGGCTCAAGGAAATGGGCAAAGGGCAATAGCAAAAGTATTCATTGCCTATTGCCTCTTTCCTTCACATGTAAGTAATTTTTTGCACGCGATCGAATCGGATTAATTTGTCATTTTTCATTAGCAAAGGGCAAATGACAAAGGACAAAGATTAAAAATTAATTTCTGGAAGCACATGTCTACCCAACTACAAAGGGCTAGTTATTTCCAACGAATTCTTTGACTATAGCCATAGCATTAGGAGGAATTTCAGTAACTAGCCGGAATGGAAATGCTGGGGTTGATGTAGAGTTTACATAATCTGATGTGAGAAACACAGCGTAGTTTTTAGCTTCTGGAGTCAGTTGTGCAGCGAAGGCTAAAGTTAAAGCTTTAACTAACTTACGAACATCAGCTGCTTTTTCGTTGACAACTTCACCGCCACTGATAGGTGTATTTGGTTGTCCGATTTGATCCTGAGTGGTACTTGGGTCTTTGACACTCAAATGAGTACCTCCAACTACACCAACTAACCATTTGGGGGATGGGATTTTATCAAATCCGACAATTTGTTCGGTTAAAGCTGGGGTGGTTTTATCTGCTGAACTTGTTAACACCAGGGTAGGAACCTGCACCTTGGTTAACCCAGTTTCACCAAATATCAGAGAAGTTGTAGGATTGAGAGCGATCGCTCCTTTAATTCTGTTATCCCGCAATTGGTAGCTATTTTCTGGCAGTTCTTGAGCGATACACTGCATAGCTTCTCCTAAACTCAAGATCGCCAAGTTCTGTTTGCAGCGTTGTTTGAGACGTTCTAGTTGTAACTCGGCGCCAGCAATTGCCAAAGCTGTACCACCACCAAAAGAATAGCCAACAACCATCGCGTTCTGAGTCGCAAGTTTCCCAGCAAGAGGGTTATTGGCTGTTTGATTGAGCTTTTCTAACTCGTCGAGAACAAAACTAATATCTTGAGTGCGAAGCAAAAACTCCTCAGGCTTGACAAATCTGTTTTTCCCTAGTAAAGCTGAGCCAACATTTGTCGCATTACTACCAGGATGTTCTAAAGCTGCGACTACATAACCGTGGGATGCTAGATGTTCCGCAAGATAACGCAAGTCCGTGCGGATTGAACCGAAACCGTGAGAAAAGATGATCGCAGGTTTGTCAGGAGTTGCAGCAGTTGACCAGTAAACATCAACTGGAATTTTGCGATTGTGCTTTTGGTCATCCAAATCTAATTTGAGTATTTCTACTTTAGCGGTTCCTGGTTGGGAGGGGTCAAAAGGAAAAGCAACCTGGGGTGTCAAGGGCTGTGGTGTCAAGAGGCCGAGTTGAGGTGCAATTGCCAACATAAACTGCTGAGTGCGCCAAAAAGCCGTATTCAAACTCCCTGCAACCTTAAAAGCCTGCGGTACATTTATTTCTAAGCGTTTACTCGGATAAGCGGCGATAAAACTGAGTATCGAAAGACCACCTGGTGCAGTAGAGCCTAATACTAATCCTGCCCTGAGTGCTTGTACTCCAGCTTTGTCTTCCCTGGCTAAAGCAGTAGCCAGATCGTTGAGAATACTTGTACCAATCTGCGTATTAAGTAATCTATTAATGGTGACAACATTTAACGGTAGATTCGTGTTTAACGCACCCAAAAAGAACTCGCGTTGTTCTTGGGATAGTCGTTTAGTGTAAGGCTGCAAACTACTAGGTAATTCCCTAGTTTTTGCAGCCTTTTGCAACTCAGCAAGGGTGATGGATTCTGTAAATAGACCAAAACGAACAACAACTGTGTCAGCTGCTTTTGCACAAGTATTTGTACCGAATTGCGTCAGTGCAATGGCGCACAAGAAACTACCAAGTTTTTTCAGATCCCAACTTCTAGCCATGAAGATTTTCACCAATTCATACTTACGTGAATATAGCGGATATTCGTGTATTTGACTACTTCATTTGTTATTGAGAAATAAACGCAGATTTTTTGTTGGAAGTTAATAGCGATCGCTCCTAAGTGGGAAATATATCTGCGGGTGCGATCGCAACTCATCAAAAACATCACAAAAACAAAGAATTGTACAATTCATTACAGCTAAAAATTTGAGCAAAAATCGGTGTTAATAGCCACAAAAAACCGATTGTTTCTCAATTAAGTTTAATACTGCAACAAATATCCTTTGTGATTAGTCACTAGCCATTAGTTATTAGTCCCTTGCTGGTAACCAATGCCCCATGCCTCATCGGCAAAGCCAAATCACTAACCTGTTGCAGGTGGATAGTCTTATTGCTGTTGCTGCACTACCATTACTCTTCAAATTGCACCAGTAGCACCAACACTTTTTTCTAATTTTATGCTTCCCAGACTCACTTATATTTTTATTTTCCTGCTCTCGCTAAGTACTATTGCATTATGGTGGCCCGTAAATGATTCTGTTTGCAATTCTGAAGCTTTTTTAGCATCAAAGACTCCAAAATTTCAAGTACAAGCCAGTAAAGTTGTTGTTAAACCGTGGCTTGGTAAACATAAATCATACGGAATCTTTATGATTCCTGATGAATACAAACAAGCTCCCTTTTTTGTGTTAACAGTCAAAGGTGCTGGTAATTACTGTTCAAAACAATTCGGTTATAGAAAAAAAATTGATGGTATTGTTGCTCAGCCAGGAACTTATCTATTGAGAAAGTTCATTAGAACTCGAACATCTGTGCGATTGATTCTCCAAGGTTTGTACTTTGAGATAAATGATAAAGAGAATTGGACATTAACTTTTCCTCAACTAAAAGTTGATTAATAGTAAATAATTTGACACTCGTATTTATGCTTATTAAAAATAATACCAATTTGAAAAAAGAATGCAACAGATGGGTAGGGGCATAACAATAGACTTCTTACAGAAGTAGGGGAAAGGGGAAGGGGAAAGGGGGAAAGGTTTGGTATTTTCCCTTTCCCCTTTAACCTTTTCCCTTTTCCCTACTCTTGCAAAAAGCACTTTTGCAAGAGGTCTAATGTTGTGCCCTTACGAATAATTGGTGTGTCGCAAACATACTAATTACGAATTAGGTTGCTGGCTGAGTTGCTAAATCTTCGTTTTTTTCTAATAAAACAGTGGTAGCATTAACCACAATCTGCGCTGAACCTGTGAAAAACGATCGCTCAATAGTCGCTGGAACATCGCTAGGTTGATGATAGTGGGGAGTACGTAAATTGGCGGTATCTGTCACCAGTACAGCACCCGCTCCTTGATACCAAAACGGTGCATGGTCGCTGCGTAAAGTATCGGGTGTCAGTAAACCTTTGAGAGGAATTGGTAGTGTCAAAACTGCTGGTAGATTTGATTCTTGTTTATTCAGAGCAGTTGGGGGAATGTTCTGGGAGTTTTGAAACGCATTCAGTAAAGGTAAATGTTCCGTATCGCCAACTACGACCAAAAAATCGCCCTTCTCGCTAGGTGGTGTAACAGGCAATCCCGCAGGATATTTTTGACACCCAGGTGTGTAACAAGCATAACCTACCATATCCATGACGATCGCCCCGCCCAAATTCTCCAAGCGTGCTTTCTTGGCAACAAAAGCTTGGCTACCTAAAAGTCCTGCTTCTTCTCGGTCAAAAAAAGCTAACTGTAACGTCCGTGGTGTAGGACGGGAACCCAACAGCCGCGCAACTTCCAGCATTACAGCTACACCGCTGGCGTTATCATCGGCACCTGGAGAAGAGGCAACAGTATCGTAATGCGCTCCTACGAGAATTGCTTTAGCAGCTTTGTTAGTTCCTGCACGTTCGGCAAAAATATTTACACCGTCGGAGAATTTTTCTAATTTAGGTGTCCAGCCGAATTTGTTCAGTTCATTTGTGATATATGTGCGAGTACGCGATCGCTCTGTTGTTGTGTAACGCTGAAAATTCAAATTTTGGATATGGTTTAACAGTCTTTCACCAGAAACTTGTAGGTTACTCTCAACTTCCTGAGACTCTGGCTGTGGTTCTGGTGTTTGTACTGGAACGCTCTGAACAATTTCTGGCGAGGGACGCTGTTCAAAAAACGTGCTACCTCTGCTTTCCACCACTGCAACTGTCATCAGCGCCAACAGCATCAGCCAGATCCATTTTTTCATATCATTTATCCTTGAATTCCAGACTTAAGGTAGCGCAAATCCTCTGTCAGTTGACTTTTTTCAAAAGCGAAAAACTTAAGCTACAGATGAGTAAATATCAACTTTGACAACTTGTCTTTTGACACAGAGCGCAACTTCACTTACATTGCCCGACTAGAGGAGTGCTAAGTACTGATACCAATTCTGTATGAAGCTGCACTGAATGAGTCAACCTCAATTCTTGGGGTTCTTCTCTTCTCTACGAGATGCTAAGAGCGAACGAGACGCTTCTCTGCGAGACGCTACACGAACGCGTTGGCGGAAGCCTCTCGTAGAGAAGGCGGTTCGTTTTTTTATATTCTGTGCATCTTCATACAGAATTGGTATGAGTACTGAGCAAAGAGCAAGAAAAAATAATTTCTTCTTATATTCTTCAAAATCTTTATTTTGCCATTCACGACTCATGACTCAGAACTCAGGACTTTTTTTATGGTAGATTTATTGCCGATCGCAATCCTGGGTTTCCTGGGTAGTTTTGGTCATTGCTTTGGCATGTGCGGCCCCCTGACAGTGGCGTTTTCTCTATCTCATCAGCCAAAAATTCCCCACACAGCTAGTCGTGGAAGGACATCAACTTTAGAAAAGCCCCACACTTGGCAACAGCAATTAAAATTTCATATCCTGCTAAATCTGGGACGAATGTTGAGCTATGCTCTAGTCGGTGCTGGCATTGGGGCGCTGGGTTCGGTATTGCTGCAAGGCGGACAACTAGCGGGTATTGGCAGCGACTTCCGGCGTTGGATGGCAATTATCACCGGTGTGATGCTGATTTGGTTTGGCTTAGGACAAATAAAACCAGATTTACTGCCCCACATTCCCTTGCTACATCCTCTATTAAAAGGCAGTTTACACGATCGCCTCAGCACCGCAATGCTCAAACTTTCCTTAAAAACCAAATGGTGGACGCCATTGCTTTTGGGAATGACTTGGGGTTTAATGCCCTGTGGTTTCCTGTATGCTGCTCAAATTAAAGCCGCTGGAACTGGCAATTTATGGATGGGTACAGCAACTATGCTAGCTTTTGGCTTGGGAACTCTACCCACTATGTTAGGTGTAGCCGTTTCCACCTCTTTGGTAAGTAAAGACAGGCGCAGTCAGTTGTTTCGATTAGGTGGCTGGGTTACCCTCACCATCGGCGTCATCACCTTGCTGCGGACTGGCGACACAATGGTAGATTACACCGGACATGCCGCCTTATTCTGCTTAATACTGGCGTTAATTGCGCGTCCCATTAATGGCTTGTGGGCGTCGCCACTGCGTTACCGCCGTGCTTTGGGTGTGGGAGCTTTTGTGCTTTCTGTGGCTCACACTGTCCACATGATGGCACATTCATTGCAATGGGATTTTGCTCGCTTTTATTTTCTACCGCCACAATTTCAGTGGGGGATGGCTGCGGGTGCTGTAGCATTGATATTAATGTCCCCCGCCGCTTTAACGAGTTGGGAATCATTGCAAAAATCTTGGGGCAAACGTTGGCGACAGATTCATCTATTGGGTGTGCCAGCTTTGCTCTTGAGTGCCATTCATACTGTGTTGATTGGTTCCCATTATCTGGGTTCTTGGCAATCAACTTGGGGAAATAAATTAGCGGCAGTACTGATGGGAATTGCTACCCTCGGTGTTTTGTTAGTACGTTCCCGCTTTTTTTGGTCAAAGTTAGCCTTAGAAAAGTTTTATGTTCCCCCAACCAAGTCGCGGTAAATCATTCTTATTTTCTACCTCCATCTCAACAAATTCAAAACAGAGGCGTTACCTCAACAAACGAACGATGGAGTATTTGTTATTCCTAAGTTTCTTAGTTATATCGATAACTAATCTTTACCCTGCTGCTGCTCATAAGGTAGAAGTCGCTGGAGATGTCGGTGGCACCCTTCACGTTGAACCAAATGATAATCCTCGTGCTGGAGAACCAAGCCAAGCTTGGTTTGCCCTTACCCGCAGAGGTGGAAAAGTAATTCCCCTAGCCCAGTGTAATTGTCAGTTGGCTGTTTATGCCGAACCCTATGCAGCCGGAGAGCCAGCACTTTTAGAACCAACCCTGAAAGCTGTGGCAGCTGAGCGTTATCAAGGCATCCCAGGTGCAGAGATTGTCTTTCCCAAGCCAGGTATTTATCAGTTGGAACTCAATGGTAAACCAGCCTCAGGGGCGAGATTCAAACCTTTTGAGTTCAAATTTGAAGTTACCGTGGCTGCTGGATCTAATAGCTCACAAAATCTCCGAAATGTCAATGGCGATGTAGTTCAAGGTGAGAATCAAAGTTTACCATTTTGGGCGATCGCTGTGCCAATCCTCGGATTTCTTGCCATCCTATTTGTTGCACTGCGAGGGATGAGAGGAGGGAATGGGGAGTAGGAGCGGGGAGGCAGGAGGCAGGAGGCTGTTTACCATCAAGTCGAGGCAGAAGCTTTTACAGGGAAGGTGGAAGCTCTTGCAGACTGCGCGATATACTTAAACGTAAAGGCGGAAGCTCTTACAGGGAAAGCGGAAACTCTTGCAGGGACGACAGAAACTCTTGCAGGCTGCGCGATATACTTAAACGCCAAGTCGGAAAGTCTTACAGGGATGACGGAAGCTCTTACAGGCTGCGCGATATACTGAAACGTCAAGGCAGAAAGTCTTACAGGGCAGACAAAAGCTCTTGCAAGGGCAGTGTAACGCACCAAATTTTTCAAAATGGCGCTAACGCACTTCAAGTTTCCCCAAAGTGCGTTAGCCTAGCTTACCGTCAAATCGAATGATGTCGCTTTTGATGCCACTGCCACGCATGAGCGACAATATCTTTAATGGATGGATATTGAGGTTGCCAGTTTAAGATTGTTCTAGCTTTTTCGGCGCTACCAATCAGAATTGGAGGATCGCCAGGACGGCGATCGCACTCTTGGACTGGTATCCTAGCTCCTGTCACCGCCTCGGCTGCTGCGATCGTTTCTCTGACAGAGAAGCCGCTACCATTACCCAAATTAAAAACTTCGCTATCGCCACCTTTTAATAAATATTCCAATCCCAAAATATGAGCATCTGCTAAGTCGTTCACATGAATATAATCGCGAATACAAGTTCCATCGGGTGTAGGATAATCAGTACCGAAAATTGAAATCGACTCTCGTTTGCCTAAAGCTGTCAGCAATACCAAAGGAATCAAATGCGTTTCTGGTTCGTGATCCTCCCCCAGTAAACCGTCGGGATTAGCACCAGCGGCATTAAAATATCGGAAACGTACTGATTTGAAATCGTAAGCTATATCAAAATCAGTGAGAATCCGCTCCACCATCAACTTAGTAGCCCCATAAGGATTAATCGGATTTTGGGGATGGGTTTCTGGAATCGGCACAAATTCCGGTACACCATAGGTGGCACAGGTGGAAGAAAATACAAATTTCTTAACAGAAGCCGTCAACATGGCCTCCAACAAAGTGAGAGTCCCAAGGACGTTATTGCGGTAGTATTTAGCGGGATCGGTTACCGACTCTCCCACGTAGGCGTATGCAGAAAAGTGCATTACAGCAGCAATATCGTGGGTTTTGAATAGGTGGTCGAGCAAAGAGCGATCGCTTGTATCGCCTACTATCAGTTCTACTTGTAAAACCTTTTCTACTAGGTCGCGATGCCCATATACCAAATTATCAAGAATGACAACGTTATAACCCGCTTGCTTGAGAGCAAGCACCGTATGAGAGCCAATATATCCAGCTCCTCCTGTTACCAAAATGGTAGGCTTTTGAGATGACATAGTTTTTCCTTTTAAGTTTGCAACTACTGAATTAATTTAACTAATTCGGTGAAATTCCCCATAGCTCAATAGATAACCCGAATTTCTCACGCACAGGTGGGGAGTGTGGGGAGAGATGAGAAGATGGGGGAGTGTGGGGAGTGTGGGGGGAAAGAGAATTAATACTTCCCCATCCTCCCACACCTCCCACACCTCCCACACCCCTGGATTTCTCACAAGTGAGAAATCCAGGATAACTATAGAGTAACGAGGCACAGCCGAGAAATTCTCAGAGCCTATGCAGTGACGTAGTTCACTTTACTGGTGCCACATTACTCTTCTGGAAATTTATAAATAATAGACGCAGTGTCAAAAAATTGCACTAAAATCACTACGACGGTAGTCTTTCGGTGTGAGGTTTGAGGTGTTTAAAGTCAAATGGTGCAATTACAATTTGACGATAGAATAAATCCATTTCCCGAAACCTCTAGGCTAAACCCTTACGGGTTAGTCAGTTGACGCTAGTGGCTCATGGGTAGACAGTGCCTTGGATGGGTATTTTCCCACCAATAAACTGTCTTTACAACATTCCACTGCTTAATGTCGGGAAAACCTTTCGGTAGTTACTTTTGGGGAGCTATGACTTTGCTGGGCAATGCCCAAGTAAAAAAAGTGGCAGAAAAACCCCAATCAAAGTAGACTGCCTCACCACCGCACTGGCTCACCGCACCAGAAAATTTGAGAGTTAATCTATGTTTCTATTGCTAAGCCGGGTACTGCTGTGGCTGCTGATTGGCACTATCGTATATTCTCTGTTCCAGCGATTTTATCCTTCTGGAACTTTTGTAGGGCGATTAATCTTAGTCGTTATGTTGATAATCGTAGCCCTATCATTTCTTAATCCCAATGAACCAGCTGTGGCGTCGTTGTGGAGGATGATGTCTTTTCCACTCAAGCCTCTGGGAGCCTCTGTCTTAATGATGATTTTTGCAGCTCAGAGAATCAAAGGAGGCGGGATAGACAAACCAGGAGGATACTTAGTGGGTTGGGCACTAACGATTTTGCTGTTGGCAAGTACACCAGCAGTCGCCTATTTTCTTTATAGAGCGCCTTTAGGAGCAGCTACTGTATCAACACCTGAAACACTAGTAGCTTTGGGACAACAAACCAGCGCAGCAAACATTTCAGATATGACGGGGAATAACATTCTTTCTTATAATTTGAGAGTGCCTCCGTACCTATTGCAAGGAAATCCCCAAGATATTCGGACACGCGGTTTACGACTTGAAGACTTTGTACCTAATGCAGAAACCTTGCAATTGACAACGAGAACTTGGGAAAGTTATCTCACTGAAATTTACAGGTTCTTGCGTGTTCAGCGGTAAGAAAGTAAAAAAGAAATACTCAAAAGGCCGCAACCCATTCCCTAGTACTGCTACCTTTAGGGAACGCAGTACTAGTGGCTGGATTAGTTTAGGCTATGATTGCCGCAAAGCAATATTCCCTCAAGTGCCTTCTGGGAATAGCGGTTAATTTAGGATGATAAAGTTGCAAAATTGCTTTAATGGCAAAATCTCGAAGACTCGCTAAACTTGGTGCTTACCTTCGACCCCATTGGCGGGAGGCGTCTTTAGGCATTCTCGCTCTGTTGTCTGTTAATGCCCTTGGCGTTTATATCCCTTGGCTGATTCGTGATGGGGTTGACAAATTATCAACAACCTTCAACTGGAATCAAATACTACATTACGTAGTTATTATTGTATTGCTCAGTTCCGCAATGTGGCTGATGCGTATGGCTTCGCGCATTTGGCTATTTGGGGTAGGGCGTCAAGTGGAATTTGACCTCAAACAACGGATTTTTGAACACCTACTGAAGCTCGAACCGTCTTATTTTGCCACTAATACTGCTGGTGATTTGATTAGTCGGGCTACTAGTGATGTGGACAATATCAGGCGGTTGCTGGGTTTTGCCGTCTTGAGTTTGGCAAATACAGTTTTTGCCTATGCTTTAACACTGCCAGCCATGCTGACCATTAGTGTGGATCTCACACTAGCCTCTTTGGCAGTGTACCCTTTTATGTTCTTGTTGGTGAGTTTGTTTAGCGATCGCTTACGCAAACAACAAGCAACAGTCCAAGAGCAACTCTCTGATATCAGCGAACTCATCCAAGAAGATATCAGTGGTATTGCTCTAATTAAAATCTATGCCCAAGAAGCTAACGAGCGTCGAGCTTTTGCCAAGAAAAATCAGCAACTATTGGCTGCTAATTTGGAACTGGCAAAAAGCCGCAATACGCTTTTTACTTTTATTGGCGGTCTAGCTAATATCAGTTCCCTGGTAATTATTTGGCTAGGTGCGACTCGCATGTCTTCTGGGACGCTTGAAGTTGGGGACTTTTTAGCGCTCTTAATTTATGTAGAGCGTTTAGTGTTCCCCACTACTCTTTTAGGCTTTACAATTAGCACCTATCAACGGGGTGAAGTTAGCATAGACCGGCTCGAATCTATTCTCAGCGTCACACCAAAAATTCAAGACACAACTGATGCGGTACATCTAGCAATGGATGAACTCAGAGGAGAAGTGACGGCAAAAAATCTCAACTACACTTATCCTGGTTCCCCTACTCCAGCTTTAGAAAATATCAACTTTACCATTGCTCCGGGGGAAACCGTGGCAATTGTTGGGGCAATTGGTTCGGGAAAATCTACTTTGGCAAATGCTTTGCCGCGTTTGCTGAATATTGAACCAGAACAATTGTTCTTAGACGGCCAAGATATTACTAAGATAGTCTTGGGAGATTTGCGAAGTGCGATCGGCTACGTTCCCCAAGATAGTTTTCTTTTTAGCACCACAATTAAAAATAATATCCGCTACGGTGACCCAGTTAGCGAACAAGAAAGAGTAGAGTTGGTAGCCAAATTGGCTCAAATTGATGGAGAAATTAATAATTTTCCCCAGCAATACGAAACCATCGTTGGCGAACGCGGTATTACTCTTTCTGGCGGTCAAAGACAACGTACTGCCTTAGCTAGAGCTATGCTGGTGGATGCGCCAGTGTTAATTTTAGACGATGCCCTCTCCAGTGTAGATAATCAAACAGCTACACAAATTCTCAAAAATCTTTCCGGCGGTACTCAGAAAAAAACGGTGATTTTCATTACCCATCAATTATCTGCTGCTGCTGCTGCTGACCGAATTTTTGTCATGGAAAAGGGAAAAATTGTGCAGGTGGGAAATCACTTAGAACTGGTACAACAACAGGGACTTTACAGAAGTTTGTGGAGCCAGCATCAAGTTGAGGAATTACTGCATTGAAGAAGAATTTAGAATTCAGAATACAGAATCAATTATTGTACATGCACATAATCAAGATCCCCCTGTAGTCCCCCCTTGCTAACGGGGGACGGCGTAGCCGGGGGGTAAATATATGCAGCTTCACAAAGAAACGGTATTATTTCTATTTTTGATGATTGCTTTATTTAAAATGTTCGGAAGGCAGGTTGAAAAAACTCCCCTGCAAGTAGCCGAAAAAGAGTCAATGAGAGTTTTATTTATTGGTAACAGCTATACCTATTTTAATGACCTACCTTGGTTAACAAAACAGTTAGCTGAATCGGCAAAAGAAACCAGAACTATCGAAACTGAAATGGTTGTGGTGGGTGGAGCTAAGCTTAAAAATCACTGGAAACGTGGTGAAGCACTCAGGCTTTTAAAAGCAAAAAATTGGGATTATATAGTACTGCAAGAACAGAGTACTTTACCCATTACTAATCCCCAGGAAATGTATAAGTATGCCAGTCTGTTTGATGCTGAAATTAAACGAGTTAATTCTCAAACTGTATTTTACCTAACTTGGGCAAGACAAAATCAGCCAGAAACCCAACAAATATTGACTGATTCCTACACGAACATTGCTAAACAACTCAATGCTAAAGTTGCACCTGTGGGAATTGTTTGGCAAAAAGTTCAACAAGCAAATCCGAAATTAAATCTTTATACTTCCGATGGAAGTCATCCTAGTCCTATTGGTTCCTATGTCGCAGCCTGTGTATTTTACACAACTTTTTATGAAAATAGTTCTGTAGGTTTGAGCCGTCGCATATATAGTACTAATTCTAGTAATCCACAACAAAGCAACAGAATTGAGTTGGAAAGTTTAAGCGAAACAGATGCCCAAATAATTCAAAATATAGTTGATAGCATTGTCAGAAAAATCTAGAAAAAACTTTTTTGATATGCTTGATGAAGTGAGTGATAAAAAAAATTTACGTCTGATGTGAATTATCCAAATCAACAAAATATCAAGGATTGTGTGCCCTGTACAGACGTTGCAGTGCAACGTCTTTACAACTTTGAGTTACGTTGCGTTTGGACATAATTGCACTTTGCTGAGAGAGGGCAATGATTACAAAGAGGATTTTGTGCCTTGCAAACCATCGCTCCAAAGTCTAGCAATGTTAGATTCCATTTACCAACTTCCTTATCGGGAGCAATTATTTCTGCTGCATTCCAGAGAATCTTACAGCGCGATTTCACTCTTTCTCCTTGCAAGCCAAAGAAGCGTTCGAGAATACGAGCGACATTAGTATCGAGTACGGCTAGCGGTTGACTGAAGGCTTGAGAACAGATAGCACGAGCTGTATATTTACCAATTCCAGGTAATTCAAGCAACTGCTTTTCTGAATCGGGAATTTTTCCGCCATACTGCTCTAAGATGATGCCAGCACACTTTTGTAATCTTTCAGCGCGGAAGAAAAGGCCCAAAGGTTCAAGCAATTCGCTCAATTCATTAATGCTTGCTTTTACTAGTTGCTCAAGCGTTGGATATTTCAAGAGAAATATATTGTAGATAGGAACAACCGTAACTGCATCTGTTTTTTGCAGCAGATATTCTGCAACGAGAATTGCGTAAGAATCGCAAGTCTGCCGCCAAGGAAAATCGCGTAAGTTTTGCGTTCCCCATATAGAGAGATGGTGGCGAAACCATTTAATTTTTACAGCATCCAAATTTGATACTGCGTTTTCTTGAGGTTCTTTAGTAGCACCCTTCACGATTGTTTTCTCAACTTAAATCTAGCAAACCAGGTTGTTATGCCGCGCCGCCATCGATGTACTTGAACTTACAAAATCTCATCAATCACAACTGAACCACCTTCATAGAAATCTATACTGAGGTGATAATCTTCGATTAGTGCAGTTCCAAGTAGTGGACGACGACCCATCGCCAGCACCACAACCTCACGCTCGATTCCATGCCAAATTATTGTTGCAAGATGAATTGCGTCATTACATTGGAGTCATCAGCGAGATTAGCTCTGATGCGAGTGATATACGGTAAATCGAGAGCATCAACAATATCAAGAGGCAAGGTTAAAGTCCCTTCAAACCCTGTATCGACGACACACTCTATTTCTACATCCGATCGCCCCGGAAGGCGGAGAATAATATTAACTCTAGCTTGAAGCCCAACGACAAACCCACTTATCACAATGCAGTCCTTGTCAACGTTCCCCCGACTGCATAAACCGCGTTAAATCCAATCCTTTCTGTCCAGAGAATTGGATTATTGTGCCGCATCTGCAAACGACGACAGGTTGTAAGCAGATCGTCATTAATCTCGTAATCACCTGATTCAATATCAATTGAAATGATTTTTCCAATGTTTTCTGCTGTTTCCACTTGGACGCGGATTTGGGTCTCGTAAACCTCTTTGCCACGTCGAGCAATTTCTTCGTCGTCGAGAGTAGGATAGGACATCGGCGCGATCTCTCTCTTCAAGCTATTAAAATCTCACACTTTCATCCTACAGCAGAAGTCAGAGGTAAATAGTCGTTGGAACGAGTTTTTTTTTACCTGCCAAAAATTCCCAGATTTCGTCAAGTGCTTCTCTTATAGGATCTTTTTCATTCCAGCCTTGTTCTTTTATTTCTCGCAAGAAAATACCATAGTTCGGATACAATCTCTCGCAACAAGCTGCCGCAAACGCCACTCGATGCATCGGTGGAAGAGCTTCTAGTTCTCGCTCCAATATATCGAATTCACCGTACTTTAAATTCATTTTTATTGTTGAGTTGTATTGTCAGCAGTCGTTGAAACGATGATTGATTAGCGATCGCCTCTTCAATACACTTTCAGTAATTATTAATACATTAATCTGCAACATACTGCGATCGCTACTGAGACTTTACATAACTTTATAAAGTTAAGATGATTTATCGTTATTATCACGTTAGTTTTTCAAAGTAGGTGGGTAGTATAAATTACCGAAAAACCTAATTTTGCATATAGCTATGTTCAAAACTAAATTATCAGAATTCCGTGGTACACCGGAATTTTATACCTTGAAGGTAATCGATCGCCATATTGCAGCGATCGCAGCTCTGATATTAATTAGCTTGCTGAGTTCGTGGAGTGGAACGCCTGCTGTTCGCGCCATCTCTAACTTCTGGGAAGGCTTTATCTGGGGAATAGCAGATCCAGTCATTAACTCAAAATGTTTAATTGGTATTATTGCTATTGGTTTACTGTCGGCTATATTTGTTCGTAGTGCTTTGCTAGTTGGATACTTTGTCTTAGCAGTAATTTTGGGGACTATAATTCATTTATTCCAGATAAATATACCGGGAATAGAAATAGCCATAAGTATTTCTACTATTTTCTTAGGCACAATGCTAATCAACGCAAATCATGTAAACTTTGTGTTACTTGCTCTGGGAAGTATTAGTATTGGTTTATTTCAGGGTTACATTCACGGACAATCGATTACTGGTACAGGAATAATACCTTTGGTTGCATACATATTAGGTATAACCTTAACTCAGTTTGCAGTTACCATGAGTATTAGAGAAATTGGTAGTGCGATTGGTATGGGCGAAATCAACCGAATTGTACGCTGGAAAATTAGTATTATTGGCTTTTGTTTGTCTGCGATCGCGATCGTGTTTTTGAGCAATTCGATTATCTAAATTAAGTATTTTATTTCAATAAAATACATCCATTGATAGGGATGCATAGCTAACTGTGTGTCCCCGCCATCTATTCCTCCAACTAGTAGAACTAATTAAGATTTATTGGCAAATACATACATAGTTGTTTTCAAAGTGCATCGCTTTTTGAGTCAGGAAAATTTAGACTAATCGATTTTGCCAGCGATGGCGATGGCATAAATAAAAGGAATAAAATTAATATTCCTAGCAAGTACCTCTTAATCTGTACTGAAATTTAAAGGTAAATTGCAATTCTCATCTTTGAAAATAGGTACTTAGAAAAACCCTGATTTATCGTCTTTGCTCCATTATTTGACGAAATGTTAAACAACAAAGGTATAATTACTTAAACTAAGCACTTAAACACAACATTAGATAGATGTATCAAACAAAAAAATCAGACATAGTGTCGGAATAATAGCGTTATCTAATGTTTGTAATGAAATTAATTATTTCAATTGAAATTAGGAATTTTACTAATATGCTCTCTCAAAATTAGGGTGGTAAACAAATGATTGCAACAAGAGTTGAAGTAAAAATAAATCGTTTGGAATCTATTGTGGAACAAATTGGAGAAGCAGTACTTTCTACGACTGAAACAATCGAACGCCTCGCGGAAAGATTGGAGACTGTCAGCACGCAACTCGAAGCACAAGGACAGCAAGTGCAGCAACAAGGCTATCAAATTATTGCTTTATGTGACGCGGTACAAACTCTCGCCGAATCTCAGCAAAATTCCCTGCAAAAACTTAACGATCTGACACAAACTCTAGATAAATTTATGTATTTAATTAAAGGAGATAGTGATTAAAAAGATAAAAATGAAAGGCAATAGGGAAACTTCCGCCACCCACAAGGGGGAGCTAGTCTCGTGGGCGGGTTAATTATTTTGACTTAATATTTATTTTTACTTTTGCCTTTTGCCTTTTGCCTTTTGCCCGATATCAAACTCTCAACTGAGTTACGGCGATATTACCAGAAAAACATATATCCACATCGCTACCAGGAGTGCGATCGCGTTTGCCATACTCTCCAACATAATAAAAATCATTACCTTCAATGCGATAATTGACTGGCAAAGGTTTGATACAGGGTTGGCAAAACACCATTTTAGGATCTGGTTCTCCTGGTTGCAGATGTGGCAAATTTACATTCCAAAAACATCCAGGTTCGAGGGGACGGTTGAGTAATTCCCCTAAAACTTCAGATGTAAATTTAGCAGCCAGATCCCAATCAAAATTTTGCTTTGCTTTACGATAGTGAGAAATGGCAATTCCCGGAATACCGTGCATTGCTGCTTCTCGCACAGCAGCAACTGTGCCAGAAATGTAGACATCGACTCCTAAGTTACCGCCAGCATTGATACCTGAAAGTACAAATTTGATATCTGGCGTAATTTGTGTTAATGCAATTCTCACGCAATCAGCGGGAGTGCCAGCGATGGCATACTCAGTTTCAGAACGTCGTTGCAAGTTGATGGCACGAGTTGTGGTGACTTGATGCCCGCAGCCAGACAGATGATCCACAGGAGCCGCAATAATAGCATTTTTGCCGTTTACAGCTTTTACCAACGCTCGGATACCAGGAGCGTCAATACCATCATCATTAGTGAGAATTATAGTCACGTCGCTTCGCTCCGAATTCAGAATTCAAAATTAAATAGGACTTACAAAGAAAGGCAGGAGGAAAACTGCCCTGGAGCCTCCTGCTTTCGTCGATAAACTTTTAACCCTATTGCCTATAGCCTGTTCCTGTTGCCTATTCTCTGCTACTTGCAGATATCAAAAAAATCTCGTTGATTTTACCAAAAATATTCATAAATACGCTATCATTTCTAGATGGTTTGCAAATTCCGCCCTCAGCATCTGGGTTAATTCCCACAAGGGCGGTATTTCTTGCAAGTAGCAAGTGTGTTTGCGTCAAGATTAATGCTTGCAGCCCCAGTTATCAGAAATTTGTGCGATAAAAAAATCCTGTAAAATATATATCTGCTGGTAACAGCAGAAACTTTCTGTTGGTGAAAACTAAGAACTAGATGATTTTTACAGCGGTTCTATAGTATTTTTGGTGCAAGACCGTCTTAGAGTTAATTACGATGAAACAAATCGTCAAGCAATTATTTAGCAATAAAAAACATTTTGTCCGGCTAATTCTACCATTAGTGACGGTTATTTTAGCAGCGATGCTGTTTGCCACACCTGCTTTAGCCACAGGTGTGTATCAAATACCCGGCCTCACATCAGGGAATGACACCTGGGTTTTAGATCGAGGTGAAGTCATCAGTCGTCTGAATGAAGGTAAGATTAGCAGCGCTTTCGAGGATTTGGCAAAAGAAACTGGTAATGAAGTCAGAATCGTTACCATTCGTCACTTTGACTACGGTGAAACAGCCCAAAGTTTTACTAAAGAACTGTTTGAAAAATGGTTCCCCACAAAAGAAGCGCAAGCTAATCAAACTTTATTGGTTCTTGACACAGTAACCAACGATACCGCGATTGTTACTGGCGATCGCATTAAGTCTTTGCTCACAGACTCTATTGCTGAGAGTGTAGCTAATGAAACCCTAAGTACACCGCTGCGTAGAGGGAACAAATACAACCAAGCATTTATCGATGCTAGCGATCGCCTCGTCGCCGTCCTTTCAGGCAAACCTGATCCAGGCCCGCCCCAAATCACTGATGAAGTGCAGGTAGAAGGTACCTTCAAAAATGCAGAAGAAACTAAAGCTGTCCAAGGTAGTGCTACAGCTTGGGTAATAGGATTGTTAATTGCCGCCACTGTTATTCCAATGGCGACTTACTACATCTACCAAATAAATCAGCCATCATCTGATAGTTAATGACAAAGTTAGGAGTTAGGAGTTAGGGGTTAGGAGTTAGGAGTTAGGAGTGGTGAATTTATAACTTTTATTTTTTAACTCTCACTCTTAACATTTTCTCTCTTAACTTTTAATTCCTAACTCCTCACTCTTAACTCCTCACTTCTAATTTCCTCTTAATCTTGCACATACTCTTGTTGTGTGACTAAAGCGACTTCAGCCCGGACAAATTCTCGACCTAAATAAGCTGCATGATTTAATTGAGTGACTGGACAAGGCTGAGTTTCTTCAAAGATTTTCACGCAAAGTTCTTTAGCTGTTCTGCCACTAAAAACTGTGGTGTGAGTTCGTTCTACCTTTCCTCGTGCAGGAATTACCTTTCCCGTTTCTGGATCGACTGCTAAACCACGTTCGTCGATCGCATTTGTAAAATGCTTGGCATAAATTAATCCTGCGTCTCTATCCAAGTAAATGATAAAATATCCACCGGGATCGAGGTCAATATGACGCTGAGAAAGGCGATCGTCAATTACTGCTAAATCTTTAATCATTAAATCCGTAAGCATTATCAAAAGCAAATTTTTTCTTGAGAGTTTTTACACTCTATCTCAAGTGTAATTCGTCCTTTACCTTCTGAGTTGTAAATGGAGAGTAGGGAATAGGGAATAGGCAGTGGGGGAGAAAATAGGATTTTCATGCTTGGTAGGCTACAAAGTTGATTGATATAGGAGTCCGATTTGATTAGTAAAATTATTTGCCTATTGCCCACTCCTTGCAAAATTTAAGAACCTTGTCGATTACTAAATGGCAACTCTGCATTAATCGCCTCAATTTCCTGCTGTTCGAGTTGGTTGACTTCTTTAATATAGGGGCGCAGAATTTGTCCTAAACGATTATTGTAAAAGCGGTGCAGGCTGTAATTGGGTATAGCGGGGAAACCACGCCGTTTTTTATGGCGTCCACCAGCACCAGGATCGAAAATTTGGATATGGTTAGCGATCGCCCACTCAATCGGTGCATAATAACAAGCATCAAAATGTAAGCAATCGATTTCTTGAAAACTTCCCCAATAGCGTCCATAGAGTTTGTCATCTTTAAACAAACAAAAAGACATTCCTAAAGGATGAGAATTATCTCCTTCGCTATATGCGGCAAAAAACACAACTCGATGGCGATAATCAATCTCTAGGTGTTCAAAAAACCGCTGTGTAAGGTACTTGCTACCCCACCAACCAAATTTATCGCAGGTGTCAGCATAAAACTCATACATCAAACGGAACGAAGACTTAGAAATTTGATCCCCAGTCAATGGTTGCAATCGCAAACCTGCTTTTTCTACAGCTTTACGTTCCCGTTTGATGTTCCGGCGTTGATTGGCATTAAATACTTGCAAATAGTCATCAAAAGTTTTAAAACCAGAATTTTCCCAGATAAAGCTGTGGTGCAGCCAACTTGTAAAACCATGCCGTTCCAACATCGGACGCCATTGGGGATCGACGAAGAGAAAATGACAACCAGAAATGCGATTTTTAGCACAGAAAGTGTCAATTTCATGCACAATTATCGCTGTAATTTCTTCTTCATCTTCTCCTGGGGCAATTAAAAACCGATAACCTTCGGCCGGAGTAAATGGCGTCATTCCCAGCAGTTTAGGATAATACCGTATGCCAATGCGATCGCTTAACTCTGCCCATTGATGATCGAAGACAAACTCACCAGAACTATGTCCTTTAAGATAAAGTGGGGCAGCAGCAATGAGTGTTCTGTCTCGCCACAACGTCAAATGATTTGGCAACCAACCAGTTTTAGCCGTAGCACTGTTGGAAGTTTCCAGATTATTCAGCCACTCCCACTCTAAAAATGGTGTTTTAAGTGGCATTGCCAAAGCATTCCAGGCATTTTTGGGTACTTCAGCGATTTTGTCCGTCCAAAGAACAGAATAGCGGGGCTTGAGTTGTTCCACCATTGTGTCGGTTGTTAAGAGAGTAGGGACTGGGGATTGGGAGGTGTGGGAGGTGTGGGAGGTGTGGGAGGTGTGGGAGGTGTGGGAGGTGTGGGAGGGGTGGGAGGATGCGGAAGCATTAATTCTCTTTG
>JAVRBO020000066.1:0-64856 GCA_034531195.2 Nostoc sp. ChiSLP01
TCTCCAAGCCTCGGTAACATCTCAAATTTGTAAAAGTTGTTTCTTTACAGGCACTTAGTTGAGCCTGGCTATTTCAAAACCAACTTCAACCAAGCCATGTTACAACCCACGAAAATTAGTAGTGACTACGACAACGTGCGCGATGTTATCATCTCATCTGTCCAGGGCGCAATTGCACAAGGCGATAATCCCGATAAAGTTGCACAAGCAGTTGTCCGCATTGCTTCAAGCTCCTCACCAAGATTACGTTACCGTGTCGGTCATGAGGCACAATGGTTGCCGCGTTTGAGAGCGATACTACCAGATCATCTGTTTCGCTTTGGTGCGCGTAAACGGTTAAACCTACCTTAATGCCTCGTCAAATTAGCACCAACAATATGTTAAAGGGCCGTGTCCCTCAACTACTGTGTTCAGCCCCACTCCATTCGTTTCAATTCTCTGAAAGTTGCGTTTGTCGATCGTAAGTAGCGATTGCCTGACAATAGATGTGGTTGGAATGTTAAAAATACTAACACACTCACACTTATAGCGTTCTCTCCGTTGTTACCAAGTCAAAAGCCGAGATTTAAAACAGTTTTTCAATAATCCACCACAGCCAATTAGGAATCGGATTGCGGCAATAGATCCGCAAGTTGTTCGGTATTTGGTGGGGTAGCCATTTTTTGTGAGTAAAGCTACAAAATACGATGTTTGAGCCAAAACGATAAAAGTGGTAATGCCACTCGATACCTGGCTTTGGCTCCATAAATTAATCCTTTCTGTTCCAATCCTGTAAGAGCGCCTTGAAAACCACCACCTCGTGAAAACTGGTGTTTCTGAAGATAGGGGCGTGAATGAGGGCTATCGGTAGGATCGATCGCTAAACTTTCCAGTACCCGTGCCTGAATGGGAGGCAGAAGTAGCAGAAGAGATTCAAAGGTAACAGACAGATCCTCGACCAATCGTAAAGTGCTGCAATGGACGTGATGAAGTTGGATGAGTTTTGGGGAAAATTGGCCCGTAAAACTGGCTTGTTCATCCTGATAGAAGCAACAATGGTCGCTCCAAATTCGTCGCGCCAGAGCGATTGCATCTCCAACATGTCCTTGTGAATAGTCCAAAAACAGTTTTAAGGCATCTACTTCAAACTCTAAGTCTACTGCTGCCATTGCTTCAACAACCCAGGTTTCAATTTCCTGGCATTGCACGGGGAGCAAACAGACAAGTTGAACTGAGCTATCTTCTACCCAATCTTCTGGAGTTGTTGCCAGGACAACGTAGCTGACCCGATTTTGCTGTTGAATTTCTTGTCGCAAATACGATTCCCATCGACCTGCCCGATCCCAGGAGCGAATATGCGGGAAATTCTGAAAGACAAACACTACCCGGCAGTTTAAATGTTCTGCCATCACCTGAGGTAAGTTTAATAATGCTTGCAGAATCAGCCATTCATCATTTTGGGAAACCTGCCAAACCAAGCGGGTTTGATATGGGGTTGGTTGCTCTACTTGCAGGGGATAACCACAAGCCCACTGCCCAATAAAAGTTCGTTCTGCCGCTGTTGCAAAGATGTGCACAATCCCTGAAGCCATCAACTCTAAAAAGCGAGAAGAGGTGGTGGCTCGCAAGCAGTCGATCTCCAAAATTCTGGCTCCAATTTGCTGGGCGGCATAGCGAATCAGCGCTCGTCGTCCGCTTCCCGTAACGCCTGTGAGCATCAAATCCTGGTCAGCCGCCAAAATTTCACAGATTTGCTCTAGCTCACACTGTCTGCCAATCAACTTCTGTGGCTTAAAAGCATCCTTCGTCATTATCAACCAGCCCTCCTCACTTTAAGCCAACCTCAACTGAAAAACTATCTACTTTTCTCTAACAACCCCAAAAGAATTTTCGATGCAGGTCTGCTTGCACTATTTTCTAGTGCAATGCAATGATATAAGAACTATTTTCTAGTGCAATTCATTTTACCCATGTCTGCTAATCTATCGCACCCTCAGATTTCTCAACCGTTTGAGAATAGATCGTGGCATACTATCGAGGCTCAAAAAACTCTTTGGCTGCTCAAGAGCGATCGCACGCATGGTTTAACCCAACGACAGATTGACGAGAATTTACAGCACTACGGTACAAACGAACTCGTCGAAATGAGTGGGCGATCGCCCTGGGAAATTTTCTGGGATCAGTTTAAAAACATTATGTTGCTAATGCTGATCGCCGTGGCAATTATTTCGACGGTTCTGGATGTGCGCGAATCTTTGGTAAAGGGACAGTTCATTTTTCCCAAGGATGCGGTGGCAATCTTTGCGGTGGTGTTGCTGAATGGTTTACTGGGCTACCTCCAGGAGAGCGGAGCCGAAAAAGCACTGGCAGCCCTGAAAAACATGGCATCGTCTAAAGTGCGGCTGATCCGGGAAGGTAAAGTAGTGGAGGTGGAATCTCAAGAACTGGTTCCTGGCGACATTATGCTGCTGGAGGCAGGGGTTAAGGTTGCAGCAGATGGGCGCATCCTAGAAGCAGCAAACTTGCAGGTGCGAGAAGCAGCCCTTACCGGAGAGGCACATGCGGTTGAAAAACAAGCCAACGCCATCCTAACAGAGGATGCGCCTTTAGGCGATCGCATCAATTTAGTGTTTTCTGGAACAGAAGTGGTACAGGGACGAGCAACAGTGGTAGTCACCAGCACTGGGATGCAAACGGAATTGGGCAAGATTGCAACCGCGCTACAATCCGTTGAGACGGAGCCAACGCCTTTGCAAAAGCGCATGACCCAACTGGGCAATACCTTGGTAACAGGATCGTTGATTATAGTAGCGATCGTGATTCTGGGGGGGACATTGTTCAACCCCTCGCTGTTTGAGGAACTGGTCAAAGTCTCTCTCAGTATGGCGGTTGCAGTTGTGCCAGAAGGCTTACCTGCCGTAATTACCGTTACCCTGGCATTGGGCACGCAACGCATGGTGAAGCGGAAGGCCTTGATCCGAAAACTGCCTGCGGTGGAAACCCTCGGTTCTGTGACGACCATCTGCTCGGATAAAACCGGAACTCTAACCCAGAACAAGATGGTGGTGCAGGCAGTACATACCGCTAGCTACACCATTCGTGTAACAGGGGAGGGATACAGCCCCCAAGGCGCGTTTTATCAGCAGACCAATACCGGAGTAGGACAAGAAATTGTAGTGGAGGCAGCGCCAGAATTGCGATCGCTGCTTCTGGCGTGCGTGCTTTGTAATGATGCCGTGTTGCATAAGGAGAATGGCGACTGGGCAATCTTAGGCGATCCCACCGAAGGAGCGTTACTGGCAGTTGCCGGCAAGGTAGGTTTCGCAAAGACCAGGAAGAGCAAATGTTCTCTCGTGTTGCTGAGTTTCCCTTTTCGTCCGAACGCAAGCGGATGAGCGTTGTCGTGCAGGATACGTTCAACAAACTGGGAGACAGCATGTTTGTTGTGTTTACCAAAGGCTCACCCGAACTCGTTCTGGAACGCTGCACCCACATTCAGCAGGACGATCTGGCTCAAATGATGACAACACAACAACGGCAACTGATTTTAGAGCAAAATAATCAGCTTGCCAGCCAGGGGTTACGGGTCTTAGGTTTTGCGAGTAAGAATCTAACAAAATTATCAGACCGCGATTCAGAAGATACGGCTGAAACTAACTTGACTTGGTTGGGATTGGTGGGAATGCTCGATGCCCCCCGTCCGGAAGTCCGCGATGCCGTGGCCAAATGCCGTACCGCAGGCATTCGTCCGGTGATGATTACAGGCGATCACCAGTTAACCGCACAAGCAATTGCCCAAGACTTGGGCATCGCTAAAGTAGGCGATCGCTGCCTGACCGGGCAGGAACTCCAGAAGCTCACCCAGCCAGAACTGGAAGCACAAGTGCAGCAAGTCAGCGTCTATGCTCGCGTAGCACCAGAGCATAAGTTACGAATTGTCCAAGCTCTCCAGCACCAAGGACAGATCGTTGCCATGACAGGGGATGGAGTTAACGATGCTCCCGCCTTGAAACAAGCAGATATTGGTGTGGCAATGGGCATTACAGGCACGGATGTCAGTAAGGAAGCTAGTGACATGGTGCTACTGGATGACAACTTTGCAACTATCGTCTCAGCAGTTGAAGAAGGTCGAGTTGTTTACATCAACATTCGTCGCTTTATTCGCTACATCCTTGGCAGCAACATCGGTGAGGTATTGACGATCGCAGCCGCTCCGTTATTAGGGTTGGGTGGTGTACCGTTGTCTCCTCTACAAATTCTCTGGATGAACTTGGTAACTGATGGGCTTCCTGCTTTAGCACTGGCAGTAGAACCCGGTAGACCAATTGTCATGCAACAACCTCCTAAAGATCCAAAAGAAAGCATTTTTGCCAGAGGCTTAGGCTCTTACATGGTGCGGATTGGCATTATTTTAGCAGCGATCGCTATCTTGATGATGGTCTGGGCATACGGCTACACTGCTCAGGTACAAAGTGAATTGTTAGATCGCGATCGCTGGCAGACTATGGTGTTTACTACGCTTTGTTTAGCCCAAATGGGACACGCACTGGCAATCCGTTCCAACACGCGGCTAATGTTAGAGGTGAATCCCTTCTCCAATCCCTACATTGTCCTATCCGTTACCGTCACCAGTATCCTGCAACTGATGCTTATTTATGTTCACCCACTCCGTTCTTTTTTCAATACTCATTACCTGAGTGGATTAGAGCTATTGGTTTGTATTGGATTTAGTTCTCTAGTATTTGTCTGGATTGAAGCAGAAAAGCTATTTATTCGATGGTATGCCTCTCGTAAATACTCCAAAATATGAACAAAACAACTTCACCTTTGGGTGTTCAAACTTACTCCCAAGGTAAAATTACAATTGACCTGGAACCATGCATTTATGAGCAATTACAGAAACAGTCTGTCAGCCCTTCTGAATTCATCCGCAGGTTAGTTCATTTCATCCCTACGCTAGAAAACAATCCAGAAAAATACAATATCAATCCTTACACCGAGAAATTTCATAGAGGAATCCACATTTTAGGTTGCCATGATTCTCAATTAGGAGTGTTTCCTGATTCAAATCTGGCATTGAAATGTTCAGAAGGCCGCCCTTGTGCAGAAAATCCCAGAAAACAATTTTTTAGGAGCATACAATTAGCCTGGGAATTTGAAACCAAGTTGAACGAGCAACAGAAAGAGCTACTTCAAATTTGCCCCGCTTACTTGCATTTCCAAACTGGTATCAAGAGTGCCTTATTTAAACGAGTACTTTTTATGCCAAAAATTGAGGGTATTCCGTTGGGGAAAACAGAAACTGGATTTAGTCCTGAATTCTGCAAGACATTCAACATTCCTGATTTTGCGGAAATCCTTCGCAAATTCAGGTTCTCCTTACACTTTTTCCTCGATCCCGAACAAAAGCGTCAACTGCTCAAAATTCAGACTGCATACTTATTTCAACGTTTATTTCAAAGAGGAATTAAAATTTTTAGCTTGAATCAGAAAAACATTCTAGCCACATTCAATATTAGTGGTAACTCTGTTCGATACATCATTATCGATCCGATCGCAGATTATTATTTACCGATTTCTCCTGTCTATAATGTCTTGACTTCTCAACTATGCAAGTTTAAATAACTTTACTCTTGGAGTACAGATACTTTCCTTAAATTTCCTGTAAGCAGCGCTTGCTTATGCAACCATAAACCGGGGAAAACTTCGCTTTTAATAATGCCTTGTGAATTGGACTCATACAGAATGTAGTTACCTTCTGTTAGTCGAAACCAATCCAGTTCTCCGTCTTGAAAGCGCCAAACTATATATTCTTGTACTTGGTTACGGCGATAAACCTTGAGCTTCTCATGTATATCAATTGAAACACTACTGGCAGCAACTTCCGCAATTAATTCTGGCGCACCTTCTATGTAGCCATCTTCACTAATTTTGGATTGTCACCCAACCTCAATTCTCAGCAGCGCATCTGGTTGAGGTTCGTTATCTGCATCAAGGCGTACTGTACAATTATCTCCTAATTTAACTCCAGGCGTTGAGGCTTTATAAAGCATTAACCAACCAATAATTGAAGCATGGGGTTCACCATGTTGTGTAATTCGTAGTGGCGATGCTGTGTAAACAATTCCTTCAATTAATTCCGCTTTTTTCAGGTTTGACATCGCATCATAACGGCGTTCAAATTCGGCTTGAGTCAGTCTGTCGCCGTTTTCCAGAGCCGGAACTGTATTTTTTGGTACGATGTTTTCGACACAGCTATCCTTAACGCGATCGCACAATAAAATCTATGTGGCATACATTACCAATATGTTGCTGTAGTAGCTTTTCAACCGCTTCGATGCGTCTTAGAGATTGATACTCACCCACCATTGGAATGTCCTGCCCCAACAACGATTTGTTTGGCGCAGTGGTAGCTTGTTCTAAGCTGGTAGACTCTGCTGCTGCTGGTTCAGCTTCAAGGAGGGATGAGGAAGTAGTACTGGGCTGGACTAATTCACTGTCGGTTTCTACACTGTTGTCACTGTTGTCCAAAGTTTTGCTTTCTTGGGCAGCAGTAGCCTCAGAGATTGTGCTTGGCAGTTGGGCAGCATAAAAAGACTCATCCGATTGAATTTGAGTTTGGGGAATCTCAAAGCTTTCACCATTAGATAAGCTTTCTACTACACCAGAAGCAGCCTGGCTTTCTTCTAGTGATAAGTTAATGTCTTCTTGATTTTGAGAAGATACATTTTCTGTGGCTAAATCATTTACTTGTGGTAGGTTAGTCTCACTTGCTTCCCCTAATTCTAGTTCGGTTTTGGAAACGTCAGGGGGGCTGTTATTCAAGCTTTTTTGAGCAGGCAAAGTAAATATTTCTTCTTTTATTTCCTCAGATGAGCCATTACTGCCCGCGTCCTGTTTCAAAGCCCAGTTAGATAACAGTGCTTCTACATGATTTAGGTTCTCTAAAGCTTCTCTATACAATTTTCCATATTTTTCTACCAATGGAGCATAATAATCTTTTATTGACAATAGTGTTAGAAGAAATTTTTGGGGAGGAGGCTGTATCTGCATCTAAGTAACTGTTAAGTTTTTATTTCAGTGTTACGACTATTACTTTTACGTCTGTTGCAAGTATGTTATTGGTGCGACTGAGATTTGCACTCTTTCTTGTGCAGCTCAATCACATCTCTAGTACTTAACACACAACTGGAAACGCTTGATAGTCCTTCACTGTTCTAGCTTATCTTTTTTGCCACCGCTTCATCTATTTCTTGAAAATTTTCGGTCGCATCAATAAAAACTGAGCAGCCTGATTTGAAATTTCAGTTAGTTAATTCTGACAAACTTATTCTGACCCGTGCTGTTAAAACGCCAGAACGCAACAAGAGTGAAAATTTCTCGCATTCAGCAATGGGAGATCCAAAAAATAAAATCCCCAGCCCTATCAAATATATTTTTCCTAAACCCAACTATGGGCGTTCCCACCTGGTGGGAACGCTTTTTCTGGGGATTTTATTACTGGTAAGTGCCAATACCTTTGCCAATTTACGAGAGAGAGTAAGTTGATGTATTCACGCCCTGTTGTCAGAAGTTTGGCAAAAACAATAAGTCCTAAAAATTCTTTCAAGGTTTCCCACAAGCATTTATTTGCGTATTGCACGCACTATAAAAGTCAAGAACAAAATCTACCTTCAGGTCAAGGCTGAAATAGCCAGGTAAACCATAGGCTAGAAGGGTTTGCAATCAGCATAATCACCGTCAAAAGTGGAAGTTGTCACAATTACTGCCATATCTACACTTCTCACGCGCGGCTGATCCATATTAGCCAACAACCTGCGGCATTTGAGTTTCCCATTCCTAACTTACCGTCGCACCTCCATTATGTAGGCCCACGGGAGCAACGCTTCACCACAATTGATTGATTTTCTCTACTCAAAGTTGACAGAGAAGATTGGAGATTGAAGATAGCAGATTGCAGATTAAATGTTTTTGGTACAAGCCCCGCCGCTTGTCGGCGGAATAAATCTAAAATCATCAATCTCAAATCAGAGAAGCTGCGTCCACTATGCAGGGTGCAGTCAATCTCAAATCTACAATCGGCAATCTACAATTAATTGACTATACAGCCTATTATCATATTCGCTTATTCGCTTCGCCATCATTGCCCCGAATTAATACAAACCCTTCATAGCCTTTTGCTGCAACGTCGTTGCATTTGTCCACGTATTGAGGGAAGCCGAGGTATGGCATGAATATGCGGGGCTTGCCAGGGATGTTCGCCCCCAGATACCACGAGTTGCACGTAGGAAGGAGGGTGGCCTCAGCCACTTCGTTGACGTGGTTGACCCAGGCATCTTGCGCCGCGAGCGTCGGTTCGATACATGCAAAGCCGCGATCGCGAACGTAGAGAATGCAGTCGGCGATCCATTCAACGTGCTGTTCGATGGACGGAATCATGTTCGTCAGTACAGAAGGACTGCCGGGGCCGGTAATAGTGAATAGGTTTGGGAAGCCGACTGTCGCAACCCCAAGATAGGTGCGCGGCCCTTGGGCCCACGCCTCCTTAAGCGAGCGCCCGCCATTGCCGCGAATATCGATTTTCAGCAATGAACCCGTCATTGCATTGCGTCATAACCAGTGGCGAACACGATGGCATCGAGTTCGTATTCTTTGCCCTTCACCCTCAGACCGTGCTTTCCCATCTCCTCGATGGGCGAGCTGCTCACATCGACTAAGGTAACGTTTGACCGATTGAACGTCTGGTAGTACCCTGTATCGACACACAAGCGCTTGCAGCCAAAGACGGTGCGAGGCAACAGCTTCTTGGCAATGGCTGGATTGCGTACAGTCTCGCGGATTTTCCCATGAATAAACTCTACCGCTGTGTCGTTAGCTTCTTTACTGAACAACAAGTCGGCAAACGCCCCGAGGAATGAAAACCCGCCATACGCCCATCGCTGTTCGTATTCGCGCTGCTGCTCTTGTGGCGGCGTTGCTAATGCCGAAACCTCGTTGTAAGGAATGTTGGTGCCGGAAGGCAGCAGCTTGTCAGCTTGTTATGTGCTCTAAAATTGGCGTAGTTGGCTTTGATTTCTCGCTGCACCTCTGGGTCGAGGGGGCCGTTATGCGCGGGAATTGTATAGGCAGGGGTGCGCTGGAACACGAAGAGGTGGGACGCCTGCTGCGCGATCGGGGGAATACACTGAATAGCTGATGAACCCGTGCCGATAACGCCGACACGCTTGCCAGTGAAGTCAACTCCCTCGTGCGGCCAGTTGCCAGTGTGATACGACGACCCTGCGAAGTGCTCGCGCCCCTTGAAGTTCGGAGTATTCGTGGACGAGAGGCATCCGGTTGCCATGATACAGAATTGTGCCGACACCCACTCACCCGCACTCGTCTCAACGAGCCAGCGCCCTACTGTCTCATCGAAGGTGGCAGACAGCACCCGCGTGTTGAGTTGGATATCACGCTGGAGATCGAAGCGATCCGCAACGTGATTGAGATATCGCAGAATCTCCGGTTGCGAGGCGTACCGCTGCGTCCACACCCATTCTTGTTGCAGCTCATCAGAGAACTGGTAGGAATACTCCATACTCTCGACGTCGCACTGTGCCCCCGGATAGCGATTCCAAAACCACGTCCCACCGACACCGCTCCCCGCCTCGAACACGCAAACACAAAGCCCAAGCTCGCGCATCAGGTGCAGCATGTAAAGTCCGGCGAACCCGGCACCGACAATTACTACATCGAAACCAACGCCCGGCTCCTGGTTGGTTTCCATAGAGTTCAGTTTTACCTCAACCATATCTGGGCCTCCTCAGGGTCGTAATTTCAACTGACAGCGACCTCGCTCATCTGTCTTTTAGCTAACTACTCCCAGTTCTGATTTAGCATTGTTTCAAAGCGTTCTAAAACTATAAACCAAATAACCTCATTAAAAATATCAACCAGAGGACGTAATCTGATGCAGCGATGGCTGCACCAACGCTTCTGGGCGAATGTAGTCTGGGGTAGATCGGCCCAATTTGTTTGATGGTTGGAATGTGGGATAGTTGATAATCGCAATGCGGTACATGAATATGCTGCACTGTAACTATACTATTGCTATTATTGACGACGAGATGGCTTAATTTTAGAGCGTTCGTACTCGAGCAAGAGTTGTTTTGATTGTTCAGGGAGAGTCACCTGATTCTTATTGATACGCAATTGATAACAGTAGCTTTTCTTATCAGGACAAAGGATAATACTGGGGGTATTAATTCCAATTATTACAGAACCAAGAGCAACTGCGGACATGGTAATCAAGTAAGTAAAAATCCCAGAACGCCCGGAACCGACCCAACCACCAAACCAAAAAAGAAATCCTTTACATCCTTCAAAACTTTCTTGCCGAAGTTTTATCCATGCTTGGGATTTTTTTAATTTTTCAGCAGCTTTAGAATTGGATGCTTTTTCAATTTGGATATCAATGGTACGTTCTTTAGCAGCAATCTCTTGTTTTAACTGGTAGTCGTATCGTTGTTTGATTCGGGAAGTAATTCCACTGATTTCATTAAACAGAGTGAGGAGGGATTCATGTGGGAGCGACGTTCGAGCAAAATCTGCAAAGGTGACTTTTTTCCTTCCAACTCCTTAATAATAGTCTCTTCAAGTTGGTGATAGAAGTCGCGGATTTGTTGCTGATTGTGCTCCATATTGGCCGCAATCTTTCGCATATAAATTTGATTGAATGCATCAGGTGCAGACTGGGCTAATTTATCTGTCACTCTATCAACCAACTGAGCAAATCCTTCGGATGATGCTGTACTAAGTCCTTGAATCGTAGCATTAAGGTCTATAGAGTCACTCGGATTATCGATCGTCTCAACAATTTGTTGACATTCTTGTGGACTGTACTCCTCTTTTTCTTCTAATCCAGAAGCCTGAATAATTTTTAAGGTATCAGCTAAAGAAACTTGGTTGCCAATCAGCTCGGTGAGCATAGCTTTCAATTCAAACAGGCTTAGTGGTTTAGACTTATTAGGTTTTTTCGGCTTGCTATCTGACTTTTGTGCTGGGACTGGTGAGATGGTAGGGAGCAAGTCTTTCCTGTAGGCAAAGTGTAGGGCTAGTTCTTCAGAGGATTTCCCTTGGTCAATGAGCGCTCGGCACTCATTAAATAGATGTCGCTCATCATCGGTGTAATCTGATTTATTTTCAAGATAGCAAGCTTTTAGTATTGCTTGGATCTTTTCGGAAGCCAGGTCACAGAAGAGTTCAGTAGATAGTATCATTGGTAGCTCCTATTGATTAATGAAGTCGAAAGTCGGAAGTACAGTTTTGTAACGGGGATTTAGCGCTTGCGTCACCAGGGGGTTTCTTCCATAGACGTTTTGCGGCAAGACAGAGGCATCTGTTAGCGTAGCGATCTTCGACTGTGCGTAGCGTCACTTTGTAAGACAGACCCCACTCTCCATATACTTGCGGCTTGTTGAAGCCTCTTATTTAAACCCGGCGAAGTTTGTTAATAGTCAGAAATCACACCGTTACCAAAGGGGCTAAAAACCTGTGGTGGTGTCAATGGTTGCGCGTTCGCAGTTTCCCCCACAAAGGAATCAGCTGTCTTGGCTCTCATGGGTTGGATGAATTCAAGGGTTTGCTTATGCTCGTGTGAGTCTACATCTAGAGCAATACCTGTTTGCTGTTTTAAATACTCCTGTTGCAACTTCCACAAGTAAGCGGACTGAGCAAAAGAAGCCTGGATTGTTTGAGTAGGTTCCCTGCCGCTAAAAAGGCAAAGGGTTAACCAAAAAGCTTTGAGAGCAACTAGAATCATTTGAGATTTGTCATAAGGAATCAGAGCCTTATTGTTCAAAAAATTAAGTATTTTATGCTCTTGGCTGCCTTCAAGAACTCGTAACTTAACGGTAAAAACTTTATAACTATTGTGGTTCATCAACGGTTAACTCCATTAGTAGCAGTGACTGCTGCGACATGAGAGAGTAAGTAGCTTGACAATCCATAAGCATCCGTCAAACGAGAACATAAAGCTTTTTTCTTGGGGTCAATATTAAAAGTTAAGCGCACATCCTCTTCAAGCCCTGCTGCCCAAGAAATATTACAGCCAGGAAAATATTGAGTAAAAAGGTTTTTCAGGTCGTCTCGATAGTAGTCGCAAGCTCCACCACCAATAATTATTTCGTCACAGTCTCCACTAATATATGTAGTCAAGAATTTTGAAACCTTTCTCCAGTACTCTTGTCTACAGTAGGAAACAGCCTCAGCAACGGTGGCAGCTTCTTCAGCTCTTCTGATAGCGCTTCGAGATAAAGCTAGGTTTTTGAAATTTTTACTCTTAATGTCTTTGCCAACTGAATGAATGGTTTCAAGTAAAGTCCGAAGTCGTTCTCTAGACCCATATCCAGAAATGCGACTAGCAACACTTTCAACAAACTCCAAAAAGCCCAGCGGTTCAGTATGTCCTTCAATCACCCCTTTGTTGAATTGAATAACTGAAATATCTCGATAGCCCCACATACAAGAGATTATTTTTTGACTATTAAAAACTGAACCGCCTAGCTTAGTGCCACGAGCCATAGCATGTCCGCCACCTTCAGGGATACATGCAAAAGTTTTCAGACTCACCTCAAAAGGCTTGTCACAAAAAGAAAAATTAGACAACGCAACCCTAACATCTCGTTCAAATCTATCCTTATCTTTCCACTCAGTATAAGGAAGAGGTACAGCCAAGGCTAGGTCAAAATTATCCGGTAGCCCCTCATGGATTGCCATCACGCCAACTGCTGCCAAAACTTTCGCTATTGCCCATTCAGATTTTGTTTCTTTAGGAGATACCCTCTCCCCATAAACGCTTTGAGCCAAAAAACCAACGGCATATAAAGTACCGCCATACTCGACCCATGACTCATTTTTTGGACTAGGAGTGATAATTCTTCTTCCTTTATAGAAGTCGATGGATTCTCTTGTCACCTCTACAACTTCCGGCGGCATCAACAAAAGTTCGGGCTTGAGTGGAATGACTCTCCAAATTATTTTGGTGTCAGAAATTCCCGGATCGAGCGTCATCATCGGTATCGATTGATTAGCATTCATTCTTTACTTGCAGTCGCTATCTTTGTATTTAATTAATGCAAAATAAATCCAAATCGTTGCTATTTATCAGCATGATAACACCAACTAATTACCAAACTGTTGCTCGCCGACTAAATTCTTACCAAGCTATTACTAAATTCTGCCAGAGCGTTGCCAAATCCTGTTTTTTCAATGGCGTTAAAAGTTTTTTGAAGCAAAAATAGTTGTCAGTGACCAAATCGTTGCCAATTTGAGACTAGCTGGGACTAAATAGCGCCAAATATTGACTAAATGAAATCTGAATTTTTTTTCATTTCTGACGCACAGTACGCCAATTTTGGCTGAAATTTTTAGAGAAGAATTTGTTATATTTAATGGCATGAGAGTTGGTGAATAAAAATTTTGTTTGGGTCAAAGTCTCATCAAAAATTTTTCAGTCGGCATCAAACTAAAGTAAGTTTGATGTCGCAAATCAACTTTGAAAGAAATAGCTTTTGGCAATTTCCCAGTAGTCTGGGGGTTAAGTTATGTAAGCTACATCAAGAGGTTGGCGATGCTAACAGCGGCTAACGTCTGTTCAGAAATGGCGGTGAACTACTTCATCAAGAATTACTATCACCAGGGAAAGTCTCGTTGGAGTGGTGAAGGTGCTGCCAAGTTAGGGTTGTTAGGGGGAGTTGATGATGAGCAAGCTTTTAAAAATGTAATCCAAGGGCTTACGCCTGATGGAACTGAGCAATTAAATGCCAGGGTAGTGAAGCCTGAGGAAAGAAGGGCAGCGCTAGACTGTACATTTTCTGCTCCCAAGAGTGTGAGTTTGATGGCGTTGGTGGGTGGGGATGAAAGATTGATACAAGCTCACCATCAGGCATTAGAAAAAGTATTAAAGTTGATGGAACAACGTTATGCCTGCACCAGAGTCACACAATCCAATGGCAGGCACAGAGAAAATACAGGTAATTTGGTTGTCGCGCAGTTTGACCACATCGAGAGCCGTTCCCTAGACCCACATCTGCACACCCACTGCTTGCTGATGAATATGACGCAAACTAGTGATGGAAAGTGGATGAGTTTGGTCAATTCGGAGATATTCGCCAACAAGAAATTCCTGGGGATGGCATACCAAAGCTATCTGGCATCAGAAGTACACAAGCTTGGATATGAATTAGAACAACGTCAACACGGTCAATTTGAGATCGAAGGTTTCCTTGAACAAGACTTGGTAGAGTTTTCCAAGCGGCGGCAGCAGATCGTAACAGCGGTGGGTGCATCTTCTTCATGGTCGGAACGAGAAAAAGCCTGGGATATAAGCAGAGCCAGGAAAGAGAAAATATCGCCACAAGAATTGATTGCGCGATGGCAAGATGAGGCGGCGGCACTGGGCATTAGTTTTGTTAAGCCAGAGTCGCCAAATACTAAAGTAATACAAGACTCTCTTGGGCAGCAAAACCTATTTGATACTCTAAATGATGCGATCGCTCATTGCAGCCAGAGGAATGTCGCCTTCAAACAAGAGGATTTAGAAAAGTTTATTTTAGAGGAAAGACTCTTGAGTGATGTGACTGCACTTGAACCATTAATCAAGCAACATCAAGAGTTAATTGCTCTACCAAGATTAGAGAGACGATACACGACATGGGCGGCAGTAAAGCGAGAACTTGCAACAATTGAGTTGATGCAGTCAGGACTTGGGCTACTTAGCCCCATGTCTCAAAAAGAAGTAGTTCAAAGCCGTTTAGAGAAAACGAACTTAAATCAAGGGCAAAGGCAAGCTGTAGAAACGGCTGCACTTACACAAGACCAATTCGTAGCCTGGCAAGGGGTAGCTGGTGCTGGTAAGACTTTTGCTCTTAAAGAGTTGAAGGCGATCGCCACAGATGCCGGGTATACAATCAAAGGTTTTGCCCCTTCATCAATGGCAGCGAAAGTATTGAGTGAAGAACTAGGGATACAAGGGGAAACTGTAGCCAGCTTACTTGTATCTGAGCCACCAAAAGAAGTAGAAACAAATCAACTATGGATTGTAGACGAAGCAGGGTTATTATCTGCCAAGGATGCTCATGCACTGTTGCAGAAAGCAAGCCTTGAGGGAGCTAGATTATTGTTAGTTGGCGACACCAAGCAATTATCAGCAGTAGAAGCTGGAAACCCCTTCAAATCTCTGCAACAGGCTGGTATTAAGACCGCGCACTTAACTCAGTCAAACAGGCAACGCAACCCAGAGTTAAAAATAGCAGTAGACCTAATTGCAGACGGGAGAGTAGAAGCAGGATTCAAGCAATTAGAGGCAATCGGCAGTATTCAAGAAGTATCGCCAGATACGAAGTTAGAAATGATAGCTGCTGAATATATGGCAATGTCTTGGTCAGAACGGGGGCGAACACTCATACTTGCTGGCACGAATACAGAAAAATTGGCAATTACTCAGGCAGTTCGAGCCAAGCTAAAACATGAGGGAAGTTTAGGGACAACTGCAAACATCACCCAGTTGCAAGCGAAAAATTTAACGAAAGTTCAGATGCGCTACACCCATAACTTTGAACTGGGTGATGTAGTGATGCCTACACGCAACTACAAAAGGCGGGGTTTAGAGAAAGGCAAGCTGTATGAGGTAGTAGGCAAGGATATCCACCGATTGACTTTAAAAACCCATGATGGGAAATACTTTGAGGTAGACACTCTTTTTGAAAAGGCCGTTTACCAACGCCATCGCATTGAAATTGCTGTGGGAGATCGCTTGCAATGGAAGAAAAATAACCGCCAGTTAGAACGGCGCAATGGACAGGAGTTTGTAGTCAGGGCTATTGAAGGCGATAATGCTCAAATTCAGTATTTAGATAGTACTCGAACTGAGACTATTAACCTGAAAGAGGCACAAACCCTAGACTATGCCCTTGTCAGCACAATCTACAGCAGTCAAGGCAAGACAGCAAATCAAGCATTGATTGCAGCAGATTATACCATTGGGCAAGAAAGCTTTTATGTAGCGATTAGCCGAGCCAGGCATAACGTCAAACTTTATACCTGCAACAAGCAAGAATTATTAGAATTAGCGCAATCGTCCAAAGCTAATGAAAATGCTTTGTCCATGTTAATTGAGCAGGTTCGGTCAGCACAAAAGCAAGAACAGGCAATAACTATAACTATCAATCCTCCAATTTCTAGGGCAGTGGTAGCTAACCCAGTACCGAAAGCTCAATCAATTGGCATAGAGCCAGCCTCCAAGCCCATTATTCACAAACAAGCAACATCCGTTAGAACAAGCTTAGAAACCTCAACTCCAAGACCTGTACTCAAGCCCACTCAGATAGAGTTACCAACAACTGATACAAAGCCTGATATTTTCTCAAAACCAGTACTGAGATCGGTGATGCCAGCTGAGGCATTTTGGACACCGTATAAAAGTGAAGAAATTCCCCATTTTATTGAACCAAACCATTGGAAAGAATTTGAAGAAAGCGCCATCCATCCAGAAATTGCTGCCATGAACTTTGAAAGCCTCAATTACAGCTTTATTGGTGGTGAGCATGAAGCTTGGGAACGCCTCATGGTCAGTGAAAAACTTAATCGAACAAATACAGGGCGACTTAGTGAGGGTTTTATACGAGCGTATTCTCATCTTGATGCTGGTGGCTGGTGGTGTGATGCTGGAGTAGATGCGCGTTCATTCGCTGACTTAACCCCAGGTGAAAAACCTCCGATTAAAAGATGGGGATGTTACAAGCCGAATACACCCAGACCCAAAAAAGATGAGTCACATCAGGTAGTCGAAGGGAAATTCATCAAATATGAACATCCTCCGAAGGTTGAATTAAGTATCTTCCTGCTGGATGTCCCACAGGATATTGCCGAACGCATATACAAGAAATCTAGTGTCGAACCAAGCCAGTGCGATCGCCAATCCGGATTTTGGTACTGTGTCTGGAAATACAACATACCTACTACGATTGCGGAGGGTGCAAAGAAAGCGGCCAGTCTGTTGAGCCAGGGTCATGCAGCCATTGGGCTACCTGGGATTTCAGCGGGATATCGCTCTCCAAAAGACGAGTTTGGTAACAAAATTGGTAAGTCTTATCTAAATGAAGAGTTAGCGGTTTTCGCTACACCTAATAGAAAAATCAGTTTTTGTTTTGACTATGAAACCAAGCCGGAAACTAAGCTCCATATAGAACGAGATATTTCGGTGACTGGGGGATTGTTGCAAAAATCAGGAACCAAGGTGAAAGTGATTAGCTTGCCAGGGCCAGAAAAAGGCGTTGATGATTTCATAATCGCTCAGGGGCTACTTGCCTTTGAGTTATTAAATCATCAAGCAAAGCCTTTAAGAGATTGGCAACAGTATAATCAAAAACAACGTGCTGCCACGATAGAGCCACCACGTAAGCTAACACCGGAACAATGCTCTCATCAACAAGGAAAAGGCAATGGAGAACGAACAACACAAAGTGATAATTCGGATATGTTGCTCCCACAGAGGGAACAAATAGACAAAACTATTCTCTCCTCATTACAAAACCAAAATGAGACTTTGGAACAAACCAATGATTTAAATCTCCAGCAACCCCATACACAAGCAACGCCTCCAATATTAGAATCTCAGTCAGAATTAGAAGCAGAAAAAGAAACTGTCTATAATGAGATGAAATTAAAAATAGCCTCCATGATTGAAAGGATGACCAATGAAGAATTAGGTGATTTAGTCCTATCAGTAATGAGTTATTTGAAAAAGCCACACCAAGAAAATGACCCTCAACTTGAACAGATGAAGGTCATTCGTAAGGTCATGAAGAGTATGAAATCAGTAATTATTGAAAGACTAGCGAACCACGAATCAGAACTAGATCAATCAGAACACATACGGTTGAAACTTTAACAGTAAAGAATTCAGGAGTCAGGAGTAAGAATTCTCTTGCTTGTATTGGAGTACGACTGGCGAATGAATAAGTGGGTTTAAGTCCCCCACCAAATTGAAAATTTGGTGGTCTTCAATCAGTAGGGGGTCTGAATCTCCACTGATTGATTCTGACGCCAAGCCGCGAGCGTCTCCGGCTCCGCTCCAGCAATTCTGACTTCTGGGTTCTTCTTCAACGAGCAAGCCCTCTAGATTGAGTTTGAGACTGTGAATCAGAATAGCTTAACTGTTCTAATTGTTCGGCTGCATCCAATTTATCAACTATCGGTTGTACTTTATCAAGTGCTTGTATTTGTTCTGGCGAAACATCGGCAGATAAAGCGCCATCTTGAAGAACTGGCAAGCCATTCTTTGCCTTAACTACTAGAGAATCACCACATTGTTGAAAATCAAAACTTTTACTGCTATAACTCAGAGAACCATCTGGATTTTTAGTACCCAAATGCTTGAGAAGAGCTTTAACACTTTGGTCTATGGCTTGGCTTTTGGCATTATTGATAGATTGAGTTAACTCTTGACGAGTATTTTGGATTTCTATCTTGATGCTGCCCAATCCCTCATTAATATTTTGTTTGACATCATTTACGGCAGAATTGACATTAGCTTGAACGCTATCAGCTTGCGCTCGCACTGACGACTTCAGACTATCAATCTGTTGATGTAGTTGAGTTTTTAAGTCTTGAATTTGATTTTTGAGCTTTGTAGTTTCTGGTGTGATAGCATCTTTAACTTTTTCAGACCATTCCTGAACTGTATCCTTAATTTTTGATTCAATTTTACCTATCCAATTTTGAAGTTTAGTGTTTTGAGATTGGGCTGGGCGTTGTTCAAACTTGGACAACGCTTCTTGAGTTCTTTCTATCAGCTTTTGCTGTTTCTCTAAAGATTGACTCATTTCTTCAACTTGAGCAGATAGTTTAGCAAGAGTTTCGGGAGCTTGTTGGTTTTGAGCCTGAGCAACAGTGTCAATTAGTTTCTGCTGAGACTGTAATTTTTGCTGTAAAACATCTACCTGCTTTTGCAATGCTTCTACACTATACACACGCTCTTGTGGTTTGGCTTTGTCAAGTTGAATACCAGATTCAGCCAAACCCAACTTATCTACTTTTAATTCTCCATCCGCTACATGGAAAACTTTCTCTGAACCAATCTTAATCGTCACCGAACCTTGATAGCTCTTGGGGTCAGACAAGGCTAGGCTAATCTTATTTACTGTTTCTGGCGTCAGTAAATTTCTCACAGGTTCTTGACCTGGTGTCGCCTCATAAACTTTACGAGAACCAACATGAATATGAACATCTTTTGGTTCTCTATCTTGAGCTTTAATTTGAATCTTTTTGATAATTGAATCTAAGATATCTAGATAATCTTTTTGTAATTCTTTTGATTTGCTATCTTCAATCATCACTTGCTCCTGCAAATAAAGAAATAATTAGGCATGAGGGATTTACAAGGATTTCTGGAAAGGGAACATTTCCCATCTTGTTAAAAACTTCTTGACCCTCGATTTCGATGTAAACAAATTCCCCATCCATCATTAGAGTAATCGCCGGGACTTGTTCGTTCTCGGCAGAAAGCTGATATCGTTGAAGAACCCCATCGAGGATATAAATACTAGAATTATATGGGTCGTTACAATAAACTTCGACAATACTAGGAATATAAGAATCGGGCAAACAAGGATTATTCCAGTTATCCGCAACATTGACGATTTCCGAAGGATATTTCTCTGCTAATGCTGCTATGTGAGCTGGAAGTTTGGCAATTCTAATTCTTTCTTGCTTCGAGATAGACATAAATATTTTCTCCGTTAAATATCGTCTGCTTCTTTTCTAATTCTCTCTTTCCTACTCAGTAAGGACAAGAGTTTTTCTGCCTCTAGCCTTCGCTCGTACATCTCTTTTTCTCCTACTATTTGAAGATTTGATTTAGCAAGCAATTCTTTTTGGCATTGATACCAAGCTGCCGTACTTTGATTCTCGGCTTGTGACCCATTTCGGGGGTCATTGTCAGAAATATGAATTCGTGATAAAAGAGGTAAGTTGGTTTCATCACGGGATCTAAAACCTGGACTAATGAAAACTGCTTTTCCTTCAGGTAAATTGTTGAACTGGTTAACAGAAAATAATTTCCGGGTACTAATCTGCTCCGAGACGGAAGTACTTGCCCCAGACTTGCCGCCAGAAGAACGGGAACGTAATTTATAATGAATCTCTTCATCACCTAAGTAATTGCTAAATCTTTCGGCAGCAACATCATCTTGAGGATTAAAAATGATTTTTGTAGCACAACCACCAAAAATTGCATTCGTAGTTTTTTCTCCATAAAGTTCTTCAAGCATTGATAAATTTTGGAAGCCAAGTATTGATACTAAGCCATCCTCCCTGTTCTGATTCAGCCAATCTACTAAAGCAGGTAAATATAAAGTAGGTAATTCATCAAGGGATAAAACCAGAGAATGAGTGCGTTTTTTAGCAACATTACGGCTGACTAAAAGATGAAGAATAGAAACCAACAAAGGTGCAATTACATCCCGTTTTTCTTTATTCATCCCAAAAATTACCATTTGCCGCCCTTTGAGATCCAAGGGGATATTACTCTGTCCGCAGAACGCACAAAGGGCAGAAGGTACCATAAACCTACTAAACAATCCGCTTGCAGTTCCTACTATCGAAGCCGCTGTTTCTGGACTTCCAGCAACAGAAACAAATTGAGAGAATGCTTCTTTAACTAAGAAATTTAATTCTACATTTTGCAAACGTTGCACTAACTTGGGCAGACCTAAAATAGCTTGGCACATCATCACATCGGGGTATTTTGTCCCTTTCACCAACATAAAAATCGCCTGTACCAGCTGATCTCCAGCATTTGAGAAAAAGTTATTACTAGAATCTTGCGAGCCGAGTTTCAGATTACGGTTAACTGTAATCGCAAGTTGTCGCGCCATTTCTGAATCTTCGTTACTGGCAAGAAAATCTAGAGGATTAGCAATCGCCGATTCCGCAAAACCAGGAGCAACAACAGTCACTTCATAACCACGCTCCCTTGCATAACCAGCTAAAACTGGGGCTTGTCCCTTACCTTTAGCTGTGGCAGATTCTTGCTCGCAATACTTGAAATCATACAAAATCAATGGCAACCCCTGGTCAATAGCAGAGCGTACTAGCGGGTTCATTGCAGAGTAGGATTTTCCGCTACCCGGGCCACCACAAACTAGAATGCCTCGCTGGGCTTCTGGGAAATACAAAACTTTTGGGTCTTCAGGTATGCGAGTTATCCGCTTCCCCTTTACCACAACGCTTGACATAGCTTTGGGGCTACCAATAAACAAGGAAACCCTGTTATGCAAGCGCTTCTCTATTTGCACACATGCACGTTTTCTTGCGGCTGTTTTATCAATATTATTCCCCCATCTGGCTGTAGCTAGTTTCCCTTTTTTTCTCAAGCCTGACATGAAGGAAGTTGCTGCGATCGCAATAACACAAGCAACTAAACCCAATCCAGCAGGAGACAATAAAGCCGATTCTAGTCCGGGAGGTACAAGGTGGCTAAAATCTGCTGGCTTTGATGTGGTAGATTTGTTCACTGTCCACCTCCAACAATGACTAAATCATTTTCTTTTACCCCAAACCAAGGGACTGGCCCGATAAAATAAGGAGTACAAGTTTTCTGCATGAATGGTGGTCGAACACAGATTCGGAAAAACAAACCAAAATCAGCACTGCCCGTTGATTCATCAATCCCAGTTAAAGCTACCTTAAAAGCACTTCCATAAACTAACCGTCCTGTTGGCTCCTTACCACCGTTGACTCTGGATAAAAAGCCATACCCACCTTTAACTTGTTGAGAGGAACCAGAAACCCAACGCTTACCGTAAAGGCTGCCATTAGAGTAAGAATTATCGCCTAACTCCAGATATGGGCATTCTTCAGCGGCAGGGCAAGCTACGCTCACAGTGCGATCGCCCCTAACAACACTGCCAGAGATAAAATAATTAGACCCGACTTTGCCATCGCCTCTTTCAGCTTTACCAAGTACCACAGATGCTATACCAACAACATCAATACCAGAATCAATCGGTTGAGGCATCTTATCAAAAGGTACTTGGCTCAATCCTGGTACTTGATTAATATAGCTGCGCTGCCAACTTTGAAACTTATTTAGAGGTGTAGTTGTTAGCCCTGGAATTGAACCAATAGAATATTTGGATAAATCGATGTTGCCTAACGGTGTATCGGCAGCTTTCGGATTTGACTTGAGTAATTGCGATATTTTACCACCCCCACCCATTCCACTTCTAGACATAATTTCTGCTATGGGAGGTACGGCACTGACGTTGAGATTGCCTATTTTAGGGATTGCTTGTAATAGAGATAATGGTGTTTGCCATTGCATCAATCCTATATCTTTAAGGGTTAAATTTTGATTGACTCCAGTAATAGAAGATAATTGTTTAAGAGTAAAAGAACTAATTTTAAAGGCATCATCTACATCCCCCAGCATTACAACAGAGTCGGACTTTTGTCCTGCCGACCATTCACGTGAAGGGTCATAACCAAATATAGATATTAGATTTTCAGGGATTTTTAAATATCCTGGCTGTTGGACTGGTGGTAAAGTATCCCAAGTGATTTTTGACCAGTCTGGTGCTTGAGTTTGATATTTACCCTGATTATATGTAACTGTTGGGACTTGAGCTAATACTTTGGTAGGAACTGACATAATTGGTACACAAACACAAAAAGTAGCAAGTCTAAGCAACTTTATCAAAGAAAGGCAGAGGGCAGGAGGCAGGAGGCAGAAGGGAATTGTGACTCCTGACCTGGAGCGCGATCGTCCTTTGCGCGTCTCCAATAGTTGGGAACAACGATTTAAAACCCCAACCAAATTTTTAATTTGGTCGCTCGAATTTCGGAGGAGTCCCAATCGACTTCTTAATAAAACCTTCTGCCCTCTGCCCTCTGCCTCCTGCCTTCTAAAGAAAATACTAATTTTCATAGTTTTAAATTTTTCCTTGTTGAATTAACTGTTCAATTACTGATATTTTTATCCCCGATAGCCTTGCTGAATCTTCGCGTGATTTCCCTTTTCTCAGAAGGGCGATTGCAGTTTGAATTTGATTCCACGCTCTCGATTTTTCTTGAATCTGTCCTTGCTGTTTTGCAACTAATAATCCATAAACTAGAGCATTAGCGTCATTCCTTTGTAAGGATGTACCCACAGGTTTAGCTGTACGTGAAATTGTGAGAATTTCTGGGATATTTTCTGGTATAGTTCTTGGTGAAGTCTTTCTTGGCAATGGTACAGGTTTCTCTGATTCTGGTTTAATTACCAAACTTGTATATGAAGGTTGCTTGTCAGTTGCTACTAACTTAAATTGATATTGCTTTTGATTAGTAATAATAGTGATTTGAGTGCTACCGTCACTACTTGATGTCATATTAGGAAAGGTAATCGGCTTAATCTGTCTCAGAAATAAAACTGTAGCCTTATCACCTTCACAATTGCGCTCATCACCTTTAGAACATAGATTGCCATTGGAAGTAAAAGCAAAACGACTAGGATCTCCTATCCATACTTGTTTAATCGTTTCCCCTGTAGCTATAAAATTAAGTGTTAATCCATAACCTTTTGCAACTTTCAACTCAACAGAGCTAGATTCAATGTCTTGGGAATAAACTACTCTTGCAGGTATGGCTAAAGCTTGAGTCGTATACACTGATAAAATGGTTACTAAGGCTAATACTTTTCTCATAAATAAATCGCTTGATTAATAAATATTTGAACTCGCCTACCCGCATCAATCACAAATACTTGTTCTTGAGAGTTCAATTCATTAGCAAGTCTTTGGTTAGATGCCTGAATATCTTGAAGAATATTTCCAAAAGCACCCTCACCAAAACCAGAAAGCAAATCCCTTTCTTTGTTAGTGGTACTACTAGTTGTAATCCCTGACGAGGTAGTAGTTATCTGACTGATGGGACGGTTTTGAATCTCCGCAGCTTTCGTAACACCTGCAATCACCGCAGATATTAAAGAATTTCCAATATTACTACCTTTGCGAGACTGAGCTTTGATAAAGCTACCTTCTTTAGACAAAATCAACACAGAATTTTCGGGTAACTTCTTTTCCTGGGTCAGCCCATCTTTATTAATTAAAACTGCCACCCCTTGCAGTTGCACAAACCCTGAAGAGTTTGAATTACTTAACTGCGCTACAAGGTAAGAATCTACTGGTAATACTTCACTATTATCAGCAGCCTTAAGAGGCTTCGATATTTTAATCAGATAATTCTGAACTACATTATTTGAGTTCTGGGGACTCCAAGCAATGGGAGTAACTAGATAACCCTCGGTCTTGCTTCCTACAAGTAATTGTTTTGCATTGTAATCAACCTCCTGATTATTCACTCCTGACTGCACGTCAGAACTGTCTCCACTTTGACCCGTGCCTCCCTCTATTCCACTAACACCTGGTGGTAATTCATCCTCTTGGCTTGAACTAGAAAAACTACCAAGGTGGGCAACTGCTTGCCATTGCTCAACAGGATCTACAGGCTGAGACTGAATAGGCTCAATTCTTGAAACAGATGCCTGCTCTTGAGAGTGAGAAACTGCTACTTGCTTTGGTCTAAGCCGTGGCTGTTGAGTTCTAGCAGGAGCGACTAATCTAGGTTGTGGAGGTATAGAACGAACAATGATAGGTTGTTGTTGAGGTATAGGTATAACTCTTGCTTGAGGAGGAGGGGCAATATTTACACCTTTTGGTGATGTTGATGCTTCTTGCTGCTGTTGTTGTTGTGCTTTGAAAGAGCGAAGTTTCTCAAACTTTTCTTTTTGCGTAGTTAAGGCTAAATCTGTCTTTGTTTCTCCTGTCTCGTCAATGGCAGTAGATTCCTCAGATACATCCTCGGTTTTTTGTGGCTCTCCTGTTTTGGCGGTAGATTGTTTCAAGGCAGACATGGAGCCATTAATAACACTACCGATAAGCGCAATAACTAGAAGTATCCCACTTCCAACTACCCCCATTTTTATTAAAGGGTTTTGTGAGATTGGCCTAACTGTAGTGACTTGCTCTGGTTCGATTTCTTCAAGTTTTTTCTCGGCATTAGTTTCTTGGGGTTTTAGATTGCTCACCCCGTTCATTGCTGCAAAATCCTTTTTCTTTTTCTCTGAAGGCGTATCAACATTATTTACATTACTGGGTTGGGCGACTTCCTCAATTATGTCATTAACGACTGGTTGAGCAGTATCTACAGTGTGAGTCATTTCGCTTTGTTCCAATTTAAAATTCGCACATTATTAATTGAAAATTATACTTTGTTTCTCCAGTTTTAAATTACTAGAGAGGGGACTTTGACGAGTTCGCTTAGCATCTTTGTTAGGAGAAAAATTAATTAAAAAATAATCAGAAGGATTTTTAATTTTCAATTTTGAATTCAAAAAATGTTATTTTCTTAACCCCAAATCTTGAATTTTATATATTTCCAATCCCGCTTTCCGAACACCAAAAGCTATTTGTTGATGTTCAGACGACATATCGGGTAGAGCAGGAGTATCTATGGCTCTGATAAAAATTGTTTTGTTAAATGCAATCGGAGAACCAATCATATTATTTTCTTGAAAAACAATCACCTCGGCAACCATATCAATAGACCATTTACCTTGCCCAATTTTCTTGGGTTCGCTAAAAAGATTAACTTTTAATATTGATTGAGTTGTTCCATTAAAAACATCAGGAGGCGTTAACTTAGCTATCTCAGATAGGAAGGGTGCGCGAAAATCTTCAGATAAGGCAAACCCCGTTGACCATGTTGTAGTTGTAATTTTACGATCTCCAGCTTGAACGCCCGAATCAAGTTTTATTCGCTCAGAGGTGTTTGGGCTGTATTCATTGACTGCAATTGGCACAGCATTCCAACTGAGCAATCCGGTCATTGTTTGCCCAATAAAATATGTAATTGCTTGAGGCGATCGCTCGTAATTATTTATCGATGATACTCTGATAGACTCACCATTTCCAAGTTCAACTAGTGTTGGTGCTTTTGATTGGGCTATTTTACCAATTCGAGAGAAATTCAGCAACTCAATCAGCAAAACCAGTGTCACAATTACTGCATTACCTATTAAAAATATTGGCGTGAAATTTAGTTCTTTTCTTGATAGTAATCTCATCATCTTCTTCCCATAACAAACTTAGTACCCCCAATAATGGCAGAGAAAACAGAAAGACCACCACCAGTACCTATTGCTAAAGCAAGTAAGGGCGAAAAAATAGCTTGAATCAGCTGATGCAACAAAGGGTTAGTAGAAGGAGTGTTTACAATTGCACTAGCGGCCATTCCAACAATTATCGAGTAAGAAACAAGCACCAAAGTTAGAGCTAGCCAACCGGACAACCAAGCATAAATTGCTTTGCTACTGACAGGCAATAAAGAGAGAACAAGAAAAATAGGGGAAATATAAGCAGTTAATAAAAAAGAAAGCTGAAGTATATACTGAAAAGCAGCTTCTAGACCATTAAGGATTATAAATACTACACCTTGGACAACATTGTTTATTGTTTCCCCACCAATATCTAGCAGATTCCAACTACCACTTCCCGAACCTAGTTTCTTTTCACTTCTAACTTTGAATGCATCCTGACGAGCTTTTTCAATAGTTTGCTTTTTGCATTCTTCCCGCTTATTAGTAATATTTCCTTCTAAATCTTTCTGAACGCCAGTCAGAGCATCACAATTCGCTAAAGCTGTTTGAGTCGCAAGTATAAAAGCTTGGTCTAAATTAGTCGCCCGGATCGCATCTTTTAGCGTGACACCGTTTTTCGTAATAGATAATACATTTCTATTAATAGTGACTGTAATATTTCTTAAAGCTAAACAGCTACTGGCTAGCATCGCACCATTATTGGTAAGCATTAAAATTACCAATAATGGAAAGATAGTCTCATTGAGTACCTCTGGCGAAAAACCTTCATCAGAAAACTTTGCATACCAACCTAACGACCACCAGCTAACTAAAACAACAGCAATCATCGTGGAAATTGCTATTACAGCCGTGTAGACTGGCGCTTGTCCATTAGCGAAGTTAGACCAATCTTCCTTAAAAGAGTTAATCATCATCTCAGAACCCCTGGAAGCCGATTCAATTATTTCAGGGGCTATTGTCATACCTGTGTTTTCTCCAGGCTGCTGTCCACTTGATTGAGCAAACAAGTAACGTAACATTATTGTTCCTCCCAGAAAGCATCAATAGCAGCAGACGATCTAATTATTTCTCTCGCAGTTGCATTGGATTCTGCTTGCTGTTTTCTAGCTTGTTCGTTGCTTCGGCTAGAGATATCAGCTAAGTTAATGTTGGCAGCTGCTAAAGCACGTGATTGCTTCTGTGATTCAGCGTGTATAGATTTTGCGATCGTTGCACCTTGAAGGTTTTGAATGGCAATTTTTTTTAGGATGTCTTGAGTGATTACATCCTCTTGTGCTGCTTGAGCGTTATCGAGCGAAGTAACAGCAGCATCGTTGGAAATTTCCGCTTCTTGTACTTGCACTTTTTGACCTGATACACCTAAAACAGATTGTGCTTGACCGCGGCTATATTGCTGATTCCAGTCAATCACAGCACCTTGAGCTTGCACGCTGGAATTCGTTTCAAGTAAATCGAAGTCTTGCTTTGATATTATGTCTTTAATCTTTTTGCCAGCATCTAAAGGATCTGGTATTCCTAAGTCACCAACTGTAGAGTTGATTTCTTTTGTTAGCTCTTCTCCCAAGTCGTCCCAAGCTTGTACAAACTCTTCTTTATAAGCTTCCACGTGCCTCTGTAAAGATTGGTAGATTTGCTGAAATTGAGTCAGAAATGCTGGAACTTCCAATGCACGAGCCGGGACATTAGTAATGATTATAATCACACAAGTGCTGCTAAAAATTATCGTAATCAACTGTTTGGGAAATTTCATATAGATCCTTGATATTGACTACAAAAGGTTTGTCAGAACAATCCGAAAAAACTACAGCTTGTTTATTTTGGACATCTAGAGATTTGGCATTAACTTTTAAGGGTGGAGGGGGGCTGTTAGTAGCTTCTGATAAACTTTTAAAGAAATCATTTCTTTTTTCCGCCGCATCAACAGGAATCAAAGGCACTGCAACTGTGCGGATTAAAAGATATGGAGAGTTAGGAGTAAAACCAGCGGCAGCGCTTGGTTGTGACAAGCGAGGATGAGCAATATTTTCGTTGACTAATTTACTCAGATTGCGGCTTGATTTAACGCGGCTTTCTCCAATCATTAAATCGCCTTTGCATCTCTCTTCTTTAGAAGCTAAATCTACTAGCTCAGCTTGCTTAGTTTTGGCTGATTCCTCCGCGAATTGACTATACAGATGGAACCCGCCAATGATGACACCAAATGAAGCTAAAACAAATAGAATAATTTCCCGCCGGGAAAAACCTTTAAATATCATAATGGATTGCCTTGCTTAATAGATGAAATATAATGTTTGGAAAATTCTAATAGCCAATCAAACTTATCTGGATACTGCAACTTAAACCGATCCCGTGCGGTTTGTTCCTGCCGACTGTTAGCAACTAAAGCCAGTAATGGGTATGAAGGGTAGTAGCGACACAAGATATATGTTTTGTTGTAATCGAACAACCATAATGTGTATAAATCTTGAGTGGACGCTACAAATGTTTCATTCTCCTCGATAATTTCTTGGGGAATACTAAGTAGCTCAACAAAACTATTCGCGGCACCAGAAACTATCTTACCTATCAACCTTAAAGGCATATTTTGTAATATCTGTTCCCCTGCTTCTGATTTCGCTATGGAAATTACATCCTGAGCAGCTAAGATAATTCGACATCCAGACTTGCGAGCAGTCGCGCATTTGCGACCCACTAAGCGAGAAAATGCTGGAAACCGCAATAAGACGCTGGCTTCATCCATGAAGAAAACACTATTCGGACAAGATAACGACTGTCTGGAAGCTGCAATGTATGCAGACATTGCAAACACTTCAGATTCCTTATTTGATTGCAAGTTGGTTAAAGCAAACGTAATAAGTTTTGAATCGGTTTCAAAGGTTGAAGGTTTGCAGATCGCATCCCCCATTGAGCTAGCTTTCCAGTACTGGAGCCGCAAGCGAATATAATTAAGTGCTTTATCTACGTTCTCGTCTTCATACCCCAAATCAATCTTAGTAGGCACAAAAAACTTTTCCATGTCTACTAACGTTGGAGTGTTAGCCCAAGCAGCAGAACCCAGTCCGCCTACCCTAGCTTCTATAAACCTACGTTGGATGTCAGGATTTTCATAGAAAGCTTTTGTCCCCAGGGGAATTAGAGACTCGATAGTTTGAGCGAGAATTCCGTCAAACTGCTGCGACCCTAACACTAGCTGTAAGACTATTAAGTTTACGTCATTGCGATGGGCTTTAACACGATCCTCTCTTTGTTCAAGAGGAATTTTTGACAAGTCTAAGGGCTGAACGAGATTATTAGATTGTTTAGAAATATCAAAGTAAAAACCTCCATAGTAGGGTGTAAAATCTCCGAAAGTTCCTGTGCCGTCATCATTGGGCAAGTCAATCATCGTTACTGACATCCCTAACCCCAGGCACTCAGATATGATTGAAGCAACCAATACTGATTTCCCACTGCCAGTCGTACCCAGAATCATCAGGTTCTTGGTTTTGGAAAAATCTATACTCACTGGTGATTGCCCACCATCAGCAATTAACTCAAATCCTTTACCATCGCCAAAAGCATTTTGCACCACACAAGTCATGGCAATGATTTCACTTGCAAAGAAAGTTGTGCGACGATTGTATGGACTACTCAACTGTGGCTTCTGCAATAAAAGCAATGTTTCTAGCCAAATCAACCAACTATACTGCGTTTCACGCGATAATTCTGTCGGCTGGTTAACGTAACCAGAAATTAGCCTGCAAGCATCATCAATCTCTTGTGGGGTATTACGATAAACCAAGACAATCAGTGCGGTGTTTACTGGTACATCACCTGTGTATAGTTGCTTTTGAGCTTCTACTGAGCGCTCAACATTAATTTGTGACTGTACGTCAATGGTTTTACCGTTTGAGCTGAGAGTTGCGTTGTGCGAACGCTTAGTGATTAGTTGCTGGGCAACTCTCACTATCTGTCGATCTGCTGGGCTAATTTCTGTAATAATTTCAATGTCGTAAATCAGGTCGCGAGAAAAAATGCTCCACAAAAAGCAGATTTGTTCGGCAACAGACTGAAAGATTTCTGGCTTTTGAGCAAGCGTCATCACGCCAACATATTTCTTATTCCCGTCACGAGTCGAAAGACATACCCATTTGCGATCCGCGTAAGGTACACCATTGTTCAGTAGAACAGAAACTGCATGAATTCGATCTAAATGTTGAGAGTCGGAACTTGCAGATTCGTTAAATTCTTCTCTTAATCCTTGCTCGTCAAAAACTAATGTATGAGGAACTTTGGTCGGTGTTGCACCAAGATGGTTAGATAATTCTCTCCATAGTTGCAAATCATTCTTTGGTGACGGTTGCAAACCCATAACAGACAATATTTGTTGATATCTCAGAGAAATATTCAGCGCTTTTTCCAGAATCTGCGTTAGTACTTTATTGGTGATTTCACTTGCACCTGTGGGCGTAAACTTGCGCTCAAGAAAGTTGGACAATTTAGTAATAGCCCTATCTATCGGATCTCCTGGCTCGGTTCCACCTGGTTTGACTGTAAAAGTTGTATAAACGCTTAAAGCAATATTCTTGCGCTGCTGATTCCTTATCAACTCTTGGCTTCTGGCTAGTTGAGCATAATCTAAAAATTCGCTTTCTTCAGATACTGGATTACTTAAACGTCCCTGATAACATTCAACTACATTCCCATCATCACAAAACGAACTCCAACGGAAAGTCACTCTTTCACCATTTGGTATTTCTTTACAACCATTTTCAAAGGCTTCGGCAACTGCTTCTACTTGCTTGGATGAATTAAATTCTGGGTGAATGCCTTTGCAAGTGTATCCAAAGACTAACTGTAGAGTATTGTTGGTATCCCCTACCTGTTTTTTACTCAGTAAATATGCTCCAATCACATAGCCTGACTTTTTTAGCCTCACAAGCGTAGTCAAGTCTAAATAATCTTCAAAAGCGCTTAACTTTTTCCTACTCTTAGAAGCCGTGTTTACCATGATTTTGGAGCCTTACGCGAACCTACTTTGATTTTTTGAGCCGGGGACGAATATTTCACGTAACCCCGCACCCATAAAGGAGTAATTGGAAAAACTCTTGACCAGAATAGGTGAGGCTTTTTTCCAGACAAAAATAATATAGTTATCGCTAGCCATATTCCAGCTAAGATACTCCAAACTATTCCGGCCCCGAACATGAATGCTACAAAAAATCCAATCCCCAGGGAAATTAAAGATGCCGCAAATTGGAATCCTGTAAAGATGCCTATTGGTGCTGCTTTCCCAATCGATTGATTGATGTAAATTAAATCTTTTTTGTTTTTCATCTTACATTTTTAGGTCAATGCAACTGCATTGACCCTTACCTCTACTTCACGTGCAAGCTGCTGTGATATCTGCAAATAGAATTTGTTGGGCAATAAACAGAACCAAAGTTATGAAAAAAATGCCAACAGGCTGTTGAATAACTTGGGTAATTTCCTGCCCATCCCCGATTGCGTTAGCTACCTTTACCCCGGATGCCACAAAATAAACAAACAGCATAACTGTGATTGCCGCATTGATTACTGCTGGTAGGGTGCTCATCAAGGCATTACCTTGTGCGGCAGTTCCTCCAAACATACACGTCAAGGCTATTTGGGTCGGGTCAAATAGTCCAAATGCATGGGCTGGAATTGCTTGCCCTGAAACAATCATTGTTGTCCCAATCGCATAAATATGATGCTGGTATTTATGCCCCCATTTACCTAGAATCTTGGTGAAAATTTGGGCCTGTGTTCTTCGCCTCCTAGAATTATCTGAAATTTGCTTTGATGCCACAATTACTGCTCCTGTTTTCATCATTCAAATAATTTTTGTTTACTTTCTGCTAGAAATTAGTACCAAAGCTTCGGTTTTCTCGCATCACTATTTTTCTCATAGCAATTTAATTATATTACTACAACAATATTAGATCGTTCCATTTTGAGGAAACATTTTATTTTGGCATTAAATAATTATTTTATTATTTAATTACTTGTTTACTTAATTCGCTTTTCCCTAATTAACCTTTTGACGGTATTGGATAAATTAGTACCCCATGTTTTAGCAATCTCTTCTAGCTTTTGTCGCTCACATTCATCTAAATAGACAGGTAAAGGTAGCTTTTTTTTCTTTTTAATATTCATTGAGAGCAGAAAGTTATTTAAATTATCAAAATACAATTCAAAAGTCAGGAGTCAGAATAAAGTCATGAATTATGTAGGACTGACGGATAGCGCAGCGTAAAGCCTTCTCCTTCAAAGACGCTAACGCGTAGCTTGCTTCTCCGAAGGAGTACGGCATAGCTTCTCTACGAGATGCTATGCGAACGCTTAGAGCGAATCCACGATAGGGCAGCGTAAAGCCTTCTCTACGAGAGGCTTTGCTAACGGCATGGCTTCTCTACGAGACGCTGCGCGTAGCTTGCTTCCCCGTAGGGTACGCTTAGAGCGAGTATTCGAGCGTCGCGTCTGAATAAACGGGTTTAAAGCCTTCACCAAACCTATGATTTGGTGTTGCTTATAGGTAGTGGAACTGAATACCCCACAAAGACTGATTCTGACTCCTGGTTTCTTCTTCAAAGTTTATCAAAAATGAAGGATATAAAGATTAATTTAGCTCGATATAATTAACAAACATGATATTATTTTAATAGTAAGTTAATTATCGATAGCAATTAATGCAATATTAGAACTTCATTGGAGAGCCTAAATGGGTCGCAAAAAAATATTCCAGTCTAACCTCAAAAATGTCACAGTTAGAGTAGAGTCAGAACTCATCTGTAAGATCAAGCTCTACTCCGAAGCTGTTGGTAAAAGCCAAACTGAGATCTTACGCGAATTTCTTGTCTCTGCTGTTGATGCTATTCCTGACCATCACAAACAACTTATGGATACGATTGCTCAATGCAGAGCTTCTAATTGGCAAGCAACAATAGATGAGTAGGAGTTATCAAAAACCTGCTTAAGATACTAATTCAAGGGCTTAAAAAATCAGCATTTTGTTATTTTTATGCTTTCAATATCAATGTGTTGATTGAATCGGCAATAGTAAGATTGTAAGATCCTTCAATGCCCGTGTCAGGGCACAAACCCTAAATAAATCCATTCATCGTATTAAAACGAATAACCGACGGGAGCCCACTCCTGCACCACGTCGCTTGAGCGTCTGCTGTAGGAGTTGGCTCCCGGATTTATTTTTATGGATCTCCCCTGTTGACCAAATCAATCAGTCCATTGAAAGATGATGCCGACCAATGGTCGGCAAAAATAAGCGATCGCTACTCCATGAATGGGGCTTCCAATTAAAAAAATAATCAATCGCTATGTCCTGGATTTCTCACAAGTGAGAAATCCAAGGAGTGTGGGGAGACAGGGGAGACAGGGGGAAAAATTTCTTCACCATCCTCCCACACCTCCCACACCTCCCTCTCCTCCCACACCTCCCACACCTCCCACACTCTTGTGAGAAATGCGGGTATGTAGGCAGGGGGGCAGGAAGCACAGAGCAGGGGGAAGAAAAAACTATACATCTAAATAAATTGGTTCTGTTGAAAGATCGGGTGGGTTATTGTTCGTGCATCCAACATCCAGAAGAACTTCCTATTACCCAAATATTTTGGCTATTGTAAAAATCCCCACGTTGCTCTAATTTAAAGCCACCTAGCAATAATCCCAACCACACCTCCACCATCGGCATTTTCAACTGATGTTGCAGTTTAGTGAGGGCAATTTCATCTTTTACTTGTGCAAGATACTGTGCGATCGCACTTTGCCATTTTTGCACATCTTCATCGCTTGCTAAGTTACGAACATCTTCTAAAGTCGTCACTTCTTGTAGCATTGCTAGGACGTTCGCCTTGTCAACAGGCGCTGCCACCGAATCATTATTTTGGGCAGTATTGGAAAACTGATGCGGCCCATGTGGTCTAAAAGTCTGCGCTGGCGGTTCTTCGATTAGGTCATCCAATTCTAGGTGCATGGTTGTCCGCACCAAACCAGCAAAGATATCAGTACTGATAACTGGCCCCTCAGTATCGCTGTCGGCGCGTATATCCTCCAACAACAACTGGACGCGGGTTTTGAGAATATCTGCTATTTGATAAAATGCGGCCGCGGCTGTTGTTAACTGTGCTTCGGTTGGTAAATTTTCTAGCTCAGTATCTAAGCATTCCCACACTGGAGCTAGCGAACAAGTGGCTGGATCTGATGATATTTCATCTAAGATATCCCAGATTGTTAATTGGCGATAGCTGGTCATGATTCAGGATGCAATGGACAGGGACGCACTGGGCAATGCGTTGGGCTAACCTCAAACATATCCTTATATTGATATAGTGAAACATTATATTCTTTGGCAAACGCTTGTAATACCTTATCTGTATAGGCGCGTATCTTGCCAGCCGTTAGCCCAAAGCAGTGAATCGGCTCCAGGCGGCAGATTGGCTTTTGCCCCAGCCATAACTCTGCACCTAAAGCGTGCAATGGTTTATCCCCCGGTTCTTTATATAAGTACAACACAGCAAAATATGTTTCTGGTGGCTCAAGTGCGATCGCATCAAGTTGCCCAGAATCATCTTTACTCTTGTTACGGTAGAACGAACGGCGATTGTGACAGACTTTGGGATTCCAGCAGCCATCACCCTCTGGCCCATGAAGTACTTTAGCCTTAGCTGCGGATAACTTAGCACACAGTTGGCACTTTGGATCTAACGGCTTGGGCATTGCTCACTCCGATTCTGGTAAACAGCGATTGCCTTGCCGATTAGGACAATTATCACAACGTTTAGTACAGTTATCCTCCTTTAAATTACAATCCTATAAACCTGTATCAAAATCAATTGTGGAGTGAGGGCAGACTAATGACTCTATCTGGCGTACAGTTTCTTTATTCAATTTTAATTGTTTCACCATACAAAAGCCTGACGTATAGTCGATTGCTGTGATTACACAGTCTTGAATCACAAACCAGCCGCCATCATCAATAAAAACTTCATCGCCAACATTCCAAGGCATCACCTACTCCGTTTCAACTTCCCCAATGGCACGGTAGTAAGCAGCGATCGCTGCTTGTTGCTCGCCACGAAGTGTATATCGCCGAAAAGCTCTGTCACTATGATGCCCTGTTAGCTTCCTTGCATGAGCCGGGTCAAGACCTAGTAATATTAAATCAGTAGCGTAAGTATGCCGAAACGAGTGTGGATGTAAATCTTCAATGCCTGCGATTTCTCCGATTTTCTCCACAGCAAAGTAAATGCCGTGGTAACTCAAGCGTTCGCCTTTAAATGAAGCATGGTGTGAAATCATCAACGGCGTCAGGCTATTCAATTCTTCCCCTGATTCAATACGCGATCGCAAATACTCTTGTAACACCTCACAGCTTTCTTTCTTTAGTGGTACTAAGCGTGGTTCATTGGTTTTAGTGTCGGGCAAGAACAACAGCTTACCATCGAACGAGCCAACATTTAACTCAACAATTTCTCCTGCCCTCAACCCGTGACTGAGAATGTGTACTAGTGCGGTATCCCGTTGCTTTGTTTCTCCCAGTCGCTCCAAAGCCGCCCACACCCTTTCCATCTGTTCTGGTGTTAGGCTTTGGGCTGGTGGCAATGGTACTTTTTCTAGTTTTATCCCCAGCGTCGGATTAATAGCAATTATATCTGGATACGTATAACACATCCATTTAAAAAAGCTTTTTAGTGCAGCAACTCCGGCATTGATGCTGCTTTTTGAAAGCGGCTTTTGTGCATCAGTTTTTACTTCATCTCTGAGATATTCTTTGTACAATCCAAAGTGACGCGGGCGTAACTCGTGATAGTGCATCTGCGTCCATCCTAAGAACCGCTTTAGTTCGCGTTCGTAAAGTTTACGGCTGTTAGGTGCAAGGTTATTGCTGCGTAAAAACTCCAGCACCTTTACAAGGCGAATATCAGTAGGCGCAGCTATTTTTGCTGATATGCCTTTCACCTGTTGCTGAATTAAAGGTAATACTTTATCTTCATCTTCCAACGAAATAAGTTTGATGGGTGGTAAAGAATCTGCACTTTTTATCATTTTTGATTTCCAGATTGCACTCTAGCAATTTAACTAAGAATTTTCTGTAGAATTTGATGGGTTGAGAATAGCTACTAAAATCTGCATTAATTCCTGCAAATCAGTTGGGATACGATAGAGCATTAAATCTTGAGTTACAAGCCGACTACCTCTTTGGAAACTTCCAAACTGCCAAATATCTCCTGTTGTCACTGCGCCGTACAATATCGGTTCGTCTGATTCTATCCAAGAATCCATAGCAATTAATTCCACAGCTAGTTGTGTAAACCCTCGTGTTAAATCTGCTTGTTTTGCTTCCACAACTAGTATTTGATGTTGAGACTGTAAGTAATAATCCAGATCTCCCCGCAAGAATTGATTCACTTCAATCGGATATTCAATATTAATTATTGCTTGGGTAATATGTGCTACTTCCAACAATATAGGAGCAATTAAAACTTCCCTTCGTGCTGCTTCACTAGTGAGACTGACACGAGTAATCGCTTCTTCTAATCGCTGTTTTAAATCAGCCAAGCGAGTAATTTCATAATTACTACAGGGGAAATTTATGTTCGTTTTGGTTAAAGTTGCATCCAACTCACGCAGAATATCGGCTGGAGCGAATCTTAAATCAAAGTATCTACGGAAGGTGTAAGTCTCTTCTGGTTTAAGAATCGGGGGACGGTTGACCATAAAATTACTAAATAGTTGAGGTCGGAGGTCGGAGGTCGGAGGTCGGAGGTCGGAAGTAATTAGGGCTTGCTGAAAAAGTCCGAAAACACCAACAGAAAGATTGATTAGTTACTCAATGAAGATTAATCACAAGGGCTCTCCCAGAGTGGGTATGCTAAATTAACAATAAAAATAAACTAAAATAATTGCTGTAGCAGGATTCTAGCAATACAAAAATGAAGATTCATTTACTGCCATTTAACCTTTGTTTAATTGTGCGGGTAGAAGCGACGAGTATCTTCACTATTTCATCAGCTTCCTGAAGTAGCGGATAAAATTTAGATTTCTCTACAATTTCAGACTCAATCAAAATTTCTAGCCAGTACTCAGTTTCGCGTGCTTCTTTTAAAGCAATTTCCATTTTGTGCAAAAAATCTCTATCAGACTGCGCCGACCGCGACTCTCGTACATTCGCACCAATACTCGTACCAGAACGTAGCAGTTGCTTTGATAGCGTGCGGCAGATACCTGATTTTTCATCAAGAAAACTGCAAGCTTTGATAATTCTGATTGCAAACACCTTACTTTTATCAACAATTCCAACATTTTTATCCATAACACTACCTATTCCACACTCTTACTTCCGACCTCCGACCTCCGACCTCCGACCTCCGACCTCCCTACTCGATTATACGTCGGCACAACACAAAATAAGATACCCTTATCTTTTATCCGACAAAAAATACGATTAAAACTATTTTCCCTCCACCCTTGACTTTCAGACTTCGATTGGAACCATAAACTGACCGCCACAGCTCTTTAACAACTGCAACGCCGGATAGGGAAAGTGCGCTGCTCAAGGGGAGGCTACTGCTCCCCGCGTGAGAGCGATAAATGGAGTATGGAAGATTGATTTGAGCCTCAAGAGCAGCTTTTAGCTCAAATCAAAAATAGTTCTTCAATTTGATTCGAGGCTTCAGGACTTAAATCTCTAATTACCCAAATGCGATCGCTGAATTTTGTCAGATTTTTTTCACTATGGTTTCCAATTAGAATGGAGAAAATATTTGTTTCAAGGTGCTGTTTGTGAGAAGAGAGTTTTTCTAGAACGTCTTGGCACATATCACATAGAGCATCTGTAATTAGAACAATATCTGCTTTGTGCAAGCTCTTGGTATTGTCTAGGCATTTAATAGCTTCAAACAGAGCTGGTTCCCAATTTGTTCCCCCACCACTATAAAAACTCAGCATCGAGTCCAGAAATTTTCGGTAGTCATGGCATTTTGGTGGAAAATCATCTGTCTGCCGAACCCTAGTATCAAAATGGATGACACGGAAGTGGCGCTTATCCTTGTGAGCAATTTGCAACAGAACTGCTGTTACTGCTTTGGCCCACGTATCAGGGAGTCCCGCCATTGAGCCAGAAGAATCCAAGCACACAATCAACGGCCCCTTAGACTTTTTCTCCTTACCTACAATCTTGTACTGAAGTAGAGAATGCTCATAGTACCCTTTGGCGAATAAAGGAAAGAGTTCTGGCCCAGCGAGTTTCTGAAGTTCCAAAGGCAAGAGTCGAGCTAAATTATTCCCCAGTTCAATAGTGCTGAGTTCGCCAAAAGCATATAAAGTTTTAGTACGGCGCTTTTTATCTGCAATATCCTTCAAGGAGCCTGATAGCTTTGCAATCAGCTTAAGTTTTTCGTTGGTTGCAATTCTATTAGCAAGCTCCATCTTCTGGGCCGAGGAAACGGTCTGCTCTGTTCCTTCTTCTATCCCCCAGCTTAAACCCATCATTTCTAGCCATTGGGTGGCTTGTGATAATTTCTCCTCGGTTTCTGCCACCGCTGCTCTTATCGTTTGCCGGATTTCTGAGGAGTCTAAGCCTTGAGCATAATACTGGGCATCTTGCACCGCTGATTTACCCATTTCACGTAGTGCTGCCACCACTTGATCTGTATCATCCCCGACTGAGCCAATCAGGTCGTTGAGTTCTTTTTTCTCCTGTTTGTTGAGAGTAGACATCTGCTGGAGAATTTTTGCTGGAGATTGGGAGGAATTTTTAAGACGCTTAATCAAGTCCCTTAATTTCTGTGGATCTTGTAACTTATACCTGGGTTGAGGCAATCGGTCTAATACTGTTTTGCAGAATTCCATTGTCGCTACTCCGGAAGCCAGTTGATTGCCCTCGCACTGCCGTACCAGATTCTCAAATCCGATTATTTCTGAAAATTCATCATGGAGTTTTTCTGCCCAAGCACTCTCCGGGGGTGATGGGTCTAGTTTTTCTGGTGCTCCTTCGTAGTATAGCCGATGAAATATTTCAACTGTAAAACTAGGAAACCCTGGCAGCCTCACGCCAAGAGAAAACAATTCATCAGCATGAAAACTAATCGCAAACTCCCTCCAGAACAGCCGGGAGAGACTGCTGACTTCATAAACAAATGGTGGAAAATCTTCAGGAATCATATTTCATATTCTAATTAGAATCTCAATTACGAGTAAACTTTCTCTTTGTACTTGGCGACCTCTAACATCAAATCTTCCCTGATGTCCGTCAGCATTCGCTTTGCCCTACGGACATTCTTACCTTGATTCTGGGACAGCAACTTCTCAATTTGACGAGAGACATCCTCTAAATGCTTGGCAGCACTATCCGCAGTTTCAATGAGATTTTTCTCTGTATCATTACGAGGACGGAGATCGTATTCTTTAGCAGCAAGTTGTACTTTTTTGACTTCTTCTTTGGCTGCGTCATACCAGTTTACTGCCTGCTGATTGACATCAGGGATAACCTGATTCAAAATCTGTGCTATCTTTTGCCGCTCCTTGGGTTCTTTTTTCCATACACAGTCCGGCCAAGATTTGGCACACCCTGGCGGCCCAAATAACACCGCATTGCTATTGGTCAAAAGTACTGCCAATACACCATCGATAACAGTACTACGTTCCAGAAAGATTTTGTTTAATTCCTGACGCAACTGCCCAAGCCGTTCTTCACAATTTGAACCAGTTTTATCGTTTTTTACAGTAGTTGGGGTAGTTTTTGCCATTTTCGTATTCCAACTAGAATATGAAATTCCTATTTAAATTAAAATCCAGCGTCTAAATCGTAAGGTGTTGTTGTTTTTCTGTTTACAAAACTGTTTGTTGACTGTTTGAGTTCACCGTCTGAGTCATTTTCATCTGGACTGTTAATAGCTTCCTTCAACTCTTCGGTTGGTCTTTCCTCAAGACCTATTTGTTTGCGGACAGCGTTTTCTGCTTCAACCCACTTCTGTTTCAATGCTTTAGAGCGAATGCGTAACAAAGCATCCATAGCCGCCAGCTTGCCCTTGAGCTTGTGAAATTCCTCTGGCGATGGAGAATCAGCCAAAGTTTCTAGTTGTTTTAGCAGTTCAGTATAATCAGCATCAAAGGCTAAAGCTTTTGTCAGTTGAGCGATGCCAGCACTATGTGATTCAAGCTTTACCCGCTCTTTGAGCATCGTTCTGAAGTCGTCCATCAGGACTTGAATGTCATGCAAGTTCTGTTTATCGTTTTGAAATAAGTGTTGAAGAAGTGCCGTTTTTTGTACTATTGGCTCAAGACTATTATCGTACTGGGTCAATGTTTCCAGGCGTTGCTGCAAGGTCTGCCACTTTTGGATTGTGCGAAGAGTAACATCTTCACCACTGCAAGTCATACTTGACAAAAGTTCTGCTAATTTCCCGTATGCTTCATCTCGGCTTCTCGTCTGGGCATCGTAAAGGGTAGAAAGTAGGGTTTGTTCGAGAGTTTCCTGTGAACGACGTATCAGCGCTAGTTTCGACTGTTCTATTTTTAATGCTTCTTCTGCTAGGAGCTGCTGGGCTTGTGTGACTTGCGCCTGGGCATCCTCAATTAAGGAAGGAATCTTGATTGGGCCTTCCACCACAACCTGTAAGCACTGTTCTACATCTTCTTGAGTGGGATAAGCATCAGCATAGTAAGTTAGCGCCGCCAAGAGCGCTTTTGGCTCTAAATGGGCTTGTGTTAGTACCTGATGCGCCCAAGATAAGAATGCCGTGAACTCCTCTTCATGAGCAGCTACAATTTCTTGCCGCAGTTGTTGTGCTTCTTGCTGCATCAGATCAATTGCTTCGAGGGCATCTGGTAGCGAGGCTTCATGAACGAGACGAAAGGGTTCACTCAATACGGTGTAACGGTTGTAAATAATCTTCTGCCGGGCCTGAAGTATGTTCGCGGCATCTTTTAATCGTTGCGAAGTGTTGGCTCGATACCCACCCTTGGCCGTATCTTCTAACAGCTGCATGACTTCAGGATTAATGCCTAAGTGCATTCCTGACAAGCGCAATGTCTGTACACCTACTTTAACTGTTAGTCTCAGTAAGTAAACTGGTTCAAGTTTGAGCTTGTTCCATTGTCGCTGTTTTTTGCTCAACGTCTGACTGGCTGATGATGCTTGTTGTCTGTTGGTGAGCCTTTCGGCGACAAGCTTTGAAATTAAATCAAGTTGTGGATTTTGATTATTCATATTCTAGTTAGAACATGGTTTTCATATTCTAGCTAGAATATGAAATTTCTACAAGAGCTTCATTAGTTGAAAAAATTTGTGTCATTGCATTTGATCCCACCAGATTTTCTCTGTTGTGGTTGTGTAGTATTTATCAATCTGTTCTTTGGTGTTGGCGATCGCTGGCTCTTTAATCCCCGTAACCCTCACCTCGTTTGTGCCTATCATGATGCGCGGACTAGCCCATCATAATAGCTTTCGCTGTAGGCGTTCGCTGTCCAAATGCTACAATTTATGGCAAAAAAACCAACAGCCTTCTTCGTTGCTTGGCCACAAATTGTGAAAAATCCGGGTAAGGGTGCGGAAGATTGAACTTGACGCTAGCTGATAGCAACAACTCTTGGTTCGATTACTGTACCGTCCAAGAGCAAAACGACCTCGCTGCGGTCTAAGTAGTAAATATGCTCGCCGTTTGCGGGAGCAAATGCAATATACCAAAACCACAAGAATGGTTTTGGATTGGGTTGGACAGACTGAATCGAAGCAGATATACAAGCAAAAGCCTCAATTTGAGGTCGTTTTCGGTACGCCTCAGCCCGACCGATAGAAATAGCATCGCTCATCGATAAAGGCGGCTGTGCTGATAATTCAGGATTCCAAGCGGAAACTTTCTCCAAGAGTGAAATAGATACCTCGAAATAAAGCTTCTGTGATTCTGTAGAGCAAATTAGTAGTGGGATTATTCTATCTTCAAGCATCAAAATAATGAATGGTTGTTATGGGTATCAAACTTGATGTTTAGCTGTGGTCTACTTCTGTCTACCCAAATAAGCCAAAACTACCCAAATAATACATCAAGCTTCTTCCATTAAAATCTCTCGTCTCAAAACTATTGATTTAAAGGAGCGAGCGCCAATTAACTTATTTATCTAATCTCCGCAAGAAGACTCCCGCCAAGTCTACGACTGTGGCGGTGAGACGGCAGTTGCTTCAAGTCGGCAGAGCCGCCCAACGCACTGCCTCATGAATTGTGGGTCAAAAATGAAACATCCTTTGACCGAATTTGGGCGTAAGCGAAATTAGGGAGGAGGGTAGTTGATTTTTTGACAGCAAGCGATCTTTGGAATCCCCCGCTAACCCTTGCGGGTGTAGCAGGGGAGGATGCCAATGAAACAAAATGCCGACCATTGGTCGGCAAAAGACGAGCGCTTATCCTGGGCTGGATTGCCAAAATATCGAATCGCATATCAGCAAGCACTTGCGACTTCCGACTTCCGACTTGCGACCTCCGACTTCCGACCTGTTTTGTGACTTCTTTAATAAACTGGATGATAAAGCCCGTCGTTCTCGTTAAATCGCCACGAACGATTACCCAAATCGCGGTCTTGTGTCCAGCGTTCAAAGTCCTTTTGGCGCAAAGTTGCACGTTTTTCTTCGACGGTCGATGCACTAGTGCCAAAACGCGAGGCTAGTTGTTCTGCATTACGGGGTTCAAGCTTGACTGGTGCACTCGTTTGGTAGAGGTAAGCACTTGATGGTTTGCTGCGTGACCTTGATGCGTTGATACTATTTTGCATTTGTAACAATACCCCTTCAAATCGTGCCAGCTTATAAGATAATTCTTCTACCTTGGCAGAAATGTTGCTTTCTCTGGAAGAAGAAAGGTTGCCGATATTTTCTTGTAAACGAAGAAAATCTTCTTCAAGTTTATGCAAGCGATTTTCTACAGTTTCTTTTGTACTTGGCACATCGTCTAAAACTTGGTGTAGACCTTGAATTACCAATTCTGTAGCGGTTGTTTTACGTTTTTGTGCAGCAAGGCGAAGTGCTTTAACCAGGGTTTTCGGTAATCGGAAGTTAATCGATTCACGCTCTACATTTGTCATATTTGTATCCTTTAACCCTGGTATAGACAGTTTACCACGTGAGGTCAGATTTTTCACGTATTTGTAGGTGTTTGGGGCAACTCTACAGAATCATTACTGGCAAAATAGCCCTCCCAGTAATGATTCTGTTGATTGTGTAAATACATATGAAGCCAATTGTATAGAAAGCCTCACCCCAGTTGGCTTTTAAGAGACAGATAGGAGTGAGCATTGTGTGTAGATGTGGTACAGAAGATGTCTATATAGTAACAATATACTCAAGTATACTGCTGACTGGGTAATTGGGAAGAGAAAAAGGTAAGCTGATTGCTGATGATTGGGGTGAGGATTTTCAATTAGTCCGCGAACCAACAATAGATATTTGTCTATACGCACTGTGTAGAAAGTCTTGCCCTGCTTGGCACTCAAGAGCCGCATTCCTTATTAGTTGCCAGTCATCATCTGCACGGGCGCACGATCGCACGCGCTCAAAGGTGTCCCCCTAGACTGAGATAATGAGAAAACAATGGGGGCGGTAATAGGAGAGCCGAGTTGAAGATTGATAGACACGGCAGAGCCAAGATACTCTCGCCAGAAGAAATTCAACTTCTCTTCTCGCAGGGGGTAGACTCACTACGAGACAAAGCACTGTTTGCCGTCATGCTTTACACCGCTTGTCGGGTTTCGGAAGCCGTGACGTTGCTCAAGCGCGATGTCTATGACTCCAAAGGAAAAGTTCGAGCCAAAATCACCTTTCGCAAAGGTAACACGAAAGGGAAACTGGCTACCCGCGCCATACCCGTAATTCAAGAATTGCGAATCAGGCTACAAGCATATAAACCGCGAGATGATTCGCCGTGGCTATTTCCGGGAAATCCCGATCACAAGAGAGCTAGTACCCACCTGCACAGAGATTCAGCACTGTGGATAGTGCGAGTTGCTTGCCAACGAGTCGGAATTGAAGGCGTAAGCTCTCACAGCTTTCGCCGTACAGCACTCACTTCAATGAGTAATGCTGGAATTCCCTTAAGAGTGATTCAGGAAATTTCCGGGCATCGCACGTTGGACGAGCTTTACAAGTACCTGGAGGTGAAAGAAGAACAAGTATTGGGAGCAGTATCATCTTTATCGCTGCTTGCACCGATTGAAGAGAACGACTTCGAGAAAACCAGGAAAGTCGAAGTTCCCAAAAAATCAGTCATGCAAAGGCATTAACCTCATTTTACTTAAAAAACAAATTTGCAAGCAATACGAGCGTAATTAGCGTAAATTCGCTGAAAGCAAAAGTAGAAATTACTCAGAAAATACGGTTAGTTGTGGCACGAGTTTAGCTGCCCTCCATAGGCAACACTTCCTCCGACAGCCACTCGTAAAATTCTGGGATTGCTGCCTCCAACGAGCGCAGTTCACTGAGCGCTATCGCCTCCAACTCCAGCACCACCTCCCACCGCCAATCCCCAGTCCATCGCTTGAGGATACCCTTAAGAGCCTCTACACCTTGGGCGATGCCAGAGCGAAGGGTTTCCACGCAGTGAAGTAAAGTAATGCGATCTGTGGAGGAAGCAGGGGAGAGAGATTCTTGCCCCTGTGCCTCTGTGCACCCCCGTACTGCGTTAGGGGTTACTGCTATAGATCTATGCCCAAGAGCCTCTTCTGGTTGTGTAGTATCCACCCCTTCAACTAGGGAGTTTCCTATACCATTATGGGGGGGGGCGAATACGGGGGAGAAAATCGGCTCTAAGCCTGATGCTGATTGTCTTTCGGCACGCTTGCTTTGTCGATGTTCGATAACAGCGAGTGCAAAATCCAATTCTGCCTTCGACAGCGAGAATAATTTCACCTGTTGACCGCGTTTGCCCTGCTTGCGGCAAGCTAACTTTAGCCCCAGTTGTTCAAGCATTGTGGCCAACAGCCAAATAGGTTGACAATCGGTTGGTACAGTAAAACCAAGAATTGCTTTGATGTGAGCAGCACATCGAATGGCGATCGCTGTCATATTTAATAGATGTGGGTCAGCCGCCGTAATTTCAGCCCCGGCTACTAAAGATCCCAGAATGTGATGCAATCCTAAGTTAAATCTGGCCAGCCATCGAGCCGAGTAATTCCCCCAATCCATGCAAAACGGTAGTTTGTCGCGTTCAGCGCGGTCTAGTTGGGTAAGGAATGCTGGCGGTGCAGGGTACTGTTTACCAGTCTTGGAGTCTTGGATGATTTCATCTGATGGTGAAAGGATGGCCTCAAGAGCAGCAAGCGCCCCAATGAGTCTACCGGAGTTGTCCTTCTCGACTAATAGGGGCGTAACTTCCATGCCATAACTATCGTAAATGCGGAATTTTTCACATTCGTTCATCTCATCAGGCGAAAGATAATCCTTAGTTTGTCGTGCGCGGTATTCTGTTTGAGTAATGTTTTTGGCAGTGGCGACGGCATGATGATGAGCCGAGTCGAGAGCGGACGCCGCCGTCTTCAACAATTCCCAAGCTGGGGCATCATTCTCGTCTCCCAGGGGTATAATCTCATTGCCCATGTGCTTAAGCAACTCGCGCAGGTCTGTACGTAAGTTATTGATGGATTGGTGACGAGCAGATTTGATTTTGCAGTAAGCATCTAACGCCCAGTCTTTCTCAGCGCCCCTCAAGCCTGACTCTCGGTCGATCCGCAGTAAGAAAGCTGTAATCTCGTTGGTTTGGAGTAGTCTAAGTTTAATCTTAGTCGGGTTGGTATCCAAATATCCAAAAGGTGGCTTCGGCGCGACCCAAACATGAATCGGCACTTTTGGACGATAGCGCCACAGTTGTTGAGCGCACTCAGTTGCAGTTTGACTGATGGCATGAAACACCCCAAACACTAAATCAAAATGATAGTCTGGAATGTCTACACCAGTTCCCAGACTGGGGGAAGCCAAAAGTATATCTATATTTTTGACGGCATTAGTGATGTCTTTAATAAAGGCCACATTCTCGTCACTGCCAGAGTTATCTGAATGCACAGACCAAATCCGTAATTTTGGCAAACGCTTACTATTGTTAGTAGATGGAGAATCACTGGTGGAGTCAATCTCGTCGGCATTAGGAGATAACTCAATGTGTAGCAAAAATGATTTTTCCAGTTTCTTAATGAAACGCTTACTGTCGCTGACCACCATGACTTTGTGACCAATCATCAGTGCAGCTGAAATCTGAGCCACCAGCGCCGAAGAATCCTGTCCTTCGTACCAGTAAATAGTGCGATCTCCGTTGTTGAACTCATTCTTAATAATGTATGGTTGCTCGTTCTCTGGTCGCATCGCTTTGAAAAACTCAATGGTTGTGTCATCCATGTGTGCATCGGCAATCACTACCAGGGGGGCGTTGTAGACAATATAATGTAGTGTTTCCAGGATTAAGGCGCGATGTTCCTTACAGGTTTTGCTCAGTAATAGGTGAGTCAGGTATTGGCAAGCTTCATCAATGAAAATGCAGCCATAAGTTAAGGACTGGGTATTTAACTTATATAAACTGTCGATGGTAATGCTCAGTGCCGTTGCCTGGGCCATGCCAGCATAACCAAGGTCAGAATACATCAAGGTTTTCAAACGTTCTGCTAGATTTTTGAGCAGATTCACCCGATGCCCGTTGTTGAGAAATCTTTGATCTGGGTGAGCATCACGCCACCAACGCATTAACTCGGTTTTACCAGTACCCATATCGCTGATTAATACTACCAGTCCAGTTCGGGGGAACACAACACGACTTGGTTGTTGCTGTTGCCTCAATTTTTTGAGCTTGTACCTGACTTTGACTCGATGGTCTGGGGGTATTTCAAGGGCTGGCTCTGGCTGATGAAGAAAATCAAAAGGTTCAACTTGTTTTTTGGGCAGCGACATACATACTGTATGAGGTTGTGCGATCGCGGTGTTGTCTTCTACCAAAATCGCATCAGACAAGTACTTTGTATTAACAATTGCATCAGGTTTATATTTTCTCAGTCCCCGGTGCTTGAGTAGAAACAAACTCTGGTAATCTTTCAATGAGTGAGCATCATGGGCGATCGCCGTCAGCAATGCGTTAGCATCCTCAACTCTAGCAACTACAAAATCATCAACGCCTTTTTCGGGCCCTGGCAGTAGTGCCACCTCACAAGTACAGCCAACCGCCTCAATCGCAATGCTTGTGCGAACTGTGGCTTGATACACCGACCATCGGGTTTTTAGCTTCGTCTCGTAGTCAAACAGAATAATGAATTTCCGCCCCTTTTGTGCCAGTGGTAGTAGATCCGGATGCAGCCTTTCATCGAAATCCTTTTTACCCACTCGTCCGTTCCAAATACCAGGGAGTGCTAGAGCTACAAATCCCAAGCTGAGTAAGCAAGCCGCCTTCTTTTCGCCTTCGCATAAAATGATGGGGATCTCTGGATGCCGTTGTACCCATTCCCAAAATATCAGTGGAGTAAGCCTATTTTGTAACCTCAACGCCAGAGGGGAGTGATAACGCTTAATGCTATACCGTAGTGCCACCAAATTCCAAATACAATCGGCCACATCAAAGTAAGTAACGCGGTTAGGCGTTTTGGGGGGCGACTCGTACTTAACTAACTTACCCTTTTCCCAATCCATGCGCGGGAAGTTGGGCTTTATCCGTCCCCATTCCATTGGCAACCAATGGTTGTACGGGTCAAGCGAACCAATTCTAGTCGCTCCAGCCAGGAGATGCTCGTATAGTTTTAAGTATCCATCTGTGACTCGACCTGCATTTTTCCGAGGAATTTTGTCACTGATAAATAGGTAGTCGTAAACTGCATCTCCTTCAATGTGGAAGAAGTTGCGCTCGATCAAAGCAGGGTGGATGGCACTACCAAGTGCTAACTCATGGTAAGAAGCTGCTATTAGGTTGTTAGGGTAGACAACTGCTTCAGGCGGGGATACAGAGTTATTTTTCATAACTCTGTATCCCCAGTTAAACCAAAATACACCTCACCCGAAGCCCAAGATGCAGCTAGTCCTCTGGTAAAGGCTATTATTTCTCCAGTCTCTACAATTACGATGCCCGTTAAAAGAAAATCGGGCGACATAACTATCGCTAGCTTTATACTCGGTTCTAGTTCCTGCACTAGTGAAAGCAACTCTTGTTTTGCTCCCAAAAGCAACCCGTAATCTGACCAGCACTCGCTTGTGATGACAATTCCTTCTCCCGTCATCACTCTCAGGTTTTCTAGCCAGATTCCTACTCGCTGTTTCTCAATTCTTGCCGTTTCAATTTTGTGAGATAGCCACTCCCAAAGTTTTGGACGTGCGGGAGTTATCTGCGTTAAGCATCCATTTTTCACGATTTTTCCTCTGATTGTTGGTTTTTCACCATCAGAGGGGGTTGAATCAGCCACAAGCTATCAGTTCACAGCTATCAAGGATTTTCCTTACTGATAACTGATGACTGATAAGCGATCGCGTTAAGACGCGCTGCTACTTTTCAACTACAAAATTCGCAATCTTTTTTTATCAAGCCTAACTTTACAGAAACTTATGAATTTCGACAGCTAAAAATTACCACAGCAACTTGTAAAAGTTATGCGGTAACTCCTATAATAGGAGTTGGCAGCGCGGATTTAACTCTTGGGCAAACCTAGTGGAATACAGTCGGCAAACTATAATACCCACTTATTTGTTTCTTTGAGACCAACCCCGCTCTGAAGCCATATGAAATTTAAAACTGGCACGAAGCGCTACTCCTTAGTGGCGCTTTGTCCGTGAATGCATGTATTTGCGTAAATTCGCCTCCATGTCTTTCTTAAACTAGGTTGCTTTTAGACTTCTGGTCATCTACGATCTGACGAAATTTTGATTTTTTGCGTTAAAATCCTCCACATTTGTTAAAAATTTTTCCACAAACGTCTCGCTCAATCAGACTTAGGACTTAGGTGCAAGTCCAGGATTTGTCAAATGCTGGGCTTAGACCTTGGATACTGCTTTGGCTTTTGGGCGATTTTCCGGATACTCAGCCTGCAAAAAGTTTGGACTTTATTGCAGTATATAGCAGTACAGAGCTAAATAAGCAACTTAGGCAAGTAAAAATATATAGTAAAATCTTATTAGAGTTTTTAGTATAAGTGAGCAAAATCTTGTTAATCTTAGTACACTATCACTTATAGTAAAGCGAGAAGTTTTCCAGCCATTAAAAGTTTAAACTTTTCCAGAGCGTTTGTAGATTGCTTTACCAGCCTGCAAGGAGTTTTATTCAAGTGAATACCAAAGAAGCTATCAAAGTAATAAACGACCTGGTGTTTGCAAAGCAAGGCAGGTGGCTAGAGGAAGCTGAAAAAATTGTAATTGAGGCAGCTTGGTTAGACCTAGACTACAAGGAAATTGCACAGAACGGGTCTTACACTTATGAATTTTTACAACGCCGAGTAGCACCTACACTTTGGGTGCTACTAACAGGGATATTAGGTAACGGAGAAAAAGTAACAAAAAAACGTTTGCGACGTATCCTTGAAAACCAAGTGAGGCTTGTGGGTAATAGCTGGTCAGAAAGTTTGGATGAAACTTTAGATACTTTACCTACTATGGGAGGGTATCCACCTGATGTATCTAATTTTTATGGTCGGACTCCTGAGTTAGCGATGTTAAAAGAATTAGTTGCTCAAGAGCGTTGTGTAGCATTAATTGGGGCAGCAGGAATTGGAAAAAGTGCTTTAGTTGCCAAATTATTTGAGGTTCTAAGTAAGAGTTCGCTAAAATTTGATGCTTTTATTTGGAAACCAGTTTCTTATGCTCCTTCACTTTCAGAATTAGTTAGCAATCTTCTCAAGCTGTTATTTGAGTCGGAAAATCAGCAGTTAAGCTTACCAGAACATAATCAAGCTAGAGTCACTATGTTGCTTGACCAACTGCGATCTCGGCGTTATTTGCTTGTTTTGGACTCAGCAGAATCAATACTGCAAGGGAATAGGAACGCGAGTTCCAATCCTTATGGCGAGCAATATGCAGACTATAGTATCTTTTTTAGAAGATTAATAGAGGAACAGCATAAAAGCTGTTTATTATTAACAAGTCGCGAACCTTTTGTTGATATAGTCCGTTTACAACGTAAGGGACAACCAGCTAGAATAGTCAAGATTGAAGGCTTAGGAAAAGAAGCTTTAGAAATTTTTAGAGCGAAAGGATTGAGTGACGAAAATAAATGGGGGGATTTAGTTCAAATTTATCGTGGTAATCCTTTAGCTTTACAGATAGTTGCTAGTAGAATTCAAGATTTTTTTGGTGGAAGCGTAGAAGAATTTTTTAAATGTAAAACTACATTCATGACCGATCTGTTTCAAGAAAATTTGGACGAACTGTTTGGTGAATCTGGTAGGTTGACAAATCTAGAAAAGAGAATCATGTTTTATTTGGCAGAGAAACTCACTAAATCTTCTGCTGATTCAATTTCCGTTTCTCAAGTATTATATGAATTTAAGACTGAGGTAACAACTTCAAGATTAATTGAAGCATTAGAGGCTTTAGTGGAACGCTCTTTACTAGAGCAAAAAAAAGGTATTAAGAAGGAAGTATTATTAAGTTTACAGCCTTTAGTCACAAAGTATGTGTTAAAGTATTGTTCTACAGAATACCATAATCTACTGCCTGACTTAAAATCAGCTTAATATTTATTGCGTATGTGAGCTACTGCATTAATCCTCATTGTCAAAATCGACAAAATTCTGATAACGACCAAAAGTGTCTTTCTTGTGGAACAGAGTTATTAATTAATCAACGGATACGCTTGATTGAGCCATTAATTCCGTTGGAATCACGTAACTATACGGAAGTTTTTGAGGTAGATGATTTAGGCACTCGTAAGGTGATGAAAGTGCTAAAATCGCAAGACTCCAAATTAATGCAGTTGTTTGAGCGAGAAGCATTAGTTCTCCAACTATTGGAGCATTCGGGTATTCCTACTGTAACGATGGATGATTACTTTACTTTCACTAAAGATGAAAGTTCTTTACAGTTGCATTGTTTAGTAATGCAAAGGTTTGAAGGACAAAACTTAGAACAATGGGTAAAAGCTTATGGAAGAGTATCTCAGGCTTTAGCTTTAGATTTATTGCAACAACTATTGAAGATTTTGGATTTGGTACATCGCTCTGGCTTTTTCCATAGAGATATCAAACCTTCTAATATTATTCTTCAAACTAATGGTCGCCTTGCATTAATTGACTTTGGTGCAGTTCGAGAGGTGACAAATACTTACTTAGCCAAGATTAGCAGTTCTGAAGGAACTGATATTGGGATTGGTGGACAATATGAAATTACAGTAATCCGCACTCCCTGCTATTCTCCTTTAGAACAGATCAATGGTCAGGCAGTACCGCAATCAGATTTTTATGCTGTTGGTAGAACTTTGGTGTATTTAGTTACAGGAATAGCTTTAACAAAGCTGTCAACAGATTCACAAACAGGAAAGCTAATTTGGAGAAAACATGCACCCCAAATTGATAAGCCTTTTGCTGATTTTATTGATGAACTGATGGCTCCCTTTCCAGGGCAGCGTCCGCCAACTACTAGAGTAATTTTGCAGCGTTTAGGAAAACTTCCTCTGCAAAGTAAAATTCATAGATTAATTAGGTCTAAACTATTCATAATTAGTGCGGCTGTTGCATCCATTACTATAATAAGTTTTGGAACCATCAAAATAGTTTTACCAGAGGTAGCTAATTATTTGATAGCTCAAGGAAAAAAGTCTGAGGCAATAAATAATACTGAGGAAGCACAACAGTTTTTTGATAGCGCTATCAAAATTAATTCGCAGGTGAAGTTTTCTATATCTCAATTTTATTTTGATAAGGCTTCTCGCAATTTAACTAATCCTCAAATAGCTAAAAAATATTATAAATTAGCAATTCAATATAATGAAAGTGATGTTTCCGCATATAATAATTTAGCTGCTATGTGCCAGCAAGTACAAGATGATAAATGTGTAGAAGAAAATTATAATAAATTACTGGAATTGAAACCTAACAGTTGGGAAGGTAATTACGGTTTAGGATATTTCTACGATCTTCGCGGAAAATATGACTTAGCACAAAAGCAATATGAATTAGCTATTAAAATTAGCGATCGAGCCATACATGCTGTTGCTGCTTTAGCACGATTAAAGAATAAAAATGGAGATTATAAGATAGCAGCAGCTTTAGCTTTAAAAGGGCTAAAAAAAACTCAAAACCCAGAGTTACAAGCATCTTTATATAAAGACTTGGGTTGGGCAAGTTTAATGCAAAATAAATTAGACGAAGCTAAAATATATTTAGAAAAAGCAACTGAGTTAGACGCTCAAAGAACAGATGCTTACTGCTTATTAGCTCAAGTTGAAGAAGCTAATGATCAAATTGAGAATGCCAGGATTTTTGTCGAAGCATGTATGTTGGCTAAGTCCAGTCTACCAGAAGTATTCGAGTGGAGGCAGGAGTTGCTAGATCGCATACTAGAAAAATGATAAGCTGTTAGTAATTAATAACTATTGAATACCTTGAAAAAGTGAAATTAAATAAAAGAGTTTTAGAATTTTTATTTTTCAGCTTAATCTTGATAGAAGTCACACCAATTTTAGCAAGTGTACCACTGGCAAGGATGAAAAGAAATCAGGTTCGCTGTGAAGCAATTGGAAGAATATTGAATAGAGGAGACAGACGGCTTAGTCGTGGAAGCTTGGTATGCGAGGGAGAAAAACTAGAAGTCTTGAATGGCAAATATGTTAACTTAGTATGTTTTAGTTCTGGAGAAGTTCTAAAGTTATTTAGTGGAGTGATTGCCGCTGATAAGTGTGCAAAACCTAGTTTATCTAACTCTACTTGTAATTCTATGAATGTAGAGATCTGCCTTATCAGGAAAGGTGGAACAGGAGAAGGGGAAGAACCAACAATTATTTATCCTTATACAAGCTCGATATTAAACTCCCGACCAGAGATAGCTTGGCGACCTGTTACTGGTGCTAATTATTACAAAGTAAAGTTAAGCGGTTACGAAATTGAATGGCAAAAAATTGTCAATCAAACAAAATTAACTTACCCTATGGACGAAAAAGAACTGCAATTTAACCAAGCATTTAAAATTACTGTTATTGCCTATAAGAATGATTCTCCTTTAGCTGCGGATACTTTTGTAGTGAATTTATTTTCTCAAGGTGAAATTAGACAAGTTTTAGATACAGTAGAGCAAATCAAATCTTTAGATTTACCTGAAGATGAAACTGCTCTTGATTTAGATGCTGTATATATGTCGAGAGGCTTTCTAGGTGAAAGTATTGAGGCATTAACTAAAGCAGCCACAACAAATAGTAAGAACCCAACTCTTTATCGAGTGTTGGGCGAGCGTTATTTTGAGGCAGGTTTACCAAACGAAGCTAAACGTCAATTTATGATATCTGCCCAGTTAGCAAACAATACTAACAACTCAACTGAGCTAAAAAAAGTAGAACAAGGACTGCGATTAATCGATTTCTACAACCAACTTCCCACCAGCAAAAAAGGTGCCCAATAGTACGGATGGCTGTACTCAGGATTTGACATCAAGCCTAACTGTGCAAGTCTTAGTGCCTCGGCTTTAGAAAGTTTATTTCGTAATCCTTGATAAAACTCCTCCATAAATAAAGTAGTAGATTTTGCATCTACTAACCATAAAGTTGCGATTGTACTTCGCGCTCCTGCTTGGGCAGATACTCCAGCAATGCCTAGTGCTGAGCGTTTGTTACCTTTGGCTGTTTGGCAAGCGCTAAGGACAAGTAATTCGATTGTATCTGTATTAACAATTGTTCTATTTCTTAGCAAACTCTCAAATTCTAGTACGTTAATTGCCTTGTCGTATGCTAGTATCACTGTCCTTTTGGGATCTGAACTAAATTGCCCATGCGTGGTGACGTGAACAATGGGAAAATTATCTTTACTTAATTCGTGTCCAAACTGTTGACTGGTAAAATTTTCATCTAGTAACGTCAAAGAAGATTGTGTTTGTTTTTGAACGTCTTTTACTTCTTGTTTTGCTTGGGGTAATGGTTTTGTACCTTGGGGAGCATTTGGGTCTGCAAAGCTAGGGCTAGTTTTGGATAAGCCAGCAATCAAAGCCTTGAACTGCTCTGGTTGTAAAAATTTAGGCGGTCTGATCCGAGAACCCAAAGTCTCTGAAAAGCTATACTGTTTCACTAAATAGTCTTTGCCATCATGCAGTAAATGCATAGGTAAACTTTGAAAAGCTCGATCCAAAGTAAATACTAATGTTCCTGACGGGGGCAAATATTTTTTAACAGGTACTATTAATTGATTATAAAGCGCTTGATAATGGGAAATAAGTATACGCTCTTTAGTAGATACAAGTCTTTTATCTTGTAAAAGGTCTAACAAAGCATTAACATGAATTTTGACTAGCTTTGAATCAACAGAGTTATGAACCAGAGAGCGACCTGGTGTTTGGACAATCACTTCTATAGTGTCATTTAAATCAATAATATAAACTAGTGCTGTACTATCGACATTTTGGATTTTATTTAAGGCAACAAGATTGAGTTTACCGCATTGTAAGAAATTTTCTAACTCTGCTATTTGAAATTGTTCTAGAGTTTGAATTACTCTTTCTAAATCAGGAGACTGTTCCCTTAGTAATAATCGTATATAGTTACGGTACACAGGTTCCACTTGTTCGTAAAAAGAGAACTGTAAATCTGCATTGCTTGTTAAAAGATTGTCACGAACTTGAGTTAAGTTATCAATAGCCGCAGCATAAGCTCTCCTAGCTTGTTCGGGCTTTCCTGATTTGTCGTACAATGAACCTAATTGCTGTTGCCATTCATAAGCCAGATCCCATGCTTGGACTGATTGACCTAAGCTTAAAGCTTGCTCAAAATATGTTTGCGAAAGCTCTGTTTGTAATTCACCTAACATACCTAAACTGGAAGATTGTAATCGCTGATTGTTTATGTTTTTAGCAGTTTGCAACGCTTCTTGGGCATACTCAATAGCTGATAAATGTAGTTGTTGATTTGGAATTTGATTTAAGTTATAAGCAAATTTCAGCTTGGCATAAATAGATTGCTCGGCTGATAATGGAGAAAATGTAGAATGATTTTTCAACAATTGATTCACTAAAAGTTGAATCTGTTGAGTAATATCATTAATTTTTGCGTGATTATATATTAAGTTATATTTTGTATTTAACCAGTTGTTAAAATCTAACAATAAACTTAAACGGTTGAGTTGAGCTTGTAATTTTACTGCTTGAGAACTTTGTGGTGCGTTCTCTATAACTTGATAAATTTCAAGTGATGCCAGCGCCTTCTCTGGAATAAAATTTACAATTGTCTCTTGAAACAGTGGTTCTTCTATCCATTGATACTGTTCTTGCAAACGCCTATATATAAGCTGTTCTGTATTACCTAAAGAGAGCAAAATATCACTGGTATTTTCTAAACGTACCTCTTGAGCAAGTGTTAGTGTTTCTTGCAAAACTGTTTCAGATTCATTTAGTTTGCCTATTAAAGACAACACATTCCCTAAGTTTTGCAATCCGAGCAAGTTTACCGATGTTGGATTAACCTTATTAATAGCAGCTTTTAACGCTTCTTGAGTAGAGACAACAGGTGGCTCTAAGGAAGTGGCACATATCCAAGCATCTAGTTTCAAAGCTTTCAAAAGTGTAGTACAAGCACGAGGGTATAGTCCTAATGTTTGTAAGGCTACGTTTTCATTAATTAGGCTGCCTGCGATCCCCTCAGAATCTTTTTGTTGTTGATAAAGTTTTGTAGCTTGCTGCCAGGTTTTTAAAGCTTCTGCTGCCTGACCTCGATCCAGTTGCCTTTGCCCCTTGTGGTTGAGTATTTCAGCTTGGTACTGTTGTGCTTGTTTGCTTACTTCCTGAGCCAGAATCAAAGACAGTTGGCTTGCTGCAATAGTTAAAGCTAGAATGCCTAGTAATAGGTATTTGAAAAAATATCGAAAACGAATCATTTCTATTGGTAGTAAAACTTTAAGAAAAAGAGCCGTAAATTAATTGCGATCGCTCTTAATTGAGCCATTCCACGAACTTCTAGTTCGTGGATTCAGGCAAAGTTAAGTAGGTAGGCAAGAAGATTTATAACTATGTAACGAAAGTGGGACTCAGTTTAATAGAGCATTAGCGAAGCGGCTCCTTCGGAGCTTCGCTTTCTAATTTTCTAGCTAATTGAGAACTGTTGTAGGTGCGTGGTTCTTTTTTAAGACATTCTTCCAAAAACACTGTGTTCTCTTGTTTCCACTTGGCCTTCCGCCCTTTCCCATATTATTTAGGTATATGCCGTAGTTCATCTCAATTCCTCCTTGTTTCTGTAATGGATAATACTTGTGCGGTAGAGGGTTGTTCGTGGCATCTGGAAGCAAACTCCTGGGCGTAGGGGCTGACCGGATTGGCTTCTGTTGTCAACACTACATCTCCATTAGCATTCAATATCCAACCTTGAGCCTCTACAATTCCTGTAGGTTCTTCATTGACCAGTGAGCTTCCTTGCTTGGAATTATCGATAGACTCAAGCCACTCAGAATGACGCCGCCAAGTAGACTTACTCCTCAGTGGATCTTGGGGTTTAGCTGGCACTCCCCCAATACCAGCATTCACAAAGCTACTCGCTACTCCATCAGAATGACCCTGGCATACTGATGCAATCTGTGGAGCTTCGGGGATGATCTGTGGTTGTAATTTGGTAAGGCTGGGATTTCTATTTTGGAAGTTGACCTGTACTGTGCCGTTAATTCCTCGTTCCGAGCTAGCGGTAAATTGTGTATCAGGGGAAACAAATAGTCCCTTGGTGTTAATGCGAATGTTCCCCCCACGTCCCCGGTATGCGTTCGCTGTAATCGCGCTGTTGTTCGAGGCGCTCAGGATATCTGTGTCGATAGTGATGTTACCGCCGTTGCCAAAAGTGCCTTGTGTACCCGCAGTCGCCGAAATAGTGCCGGAGCGCAGTTGAATGATTTTCGAGGTGATGCCGATGTCGCCACCCTCGCCAATCGCTGTGGCCGCTGTGATGCCCCCAGTGTTAGTAATGCTGATTCTGTCAGCATTAATTTGAACCGTGCCGGCGTTGCCAGAGCCGTCGTTTCTGACGCTGATTAGCGCACCGTCTGTAATATTTAGCTGATTAGTATTAATTGTTACTTCTCCAGATTTTCCAGAAGGCACTGAAGGGAGCCTAAATAATTTTTGTAGGGTTGGAGTAGCGATACTTGCACTAGCGTTGATTAAACTGGGTTCTGAAGACTCACGTGTTGTGCCAATCAATTCTACTAAGTTGGCGTTAACAATAACGCTCCCACCCTCACCATTTGCAAAGGTGGAAGCGTCAACCCTTCCTCCATTGCCAACGATCAATCTTGATGTATTAACAGTTAAACTGCCAGCTTTGCCAGCATTAAGGGATGTAGACGACAAAATACTTGGCTGAGATGTTATTGGTGAAGCTCCTATTATTTGTACCAAGTCGGTTGCACTGAGAGTTACGTCCCCTCCTCTACCACTTCCAAAGGTCGAAGACGATAAATTGCCTCCGTCTATAGCAACAAATCGTCCCGTTGAAACTCTAATATCACCTGTGCTTCCAGAATTAAAAGTAGCGGCACTGATAGTACTAAATACACCAGGATTAAAAGGCGAAACCCCAATTAGTTGCACAGAATTAGAAGCATCAATAACTACATTACCGCTTGGGGCAGCACCAAAGGTTAAACTATTTAGTTGACCTCCATTACGAATAATTAACTGCTTAGTTGAAACTGCAATATCACCGGCTCTACCAAATCCCAAAGTTTCATTCCGTAGACCACCAGCAGTTCTGGCAACGGGATCGCTGCCGCTTACTTCTAAATACTCAGAAGCATTTACACTTATTGAACCTGCTGCTAACAGTCCTTGATTCTGATTTAGAAATAGCGATCCATCTATAAGCGTAATTCTACGACCTTGTATTTGCATAGAACCACTACCAGTTCCACTAACATCAGCTAGAGCGCGTTTTGATAAGCTAATGTCCTTGAAAAAGGATACATCTTTGTAACCCATAATCCAACCAGAGATTATTGGGCTAATACTGACAAAGCCATCACTGACGCTGCCAAGTTCAAGCTGTCCCCCAGGTGCTTTTATTATACCGCCCTCTAAAAATACATTACCCCCAACAATTGCTAAACTTTTGCCAGGCTGCACTTGCAAGCCTGTTTTGTTATTACTCACAATAAGCGGAGAGAAAGGCGGGCCTATAAGTTGATGTCCTTGACCTCTAACTTGAATTGCTCCAGTATTTCTTTCAAACTGTAATCCAATAGGGACACTAATAGTCAATAAAGATGTTGGAGATATTGCTTGGGGATTCGTAGCACTAAATTCTAAGTTATTTGCAAATTTGATTGCATTAGCAGTACTAGCTAAAAATGAACCACCAATTTCCAAACGAGCATTTTCACCGAAAATAATACCATTTGGATTTATGAAAAATATGTTAGACGAGCCGTTAGCACGAATTAATCCATCAATGTTGGAAATAGATTTACCTGTAACCCGACTAATTATATTCTGAACATCCAAAGAATTGTTAAAATAAGCTGTACTTCCAGTAGGCACGGAAAAAAGCTCAAAACTATGAAGTAAGTTGCTTCCTGCTCTTGTACCTCCTTCAATAATTTGGTCGTTGCCTTCTAATTTTATGCTTGTGTTGCTGGGCAGAGTACTGTCTGAATTAACTTGGCTTAGGGATGGAGAAACACTTGAAAGACAAAAAAATAGTGAGGCTAGAGTCGCATTTAACCAAATGTTACGTTCAGACTTCATTTTGTATTTTCCTAAATTTTCTCATTTTTGGACAGATTCTAAAACTATAGATTTAACTACCTCAATTAATCAAAAAGACTTCAAGTACAATCTTGATATTTCATAAAAACGACAAAAGCTTTAAAGAAATTCTTCCGGAAATTGGAGAAGTAAAATTTCGATTTAAGAGATGTTGGTAATTTCTCAAATCTGACAGGTACAAACCCTCTTTGAGCGTAAAATTTTTCTAATCGTTCGTCTAAACATTTTAAGTATAATGGTTGAGTTGCTTGAGCAATTAAATGCTGTATTATAAAAGTTCCTAAGCCACTATTTCGGCAAGCTGGCATAACAAATAAACTACCCAATTCTTGTGCAGCTTGAAAGTTTCGTAGTTGTCCGAAAGCAACTAAGTGCCCATTATGCTCAATAACCAAAAATTGATGCCATTTTAGCTGTGAAGGATCGAGTCTTGCTCTAATAATTGAAAATACAATAGCCCACATATCAGTAGGTTTCGCTTTACGAAGAATATATCCAGGTGGCAACATAAAATTATGCTGTTTTGTCCATTTTATATAATTGACAAACTTCATATTATCTTATCTTAAATAATTTAAATAAACGAATTTATATTTTGATATTTAATATTAAAATATTTTAATATTAAATATCGAGCTAACACAAATTTTATTTACTCATTCGCGATTAATTCTTTAATACATTAAATGTATCATTTATCTAAAGATTAAGATATCCTAGCTTACTGACTGTTACAGCGACATTCTAAAAAATTAAAAGGGAACAGGGAACGGGCAAGAGGGAAATCCCCATAATTAATAAAATTAGGGGATTTGCACAAAGACGCTTTATTTCTCGGACTACGTGTCTCGAAATAAATCTTTTTCTTTTGCATAAATTTAGGGGCTGTACCCAATATTTCGGCAAGGTTTTTCTTACTGTTAAGAGTTTCCTCTTAAGAATTATGTGCCTAAAGGGGCTGGTCATTTATAAATAACATATGTTAATGAAAAAAAATGTATGTGGTTAAAAACAACGTGGCAATTAAAGTAGTAATTGATCGGGAAATATTAACTCGATTTTGCACTTTAAAAAAATCCTCTGTATAAATAAAAAAGATTATAGAGTGCCTTAACACAACTTCCTAGAAAAGTTCTTGATTTTAACCCGGAAGTTAAGAGCCAATGGATAGCAAGCTGGTTGAGCCAAATGTATATCTTTCGGGATGTTCCTAATTTTGTTCTGGAATTTAAGCGAACTAACAGTCGCAGCAGTTGTCCCTATCTGATAGATATGAAACAAATTTTTCAGTAATTAGCTGTTAATAGTGTGGTTTATGAGCGATATTGCCCAGTAAGTTTTATACGTTTTTTGTTGGTATGTATGTTTTTGTGCAATGGAACCTTTAAGGAGTTCTCGACAACCTGTTCTCCGCAGACTCCATCTATAATTTCTGCATTAGAATACGCGAAACTCATCTCAAGGCGCACAAATTCTCAGGATGGCGATCGCCCTGGCCCACACCCAACACCAGCCGCCTTTCACACGACATCCCACAGTAGCACACACGAGTATCGAAAGTATCTCCTAACATTTTTGGGAGAAAAACTGCCGTGAGAGTTACTGGATAAGGATAAAAACTGGTTACAAATTTCTCAAATCCCTGTATAAACCTAAAGCAGATCAGTAGCCTACTTTAGCTGACTACTGAAACGCATACATTACAAGTGCGTTAATTATTGCAACTATCTATAGATAGATTATTAATTATAAAAACTATCAACACGCAAATCACGCCAGATATCAGAAACCTGCCAGCCAGTATTACCAACGGATTGTAGAACTGGATGGCTTTGCGCCGAGGATTGGTAAGCCGGATATTCTGTAGCTGGATGAACGATTTCTTCTGATGGCTGTTGCTCTTCGATTTCGGCAGTGGCGGCGGTATCAACCGTATGCAGTTCTTCGGGTAATGGTTGTGAAACGACAGACTTTTTGAGAGCGCGGAATTCAGGCTTTTTGATGATGGGTTTCATAATTATCTGGTTTGTAAAAGCTCGATATTAAAAAGATAGATGCAGCTAAAGTTGTATAAATGCCTAATCTATGGTGAGTGATTGAGCAGCCTTGAACAAGTAGTGATAACAAGGCAACAGAGTTCGGTTGAGGAAACCTTGCAATTGACGATAACTGCAAAGATATAAGAAAGTAACAAAAAGCCCCAACCCTCTTAGAGAGGTTGGGGATGCTTAAACTCTACTGATATGATGACACAATTCAATATCTCTAACAGGGTCGTCAGCCTGGAGGCGGGACAATGAGCAAATTTCCCTCTCCCAAAAAGACCACTGCCAAAGCTTCTCCTAAACCAAAGCCAGCATTAGAAGAACAGGACAAAGCAGCATCACTAACCATTGAGGTTGCGGCTGTTGAAGTGACAGAGTTGACTGAAGATGAACAAAGAGATCGCCTGCGTCTAGAACGAAAAGTAGAACACGCTTTTTATGAAGCGGGGAAGGCGTTGACCGAGTTGCGCGATCGCCGATTATACCGTTCGACGCATAAAACGTTTGAGGAGTATTGCCGCGATCGCTTTGGTTACAGCCGTGATGCTGCCTACTTGAAGATATCTGCTACTACTGTATATGAGAATATTCAGAAATATTTGCCGACCAATGGTCGGCAAATTCCTCTACCAAGTAGTGAGCGTCAATTACGTTCCGTTGCCAAAGCAGAGCTAGAACCCACTCAACAAGCGACGGTTTGGCAACAAGCAGTGAAAGAAGCAGGAGGGAAAATTCCATCTGGTCGCATAGTTAAAGACGTTGTAGATAGAATTCGAGAAGGAACTAAAGTCCCCAATCCCTACCGAGAGGGAGAAATCTGTGTTCTTTTACCCAAAGACAACCCTGATCTGCGGGGTAAGGGCGGTTGCTGGGGCGTGATTACTCACGTTGGGGATTACAGTTGCACAGTCCAAACCTGGGATGAAGACTATACCGTAAAGATAGAACATCTTAAGTCTTTGGAACTGCTGGATGATGATTGTCTGTTTATGCAGCAGTTATGTTTGCGTTTGCGGCAGTTGCATCAAGTGTCCGACCATGACTCGGCTGTGGATTGGCTGTTGCAGGGGTTGGGTAAGCAAGCTAAACCGTATCTGTCAGCGTTGCAAGCGAAATTGCTGGCGGCGATGGAACGGGAGTACAAACTCAGTTGGAAACAGCAGAGGTGATAGCAACAATGGGAGCCAAGCAACAAATAAGTCGTTGTATGTTGGGCGATCGCTTCAATGAAATAATAGAAATGGGGTTTGAGCTTAATATAACTGCTGGTAACATTAAGCAGTTTATGTGGATAGTTTTTCAACTTTGACAAGTGGCTGCTTGAGTATTGTGCCAATTTGAAGCTAAAGAGCGAATTTTTTGAAGCTCCAATGGAGAAATCCGCTCCAAATTACGCAAAATTTGAGTCATGCGTGGCTGATTTTTGAGCCGTTCGTAATTACGAGCTAGAAAGTCCCAGTAAAAAAAGTTGAAAGGACAGGCATTATCCGTACTACGTTCACGATGGTTGTAAGTACAATTTTTGCAGTAATCGCTCATATTGTTGATGTAATTGGCAGAAGCAGCATAGGGTTTAGAGGCAATCATACCGCCATCAGCAAACTGTCCCATACCAATAACATTAGTTTGCATGACCCAATCGTAGCCATCAATAAAAGCAGCATGAAACCAATTCTCAAGTTCTTGGGGTGAAATGCCAGCAATCAAAGCAAAGTTGTTAAGTACCATCAAGCGTTGAATATGGTGAGCATAACCGATTTGTTTAACTTGAGTTAAAATCTGGTGCAGACAATTCATATTTGTATCGCCAGTCCAGTAAAAAGCAGGCAGAGGATAAGTGTGGTTAAACCAGTTACTTTCGGAGTAATCCTGTTGTAGGTAGATATAGACTCCGTGCATATACTCGCGCCAACCCAACACCTGGCGAATAAAGCCTTCGATGCTGTTTAATTCCCATTGCTGCTGATTTTCTAAATATGCTTGTTCAGCTCCTTGAACAACTTCCAATGGATGAAGCAGTCCCAGGTTGAGATAGGGAGAAAGCATAGCGTGCCACATAGTCTGCTCTCCTGTAACCATTGCGTCCTGATAAGGGCCAAAAGCAGACAGCCGAGTTTCGACAAAAAACTTCAGCACTTGTAGTGCCTGCTGACGTGTGACTCCCCAACGAAATGGTTCAAGGAGCCAGTAAGCTTGACTGTCCTTAAAGGCTTCAGATTGCTTAACGAAGTCGATGACATCTTGTGTAATTGAGTCCGGTTCAAACCACAGAGCTTCTGGTAAAGTCAGCTTACCTTTAGGTGGTTTGCGATTCTCCCGGTCAAAGTTCCATTGACCACCAACAGGTTGATTGCCCTCTATAAGAATGTTGAACCGCTGTCGTCCTTGGCGGTAAAAGTCCTCCATAATTAAGCGTTTGCGCTTACCTGCCCATTGTCGGAACTCTTCATCACTCCAAATAAAGCGGTTACTGGGTATAAAGGTGACTTGAATTGTCAGATTTAGCTTTTGAATCAACTCAGCAAAAGGACGATCCGTTGGAGTCATCACGCGCAGTTCAGTAATTTGATACGAATCTATCCACTCTTTTAAGGCTGTGTTGAAGTCTAATGCTTGAGTGTATGTAACTGGCCAACCTTTGGCTCGAAGTTCCTGAGCAAAGTGGCGCATTGCTGACCAGACCAATACCAGTTTTTGCAGATGATAAGGAAGTTGCTCTGCATGAGCAAGAGATTCAATAAAAATTACAGGAGTTTGTTGGCGTTGTTGCACGCAACTAAGTAGTGCTGACTGCCCATCCCAAAGTTGATCTCCAAGAACCCAAACACCAATGGTCATGCTCTTACTCCCTCTCTTCCCATGCGCGAGCAACGTCACGAAAAAACGCTGTTTGATTAAGCTTAACGCTATTATTACGAAGCTGTTACAAAGACTTTCCCAATGAAAAAGCAGGTAAAAGCGGAAAAAACGTTACACCCATGTAGTCGAAGCAGTAGCTTTGGATGAAGCATACCTGGATGTGACCGAAAATAAACAAAATATCGCTTATGGTTACACTATTGCTTGGTACATCAAAACAGAAATAAGGGAACAAACGAATTTAACAGCATAATGAAGTTATAAGTATTTCAATTTAGAAATTGTCCAACTTCTGCTTACTTACCTGTCCAGAATCTTCTTCAAGTCACACAGGTACAACTAATGACTAGTTCAATGAACCAACAAATTTTACTCAACAGCCGTCCTATTGGAGAACCGAAAGAGAGTGATTTTGCGCTGGTCGAAACACCAATTCCAGAACCAGGAGAAGGCGAAGTTCTCAATCGCACAATCTACCTGTCGCTTGACCCGTATATGCGAGGTCGGATGAGCGATCGCGCGTCTTATGCTGCTGCTGTAGAGTTGGGGTCTGTGATGGTCGGTGGCACAGTTAGCCAGGTGATGAAATCTAACCATCCCCAATTTTCAGCAGGAGATTTTGTCCTTGGTTATGACGGCTGGCAAGCCTATGGCATATCAAAAGGCGAAACGTTACGTAAGCTTGACCCTAAGGAAGCTCCGCTCTCCTATGCCTTGGGTGTAACAGGAATGCCCGGAATGACGGCATATTTTGCACTGCTTGATGTTGGGCAACCCCAGTTGGGCGAAACAGTTGTTGTCTCTGCGGCCTCTGGCGCGGTCGGTGCGGTAGCAGGTCAAATTGCCCTAAGTGTCTGTCAAGAAATAACTTTTACAATTACAGATATAGATGCTATGCTCAAACGATAGC
>JAVRBO020000067.1:0-7879 GCA_034531195.2 Nostoc sp. ChiSLP01
GGAGGATGGTGAAAAAATCTTTCCCCCCTCTCTCCCCACACTCCCCACACTCCCCACACTTCCCTATCTCCCCCTGCCTCCTGCCCCCTACCTCTTCCAAAAACAGCCGCAATTAGTTGAGGCATTGGCGGAACGCTTGGCTTGAGAGCTTTCTACCATGTGAAGTAAAATGTTAGTAGGAATCGTGAGGTCGCTATGACGACTCAAAACCGCCTGCTTGCCGCTATGCCTCAGGCTTTATTGGAAAAACTTGCCCCCGATCTCAAACAAGTTACCCTGGAAAGTGGCCATCGCCTGCATGACCCAGGTGAAACAATCTTTCACCTCTACTTTCCTCTAGATTGCGTTCTTTCAATCACCATCGCCATGCAAGATGGCACAACTGCTGAAACGGGGCTGGTTGGCAAGCGTGAAGTGATTGGTATCAACGCCTTCATGGGAGGTAAAGAAACCACGCAAACCACGTATATCGTGCAGATTGCGGGTACTGCCATGAAGATCGATGCCCAGATTTTGCGTGAAGAGTTCGATCGCAATAAAGACCTGCGCGACGTGATGCTGCGCTACACCCAAGCCTTTATCGCCCAAATTTCACAAACTACTGCCTGCACCAGCCTCCACAAGATAGAACAGCGATTGGCGCGCTGGCTATTGGAAGTGCATGACCGCGTTGAGGCGGATGAGATAAAGCTGACACAAGATTTTTTGGCAGATATGCTAGGGGTGCGTCGTGCTGGAGTGACTCAAACTGCCCAAAAACTTCAAGAGATGGGTTTGATTAATTACCATCGTGGACATATCCATGTACTGAATCGCTCCGGGTTAGAAAGCTTTGCTTGTGAGTGTTTCCAAACGGTCAGAGATGAATACGATCGCTTACTAGGAACAGATTCCAAAAGGCTACCGTAAGGTTACTTTTCCAAGCAAAGCAGACATCAGATGAGTCAGAAATCACCAACATTGGCAACCATCTTGCTCGTGGAACCGGATGATACTGTGCGCCCCATTCTCAGAGACAATCTCCACCGTTGGGGATATAACGTAATTGTGACAATTGATGCAGCAGACGCGCTCCAACGCACCAGAGGTGGAGGAGAACCCTTCGATCTGATTTTGCTCAATCAATTCGGGCAGGCGATCGAAAAATTTGTTAATATTGGGCGTGAGATTCGCCAACAAGCAGAACTTTCTAGCCCCATTCCGATTGTGATTATGGCTGAAAGATACGGAGTCGAGTTAGAAGGCCAAGACATCCAAGTAGGCGAAAGTGAGTATGTGACCTATCTGGAAGATGGGCAGCAGTTGAGAAATCTTTTGCATAAACTCTGCCCAGTTGAAAATAGTTGATACATTTTTAACCCAAATGTACTTAAATTTGTTCTTGAGTACGAAACTGTACTGAACTCTTTTTTTGTAACTACTATTGTGGATATTGGGTTGACATTTAAACTCGTTGCTGCTTTCTTATGTTCTAAAAAAGCATCTATTGTTCGTTGTGTGTCCATTGTCCCTTTTGCATGATAAATTGCCTCAGATATGTGTCATCCTCACTTCCTGCGGAACGGTTTACAAGTGCTTGTAGTGGATAGTCATTTTGATTCTTGTGCGTTACTGGTAGCATTGTTTTCTCAATATGGGATTAAAACAACCACAGCAACTTGCATCAGTGAAGCTCTTGAAATGATTCAACAAACTCCACCAGACCTGTTGATCGGTGAAATCATGCTGCCCGATGGCGATGGATACTCGCTCATTCGTAAAGTGAAAGCCTTGGAAGCAACTTACGGTGTTGAGATTCCAGCGATCGCACTCACCGTATGTGCTAGAGAGAGCGATCGCGATCGTGCCCTCGCGGCTGGATTTTGCAGACACTTCGCTAAACCAATAAACATCGACGAGTTAATTGCAACAATAGCTTACATTACCGAGCAAACTCAGGAATCTCAGCAAATGTTCGTCAGTAGCAAGCTTTAACTTTAAAATTGAGATGTGTTCTATGGAGAGCCATTCTTGCCAACTTTCTGAGGCTCCCATGAACGCTGAAAATCAAATACTAGCTGCTCTCTCTGCTGATGTGCGCCATCGGCTTACGCCTCATCTGATTCATCTCACCTTACCTCAGGGTGAGATGATTCATAGACCAGGTGATGTGTTGACCCATCTTTATTTCCCGATTGACTGTTTATTCTCTATCACTATTACCATGCAAAATGGTGGAACAGCAGAGGTGGGGATGGTTGGTAATCGGGAAGTATTGGGCATTAATGCTTTTATGGGCAAAAGTGAAATCACACAAACAGAATACGTCGTCCAAGTTGCAGGTAGCGCCATCAGAATTGATGCCCAGATACTGAAGCAGGAATTCGATCGCAATGGCGAACTGCACGACCTACTGCTGCGTTATACTCAGGCGTTTTTAGCGCAAGTTTCCCAAACGGCGGCTTGCAACTCCCTCCACACTTTAGAACAACGCCTACCGCGTTGGCTGCTGGAAACACAAGAGCGAATCGGCTCCAATGAGTTACTTTTGACACAAGAGTTTATTTCCGTGATGCTGGGTGTACGGCGAGCAGGGGTGACCCTGACAGCACAGAAGTTGCAAGAGCGAAAATTGATCGAATATCATCGAGGTCACGTCCAAATTCTAAACCAATCTGGGCTAGAAGCCTGTGCTTGTGAGTGTTTCAGAACAATTAAAACTGAATACGATCGCTTGTTGAGAGAAAAATAACGGTGCAACTCATCCAGTTTTACTTACCCATTGTTATCGAAGAAAGGCAGGAGGCAGGAGGCGGAGCCTCCTGCCTCCTGCCCTCTTCAACCCTATCCAAAATTATGAATCAGCCACTCACCACATCACCTTGTATTTTCGTCGTTGAATTCGATGACGACGTTCGGCCTGTGCTGAAGTATAACCTGCAAAATTGGGGCTATGAGGTAATTATGTCTCTTGATGAAGAGGATGCCATCCAGCGCATCCGGGGTGGATGCGAACCCTTTAACTTGATTTTGTTGAACCAGTTCACGAAACCCATCGAGCAACTGATTGTGTTCGGACGGCAAATTCGCCAAAGCACAGAACTTGACAGCCGCACACCGATAATTATCATGGCTGAGGAGTATGGGGAAGATATGGAAGGGCAAAATATCCAAATGGGCGACAATGAATATGTGGCTTATCTAGAAGATGGGCAACAGTTGAAGAACATCCTCTATCGCTTGTGTCCTGTCTATTAAAGTTGGTTTTGCTTCACTAAATCAGCAATTAATTTGATTAGGGACTTCCAAATAAAAAAATATACAACTATTTCTTGTGGGGTGGGCGTCTCGCCATTCGTGTCAACTTAAGTTCAAACGCTTATTCCACAGGCACTTTACCCCACCCCCAACCCCTCCCCTTGGCAAGGGGAGGGGCGGTTTTGGCTTTAGACAAAACCGGGGTGGGGTAGAGCGGATCTTGAGCGTAAGTCAGAGAACTGAATATCACGTTTTTACAAGGGTTTCACGTTAAGTTGACACCAATGAGCAGCCCCTGATGCTACTGAAAGCTTAAGAAACCTATAATTTTACGCGAACAAGTTATAATTTATCAGTCATTTTACCCACATATAGCAATCCTAAATTATTCCTGAACAACAAGATCCCCGACTTCTTTGAGAAGTCGGGGATCTGAAGCCCCTCGATTTTCACAAAAAGCCTTCTGCCTGGTGCCTTCTGAAACCTCAACGGAAAATAACTAAGTTATCTATTAATTTCGAGATACTTTTATCAATTCCGAGCTAAGAGTGCTCGCACTTGAGCAATCACTACATCAGGATCGAAAGGCTTTTGAATAAATCCATCAATCTTTAGACCCAGAGGCTTCCGAATCTCATCTTGATTGAAAGCTGTCACCAACAAAATAGGAAGAAATTGAAATTTTGTCGATTCTCGAATGTGTTGCACAACTTCAAATCCGTCCATTTTTGGCATCTGAACATCTAGTATCAGTAGGTTAGGGTAGTTAGGATTGCTTTCCAACTTGTCTAACACAGCTATACCCGAATCGGCGATTTCAATCTGACAATCCTCTGCTTCCAAAATCGTTTGTAGAAGAAAAATGTTATCAGCAACATCATCACAAATTAATATTCGCTTAATAGAACCCTGCATTAGTTTTATTTGAGAAAAGAGCTTTTTTTGCGTCAATATTATAGAAATACCAAATATTTTTAGTATAGATAGGCATACAAGCTTTAGTCTGTCCGGTATCAAACATATAAATTAAAATCTTTATAGCGCTAGACTTCTAATCCCCAGACCGCCATTAGTTTAAATGATATTACACTTTGAGCCAAACCAACTTTGAGCTTAGAAAACGAAGGGTACGAAACCGTACAGATTTCTGTCTTTGAATGCGTGTAGTTTTGTACCCACGTTGATATTTCAAACAACTTTAAGGCACAATGGTAGGCTTGAAGGTTGTTAACTGTCTTTTGTCACTTTTAGAAAATGCAATCCATCAAAAGGTTATGAAGCTTTGGTTTCCATTTTTCACCTAGAAATTTTAGTTTAGATAGAGAAAATAAAGGCTGAAACCTTGATGAGACGAAAGTTTCAGCCTTTTGCTTCGATTATTGTTTTTCGATGACAACACAGGATTAATGTCTGTATCTAACCAGCCTCATCTCCCAATAAAAAATCACATACTCGCCTCACTGTCAGCTACTGAGTATCAACGTCTTATTCCCCACTTAGAGCCAGTAAATTTTCCAGTTAGGCAAGTCCTTTACGCAGCAGGGGAACCAATCACACACGTCTATTTTCCCTACCAGGCAATAACTTCTTTGGTCTGTAGCCTAGAAGACGGCTCGACTGTTGAAGCAGGTATGGTGAGCAATGATGGTATGGTGGGTCTTCCTGTAATTTGGGGTGGTAACTCTACAACCACAACTGCATTTATACAGGCTGCTGGCAGTGGAATGAAGATGAAGGCAGAGGTACTAATAGAGGAGTTCAATCGGGGCGGAGAGCTTCAACGTTTGCTTTTGCGTTACACTCAAGCACTGTTCACCCAGGTCACACAAACGGCAGCCTGCAACCGCTTGCATACCATTGAAGAGCGACTCGCCCGTTGGCTGCTAATAGTCGGTGACCGTATGCAATCAGATACATTCCCTCTGACTCAAGAATTTATCGCCCAGATGCTAGGCTGTCGCCGCTCTGGTGTCACAGTGGCTGCTAGTACACTTAGCCGCGCTGGAATTATTAGCTACAAGCGTGGAAATATTACCATCCTGAATCGTGAAGACTTAGAAAATACATCTTGTGAGTGTTATTCCATCATCAAAAACGAGTACGAGCGGTTGCTGGGCACAGAGAGCTAGCTATAGGCAGAGGGGGCAGGGGAGGCAGGGGGGGGCAGGGGAGGAAAAAAAGCTTAACAGCAAGCGTATTGAGCTATGGTCAACTGCGATCGCACAATCATGGAATGGGTTAATCTTTAAGAAGAAGATTGAGCTAAACGCATTAGTCCTCTATGCTCTAATGTTCCCGTTATAAGTTGTTAAGCTTGCAACTAAACAAAGTAATTCACCTTTTGACATATTGGGATTAGTCCCTAGCTCCTCTCAAGCTGCCATTAGTTGCTGAAGTACGCAAAACAGTACGCTTGGAGGTTTTCATGCCTGTCTTTAAAGTACCTCATCTACCAATAAAAAATAAGATACTCGCTTTACTATCAGCTACTGAGTATCAACGCCTAATTCCTCACCTAGAGCCAGTACATCTTGAATTTAAGCAAGTCCTTTACGAAGCAGGTGAACCAATCACACACGTCTATTTTCTCAATCACGCAGTAGCTTCTCTAGTCTGTAACCAAGAAGATGGCTCGACTGTTGAAGCGGGTATGGTGAGCAATGATGGCATGGTGGGCCTTCCCGTAATTTGGGGTGGTCGCTCTACAACTACAAGCGCGTTTATCCAGGTTCCAGACAGTGGTATGAGGATGAGAGCCGACGTACTCATAGCGGAGTTCAATCGGGGTGGAGAGCTTCAAAATTTGCTATTGCGTTACACCCAAGCACTGTTCACCCAGGTTACACAAACGGCAGCCTGCAACCGCCTACATAGCATTGAAGAGCGACTCGCCCGTTGGCTGCTGCTAATTTCTGACCGCGTGCAATCAGATACATTCCCTCTGACTCAAGAATTTCTAGGCCAGATGTTAGGCTGTCGCCGCTCTGGTGTCACAGTGGCTGCTAGCACACTTAGCCGCGCTGGAATTATTACCTATAAGCGTGGAAATATTAACATCCTGAATCGTGACGACTTGGAAGATACATCTTGTGAGTGTTATTCCATCATCAAAAACGAGTATGTTCGGTTGCTGGGCACACAGAGCTAACTATGGTCAAATGGTCAATTGCGATCGCATGATTATTCGATTGTAAATAGACCCTCGGTGTAGGGGCTTTAGCATTGCTCATTGGTGTCAACTTAAGCTCAAACGCTTATCCCACATACGTTTTACCCCACCCCCAACCCCTCCCCGATGCCTTGGGGAGGGGCGATTTTGGCTTTAGACAAAATCGGGGTGGGGTAGAGCGGATCTTGAGCGTGAGTCAGAGAACTGAATATCGCATATTTACAAGGGTTTCACGTTAAGTTGACACTCATGGCAAGATGCCCACACCACAAAAAAATTTATTACATCGTTTTAGCCTTGCTGCGCTACTACAATTTTCCACCAAGCGTATTGCTTTTTAAGGGGGTTGGGGGATCTCAGTGGGTAAGTCCTAAAAGTTTTGCACTTAGGAGCTTAATGTGCGGAACCGTACAGACTGCTTATGTAAAGCAAGTATATACTTAAACTTATCTAGACGAAGTTATCTTAGTTTCTTAATGAAAGTCTTTAAAAGTAGATAGTCATCGCTCTGCTTATTATCAAATAAGAGCTTTGTGTCTTTGTCAAAAATAAATTCAATTCGTAATACATAATATACAGTGCTTTTAGAGCAAATAGCGTTTAGTGAATCGCCATCTCTTGATGGTTTACGAGTGCTTGTCGTAGACAATAATGATGATTGCTTGTGCATGATTACGTTAGTTTTTGAAGATTGCCAAGCTCAAATTAAGACGGCAACATCTGTGGAGCAAGCGATACAGATAATAGAAGAGTGGAAACCTGATATTTTGATTAGTGAAATCGCTTTGGCTGGCAAAGACGGTTATTCGCTAATTCGGTTCATTAGGCAGAAAGAAGCCTTTTGTGGAGGGTTTATTCCTGCCATAGCTCTTACATATTATATAGATAACGAATGCTTTAACACAGCAATTAACGCAGGTTTTCAGGAGATGATTTGTAAGCCTTTTACTCTTAATGAATTAGTTGAAACAGTAGCTAATCTTGCACAAACAGGTATATAACTAAAAGTTAGCTGTGATGACAGCAGATAAAATTAAAGTTTAGGCTAGATAGTAAATACTACAACATGAAGAACCAACGGAAAAATCAGGATTTACCGTTTGGTTTATTTTGTAAAGCTCAATGCGATCCAATACTTGTCGGTTAAGGGGAAAAGGGGAAGGGGAAAGGGGAAAGAAAAAACCTTTAACCTTTACCCTTTAACCTTTTCCCCAAACCCAATGCCGAGTTAAAAATCGTTAACCGAGCAGTATTGCAATGCGATCGATGTTATCTATCCATAAGTCGTTTTAAACTTTAATTAATCATTTTTTGATGGTAAATAGACTCGCACTGTAAGGGCACAGTAATGCTGTACCCCTACGAAAATGTGGTTTTTAAATCATTTATATTTGGTCTTTTCTCTCAATGCGTAAGTTTTATATCCCACATTCCGCAGGTTAGTTAAGAAAGAAGATAATATTTTCGACAAGG
>JAVRBO020000068.1:0-33453 GCA_034531195.2 Nostoc sp. ChiSLP01
CATCCACCTCAGATACTCGTTCATCCACCTCAGAACTGGATTCATCCACCTCAGATACTCGTTCATCCACCTCAAAACTAGATTCATCCACCTCAGATACTCGTTCATCCACCTCAGAACTGGATTCATCCACCTCAGAACTGGATTCATCTCCCCATTCCCCACTTCCCAATTCTTATGCCAAACTCATCTAATAATTCATCATCGGCGTTCGCCATAGAAAAGGACGCTAAATTTTACTTAACTGAGGACAAAAGTACTGTTGTCGATCCTCAAGCGCAGGAAACATCTCAGATAAATGATTGGTTTTACGGTACTGAGGAACTGTTAGATGCTTTACCAAGAATATGGACGCGTTCCTTGTTGTATTTACTGATTGGTTTTGCTGCAATTGTTATACCTTGGGCAATGTTTTCTAAGGTTGATGAAACAGGAAGTGCTAGAGGACGGATGGAACCTGAAGGAGCAACGCAACAATTGGATAGTGCTGTTAGCGGTAGTGTGACGGCTGTGAATGTCAAGGAAGGCGCAACGGTAAAAGCAGGACAGGTTTTAGTTCAGATGGAATCTGATGTGCTGCGATCGGAACTACAACAGGTGCAGACAAAACTAGAGGGTTTATTAAATCGGCGATCGCAACTCGATCTCCTCAAAAATCAAATTCTACTGACGATTAATGTCCAAGAGCAGCAAAATAAGTCCCAAGAATTGGAAAAAATCGCCCAAATTAGCCAAGCACAGCAAAACCTTGATGCCAAACAAAGTACTTATAACTTACAAAGATTGGAAAAACTGGCTCTAGTAGAACAGGCTAGTCAAAATATTAGTTCTACCCAAATTGCCCAGAAATTAGCTCAGAGTCGTTTAATCCGAGATTCCACGGAAGTTGAACGTTATCGCCAGCTTTTGCAAGAGGGGGCGATTCCCCAAACCAAACTTGTAGAACTCGAAAAAATAACAGAAGAAAGCCAACGCTTGCAAGAACAAGCAAAATCAGATATTACCCAAGCCCAATTGCGGTTAAAAGAAGAACTTAACCGCTATCACTCGCTAATGAGTCAAGCTTATTCAGATATTCAACTTTTCAAACTTCGCCTGCAAGAACAGCAAAGTAGCTATCGCGGTTTAGTGCAAGCAGGTAAACTGGCGGTGCTGAAAAATCAGGAACAGTTAAAAGACTTACAAACCCAAATTACTAGCGTGCAATCAGAAATTGCTCAAACGGGCAGCCAGATTACATCCTTAAAACTACAATTACAACAACGAATAGTGCGATCGCCTGTTGATGGGGTAATTTTTGAATTGCCTATCCAAAAACCAGGCTCAGTAGTAGAACCGGGACAATTAATTGCCCAAATTGCACCCAAGGGTACTCCCCTAATTCTCAAAGCGCAGATACCTAATCAAGAAAGTGGTTTTTTGAAGGTGGGAATGCCAGTTAAAGTCAAATTTGACGCTTATCCTTTCCAAGACTATGGAGTGGTGCAAGGGCACGTCAACTGGATTTCACCCGACTCAAAAGTTCAAAGGAGCGAGCAAGGTAACACCGAAACCTATGAGTTAGAAATCTCCTTAGCTCAGCCTTATATCCAAACCGCCAACAGACGCATTCACATAACACCAGGCCAAACAGCAACCGCAGAGGTAGTTATTCGTCAACGTCGGGTAATAGACTTTATCTTAGATCCATTTAAAAAGTTGCAACAAGGCGGTTTGGAGCTTTAAGGAACTTCCAACTCAAAAAATATTCCATCCTTGGGGGACGCTGCGCGACTACCAAATCAAAAAATATACAACTTTTCTTGTAGGGTGGGCGTCTCGCCCGCCAGTAGAAAGGGGCGGACAAGATGTCCACCCCACAAAACTGGATAATTTCAGGACTTACGCAAAAATCGCCAAAAAGCTTTATTTCTCGAACCGCCAAGACGCCAAGAACGCCAAGGATTCGTAGAGTGTGCGTAAGTCCTAAATTTATTTCTTGGTAATCCCTACGCGAACGCATTAAGGGCAGTAGAGACGTTGAAATGCAACGTCTCTACATATCAAAAATATTTGACATTTAAAATAAATTTATTATAGACTTTATTCCAAATAAAACATCTAAAAATATATCTAAAAAAGATAGTAAAGCTATAATTAATAGAGTTGTAATTACAATCAAAACGTCCTATTAGATTAGGTTAATAATTGGAGGAATTAGATGATGTCAAAGGTATTGACTGTTTCTCCTGAGGATATTCTTGACCATGTTAAACTGTCTTTTCAAATACCTAGTATATTGGAGGCGATCGCCAGTCGAAAAATGGTTGAAGATGAAGCTAAACACGCAGGTATCGAAGTTGGTTTAGAGGAACTACAAAAGGCAGCAGATCAACTCCGTTTAGCCAACCAACTTATAAAAGCAGAAGATACCTGGGCGTGGTTAGAAAAACATTATATTTCTCTCGATGACTTTGAAAAAATAGTCGAAACTACTTTATTAGCTACCAAATTAGCAAATCATTTATTTGCCAACAAGGTCGAAGCATTTTTTTACGCGCACCAACTTGATTACATCGGAGCAGTAACTTATGAAGTCGTCCTAGATGACGAAGATTTAGCACTAGAATTGTTTTATGCTCTTCAAGAAGGCGAAATTAGTTTCCAAGAAATCGCCCGCCAATACATCGATAATATTGAGATACGACGTGCTGGAGGCTATCAAGGAATACGTCTCCGCAAGGATTTTAGACCAGAAATAGCAGCAGCGGTCTTTGCTGCTAATCCTCCACAAATTCTCAAACCAATCACCACTCCCAAAGGAGTACATATAATTGCAGTTGAGGAAATTATTAAACCTCAATTAGATGAACAGCGACGGCTACAAATCATAGGAGAGTTATTTGCTAATTGGTTAAAAACACAAATCACCACTATGGAAATAGCGGCAAACATAACAAAAGTTGTGAATTCTCAAACATCTAAAGATTTAGTAATCGAGCAGTCAGAATTCAGGAGCCAGAATTCAGAAGTAATAACGCAGAATTAAAATAATCTTTGTGCTTAACTTTGAGACTGAGATTGTCTACTGAAGCGGCTCTATCCCTGAAATTAGGGTTAGAGCCGTTTATTACATGAAATTTAAAATTTAGTGGACAAAAAGCAAGTGGTGTGTCTAAATCTCCTACCAATACCAATTCTCCATGAAGATGCACTTAATATGAAAAAACGAACCGCCAAGTACGCCAAGTACGCCAAGGAAGAGAGAGGTAATTAGAGGATGTCTGAAAACTTCTTGGTGTTGTATTCAATACTTATAGATCCCCCTAAATCGCCCTTAAAAAGGGGGACTTTGATTCCGGTTCCCCCCTTAAAAAGGGGGGCTAGGGGGGATCAAGCGAAATATTTAATACTTCTCAGACATCCTCTTAAAAGAGTGCAAGTTTATAGAGAATTGGTATAACTAACTCAGATTACTGAATTCTTATTTTTAAGCTTTAGTTCGATCCATGTTTATCGCTACCCTGTTTAAACCAGGTCGATTCTATTTGAAAAAAATCTAGATTTTGATTATCAGTTCTGCTAAATAAGCAATTGCTTTTCATTAATCGAATGTAAGTACGGTAAGGTATATACTCAATAGGATTGAACCCACTAAAACGGAGCATTAAAAAGCAAGCCCAAGAGTACTTACCATCGCTCACAGCTTTCAGAATTTCTTCTAATTCTTGATTAGTGAAATTATTTTTGTTTGGCGATTCATTAAATTCTGAAAAATCTTGACTCATAGAATTACCTAAAGATGAAAAATTAGCTTTGCTCAGTAATTAAACTGTATATTGATAATCTGCAATATTTAAATTGAAATTCAGGCTCTAAAAAATTTAGATTTTAGATTTTAAATTTTCGATTAAAATCTAAAATCTAAAATTGTTTAACAAATCAAAGAGAATTTTTAGAGATTCAAGGAAGTGTATATATCTTCAGAATTTGCATTGAGGTAAGGACGTTGTAAATCAATTTTATATAAAGAAAAATGTTTTAAAACTGCTGTCATTCGCTCTGCGGGTGTATCATTTCCTCCAAGCCAACTATCAAGCAAACCATTGGCAATAATTTGGCAGCGGTTTGTACCGAAGCTTTCATGAGTGCTAAACTTTTGGTCTGGTTCCTCAGCGATCGCCAATCCTGGAGCGATGAATTTGGTGAATAAAGGTACTTGTTCTTGAAAATAAGATTGATTTTCTAAATACACTCTTTCTAATACTGGCTGAACAACCTCATATTTGTTTTTGTCAAAATAAAATACTGCTGAATCACAACGTCCATAGTCTGAAGGATTGTAGAGAGCTTTAAACGAAAAAGGAATATCTCTAGAGTTGAGTAGAGTAGTCAAACTATCCATAACTGCAACTGCTCCTTCTGCGGTCAAATTGAAATAAACGCGCACAATATTTTCATTACTATGAGAAGCTGCATTACCAATTGCCATATAGAATCCGTTTTGTACTAAATTCTTGGGCATTCTAATTGCAACTAAGTCATTAACAGTAGCATTTCGCTGCGCTGGTTGCAAATGAAGATGGCGCTGTATATGTAGTTTCAAACCATTTTTATATACAATCAAAATGTCATCTTCTTCTTGAATTACAAGCCAATCATTGCTAAAGTAGCCTTCACCTCTGTTGCTTTCATGCAAGCGTTCGTAAAAAGCTACATCTACACCCAAAAGAGTGTTATTTTCTAGATTTTGATTGAGCGCCAAATTTGTTGTATTTGCATCAGGAGCAAGAGCAGATTTTAAAGAACCGTTATAATAGATCCCGTAGAGAAAACTACGCAATTGCAGACTTAAAAACTTATTTTGCAGATCCAAAGGTAATTGTTGAAAGCCTGCAATTGCTGACTCTGGTAATTCCATTGGTTTGTAGTCTGGATGCTGAATGCAATAATGAGATTGGATTTGAACTTTATGAATGATGTCTTGTAACGATGTCTGCAATGGCTCTGGAACTTCTGATAGTTGAGTTTGTAGCGAATTTAATAGTTGCATAATGACTGTTGTGTAAATAACAGAGGAGTAGAAATAGTCTCTTTCAATCCAAAAGACGCTCAATTACTCGCTAAAGCTGCGCTTTCGGTAATTTAAAATCCAAAATTGATTGACTTGTTTTTATACACGAGATAAATTTGTTGGATAGAGGTCTGATGCTTGCACGCCAAAAATTGTTGGTATAGATGCTTCTGGACGGCATAATAAACTTTTGGCAACTTGGAGCATACAGATACCTGAATTACCAAATCTCTTTTCATACTGAAGTATCGCCTGAATAGATCTAATCAAGGCTAAACCAGAAAATTGGATAACTCGTTGCAAGAAATCAGGACGATGTTTTAGTACTTGAGGAAATTCAGCTAAATAAGTAGCCACTAACGTCGCCATTGATGGCTGGAGAAGTTGCAAAGGAGTCGTAGCTAGACGCAATGACTGTTCTATCGCTATATCTTTACCAATGACAATACTATACAGCCATATTTGCAGATAGCTGGCTAACAAATTTCCCAAATCGTTAGCTGGATCTCCCCAATCGCAACGTTCCCAGTCAATTAGCCGAATCGGACTCTCACCTGAAAGCGATTCTTGAAAAGTTGCTTGTTCCCAATTGAGAGAAATCAGAATATTATTCAGCTTGAGATCGTTATGAGTCAAACAGTACGGAATAAAAGCACTAGCCAAATTTGCGATCGCTTGTCCTAAGCTATCGTAACGTTGGTAAAGGGTGAAAAATTTTAATCCATCGCCAGGAACTCTACCGTAAATTTCTGGTGTAATTCTATCAAGTCCTTGATGTAGGTTTGGAGGTTCTTGGCTAGATACATTCTCGCGATTTTGAAAGAATTCTTGATATTCTGGACGGCTAAGGCTTACACGATGAATCGATGCCAAAATACTGCCAACTACCTTTGCAATCTCAGTGGGGTAAAAATTCTCTTTGATGTAAAAATCTGCCAAATCGCGATAATTACTCAGATAATTAAAAACAATGATGGAATTTTCTGCATCAAAATGCAGGACTTCCGAACAATAGGAGCGAATATAACTAATTTCTGGAAAAGTGCGAAAAAAATTATGAATTCTCCATTCGTCAAGAAACTCCCCAACAGCTTTTCCTTCTCGATTATGGCGCTCTTGTTTAACTAAAAGTTGCTGACCTTCTGGTAAGGTGATTAATAAATTAAAATTTTTGGCAGGCTTTAAATCAATTTTGCTCAATGTTTGTTCTTCTTGAGTACATAATCCCAGAGAAATTAGGTAATCAAATACATTTTGAGAACTTAATAAAAATGGCATATTGTCAAATATTTCCTTGAAAAATTCAAAGTTGCTATTACCCAATGAAGAAGCTGCTAAACTAGTATTCTGCTGAATGTATCGCGTGAATTGAGCGTTTTGTGAATTAGCGATCGCACTTTAATTAAGCTCAAATTCGCACTCAAAAAAAACCATGTAGCTCTTAATCAAATAGGCTGACTCTAAACTACGTTACAGGCGCTATTAATTGTCTCTGCATTACCTTCCAATCTAAATAATTTCAAAAATCAAAGCCATTATTATATAGCAATCCTAAATCATTCGTGAAAAAATCTATTGCCTATTAACTGTTTCCACGACTAATTTATAAGCTTAAATAGGATTGCTATAACTTAATAATCAACTACAACTTAATTATTAGGCAGCAGTGCTGCTATTGCTGTAGGACTTAGCTATAAAAGCAATATGACCAATCGCATAGGTATCAACATAAGCTTCAGCGAGTTTTGTCAAAGTTGAAATGTCGCTAAATCCACTCCACTCGCTACCACCAGAGATGGAATCAACATCACTGAAATCATTGAGAAAGCTTTCGGTTCCTTCAAACAATTCAGAACCAGAAATATATAGTTCAGAAAGAGTAATATTTGCCATGATTTATTCCTCAAGCACTTGTTATAATTGTGTTTTTGTTCAATTCATGTGGTTGGCTCTTGGGGATTATTGATAATCAAGAAACCTCATAGTCTCAATAGAGAGGACTTTCTATTTTTCATCCCCAAAGAGCCATTTATCTTTCTAAGTAACTACTACTCAAAGATTAGTAGTATCCACCGCTGCTGTAGGACTTAGCTACAAAAGTGATATGACCGATAGCATATGTGTCAACATATGCTTCAGCTAGTTTTGTCAAAGTTGAAATATCGCTAAACCCATCATAGTTACCACCAGAGATGGAATCAGCATCGCCTAAATCATTGAGAAAGCTTTCGGTGCCTTCAAATAATTCAGAACCAGAAACATAGAGTTCAGAAAGAGTAATATTTGCCATGACTTATTCCTCAAATCCTTGTTGTGATTAAGCTGTTGTTGAATTTATTTGTTTGGTTCTTGGGGATTATTAAACCTCAGACATGCAATAGAGATGACTTTCTATTTTTTATCCCCAAAGAGCCGTTGAGCTTTGCAATTAGCTACTCAACGATTAGTAGTATGTACCGTTGCTGTAGGACTTAGCTACAAAGGTGACATGACCGATAGCATAGGTATCAACATATGCTTCAGCTAATTTTGTCAAAGTTGAAATATCGCTGAAATTAGCATAGTTACCACCAGAGATAGACTCAGCATCGTTTAAATCATTGAGAAAGCTTTCGGTTCCTTCAAACAATTCAGAACCAGAAACATAGAGTTCAGAAAGAGTAATATTTGCCATGACTTATTCCTCAAATCCTTGTTGTGATTAAGCTGTAGCTCAATTTATTTGTTTGGCTCTTGGGGATTATTGCTAATCAATAAACCTCATAGTCTCAATAGACATGACTTTCTAATTTTCATCCCCAAAGAGCCATTGAGCTTTCTAAGTAACTACTACTCAACGATTAGTAGTATGTACCGTTGCTGTAGGACTTAGCAACGAAGGTGACATGACCGATAGCATACGTATCAACATATGCTTCAGCTAGTTTTGTCAAGCCTGAAATGTCGCTGAAATTATAATAGTTACCACCAGAGATGGACTCAGCATCGTTTAAATCATTGAGAAAGCTTTCTGTTCCTTCAAACAATTCAGAACCAGAAACATAGAGTTCAGAAAGAGTAATACTTGCCATTTTACCTCTTAGAAAACTTGCTTTAAACCAGGTTAGTTGAACGGGTAATTAAGCTCTGCTTTCCTTACCTGTTACTGCAATTTTTATTGATGAAATTAGTAAAGTCAAGCTCCAGAAAGGCTTTAGAAAGACACATGTCAATGAGTTTAGTCTTTATCAAAATAGAATTTAGAACTCAGAGTTCACGATTCCAAATTCTTCAATTGAATTTGAGTCATCCTGGTGAATGTAGCTTGTTTATAGCTAGCACTATATAAAACTCATATTTGATTTGGTGAAATACGCGTAGTGGCGTGGGAAGCTTAAAATAGTGCATTAGCTTGACTCTTGTGGGATGGGCGTCTCGCCCGTCCGGGGCGGGCTAGAAGCCCACCCCACAAGAAATTTTATTGAAATAGTATGGCTTGTGGATTCTTCAATAAAACTTTTCATAAAAAAGTGCGTTCTAATATTAAGGATAATTAGAACGCACGAATATAAGAGAAAACTTAAATAACAAAACTCTGCTCATAAATCAATTAGCAAATTGGCTCTTATACCAACCTCCTAAATATTTTATCTAGTTCTAGCCTAAAGTTATCCAAAAGCGAATTTACTTCTTGTAGCGAGTTTACTCGTGATGACTCAGGCTCAGTTGTACTGGATGGATTATTTCCCTCAAATGAGTTGGAAAACTCTCTGCCCATCGAATTAGATACACCACCTTCTACCCTCTTCATTTCTCCAGCACTAATTTCATCGATAAGTTCTTTGTCTGCACTAGGGTGCAAATCGTAAATTTGGATTCTAACCATTGACTCAACTCCAGAAATACTTAATGTTAAATAACTTCATTGTGAATAATTTTGAAATTAGGTATCAAAACTATTCCTTATATTATTTTGCTTCTGAATTAGAGAAAATCAATATTTTTAAGCTAAGTTTATAGACAAAAATCAGGGAATTTTGTCCTAATAACTAATAAATCGAACTAAATTTGTTTGATTTGTCTGTCCCTTTTATATCTGTAAGGACACAACTCATTGCGTCCCTACTATAGCAGTCCTAAATTATTCGCGAACAACAAGATCCCCGACTTCTTTGAGAAGTCGGGGATTTGAAGCCCCTCGATTTTCAAATAGGATTGCTTTGGCTAAAATTTGTTATCGACTTACAAACTTGGGATAAGCTTTTTTCTTTTCCAGCTTTCCCTATTCTTGGGGAAGTATTAGTGCCGATCGCCTCATACCACCTATGCAACTAGTTCTTCGCTTGTGGTTGTAAGTCGGGAATCGTCACATCTATTGGTGTCACCTGGGTAGCTAATTGTGTCAAGGGTGGTTGAATGGCGGTTTGATTCCCCACTACTAAAGTGACGATATTTTCTGGCTTGAGGTATTCTCGTGCTACGCGTTGCACGTCATCAGCTGTGGTGGCGGCGACGGCTTTTTGATAGCGAAACAGAAAATCAGCCGGATAGCCGTAATATTCGTACTGCATCAGCCGTGACAAGGTTTGAGCGGGGTCTTGAAAGTTGAAAACAAAGGAGTTGAGCGTGGATTCTTTAGCAAAAGCTAGTTCCTTTGCTGTCACTTTTTCAGCTTGGATGCGCTTAATTTCAACTTCTAAGGCTTTGACAAACTGTACTGTAGCATCCGATCGCGTTTGTCCACCAGCAACGAACATCCCCTGATAATCGTAACGGGGACTCCAGATGCCATATACAGAATAAGCTAAACCTTGGCGCGATCGCAGTTCATTAAACAAGCGTCCGCCAAATCCATTTAACACCTCATTCAACACATTCAGTGCTGGATAATCTGGACTGTCAAACCGTCCGCCTAAATGTCCAATCAACACGCTACTTTGTGTTAGTTGCGGCTGATTCACAAAAAACACTCCGCCTGTATTCGCTGGGAAAACTTTTGGTAATTGGGGTTTAGCGATTTTGGGGTTGGGCTTCCAATCGCCCAATTTAGCTTGAATGAGCGATCGCATTTTTTTCGGGTCAAAATCCCCCACAATCCCCAAAATCATATTATTTGGGTGGAAATATTGCTGATAAAACTTGAGCAAATCCTCACGGGTAACTCGCTCCACCGTTGCATACTCTGTGGTACGACCGTAAGGGCTATCTTTGCCATAAAGTAACTTGCGAAATTCTCGATTCGCAATTCCATTAGGATCGTCATTGCGCCGCGCAATCGCACCTTTAGCTTGGGTTTTCGCCAAATCTAGCTTTTCTTGAGCAAATACAGGCGATCGCAACACCTCAGCAAACAACCCAAACACCGTTTCTAAATCTTCACTTAGCGCATCAAAACCAGCACTACCAGCAGTTTCACTAATACTAGTTTCCACCGACGCCGCTCGTTGTTCTAATATCTCATTTAATTCATCGCCCGAATGCTTCGTAGTTCCTCCAGTCCGCATCACCGCGCCTGTAAAACCAGCCAACCCGACTTTTTCCAACGGTTCCAAACGATTCCCAGTCCTTACCAACACGGTACCCTTCACCAAAGGTAATTCGCGATCCTGCATCAAATAGACAACCAAGCCATTTTGCAGTACAAACCGCTCGTACTTGGGTAACTTCACCTCAGGTAACGGTGGCAGTTGCAACTCAGTGTAATGTTTCGCCTGTGCCGTCGCCGCAACAGAAAAATTAAAAGTAAAAAGTAAAAAGGCAAAAGCCACAACCACCGCATAAACAACTTTCTTCCCACTAGGGATTTTCACAGCCATCTTCCTTTTACCCTTCCCCTTATACCTTTCCATATCTCTCTTCCTTTGCGTCCTTTGCGCCCTTTGCGGTAGCCTACGGCAAGCCGCTTTGCGTCTACGTTTTTCATCCCTGTTTCGACAACAGCTTACCAATCGTGCGATTTTCCGGCGTAAACGTCGCCTTTGCCACCCGCTGAATATCGCCAGGAGTTACCGCTGCAATTTCATCCAACTCCTTAAACAAATTCCGCCAAGAGCCAGTTTTCACCTCATATTCCAACAATTGCTCAGCCATTCCCGCATTAGACTTCAAACTACGTAATAAATCCCCCCGTGCTTGAGTTTTAACTCGTTCTAACTCAGCCGCTGCCACAGGTTCAGTTTTTAATTTCTCAATTTCCTGGCGTAAAGCGATCGCCAATTCATCAACCGTATGACCGGGAGCAGTCAAAGCATAAAACAACATCAAGTTTGAGTATTTATCCCCAGGAAAGCCGCTAAAACCCTGGGCATTGAGCGCCAAACGCTGTTTCTCTACCAAAGATTTATACAGCCGTGAAGTGCGCCCATCACTTAATAAACTGCCAATCATTTCGTAGACTACATTATCTGGATGATTAACTGACGGACGGTGATAACCTTCCAAATACAACGGTTGAGAAGGTCGTTCTAAAGTAACTTCCCGTGTTTGTTTTTGTTGGGGTTCCACAGAAATTTTTTGAGTAGCTTTAGCTTTAGCTTGATAGCGCTCAAAATAAGTTTGTGCGAGTTTTTTCACTTGGGTGGGATTGACATCTCCGACAATGGCGATCGCTAAATTATTTGGTACATAATAAGCGTCATAAAATTTTTCTACATCTTCTGGTGTTAAGTTACGGATATCTCGGTCGTAACCAATCACCGGACGCCTGTAGGGATGAACCTTGTAGGCAGTGTCAATGAATTTCTCCAACATCGCCCCAATGGGTGAATTATCCACCCGCATCCGTCGCTCCTCTAAAATGACATCTCTCTCTTTATAAAACTCCCGACGAATTACAGGGTCGAGAAATCTTTCCGACTCCAGCGACATCCAAAGTTCCAATTTATTCGCAGGAAAACTGTAAAAGTAACGCGTAGCTTCACTTGAAGTAGTGGCATTTAAACCCACACCTCCCGCTTGTTCCACAATTCGCGCCAGTTCGTTTTGCCTCACTAGCTTCCCGGCTTGGGATTCCACTTGCTTAAACTCAGCTTCCAGCCGCGTCACTTCATCCTTTTTGCCATCAGCTTTCGCTGCTTGAATTTGGGCATCTAACTGTTCTAGGCGTTCTAGTAGTGGTTTTTCAGCCTTGTAATCTTCCGTACCGATGCGCGTCGTTCCTTTAAACGCCAAATGTTCTAGAAAGTGCGCTACGCCAGTTTTACCATCCGGCTCATCCACACCACCGACATCAGCGTAGGTAAGAAAAGAAACTACAGGTGCTTGATGCCGTTCCAGAACAATGAACTTCAAACCATTATCTAAGCGAAACTCCGTTAATTCTTTGATGACTCGATCGAGATAAGGTTGAATCGAACTTGCAGCTGGAGTTTGGGTTTTAGCTGGTGGAGGAGATATTGTTTGAGTTTGAGCCAGAGCAATTTCTGGGTGTAGTCCCCAGCAAAAAGCGATAGCAGCCAACAAAGCGGCAAATACTCGGTATGATGTGACTGATAATTGGGGATTGGAGACTGGAGACTGGGGATTAGAAACTCCTCGCCACAACCCGTTAAACCAATCTAAAATCACGCCACTTGCTACAACGCGGGTTACCCGCGCAACGCAGTAGCTCCAAAATCTCAAATCCAAAATCGACCGACAGAGTTTGTTCATAAGCCAAACATTAAGATAAAGTTACACTACCGAAGAAATACGCTACTTAGCAAATAGAGCGTTAATGTTGTATTAAGGTTTTTCGGCTTTTTGTACTTGACGTTAGACAATAATGCTACAAGTCCGGCATCGGATATTTCACCATAACAATTATGCGAGTTTTTAATTCTCCCCCGCCGTCTGAGGCTCAGACGCGCACCCGGATTCTACAGGCAGCACAACGTTTGTTTGCCGCTCAGGGATTTGATGGCACTACCACCCGTGATTTAGCACAGGCAGCAGGTGTAGCTGAAGGCACTCTATTTCGCCATTTTCCTAATAAAAAGGCAATTTTGGTAGAAGTAGCTACAAGTGGATGGGTGGAGATTTTGACGGATCTGCTCACAGAATTAAGTGAAATGGGTAGCTATAAAGCAGTAGCTCAAGTGATGCGCCGTCGGATGTGGAATTTTCAAAAAAATGCCGATTTGATGCGTGTTTGTTTCATGGAAGTGCAATTTCATCCAGATTTGCGCGATCGCATTCAATTAGAAGTCATTACTAAAATGACCGATGTTGCTGAAGCCTTTTTTCAAACAGCAATGGATAAAGGCATTTATCGCCAAATGGACGCCAACCTAGTCGCCAAAGTTTTCTTAGGAATGTTTGCGATCGCAGGTTTTTCCAACAACACCCTCATGGAACCAGACGCCTCCCCCCAACAAATGCAACAAATGGCAGAAGGACTGGCTGAGATCTTCCTCAATGGAGTCTTAGTTAAAGAGTAAGGAGTTATAAGTTATGAGTTATGAGTTATGAGTTATAAGTTCTGAGTTATGAATTATGAGTCATGAGTTCTGAATTTTAACTCCCCACTCTTAACTCTTAACTCCTAACTCCTCACTCTCAACTTATTATTGTCTTCGCTTCTTGACTCCACCGTTCTACTAACTCAATCGCTGGACACAAATCTCGTCGCTGCATTGTTGCTACCTGCAAGCGCAGAATCTGTTTGTGTAATCTGTGAGTAGGAGTTTGAGCTAACTGTGCCACAGAACCAATACCCGCATGGAGCAATAAACCGCAGTATTGGGTTCCAACGCTGGGAATACGTGCCAAGTCAGCCAAAGCCATCCATTTATTCACATACTGAATATGGATTTGAAGTTTATTTGCTAACGTCACCCTTGCCTGTGGAGTCTTTCCGTGCTTGACTAGCGCTGCTGTAGTCTTGATTTCACAATTTCGCAGTTGCAATTGTTCTTCTTGGGTGAGTCCAGGTAATTGCTCAATCGGCCAGTCACTAGATGTGACAGGACTTCGATGATTTTTCTGTTTAGCGGACATTTGTAAAATTAAAACATAGGCTGATTTACATATTGTGACGCCGCTTTTAATATTTTGTATTGAAGACTTACAGATAATAAATTATCATTCCAAATTATTTGTGCATTTGTAGGGGCTTTACAGCTATACGTGTCAACTTAAGAAAATAAACCCCAAATTTGTTGGGTGTAAGCGTCATCAAGAGATTGACGCTTACACCTAGTTTTGACCAATCCAAAAAGCTTTTGATGTTTTCTTTGATTACATCTTTTGCTTACTTTTTGCTTAAGTTGACACCAACGAGCAATGCTGTGCCCCTACCTAATACCTCTTTGGAATTAAAAGTCGCCAGATGTCGCCTAACTTAAAAGTTCTCCAGTTTCTTGGAGGGAGTGCAAGCGGCGATAAATACCCTCGTGACCTAAAAGTTCATCGTGGCTACCGACTTCTACAATCCTTCCTCGATCTAGAACTACAATCTTATCTGCTTCCCGTACTGTACTCAGACGGTGGGCGATGACAATGGTGGTGCAAGTACCCTGAATCGATCGCATTGCTAGCTGAATTGAACGTTCTGACTCATAATCTAAGCTGGAGGTGGCTTCGTCAAAAACCAGCACATCTGGTTTCACTAACAACGCCCTAGCAATTCCCAAACGTTGTCTTTGTCCTCCAGATAACCGAACGCCTCTTTCCCCGACAACGGTGTAATAACCTTGGGGTAAGTGCTGCACTACTTCATCAACTCTGGCAATTCTACAAGCTTCTTGAACCTCCTCCAAACTAGTATCCGGCCTACCGTAGGTGAGATTTTCCAATACAGTACCGTTAAAAACGTCTACTTCTTGATGAACGATCGCTAATCTTCGTCTATATTTACCCACATTTAAAGTGCGGATATCTTGACCATCAATCATAATTTGGCCTGATTGAGGTTCAAAATATCGCAACAGCAATTTCACTAAAGTAGACTTTCCAGAACCAGAACGCCCTACTAATGCCACTGTTTGATATGGTTCAATCAACAAGTTAATGTCTTCCAAAACTTGACGGTTGGCATCATATCCGAAACTCACATGAGACAACTCAAGTTTTCCAGTAAATTTATAAGCTGATTCTGCCCGATCGGTTTCTTCTAAAAGACCAGCCGAATCAGTTCCAGTTGGTTCTTGAAGAAATTCGTGAAACCGCAACATAGAAGAGTAGCGACGGGCAAAAACTTCTGCCAAATTGTTAATAGGTTCTAATTCGGCATAAGCCATACTAGAAAGGGTTAAGGTCATGATAAAGTGACCGAGGGAAATTCTACCATCTACTGTTGCTGCTAAAGTTAATCCCAGGATAGTAAATACGCAAAATTGAATTACGGTTCTTTGCCAAGTACCCAATTTCACATAACCTACGTGGATGCGATAATCAAGCACCTTGAATTCGCGCTCTAAACGTTGCTTTTGTCGCTTAAGTTCCCTCCCTTCTGTAGCAAATGCTTTCACCGTTTTGATATTGGTAATCAGTTCGGAGGTGCGGCTTTCGGTGTCCTCTGCATATTTATCCAGACGACTTTCGTCGCTAATTAATTGCTGTAAATTCTTCAAGCTTAAGCTGAGAATAATTACAAAGGAAATTAGATATAAAATCGCAATTCGCCACTCGATCGCTAAAATAAACACAAATATTCCTAATACACGAATTATTTTAGGAATCAACTGTCCGGCGATTTCTGGGTACACCCAAGTATGGTTACTAACACCTCTAGCTACTCTTCCGGCAATGCGTCCAGGGTTGTTTTCATCATAAAATTCCAGTGGCAAAGTAAGAATTTTGGCGATAGCTTCTTGAGTTTTATTTCGACGCGCTCTAAAAGCTATATCCCAGTGAAACCAACCAGTCAACCAGGGCTGTGTTGGCGCTCTCACTACAGTGACAACAAAAATTAAACCCAATAATACTCCCAAATTTAGAGATTTATTTACTGGGTAATTGATGATGTTAGAAAAAGTTGCGATCGCACTTTCAAGTGGTTTATCCAATGGTTGATCGGACAAAACATTTAAAATTTGCCCAATCCCATAAGGTACAACTAAATCAATAATTTCGTAAATGCTCGATGCTGCAATACTGAAAACACTCAGCTTCCAGTCAGCGCGAAAGTAACTGACAATATCTCGAAATGTCGCCATGATGCACACCTTCCAAGAGCGCGATCGTTAACTTGGAACTTACAGGTTACAAGTATACTACAAAAAAGTCAACACTTAACAATTGAAGTCACTTCTTTGAACTAGTAGTCTATCAAATCAACTTTGGGGAGCAAAAAAATCCTTTCCCGAAGCCCCACTCATTTTTCAGTTGGCATACTACTAAGCATTTGTGCGGGGACAAATTCCAGATGGTAGCGATAAAGAGCAACTGGGCGAAAAGCAGCGGCAAAGTAATTTGGATCTTGCGGTGAAAGATAAACAGCAGTGACTTGATCTGCTTCAATTGCTGGATTATCTACGATAAGTTTGTGGTAAGCCGTGGTAGATTCTACAGAATTTAAATACGGGCGGGAACTGCCTTTAAATAATTGTTGAAACACCTCTGTAGTAATGAACTTGCCATCAGGAGTAGTTTCTGTAGCCCGTGCAGTAACAGTGGAAACTAATTGACGACTGCTACGCAAGAATGTAATTTGACGATTAGGTGAATCTGGATCTACTTTAACTGCTAACACTGCTTCATTTCCTAAAGAAGCTCGTGCTAAATTCAAACTATTAAATGCTCTATCTGCTACTAAAATTGGTGATTTGCGATCGATCCAAGGAACTATTTTAAACCCACTGATATGTGGTTGTTCTTTTATAAATCTTACTAAAAAACTTACAGGTTGATTTAATTGTCGCCGATTACCTTCAAACCCCGGCGTGACGATATCTGGTGCCAAAGGCGCAACCAAATCTACCAATGTACTTGTTACCTCCCAAGTACCAGCCATCCATTCAGGGTAAACTAAATCACCCGATGCTGGTTGCACGGAAGTTAATTTTTCCCACTGAGGAAAATTAGCTAGGCGTTTAGACAACTCACCTGCAACAGCCTCACCACTCCCCAGTAGGAATAAGAGCAACAAGCAAAAACTCCAAATTACCCTAATTATAAACATAAGCAGTTTTGTATTAAACGTTCATTATTTATTGATTAAAAATGAATATATAAATCATGTTTGATTTTTGAATAAAATTAGTACTGTAGGGTGCGTTACGGATTTCATCCTAATGCACCAAATCGTATATTTTCACGCAATCAAATAGTAGTCCTATATATGGGATAATAATGCACTTAGAGATATTGTCTATTCAGTAAAAGGCAGGATACAGAAGGCAGAAGAGAAAAGCCATTTTTTATCAGAGTTTTAAACTTTTATATTTTACATTTAATTTGGAATTTTGAATTTTGAATTCGGAGCGAAGCGACGTGACATTGGCACTAGGTATGATTGAAGTCTACGGCGTTCCCACAGCAGTTGAAGCGGGAGATGCCATGTGTAAAGCTGCCCGTGTTACGCTTGTCGGCTATGAAAATACTGATTTGGGACGAATTACCGTGTTAATTCGTGGGGTTGTGGGCGATGTAAATGTGGCAATAACGGCAGGGCTAAAGGCAGCACTGCGAGTAAATGGTGGTGAGGTACTTTCTCATCATATTATTCCCCGCCCCCACGAAAATTTAGAATATGTTTTACCGATTTATCACAGCGCCAATGTCGAACAATTCAGTGCAGATATTCGATTTCCCCCGCCCCTATCTGTGTAGAGACGTAGCAATGCTACGTCTCTACAAGGGTTTCGGATAAGGCAGAATTAATTTCATCAAATGTCTAATTAAATTTCTGCTGGTAAGGGTTGCCAAATCTCTCCATACTTTTCTTTTAAAGTCTGCCAAGCTTCTACTTGACCTGGTTCATATTCTCCTGGTTTACCCCATTGCAAAAATAAGCTTAAAGCTGGCTCTTGTTTATCATCCAAAAAACGAATAGCATAAGTTGTAAAATTGCCTCTTTTCGCTTCACCAGTTTCAAATTTTACTTGAGTAATTTTGTCCATATTCAAATGAAACTCAAAGCCTTCGGTGTGCATATTCGCGTATTTACCTTTAGGCAATTCTGCATAAAATAGCTTTTCTAACTTACCCCTTGCTTCTAAAACAGCAGCACTGCTAGTAACAATTAGGCGCAAAGTTCCGAGATTTTCACAAGCTGCTAAAAATTCTTTTAATGTTGTTGTCATTTGCTATTTGTCCTTAGTTATTTTTCATTAGCCATTGGGTATGGAGCATTGGGTATTAGATATGAATTTTTTCCGAATCCCTAGTCCCTAATCACCAGTCCCCAGTCCCCAATCCCTATTTCTCATGTTTTTCATAAGCGGCGACAATGCGCTGAACTAAAGGATGACGAACGACATCTTTTTGGGAAAATTCACAAAATGCAATACCTTCAACGTTTTTTAAAATTTGCAACGCTATTGTTAGGCCTGATGGTTGGTTGAGTGGCAAGTCAGTTTGTGTAATGTCACCTGTAATCACCATTTTGGAACGAAAGCCCAAACGAGTCAAAACCATTTTCATTTGACCTGGTGTAGTATTTTGAGCTTCATCCACAATTACAAAGGCGTTATTAAGAGTACGTCCTCGCATATAGGCGAGTGGTGCAACTTCAATCACACCCCGTTCCATTAAATTGGGTACTTTTTCTGAGTCAATGAATTCATAAATAGCATCGTAAAGTGGGCGGAGGTAGGGGTTGACTTTCTGCTGCAAGTCTCCAGGTAAAAAGCCGAGTCGTTCACCTGCTTCCACGGCAGGGCGAGTTAAAATGATTTTTTCAAACTGGTTGGCTAGGAGTGCTTGGACGGCGACAACCACAGCCAGATAAGTCTTACCTGTACCAGCGGGGCCAATACCAAAAGTTAGGTCACGCTTGCGTATCGCGTCGATGTATTGACGTTGGCGAAAGGTTTTGGCGCGGATTTCTTCGCCTCGGCGGCTTCTGGCGAGGACATCTCGTTGTAAATCTTGCAGTTCGCCTTGCCGATCGCTATCTATGGCTTGACGAGCTGTTAAAATCTCGGCAGTGGAAATCGTATTGCCTTTAGTCCAGAGTTCTTCAAGCGATCGCACTAATTTCGTAGCCAGTTCAATTTGCTTATCTGTACCAGAAATCAGTAATTCCTGTCCGCGCAACACCAAATTAGCTCCTGTTTGATGAGATAGGAATTTGAGATTTTCTTCTCCATCTCCTGCAAGAGCGATAGCACTGGAAATATTCGGCAATTGAATTGTTGAAGCACCTACCATAAGTAATTTTTAAATTTTGGTCGCACTTTTGGTGCGCTTTCAGCACAACTTGGATTTTGGAATTGTTTTTTAGTACCTTGATTTTCAAAGTTTGCTACATACTCTTGTAGATGAAACAAATCTCAAAGCTACTTGTACCTCTACAATACTGAGTAAATTAAGCGTAGCTTGTCGCAGATAATAATCCCGGACAGCTACGCGAGCGCAAATCTAAAATCCAAAATTGATTGACATCACCTTGATTTAGGGAACTCTAACAAATAAATGACTATTAATTGTGGGGTAGGTGTGTCGCACACCCTATGGACTGAGCAAGATACCCAACCCCAAAAAATTAATTAGATATTTTTTATTTGTCAGTCCCTGATTAACGGCCACCTCTACGTGCGACTTCTGCTTTGCGCTTACGGCGCAAACTAGGTTTTTCGCATCTTTCTCGACGTTTGATTTCGGATAAAATTCCGGCTTTTTGAATTTTCTTTTTAAAGCGTCTTAATGCCGAGTCAATTGACTCATTTTCACCCAAACGAATTTCAGCCACTCCCTGGTTTCACCTCCTTACAGGGATAATTACAGTTGCACATTACTATCAGCTACTTTCTAGCAGTACGCGATCGCTCAAGAGTGTCAAAAAAGATAAAAAAATCTTTTTGCCACTTTTCCATATCCACAAAAATTCTGAGCGGTTGTGGTCATCTCCGCTCAGACTTTTGCTCTAGTTTTAATCTAGCGAGTCCGAGGTTTAACAATGGGTTTAGGCCCATTTGTTCGTGGTTCTCTTGTTTTTGGTGGTGGCGGCGATCGCTCTTCTGAGTCTTCATCAAAAGACATACCCTCCCGACCTGGAGTAGTGCTGCCGTAGATATCCAGGTATACTGATTGCCCAGCTGCGGCTGCGGCTGCGGCAATTACTGTACGAATTGCCTGAATATTGCGTCCTCCTCGACCAAACACTTTTCCTTTATCTGTGCTGTCAAAGGCGATGCGAATCCAAACTCGATTTAGAGTCTGGGAAATTTCACTATCGACGCTTAAAGTTTCTGGAGATTCTAAAAACGGCTGCACCAAAAATTTAACCAGTCCAACGTAATTTGGACTAGCTTTTGGAGATTGTGTTCCGAAATTATGATGCGGCTGTGGCACTGACCTGTTCAAAAACATTGGCTTTTACTAAGATGCGACGTACCGTGTCAGTAGGTTGAGCGCCTTGTTGTAGTCGCTTGACGATGCCGGGAACATCTAGTCGCAGTTCATCAGTTCTGGGGTTGTAGAATCCCAACTCTTCTAAGGGACGACCATCGCGACGAGCGAGGCTGTTAATGGCGACAATGCGGTAACTTGCTTCCCGCTTTTTACCGTATCGCTTCAAGCGCAGTTTGATCATGGTTGAAGAATCATTCTCCTGTTGTTAGGTATGCCGAAATGCTAATTCTAGCACTCGTCTAGTGTTTGCTGCTATTTGTTATTGGGAGTGCTGAGTTAGGAGTTAGGAGTTAAGAGTTAAGAGTTAAGAATTTTTCTCCTTGTCTGCCTTGTCCCCTTGTCTCCCTCATCTTCCCCAATCCTAGAGATTACCGAATCCTTTTTTCTTTTTATCTTTCTTTTTCTTTTTCGCGGCTGGGGCGCCAGCATTGTAACCTCGCCATCCGGGGGCTGCGGCAGGATTGCCTCCACCTCCAAAGGGGCTGCCCATACCGCCACCGAACATTCCTGGCATTCCAGGTAAGCCGCCACCTTGACCCATTTGTTGCATGAGCGATCGCATTTTTTGAAAGTCAGCTACGAGTTTACTCACGTCTGGTTCTTTGTAGCCCGAACCAGCAGCAATCCGCCGTCGGCGACTGGGAGAACTGGCTAATAAATCCGGATCTTGGCGTTCTTGGCGGGTCATGGAGTTAATCATCGCTTCACAGCGTTTGAGTTGGGTTTCTCCATGTTTTAGCTGGTCGTCTGAGAGTTTATTCATCCCTGGAATCAACTTCATGATTCCTCCCAGCGAACCCATATTTTTCAATAGGCGCAGTTGTTTGAGAAAGTCGGTAAAGTCGAACTTCGCCGTCAGGATTTTCTCCTGCATTTTCTCAGCATCTGCTAAATCAATTTCTTCCTGGGCTTTTTCTACCAAGGTCAACACATCACCCATTCCCAGAATCCGCGATGCCATGCGATCGGGATAAAAGGGTTGCAATGCCTCGACTTTTTCACCCACCCCAACAAACTTAATTGGCGCTCCCGAAATCCGTCGCACTGAAAGGGCTGCACCACCCCGGCTATCACCATCGAGTTTGGTAAGAATCGCCCCAGTAATCCCGATTTGCTCGTGAAAGGTACGGGTCAAGTTGGCTGCTTCTTGTCCGGTCATCGCGTCCACCACCAACAGAGTTTCGTCGGGTTGGACTGTTTCTTTGATGCGGGCTAATTCCGCCATCATATCTTCGTCAATTTGCAGACGCCCAGCAGTATCAATAATTACTGTATTTACACCTTCTGCCCTGCCGCGTTCTACACCTTGCCGCGCGATTTCTACAGGATCTGCATCGCTTCCGAGTTCAAAAACTGGTACGTCAATTTGCTTACCCAGCGTTATCAACTGGTCGATCGCCGCTGGGCGATACACGTCTGTTGCCACCAACAAGCAACTACGGTCTAATTTCCTCAGATGTAAAGCCAACTTCGCAGTAGCTGTAGTTTTACCAGTACCTTGCAACCCAGCCATTAGCACGATAGTAGGCTGTTGTTGAGCTTCTACTAAAGGAACATTTTCATCACCCATCACCTGCACTAGTTCATCGTGAACAATTTTGATGAACTGTTGCTCAGGTCGCACGCCGGAGATTACCTCAGCTCCCTGTGCCTTGGTTTCGACTTCGCTAATAAAATCTTTGACTACCTGGAGATTCACATCTGCTTCCAACAAAGCGCGGCGTACTTCCCGCAAAGCGTCTTGAATGTTGGATTGAGAAATTTTGTCCTGTCCCCGCAGTTTTTTCCAGGCGGTTTCTAAACGGTCAGATAAAGCATCAAACATAATGTAATTACAGGTAGTTCGCCAGTGAGGAATTCTGAACCATCTCTAAATGCGATTCAGATTTTCCGGTAAAGTTTCAACGTGCTATCTACCAGCTTAGTAGTTTTCATCCCGACTGTAGCAACTAGATACGTACGTTTATAGAAGATTGAGCTTAAAGTATAGTAAGAATGGCTATTGTACAGCGAGAATCTACATCACATATCGCTATGGTTAGCAACACACTGCTTGAACCTACAGAAATCATCCACTTATCAGGTATCAGTTGGCAAACTTATGAGAACTTGCTAGCTGAACTGAGTAATAGTCGCCGTCTTCGGCTCACATACAATCGAGGTAGTCTAGAAATCATGGTTCCCTCACCTGAACATGAGAGTTATAAAAAAGTCTTGGGTCGGTTTGTCGAAACTCTAGCAGAAGAATTAGAAGTCAATATTAAACCCCTTGGTTCTACTACTTTTAAGCGCCCAGAACTGAGTGGTGCAGAACCAGATGAATGCTTTTATATTAGAAATGTCCAGTTCATCAAGAGTAAAAAAAGAATTAATTTACAACAAGATCCGCCGCCAGATTTGGTAGTGGAAATTGATATTACTAGTAGTTCAAAAAATCGCTTTGAAGTCTATGCTGATATGGGTGTGCCTGAAATCTGGCGATATGATGGTAAAGATTTTAGTATTAATGTTTTACAAAATCAAAAATATATCTCTGTTGAAGAGAGTTTAGCATTTCCCAATCTGCCACTAACAGAGATTTCTAATTTTTTAGAGCAGGTAGAAGAAAAAGATTATTTGGAATTAGTTAAAGAATTTCGTCTATGGGTTAAAAGCAAAATTTAATATCAAAATAGCGAATTAATTTAGATAGCTATTGAAGAATATATGTCGCAGCGAATCAAAGTTTATTCTTACTCAATATACCACTCGGCAAATTCATACATTGGGATTATTCTTGCCCAAAGATCGTTGCAGGGGTTACCTGTTGATATTGAACGACGACCGATTTACATTCCCAAAGAGCGAGGTATTAAGGTAGCCGATCTGCAAGGAGGAAGTGAAAGCACGGCTGTATCGTTGTATCACAAAGAAGATTGTCTGCGGTGGGCGAAAAAGTACGCTATTGAAATTCGATTCAAGGAGCTTGATGAATTCCGAAGGTGGGTAAAACGCTGGCAAGAAATGAAATTTAGTCGGGAAGAACTCCCTGCTAGAGCATATTACGCTGCTCGTGGAAGTGGGAAGGAGCATCTTCTGGATGCTGGTTTTTTTCGAGCCAGCTATGTTGACTTGCTTGATGTTAACGATGAGTCTGTGATTAGAAAAGTTGCCAATGATGTTGGGTTAAATGGCGATCGCATTCTAGAATTAGCCCAAGGCGAAGCAGCTAAACAAGCCGCAATAGAAGCTTTAGCAGAATACGATCGATTTGGCTGTCCTGGGGTACCAACCTGGGTAGTAGAAGACGAAAAATTTTGGGGTAAGGATCGCGTCGATTGGCTGACTGAAAAGGTAAAAGAATTATCTTTAAGAACCGCCCTTTGATGGTTGAGTTCCTACTGGTTTTGAGCGCTGCTGTTGATAAAAGCGGACAACTTTTTGCACATAGTCAGCAGTAAAACCTTTGTCGCAGCCTGTATAGTTACCAGTCATCCACCAACAAGCAGCGCCACGCACAGATGCAATTTCATTATTGTTGGTGGCGGCGAACTGATTAGTTAACTCGCGGCGGGTGATACAGGATATAACCGAACGGGCAAGCACAGGGCTGTTTTCAAATTGCGTCGGTGTTAATTCTCGTTTTAAACAAGTTCTCGACCAGCCTTTGAGGGTTTCTGGTTTGACTTGCCATTCGCTATAAAGTCCATCGTTGGGATTTTTTGTTTGCGGTGCAGCTTGTCGCAGTGCTTCCACCATCGCCGCAACTTGGGCATCAGAAACAGGCTTTTGTGCTTGAGCTAATGATGGTAGTAGTCCAAAGCTGACAATAACTCCACTCAGTAGTAATTGTATGGTGTTTGTTCTCATAAATTTGTAATTGTTTTAGATATTACGAGGTACTATAGCAGTCCTAAATCATTTGTGAAAATTATATATCTCTTTCTTCTTTCTTCCCTTTGCGTACTTTGCGGTTCGTTTCCTTATTTATATTTTTCACGACTCATTTAGGATTGCTATATATAGCGTTTCCTGTTCTAGTGAGAAGGTAGGGGCGCAAAGCTTTGCGCCCCTACAAATTTTTGTACTTCATTTGATTGGGAACAGTTATATTATATTTTTACAGTACTGATTAACAAGACATGATAATAGCGAAACGAGATGATTGGAAAACAGAGCCTATGCCTTCTGAATCTAAAAATATAACCCTAGAAAAATTTTACTCACAGCAAGAATTTGACAGAATCACAGCTGGAGTAATTCCACAGCAAATGGAAGATAGATGGTTCATTTTCTATGAGGCTCCTTGGTTATACTTGCATCGTAGTTTGACTGGTTTATGCATTTTTAAAGTGCGTTTTGAGGTAGTTGGAGAAAGTGCCAAAATTGCTCAAGTCCAGGTAAATCGAAATCCAGCAGAATACTCTAATTTTCACCACGAGCATGATGTTTCTATGTTAGTAATGTTGCTGGATTCGCTAGTTAATAATCGACTTAGATATTAACTAAATTTTCTATACTATTGGCATCATTCGGTAATGCAGCTGTTAAAACTTCGCTACCTTCTGCGGTTACTAAAACATCGTCTTCAATGCGGATGCCGCAGACATCAGCAAATTCTGATAACCGCTGCCAATTGACGACATTTTGATATTTTGAACGGACGTTGGCATCATTTAAAATTGCTGGTACTTGGTAAAAACCAGGTTCAATCGTAACTAGCATTCCCGGACGTAATGGACGATTTAAACGCAAATAGCCCAAGCCAAAGCGATCGCTCCTCGTTCTTCCTTCTTCATATCCTGCTAAATCGCCTAAATCTTCCATGTCATGGACATCTAAACCTAATAAATGACCGATACCGTGGGGAAAAAATAACGCGTGGGCATCCATTTCTACTAAATCGTCGGGATTTCCTTGGAGAATTCCTAAATCCACTAAACCTTCAGCGATAACTGTAGCAGCTAGCAAATGAATATCTCCATACTCTACGCCAGGATATATTTTGGCAATGCAAGCATCATGGGCTGCCAAGACAACATTATAAATATCTCTTTGGGTGGATGAAAATTTCCCAGAAACCGGCCAAGTACGAGTAACATCCGCAGCCCAACCAGTCTTGGTTTCAGCGCCGACATCAGCAAGGAGTAAGTCACCTGGTTGTAAATTATGGTGATATTGTTCGTTGTGCAAAACTTCGCCGCGAACGGTGACAATGCTGTTGTAGGAGGTGGTCATGTTGTTGGCAATGATTACACCTTCCATTGCGGCACGAACTTCTGCTTCGAGTTTGGCTTGGAGTGTTGTAGCCATACCAGCTTTGTGTGCCTTCACTGTGACAGCCGCAGCTTTTCGCAACTCGACTAATGCAGCTTCATCGTGGGTGAGACGTAGAAAAACGATCGCCTTAGCTAACTCCAAGTCAATTCCTTGGGGAGGACTTTGGGGTAAAATCCATCTATTCAACAGCTGTGATTGCTGCGTCCAAGTAGCAGCATCTTGTACGGCGATCGTTGCAGCATCTTCTAGCCACGACTCTAATTCTGTTAAAGGCCGAGCCACATCTGCCCCAATATTCTCGGCGATTTCCTCCCGTGTTGGCATTTCTCCATGCCAAAGGGCGCTGCTTGGTGACGGATCTTCCATGAATAATTCTAGTTTGCCCCCTTCTAGGCGAATTGCCGCGTTTGATAACGGCAGCCCGGCAAAATAAAGGAAATGACTGCTAGCACGAAAGGGAAAAGAATTTGCGGGAAAGTTGCGCGGACTGTTGCTACCTGACCAGAGAATTGCGGGAAAATTAATCAGGTTGGCTAGTTTTTGCCTTCGCTGGCGTAGAGTTTGCGCGAGGGAACTAGAAGTTTGTTGAATAAGCATAAATAGAAACTCAAAAAAAAGGATAAAGGTTATTTAGTCTTTATCATCATTGTTTTTACGATCTTCGTCTCCATCGTCGTTATCATCCAGTTTATCGTCGTCAGACTTGTCATTTGAGTTTGGCTGATTAGGTTGCACGACTGGTTTTTGTTGCTCAGTTGGAGGCAAAGGCTTTGGTGCTTGAGCGATACAGCTAACTAATCCTCCACAAATTAACACTAAGTTCACAGTAGCAAAAATGCCCCTGAAGATTTTTAGCCTGATGTTTCCGTTTGATGCTTTCATAAATACATCCTTTGCAGATAATCCTGCTACCAATTCGGGATGGAGAGGTGAAAGTGTATTATGACGCAAGCGATCGCATTTTTCTCCCGGAACAGCTAATCTATAAGTAAAGAGAATATTATCTGGCTTTAGCTTTTAATTTTTAATTTTCTACTTTGGAAGTAATTTTATGGGACAAATCATTACTCAAGTTGACGCTTTCACAAATACACCGTTTGGAGGAAACCCGGCTGCTGTGTGTGTTTTGCCCAATCATAAAGATGATATTTGGCTGCAAAACGTGGCGCAGGAAATGAATTTATCTGAGACGGCTTTTGTAGTTAAACAAGATGATGGTTTTAATTTGCGGTGGTTTACGCCGACAGTGGAAGTACCGCTTTGCGGCCACGCAACTTTAGCTAGTGCCCATGTACTTTGGTCAGAAGGACATTTGTCAACAAACGAAGTTGCGCGTTTTTATACTAAAAGTGGAGTACTCGTTGCTAAGTTACAAGGTGAGTGGATTGAGTTAGATTTTCCGGTGAATCATTCAAAATCAACGATCGCTCCTCCAGAACTTAGCGAAGCTTTGGGCGTACCATATAAATCTGTATTGCAAAATTCAATAGGCTATTTAGTAGAATTAGAATCTGAAGAATTAGTGCGGCAAATACAGCCTAATTTCCAGCTACTAAAAACACTGCCTATTTCTGGTGTTATTGTTACCAGTATTGCTGAACCTGATTCCCAATATGATTTCGTTTCGCGGTTCTTTGCACCAGGATTAGGTGTTAATGAAGACCCAGTAACAGGGGCGGCTCATTGTTGCCTTGCTTCCTTTTGGCGCGATCGCTTGCACAAAAATCAATTTTTAGCTTATCAAGCATCGAGTCGCGGTGGCGTGGTTAAAGTTTATTATGATGGAGGCGATCGCGTTTTGCTTGGCGGACAAGCGGTAACTGTTTTGCGAGGCGAATTAATTACCGCTTAAACTAACACTACAAATTAATTGCATTGGGCAAAAACTCAGCATCAAGAACTTGGGCAATAGAATAAGGAGATTCTGCTGGAAACATATCTATTGGTAGTTCGGTTTTTTTACTAGCGACGATGCATTAACAGCGACGGGTACGTAGGGGAGCCACTGCGTTGGACGGCTTTCCCAGCTTGAAGCATGTGGCGTGGTCTCGACGCCACATGCTTCAACTCTTGGAACCACCAAGGGCCGAGTGGCTCCCCATGAGCGACCGCCGTCGCTAAGGACACAAAAGAAGAAAAGAAAGAAATCATATAAGTTAATAACAGCAAGGGTTTCACGCTAAGTTGACACCTATAAGCATTGCCGTACCTCTAGTAAAGATGTTCTTCAAATAAATAACTAATTAAATTTGGCAAGACTTTGCTTTCGTTTGTATTTACTTTGCTAGCTAGAGGATTGAAAAACGCTAGGATTTGGTACAAAATCCTACTAAGATTTACTCTTACGTGCTTCTTTTTGTGCTGCTTCACTATATTTTTTATATAGTTGAGTCCGAATCTTAGCTTCTTGATAACGGTTGTGGTTTTTTGATACCGTACTCATTAAATCTGAAGCCCTTTGCCATCTAGCAGCTATCTCTAACCACTCAGTTGAAGTTGTGGCTACTTTACCAGATGCAGAAGCTTGGTTAGCAATTCTTACAGATGTTCCAAATGGATCGTCAGGTGATTCAGAAACACTATTATTAGGAGTAATCAGTGGTGCTTGAATTTTATTTTCTTTAGTAGTTTGTGTTGTTAAAGATTTGGAAGTTTCTGGTTGTATCAGGTTTTTGATTTTATTACCTAGCTTGGCATATACAACCCAACCAAGCAATAACAAAGAACAGATACTAACCGCTGCTAATATCTTTGTTTTGCTTTTATTTTTGTGTTTTTCTTTGTTAACCAGTACCAAAGAACGAGAGACTGGAGTTTTAGCAAAACTTGGTTTTCCTAGTTCTGCTTGGGCTTCTGTGAAATCATTAATTAATTGTTTTATAATACTGGGCTGAGTTAATGTAAGTTCGTGCGACCACAGCAATTGATTTTCAGGATCGCTAGATATTTCTTTTAACCAAAGTAATTGCTGTTCCCGAACTATTCTACTATTAATATTGACTCGGCGAATATTACGCGGTGCAATGGACTCCAAAATTTCCTGGATTTGTTCTACCAGGGAAGATTGCTCAAGTTGTTCTACCTTAGCCGCTTCACATAAAAGTTGTAAGACACCATCGGCAAAAATGGCTCTGGTTCTAACGCCTGATTTAGCCAGCTTTTCGTTCAATAGCTGAATAATCGCTGCAACGCTACCCTGGTGAGCTTGCCAAGCGATATCGTTTATTCGGTCTATCATCTGGGGTTTACTGATAGCTCTTGCACCCTGAGTTATTGACGGATTCATTAATTTAGGAACTCTTTTCTACTGACCTTTACCTTGTCTTCGATTTTACGAGTAAAAAAATTAGTTGCCAAATAAAATCACAAAATAAAGCCTCCTTTTGAGTTTTGGCAAGGAGACTGTATCACCATTAGTGGGAGAAATCTAACTCTGTAACAAAATGTATTATATTTTTTACTGTCTACACCACCGTTAGGACGAGACAAAACAGGAATCTGTAGCAAGATCCCCCAGATGATAGAGGCGGTTTGACTGATAATATCATAATCGTTGCTCAATTGCGGCACGCGGATGTGGAGACGTTGCAATTGCTAGTCTCTACAAGGTTTTGATATTATGCACAATCGTTTTTATAAATGAAATCAGCAACGCCCGATCGACGACTGATAAGTATCTAGGTCAACTCCTTTGCTATTCATGAGGGAAAATTTTATCGCCTGTCTTGGGTTCGAATACGAATAATTCATTTAAATCTAATTCCAGAGAAAGGCGATCGCCCGGACGCGGACGCACATCCCCACTTGTCTGAATATTTAATACTGTGGTCGAACCAGGTAAACCCGCACGAATCAAAGTTTCCCTACCCAAAGGTTCCACCACCTTTACCCCAACCTGTAAGACTGCTGAGTTCTCAGTGTTGAATTCTGAATCAGTGTTGATTTTTAGGTGTTCTGGTCTAATCCCTAAATTCAAACCTTGTCCTTGACGCAACTTTAATTTTTCCCGCACAACTGTTGGAATAGGAAATAATTGCCCACTCACATCAAAACTATGATTCTGATAGATTGCAGGCAAAATGTTCATAGGGGGACTACCTAAAAAAGTTGCCACCATTTGATTAACTGGACGCGCATAAATAGTTTGAGGATCGCCAATTTGTTGAATGCGTCCGCGATTTAGCACCACAATTTTATCAGCCAAAGTCATTGCTTCGACTTGATCGTGGGTAACGTAGATTGTAGTGATGCCCAATTCTTGATGTAGTTGTTTTAATTCGGCTCTAGTGTCATCTCGTAACTGAGCATCTAAATTAGACAAAGGTTCATCAAGTAAAAACACTTGGGGTTCGCGGGCGATCGCCCTTCCTAAAGCTACTCGTTGTTGCTGTCCTCCAGAAAGTTGTTTGGGTTTACGATCTAGGAGATTTTCGATCGTCAGCGATCGCGCCACATTCACGACTCTTTCTTGAATAATTTTCGAGTCAACCTGACGCATCTGCAACCCAAAAGCAATGTTTTGGGCTACCGTCATATGAGGATAAAGAGCGTAGTTTTGGAACACCATCGCCACATCCCGCTGTCTGGCTGGGATATTATTCACCAAGCGGTCGCCAATAAAGAGTTTGCCAGAAGTCGGGGTTTCTAAACCGGCGATCGTTCGTAAAATTGTAGATTTACCACAACCAGATGGCCCGACTAAAACCCAAAATTCTCCATCGGGAATTTCAAAGTTAATGTCCTCGACAGCGGTGACATTATTAAATCTACGCTTAATATCTTCTAAACGAACTTTTGCCATTATCAGATTAGAGTTAATAGTTAGGAGTTAGGAGTTAGGAGTTAGGGATTTTAAGTTTTGAGTTTTGAGTTTTAAATTTAAAATCAAAATCTCTTCAACTCATAACTCTTGTAAAGACGCGTAGACCCTCAAAGAGCGGCTTCTCGTAAGAGTATAATCGCGTCTCTACTCATAACTGTGTCCAAGCAGGATGAGATAATAAAGAAGCAAAAACTCGCACTCCCCGCAGTTGATTAGAGAGGGGTAAGTGACCTTTAGGGGCGCTCAAATCCCAGGTAAATTCGTGGGGATAGCGAGTCCAATTATTACCTTGTTTCCAGCCAATTTTCGGCCAGAAATTCTCCCAATTTTTACCCAAACTCAACCAAATTTCTCGCTGTACTGAAAAGCCAAATTTTCCCTCGGAGTGGACTAGCCATAGATTGTTAATAGTTTGTAAGTCAACAGCGGGAAAATTTTCTACCTCAGTAAAATACAACCATTTGCGTTGTACAGCCGTTGGCCCTGAGATTTCACACATTTTTTCGATGGTCATGCGATCGGCAGCTTGGAAGTCCTGCTGTGTGAGTAGCTGTTGCAAAGGATTGTAATTAATCCCGCACTCTGATTTTAGAGGTACAATTCCCTCAGGAAAAGAAGAGAGCAGAAATTCTTTGGCTTGGGGTGCATCAGACTTGTAAAGAACTTGGTATGCTTTGCCATCAATCCAAGTTGTTGGATTGTCGCGTCGTTTGAGTAAAAATTCCATTAACACATCTAATCCCCCATCGCCCAACTGTGCTAGCTGTGAGATCGTTTGTTGTTGGACTTGAATAGACCCAGCGATTAATGGTTGTCGGAGGGAGTCGATGTCACTAGCAGGGCCTGATAAAATCATTGGGTCTGTCATGCCATTACTCGTATTAGCTCTAGCGTGAAAAAGCGGTCAGCTATCGAGCATTCTCTTAGGTGAAGCACTGATAGCGAAAAGTAGTTTACTATTTTTGATCGTACAAAATTGCGATCGCTTCACTCAATCCCACCCTCGATCCGCAAATAATGTACAAGGGAATAGGGGGAAAATCTGCGCTTCAGGTGGGGAGTGTGGGAAGTGTGGGAGGTGTGGGAGGTGTGGGAGGTGTGGGAGGATGGTGAAGAAATCTTTCCCCCCTCTCTCCCCACACTCCCCACACCTCCTGCTTGCCCCATGCCCCATGCCCAACAGCATATTTTTTAGGAGTGTTCAAGTATGTACGAAAAGATTACCCCCCCTACAACTGGAGCAAAAATCACCTTCAAAAATGGTGAACCAGTGGTACCAGACAATCCAATTATCCCTTTTATTCGGGGCGACGGTACGGGAATAGACATCTGGCCTGCTACCCAAAAAGTACTAGATGCTGCGGTAGCTAAAGCATACAAAGGTCAGCGTCAAATTAGTTGGTTTAAAGTTTATGCTGGAGATGAAGCTTGTGATTTATACGGAACTTATCAGTATTTACCCCAAGACACTCTAACGGCAATTGAAGAATATGGTGTAGCCATTAAAGGGCCTTTAACTACCCCAGTTGGCGGCGGGATTCGTTCTTTGAATGTGGCATTACGGCAAATTTTTGACTTGTATGCCTGCGTGCGTCCTTGCCGCTACTACGCAGGGACGCCCTCACCCCACAAAAATCCAGAAAAACTGGATGTAATTGTTTATCGAGAGAATACGGAAGATATTTATTTAGGTATTGAGTGGCGACAAGGCAGTGAAATTGGCGATCGCTTAATCAAAATTCTCAACGAGGAACTCATCCCCGCCACCCCAGAACACGGGAAAAAACAAATTCCCCTCGATGCTGGCATTGGTATTAAACCCATCAGTAAAACTGGTTCCCAGCGCCTAGTCAGACGCGCCATCAAACACGCTTTGCAATTGCCCAAACATAAGCAACAAGTGACTTTGGTGCATAAGGGCAACATCATGAAATACACCGAAGGCGCTTTCCGCGATTGGGGTTACGAACTAGCAACCACCGAGTTTCGCCAAGAAACTGTTACGGAACGGGAATCTTGGATTTTGAGCAATAAAGAAAAAAATCCCAATATTTCCCTAGAAGAAAATGCCCGTCAAATCGATCCTGGGTTTGATGCTCTTACTGATGAGAAGAAAGCGCAAATTGTCAAGGAAGTTGAAACAGTTTTTAACTCAATTTGGGCAACCCACGGCGATGGCAAATGGAAAGATAAAATTTTAGTGAACGACCGGATTGCTGACAGTATTTTTCAACAAATCCAAACCAGACCCGATGAGTATTCGATTCTGGCGACGATGAACTTGAACGGCGATTACTTGTCTGATGCTGCGGCGGCAATTGTCGGGGGGTTAGGAATGGGCCCAGGGGCAAACATAGGCGATAGCAGTGCCATATTTGAAGCTACCCACGGCACCGCACCCAAACACGCCGGGTTAGATAAGATTAACCCTGGTTCAGTGATTTTGTCTGGTGTGATGATGCTGGAATATCTTGGTTGGCAAGAAGCCGCAGACCTAATTAAGAAAGGTTTAGGAGATGCGATCGCTAACAGTCAAGTTACCTATGATTTAGCACGATTGCTAGAACCGCCTGTTGAACCCTTAAAATGTTCTGAATTTGCCGATGCCATAATTCAGCATTTTGATTAATTAAGTAATGGGGCACGGGGCAAGCAGGAGGTGTGGGGAGTGTGGGAGGGGTGGGAAGTGTGGGAGGGATGGGAAGTGTGGGAGGGGTGGGAGCATGGGGAAGCATTAATTCTCTTTCCCCCCCCCCTCCCCCCCCGCCCCCCGGGGGGGGGGCGGGGCGCCGGGGGGGGGGGGGGGGGGGGGGGGGGGGGGGGGGGGGGGGGGGGGGGGGGGGGG
>JAVRBO020000069.1:0-156560 GCA_034531195.2 Nostoc sp. ChiSLP01
ACGTCCGGTTCTGAAGACGAGTCGCTCTGGTGACGGAGCGGCTTAGTTTAATAATATACAGTTTTTCGTTAGGGGAAAGCTGTAGAAGTTTTTGTTCGAGTTCTGAGGTAACCATCATAAGGTTTAGGTGGAGGATAATTTGATTTTACTTTTAGGGTTAGGGGTTCATATAGTTTGACTCTGGTTAAGAATTTCTCTCCTCTGCCCGTTTGCCCCTCATCTGCGAACGCAAAGTTACACAGACGGCGCTAGAACCGCTATATTCAGAAAGAATAAACCCACTGTTACTGTGCCTCAAGAACATCTCGATTCAGAAGTATTGCAGCGATCGCCCGTGTCATCTCTACGGGCAGAAGCCATTGCACGCATCCGCAATAGTCTGCGTCCTGGACAGCAACAAATGGCTGACTGGCAATCTGGCCCCCTAGCTATTTCTGCTGTTCCCGGCGCAGGCAAATCCACCGGAATGGCAGCGGCGGCGGCGATCGCCATCGCACGTCAGTACGAACGTTCTGCCCAGTCGGGTTCCTCCTCCCGCCGTCAGTTGGTGGTTGTCACCTTTACTCGCTCCGCTGCTGCCAATATTAAAGCCAAAATTCGTAAATACTTACGAGATGATTTATCTTTACCTCAAACAGGCTTTTTTGTCTATACCTTGCATGGTTTAGCGTTGAACATTGCCAGCCGCCATTCCGATTTATCAGGGTTGCAGTTAGAATACGCCACATTAATTACACCAACCCAAAGTCATCGGTTTATCCGCACAGCGGTAGAGCAATGGATTGCGAATAATCCAGAACGATATTTGCGGTTATTAGAAGGTCATCAATTTGACGGTGAAGAAACAGAAAGGTTACGTCGCCAATCGGTGTTACGGACAGAAGTTTTACCGGAATTAGCTAATACCGTCATCCATGAAGCCAAAAGTTCTGGAATATCGCAAGAATTTTTGCAAAAGTGGAGTCAACAAACCACAGACAGATACGCAATTTTGAGTGTAGCGGCGGGATTGTACGAGCAATATCAAAACTTAATGCGATCGCGCGACTTCATTGACTACGACGATATGATTTTAGCTGCACTACGGGTTTTAGAAAACGACAGCGCCCGCCGCATCGAGCAAAACCAAGTATTCGCCGTCTTTGAAGACGAAGCCCAAGATTCTAGCCCGTTACAAACGCGATTGTTGGAAATTTTGGCGAGTAATGGCGAAGATGAGGGAGATGAGGCAGGGGGCAGGGAGAGAATAATAACTCCTCAATCATCAGTCATCAGTCATCAATTAGCACTCAACTTGGTGCGCGTCGGCGATCCAAACCAAGCGATTAACTCGACGTTTACCCCAGCCGATCCAATTTATTTTCGGCAATTTTGTGAGGAGTGCGATCGCATTCAACGCTTGGCGACGATGGATCGAGCCGGTCGCAGTACCAGAATAATTATTGAAGCTGCTAACTTTGCTCTCAAATGGATCAATAATCAGTGGTCTGCAACAAATCCACATTCCTCACTACCAAAAGACGCGATTCATCGCGTCTCTACATTCCCTGATGTTGATAACCGACAACTACCATTTCGCTTACAAACCATTCTTCCTGTTGACGCTAGCGATCCGCAAACTAATGCCAACCCAGCACCAGTAGGGTTAGGACTGGAATTGTACGCTCCGCGCGATATTTTTCACACCGTTGAATTGTTATCTCAAAGAGCGATCGAGTTATTTGGCAAAGATCCGACAAAAAATAGTGCAGCAATTTTAGTGCGAGAAAATCGTCAAGGACGATGGCTAGCAGAGGCTCTAGCACCTGTGTGTAAGGAGCATAATATTACACTTTATGATGTGGGGGAACGCGATCGCCGTTCTCATGTACCCCAAGAAATTTTGGCATTGCTACAATTTTGCGATCGACCCCACTCTCCTGATTACCTCAAAGCCGCACTAGAAGCATTGGTGCAGCGTCAGTTAATTCCTACCCAAGACCTCAACGCCCTTGCTAGTCTCCCAGAGGAATTTTTGTATCCCAGCCCCCTAGCAGCACCCCAAGCAGAACCAGTACAAAAAGCTGCACATTTGTGTCGTAGCTTACTCCGCGCTCGTTTGGAACTGCCTCTGTATCAGCTAATTTCTTTCCTCGCCTTGACCTTAAATTACGACCAGGCAGAATTGGCAACTGCCGATAAACTCGCTGAACGGGTAAACCAGCAGATAGCTAGCAATAGCTCAATGAGGTCAATGCTGTCAGCTTTAAGTGAAATCGTCAGTTCTGAACGGTTTGAACCAGTGGAAACCGAAGATTCAGAAGAACGTTACACCCGTCGCGGTCAACTGACGATTATTACTATGCACAAAGCCAAAGGCTTGGACTGGGATTATGTTTTCATTCCCTTTCTGCACGAAAACTTAATTCCTGGGAGATTTTGGGTTCCTCCCCAAAGCCAGTTCTTAGGGGATTTTACCTTATCAGAAGTAGCCCGTGCCCAAATTCGCGCTGCTCTTCACGGAGAATCTACCATCCCGGATGTGACACAAGCATGGGAGTTAGCAAAGCAGTTAAAAATATCAGAAGAGTACCGTTTACTCTACGTTGCCATGACACGAGCAAAGGTTTTGTTATGGATGTCTGCGGCGCATAAAGCCCCCTTTACTTGGAGTAAACCAGAAAATTTGCAAGAACAAGCCCCTTGTCCGGTATTTGGAGCATTAAAGCGCCAATTTCCTCAATGTGTCCTCACTTCGGCGATGATAGCCAAATAAATATAGCGAGAGGCAGGAGGCAGGGGGCAGGGGGCAGGGGGCAGGGGGCAGGAGGCAGAAGGTTTTACCTCAGTTGGGGATTGGTGACCCCTCAATAGGAAGAGCCACCAAATTTTTAATTTGGTGTTCTTGTCCTAAACCGCAAGCTCGCTAGCGATCGCGGCAGTTCTAGAGTAAGGGCAGTTTTACTTCCTGCCTCCTGCCCCCTGCCTCCTACCCCCTGCCTCCTACCTCCTTCAAGTCTCCTCCCTACGACGGTGGTTAGCGGCTTGCAATAACAAAGATTCGGCAAAAGCGATCGCGTCACTTGCTGATTTTCCACCAGCCAATTGTGCTAGTTCTTCCCGGCGAGTAGTTAAATTATCTAAAGCAGTAACTCGGACAACGGTACGCTGTTCTACACTACCATTGTTAGCTTTTTTACCTTTATCTTGATTAATAATTTGCTTATCCACCCGGAAATGGCGGTCTGCCATTGCTGCAACTAAGGGCTGGTGGGTAACACATAATACTTGGTTGCGTTGGCTGAGTTGGTGTAGTTTTTCGGCGATCGCTTGGGCAACTCTTCCAGAAACCCCCACATCAATTTCATCAAATACCATTGTCCCAGCTGCATCAACTTGGGAAAAACAAGCTTTCAAAGCCAGCAAAAAGCGGCTCATTTCCCCACCAGAGGCAATTTCTGTTAAAGGTTGCAGTGGTTCTCCGGGGTTGGGACTAAACATAAAGGTAATTTTATCTGCTCCCATAGCAGTTGGGAAAGTCGGCAAAATTTCAACTTGAAATTTCACCTTTTCCATTGCTAAAGGTTTGAGTTCGGATATCAAACGCGATTCTAAATTAGCAGCCGCTTTACTACGGAGTTGAGTTAAGCGATCGCTTGTTTCGGTGAGTTTCTCAAAACACGCCTTTTCTTGCTGTTCTAAACTTTCAATAGATTGTTCGCTGTCGTTGAGTTGAGCTAATTCTGATTGGATACGCTGGTAATAGGCGATCGCTTCTGTTAATGTCGGCCCGTACTTGCGGCAAATTTGCTTTAATTCCCGAACCCGTTCTTCCACTTCTTCCAATCGGTGGGGATCGGCTTCTAAGCTGTCGCCATAAGCGTTAATCTGCCTTCCCACTTCCATAACTGCTGCTTGGGCATCCCTCACCAATTCCAACAAAGGTTGCAGTTGGGTGTCATATTCCACCATGTCATTTAATGTTGCTTCGCTGTCTCCCAATAAATCTGCGGCGGCGGGAGTTTCATCGTCGTTTTGATACAAAGCCTGATAAATTTTGTAGCTCATTTGTTGCAAATCAACCACATGATTCAGGCGTTCGCGTTCTTGTGCTAGCTGTTCCAATTCGTTGGGTTCGTCCAGATTTGCTGCTCCCAATTCTTGCACCTGATAGGTAAGCAAATCGAGTTGTTGCAAACGTTCCCGTTCTGATGTCCGGCGTTTTTCTAGTGCTAGATGTGCCTGTTGGTAAGCATTAAAGCTAATAGCGACCTTTTGGCGTTGGTGCATCAACGAGTCACCGCCATATAAATCCAACCAGTCCCGGACTTGGGCAGATTGTCCGACTTGCACCGTTTGACCTTGGGCTGTGATTTCCACCAAGCGATCGCGCAATCCCGCCATTACCTGCCGATTTACCAACACGCCATTCACCCGCGATCGGCTGCGGACATTACTAGCTGTGGCGCTGATTTCTCGGCTAATAATTACGGAATTCTCATCAAGCAAATCGATTTCCTGTTCCGTCAGCCAAGCAGCTAAAGGCGGGTTGGAAGTAAAAGTAGCTTCTACCATTGCCCGACTTGTCCCTGTCCGAATCACTCGACTAGAGACTTTACCACCCAGAGCGGCATCAATAGCATCCAAGATAATCGATTTTCCAGCGCCGGTTTCACCCGTTAACACATTAAGTCCCGCGCCAAACTCCAATTCCAGTTCGTCAATCAGGGCAAAGTTTTCAATTCGCAAGCAAAGCAACATCGAGCCAAATCCTTCCATAGTGCTGTTAGCTTTCTTCGGGGCGTTAGCCCGCGTACAGTGCCGACTGCCCAGTTGTGAGTAGGAAGAAAATTTCGGAGTTAGTTAGTAAGGCGGCATGTCTTTACTTTTAAGACTTAGCACTTTTAACTCAGCACCGAGAAAGGCAGCAATACCTACTACTATTAAATTAATACGCCCATATTAGTGTAGCAAAGCAACGCAAAGTGGGGAATGGCTCATCGGCATGAAGGAGATGGGGATACAGCTTCGCTAAGGGTAAAGGTTAAAGGGAAAAGAGAGATCTTTCCTTTACCCCTTCCCCTTTGCCCTTTGCCCCTTTCCAATGCCTGATGCCCAATCTTCAACATATTGTTACAATGCTTAACATAATCGTTACTCAGCGGTGGCCTTTTCCATGATTGTTAAGACACTTCCCCCTAATTCCGGATCGATTCAGGAGGACAGTCGCAACGGCAACATCAGCCAAGGCGAACTGCATATTGTTGATGTAGTACCAGAAAATGGTACACAAGGCTTGGTAGTGCAATCGCCAAGACTTTTAGCAGCCCGAAGAGATACTCAAACAGCCAAACCTGAGACGCGTTACAATCCTCTGGAGATAGCGGCGCATTACGGAAACCGACCTCTGGAAGTTTTAGGGCGGATTTTTGCGGTGTTGAGGCCAACACTCTCCTTTGTGTTTGGGTTGTGGTCGGATAGTAAACGGGGAATTGTTGTCAAAAATGACCGCCGCCGAGCTGTTCAGCTACGAGAATTGCTAACGCGACTGGGGCCTGCTTACATCAAAATTGGCCAAGCCTTGTCCACTAGACCGGATTTGGTTCCTCCGGTATATCTAGAAGAATTAACTAGGTTACAAGACCAATTACCGCCTTTTCCTAACGAAATTGCTTACCAGTTTATTCAAGAAGAATTAGGCGCACCTCCCCAAGAGATTTACGCCGAACTATCGCCCCAGCCAATTGCTGCGGCTTCCTTGGGACAAGTTTACAAAGGTAAGCTAAAAACTGGTGAAGAAGTCGCGGTTAAAGTTCAGCGTCCAGACTTAAGAGAGCGGATTACCATTGATTTGTATATCTTGCGTAACCTCGCTGCTTGGGTACAGAAAAAGGTAAAACGGGTACGCAGCGACTTAGTTGGGATTCTTGATGAATTAGGCGATCGCATTTTTGAAGAAATGGATTACATCCATGAAGGTGAAAATGCCGAACGATTTTTTGAGTTATACGGTCATATAAAAGACGTTTACGTTCCGAAAATTTACTGGGAATATACAAATCGTCGCGTTTTGACGATGGAGTGGATTAACGGCACTAAATTAACCCAAACAGAAGAAATTCGCGCCCAAGGTATAGATGCTCGTTATTTAATTGAAGTGGGGGTACAGTGTTCTCTACGCCAGTTACTAGAACACGGATTTTTCCACGCCGACCCCCACCCTGGTAATTTGTTAGCAACAACCGATGGCAAATTAGCTTATCTCGACTTTGGGATGATGAGCGAGATTAAACCACCGCAGCGTTATGGTTTAATTGAAGCGATCGTTCATGTGGTTAACCGCGACTTTGAAGGCTTAGCAAAAGACTACGTTAAATTAGATTTCTTATCGCCAGAAACAGATTTAACACCAATTATTCCAGCTTTTGCCAGAGTATTTGCTGATGCTCAAGGAGCCACTGTTGCTGAACTCAACATTAAAAGCATCACCGATGAATTATCGGCTTTAATGTATGAATATCCTTTCCGGGTACCGCCTTACTACGCTTTAATTATTCGTTCCTTGGTGACCCTAGAAGGTATTGCAATATTTATAGATCCGAATTTTAAAGTTCTCAGCGAAGCTTATCCTTACGTTTCTAAACGTCTGTTAACAGACCCAGCACCACAATTAAGAGCATCATTGCAAGATTTGTTATTTAAAGATGGCAGATTCCGCTGGAACCGTTTAGAAAATTTGTTGAAAAATGCGCGTAATAGTCAAGACTACGACTTTAATTTAGTGCTAAATCAAGGGATAGAATTTCTATCATCTGAACGCGGAGCTTTCATTCGCGACAAGCTGGTGGATGAATCTGTTAATGGACTTGATGCTTTAGGTAAAAATGTTTTGCATAACTTTACCTATTTATTAAGAGAACGAGTAGGATTGACAGCAGTTAATGAAACTCCAGCTGCGACAGTTGAACAACAACAAACCTTGGAGCATATCAAACGTATATTGAATATTCTTCGAGAAACACGAGGTTTCGATCCGGTGCAATTTGCCCCTCAAATTGCTCAGCTATTGGTAAATCCTGGCGTACAGCGTTTGGGTCAACAAGTGGCCAGTCGCTTTACGCAAAAGGCTTTAGCCAGGGTAATTCGGCAATTGTTGGCCTCGGAGTGAGGAGTTACAGCGTATTTCAGGTAAATGAGGTACATGGGTAGGGGCACAACATGTTGTGCCTCTACGATTATCTGTACCTCACCAACTTGCAATCTGCTGTATATGATTTAGCTTACTGAGGGTTGTAGATAGATTAACGAGAAATCAAGACTTCAGAATTTGCTAGAGTATAACGTTTCAGGAAATAATGGAACCGACGATAGACCAACTCAAAGCCTTTTTTCGTTTATGCGTTCGCACCAGCAACCTGCTACGGAATATAGAATTGGTTAGATTTGATGAAAGAACAAACAGAATCGTAGTTTTGATAGGTGAAACAATTGAGGTAGAGATTCTTAGCAATGGAGAGCAGATTATAGGATGAGCGACTATTTAAGTTTGTCAGAAAAAGAATTGCGGGAATACGTCAAAGCCAACCCCCAAGATGAAGAAGCATTTCAACATTTCCTCAGCGTCATAAGAGCCAAGCCAGGACGGGTAGTAGTCAGTACTGATGAACAGCTAGAGGCAGAGCTTAGAAAAAGACTGGCATCCTGACAGACCCCATTCCCTAACCCCCTAAATTCCTCATAACCCGATCCGGTTATGGGGATTTTGACAGCAAAAAACCCCTAGCTGGGGTATGAAAATCATTGGAACAGAAAACTTTTTAAGCTTAAAAGCCTTATTACATAAGACTTTTACCGAGAGTTGTAGTAGGTCACTTTTCAAATCATCAAGTAATAGCCTAACCAGAAATCAAGAGTTTCAGCACCTAACAATTTTTGTAGTATTCATGTAATGCTTCTTATCCCGCTTTTGTGCTTCATTGATACTCACGCCCCAGCTTGTACAATTTGAAATCAACCTTCAAGTTAGTAGTCTAGAATGTAAAATTAACCTTGAAGTTACTAATAGTGTTTCGTTTCAAGGGGCGACAATCACCTCTAAACCCGCACAGGTAAAGGTTTTGGAGGCACAGACCCCTTTGAAAAAAATGGGTGCTTATTGAGAATGAACTGTATGAGGGTAGTAGACTTTTCTGAGGGGAGCAGTTTTGTGGTAAAAAATAACGGTCTCGTAATTTGACCAAGACCGTCGAAATAATGCTGACATCATTCTACCAAAACTTCTTAGAGAAATACCTAAATAAAGCACAGTTAATCACTCTGAAGATGTTGGTGTGGTTACTACAAAATCAGAAACAAGTAAAGATAGAAAGGCTGGCAGCAACACTACCTTTACCTATACAGCAAAATAGTCGTATACGGCATTTACAAAGATTTTTAACCCTGAACACTTTGAGTGTAGTATTGTTGTGGTTTCCTATCATTGAAGCAATAATTAACCAATATTTTAAACTGGGTTCACAATTAACCATAGTGATGGATAGAACGAGCGTGGAAAGAAAACAATGTGTTGATGGTTAGTGTAATTTACCAAAAAAGAGCGTGGCCAATATATTGGTGTTTGTTAGAGAAAGATGGTAGTAGTAATTTGGAAGAACAGCAAAAAGTATTACGTCCTGTAATCCGGTTATTAAAAAAGTACAAACTAGTAATTATTGGAGATAGGGAATTTCACAGTGTAGAACTGGGACAGTGGCTCCACAAGCATAATATAGGTTTTGTACTCCGCCAGAAAAAGGACACTACTTTTCGGGAGAAAAGACAAAAATTTTAGCCGTTAATTAGCATTGATATTTCTCCTTGAATTCGCTCTTTTTACACCAATGTTAAAGTTACTCAAAAAAAAGCTTTTGGTCGGTTTAACTTAGGAGTCTACTGGAAAAGGAAGTACAGGGGTACGCAAGAAAAAGACGCTTGGTATTTATTAACTAATTTACCTGACTTAAACACTGCTCTCAAAATATATGCTCAACTTTTTGGGATTGAAGCCATGTTTAAAGATTGTAAAACTGGTGGGTACAATCTAGAATCTTCTCAAGCCAGCCCCGATAGACTTGTACGTTTAATTTTCTTGATTGCTGTCTTCTATGACTAATGCTTGGATACAAGGTCAAAAAATTAAATTACAACGACAACAATCTTATGTCTGCCGCCCCAAGGAGCGGGGTAAAACTGAAAAAAGGCATAGTAATTTTTGGATAGGTTTATATGGTTTCAATTGGATAGTTGCTTTGCATGAGTGCCAAGTATGGGTCGAGGAACTGGTCGGTTTCAGTCGCAATAAGCAAGCATATTATCAGTGAGGGTTAAGGGCTATGACGTTTATACAGCAAGCACTTTAGCTCGGTTGTCGCCCCTTGAACTTTGTTACATACTTATAACTTTTCTCCACGACTTACTTATCATGTTTCTACAACAAGAAATAGTCTCGCTGGAATAGAATTGCAGTGCTATTATGTGTTATTTGTATTTTCGACAATTGAAAAATTAGGTAATTAAACGTGCAATTGGCACTTAATTGCCTACTTTGGGGGGAAGATTAAGGCTGACCCAGTGCGATAGGATGAGGCTGACTTAGCACATTCGCCCTGAGTTTGCGCCAATTATTTTGGCAAAAAACGATCAAAACCCCGTTAATGAAAGGATCTCTGCCTTCTATCCATGAATTTCCCCCCCCCAGAGAAAATTCATTTGCACCGCCTCCAGGTGAACCGATCAATCCAGAGCAATTCACTAAAACCGATGCTCCCTTTCCGATTGTTGGCATCGCCGCTTCTGCTGGCGGATTAGAGGCATTTACAGAACTCATTGCTCACTTGCCCGCAGATACGGGCATGGCGTTCGTACTGATTCAGCACTTATCGCCTGACCACAAAAGCTTGCTGTCTGAAATTCTAGGCAAAGTCACTACCATGCCAGTGCAGCAGGCGCAAGACCGGATGATGGTCGAGCCAAACGAAGTGTATGCGATTCCACCTAATACTGAGATGACGCTCGTCGATGGTATGCTGCACTTGGCTCCGCGTCAGAAGATTGACGGCAGATATTTGCCGGGGGATGCGTTTTTTAAATCATTGGCAGTCGATCGCGGCACCAAAGCGATCGCCATCGTGCTATCGGGTACGGATGGAGACGGTTCTCAGGGGTTGAAAGCGATCAAAGTAGCTGGTGGGGTGACGTTTGCTCAGTGTGAAGACACGGCAAGATTTGACAGTATGCCGAGTACCGCTGTGGCAACTGGGAACGTTGATTTTGTGCTGCCGCCAAAAGCGATCGCTAAACAAATAGCTGCCCTCAGTCGCAGCCCCTTTTTGTTATACTCAGAGCCACTGCAACTTATAAAGAAGTTGTCCGAGCCAGGCGATGCGCTGACCCGAATTTTTGCCCTGCTGCGAACAACGACGGGCGTTGACTTCACCGCTTATAAGGCCAGCACGATCGATCGTCGAATGCAGCGACGGATGCTGCTCTATAAGCTAGAAACCCTAGAAGACTACGCTTGGTATCTACAAGCACATCCGGCTGAAGTGCAAGCACTGTATGAAGAAATTCTGATTCACGTCACTAGTTTCTTTCGTGACCCGGAAACGTTTGAGCAGTTAAAAGCGCAGGTTTTTCCGGCGATTAGCCAAAACAAAACCGTAGCAAGACCGATTCGGGTTTGGGTGGCAGGCTGCTCAACCGGAGAAGAAGTTTACTCGATCGCCATCTGCTTGTTAGAGTTTTTTAGCGATCGCGCCACCGTGCCGCCGGTTCAGATTTTTGCTACCGATATTAGCAAAGCCGCCATCGACAAAGCTAGAGTCGGCTTCTACTTAGACAGCCAAATGGAGGGCGTTTCCCTGGAGCGCCGCGATCGCTTCTTTGTACCCCTGGAAAGCGGGGGCTATCAAATCAGCAGCGCAATTCGCGAACTGTGTGTGTTTGCTCGTCACAACTTAGGCGGCGACCCGCCTTTCTCGAATCTCGATCTGATTACCTGCCGGAACGTGCTGATCTATCTATCCGATTTGTTGCAAGAGCGAATCATGTCGCTGTTTCACTACAGCCTCAACACAACGGGCTTTCTGGTCTTGGGTACTTCAGAGAGCGTCAAAACTTCCTCAGAATTGTTTACTTCTGTAGATGAAGCGGCGAAGATTTATGGAAAGAAGCTGACTTCGACGCGATCGCTGTTTTCGTTTACGACTCCTCCTTTGCCGTTTGTCAGCGTCGCTCATCAGGATCGCGTCACTGAAACCATCGCCAGTACGTTGGATCTGGCACGAGAAATCGATCGGCTGATTTCAAATCGCTATGCGCCTGTCTCTGTTGTTGTTAACGACCAAATGCAGATTTTGTCTATGCGTGGAGACACCGATCGCTACCTGAAACTCACCCCTGGCAGTATCGACTTAAACTTGCTGCTGATGGCGCGAGAAGGATTGGCGATGGCGCTGCGGACGGCAATTTATCAAGCTCAAACGCAAAACGTTTCGGTTCGACAAGAACGAATTGAGATTAAATCGGGTGAGCAATCCACGTTTCTCAATCTGGAAGTGATGCCGTTTCAGCCGACAACGGCAAACGCGGTTTATTTTCTAGTGATTTTTGAAGCGGTTTTACCGACCGCTACTCCCATCAGTTCCACTCTCACTGAGCGGCGAGAGCCAGAAGACTTAGAACGTGAAGTGATGCAGCTTAGGCAGTCGCTAGCCGCTGCAACGCAACGCGAACTTTCGGCGCAAGCCCATCTGCAAGCGGTCATTCAAGAACACAACTATCTCAACCAAAGCCTGCGCGTGGCGAACGAAGAAATCCTGTCGAGCAACGAGGAGTTGCAAAGCACGAACGAAGAACTTCAAACGGCGAAAGAAGAAATTCAAGCCACTAACGAAGAACTTTCCACAACAAACGACGAACTTCGTAGCCGCAATTTGCAACAAAACCGAGACAATAGCGACCTGAACAACTTCATTGAGAGCATCAGCGTCCCCATTTTAATGCTGACCAATGATTTGAGAATTCGCCGCTTTACACCTGCCGCGCAGCGCTTGTTCAATTTCATTGTTGCCGATATCGGCCGACCGTTTCACGACCTCCGCACTGATTTTGACGTTTCTCATTTAGAAGCGATGACCTTAGAGGTACTGGAGACGCTCAACACCAAAGAACAGGAGATCCAAACTCAAGCAGGCTACTGGTATGCACTCCGCATTCGCCCTTATCGCACGACGGAAAATCAAATTGACGGGGTAACTATGGTTTTCCTCGACATCAACGCGCTCAAATCCCATGCCGAAATGTTAGAAATTGCTCGTAACTATGCAGAAGCGATCGTCGAAACCGTGCAGATCCCGCTACTCGTGTTACAGTCCGATTTGCGGGTGAACACGGCCAATAAAGCTTTCTACAACATGTTTCAGGTTACTCAAGCTGAAACCGAGCGAGCCTTCTTGTTTGAGCTAGGCAATCAGCAGTGGAATATTCCCGAACTGCGATCGATTCTAGAAGACGTGTTAATCAACGATCGTCAAGTTCAAAATTTTGAGGTAGAGCATTATTTTGAGCGGATTGGGCAAAAAACCATGCTGCTCAATGCCTGCAAGCTGCAACGAGACGACCAGACAGACATGATTTTGCTGGCGATCTCAGACATCACCAATCGCAAGCAGTTTGAAGAGGAGCGATCGCGGCTATTACAAGAGCAAGTCGCCCGTCAGCAGGCAGAAGCCGCCAACCGAGCCAAAGATGAATTTGTCTCGAACCTCTCCCATGAACTCCGAAACCCGCTCAACACCATGCAGGGTTGGGCAAAAATGCTTCGCACGCGCAGCCTGAATGAAACAATGGTCACTCATGCCCTAGAAGTCATCGAGCGCAGTGCAAAATTGCAATCTCAACTGATTGAAGATATTCTCGACATTTCCCGCATCACCAGCGGTAAGCTGCTTCTCAACACCCGTCTGATTGATTTAGGCGTGGTGATTCGATCGTCGCTCGAATCTATTCAACTCTCAGCCGAAGCCAAGAACATTCAACTTGTTTCACACTTGAATCGTGCAATGGTCGTTGGGGATATCGATCGCTTACAGCAAGTCTTATTGAATCTGCTCTCCAACGCCATCAAGTTCACGCCGTCAGGTGGACGAGTCGAAATTGTGCTTGAGTCGATCGGGACTCAGGCTCAAATTCAAGTCAGTGACACCGGACAAGGAATTAAGGCGGACTTGTTACCCCACATTTTCGAGCGGTTTCGTCAAGGAGACTCCAGCACCACCAAGGCAAAAGCAGGGCTGGGATTGGGGCTAGCGATCGTGCGTCATCTGATCGAACTGCACGGCGGCACGGTGCAGGCAGAAAGTCTAGGTGAAGGGCAAGGCGCGACATTCACCGTTCGGCTGCCGCTGTCGAATCTCACCTCAGAGGTGACATCAGCGAGTGATGTAGAGCCGATGGCATTGATAGAAGCGGTCAATACTTCGGCTGAACCTGTGCCTGCTTTAACAGGATTGTGCGTTTTAGCCGTAGACGATGAAGTTGATACCTGCGATCTGTTCAGATTTGTGCTGGAAAGCTATGGGGCCCAAGTGCTAACCGCCGCATCGGCTAGAGCAGCCTTATCCGCTCTTTGCGAAAACCCCAATCGATTCAATGTGCTGATTTGCGATATTGGAATGCCCGAAGACGACGGTTACTGGCTGATTCGGCAAGTGCGATCGCTCAGTGCCGAAGCGGGCGGGCAAATTCCAGCCGTTGCCCTTACTGCCTACGCAAGCGAGGCAGAACGACAGCAAGCGATCGAAGCTGGCTTTCAAGTACACGTTGCTAAACCCGTTGAACCTGTTCAATTGGCATGGCTCGTGGCAAACCTGGCGGGACGAGCTTAGGGACTTTTAATTGAAAGAGGCAGGGGGCAGGTGTAGGTTGGGGAGCCACTGCGTTGGGCGGGTTTCCCGACTTGAAGCAAGTGGCGTTTGAGGAACGTAGACCCAAAGGGGCTTCCCGCAGGGTAACCCAACATTATCAAGGCTTTGTTGGGTAACACTAAAGTTCAACCCAACCTACGATTTTTCTTAACCCAAGCGTATTGCATTAAAATTGGCATTTAGTGTAGTGTAGCCGGATTGAAGAACTTGCTCTAATGATGATAAAGATAAACCCTGAAATTTGACAGCGTTGGGAGTATATTCAGTAATTGAGTTACCTAAAATTTCTTCAATACGTTGAACCATATATTTATATCCAAATTAAAGCGTTCGCTTAGTTTTAAAGGTTTCATTGCAGAGGTAGAAGTTCATTCTCAATAAGCACACAAATTTTTCTAGGCGTCTGTGCCTCCCAAACCTTTATCTGGCTGGCTTTAGGCGCGATTGTCGCCCCTTGAAGTGTTTCGTTTTAAGATTATTGCTAATGCACGCACATGACTAGGAGAAAATCATTTTTAGCTTATCATTCCTCATCTTTGTGATAACCATTTTTTTCACGTTTGAGGCTTTCTTCTAAAGCTTGAATTTGTTCGCGTCTGGCTTCCAATTCCAGAGAACGCCGCGCTAAATCTTGGTTTTGCAACGTTAGTGATTGTCGCCAATTTTCTGCTCGTTCGGCTTCGTGCTGTAAGAATTCTGGTGTAATGCCTGTAGTGAGGTAGGTTTGTACTAAATGGAGTACCCAATCGGTAGCATCTTCTATTCTTTCAATATCGCCTGTGGGGGAAAGTTCGACTAATACAAGCAAGTTTTCACTCATAGGATTTCCCTTGCCCAGCAGAATGAAAGCCTCTTCCGGAATTATCGCCCACAAGCTATCAACTTCCTGACGCGCTAATAAGCGTAACTGGTGCTGGTCTAAAAAATCATTTTTACGCACCTGGGCTAGATATAGCATGAGAGTTACTCCGCTTTAATTAGAAATTCAAAATTTAAAAAGTTTTTTTAATTAAAAAACAAGTGCAAACATTAGTTAAAAGAATGAAACCAGGTCATAGTCAGAAATTCAAAAAATGTAGAAGGCCTTATTTGTAGGTAGGTAATGGGTAATTAGCAATTAATTATTTTCCCATTACCTATTACAGTATTACAATCCTAAACTACGTAAGCGTTCGCGCAGAATTTCTGCTTGTTTTTCGGCTTCTGCTAAAGCATCTCTCGCTCCTTGAACTACGTCGGGTCTAGCTTTATCGACAAAATTGGAATTGTTTAATCTCCCACTCAAAGATTGAATTTCGGCTTCGGCTTTGGTGAGGCTTTTCTCCAGTTTGGCACGCACAACTTCGATATCTACTACACCACTGAGGGGAATTACTACTTGTATAGTACCTATCACACCGGCGATCGCATTTTCTGTTTCTTGTGCCTGTTGTAATTCTGTCCCTTGGAAAAACTGCCTCCATAGCTTTTGTCTAGCTTCACCAGTCAGTAAATTTTGCGTGACAAACCAACCTGCGTAAAGAAAACCAACCATTTCAAAGAAAGTTCCAATAATGGCAGTTTTATAAATCGCATTCCCCACAGCTAAACCTAACCTAGCAAAGACAATCGCCAAAATAGTTAAGCCAATTATTTTCAATCCATTTTGAGGTTTTTTAACAGCAACAGTTTGGCTTTTTTGCTTGTCAGTAATAGTTAAAGTTTCAACCTTCGCCAAATCTTTAATGTAAATTTGTCCAGCCGTGAGGATTTGTCTTTCTTTTTCACTTTCAGTTTGTAAATTAGCTGTCACCTTCACCCCTGGTTTCACATCAGCTTCGGCACGCAAATTCCGAATTGTGCGGATAGTATCAATTAACAATTCAAATTGTTCTTCTAATGCTAAATCTATCAGATTTGCATCTACCTTTGGATAGAGTTGTAAAGCCAAAGTTTGGGGCGAATCTGCTGGTTGTTGGGTGAGAGATTGCCAAATTTCCTCGGTAATATGAGGCATAAAGGGATGAAGTAGTTTCAAAATCCCTTCTAATACGTAGGCGAGGGTTTGTTGTGCTACCCGTCGCGATGTGGGATCTGCATCTGGCTGGAGGCGAGATTTGACTAATTCAATATACTGGTCGCAGAAATCACCCCAAATAAACTCGTACAATCCCTTGGCTGCTTCTCCTAAACCATAATTATCAATGTAATTGCTGGTTTGTTGGACAACTTGATGATAACGGGAAAGAATCCAGCGATCGCTCAATTCGAGGGATTGGGAAGACGCGGGGATGGGGGGACGCGGGGACGCGGGGAAAGAAATCTCCGTGTCCCCGTGTCCCCGTGTCTCCGTGTCTCCTTGTCCAGTCCCCAAATTCATCATCACAAACCGAGCAGCATTCCACAACTTATTCGCAAAGTTGCGAGACGCTTCTACAGATGGTGATTCATCCTTTTTGCGATCGTACTCTAAGCGGATATCTTGTCCCGCCCCCGCCACTTCTTTAACTAAGGTATAGCGCAGCGCATCAGTACCATATTTATCAATTAATAACAGCGGGTCAATACCATTACCTTTGGTCTTTGACATCTTCTGGCCTTTTTCATCCAGCACCAAACCGTGGATGTAAACAGTTTGGAAAGGCATTGTACCAGTAAAATGCCCGCCCATCATTGTCATTCTGGCTACCCAGAAAAAGATGATGTCAAAGCCTGTCACCAAAGTAGTGGTAGGGTAGTAAGTCGTTAAATCCTGAGTTTGTTCCGGCCAGCCCAAAGTTGAAAACGGCCAAAGTCCAGAAGAAAACCAAGTATCTAACACATCTGGGTCTTGTTCCAACTTGACATTTTCGCCAAATTGCCCTTTAGCTTTTTCCCAAGCTTCCGCTTCCGATTTTGCTACCACAAACGGCGTGTTATCGGTGATTTGGCCATCAGTTTCACTGACAGCATACCAAGCCGGAATTTGGTGTCCCCACCACAATTGACGAGAGATACACCAATCTTTGAGTTTTACTAGCCAATCGCGATAAACCTTAGTCCAGCGTTGGGGGACAAACTCTGGGGAATTTTGCCCATCGAGGAATTCTAAAGTTTTGTCAGCGAGGGGGCGAATTTTCACAAACCACTGAGTTGAAAGTAGGGGTTCAATGGGTACTTTACCGCGATCGCTGTAGGGAACGGTATGCTTGTAATCCTCAATCTTCACCAAAACGCCATCAGCTTCTAGGCGAGAAACCACATTTTTTCTAGCAACAAAGCGGTCTTGTCCTTGAAACTCCCCAGCATTGGCGTTGAGAGTGCCGTCTTTATTCATAATGTTGATTAACGGCAGATTGTGACGCTTACCCATGTCAAAATCGTTCGGGTCATGGGCGGGAGTCACCTTCACACAGCCTGTGCCGAAAGTGGGGTCAACGAATTCATCGCCAATGATGGGAATTTCTCGTTGTACAATCGGCAGAGTAAGAGTTTTGCCGATGAGATGTTTGTAGCGATCGTCATCGGGATTAACTGCCACTGCCGTATCGCCCAGCATCGTTTCCGGTCGAGTCGTCGCCACTTCCACAGAACCAGAACCATCCGTCAGCGGATAGCGGAAGTGCCAGAGATTGCCATTAACCTCTTGATTTTCCACTTCCACGTCAGACACAGCCGACTGAGAAGCGGGACACCAGTTAACTAAATATTCACCACGATAAATTAAGCCTTCCTCGTAAAGACGAGTAAATGCCTCAACAACGGCTTTGGATAAACCTTCATCTAGGGTAAACCTTTCCCGCGACCAGTCTGCTGAAACACCCAAACGTCGCAATTGATTAACAATCGTTCCCTCAGACTCCGCCTTCCATTGCCAAGCGCGTTCTAAGAATTGGTCGCGCCCCAATTCATAGCGAGTCTTACCCTCAGTCTTGAGTTGCTTTTCCAGCATAGTATGGACAGCAATGCTGGCGTGGTCAGTTCCGGGTAACCACAGGGTATTACGTCCCTGCATTCGGTGGTAGCGCACGAGGGTATCGATTAAGGTACTTTCAAAAGCGTGACCCATGTGCAAACTGCCGGTGACATTAGGCGGGGGAATGACGATGCAGTAAGGTTCACCTTTATGGTTGGGGTCAGCTTTGTAAACTTGGTTGTCTTCCCAGAATTTTTGCCACTTGGCTTCAGTGGAAAAAGGGTCGTAGAGACTGGGGAGATTGAGAATGGTTGCGGTCATGCTGGGCAAACTAACTATGGAAGGACTCTAATAAATTTTGCCACAGGGTTGGAGGTGGGTTTGATGGAAACGAACCGCCAAGACGCCAAGGACGCCAAGAGAAGGGAGCCAAGTGAGGAGGTGGATAGATTAGCTTATGCTGTGATTGGGGCGGCGATCGAGGTGCATCAGGTCTTGGGGCCAGGGTTTTTGGAGGAGGTATATAAGGAAGCGCTAATTATAGAATTTTTAAGGCGCGGGATACGTCATGAGTTTGAAAAGCTGGTAACAGTAAATTACAAAGGACATGAAGTAGGCAAGGGTAGATTAGATTTTTTAGTTGCCAATTGTCTAATTTTGGAATTAAAAGCCGTCCAAAATTTAGCCCCAATTCACGAAGCTCAAGTCCTCTCATACCTTAAAATAACTAATCACCCCCTAGCTCTCCTCATAAACTTTAACGTCCCCCTCCTCAAAGACGGTATCAAACGTATTATCCTTTCTTCTTAATCTTCCTTGGCGCACTTGGCGTCTTGGCGGTTCGTTCCCCAAACCCATGAAACATCAACCAACCTCCCCTTGGACATTCATCCCCACCCTCTATTTCACCTCTGGCATCCCTTACGTCATCATCAACACAGTTTCCGTAATCTTTTACAAAAAACTCGGAATAGATAACGCTCAAATTGCCCTATGGACAAGCTTTCTCTATCTCCCTTGGGTCATCAAAATGTTTTGGGGCCCAATTGTCGATATCTACTCTACCAAACGCAAATGGATAATTTACACCCAATTAGCCATGTTCGCCTGTTTAGGTTTAGTAGCTTTCTCTCTACAACTACCCAACTTCTTCTTCATCTCCCTGGCAGCATTAACAATAGGAGCCTTTATTTCTGCAACTTATGATATCGCCACAGATGGCTTTTATTTGCTAGCTTTATCTTCCGAACAACAAGCCTTTTTCGTCGGCATTCGCTCACTTTTTTATAGACTCGCTGTTATTTTCGGCTCTGGAATATTAGTAGTTATAGCAGGTCAGCTTGAAGTATCTCTTAACAACATTCCTCTAGCTTGGACTTTAGCTATTGGCTTCTCAGCTTTAAATTTAGCAATACTATTTATTTTTCATCACCTAGTTTTACCTGCACCTGAATCGGATAGTCAACGACAGCTAGAAGTTACAAAAAAAATAGATTTTTGGACAATTATTAGTTCCTATTTTACTCAACATAAAATTTTCAATATTATAGCTTTTATTTTACTCTACAGGCTTGGGGAAGCAATGCTTGTAAAGATGGCTTCTTTATTTTTATTGGACAAACCAGAAGTAGGAGGCTTGGGTTTATCAACATCAGATGTCGGATTAGCCTACGGAACATTTGGTGTAATCTCCCTGATTTTTGGAGGCATCTTAGGAGGCTTGCTGATTTCCAAATATGGATTAAAAAAATGCCTTTTGCCTATGGCTTTAGCATTAAATTTACCAGACATATTTTATGTGTATATGGCTTACACAAAACCTTCATTAGCATTAGTATATCCTTTGGTTTCCTTAGAGCAATTCGGATATGGCTTTGGGTTTACAGCTTTTAGTGTTTACTTAATGTACATTTGCCAAGGGGAATACAAAACTTCCCATTTTGCTATCTCAACGGGCATTATGGCTTTAGGAATGATGCTTCCAGGATTAATTAGCGGTTATCTGCAAAAAGCACTTGGCTATCCACTATTTTTTATTTTGGTCTGTTTGCTCACAATTCCTGGAATGATTGCTTTATTCTTTATACCTTTAAAAGAAGAATCGAAACTTACGAAGAATTAATATGCGTTATGTTTTGGGAATAGATGGCGGCGGTAGTAAGACAGTTTGTGTATTGATGGATGATTATGGTCAAGTTATAGGACGCGGTGAAGCTGGGGGATCTAACTATCAGAGTATAGGTATTCAAGCCGCTTTAAAATCAATTGAATCTGCAATTCATACTGCGGCTAATGAAGCAAGAGAAATTATAAATACTATTACTATTGAAGCAATATGTCTGGGTTTGGCAGGAGTGGGACGTGCATCAGATATCGAAGTAGTAAAAAATTTAGTACAAGAGTTGAAAAATAGCGAAAGTTTGCCTATTACTTGGTCATTACAGCCAGAAAATATTGTAATTTGTAACGACGCTTTCATTGCTTTAGTTGGTGGAATTGGTCATGGTGTAGGAATTGTGATTGCAGTAGGTACTGGTTCCATAGTTTTTGGGCGAAATCAGCAGGGAAATACCAAGCGAGTCGGCGGATGGGGCTATATTTTAGGAGATGAAGGAAGTGCTTATAAAATTGCTGTTGCTGGGATGAATGCAGCATTAAAATCCTATGATGGACGCGAGATGCCAACGAATTTAGTAGAGGCTTTTAAACAGCATCTTAATTTAGAAAGTATAGAAGATTTAATAGAAGTAATATACCGACGACAATGGGGAGTTAAACAGATAGCTGCTTTGGCGCCAATTGTGGATTTAGCAGCAGCATCAGGCGATGAAGTAGCGAATAATATAATTGATGATGCTGTTCAAGAATTGGTAAAAGCTACATCTACAGTAATTGATGCAATTTTTATTCCAGACTCAATTTATGAAGTAGTTACAACGGGAAGTGTATGGCTAAGTAGATGCAAAATACATGAGAGGTTTTCAGCATCGATAATTAAGAAGTTTCCTTTTATGCAAGTGATTTATCCAAGGTTTGAGCCTGCTTATGGTGCTGCTTTGTTGGCGTTGCAGAGGTTAGCGGAGGAACCAGATATTCTTCACGGTATATTTTAGTTTCTAAATGTGATACGTGTTAAGGCGCTACCGTTTTAATAGTAGTAAGTAAATGTTTTAGTTAAATAGGTATAAAGAAGTGACAAAAGACAACCAGATCAAAATTGAACAGATTGACGATACATCACCGTATTTGTCAGCTGTTATAGAATTATGGCGTCCCAATAGGGCAACCCTTGGCTTTTTGCCTAAAGGTGCTTTTGTAGAACGTGCAAAGAATCGCCAGATACTTGTAGCTCTTGATCCTCAAGTAGGGTGTATTGGCTATTTGTTATATCGACATTCGTTTGATCGGATCACCATCGTTCATCTTTGCGTTGATGGAGAGCATCAAAACAAGAAAGTGGCAAGATTACTTGTCAATCACCTCAAACAAATAACTAAAGAAAAATACAGAGGTATTGGCTTAAACTGCCGTCGTGATTATGATTTAGGAGGTATGTGGTCAAAATTAGGTTTTGTTCATCAATATGAAAAAGAAGGAAAGAGTAAGGATAAGAAGTTGCTAACTTTTTGGTGGTTTGATCGTGGGCATCAAAACTTATTTTCTAATAGTCATATTGATAAGCTTGAGTCAAAACTATGCGTTGTTATCGATGCCAATATCTTTTTTTATTTATATAAAGATGAAGATAGCACTAATGAAGAATCTAGATTACTATTGGCTGATTGGTTAGAGCCAGACTTAGAATTATGTATAACTGATGAAATATTTAACTACATAAGTCTTATTAACGATGATAAAGAAAGAGAATCACAAATAAAACTAGCAAAACGTTTTATCAGCTTGCCCTGTATAAGTCCAGATTTAGATAAAATATGCGAAATTTCCCAAAAATTTTTATATCAAAATAATATACTTATTCATGAACTAGATGTCCGTCATTTAGCCAGATCTATAGCCTCAGAATCTCATGTATTCGTAACCAATAAAAAAGAACATAGATTTATTACTGTGTGATGCTGCTACTGGCAAAACAATAGCAGTTTTAGATACAAAGTATAAAGCTTTTGAACAAGCAGTAAATACAGATATTCATCAGATGATAAGCTACGCAAACACAACAAAATGCAGCCAAGCATTTTTAATATATCCCAAAGACTTGACACAGCCACTAGATATTAAAAGCTATCAAATCCGAGTCCGCAGCCTCACGTTTTCCCTAGATGATAACCTCGATCGCGCAGGTCAAACCTTTTTAAAAAATCTTTTTCTTTTCTTAGAATTACCTTAAAATTAACTCCAATCATTAGTAAAGGGGATAGATGACATTCGCTTGTCGCAAAGCACCTATCCCCGAATAGCTGCCCAGATCGTGAAACCTGGAATCCTATAGTCCGGTATCTAATAATCACAGTATCGGCCGAGATATGTTGATTGTCACCCGGATAGATACTGATTTAAAAGATATCTGTCGTGGGGTATAGGACATGGGGCATTGGAAGCAGGAGGAAGAAGGTGGAAGTTCTTTAATTTTGAATTTTGAATTGATTTGTCTCCCTCATCTCCCACACTTCTCACATTGGCCGCACTCGTCACACTCCCTCATCCCTGTGTCCCTACCCACTTTTCCCATTGCTAACAATGCAGTGCCGTAAGCAGCTTCTGTATATTTTGAGGCGATGACAGGCGCTTTTAAATACCGCCCACGAATAGCAGCCCAAGTGTCGTTTGCTGCGCCGCCGCCAGCAGTATAAACACGAGTCAACTTGTCTGCACCCATTTTTTGTAATAATTCATACCCTTTTGTTTCTATACGGGCAATACTTTCTAACAATCCATGTAGAAATTCCACTGGGTTTTCTGGGCGTGGTTCCAATCTTGGGGGTAGATTGGGATCGTTAATCGGAAAGCGATCGCCTGCTTTCAACAATGGATAATAATCTAGTTCGCTGGCTTTTGATGCATCAATCTCACGGCTCAGGCTTACTAACTCAGCGTTGGAGAAAAATTTCTGTAGCACCGCACCCCCAGTGTTAGAAGCACCCCCAGTCAGCCATAATTTACCCAAGCGATGGCTATAAATTCCGTACCGCGCATCCTCTACACGGGTACGACTTAAAAGTTTTAGTACCAGCGTCGAACCTAAGGAAGTCACGGCTTCACCAGGCAATTTTGCCCCGCTGGCAAGAAAAGCGGCAATACTATCAGTTGTACCAGTACACACCAAACAATCACGCCGAAAACCAAAGTTATCTGCAATTTCAGAACGTAATTCTGCCACAGGAGTACCAGGTGGCAAAATTCTGGGTAGTTGAATCGGTATTTGCAACTTTTCCATCCATTCTGGATATTTCAACTCTTCCACGTCATAACCCAGTTTTAGGGCGTTATGGTAATCACTAATGCCTAAATACCCATGCAGCAAAAACCCCAGCCAATCTGCTTGATGTAGGAAATATCTAGCTTCATTAAAAGAAGGTAACTGCTTCATCCAAATCAGTTTGCTCAGGCTAGAAGTGGCACTTAACACAGTATGATTGGGGGGCGCTACGCTCCTCAAATCATTTAGCACAGACGATCCCCGTGGATCGTTGTACAATAGCGGTGCATCTATTGGTTTGCCAGTAGCATCCACCAGCAAGACAGTGGAAGAAGTACCATTAATTGCGATCGCTCTAATTTCTCGCCGCAATCCCTGAGGTATCTGTTCTATCAGCACAAACAAGGCCTCCCGCCAACAATTTGGCATCACAGCCACTGGTGAATCCTCAAAAGGATATCGCACCTCAGCCTGGATGCTAGCTTTGTTATCAATCACCACACCACGTGCGCCAGATGTTCCGAAGTCGATACCCAAATACAAATCCATAGATTTATAAATTTTTTTCAAGGATAATAACTAACGACTACTGACCAACAACTGCTTTTGTTGCATCTTGTAACAAGATCTTCCACGAACCTGGCAAAACAAGGAAAAGTAGTAAACGAACAGTTCAAAATCTATTCAAGTTAGGAGAATTTCAGCCATGCCTATCTTAGATACTCTGTACCTCGCTCAAGTGTCTTCTATCTCAGATACCCAAGTGTACATCGCTCTAGTTGTGGCGCTGATTCCAGGAGTTCTAGCTTGGCGTTTAGCCACAGAACTTTACAAATAAGGCTACGATGTGACACAGTTGAAAAGCTAATAATCCTGGCATTACGGGGGTGCAATTTCCAAATGCTTAAGGCTTAAAGCCTTGAGTAGTTAGGAGTTTGCACTTACGTAAGCCAGGTTATTTTTTAACTTGTACAGCACTTGTAGCTATTTTCCAAAAATGAAGTAAGATGACAGCTAAATCAAGCTTCACAAGTGCTGAGTAAAGTAAAAAGACCTGAGTGAGAAGATTGATAAGTATTAGTTATTACTAATTACTTCTTCTCGAACACTCAGCACTGGTTCAAGGCCGCGAAGAAAACTAACAGCACTTTTGATAGTGCTTCACTTCACTTAAAGAGGTTATTTTTTAGAATCATGAACGCGATTCAACCCTCCAGACCACCGTCACAACCGATACAAAAACGCCGGATCGTTCCTCGACCAAAGCGGCATCTTCGTCAACGTTCTTACCAAGTGATGGCATGGGAAAGTACTGCCAAGATAGCTGTCAATCTTTTCATTACAGCCGCCGCCGCATCTGCCTTGACACAACTTTTGCCTTATCACTGGTCACAGCAAGAAAAGTTGCGAGAAATCCGCACCGAAGTCAAGCTGATAGAAGCACATGTCAACAATTTACAGGCAGAATTTAGCCGTAACTTCGATCCTCAGCAAGCTAAAAGTATTATGCAACAACAAGGGTACAGATTCGATCCCCGCCAGCGTCGAGTGGTGCTGATGAATAAAGATGGCATTATTGAACAAACAGATTTATTACCCTAAGATAAATATCGAATTTGGGATTATTCTGTTTCTTGTGATTTTGGCTAGCTATAAACTAGGCGAAAATTTATATTATTGCTAATAAATAACAGCGTCGCTATACTTCAATTTTAAATTCAAAATGAATTCTTCATTTTTGGAATTTTCAGTTTTACAGAATGGTTCATCTACCAATTAGGACGCTGAGGAGATAGCAGATCGTTAAGCCAATTTTCGAGCTGTAAACGCAAGCGATAACCAGCAACATCCTTGCTGTTGTTTACAGGAGGTAGTTGAGTAAGAGCGCGACGATAATCAGCGATCGCACAATTCCAGTCACCCCAAAGATGGTAAGTTCTGCCGCGTTCAGCCCAAATATGACCTTCCAGTTGACCGAAAAGCAGTGCTACCTCAAAATTTTCAATAGCCTCTTCATATTGACCCAAGTCACGCAACGTAATCCCTCTGTTAATCCACGCCCGGACATGACGAGGATTCAAATTAATCGCTTCATCATAGTCAGCAAGTGCTAGTGCTAATTCTCCACAAGCAGCATAGTAATTTGCTCGGTTGTTATAAGCGCTGGCTAAATAGGGATTGAGTTCGAGGGCGGTATTATAGTCACAAAACGCTTTTTGCATTTCACCACTTTGGAAATAAATCAGCCCCCGGTTGTTGTAATTAATCGCATTGTAGGGATGGCGAAAAATTAGTTGGTTTAAAAGTGCGATCGCCTCAGTATAATTTCCTTCTTGAGCCAACTGCAAAGCATAAGACCGTAAGTGAGTGTCTTTTAATTCAGTGCGAGAGTTTGTTCTCTCGTCTTGATAATTATTTACTTTATTAATAATCAGTTTTTTATATTGATTACTTGGATTGTCGCCAGAAGCTAAAAATGAGTGAATATTCATCTTTTTACGCCTAAAATGCCTGCTATATAGAAGAAATTTCTAGTTTTATTTGTTATTGGTATCACTATGTCTATTTTTAGAATATTGAATATTACCTGAAAGCCATCTCAAGAGAGAACTTAAACTACTCACACAAGTGGAAATTTACGCCTTAAATAGACAATTGCTCCTCAAACCTAATCATGGATACTTCATCCCTAAGGTCAATTCCAGAAATAGCCAAGATAAATTTCATGCTGGGGATTGGGGAATGGGGACACTTCGTTGAGCTTCAGCGCATCGCTGGGGACTGAAAAAATTGTTGTTAGTTCCCAAGTAAGGCAAGACCAGTCAAAAATTAAAAATCCTGTATTTCTAAGCTTTTGAAACATTTGGAATGCTATTGTTATTCCCGTCGCAATGTACAACGTAGTGACAGCGACAAGTTGGTAGAATGCCAACAAGTTGTTCATTCCTTCATTACAGAGGACGATGAGGGAGACAACAAGACAATGGGACAAGGAGAATAACTCCCCAGTCCCCAATCCCCAATCCCCAGCCCCCAATCCCTAAATTTTGAGAAATTTTCTGATGACAACTGCAATTTCTTATCCCAATGCTCCCGATTTAGCAGCCGATGATTACATTGTCATCGGTTTGGCAACTTGCTTCATCAAAGAAGATGGAGAAGTTCATCAAATCGAAGTTATAGAACCAATTCCCTCTGCGGCTTTGGAAGCATTGTTAAAGGGCATTCCTACCTCCTACAAGCTGGCTTGTGCAACAACTTTGGCATCTGTGCTGGATGGCGACTCACAACTCGTGCCAGATGGCTTCCCCCAGTCGGCTCAGTTCGGTGAAGAATTTATCCCACGCTTGTTTGCAACAGCTCGTACTTACAAACGTCGTGAATCTGCAAAATCCTTAATTCCTTTAGGTACAACCTATACTGACTTCAAGTATTCCGTTGACCGCAAGCGGGTGCTAAATGCCAATAGAGTCGTTACCAAAGAAGACAACGTTAAGCAGCATTCTCACACTCACAAAGTTCTTTAGGTAATTATGCTAAAACTTTACGGTGGCGCTCGTAGTCGAGCCTCAATTGTTCATTGGTATTTAGAGGAACTAGAAGTTCCCTATGAATTTGTCAAGCTTGACATGCAGGCGGGCGAACATCTCCAGCCTGAGTATTTGAAAATTAATCCATTTGGAAAGGTTCCAGGAATTGTTGATGGAGATTTTCAGCTTTGGGAATCTGGGGCAATTTTGCTCTATCTCATGGATAAGTATGGAAAAGCGCCAGTTTCACTAGAAGAACGTGCTGTGATTGGCCAGTGGGTGTTATTTGCCAATTCGACCCTCAGTACAGCAATTTTGGTAGAAGCAAATCGCGATCGCCAAATACCCCATTTGTTGAATACGTTGAATGAAATTTTCACTCAGCAATCTTTTTTACTAGGTAATGAATTCACCGTTGCTGATGTCGCAGTTGGCTCTGTTTTGAATTACATTCCCTTAATTCTGAAACTAGATTTCAGTCCTTACCCAGCCGTATTGAATTACATGAAGCTATTGGCTGACCGTCCGGCATTTCAAAAAACTATCGGCGCAAGAGCGTAAAAGGGGCTAGGGACTGGGGGAGATGAGGAAGCTCTTGAGGCTCTTGGGGCAGGGGAAAAGGTTAAAGGTTAAAGGAAAAAGGAATAAATTTAATCTTTCCCCTTTTCCCCTTTCCCTTTCCCCATGCCCTGTTTGGCCCATGCCCAATACCCAGTACCCAATCCCTTTTACCGATAATTTGTAAATTGCAAAGCCGCTGGATAGTCTTCTTGTTTTAGTCGCTGGATAACAACTTGCAAATCATCTTTAGATTTGGCAGAAACCCGCACAGCATCGCCTTGAATTGAGGCTTGTACCTTTTTGAATTCGTCACGAATCAGTTTGGAAATTTGTTTGGCAATTTCTTGACTGATGCCTTTTTTGAGTTTAATTTCTTGACGCACGCGGTTACCGCTTGCTGATTCAATTTTGCCAAAATCAAAGATTTTCTGGGAAAGATTACGCTTAGCGGCTTTTTCCCGCAAGATGTTGTGTACAGAATCTAAGGTAAACTCGCTGTCAGTATTAACATTAATGCTTTGATCGGCTAACTCAACAGTAGTTTGAGTATCTTTAAGGTCATAACGGCTTTTGATTTCTCGCACAACTTGATCGACAGCGTTAACCAATTCTTGTTGGTCAAAGTCGCTCACAATGTCAAAGGAAAAAGTAGAAGCCATAAAGTATTTTGGATTTTAGATTTTGGATTTTAGATTGGGTATTGGGTATGGAGAAAGGGAAAGGGGTAAGGGGAAAAGGGGAAAGATTAAATTTATTCCTTTTCCCTTTAACCTTTAACCTTTTCCCCTGCTCCCATGCCCCATACCCAATTAACTACTTGCTTGGATGATGCTCAGGAAGATCAAAACAGCACAGCTAAGGGAGCCAATGCCAAACATTAGGGAGCGCAAAACCGGTATATTCAAAATATAAAAAATTGAGTAAAGAAAACGCGCAGCCACAAAAGCGATCGCAGCCGTCGCTGCTGTAGAAGAATTTACACCAGTTACGTATGCCATGAATGCGGCTGCGGCAAATACCATAAACGTTTCAAAGGAGTTCTGATGTGCCCAGGTGGCTCTTTGAGCGTATGGTGGCAATTTATCAAATATGGCGCGAGGGGCAGAAGTATCGTACCCAACACGCACACGGGCATAAGCTACTACTAAAAATGGCACGTAAATTAGAACGGCAGCAGCAGCGATGGAGTACAAAAAAATTATCATTTTAGTTATTAGTCACTAGTCATTAGTCATTGGTCATTGGTCATTGGTCAAATACATAGACGTGCTTTAGTTTGATTACCACGAATTAGGACAAAGGACGAAGGACTTTTGACAAATGACTAATCAAAGTAGAAGAGTGTCACCACTTTTCTTTGTTCTTCTGCATCTTGACAAGTTTGCAACAAAGTGCGGCTGTCGTGAAACGCAAAGCAAATTAGTTGCTGGCAACGAGAGACAATTTCTTTGTTGCACAAGTAACTTGCTTCGGCAAGAGACAGGTTATCATTACTGGGATTTTCCACCAAATGCATTACCTGTTCTAGTTGCTGGCGCGATTCTAAGGGTTGGCGTTCCAAGCTTTGGGGCAGAATCACGGTTAATAAGTTTGGATCGGCCCGCGTTGCTCCCCGGATGGCAGCAGAATTTGTACCTGTGGCACCAGAAGTGATGATCCGATTACCCGATAAAACTAGGGCATATGTCATCATTTCTATAAGATTCTGATGTGTAATCGGCACATGACGAGAACCCAGCAAGGCAATTCTTTTAGAACCCGTTTGCTGGATTGTCGCTAGTTCTTGCGCTAATGTATCGACGTTAATAAGGTCTGTTGACTGACTCAAAGATAAACATGGATCGGATTAAACGACCCAGCTATTCTACCAAAGAGCGTGTAGGTGCGAGGCAAACCGAGTTAGACATCACTACAATTTTTCACTTTTTTTGGTTGAGTGACTGAATTACGCGATCGCACCAAGCCAGCCAATGTCTTTCATAAGTAATTCCATTCAAGAGAGTCAAATACTGAAATTGCTGTGGTTCTGATAGTTCTTGAGGATTCTGAAAGTAATGCTGTTCCAAATCCTCGTATGTAGATAATTTTTCTAAGTGGGCTTTTTGATGTTGCTCTAGTTCTGCCAAGATCGTCTCCTTAGGAGCAACATAACCAGCAAAAATTTTTACAAGTAAATCGTCTTTTATCGGTGTGGGTTCGCAAGGTTGAGCAATCCACTCTTTTAACTGCTGTTCTCCCAAGTCTGTGACGCTGTAAAGCTTTTTATCTGGGCGTCCTGCTTGCAGAATCGTCTGGCAACTAATCCACCCTTGGTCTTCCAACTTCGACAACTCTCGATAAATCTGCTGGTGGCTGGCTGACCAAAAAAAGCCTACAGAGCCATCGAATCGCTTTGCTAAATCATACCCACTACAAGGGGCCTCAACAAGAGCAGCTAATATCGCGTGGGCTAATGCCATGATTTTTAATTCACTACTTGACATATGCAACTAATTGCATAACTATATTTATATGCAATTAGTTGCATATTACTCCAAAACAACAAGGAATGTAACTCATGCCTCAAGTAATGCCAGGAAGATTTACCGCCGAAATTGATGAACCCTTCGTTGTGTTTCTGATTGGGATGAGAATTAATAAATTCTTTGCTTTTTCTAAATGGATTCCCACAGCTAGGGCAATGTCGCCGATGCTACGCAGCCTTCGGTTGAATCCCGAAAAAGGGTTTTTAGGGGGAGAAGGTTTTGTGTACTCACGGGGAGTAGGACTGATTCAGTATTGGCGATCGTTTGAGGATTTGGAACATTTTGCCAGAAATCCCGCAGATGCACATCTAGAAGCTTGGCAAAGGTTTAATCGATCCATTGGTGCTGATGGCAGTGTTGGTATTTGGCACGAAACTTATTTAATCGAGCCGGGAAAATATGAGGCAGTTTACGGAAATATGCCTGTATTTGGATTAGCTGCTGCAACCAAGCACGTCCCAGCTAAAGGACGAAAAGAAACAGCACGCCGTCGCTTGGGAGGTGACAGCGAGCCTGCTGTGCCTTCGCCAGGGGGATGAGGGAGTGTGGGGAGTGTGGGGAGTGTGGGGAGTTTGGGGAGTGTGGGGAGTTTGGGGAGTGTGGGGAGTCTGGGGAGTTTGGGGAGTGTGGGGAGTGTGGGGAGTCTGGGGAGTTTATGCCTCTCCTCCCACACCTCCCACACCTCCCACCCCTCCCACACCTCCCACACCTCCCACCCCTCCCTCTCCTCCCACACCTCCCACACCTCCCACCCCTCCCACCCCTCTGCCCCTCTTCCCCATGCCCTAAGACAATGCCGTTGCAGGAGTTAAACCGAGTTTAGATAACAGGCGGTCAATGTCAAAATGCTCAAGCATCAGCTGGCGAATATACTGAACCTTAATCGGTTCGTGGAGACGGACTTGACCAAAAGTGCGGTCAACAATTTCAACTGTGGTAAGGGTGTCTAAGTCAACAGATAAAATGGGAATTTCTAGTTCTTCAGCACGGCTGAGAATGAACGGTGGGGGTGGTAGTTGCCCGGTGAGAATTAAACATTGGGTAGAAGTTTCTAAAGCAGCCTGCTGAATTTCGACGCGATCGCCTCCTGTTACCACTGCCATATTCCGGCGTTTGCGGAAATACTTTACAGCCGAGTTGACATTCATCGCGCCAATTGCCAGACTTTCCACCAACAAATCTAGGCGATCGTTGCGACACAGAACGTCGGCCTTTAATTGCTTAACGAGTTCGCCAACACTGACACTCTTGAGTAAATCGCTGTTTGGCAGCATTCCCAGCACTGGAATATCCCGCTGTTCTAAAAATGGGCGTAACACAGTGTCAACCGCTTTTAGTTGTACCACAGGGATATCGTTGATGACGACACCAATCAAGCGATCGCCCATACGCTCCTTAGCAGCCAATAATGCCTCAATTGAAAGCAACGATTTATAACGGGCTACTAACACCACGCCAGCATCCAATACTTCAGCCACTTGTAGTAAAGATAAGTCAAACAAACTGCCTTCAGACAAATCACCAGGCCCCTCTAGCAACACTAAATCTCCTGGCAACATTTGCGAATATTGCCGTAATAGCGACTGCTGATAATTTGTTTTGTCCTCCCCACGCAAGCGTTTTTGCACATTTAGTTCATCCAAAGCCAGCATTGTAGGTGCAACACGGTTTTCGGGCAGATTCAGACTATGAGCGATGAACTGAACATCTTCTTCAATTACAGTTCCGCTAGACGAATTCAAGCACGTACCGAGCGGTTTACCGTAAGCTATATCCAGTCCTTTTTGCTGTAGCTGATAAGACAAACCCAGAACAGTTGCAGATTTACCGCTGTAAGTCTCGGTTGATCCAATCAGCAAATATTTAGGGGATTTGGGCACACATGCACTCCTAATTTCAAAAGTCAGAAGAACCCACTAGGTGTTTCCTAATTCTAGTTCGTTCTGGCAAAAGCCTCTCGCTCCTAGAAACTAGGATTTATCAGAATATAGCCCTTGGAGCTTGGATGCAATACACGACGATACACAATAAGAAATTATGTGAAGCGAAGAAAGAAAAATGATTGTTACAGGTAAGCATTACTCTACCCCCACCAAATCTTGAAAAGATAGTAAGTAGAAGGCAGGAGGCAGGAGGCAGGAGGCAGAAGCTAGTTTTTATTAGGATTTTAATTTTGTATTTTACATTTAATTATGTCTACCTACTTAATTGCTAGCGGGTATTGCTGAATTGCCACATGAATCCAGATGTAGAGACGTTGCAATTGCAACGTCTCTACACAATCGTTTTCATACATGAAATCAGCAAAGGCTGGCAAGCTAATTATCTTTGGAAAAATTGTGTGTCTTTATGGCTTGAAAGTTTAACCTCAATTCACTACAAAATTAAAGGTATTTACGGTTAAATTTTCAAATTTAATGTGTAACTGATGGGGAAACAGACTAAGGTCAAGTAGCTTTGATATAGGTAGCCTTAGCCCGTGGAAGATAGCCGTTCTAGATGTGAGAATAGCGATTAGTTGTTTGTGATAAATATAAACCTGTCAATAGCAGTATTGACTAATTTTCTAATTTAGAATATGCAAATCAGATACTCGTATATTATCTTGAAAATAGAGACTAGACGCGAAAAAAGCAAATATTTTTATTAAATAACAGTCTAGCTGAAAAATAGAAAATGGCAGTAGATAATGTAGAGTGTGGCGAGTGGGGAAACAGGGAAGCAAGAGGACAAGGAGAATAACTTCTCATATCATTTGACGAAATTATTGATACAAATCATTCTTCTCGCTCCCCCTGCCTCCTAACTCCTGCCTCTGCCAATGCTCTGTTTAAAAAATTTTTAGTTAAGCACTAGCTTCGGTTAAATACGAGAGTAGCGGAAACGAACCCTTAACAGACGTAGCCAGCGCAACCAAATTTGTGCAGGTTGTTCAAAGAAGGTAAAAATGTCACCAAAACCTAAATTAGTTTTGTGATGATGCAACCAGTGTCTCTCTGGAGTAGTAATAAATAGAATTTGGCATAAAATATTTACAGGCTTTGGAGTTTGCCAACCTAAAACGCTTATGTGCCTCCACCATACATGAAACTGACCAAGGAGTAGTCCAACAATAACGCCGATGGGGGAAAAAGACCACAGAACTACTGCTATGAGTATATAAGGCAAAGCTCCCAAGATCCCATCTAAAAGAACTTGAGGATTGAAAGTTAATATAGCGTAGTGACGAAAGTCCTTTTTCCAGGAGTGGTGCGTTTTTAAATGAAGGCTACCGAAAACATGCTCTGGTACGTGGTAAAAGAATGTAGATAGGAAATCGCCAAATAATAGTAATAACCAAGCAACAGCGATAGCCTCAAGCATTTTTACTCCTCAAGTTTAGTAACAAAACTCCACAGAAAATATCCAAATTTCATGCTGTTTGCGTAGACAGATGGTTTCCCAGTATCCAACAAGTATTTGTGTATCTTATGGGTCTACGCTCTAGTTAATTTGGTTGGCTCAAAGTGTGTGTAATTTAATAAATTGCAGTTTCATCAATCTACAATCCTCCACGCACTAAAAAGTTAATGGTAAGAGCCTTGAATTTGGCTTCTACCTTTGGGTCGATTAAAAAAATACATCTACAACCCGATGGGAATACCGTATTTTAGCACGGTTACTAGACAATCTTCTTACTAAGGCATACAGCTTGAGCAAAGATTGAGTTAAAATTAGTACAAATTTAGGTTAAGGCTTGCTTGGACATTTTGGATTGCAAATTAGTTGTAATTCAGCCTCTATCGTGGAACTGACCACAAGGATAAAACAGTCCTTGTCCAAGGAAAATGAGGTTATTGAAATGAGTAAAGCAGGTTGACAATCAAATTGCTCGACAACAAAATCTGGGGTATGAATAATTAACTGGATACCGTAGCGAGCAAAGTATTTAATACTACTGAAATATTCTATCGATGTAGTAGGCGATCGCCTCTGGCTTTTGTGTCTGGATTTTTAAAACTTACGCACTCAAGGTCTAAATCTAAATTGTCTTAACCACTCTGAACAAGCAAAGCTATTTGTATACTAAAAAGCGCTAGTTTACAACCGTATATGGCAAAAAAATAGGTGATTAAAAATGCGATGGATAAGAAAGTACAACTGCAATATTACAATATTTACAAATTATCCTAATTTTACGTGTATCTTTGCAGATCCGAAATTTAGGTTACTTTCCAGTCGGAAAGGTAAAATCAGGTTTTGAAGTTATCAATACACGATTTAATTGTTTGAGCATGAATAAAAAATGGGCGGTCAAGCGAATTACTGTAAACTTGGCATCTAATGAAGCCAAGAACCTTGAAAAGTATTGCGAACAGACGGGCAGGCCAGCAACGGATGTAATTAGAGAACTCATTCGAGCGTTGCCAGTGATGAAATGAAATTAGTTCGCAATTTATTAGTAACGATGGAGAGGTAACAGTTTAACGATAGCGTGCTGCGATCGTTTATACCTGGCGCAGTACGCCATCGTTAAACCGCCTATGCTATAGGCACAATAAGTACACGCGCAACTACGTGGAATTTAAGTAAGGAGATTATTATCTCGATCTGACTGGCGATTCCAATTATTAAAAAGGTAACCTTTGAAACAGACTATAACGCGGTACGTATGTCCGCCAAAATCTTATTCTTTTTCTAGTGCCTCTAGAGAGAGTTTATCGGGTTTGTTGCAATTATTCTTACCTTTTCTCCTCTAATTTTATTTGTAAACAAAATGACATAATAAACATTGCTAGATTGCACAATCGGGAGTCACAGAACGTTTCTCAAGTTTAACTGTAGATATTCTGGATTCCAAACTTTTGAAACTTAAGGTGAAAACTTAGGTTATGGTAACGAGCGAATGAGTTCCTCAATCACATCCGTTGCTGTCTTACCTGTTTGTTCGCAATACTTTTCAAGGTTCTCGGCTTCATCTAATGCCAGGTTTATAGTGATTCGTTTGAGCGTCCTTTTTTTTGTGGATGTTGCTAAATTGGAAAATCTCTCTACAGCAGTATCACTCATTGTATTGATAGACTAAATATTTACAAACTTTCTTTATCAAGATTGCCAATTCACAACGGTCTTTACCAGTGAAAATCGAGATTTTAAGATTGAACTTAAGCTTTAAGCCCAAATCAGATTACTGAAAAGTTGATGTATTAGGCAACTAACATCATACGTGATGAATCTGGCATTACCCAAGTGCAACAAGCTTTTAGTTAAACAGATGATGTCAGCAAAACCCCAGACATTAGATTGTCTATTGAGTAATAGATTTTAATTTATAAAAACCATTGGATTGCCCAATGTACCTTGGAACGCTGAACATTTTGGCGTTACACTTTTTTTACAATCTTCTGCAATACGCAATTATTATACTGTTCTAAATATTACTTAAATATCTACATAAACTTCGTAGATAATTCTTCCTAGTCACAGGTGATTAAGTAAACGGTGAATTAATACATGACTTTACAGAATTGGAGACGTAAGCGTGGCGTTGCACTTACTACTAAAGGTTTGCAAAAAATAAAGGAAGCAAAGCATCAGTCAGAAGCAAAGGAAAATTTTGGAAACAGATACACTCTTGAAGAAATGAGCGCACGCTCTGGACTGTATTCCGGTACAATCTCGAAAGTATTGAATCGAGAAGGAGGGGTTGATAAACAGACTATTGAGAAGCTGTTTTCAGCTTTCTCATTAAAAATAGATAAAAGTGACTATTCAAGCTCAAATAGTCGTCTAGATTGGGGAGAAGCTATCTTTACATCAGTTTTTTATGGACGTACAGAAGAACTTAGTACGTTAGAACAATGGATTCTTGATGAAGACTGCCGATTAGTTACAGTATTGGGAATAGGAGGTATTGGTAAAACAGCACTGTCTGTCAAGTTTGCTCAACAAATTCAAGAAAACTTTGAGTATGTGATTTGGCGATCGCTACGAGAAGCCCCGCCTGGTAAAATTATTCTCAGTAACTTAATCCAATTTCTCTCTGACGAACAAGAAACAGAGGGTAACTTACCAGAAAGTTTTAGCGAACGGGTATCGCGCCTACTTGATTATTTACAAAATAATCGTTGTTTACTAATACTTGATAACGCAGAATCAATTCTCCGCAGTGGTAGCCGCGCCGGAGTTTATCGAGAAGGATATGAAGAATACGGCGAGCTTTTAAGGCGGGTAGGAGAAGCAACTCATCAAAGCTGCTTATTGCTCACTAGTCGGGAAAAACCGAAAGAAATAGCATTGCTGGAAGGAGAAACACTACCTGTTCGCTCTTTACCACTAAGTGGTTTAAAAGTGTTGGAAGGACAAGAAATCTTAAAACTCAAAGGTTTGTCTGCAAAAGAAGATGAATTGCAAGTCATGATTGAACGCTATGCAGGCAATCCATTAGCTTTGAAGATAGTTGCCACAACCATTCAAGATATTTTTGATGGTAATTTCAGTGAATTTTTGCAACAAGACACAGCTGTTTTTGGTGACATTCGCGATGTTTTAGAGCAGCAGTTTGAGCGCTTGTCAGATTTAGAAAAGGACATCATGTACTGGCTAGCGATTAATCGCGAGCCGATTACACTAAAAGAGTTGCGGGATGATATAATATCACCAATACCACAAGCAAAATTACTAGAAGCTATAGAATCACTGGGAAGGCGATCTCTAATCGAGAAGGCTTCGCCTACGCTAATCGAGAAAGCTTCGCCCGCGGTCGTTAAAAAAACTGCATCGCTTTTTACGCTGCAACCTGTGGTCATGGAGTATATGACTACTAGCTTGATAGAAAGAGCTTGTGAAGAGATTCTCACTGAGAATATTGATTTATTCAGGCGTCATGCTCTAATGAAAGCGACGGGGAAAGATTATGTTAAAGATACTCAAATTCGCCTGATTATCAAACCAGTTATTAATGGGTTACTTCAGACTTTCAGAAGTAAAAAAAATATTGAAAATAAATTAACTCAAATTCTAGTAAAACTGCGAGAAACATCTCCTTTAGAGCCAGGTTATACAGGCGGCAATATTCTAAATTTGCTTTCTTATTTGGAGACAGATCTTAGTAGCTATGATTTTTCTTATTTGAGTGTTTGGCAAGCAGATTTGCGAAGTGTAAATTTGCATAATGCAAATTTTGCTCATGCCGATCTAAGTAAGTGCGTTTTTGCTGAAACCTTAGGAGGCATTCATTCGGTGGCATTTAGCCCAGATGGAAAACTCTTAGCTACCGGAGATACTAATAATCAGATTAGCTTATACCAGGTTAGCGATGGAAAACAATTGCTTGTTTTTGCCGGACATACAGATTGGCTCTGGTCAGTGGTCTTTAGTTCCGATGGTCGCATTCTTGCCAGTGGAAGTCAAGACCAAACTATAAAGCTATGGGATATTGAAACTGGACGATGCTTGACCACCCTTTATGGACATAAGGGCGGAATTTGGTCAGTTGCCTTCTGCCCAAATAGTTATATACTTGCTAGCGGTGGTCAAGATCAAAAAGTCAAGCTATGGGATATTAGCACCAGGCGATGCCTCAAAACTCTTTCAGGTCACACTAATCGGGTAACATCAGTTGCCTTCAGCCCCAATGGTTGCACGCTAGCTAGTGGCGATGATGACCAAACAGTAAGGCTATGGGATGTCAGCACTGGAAAAAATCTTCAAATTCTGTTACATCCTAATATCGGTATCTGTTCGCTTGCTTTTAGCCCGGATGGTCAAACCTTGGCAAGTGGTTGTCGTGATAAAATTGTCAGGCTATGGGACATTAGTACTGGTCAGTGCGTTCACACTTTAGAGGGTCATACTGACTGGGTAACTTCAGTTGCCTTTAATTCAAACGGGCATACACTGACCACTGGTTCACACGACCAAACGGTGAAGTTGTGGGATGTTAGTACTGGTGATTGTCTCACAACTTTATCAGGACATAGTACTAGGATATGGTCAGTTGCTTTTACTCCAGATAGTCAAACGATCGCAAGTGGTAGCAGCGACCAAACAGTAAGGCTGTGGGATGTCAGCACTGGTTTATGCTTCAAGACCTTGCAGGGTTATTGTTATGGAATCTGGTCAGTAACTTTCAGCCATGAAGGTAATATGCTTGCAAGTGGTAGCGGTGACCAGATGGTGAAGTTGTGGGATGCTAAAACCGGACAATGGCTCAAAACATTGCGAGGACATAGTAATAGAGTAACATCAGTTGCTTTCAACGCCGATGGTCGTGTAGTTGCTAGTGGCAGTGAAGACAAAACAGTGAAGCTATGGGATGTTAATACTGGAAAGTGTCTCAAAACTCTGTGCGAACATAGTAGTCGAGTCATATCAGTTGCCTTTAGTCCCAATGGTCGTGTAGTTGCTAGTGGCAGTGAAGACAAAACAGTGAAGTTGTGGGATGTCAGCAGCGGTCGATGTCTCAAGACTTTGCAGGAGCATCCTTTGGTGGTCTGGTCGGTCGCTTTCAGTTCGGACGGCCAAACTCTAGCCAGTACTGGTCAAGATCAAACTATCAAGTTGTGGGATATCAACACTGGTGAATGCCTTCGGACTTTGCATGGTCATACTGATTTTATCTGGTCAGTCACCTTCAGCCCCGATGGTGATACGCTAGCTAGTTGTAGTAGCGACCAAACTGTTAAGTTGTGGGATGTAAACACTACTGAGTGTCTTTCAACTTGGCAGGGACATACTAGTTCTGTATACTCGGTCGCTTTTATGGATGGTCGCACCCTAGCTAGTGGTAGCAGTGACCAAACAGTGAGGCTGTGGGATGTAAGTACAGGCAATTGCATCAGAATTTTGTCGGGACATAGCAATTTAGTCTGGTCAGTCGCCTTTAGTCGCGACGGTCAAACCTTAAGTAGTTCTTGTGAAAGTGGAACAATTAAGCTTTGGGATACCTGGACTGGTGATTGCCTGAAAACTATTCTAAATCCTAGACTCTATGAGGGCATGAACATTACTGGTGTTACAGGTATAACAGAGGCGACTATTTCCACTCTGAAAGCTTTAGGGGCTGTGGAGTGATAAATAGAATCTAACAGCAGTATGAAATCTTGAAGCTGTTATCTTAATGTTTTACGATCGCAGTAATCTCAATAATACACGAATCTCCTATCTTCAGTATCTTTTACTACTGAGCCAGATTTACTGGTGGGGTCAGAACCTAGTGCCACATTGCCCCAGCGCATTACGCTCGCAGCAGCAGCTCCCGAACAACCGGAACCATAGATGAGAACTAAGTCATTTTCCCTAATGTTACCCAACTGTGCAGAATGATACAAATTTGCCACAGTAAGTACTGGTCCGAGGTTTGCATACTGTGGGTAGAGATTGAGTGTACGTTCTGGGTCAATACCTAGTAGGCGCGTGCAGAAGCTTGCAACCCAAGCTGTAGGTGTATTGAACAGAAAAAAGTCAATTTGTTCAAGAGTTACACCCGCAGCGGCAACAGCACCTTCGCAAGATCTACGCAGAAACTCACCAGCAGTTTCGCTCAGAGCATTCCCACCCTTGCCCATTTGCATACGGATCAGTGGATTGTTTTGCTTATCTTTCATGACTTGAGCAAAGAGAACTTCACTCAATGCACCAGTATGAAGAGTCTTGGTACCAAGGATTCCCTGGTTCGGTTTTAGTGAGCCAACTACGAAAGCCCCAGCACCGTCGCTAGTAAACCACGGGAATGTATCATCCTCATCAAAAAAACGAGAATACGTACAAGAAACTACTACTAGCACATTGCGATATTCTCCTGCTTTCACCAAAGCACTGGCAGTTTGAAGGGCAACCGGAGTACTTCCACAGGTTGCATCAAGGTTCCATGCAGCACCTTGAAGACCTAGTTCGCGAGCTAGGAAAGCGGCATTGCCAAATCCAATTTGTTCGGGCCAGACTGAGGAAACAATCATTAGTTCAACGTCCTCAGGAGAAAGCTTAGCTGCATTGAGGGCATCTATGGCAGCACGATACTCTAGTGTTAGAGAAGACTCACCAGGCCCAAGCACCCATCGCTCAATAGTGCCGCGAAAGGGATCTGATAGATAAGGCAACATTTCCTGGTCAAATTCGTTACTTTCAGTTGACTCAGTAAGCGAAAATAACTTTGCAAAGCCTTTTTCCTCAGCTTGGGCGACTAGCTGTGGGTATTTTTCTATATAATAGTCATTTGTGCGTTTGATGCTTGGAAGACTCAAAGCGATTGAGCGAATACCGACTGGAGAGGAAACCATATGTAATCAATTGTTAATAATTTGTAGCGCCTTGTAAAATTAAACTCTGATTGCGGCTTTCAGATGGTGGTATTTGAGTGGGGTCGATGATTACGTCAACTACAAATGGGCTGTTTGCAGCGATCGCTTTTTCTAAGGCTGCCTGAACATCGGACTCGCTTTCTACCCGAATACCTTCTGCTCGCATTCCCTGAGCAATCTTCACGAAATCTGCCTGAGGAATGGTTGCATCCGCGTCATTGAACCCTAGATATGCCATTCCCTGTTGGCATATATTGTAGCGCCCATCATTAAGTACAATCCACACGGCAGGAACTTGATATTTCACAGCCGTGTTTACCTCACTGTTCATCAACATTGCACCATCTCCCACAATGGCAACAGCCTTGCTTTTTCGAGCCAAAGCAGCACCTACTACACCTGTAACAAAATGCCCCATAGACCCAAATCCATTACTGATACGGTAACGATTTGGCGTACTAAATTGCAGCAGATGAATTACCCAAGCAAAGGAGTTCCCTGACTCTGCCATTACTAATGCATTGCTCCCATCAACAATTACTTGTTGAATTACATTCATTAGCAATTCTGGTCGTACTGGACTGCCGACACGTGGCTTCATGGTATGGCGGTTAAATATCGGCACAGGCAGAATTTTTGATATCCCAGAGGCATGAGGAAAATACTTCAGTAATGCCTTGACAAACGCTCCCACATCGGACTGGATGGCAAAAGTCTTGGCACAAGGATATGCTGTTCCTGGTATCTGCGGATCGATATCAACATGGAGAAACCCCTGACAAGGAACCATCAAAGGGTTCCAAAAGGAAGTGAATTCACCAAGACGTGTTCCCAGTACTAGCACGCGCCTTGGACGTTGCTCGTGCATATATCTCAAAACTGACTCATGTCCGCCAAAGCCGGTGACACCTACGAATTGAGGATGGTCTTCGGGAAAGATACCCTTACCCCGTGGCGAACACATCACAGCAGCACCTGTCCTCTCAGCAAGCTGGCGAATTTCTTTTGCTGCCCCTCGTGCCCCGAAGCCCAACCAGATCGCAAAAGAACCTTCAGATAGCAACTGGGCGCATTCTGCGATTGTCTCCTGGGTTACTGTTGCCACACCGCGAGACAGATTTACTTGTGGCAAAGATATGTTTAGTGAACTTGTCTGGATGTTTGTAGGAATACTCAAATGAGCTACAAATCCTCCCGGTTGTGCTAGTCCAAGGGCAAGCCTTCGAGAAATCTCTGGAAGTTCATTGCTAGATTCCAGAGTAGTTGCGTAATGGAATACTGAACCGGAAGTAAAAATACCTGCGCTAGGCATAGTGTATCTGCTGGTTTCTTGGATAGCCCAACGTCCTCGCTGTGGTGCGGAAGTTGAAGCTGACACAAGAATCACTTTAGCGCCTTCCCACCGAGCAGCTAGTAACCCTGTCAAAGCGTTGGTAATTCCTGGGCCTGTGGTAGTGAATACTACAACTGGGCGATCGCTAGCAAAGTACGCTTCAGCGGCCGCAAAAGCGGCTCCGGCTTCGTGGCGAAAGTGCAACATCTGAATGGAACTTTGGTGTAGTGCAGCCCACAGTGGGGCGATCGCACCTCCCGAAACCCCAAAAGCATACTCAACTTCCAGATTTTCTAGGATTTTAACCACTGCCTCTGCTACCAAAAAAGGTCTGGATGGCTTGCTATAAGATTGCTGTTCAGTTGAGTTTAATTCTTTACTGGTATCTGCTTTTATATCCTCAGATTTAGCATCCATACAAACTATCTTAGGAATATTTTCCTGTGTCTTGTAACATTATCTCACACACGTAGACTTAACTAAATATTTATTGTCAATATCGTACAAAATACTGTAAATATCAAGCTTTTAGCTTACTTTATTTTTCTTTACATAGTTTAGTTTTGTTGTACCGTTCTACTTACTTATTTTTACAGAGTTTAGTATTTGATTGTATATCTACTTAAGCCTTGGTTTGATATAAAAGAAATTGTTCCGAAGCTTTCAAGAGCGCTAAATATGGCGAAAAATGAATTTATTAACCCACTTTTTGGCTTGTGAAAACTCAACACAATTAATCAAACTCTGGAGTATAAAAACGTGATTGACTTCAATAAGTACAAAGCTTTAACCTTCGATTGCTATGGAACCTTAATCGATTGGGAAAACGGTATCTTAGGGGTACTCAAGCCAGTTCTGCTGGCACACAACCAAAATTTAGATGACAATCGAATTCTGGAACTTTTTGCTCAATTGGAAGCAGAAATCCAACAAGGAGAATACATCAAGTATCGAGAAGTTTTGCAGAGAGTAGTCAAGAAATTTGGTGAAAAACTTGGATTTGAACCAACTAATGACCAGATAAATTCACTTCCTGATTCAATTCAGTATTGGCTACCTTTTCCGGATACAGTTGAGGCACTTAAAATCCTCAAGCAAAAGTTTAAGCTAGTAATCATATCAAATATAGATAACGATCTGTTCGCTTTGTCTGCAAAACATTTAGAGGTGGAATTTGATGAAATAATCACAGCAGAACAGGCTAAAAGTTACAAACCTTCTTTAAATAACTTCAAAGTTGCTATTGAGAGAATTAATCTACCCCTAGAGGAGATATTACACGTTGCGGCTAGTGTTTATCATGATATCGTTGCAGCCAAATCCCTCGGACTATCGACAGTCTGGGTAAACCGTCGAGCTGGTCAACAAGGAACTGGTGCTACTGTATCAGCATTCAGTCAACCTGATTTAAAAGTCCCTGATTTGAAGACCCTTGCTGCTTTGAGTTTGAGGGAGTGAGGAGATGGGGGACAAGGGGGACAAGGAGAATAATTTTTAACTCCTCAGTCAACAGTTAACAGTCAACAGTCTACACTTCCAATGCCCCTACTGTTTAGTTAATGACTAATGACCAATGACCAATGACTAGTGACTAATAACTAAATAACTGTTGTTAAAAAACGAAACAGGGATTGCAACATAGATTGATTCTGCCTTACTCTGGAAAAACTACTATGGCAGTTTGGCGTGAGGTTCGGCAGTCCTTTGCGGCAACAAATTACACCATAGCCTTGGGCTAGCCGTAACGTAGTTGTTTCTAAACTTAAGGACAGCACATAACTGTCTCACCAAAATCAGCTTCCTGCCGATAAACTTGTTCAAGAAAACACTTTGATAGCCTAAAACGATGAAAGCATCTGCTAATTTCGACTTTGAAGACGAGAAATTCAATGCACCGCCTTCTCAAGTCATCCCCTGGTGTCAGATGATTAATCCTCGGTATGGCGCAGATGGTATGCAATCTTACGGTTTGGCGCTGAAGCTTGACAATGCCAATGCTGTCGGCTTTGTACCAGATGAAAATTGGCAGCAGGTAGAACATGAATTTACCTCTGGAGTGGAAACTGTCTTTATGAGTACGACCCCACGCTTAGTTATAGTGCGGCGGGGGCCATTGTCTGTTAAAGACCGAGAAACGGGTCTAAAACTGGGTACTCTCAAAGATAACTATGATGCTTTTTTAGCAGACAAACTTAAATTTAAAACCTTTACTCGTTATTTAGTTTTTATAGTGGGAGAGAATAAAAAGTTTTTACATCAATCACCACTACAATTAACACTCAATGGTGCAGCCGGAGCCAGTTTCAGCAAAACTTACTGCGAATTCCAACAAGGGAAAGTAGTTAGTGGATTCGTTGCTGAATTAGAAAAGGCTTATGCTGTTTATCGCAAGCAACCCTTGACACCAAAAGGCTCCTTATTCCACGCTCACGGGATTTTTTGCCCGATAATTGAGTGTGAAGAAAGAGGCATTGAACCAAATACAGTTCTAGTAGCTTCAACTGTGAATTACAAACATCCAACGGTGGGAACTTTAACACAATATTTAATTGCTTCGGATTCTCTGGAGTCTGCAATTATCTGCAAGACTTTTGAAGAATACAAAGAATTTGGCAAGGAACCTGTAAAATCAGAAACGCCAAAAATGGCAATGGCTGGGGTTTCTGGTTCTTATGTGTACGCTGATGAAGATGATTTTGCTTATCCGCCGTATTAGGAGAGTTAAGAGTTAGGAGTGAGGAGTTATGAATAGTGAGGAGTGAGGAGTTATAAACTATGAATTAATAACTCCTAACTTTAAACTCCTAACTTCTAACTTTAAACTCCTAACTTCTATCTTTATTCCTTGAGCAATAAATAATATAGTGAACCATTACCGCCTGTGATGCCAGCACGATCGCCTGCTAATTTCCCAGATCCCATAAAGTAATCTACTCGTCCCGGGCCTTTAATGGCGCTTCCTGTATCCTGGTCAAGGACAAAGCGGCTGACAGTCCGCCTTTCGAGTTTGCCACCAGTGGCGGGGTAGGGAAATGAGTTATAAATTAAGGCTAGCGCTCCCGGAGGCATGAGAGACTTATCTGTGGCAATGGAACGTTCTGCTGTTACTGGCACATGAATACTGCCGGTAGCTGGTCTACCACCTGTTTCTTGGAAGAAAATAAATCTTTCCCAGCGTGGCAGATAATTATTTAACTCCTGGGGTTTTTGCCGGAAGTAGGCAATTAAACGTGGCATTGTCAATCCCTCTAGGGGCAGTTTGCCATCCTTGGCTAGTTCTTTGCCGATACTAGTCCAAGGGTAATCGGTTCCACCTGCATAACCAACAGACGTTGTTTTACCATTAGTTAATTTAATTTGGGCAGAACCTTGGATATGTATCATATATGCATCTAAGCGCTCGCGAAACCAAAGTATTTCTAAACCGCTTAGTTGGCTTTTATTCCCTAGCAAACCATCCTTTCCTTCCAAATCAATTCGTTTGGGGTGGGGTTTCGGCCATTGGCTAAAATTAGGTGGTAGCCTATAAAGCGGATACTTATATGTTGCAGTCTTGACACGGCTAGCGGTGTAAACAGGTTCGTAGTAGGCAGTGAATTTAACAGTACCCTTGCCATCGTTGCCCACAGACTGGTAGAAATCAAACTCCCGTTGGACAGCAGCTTGTAATTGCGCTGGAGACTTAGAACTGACAACCAGTTGGCGAAAACGTAATAAACTGCGACGGACGCGATCCAGCGTAATTTCCTTGATGGGATAATTTTGATATGCTGCGATCGCCTCATCCTTAGCTAGGTAACGCAAACTATTGTCAATAGAAGCCAATAGAGCAAGGCGATCGCCTGTTTTACCCCTTTGACCCCAAAGTTGGTCATCCCAACCCAAGCAACTCTGCCGCAGCGTACAATTACCTCCGATGGCCGCTGGTTTTAGCGGCAGCGTAAACTCAGGGGTAGTTGGCGCTGGCAGAGGCGGCAGTTCGGGATTAGTCGGTATTGGCAACGGCTGTAAATTAGGAACCTGAGCAACACCCGACAAAAGAGGATTTACAAAGGCAATTCCCAAACTCAAGGAAAGTAAAGCAAGGGTTTTTCTCATCATTTAGTTGAATCTTTCAACGCTGGAACTAAAAACTGGTTCTACCCGGATTGCCACGATCCGAGAAGGACGTACTACCATATACTCTCCCTGAATATTCTTGATCGGGACGCTAATAAAGTCACTTGAAGCAGATTTTGGCACAAGTTCGCCACTATACCACTTTTGAAACTCTTGAATAGTAGGAAAACGTACTTCTTCCCGGTGGCCGGTTTCCAGTAGGAGGTATACGGCGTATTCATTTGGAGTTCTAGGCATAAGATTGAATCATTTAAAAAACATTCAACCCATTGTTAACCACGTTACCCCAGAATGAAAAGGGTAGGCATACGGGAGATGAGGGGATGGGGAGATAGAGAAGTGTGGGGAGTGTGGGGAGTGTGGGGGGAAGAGAATTTATGCTTTTCCTTGCTCCCACACCTCCTTCTTCCTACACCTCCCACACCTCCCACACCTCCCACACCTCCCACACCTCCCACACCTCCCACACCTCCCTCTCCTCCCACACCTCCCACCCCTCCCACACTTCCTGCTTGCCCCATACCCCATGTCCTCAAGACGGTTAATTGTTTAACCAGTTCCTGAAAAAGTCTGCATAACTATCTAATGAACCTCTGATAATTCATCAACATTATTGAACAAGAGTTATTCAAGAGGCAAAATTTATGAAACTTTACTATCGTGGTCTGAGCTATGAATATAACCCAAGCAAAGTTGGCAGCAAAAAAACACAACAGCCGTTTCAACCAGTTACTCAAATTGGGTCAGCTTATAATTTAATGTATCGTGGCGTTAGTTATCGTGTCGATCCCAATTCCAAATCGGCGGAAGTTGCCACAGCACCAGTAGCCTACAAATTGAACTTTAGAGGAATCACTTATTTTGTAAATAAAATTGCATAACCATAAGTGCGCGTAGTTTTGCAACCAGTAAGTATTTTAAAAGTTGCCGTAGTGCAGATTTATAAGAAGTTTAAAGCTTCAACAATAATATGGCATTAAACCGATTTGGAGTTTATAAAGTCAAAAACTTGTAATAAAATCCTCAAAAAACTTTGGAATTTCAGCACTAGTTACATAGTTCCTTTTTCAAAAAACCTTTCTAAAGCTGGTAGTTGTGCCAAGATTAATTTGAGGACTTAAGCAAGTAACACAATGTTAGGACAATTATTAGATGGACGTTACCAAGTCCTTCAAGTTTTAGGCAAAGGAGGATTTGGTCAAACCTACATTGCCCAAGATACCCACAGGCCAGGTTTCCCGAAATGCGTAGTCAAACACCTCAAGCCAGCCACTCGCAGTGTTGAATTTCTCGAAACTGCCAGACGGCTGTTTACTAGTGAGGCAGAAACACTAGAACAACTTGGAACCCATGACCAAATTCCTCGGCTTTTAGCCTATTTTGAACACAACCAAGAATTTTTCTTGGTGCAAGATTTCATTGAAGGGCATACTCTCAAACCAGAACTACCTCCCAACGGACGTTGGACAGAAGATCGAGTAATTCAACTCCTCAAACAAATATTGGGTATTCTGCAATTTATTCATAGCCATAACGTTATTCATCGAGATATCAAGCCAGACAATATAATTAGGCGGCAACAAGACGGGAAATTAGTGCTGATTGACTTTGGTGCGGTCAAACAAATGGAAACTCAACTACTTACAGTTGTAGGGCAAACCACAGCTAGTATTATCATTGGCACCCCAGGATACATGTCTACAGAACAGGGACAAGGTAAGCCCCGCCCTAACAGTGATATTTATTCTTTGGGCATTATTGCTATCCAAGCTTTGACAGGTATACATCCGACAAACTTTGAGGAAGACCCAGATACAGGAGAAATCTCTTGGCAGCATCAAGCTAATGTCAGTTCTGAATTGGCATTTGTGCTATCTAAGATGGTGCTACACCACTTTAAACAGCGCTATCAGTCTGCGGCTGAAGTTTTAGGGGTGCTTGAGCATCTTGATACTAAAGTAGAAGCCCAATTAACTCAACCTTCAGATTTTACACAACCCCCTCAAGCTTCGCTTTCTCAAGAAAATTCAATTGCATATTCGTCTGCTTTTATTTTGTCTCCAGAAAATTACAATCGCTTAGAAAAAATTCTCTTGGAATTGGTCGGCCCTGTTGCGCCAAGATTACTCCAACAAGTTGCAGGTTCAGCAGGCAACTGCGAAGAATTAATTAGTCGATTGGAACTTCATCTGCGAGGAAATCAGCAAGTTGATTTTCACAAAAAAACAAGATTTCTATTTGAAAAACCTACTTTAATACAAGAATTAACTGTTAAATCCGATCTCTCTGAAATTAGCCCAAATAATTTATTAAACCAAGAAGAAATTATCAGCGACAAATTTGTGGAAAAATGCGAACGTGAGTTAGCTGATTTAATTGGCCCAATAGCTAAATTTTTAGTCCAAAAAACTGTTAAATCTTCTGGACAAATCTCTCGTGCAGAACTAGTAAAAATTTTAGCCTCAAAAATTCCTGAAGCTAAAAAAGCCTTACAATTTGAACAACGTTTACTTTCTTGAATTGAGTTTGGGGCATTGGGCATGGAGAAGAGGATGGGGAACGGACGTTTCAGGACAGAGGGGAAGAGATCTCTTGCAAAACCCCACCCCCAACCCCTCCCCTTAGCAAGGGGAGGGGAGACAAAGCTTAGCTTTGGCGGGGTGGGGTTCTTATTTTTGATTTATGCAAGAGATTTAAGGATAGCTCTTTACCCTCTGCCCCATGCCTTATGCCCATAAATCTTTAACTCTGATTATTCAGCATATCCATAGCTATTCTTAAGCTGGATTTCATACGATTAAATGCTTCTGCTAATCCACCAATTTCATCATTAGATATCTCTTCAAAATCAGCAGTCATGTCACCCGTGCTAACTCTTTGTGCGATTTTTTCGATTCTTTTAATTCTTTGAATCACGGCTTTTTTGATTAAAAAGTTAATTAAGAAAATGATAATTGCAAAGATAGCAATCAAAAGCCCCATAATTAATATCCAAGTACGTTTGGCATTGGCAAAAATTTCTTCTGAAGGAACAGAAATTATTTGAGCGGAAACAATGTCGTTCAGTTTCCAGCCAAAACCATTTTCAGAACCATAAGTTGCTAATTGACTCTTAGGTGCTCGATCTGGTGTAGAATGACATCGTAAACATTGCTGCTGTGTAATCTTGAGTGGTTGGGCAATGTAAAATACCTCGCCTTCTGGCAAGCTGCGAAAGCCGGTAATTTCTAGAGTCTTTGCTTCGTTGCGAAAACGCTCTACAAGTTCAGTTTCAAAGCTATCAGCTTTATCTGCTAGATTTGTGGGGTTAAGTGTCGCATCTTTATGAAAAAAGTTTTTATATTCAGGCTTTTTGCGAAAATTTTCAAAAACCTCTTTTGAGGAAAAAGTTGGCACTATTTCAGGCATGAATGTTGGATTGGTTTCTAGTCTAGGTTCTAATAAGGGATCTATCCGAACCTGTGTATAGTTTCTAACTGCATTCACCATTTGGATGAGAATCTGCGCTTGAGAAGTTACTTCATTTTGCGCTCTCCCCTGAAGTACACTGGATAAGGCTAGGCCGCTTCCCAAAATACTGACTATGAAAACTAATATTAAAAGTAGATTAAATTTCGCACCTATTTTTAAGTTTTTTAACGTAATGTTGTTTAACATAACCTAAGCAACGAAGTTGGTATATGAGTTTGTTTAATATCTATTTATACCGATTACAAAACTGGCGATCGCTGAATTAATAAATATTAATTTTTTGTTGTAATTTACCTTATTTAACCTGTAAATAAGTTTATTTAAATTAGTTTTTTAACCCAAGTTATTTTCTCAATCATAATTAGTGATGGTTTTGCGATTTTCCCGTCGTTTATTTCTGTTTAATATGCTAGGTTTGGCATTTGCTAGTTGTCAACCAAGGCGGAAGTTTGAAGGCCCTTTAACTATTGGCGTTATTAACTATGGTGGAGGCGAACAAATAATTAACCAATATGCTAAATTCAATACTTATTTGGGAGAAAAAACAAACTCATATATTCAATTAGAGCCTGCTTTTAATGAAAATAAAGCCGTTGAACGCCTTGAGGCTCGTGCTTGGTCGTTGGTCTTTGCGCCACCGGGTTTAGCGGCTATTGCGATGACACGATACCAATATGTTCCTTTTTTTCCTTTAGTAGGTATTAGTAATTTGCGTTCAATTTTTGTTGTTCGCAAGGACAGTTCAATATCTGAACTAAAACAACTACAAAATCAAATAGTGGCTTTAGGTCAGTTAGGTTCGGCAACAGGATATTATTTTCCTCTTTATAACCTTTATGGTACAACACTGGCTGAAATATTGTTTGCACCCACACCAAAAGCAGGGCTGGAATTTGTAGCTCAAGGAAAAGCTAGCGCGTGTGCAATTTCGGAGGCTGATTTGAGTCTCCACGCTTCACAGTTTAGTCCGACCGAATTTCGCGTACTCTTTAAAGATCCCCACTATGTACCACTGGGTGTGGTTTTGATTGGGCCTAATGTAGAGCGCAACCGTCAGGAATTCATCCGCAAAGTAATGAGCGAGTTACCTTCAGGTTTAGCTCAAGAAGTTGGCTATGTACCCAACGGACAAGTACCGGATTACAAATATATGATTTCTGTGGTAGATAGAGTAAGTTCAATTGCTTCTAATTTGCAGACTAAACCTGTGCGTTTGTTTGAATCAAAAATGCCAACAAAGAGTTAAACAATTTTGGATTTTATATTTTAGATTAATGCTATGGTTGGCTTTTGCAAGTTTCTGGTTTTATATCTTTTTAGGGCAGGAAAAAGGGAATAGGAAATAGGCAAAAAAAGTCTTTAAGATGTATTGGTTTTTTGAGCAGTTTAGGACATAAACTATGCTTCAACTGCTATAAAGTTTGAATTTTTAATCCAAAATCCAAAATTTAAAATCTAAAATTTTGTGAGTTGCTTTTAACTAACAATTCCCAAGTTGCTGTAAACTTCAACTAAATTTCCATCAGGATCGCGAAAATGGGCTGTGCGAATTCCCCAATTTGGACGGTCTGTTGGTTGAGTGACAACAGTCGCATTACTATCTTTGACTTGTTGATAGACCTCATCCACGTTATCAACTGCGAAAATTAAGACAATTCTATCTCGACTGGCAACATACGAAGGCTGATCGATTCTTGGGACTACTTGAGCCATTAATTCTTGTTTGAACAAACCGAGTTTGAGATGTCCGCTATTAAACTCAGCATATCCGCTATTTTCATCGCCCCAATCGACATCAAATTTTAGCAAATCTCGGTAGAACAAAAAAGAATCTTTGTAGTTGGAGACAAGTAGTCTTAAGTGTGTTAGCTGAAGCTTCATAGTGGCCTTGGTCTACTAACTGTGAATTCTAGGTTCTGTATGCAAAGTCGCCAGCAGCTCACTTTCAACAATTGCTAATTCATCAAGGCGTTGCATGACAATTTCCTTGTCGAAGTAAGTAGCAGCTAAAACCCAATATATACCGTAGTGACGCGCTTCGGACGCCATGAGGCCGCGATAAAATTTTGCTAATTCTGGCTCTGGACAGTTAGCAGCTAATAATCCCAGGCGTTCGTGGCTGCGAGCTTCGATTAAGCCAGTGACTAGTAAGGAATCCAAAAATCGCTGGGGTTCTTGAGGACGTACAGCAGCTTTTAAACCCGCCCCGTAAGGAGGTGGTGGTAAGGGAGCTAGGGGAATATTCCGCCGTTCTAGCCATTGGTTAACTAGCTCGAAGTGTTCTAGTTCTTCGCGGGCGATCGCTGTGAGTTCCCGCACCATTTTAGTATTAGAAGGGTAGCGGAACATAAAGTTCAACGCCACGCCTGCGGCTTTACGTTCGCAGTGGGAGTGGTCGAGTAAGATGATATCTAAGTTAGCGATCGCTTGTTCGATCCAAGCAGAACTCGTGGGCTGTTTTAGGGCGTTGATAGTCGGTAACTGAGTAAGCACATCACAAAAATCTAGAATTCCAATTTTGCTGAGTACCTCAGCAAACTGATTTTACAGCAGAATTCAGAGCTTGAGCGTTAAAAGGAAATAGAGAACGAGCAACACTTCTCTTCGAGACACTTTTATAATCTGGCAAACTCCTAATTTTATTCTTTTTTTACCCAAAAAAAGCTATTACAGGACTTACGCAAAAATTGCTAAAAAGCTTGATTTCTCGAACCGCCAAGACGCCAAGAACGCCAAGAATTCGTAGAGCGTGCGTAAGTCCTATATTAGAAATTTATATATTTCTTACATTAATTAAATCTTTTAAATAAACTGTTTTTAACCTCCTATTAAATTCAAATAAACTGCTCGTCCTAGATAATTGAGGCTGGCTATTTGCAAGAAATTAAGCCTTATCAAAAATATTAGGGAGCATACATTGAATCTATCTAGACGTAAGTTTTTTACCTTGGCAGGGGCATCGGCTACAGGTGCTGTTCTGTTATCTCCTTTGCAAGCCTTCTATGCCAAACCAGCGATCGCTGCGGGCCCCTACGGGAATTTAGTGGCTGACCCCAACGGAGTATTAGATTTGCCAGCTGGATTCAGTTACCGCAGACTGTCCGAAACAGGTCAAACGATGAATGATGGTTACCGAGTACCTGGCGGTCACGATGGTATGGGTGCTTTTTCAGGTTCCAATGGCAATACGATTCTAATTCGCAATCACGAACTCACTCCCAGTTCTAGCAACGGTTTGGGCGCTCCTACTGGCAGCAAGTACAACTCAAATGCGAGGGGCGGTTGCACTAAATTGGTTGTTAGTACTTCCCGCACTTTGATAGAACATCGGGGAGTTTTAGCAGGAACCATTCGTAATTGTGCGGGCGGCCCTACGCCTTCAGGGTCTTGGTTAAGCTGTGAGGAAACCTTTGAAACTAATAACGGCAAGAAGCATGGTTATGTGTTTCAAGTTCCGAGTAGTGCAACTACTTTTGTTACCCCCGTTCCACTAACAGCGATGGGGCGTTTTAACCATGAAGCGGCTGCTGTAGATCCCAACACAGGGTATATCTACATGACCGAAGACCAGGGTAACGGGCTTTTCTATCGCTTCATTCCCAACCAAAGCAACAATCTCAGTGCTGGCGGTTTGCTATATGCCTTAAAAATTACAGGGTCGCCTGGAATCAATACAGCTACGGGTTTCCCAAAAAATACGCCTAAGGCAGTGGAATGGGTACGGATTAATACTCCCGATCCCGCTACTGATACCGTCAGAACAGAAGGGTATAACAACGGTGCAGCGAGGTTTTCAGGTGGGGAAGGCATCTTTTATGGTGGTGGTTATGTCTACTTCACTTGTAAGAGTGGAGGTAGTTCTGGAGATGGGCAGATTTGGCGTTATTCGCCCGCTAACAATACTGTTGAACTCTATATTGAACCCAACAATTCTGGTGTCCTAGACAATCCAGACAATATTGTGGTTTTCCCCAATCGCGACATCTTTCTGTGTGAGGATGGGGATGGAACGGATTATATTCTAGGCATCACTCCCAGTGGCAGCCTTTACAAATTTGCTAAGAACGCTCTCAATACATCAGAGTTCGCTGGGGTTTGCTTCTCCCCCGACGGTCAGACAATGTTTGTCAACATGCAGAGTCCGGGAATAACCTTTGCTATCTGGGGGCCTTGGTAAGGGACTTCCAAGTAAAAAATATTCGGCGTTGCTGATTTCATGTATGAAAACGATTGTGCATGATATCAAAATCCTGTAGGGACGTTGCATTGCAACGTCTCTAGCATACGAATTATTCAAGAATCTTCTTGTTCCAAAATGCGTTTTGCTTCTAAAAGTTGCTGTTTGTGTTCTTCTGTAACTGTCGGGTATTTTAGATTTAGTTGTTCTAGTTTTGTGCAGATGATATCGGCAACTACCAAGCGTGTAAACCATTTGCGATCGGCAGGAATAATATACCACGATGCCCATTTGCTGCTAGTGTGATTAAAAACTTCTTCATAGGCATCCATATAATCATTCCAAAAAGCTCTTTCCCGGACATCGTTAGCTGAAAATTTCCAATTTTTTTCTGGCAATTCAATCCTTTCTAGAAATCGTTTTTTCTGCTCTGATTTTGAGACATTCAAAAAAAACTTTAAAATAATTACACCATTATCTACTAAATATTTTTCCAAATTGTTAATTTCTTGAAAGCGCTGTTTCCATATCTGATTGCCTTCAGGAAAATTCGGTAGTTGCTGCTTTTTGAGCATTTCTGGATGGACGCGAACCACTAAAACTTCTTCATAGTATGAACGGTTGAATATACCAATTCGACCTCTCTCTGGCAGAGCCTTCGTTGTTCGCCACAGGTAGTCATGGTCTAATTCTTCCGTACTCGGCCCCTTAAAACTAAATACCTGAAATCCTTGTGGATTTACACCAGACATCACGTGTTTAATTGTGCTATCTTTACCAGCAGCATCCATAGCCTGAAAAATAATTAACAAGGCATAAGTATTTTGAGCATAAAGAATATTTTGATAATTTGCTAATCGTTCGATATCTGATTTTAATTTAGTTAGAGCATCGACTTTTTGATAAAAATCAGTTTTATAAGCTGGGTCATAGTTTTTTTTCAAAGAAATCTTTGAACCTGGTGGAACAATAAAAGCATCGTGATTCATGTATAAAATCTCCTCATTTTCGGCGTTTTGGGGCCGGACGCATGGCTTCACGGCCTAACATAAACATTCCTGTGATACCTAAACTGACAAACCAAATATATTGATACCAGTATTGCCGAATCTGCTCTATTGCACTGAGTTCTGGATGCAAAGTGTTTAAGTACAACAAAAGTACTAATATCATCAGCGCTCCAAAACCAATAAAGCTTAAGCCAAGACAAATTCGCGCAGGTCGCAGTTCAAAATCACTAATATTGTCTAGGTCAATTTCTGACAGATTTTTAAAAGAGTCATCTGCTAAAGATGAGGCTGTTTGCAACCTATTACTGAGTTTTGGTGGTAAAATCGGCACTAGCGTTGCTACAGTTGGGCGGCGTAACAAGGCTTCAGTCTCTCGCAGCAATTCTAGTGGCTTACGAGTGGTAGTTGGTTCAGCAAAATCTATATTATTTGTAGCACTTGAAGTCTTAGCTTTGCTTTTAAAATCCATACTACGTCTCACAAGGACAAGGGTACAAGGGGACAACCCCATATATAAAGATAAAGGCTTGTCATCTGGATTACTACATTTTATTCAAATTATTGACCCTAGATACCCAAGTCTTATTAATTCTAAATTGTGAATTTTGAATTCTTATAATTATTCATCCATCTCTTTTAATGTAGCTAATGCTGAGGGAGATAAGCGACTCAAATACCGGAATATCCAGTATTTAAAGATAGTATTTAAAATTACAGGAAATGTAGCAATAAATAAATATATTGCGCTGTTATTGGCTGGCAAACCTAAATGTTCTGAGAATCCTTCTAGAACAATTTCCCATCCATGTGGGGAGTGGAATCCTACGAATATATCTGTAAACAGAATAATTAAAAAGGCTTTAGCACTATCGCTAAGTCCGTAAACAACATTATCTATAAACGACTTAACAACCACAATTTCTTTTTTACTGAAATTGATAACTAAGGCAAAAGAAATTAGTGATATTAAGTCAGCAAAAATATTACTAATGCTGCTATTACTTTTAATGCGAAATTCTTCAGCTATTTCAGACGCTTTGTCTTTGATCCTTTCTTGTACGGTTTCGGATGATAGTTGTGGTGCTCCCAGTAAATATTGAAATTTTAATGCTGCTTGAAAATTACGTAATTCTTGGAGAGCCTCTTTTTCCATGTCAGAATTAATGAAAATTTGAGTTGTATTTTCTCCTCGAATTTTTTGTACTATGGGATTTACTAATATTTCTTTAGATAAATGCTGAGTTACCAGCGGTACAAGAATTAGGATCAGGAAAAATCTTAGGGCAATTCTTGTTCTATTTCTAGATAATCGGTAATTTCTGGTAAAATTTTCTTCTGCATGGGGTGAAAGATCTCCTTTAATTACATTAATGCTTCTACCAATAGACCCAGGAAAAACTCCAGTCTTTTGAAATGGAGATGTGGTTTTAATTTCATTGATATCAGGCAAGTTTGACAAATTTTTGGTTTTGGTTTGGTTAATTTCCCGTGATTGAGAATGAATAATTTGGTTTTTGATGGCGTACTTTTCTACAATTTCATCAATAACCTGCAATTTTTCTAACAAAGCAGAATTAGAGATATCGACAATTGTCCGGCTCAGTGTGAATTCTGCTAGTCTAATTTTGATAATACTTAAGTTTTTATCAAGGTATACTTGCCAATAAGACATGACATTTTCAGTATATTTTCCGGAAGCAGAAGAGATTTTTTTACCATCAAAATGTTCAATTTCAATGTTTTTAATTCTCTCGGCTGCTTCGTAAGCATCTAAGAGTGCCCTTTCTGGTGTATCTAAAAACCAACGATTGGGCGATCGCCAATATTCTTTCAGCTTTTGATAAAGTAATTCTGCTCTGATTGCGAATGACTTTTTCATTTTTTATATATTATTAATTGACAATATTTAGCAGATTTAAATAAGCATTAATCATCGGTAATAGTTAGTTAAATATATTATTCTCTATTACCCAAGACTGATGAGATAAATCTGTTATTTTGATTGTACACCTATTAAATGATTAGGTACAGGCAAAGGGCGATTTTCTAAAATTTTCAATTCAAGCCTATCGGCACGGTAAGCAAAATGATGAAATTCAAGTTATTTGGTCAAAAATTGATATGGATTTTGATTGGTTTGCTGAGTGCATTTACTACAACTGCAACCATCAATTACTTAACTAGGCTGGAGGTAGAATTTTTTACCACCGCCTACCGTGCGGCAACGTTTGTCTAATTTTAACCGGATAAAATTACTAATGAATTTCAAAAGATTCAATCATTTTTTCTGCGGTGGACAAGAAGCGATCGTAATCATCTAGTGCGGCTGAATAAGTAATGATATATGCTTGATTACCCTTTAAAGTCCAAATTTGTAAATTTTTTAGATTCTTGTTTCCATCTTTACCCATAAAAATCAGTTGATTAGCTCTTTTTTTGGCTAGACTCGTTTCACTTATATTTACAATAGTTGCATCAGATAAAGTAGCTTTTATTTCCTTAATAAATAAATCTTGCGATTCTTGTAACGTCCCAGAAAAAGTTTCAACAGTTATAGTAAAAAATTCTTGAAACCTATCTGTTTCAGTTTCTTTAGGCGATAAAAATGTTACTATTTTTTTAGTTATTAGATTTGGCGTTTCTTGAATTTTCCAAGTTTCTGGATATTGAATTTTTATCCCATAACTAGAATCTTGATATATCAAAAAATTTTGATTAGGAGTTTGTAATTGCAATAACCATAGACTTATAGTAGCGACTACTGCCGTTATTCCTGCACTGAGAAAAAATTTCTGCGGTCGTGCCAATTGCACGGTTTTCTCAATTTTAGTATCTGGTATTTTCTCTAGCTCTGGTATTTTCTCTAGCATTTCTAAAGCTTGCAATGCGGATGTTGCTGTGGGATAACGCTGGCGAAAGTCATACAGCACCATTGTGTCTATAATTTCTGCTAGCTGCTGACTCACTTGTATTTGATTGCGCCAATCAATTTCTCCTGTATGCGGGTTTCTTGGTAGCCCTTGAGTGCCAAAGTCAGCAGGATTAATTCCTGTCAAAGCTTGGATAGCAATAATTCCCACTGCATAGATATCACTGCTCAATTGTGGAGTGCCGCTAGCTTGTTCGCTTGGCATATAACCATAAGTACCAATGGCAACTGTAAAACTTGTTTCCCCTTGAGCATTAGTCATTTGAGTACTAATTTGTTTAACAGCCCCAAAATCAATTAGCACAATTTTGTTATCTAACTGTCTGCGCTTAATATTAGCAGGTTTAAGATTCCGATGAATCACATTATGTTCGTGGACAAATGCTAAAACTTCCAAAATTTCTTTTAAAAGTTTAATAGTTTCATATTCACTCAATCGCTCACCTAGAGGTGGTATTTCTTCAGTAATCTCATCACCTGAAATAAATTCTTGAACTAAATAAAATTCTTGATTTTCTTCCAATTGAGCCAATAATTGAGGAATTTGGTTACGCTTTCCTAACGTTTCCAGAATTAATGCTTCCTGGTCAAACAAACGTTTGGCTTCCCCTAAAGTATATGTATCAGTAGAGAGTGGTTTAAAATGCTTAACAACGCACTGCGGATTTCCTGTCCTTTGCATGTCTTGAGCTAAAAAAGTCGTACCAAATCCCCCTTGTCCCAGTTGGGTGAGAATTTGGTAGCGTCCACCGATGGTTTGGCCTTGCATTAAATTCCCCCTTGCTGCTGGAATTACTCATTCGCTTATTTTGTTAATCTTGATTTTTGCACATAATTGAATGGGGCATAGGGCATAGGGCATTGGGTAGGGGAAAAGGTTAAAGGTTAAAGGTTAAAGGGAAAAGGAATAAATTTAATCTTTCCCCTTTTGCCCTTACCCCTTTCCCTTTCCCCTTGTCCTCTCCCCATACCCAATGCCCCATGCCCCATTTTTTAAACACTAAATTAAACGTAGATTAGCGTATGAGTTTGAGTCTGTGCATGATTGTGAAAAACGAAGCAACAACACTGCCCAAATGTCTAAGCAGTGTCAATAAAGTGGTAGATGAAATGGTAGTGTTGGATACAGGCTCAATCGATCGCACTCCTTATGTTGCCCAAGAGTTCGGGGCGAAAGTCCATCATTTTAAATGGTGTGGTGATTTCAGTGCCGCCCGCAATGCAGCTTTAAAATATGTGACTGGTGATTGGGTTTTGGTGTTAGATGCTGATGAAACTCTCACGCCAGGAATTGTACCGTTATTGCAAGACACCATTGCTAGGGAGGAATACCTGTTACTCAACCTTGTTCGCCAGGAGGTTGGTGCAGAACAATCTCCTTATTCTCTGGTTTCAAGATTATTCCGCAATCATCCAGATATTCGCTTTGACCGTCCTTACCATGCCTTAGTTGATGATAGCGTCTCGGCAATTTTAACCAAAGAACCGCACTGGCAGGTGGGTTATTTACCAGGAGTAGCAATTCTCCACACAGGATATCAAAAAAGTGCGATCGCTCAAAATAATAAATATGCCAAAGCCGCAGCAGCAATGGAAGGATTTCTGGCCACTCATCCTGACGATCCCTATGTTTGCAGTAAATTAGGGGCATTGTATGTAGAAACTGGGAAAATTACCCAAGGAATGGAGTTACTCAGACGAGGATTACAGCGCATAAACGAAAGTCATGCAGCTGGCGAAGAAAACTACGATATTTTGTACGAACTTCACTATCATTTAGGCATTGCCTACACTCGGTTAAAAAATTTTCCACAGGCTATTTCTCATTATCAAACAGCAATTAAATTGCCAATTTATCCCATACTCAAACTAGGAGGATACAACAACCTGGGAAACTTACTCAAAGCCGCAGGAGATTTCAACGGTGCCAAAACTGCTTATATCGCAGCTTTAAACATCGATCCGAGTTTTGTTGCTGGACATTATAATCTGGCAATGACATTTAAAGCTTTGGGTTTATTTACAGATGCCATCGCTTGTTATCAAAATGCCATCGCCTTAAATCCCAACTACGCCGAGGCCTATCAAAATTTAGGTGTAGTGCTGCTAAAAGTCGGCAATCATCAAGAAAGTGTAGCAGCATTCAAAAAAGCGATCGCCCTTCATGAAAAGCATAACCCCCAAGAAGCCAAAAGACTAAGCCAGGGGTTGCAAGAGATGGGAGTTATGTAAATGGGGGATGGGGCAAAGGGGAGAATACTAACTCCTCAGTCAACATTTGATACTTTCAATGCCCCATACTCAATATTTTTTCTCTCTTTGGAAATTTGCCATTTGAAAATTGATGTTATAGATTAGTGCTGAAGTTTTAATCAAACATCTAATTAGCAATGAAAACCACACTAATCAGTTCAACAACACAAGAAAACAGACCTACCAAGACTAAAAAACAGTCTTTTCCTGGGATGAATATTGGCACTCCGAAAGTACCATTCCGCAAATCCAAGAAAATAGTACAGCAGCATGAATTACTGAGTGATTGGGAACACGCGAGTTAAGTTATTACTTTCAATTTATTGTTACAAAATTGCTAGTAATTGCTCTAAGTATTCCATGTCTGACAATCATTCTTAAAATTGGTGTTGGTAGCATTCGGCATCAAAAACACCCGTTTTAAGTAGCGATCGAGTACAAACGCTGACAAAAAAGCCTGAGTTCCTTACTAAGGTGGAGTATTACAATATTTCGCTATAGTTATATAGTTAACAGGCAAGGCTTTAAAAGGAGTTAAAGAGATGGAAACTAAGCCAACTGACCCATCACTAGCACTCACAGAAATTCCCTCTGGGTATCTCAACATCATGGGTTATGTCGATTCCTCAGAAGTCAATGGCCCTGGTTGTCGTGCAGTTATCTGGGTGCAAGGTTGTCCGCGTGAATGTCCTGGCTGCTTTAATCCTGACTCCTGGTCTTTTGAGGCTAATCAAATTGTTGCCGTTGATACTATAGCAGAGAACATCCTCAGTAATCCTAGCAACACTGGTGTAACGTTCTCTGGTGGAGAACCGTTTTGGCAAGCACCTACGCTAGCATCTCTAGCTCGTAAACTAAAAGCTGCTGGGTTGAATGTAATGTCTTTTACTGGTTTCACCCTCAAGCAGCTACAGTCTGAATCTGCACCGCCAGGTTCCCAAGAATTGTTAGAACAACTTGATATCTTAATTGACGGGCCTTTTGTGCAATCTCTGGCAATTAATTCTCCTAATTCTCCAGTTTCTTCTAGTAACCAGAGAATTCATATATTTAACCCAACTTTATCTGACCAGATTACCTGGGCTAGCGACCAAATCGAAGTTCACATTCTCAAGGATGGTAGCCGCATTGTTACTGGCTATCGAGGTGGACTGGAATTGATTTAATTGTGTATGGGGCATGGGGCATTGGTTATTCCCCGTGTTCCCGCGTCCTCTTCAATAGACCTGCCTTGAAAATAAGGCAGGAGGCACGAGGCAGGAGGCAGGAGGAAAAGACATTTTCATTGTTCCTTGTGAGTTGCACTCATGAAGTCTCTTGCAAAAGTGCTTTTTACACTCTTGTGGGAAAAGGTTAAAGGGGAAAGGGAAAAAACCAAACCTTTCCCCCTTTCTCCTTTTCCCGACTTCTGCAAGAAGTCTAATGATGATAGTGACATTTTCAACCAAGCTATACTTTTATATCTTCTGTATTAATATCAAAAAAACCAATGAATAAAATTTCTCAATATCTAGCTGGTAAACAAACAACTACAGAGCAACTAAATGAATGGATTGAGTATTTTCATACTAATGGTTTTTTGGTAATTCACAATGTGTTGACGCCAGAGCAATGCGAACTTCTCAGAAATGATTTAGATGAAACTCTCAAGAAGACTGAAGGTAAAGGTTATCACAAATCTAAGAAAATAATGAAGCGAATGTTCGAGCATTCACAGGAGAATTTAAATCTTTTTGCTTTAGAGCCAATCGTCACTTTTGCAGAACATTTAATTGGTGGCGCAAATGGAACAGGTTATTCAATAGATGATGGTATTCCTAATGCTAATATAATTCATGTTATCCATAACAACTCATTTAAGATTCCTCCAGAAACTGACGGATTAGCTAAAAATGCATGGCATCAAGACGACACACCCCATGTAATTTCGCTTGATGGGAAACCCTTGACTAACATTCGCTTGAATGTTCTTGCATTCACAGTAAATTACTACCTAACAGATGTATTATCAGAAGAAAATGGCCCGACTCAAGTGATTCCAGGATCTCATCTGTTTGGTAAGTTATGCGACGGTGATATTTCAGGATATGAAGACCGAATTTACAGTTGTCTGGGAGCAATGGGTTCTGCCGTTTGTTTTAACAATCAGGTATGGCATAGAGGCTCTAGAAACTCTTCCTCTACCACTCGTTACATTACGCAGATTACTTACGCCAAGAGACTGGTTGGACACAAATACGCACCCTTTATGAATTATCAAATGCCTAGTCACTGCTACGAACAAGCAGACCCAAGATTGAAGCAACTGTTAGGATTTCTTCCTAGTGGTGCTTATGGTTAAAAGGGATTAGGGCATTGGGCATTGGGCATTAGTTTTTTCTCCCCATGCTCACCCTGCCTCCCCTACTCCCCACTCCCTACTCCCTACTCCCTCTGAATTAATGAAAAGACTATTTCAGACAATTTTCAGTGAATACCGCGTAGTTTGGGCTGTTTTGCTGTTTGCTGTAGGGCTGGTGGTAACGCTAACGCTGTCGCTTTCCCAAGGGGCGGTACCTTTGAGTATGTCTCAGTTTTGGCAAGCCCTTCTTCGGGAAGGCGATCCGATTAAACAGACAATTCTTTGGGATTTGCGTCTTCCGCGCATTTGTGCGGCTCTCATCGTGGGTGCTGCTTTGGGTATGTCAGGAGCGTTGTTGCAAGGAATGTTACGCAATAGTCTTGCCGATCCTTTTATTCTGGGCATTTCTGCGGGTGCAGGATTAATTGTAATCTTGATGCTCGCCTGGCAAATATTACCAATCGCCATTCCTCTAGCTGCTTGGATAGGTGCAATTTTGACTTCAGCGATCGTAATTTTACTAGGTCGTGCGGGGTCGGGAATTTCAGTTGAGCGACTAATTTTAGGCGGGGTGGCGGTGAGTTCTTTATTTGGTGCCGTGCAAACTACCTTACTGCTTTTAGCTGAAGATGGTCAAATTCAAATTGCGCTGAGTTGGTTAGTTGGTAGCCTGAATGGAAGGGGTTGGCAAGAAATTTCTACTGCTAGTCCTTATATTATCGTTGCATTAGTGGCGGGGTGCTTGCTGGCGCGATCGGTGAACGTGTTGGCTTTGGGTGATGATTTGGCTGTAGGGTTGGGAATTTCATTAACGCGATCGCGCCTTTTAATTGGTGGTGTCGCCACTTTATTAGCCGCAGGTGCAGTCAGCATCAGCGGCTTAATTGGATTTGTCGGTCTTGTTGTCCCTCACGCCGTCCGGCTGCTCGTTGGTACAGATCACCGCTTTGTTTTGCCACTTTCTGCCCTTGCAGGTGCATGGTTACTCACCTTTGCAGATTTACTCTCTAGATTAGGAGCAGTAGAACTACCAGTAGGTTCTGTCACCGCCTTGCTAGGTTCACCGCTGTTTATCTGGTTACTTTATCGTCGTTCTGCCGGCTTTAATAAATTCTGATACAAATACCAGGTAAGTTTCTCTAATTATTATTCTTTGCGAGTCCGTTTAGAATCCCCGACAAATTGCATTCTGAATTCAAGAATTTACTATGAAGTAATTAAAGCATTCATGAAGTTTATTTAAATCTTCAATTAACTGTCTTAACTGTCTTATCTGTCCTTGCATTTTTATTCAAAAAGTAAAACCATATTGACTAAAGCTGAAACAATTTCAGAAAAGAGGCTCAATGTTAGACAAAAATAGCTCTTTTTGAGCTTAATGTTTGTCTTTTATTAAGTACAAGTAAAAGGATTTACGCCAAATTGCAATTCCTAGAGTGCGTTAGTCCTCAGTTGACTTTTACCATCAATTTTGAATAAAAACTATGACAAATCAGCAAACTCCACAGGTAGAGATTACCAATATTGTCTACAAGAATCAGGTCAAGAGAACTCAATCTGACGAATATGTTGAGATTACCAATAAGGAAAAGACAGCGATCGATGTATCTGGTTGGCAACTTGCTTCAGGGCTAGGACGCAATAAAGCCTTCACTTTTCCCCAAGGGACAAAATTAGCTCCTGGTCAGAGCGTGCGGGTTTATACCAACGAGGTACATCAAGAATCAGGCGGCTTTAGTTGCGGTAGCGGTGTATCCCTTTGGAAAGATTCAGGAGATGAGGGCAGACTATTAGATGCTCAAGGTAATGTAATATCGGGTTTAGCCTACGACAGCAATGGCAATTTCACGAAAACAACTACTGCTAACGGTAAGACAGCACCCGTAGAAACAGCTAGTACAGATGCAAAACTCAATGAGCTACTAAACAAACCTGTTTTCATTGAAAACCAAGAGACAAAACGGTATTTATTTGCCACCGGAGAGCCAATCAAAGGAGAGCGAGGAAATGAAGGTGGTTGGCTAGCATCAAGCGGCTTTGAAAGTCCTAAAGTCGTTGGTGCTGATGCCAATTATTACAACCGTGCCATCTGGAAGATAATACCAAGTGGTGATAGTTTTCTGATTGAAAATCAAGAGACAAAACGATATTTATTTTCCATAGGAGAGCCAATCAAAGGAAAGCGAGGAGATGAAGGTGGCTGGCTAGCATCAAGCGGTTTTGAAAGTCCCAAAGTCGTTGGCACTGATGCCAATTATTACAACCGTGCTTTATGGAAGATAATACCAAGCGGTGATAGTTTTCTCATCGAAAATCAAGAGACAAAACGGTATGTGTTTTCCACAGGAGAGCCAATCAAAGGAAAGCGAGGAGATGAAGGTGGCTGGCTAGCATCAAGCGGTTTTGAAAGTCCTAATGTTGTTGGTGCTGATGCCAATTACTACAACCTTGCTCTGTGGAAGATTACAACGGTATAGTGCAAAATCAAGTCTTTTTGGTCTCAGAGATAGAAGTTATACCAATTCACTAAAATCAAACAACAGATGCAAACTGTAAAATCCAGATAGCATCTGATTTTTTTTATTTTGGATTAGTATTATTCTGGCTAAGTTTCACCAATATCAATTGCAGTCAATAAGTTAAGCGGGGTAATTACGCCGCTATTCTTATAGTCAATAAAACGAATGCGTGAAACTAATTTATTTTCTATTAAACCACCGACGAATTAACTCTACTTGAAAGCAATAGCCGTCCTCAATTTCCTCAATTAACTCGCGTTGCAAGAGCAATTTGAGTGTAATATCAGCATCAGGAAACTGTTGTAATAAAGTTTGACAGCCGACTATAGCCCCTTCCCCTTGAGCAGCAAGAAAACGTAGAATAGCTTGTCCAGTGGCGTCTACTTGATTGTTTTGAATGTCAGCGAAGAAAAAGCTCCCGCTTTGCAAAGCTTCTAATATTGCTGCTTCCACGTCGGCTAACGTTGCTAATCGCCGGATAGAGGGGTCTTGCTCGTTTTTGAGGACAATAATTTCCGCACAGAGCAGTTGTACTAAGAATGGGTGACAACGCGTGAGTTGCAGTACTCGCTCAACAGCGTTGGGTTCATAGCGCAGAGTAAAATCTTTAACGGGACGTTCAATTAATTGTCGTGCTTCCGCTTCTTTGAGGTAGGAAATATGCACAACTTGGACATTAATGAGATAACTAGCCCAACGCTGGTATTCTTCGATGGTATGGGAGCCAGCCAGTAACACCTTGAAGCGGGGACGATGTTGGATGAGGTGACGCAGCATTCCCAAAATATCATGTTCGTCAAAGCGACCTTTGGCTATGGCGTTGTCTAGCACCTCGAATTCATCTAGTGCTAGTAAGGCAGTATTTTGTCCTAGAGCCTGTTCTACTTTATCTAGCCATTCATAGAAATAAGTGAAGGGGTCTGATTTTAGCATTTCGCGAGGTAGGGAAGGTACAGCTAAACCTTGCTTTTTTGCTGACTTATCCATATCTCTAGCAAGGTTGTATAGAAAACCTGCATGGTCGCTTGCCGATGAAGGTGCGCCTTGCAAGTCTACAAACATCGGGATGATGTTATTAGGTAGTAATTTTCCAATGTTGTTAAGGAGGGAAGTTTTACCCATGCGTCGCTGACCGTATAGTAGCAGAGGTGGGCGACGGCGGTCTAAAAGTAACTGCTCGATGCGTGTGCCAATGTCATTACGTCCCGTGAAAATTTCTTGCTCTAGTCTGAGGGCTACGCCCATAATGTAAGGTGAGTCAATTTCTTGGCGCAGTTCAGTAACTTTAGCCAGTTCATCTATATAGTTGGTGACTATCTCATGCCAACTTTTGATAATGGGGTAGAAACGGACTGTATATTTATCAGTGTTACGAGTGAAGTCCTGCAAGTGTAGATTTAATTTGTCTGCAACATTTCTCAGAGCTAGACGCTGATTATAAGCACTTGCCTGATTCAGGGCAGCATTTACATCTTCGCTGATGCGACTAAAGATTCGTAGCAAAGGGCTAATTTCATTCTCTAGTTCGCTAATTACCAGACTGCGATGAGCTTCACGGATAGCTTTTACATCTTTACAGCCTTGTAAACTGCGTGCATCGAGTTGAATTTGTGCTGCTTGAGCCGCCCAGCGTTGGGGGCTGGTACTGAGATATTCTAAAGCTGCTTTGCCTTCGACTGGGTTATGTACGATTACGAAAAAGAGATGATTATCCAAATTACGCAGATGTAAACGCTGCCACTCATCCCAGAAGGCTGAGTGAAAGCGCAATAAACAAGGGCTTTTACCATTACGTCGTTTGTCTAATCTATAGAGGAGATAATTCCAGAGGGTGAGAAATGGAAAGGATAGAACAGGCAGCCATGAGTTAATAGTGACTCCTACGCCTGCCGCCATGCCAAACACCACGCCGAACGCTATGTCGATACCTCCCGCCACACCTTCCGCCACGCCTCTCGCTACCCCTCCAATCACGCCCACCACCACACCGAACCCCACGCCTACTTCCACGTCTGCCGCTATACCTATCGCTACACATATTGCTATGCCTACTGCCAAGCCTCCCGCCACGCCTCCCGCTACGCCTACTGCCAGACCGAACGCCAGACCGTATGCTAGGCCTAACCTTATACCTAACTTTACGCCTCTTGGCAGACCTATCGCCACGCCGAACACCACACTGAACATCACACCAAAGACCACACCTATCGCCACGCCTAACCCCATACCCATCGCCACGTTTGCCGCCACGCCTATCACCATGCCCACCGCCACGCCCATCGCCACATTTCCCGCCATGCCTATCACCACGCCTAACCCCATACGAAAAACTATATTTGCGATTGGATCACCCAATGTCCAGAGCACTAAGTTAGCCAGAATAGGTAAGATTAAGTATCCTTGGATGAGCAACCGCCACAAAGCAAGGTTTCGCCATTGCATTAACAAGATAATCAAAGACGAGCCCCAGTTTGAGTCAGGGTCAATGCACTGAAGGTGGTTACGCCAAGCTGAAGGGTGGAAGACAAGCCAGAAAAGTAATTGCAGGCTACCGAGGATTAAGTTAGGGTGTTGCTGGGGTGCATCGGTGTAGGCGTTGTGGAATATGTTGTTAGGCATTTAACTTGCCTTATGGCTGTTGATGATAGAATGGCGACTTTGTTGATATTTATTTAAGAGTTTGCACCCCAGTATATGCCAGAATTTTGGCGTCAGCAGTTAGCAAAGGAGAGTTGTAAATTCTGGCAGTGGCTACAATAAGCTGGTCAGATGGATCTTTGTGAAAACCTGTGAGTTTGGTTGATTCAAGGATAATTGGAATTGTCAGTTCGAGTAGCTGCACTCCTGGATAAGCTAAAGCTGCTGTTATCCACTCGTCTACTGAAATTGAAAAAGCAAGTTTGCCATTTTCAATTAGTTTGGCAATTTCCCAACAAGAAATAATGCTGACTCCTAATCCTTGAGATTGATATTCTTCAATCCAATCTCGATATTTCTGGTTTAGTCGTTGATTATTATCTACCCACCAAATCCAAATATGAGTATCTAAGATTATCATTGCAAGACTTCCCAATCCTCTATAGGTACGGGAGGCTCAAAAGGATCGTCATAGCGAATAACTGTTCCCCGTAATGGATAAGGATTAGATTCTGAAGCTTCGGGAAAACGTTCTAAAATAATGATTTCTACTGTTTCGCCTGCGTGAAACGGTAAATCCTCAAGAATTAAGGTTCCGTTTTGAGTTAACTTTGTTTCAATTCGGTGTGCTTTCATGGTTACTCTGCTAGTTATGAATCTAATAAATGAGTAAATGATTTGATTTGTTGTAATCCTTCCTCACGCCAATTATCATTATTCTCTCCTTCTTCTAAGTTAAATAATTTTTCTCTACACAGAATTTGTAACAAAAGTGGCCAGCAGCAACTTTGTGTCAAAATCCACTCTACATCTTCATCAGTGAAGGGAATGGGCGAACTCGCTATTAATTCTCGTGCTTCTATCTGAGTTAATGCTCCTAGATATGCGGTGTAGCCGAAAATATTGAAAAAAGGCGAACTGTGTCCTGTGTTGTGCGCTAGTTCAATTGGTGATTCAGGGGTAGCTAAAATAAACGCCAGATTTCCGCCTGTGTGGTTAGTCGCTAAAGACCGCAAACTCTCCCAAAAACAATCATCTAATTCTGGACAACGTTGCAAGCCAACGCCAATTTCATCCAATAAAATTACTGTGGGAGAATGCAAATTACCGCTGACTACATCCATAAAATTATCTAAATCGCAAGGTGTTGGCACTTGCAGCTTGAGTGATTCTAGGATGCACTTGAGTAAACCTTCTCGGCTTTGGATTCGTGCGTCTTGTAAGTCTACAAAAATCCAATGGTAATTTTCTGGATGCGGTAGCCAGTCAGATTTTTGCTCAGGACGCAAATTTTCTGCTGAGGTGGTGGTGATATTTTTTAGGTAGTGCAGCAAGGATGTTTTACCGCTGCGCTTTTTGCCAATAATTACGGCGTTTTGTAGGGGATGGCGTTTGAGTAAGTTGAAGAGGCGTTTTAATTCTTTTTCGCGTCCAAAAAAGTAACGCGGTTGGGTGATGGGTGCGCCTGTGATGAAGGGTGATGGTTCGCCGTTAGTTGACTGAGGTTCTTTGTAAGCAATTTCTTGCCACTCAAAACCCAACTTTTTGCTAAGTTCTACAAAATTTAGATAGTCAACAGGTTTGCCTGTGAGAAAATTTTTCACTGTGGAAAGGGAAAAACCGACATCAGTAGCCAAGGACTGTTGGCTGGGATAGCCATGACGCTGGGGTGCTGACTTGACTTTTTCAATATACTCTGGGGCTACTCGCAGCGATCGCGCCATCATTGCTCATGGAAAATCTGCTGTGAGTATATCAGGTTTTTATACTAGCTAAATAGTCTCAGTAGTTAGCGATCGCGTCGAGCATTCTACAAAGTAAAGTCATCTCGAACTTAACCGATAATCAACTAACAACTCGTCTAATCGCTGATTATTTCTCAACTCAGTTCTCAACCAGCACTAAGTTGTAATGAGAGTGTAACGAGTTAAAGGCTTTAAAAATGAAACGAGAATTAAGAGTTTTACAAATTACCTTGTCACTTTGTGGCGTGATGATGTTTGGCACAGTGACTTACGCTGCTATTCAGATGGTAAATGGTCAATACCGAGTGGAGATAGCCCTAAATAATATGGGACTCATTATTAAGTCAGATATTGACAAAAGGCAATGTTATGGAGTAGAAAATGTTACCCAAAAGCAAGAAAGTAGAACTTTCGGTCAGAACAAGATTAATTAACGGTAAAAATCAGTGATGAGTTAGAAGTTGTTTATTCTAACTCATCGTTAATGAACCTCTGAGGTTCGTCGCTAAATATCTGAGGTTCGTCGATGAATATCTGAGGTTGTGGTTTTTTTACAAACCGCCAAGGATATAAAAAAAGAGAAGAAATATATTTATAAATAAAGTAAAGCGGCGCATTAGCCTTTGGCGTAACGCACCCTACTAAAACTTGGAAGAAGGAGTGAAAATTAATAAGGAGTTAGGAATAAATAACTCCTAACTCCTAACTCCTAACTCCTAACTCTTAACTATTAAATGTTTACAGCGCACAACTCAACTCACCGGCTTTTTGGGTAAAGCGGCGATTCTCCCGATAGTCTACAGGACAATCTATGACTGCGGGTACATCTTGGGCGAGGGCTTCTTTGAGTGTGGGAATTAAATCTAAAGTAGATTCAACTCTGTAACCTTTTAAACCCATGCTTTCAGCTAATTTGACAAAATCAGGATTGCCAAAATGCACAAAAGATGAGTTTCCTTTGCCAAAGTGATTTTCTTGTTTCCACTCAATTAATCCATAGCCACCGTCATTAAAAATGATGGTGACAAATGGCGTACCGACACGCAAGGCGGTTTCTAATTCTTGACAGTTCATCATGAAACCGCCATCGCCAGTGACAGCAACAATTTTGCGGTTGGGATGAACGAGTTTTGCTGCTAAGGCACCAGGAATCGCAATACCCATTGCCGCAAAGCCATTGGAAATAATACAAGTATTGGGACTATGGCAGTGATAATGACGCGCCATCCACATTTTATGTGCGCCAACATCAGAGATGACGATATCATCTGGCCCCATCACTTGCCGCAAGTCATAAATTAACTTTTGCGGTTTAATGGGAAATTCGTCATCATGGGCATACTGTTCGTAATCGGCGCGAATATCTGCTCGTAAACTAATGCCAAAGGGATCGGGTTTTCCTTGTCTGTCTGCTAATTTTAAGATTTCATACAGGGAATCAGAAATGTCTCCCACGACTTCGGCATCAGGAATATAACTGCTATCAATTTCTGCTGGATTTAACCCTATATGCACAACTGGAATTTTGCCGTCGCGATTCCATTTTTTGGGAGAAAATTCTATTAAATCGTAGCCGATCGCAATTACTAAATCTGTATTATCAAATCCACAGGTAATAAAATCTCTTTGCTGCAATCCCACTGACCACAAGGCTAATTGATGCGTATAAGGAATCACACCTTTACCCATGAAGGTATTAGCAACAGGTATATTTAGCAAAGTGGCAAATTGCGTGACTGCATCGCTAGCTTGAGCGCGAATTGCCCCATTTCCTACTAAAATTAATGGGTTAACTGCTTGGCAAATTGCGGCTGCTGCTGCCCGAATGCTAGCAAAAGATGCATAGGTTTTTTCGATATTATCTTTACGCAAAGGTTTGCCTTCTACGGGCATGGCAGCAATATTTTCTGGCAAATCAATGTGAACTGCACCGGGTTTTTCGGATTGCGATCGCTTGAATGCTTTTCGCACTACTTCTGGTGTAATACTCGGTCTAACAATTTGCTTATTCCACTTAGTAACAGGTGCAAACATCGCCACCAAATCTAAATATTGATGCGATTCAATGTGCATTCTATCTGTTCCCACTTGACCGGTAATCGCCACTAAAGGCGCACCATCAAGGTTGGCATCTGCTACCCCAGTCATCAAGTTTGTGGCCCCAGGCCCAAGAGTCGAAAGGCACACGCCGGCTTTTCCTGTTAGCCGTCCGTAGACATCCGCCATGAACGCTGCACCTTGTTCGTGACGAGTCGTAATAAATTTAATTGAAGAATGTTTTAGTGCCTCTAAAACATGCAGGTTTTCTTCACCTGGAAGTCCAAAAATATATTGTACTCCTTCATTTTCTAGGCATTGCACCAAGAGTTCTGCTGTATTCATTATTATTTCCTGACTAGCGACAATATTAAGTTAGGAGTTAGGAGTTAGGAGTTGGGAGTTGGAAGTTGGGACTTATGAGTTAAGAGTTAGGAGTTAGGAGTTGGAAATTTAAATTAATAACTCCTCACTCTTAACTTTTCACTCTTAACTCTCAACTCCTCACTCCTAACTCCTCACTCCTAACTTTTCACTCCTAACTTTTTGATTACTTCACCCACACAGTTTTAACATTGACAAACTCATGTATACCTTGGATACTCAATTCTCTGCCATATCCAGAACGCTTAATGCCGCCGAAGGGCAAGCGGGGGTCGGATTTGACCATACCGTTGATAAATACGGCACCGGCTTGGATTTCTTCAACCAAGCGATCGCGTTCTCCATCGTCGGTTGTCCAAGCGCTTGCACCTAAGCCAAAGGGGGTGTCATTAGCGAGTTTTATGGCAGCATCGATATCTGGAACCCGGAATAATAAAGCAACCGGGCCAAAGAATTCTTCTTTTGCAATTGGTGTGTCGGGGGGGATATCTATGATAATAGTTGGCGGATAAAAGTTCCCTGGACGATCTGATAATGGATGTCCACCGATGAGGACTTTACCACCAGTTTTGGTAGCAGTTTGCACTTGTTGGTCTAAATCCTGAAGAATCCCAGGAGTTGCCAAAGGCCCTATATCGGTGTCTGGTTGCATGGGATCGCCCACTTTCAGCGCCTCGAATTTATCTAACAACAATTTTTCAAATTTGTCAGCGATCGCTTCTGCGACTATAAAACGTTTTGCTGCAATACATGATTGCCCGTTATTCAACATCCGTGCTGTAGTAGCTGTGACAACTGCTGCTTCTAAATCAGCACTTGGTAACACAATGAAAGGGTCGCTTCCTCCCAATTCCAAAACGGTTTTTTTAATTTCTTTGCCGGCGGCGGCGGCTAGGGATGCGCCTGCTGGTTCGCTACCGGTTAAGGTGGCAGCTTTTACCCTCTCGTCTGCCATTAAGCCGGCGACTTTGGCAGCGCCAATCAATAAAGTTTGAAATACACCTTCTGGAAAACCCGCACGGCGAATAATTTCTTCAATTGCCAAGGCGCACTGCGGCACATTGGAAGCGTGTTTGAGTAAGCCGACATTTCCCGCCATCAGTGTCGGTGCCACAAAGCGGAAAACTTGCCAGAAGGGGAAATTCCACGGCATGACTGCCAGAATCGCACCTAAGGGTTGATAGCGTACAAAACTATGGCTGGCATCGGTTTTAACAGAAACGTCAGCTAAAAAACCAGGGGCGTGTTCGGCGTAGTAGCGACAGACGGTGGCGCATTTTTCAACTTCAGCGATCGCAGCTTTGAAAGGCTTGCCCATTTCTAGAGTCATCAATTTAGCAAATTCTGCTTTGTCTTGCTCTAAAATATCGGCAGCTTTTGTTAACCATTGCGATCGCTTTTGAAAACTAGTCTGGCGATAGCCTTCAAAAGCCCGATTTGCCAAATCGAGTTTAGCGTCAATTTCTGCATCGTTGAGTGGCTCAAAAGTTTTAAGCGTTTCCCCAGTGGCGGGATTAATCGTGGCGATCGCCATTACCTGACCTCCCGTTAAAACATAGCTTGACTGTTGGCTTCCTAGTGTTACACAGATCTATTCTGGAAGCCACACCAAAATTCTAGTCTTTTACTCAAGAAGTAGCTGCTAGATATTACAGTTTCGCAATTAAACTTGAAGTAATATATACAATTCAATGATGTATTTATACTTAAATATCAGCCTAACTTTTCCAGAGTTGAATTTAACCGCAGAACAAATTTTTAACGCTGGCACAGGCATTTAATTATATCTAATGACTAATAATTGTTGATATCGGGTGCAATTTTGTTTGATAAACTTTCACTAATCTATCGATACCTTTAAAGCGATAATCTCCCATTTCTTGGAAATCTGAAGGTTGTGAAAGCATTGCATAAGTAGCCTCACTAATGACGCATTCACTCGGAGGACAAACTCCTTCCATGCGGGCTGCAAGATTTATTGTTGCGCCTAATGCTGTATAGTCCACTCTTTGGGAACTACCAACATCTCCGACGACGGCTTTACCACTATTAATTGCAATGCGTAATTGTAGGGGTTCTTGCCAAAAATTATTAGCATTGAGATGTTCGAGACGAGTTAGCATTCCTTTGGCAGCAGCTACGGCGCGATCGGCGTGGTCTAGCTGCGGTTCTGGAGCGCCAAAAAATGCCATAATACAATCGCCAATATATTTATCTAAAGTGCCGCCGTAAGTAAATACTTCTTTGAGCATTTCTTCAAATAAATTATTTAATAATTGAGCGATCGCAGTTGGTGTTAATCTCTCAGAAATCGCTGTAAAGCCAACTAAATCTGCAAATAAAATACTAATTTCGCTCTCTGATGGCGCTAAACGTCCATCTGGCGACGCGCCTACAGCAATCAACTGCTGCACAACTGCTGGAGAATGATACCGTTCTAGTCGGTGACGAATCACTTCTTCAGTTTTGAGTTTCTCTGCCAGCAACCAACGCTGGACGCTAGAAGCCACAAGATTTGCTAAGGCTGAAAAAAAGCTCAGTTCTTCCTCGCCTTCGTTTGCCCAATGGTAAGAAGAAAGGTTGGCGTCGGCATAAAGAACCCCTACAACTTTATTTTCATCCCATAAAGGCACTGCCATTGCACTGCGAATGCCTTTGACTAAAATACTCTGTTCGCTGGCAAAGCGTTCGTCCTGATGAGTATCACCTGTTTGAATGACGACTTTTTCTTCAAATACCTTTTGACAGATGCTACGACTAATCCAACTACCATCGGCAGGCAAATGTTTTTGTTGAGAAACATTTCTGGTGGCAGCATTAACTAATTCTAAGTGCCCGCAGCCATTAACATCAATTAATAATGCTAAGCGATCGATACTATCAAGATACCGAAATACAACTTGTTGCACCTGGGAAAAAATCTCTTCTATGGACGCCGCCGCACAGAGATTTTTGGCGATATCAACTAAGTCTTTGAGACGGGCAATGGTTTTATCTTTATTGCTGATGTTACCATCTTTACTATCAGCTGCAATCCATTGCTGTTGTAGTTGTTCGACATTGTGAAGAATTGTCCTTTGCTCGTTAGTTTCCGAAGTTGACGCATACTCTGGCGTGAATGTCGATTCTGAAACCGGATTAGTGAGCAGCACTACCAAGCTAACATTACCCAGCCAAACGACATCGCCGTGATGTAACTGTTGGGGACAGTTTAGAAGATATTTATTTACTTGCGTGCCATTTTTACTGCCCAGATCTTCAATAGTCCACATACCTTCAGCCGTTTTTAAAATACGCGCATGGTTGCGGGATACTCCAGCAAAAGGTAAGTACAAGTTACATTCTGGCAAACGACCAATTGTAAATACATCTTGGTCAACTGCGATCGTTGTCTCGGTATCTCCCTCTTGTAGGCGTAGGGTGAGTTCAGTCATGAGTGTGATGATCCATTGAAGCTACAGTGCAGGCAATTGGGTAAGTTATACCCTACAGGTTAACTGTTCACCTTTTCTTTATGACACTGTTAATTGCATTCCGACAACTGCGTGTATCTGATATTACAATTAATTCGATGTCGGAAGCCTAGCTGGAAATTAGTGTCAACTTCAACTATAACCCTGTTAAAGTCTGGCTAAATCCCGTTTTTAGCTGTTGGTAAACTGGCGATCGCTACCTCGTCAATGTCAAGAATTTTGAATTTCGTTAGAACTATTAATCATACCTTGATTAATTCTTCATAAACCAGAATAAAAGTTAGTGCATATACTATTCTTATTTAATTACAAAGAAATAAAGATTTCAAAGCTTCTCAGCAGCAAAATCTCTATTTAGACTATACTGGGTAATTTTTAAAACAACCTCTCAGGGCATTGCCTTGAAAACTTGGAATATCGGTAACATTAAGTGCGAAAAGTAAGAAAAGTAAGATCTTTTGTCAAATGAATTTACTATGCTGTTAATAAACTGTATCTTGATATAAGAATCCAGTTTGATTTTTGAACAAAATTAACTATTTGTAGGGTGCGTTACGCTAAAAATTAACGTACCAAATCATCTGAGAATGGTGCGTTATTTTGTCGCTAACGCAACGCCAGTACTCTCTGAGAAGCCGTCCTTTAGGCGTCTATGCTCAAGCGGAGAAACTCTCCCATGCTATTTAGACTGCCTCCCTACATAGCTTTTCAAAAATCAAATACTAGTCGTGTATATAAGATGGGTAGCAAATTCATAAATAAACAAAGTTCTTCGTTAGAGGACGTTTTAAAAGTGTTGTCTGAGGTATCTAAAATTTTAGACACTCCTTACTTCAGCTTAAGTTAACAAAAATAACTCAGTGAAAATTCATTTTTAGATATTTTATAAAGTACAAATAATGTGGTTAAGTACGAGAGTAATTAAGTCTTTTAATGACTACGAATATAGAGAGTATATAAACAATCTTGGTTTGCCTGTTAGTTATGAAATTCGGAGTATTGATTCTTGGTGCAATCCACACTTTAGTTATTCGCACAACTTTCGTCTAGATTCATTAGAAGAAGTTTGGGACTTGCTCGATTGGCTTCCAATTCCGGTATCTAGCCAGCAATATTATCTATTGTTTGCAGATGCTAGCAAACAGCAAATTCCAGAAAATCATCCGAGATTAAAGTTATTGGGATACGATTTATTGGATATTGAGGGTAAATCATCTTTGTGGAACTATCGACCTTGGATAGGAGTGTTAAGAACTTTAATTGAAAAGGTGAATCGATATGGATTATTCACTTGGTCAGATGCTGTAACAGCTCAAGCTCTTCTCCCCCAGGTTTGGCAAAACCACCCTCGTTCTGTTGTCAAGATTTGTGCTTTATTTGAAGTCTTGCCTTTGACAGATTTCCAAAAATTGAAGAATCCAGAAGTTAAAATTCAGGGGAAAAGCAGGAGACGCACCGTCAAGGCACAGAAGCAATTAGTGGCAGGTTTGAATCCCCAACTAAGAGATTGATCTGTGTTGAAAATAGGGAGTAGGGAGATGGGGAGGTAACAGAGCAGAGGGGAAAACTTAAAGCAAAGATTCTTTGTTTTGTCTTTAAACTTTTTTCTTGCTTTTTTCCCTATCAAAGGCTGCCTTTTTTCAATTTTCCAATAATCTATTGCTGAATTCTGAATTCTGGATTCTAAATTATTCTTCAATTCGGTGGTATTTCTAAAGCTATTTCACCGAGTAATCCCTTGCGAAAATCTGTTAAGAGTTGCCTTGCAGCTCGTTCGACATCACCTTTGTAACGATGCTCTGCTAAGGCGTGCAAATATGCTTCTCCAGTTTCAGATATAGAATCGAGTTGGTAGCGGGACTCTAGCGGTTTTTTTGGTAACAAATCTGTGGCTACAGCTTCTAAATAGTTCAGTAAATCTACTAACGCTGCTGCTACTAGCTGATTATCGTAAGATGCCCCACCGATATCATCACAAATTGCTAATTTCAATGCAGAGTCTTGGTCTTCTAACCTAGCAGGGATCACACCAGGAGCATCAAGCAATTCCAAATGTTCCGAAATTCGCACCCAGCGCAATTGGCGAGTTACCCCAGGACGGGCTGCACTTTCTACTACTCGCCGCCCTAACAGACGGTTAATCAAAGCTGATTTACCAACATTGGGGAAACCAATCACCACAGCCCGCACTGGACGGGGTAACATACCGCGATCGCTTCTTCTTTTATTCAGCTCTACCCCGGCGGCTTGGGCTACCCGTGCCACTTCTGCTATGCCTTTACCATGTTGAGCATTGGTAAAATAAGGGGTTTCTCCTTGACGTTTAAACCAATCTATCCATAGCGATCGCATTTGCGGTGTAATCATATCTACTCGATTGAGTATCAACACCCGTGTCTTACCCTCCACCCACTCAGCTATTTGAGGATGGTGAGTCGCTAAAGGAATCCGGGCATCTCGTACCTCAAACACCACATCTACGCGTTTTAGCTGTTCTTTGAGATTCTTCTCAGCTTTGGCAATGTGACCTGGATACCATTGAATCAGATTTAATTTATAGTTTTGAGTTATAGCCATAATTTTTTATTAACTATCAATTACTAATTATTTTCAATCAAAGGGAGTGGGAAGATAAAGGAGACAAAGGAGACAAGGGAAATAACTGCAAACTCCTAACTCCAAACTCCTAACTCCTAACTCCTAACTCCTAACTCCTAACTCCTAACTCCTAACTCAGAACCCAACGCTCCCTTTCGCCTCATGTAAAATCAAACGATTCCCATCAGGATCATAAGCATAAATTTCTCTGCCGTGAGAAGCAATGGAAATCTTTCCTGGTGGAGGATGGCCTAAAGCGGTTAAGTGAGCGATCGCATCTTCCAAGTTACTTACCTCTAAACATAAACTTATCTTACTTTTGCCGTAGACACAAAGCGGCGAGTCAAAAGATATCACTTCAAATTCCGATTCATTAGTGTCTTTTGGTTTAAAAATACCCAATCGCATACTAGGCAAATGAAACTCACCATAGACATTCGGAATCCAAGTAGCTGGCTTTTGCTTAAGCAATTTTGTATAGAAATTCACTAAATTTTCACAATTAACCGATGCTATGGTAACAAATGCATCAATACACATAAAAGTCATATTTATCTAATTTATCTAATAGGTAAGTAGATATAATTTAAATCTCAAATTAAAATGAGTGAAATCACCTTTCTAAGTAGCTTTTTACTTATCCCTTCAATATAACTGGCTTCTAATTATCACTCTTTAAACTTTTTGTGTACATAACATAGGCACTCTATATGTCCACTTTACAAGAACTTTATTGTAATACTAGGTGGAAATGATGGTACAGTACACGTATTACACGTATTAATTGTTTATGACGTATTGAAGCTAGTCTACTCAATGAATTGTTTTAGTTCTGAAGCTTGGACATGCTAAATCTTAAAACCAGTATTTTCCTCATCGCAGTTGTCTGCATCATTGCCACAGCCATAGCAGTATATCTACTAGGCGGCATTAATCCAGCACAAATTCAAGCTTGGCTCAAGTCTGCTGGCATCTGGGCACCAATTATCTATATTCTTGTGTATGTTGTAGCAACTGTACTGATTCTGCCTTCAACAGCACTTAATTTGACTGGTGGTGCAATTTTTGGCCCAGTACTAGGAACTATTTGGACTAGTTTAGCAGCGATTATTGCTGCAATTGTTTCTTTTACTTTTACCCGGACTATTGGACGCGAAGCAGTAGCCAAAAGATTAGCTGGAAAATGGCAAGCAATGGACGCTGAAGTGCGCCGCGCAGGATTATTTTATATGTTTGCTATTCGCTTAGTAGCAGTTATGCCCTATGGTTTAGTAAACTTCACTGCTGGGTTAACTTCGGTGAGCTTTAAAGATTATGCCATCGGTACAAGTCTGGGTACAGTTCCTGGAGTTCTACCTTTTGTCTTGTTAGGCAGTTACGGTTTAAAAGCTTTTAGTACAGGAGATTTTTTGCCGGTGATATTAGCTCTGTCACTAACTGGAATGCTAGTGGCAGCAGCAACATGGTATCGCCGTCGGCGCACATTTCCCTCAAAGGGTGTAGAGGCTGTGAAATCATCAAAAAATGACAAACATCCTCAAGATAAATGAACATATTCTTCTCGTTAGATAAGAATTAATTTAATGTCTGTTTCTTTGAGCGTCAAGCGAATTATGAGGTTTTGTACATGCTTTTAAACAACGATAGTATAGACATTTCTGTAGTAGTTCCTATGTATAATGAGGAACCTAATATAGACTACCTGTTTGAGCGATTAATATCAGTACTAATTCGTTTAAACATGAAGTATGAAATTGTTTGTGTGAATGATGGTAGTAAAGATAATACCCTCAAATGTTTGGTTGAACATCATTACCGTAACCCTGCAATTAAGGTAGTTAACTTGTCCCGTAACTTTGGCAAAGAAATTGCTCTGACAGCGGGTATTGATTATACAACTGGTGCAGCAGTAGTCCCAATTGACGCAGATCTGCAAGATCCACCTGAATTAATCGAACAATTAATTGCTAAATGGCGTGAAGGCTATGATGTAGTTTATGCAACTCGTCGTTCGCGTCAAGGAGAAAGTTGGATTAAGCGTTTTACTGCTAGTGCCTTCTATCGAACTATAGGTAAAATGAGTCAAACTCCAATTCCCCCAAACACAGGGGATTTTCGTTTATTAGATCGACGTGTAGTCAATGCTCTCAAACAAATTCCAGAACGCAATCGTTTTATGAAGGGTTTGTTTGCTTGGGTAGGTTTTAAGCAGACTTCAATATTATACGATCGCCCTCAACGTTATCAAGGATATACTAAGTGGAATTATTGGAAACTTTGGAACTTTGCTATTGATGGAATTGCCGCATTCAGTTTAATTCCCTTAAAAGTTTGGAGCTACCTTGGTCTTAGCATATCCTTAATTTCATTTTCCTACGCCAGCTTTTTAGTAATTAGGACTTTAGTATTCGGGATTGATATTCCTGGTTACGCTTCTTTAATGGTAGCAGTACTTTTTTTAGGCGGAGTGCAACTGCTAAGCCTGGGTATGATAGGCGAATATCTCGGACGCGTCTACGATGAAGTAAAAGGACGCCCACTTTATTTAGTTCGAGATTGTTATGGCTTGATGTCTGAATCTGTGAATGAAAAATCTCTTTCTTGTCGTCCGCGATCGAATTTAGAGAATGTTCGATAAGTATCATTTCTAAAGTTAAAAAATCCTCTTTTAAATTTGAGGTTAAGAAATGAATATTCAAATTGCAAGATCCAATCGAGTTCGAGAAACTTTTACTTTATTCCTGCTTTTAATTGCTACTGCATTCATTACATTCCCTCTGTCACTGTATGGAATGAACTGGTCAGATACAAGTCAAATATTTCATTTTGGTAATAGAATTTTGCATGGCGATTTTCCCTACAGAGATTTTGATTACCAAACTGGATTCATCGGTATTTTTATAGATGCGTTTTTTCAGAAAATCTTAGGAGAAACTTACCTAAGTAGCTTAGTTGCTAGGTTTTTGGTGAAAATTACCACCCTATTTTTATTTTATTTATCTTGTAGGCAATTTACTTCAAGGCTGATATCATTCTCTCTTTGTAGTGGATGGTTATTCATGCATCCCGTACTTTATCGAGGAGGAAATGATAACTATGTAACTTTGTTTTTATCGATTACTAGTTTTTTTATCATTCTTGGCCTGAATAAGTTAACCGAAAAAGCTTCTTTTATATATTTGACTACAGCCGGATTTTTTCTAGCTTTAGTGATGGCAGCACGCCAAAGTAACGGAACTATCTGTATAGTAGTTACGTTAGCAATTCTTTTAGTCTATACTTTGAGAGATTTAAAAAAATATTTGCTGTCTCTTTTAGCTCCATTTTTACTCGGAATTTTTTTAGGATTAGGATTAATAGTAGGAGTTTTATTTTGGAATAACAGCTTATCACAAGCATTTTACCATCTTTTTATTGGAGCTTCGGAAAAAAAAGATATCAGCACTTTTTTCAGTTTAATCGATGCTTTATCTGGTGGAGCAATTTACCGTAATTCTTCTATAGCAGAAATTATTGTCTACCTAGTTTCCCCATTAGTTTTGTGTGTACTAGTTTTCCTAATAATCGCAAACCCAGAAAAATTAGTATTTAATCAAAATTTTAATTCCAATGCATTGACAGCAACACCAGTTCAGAGAATATCGAACTACGGAGGACACAGAGGAACCAGAGTTTTTAAGAGGTATCGGCTAAGTCCTACAATAGTACTTCTGATTTTGCTAATTGTAGGTGCATTCTTGGGAAATAGAATTTTAGGCGGGAACAATATACTTTCTTATGACATACCAAGAACATTTTTTAGTCTAGCTTTGGTGGCTAGTTGTATTTTTCCTGAGAAGAGTAAACAGTTTTTCGGATTGCCATATCCAATTTTTCCATTACTGATAGCTCTCACGCTAGGGACAACTTGGGCTATGCAGATGTCCTGGCCTGGTAGACCATATACAGATGACGATGTTTTAATTTTCTCTGCAATGCTGACTATAATGATGTCAACTAAAATTTCTACTAGCTGGAAAAAAGGATTAGCATTGGCATTTTTATTTATTACAGCAAGTTTATTTTCTGGATATGTAGTTCGCGACTCCATTGGCGTAGAAGCAAAGTATAACATTCCTGGTTTTTATCAGAATACTCGTTATCCTTTAGAACACCCAATGACAAAATTTGTGAAAGTCACAAAAGAGAAAGTACAAGCTTTTTCGATGCTGCAACAAAATATTAAACCTGGGGACTCTTGTTTTATATATGGCTCGGCATCAGTTCTATATACTCTGCTAGATTGTAAAAATCCAACACGTATTGATATCACAAACTCAGATGCTCTTACTTTAAAGATTGCACGCGAGACAGTTTCTGTTTTAAAAGCCAATCCACCAAAGTGGATTGTTGATACAGGTAAAGGCGGTTTTTATATTCAAGATATTTATAATGGTTCGCCAAATTTTTATGGTGCTTTCAATCAATTAAGTCCAAAAGAATTACATACAGGCTTACAAAGTTTGATAGGTGATTATCAATTAGTAACTAGTGTGAAAGATAGATTTCCCAAAGGAGAAAAATTAGAAAACAGAGACCAAGATAAAGTATTTAGATTTCGCTTATATAAGCATTCACCAAACAAGGCGGGCTGAGTGTTAACTGTTAACCTTCATCAGCCAACATTCAATATTGAAGTTTAATTAAATAATATTTGACTCCTCGTAAATTGAGATTTGAATATTTTCACATTATTGAATTAAATATTTTTTATAACTTACAGGAGATTGCTATTTTGTGAGGTACAAATAATTGTATGGGCACAATATATTGTGTCCATACCGATTCATACCATTTCACGAAATTATTGATACAAATCATTCTTCTTGCTTCCCCTGCCTTCCCTGCTTGCCTAAATGTATCAATCTTAAGGTGAAACGGTATCACTCACTTTATAGCTCTTATTCTTTCCAAGCCAGTGTAAACATTAAACCGCTCTCCACGCAAGAATCCAATTAAGGTAATTCCAAATTCTTTAGCGACAGACACCGCCAAAGTACTGGGAGCAGAAACAGAACAGACAATGGGAACTCCAGCAATTGCAGATTTTTGCAAAATCTCAAAACTAGAGCGTCCGCTGACTAAGACAATATGATTATTTAAAGGTAACTCGTCACTGAAAAATGCAGAACCAATTAATTTATCTAAAGCATTGTGCCGCCCAACATCTTCGCGCAGATTTAACAATTGTCCTTGAGCATCGAAGGTGGCCGCAGCATGTAGACCCCCTGTTGCAGTGAAGATACCTTGAGCAGCTCGCAGCCGATCTGGTAAGCTGTAGATGATTTCAGGTGTTACTGTTAGACCAGCAACGATCGCTCCATATCCTCGCAGATGCAAAGCCTCTAGACTGGCTTTACCACATACTCCACAAGCGCTACTAGTGTAAAAATGGCGCTCCAAAGGCTGTAAGTCTGGAATTAACCCATGCCGCAGTTCCACATTTACAATGTTATATCGTTGCTCGCCATCTACTGACTCATCTACGCAATACCTAATACGTTGGATATCTTCCCTACTGTTAATGATTCCTTCAGCATAGAGGAAACCAGCAGCTAGTTCAAAATCTGCGCCTGGTGTTCGCATGGTAACAGCTACAGTTTTTTGGAAGGGAGCGAGGCGAATTTCTAAAGGTTCTTCGGTGGTAAGATGATCCAAACGCGATCGCACTTTACCATTTTCCACAACCCAAACTTGCCCTTTGGTTTTGCTGCCAGCTTGTCTATTTTTAGATACCATCAACTTTTATAAATTTTCCGGATCTATATTTAATTCTCGCAGTTTTGCTGCTAGGCGATCGGCCCGTTGTTTTTCTTGTTCGGCACGTTGTTTTTCTTGTTCGGCACGTTGTCTTTCTTGTTCTGCGTGTTCCGCTTCCCACTGTGCAATTTCTTCAGGCGTAGGCATTAACTGTCCTTCCGCATTGAAATAGCGTAATTGGTTTTCATGAACGCCCAAATACAAACTTAGCTGTTGACTCCACAATAAACCTTGAGGGTTCGGTTCTATGGGCTGATAAGTACCACCAACTAAGATAAATCCAGCAAATTCTAAATTTTTCGGGTCAAACCAAAAATATTCGGGAGTGCGGAAGATGTCTTGATAAATTTGTTTTTTTAGCCCTTTATCAACCGCTGCTGTAGAATCAGAAAGTATTTCTATAATCAAGTTGGGATATTTACCATCTTCTTGCCAAACCACCCAACTATCACGGGGCTTGCGTTCAGTATCCAACACCACGAAGAAATCTGGCCCTCGGAAGTCTTCTGATTTTCGTTGGCGTGGACTGTAATAAATACTAATATTCCCTGCACAAAAGAAATTATTGAGGTCACGCCACCACCAATCAAGGCATTTGATTAGTAGCAACATTTGTTGCAAATGTAAGTATGTTTCCAATGGCGGTTCGTTACTTTCTATATTTCCTTCAGGAAATATTACATCTTTAGCGACAGACATGGCTGCAAGTTTTGGAGTGATATAAGTTTAGCGTAGCAGTAGAAATTAGAGATATTGTTAAACACAGGAAATTTAGATTTTTTCTAACCAGGCGATCGCATTATAATCAGGAACATCTTGAGGGAAATACTTCTTTGGCATCAGCAACATTAGCCAAACAGAATTTCCTGCTATTTTTGTTTTGCGCTTGCACAATGGAACGGACATTTTGCCCGTTCCTTGATTTAGCTTTTAACTTCGAGTTTTGTGCTTTAGGCTAATTAAGCTTGTATCGCAAAATCTGATGCACTGAGAGTAGGCGCACCACTGAGAGTCGCAAATAGACCACCACTGCCAAAACCAGCCGCGCTACCATTTTGGTTGTAGAATAACTGCCCAGTTGTAGCATCGTAAACAATTTTTGCTGTGCTTGTTCCCGCACTAGAAGTGATTTTAAAATCATTAGCATTACTAAAACCTGTTCCCGCAGCGGAAGTAATAGCACTGAAGGTAGTCTTATCCAAGATAATCTTGTCACCTTCGGAGCGTTTGAAGTCAGTAATAATATCTTGACCAACAGCAGAACTCGCAAAGACAGCATTGGTGTTGTAAAGAAATCTGTCAGCACCCGCACCACCGACAAGGGTATCATTGCCTGCACCACCGATAAGAGTATCATTGCCAGTTCCACCTCTAAGCAGGTCGTTACCACTCTTGCCATCAATTTTGTCATTACCTCCCTGACCATTGATGACATCATTGGAGTTATCTAAACCTGTAAGATTGTTATTGAGGTCATTAAGGAAAGTCACTGTATTCTTGATGCCGATGGTGGTATCAACAGAATTTGCATCCAGAACATTAAAACTGTCAATGATGTTATTTTGTCCATTAAACAGAATATTGCCAATGGCAGGTCTGGTTCCATCAGCTTTGAGGTTATCCAAGTTTTCTAACTGAAAGTTTTGTAGAGTGACTTTGGTGTTAGCCACATTTTCAAAGGTGACTTCTAAGTTGTTACCATTTTGAGTCAACAGCAGATTTTGAGCAGTTAAACCAGCCCCAATAAATTGCAATGTGTCAACATTGGCAATTACCGTTGCTGATGGATTTGTACCTTTACCTACACCACCAAAATCGGTGATGATGTCATTGCCATCGCCTTGGCGAATAATAAATTTATCTTGACCGCCATTACCTGTAAGCTTATCGTTACCAGTTTTGCCATCGATGATGTTGTTGCCAGATGTACCGATGAGAGTATCTGCACCAGCAGTTCCTGTAATGGGAGGTATGACTTTTAAGGTGGTAGTAGCAACTTTACTAGTATTGCTGTGGGCTTGACCGTCATCGACGACAAACTGAATAATGCGGGTAGTAGTGTTAGGAATTGCAGCAGTGTTATTGTAAGTTACCGTCCGCAAAAGTTTTTGGTAATTGGCTAGTGTATCTGTACCACTAAGGGTGAGGATTCCAGTGGTAGCATTGTAGCTAGCGCTGATGCTGGTGCCAGTGGTCTTAGCACTGAGACTTTCAGCTGTCCCATTTTGGCGATTGGTAATGGTGATGGTGGCTTGTTTGAGAGTCGAGGTGTTAGTGTCAGTGACGGTGAGCTTGCTACTATCAACAACAGCCACAGGGTTGTTGCTAAACGTGGCAGTATAATTAATGCCCACACTAGCACCGTTGAGGTCAAGTTTTGGGGCGGCGTTGCCATAAACTACATAGCTTTGCCCTGCATAGTCGCTGGTGTTGGGGTCGGGTCGGACACCAGATGCCCCAATAATCAGGTCATCAATACCATCATTGTTGATGTCCCCTGCTTTGCTGACTGATAAGAATGCTCTCGTAAAAGGAGCAATAGTGTCAATAACGAAGCCATTAGTACCATCCAGAGAGGAAAGATTGAGAGTGCCGCTACTACCGACATTTGTCCCTCCAAACACCACATAGCTTTTCCCTTGTGCCCCAATAATCACGTCTTCAATGCCATCACCGTTGATATCTCCGGCATTGCTCACCGATCTGCCTAAAAAGCTATCTCCATTGCTGTTGATAACAAAGCCGTTAGTACCGTTGAGGGATGAGAGGTTGAAGCTACCACTACTCCCCAGATTTGTCTTTCCAAATACCACATAGCTTTGTCCTGCAAAATTTGAGACACTTGATGCCCCAATAATCAGGTCGTCAATACCATCACCGTTAATATCCCCTGCATTGCTGACTGAGGAGCCTGAATTATCACTAGGATTAACACCGTTAATCACAAAGCCATCAATGCCATTAAGGGAGGAAAGGTTGATCTTGCCGCTACTGCCTACATTCGTTCCTCCAAACACCACATAGCTGCGTCCTAACCTGTTGTATGGGTCGACAGTCGAACTAACCGCACCAATAATCACGTCCTCAAAGCCATCGCCGTTAACGTCTCCTGCATTGCTCACCCTGATGCCTGTGAAGTCAAATCCAGGAATACCATCAATTGCAAAGCCGTTAGTACCATTGAGTTCAGAGAGGTTAAAGCTACCACTACTACCCAGATTTGTCCCGCCAAAAACCACATAGCCTTGCCTTGCACGAGATTTATCTGTAACGCCAGAAACACGTGCCCCAATAATCAAGTCGTCAATGCCATCCCCGTTGATGTCTCCTGCATTGCTGACTGAAAAGCCTGAATATTCAAAAGCCGCAACGCCATTAATGGCAAAGCCGTTAGTACCATCTAGGTCAGAGAGGTTGAGGCTACCGCCACTGCCCACATTCGGTTCGCCAAACACTACATAGCTTTGCCCTGTATAAGTAATACCATTGCCAGATCCATAAAATGCCCCAATAATCAAGTCTTCAAAGCCATCACCATTGATATCCCCTGCATTGCTGACCGATATGCCTGATAAATTAAATGTAGCGATACCGTTAATGACAAAGCCATTAGTGCCATTCAGAGAGGAAAGGTTGAGGCTACCATTACTAGCCACATTCGTCCCGCCAAACACTACATAGCTTTGCCCTGCACCAGAGTTACCATTGGGGGAGGCGAAAGGTGCGCCAATAATTACGTCGTCAAAGCCATCACCGTTGATATCCCCTGCATTGCTGACTGATAAGGAACGAAAAGTAGAGTCCACAGGAGTGCCATCAATCGTGAAGCCATTGTTGCCGTTAAGGTCAGAAAGATTGAAAACTGAATTTGCCATGATTTTCTCCTGTATTTTTTCTGATTGCGGGAAAAGTGAGTCGGGAGTGATTTAGTTGGACTGAACAATGCTCTCAAGTCAATGAAGTTTTTCTTGCCATCTGAAAATTTCGTGCTTGCCCTCATAGGGTGACAACTGTTCAACGGCAGTTGATATCGCTAAGACTTGCTTTCACTAAATAGGTAATATCAAGTTCGGATAATTACTTATTATTAAAATCTCTCCGCGTCCCCGTGTCCCCGCGTCAGTCTTTATGATAAGCCTTCAACCGAACATGATATAAACATTGATTTATGGTCGTGTAGAATCGGCGATCGCTCCTCCTACACTCTAAAATTGGACTGCATTTCATAATTTTTAATTCGTAATTACAAAATTCAATTACGAATTGTGTTGATATATTAATCAGCTTTGATTTCTGAACTTATTTGCTCTCAGCAAGGACAAGCCACTGCGGTCATTTGGCGTGTAAATGTCGAGCAATTAGTGTTAGCGAGTATAAAATAGGGCTATCTTTTGGAGTCAGGAATAAAGAATCAATCTTTTGCAGTTGTACCCAGGTTTTTTAAAAATCAAATAGGGATTGTATGGCGGTCTTGATGTCTCATGCAGTCAAACTATTTTACTTTGACCGCTTAAAATCGTGTTGATAACCTGAGGAACACTTTAAGATAGTCTGATAAAAATACAAGCATTGTCAATAGACTAAATGTAATATTAATAAAGCTAAAGTTAATTTTATAACCTGCCAAATAAAGTTTTAGCGATCGCAACCTTGATGCATTAATTAAAATCAATGTCAAGTATCATGAGTGCGATCGCTATGAATTAAAAATTTAGATTTTTTCCAACCAGACGATCGCATTATAATCAGGAACACCTTCGAGCGATCGCTTACTTTTATCTAATAACACATTTCCTTCCGGCCAATGTACTTGCAAGTTACCTGATTGAATAGGTGCAATATAAATCTGCCCTGGCAACTCGCCTAACTCATTTTTCAGAATTACTTTATCTCCATCTTTTAAACCCAACTTTGCCGCATCAGCAGCATTCATTAACACCGCCTCTCGTACTGCCCCGGTAATTGCATCTGTGCGTTCCTGCACCATACTATTAAACTGTTTGCCCCGGCGAGTTGCTACGAAAAAACAGCCCTCTGGTAATTCTCGTTGGCGTGGCAATAATACTCCAAAATGCGCTTTACCATCAGATGTGGGGAAGTTCCAGCCAAAGCACAAATGCGAACCGCCATATTGAAATTGGTCGCCAGCTTGCTGCAAGTGTTGAATACCAGCATACTGTGGAACGACTTGAGCAATTTCTTGACGCATTGCAGATGTATCAGCAAAAACCAACTTGTCTGCCAAATCTGGCCTGACGCGCCTTGCCAATTCCAAAAACACTTCCCACTCTGGACGCGCTTCGCCAATACGCGGCCCTGGAATTTCTGGACTGAAAATTACCCGGCGTTCGGTGTTAGTTTCCGTCACTCCCCCCGCTATTTCGTAGCGAGTTGTGGCAGGTAAAAGCACCACAGTATCAGCTGGTTCCACCAACATCTGGCTAGAGAGAACAATATCCATATGCACCCGCAATGGTATTTGCTTGAGGGCACTTTCTACGTAATCCGGTTCTGGCAGTACTTCTAGGAAATTTCCACCCACGGAAAACAACACATCTAATTGTCCGTGATGTGCGGCATTAATCATTTCTGGAGCAATTAAACCTTTAGTTGCTGGCACCTCAAAGCCCCAATGCTGACTTAATTGGGCAGCATTTTCTGGGGTGATGGGTTTCCCGCCAGGAAATACCGTCGCGTAACACCCCATCTCTGCACCACCCTGCACCCCAGAGTGACCGCGAATTGGCATTAAACCGCAACCTTCCCGACCGACAAAACCTTTAGTAAGGGCTAAGTTGATAATACTTCGCACATTATCTTCACCGCACTCATGCTGAGTAATGCCCATACTCCAAACAAATACTGCTTTGTTGGCTTCCCCGACCATTTTGGCAAAGGCGTACATTTCTTCACGAGATGTACCAGAAAGCTTTTCTAATTCTTCCCAAGATTGGGTTTCTAAAGATGCCTTCAGTTGTGCAAAGCCGACTGTATGTAAATTAATAAATGATTCGTCTACCCAGTTGTTAGCAATTATGTGTTTAATTGTGCCATTTAAAAATGCTATGTCGCCGCCCATGTTAATTAAAAAGAAATCTTCCGCAAACTTAGTACCGAAAAGGGCGCTTTCAACAATTGACGGCACCCAGTAGCGCTCCATTCCTGGCTCGCGGTAGGTGTTAATGACTACAATTTTAGTGCCAGCTTTTTTTGCATAATGCAGATATTTAACGGTAACAGGCTGATTATTGGCAACATTTGAGCCAATGAAGACTAACAAATCAGTACCAATCCAGTCTTTATAAGAACAAGTCGTAGCTGCTGCACCGAGAGCGGCTTTTAACCCCGCCGTGCTAGGAGAATGACAAATACGAGCAGCGTTATCTATATTATTGCTTCCCATTGCCCGCACAGCTTTTTGCGTAGCATAGTAAGTTTCGTTAACAGTGCCGCGACTGGTAACATAGAAGCTGAGGCGGTCTAGTGTAGTGGCACGGATACGATTCGCAATTACCTCTAAAGCTTCATCCCAGTCCACACGGCGAAAGCCTTTTTCGCCATGTTGACGCATCATCGGGTAAGGAAGTCTTCCCAAGTCCCGCAATTGGGCACTTTTTTGCTTTTGTAACTGCGAGACATCCTCTAGTAGCACAGGGTCAAAAGCTGGCATAGTATTCATCCGCAACAACCGCAAGCGGACATTGCATAGATGAATGCCATCTAAAGTCCAATCTTTCATTCCGGTTGTTCCGAGAGCGCAACCATCGCAAACACCTTTATTGAGGACATTCCACGCATAGGGCAGTTGGTCGCGAGAAAGCCAAATTGCTCGAAATACTTCCCAGTAGTTATTTGGGTACTGTTCCCCAATGCCGAAAGGTTTCCAACTCGCCCAGTGCTGGGGCGTCCAAAATCTCTTGGGTTTGGGCAACATGACGCGCTCCCGATTGAGGTAATATGCTCATTCCTACACTAGCGTTAAGTAGCATTTAAGTAGCAAGAGTTTTTAAAATCTGGACATTCGGCGCGAGCTTTGGTCAGTCTTTTTTCAAGTAGGCGACATATCCATGAAAAAGCCGTCCTAACCCGCAGGCAGGACGGCTATCCATTCTCTTCTATTTCTTGTAGGCTTTCTTGGGCGTTACCTTCTGTAAATTCTTCTAGTTCCTGTATTCTTGCTTCCAGTTCATTATTGGCAGCGATTAACCTCTGCCCATCGCTTATTGGGTAAATGAAAAACGCGTAGGCGTAGCCCGCCGCAGGCATCGCCTTTAGTTAGAATAAATGTACAAAATGCAAAAAATGTACAAAACTAACAAAAATGTCAGATAAAATCAGTGCTACAGAAGCTCGTGCTAATTTTCAAGAGCTAATTAATCGTGTTGAGTATAAAGGTGAGCGCATTATCATCGAGCGACATGGTAAGGCTGTAGTTGCTATGGTTGGACTGGAAGACTTAAAACGTCTCGAAGCTCTAGAAGATGCCATTGACTCCGAACTGTTGCGTCAAGCCATTGCTGAGAATGATGGCTTTACAACTTTAGAGGCGATTATGCAAGAGCGTGAAAATGAGTGAGCGCTATACTCTCAGAATTGCTAAAACAACAGAAAAAAACTTGCGGGATTTGCAAGCTAAACAATTTAAGCAAGTCGTCTCTAAAATCCTTTCTCTTCAAGGCATTCCCAGACCCCAAGATTGTAAAGCTCTTAAAGGTTATGAAGGTGGTTATCGTGTTGATTCTGGAGAGTACAGAATTCTCTACACCATTGATGATGAAAACCAATTAGTTGACGTGTTCCGTGTTGGCAAACGGAACGATGATGAAGTGTACGAAAACTTGTGACATTTCAGTATATTCGCCCTAGCGGGGGCAGACTAGTGGGCTGAAATCAATCCCTAAATTAGCTGTTGCAGGAAAAGCGGGATGATTTTGGAGGCTTTGTAAGATGAGCCGAAAAGCCCGTCCTTTATATTTTCAGGCACTCCGGATGCCCGCTCTACAACAATCATCTTTTGATTCAGTAATGCCAAAAATCCTTGTGGGCAGTGACAAGCATCTGAGCCTGCCTCAAAACGTTTCCGAATAAATAAATAGGAATCTGCCAAGCTGCAACGGTAACTTCTTTGACTATATCCTGTACGCTAATTGCTATTAATTCATGTTCTGGCGACTCTCCTTCAATTGCACCAGACCAGGTAAAAGCTAATAAAAAATCATCCTCTCCAGGTAAGGATGCAATCAAGCATTCTTCTGGTGTTGGCTGGCAAATAATCCCATATTCATTTGCAAGGTTTACTAGTTTCTGAAATTTTTCTACGTTCGTCATTTGTCGTTTGGATGTAATTTAATCTCAGTTTTACAAAGAGTTATGTTTTTTATACCCAAAACTAAAATTAGTTATTCTATAGGATTCATTACGAATTATTAAGGGTTTATTAGAGTTAGATCTAACTTAATTCAAAAATTTTATAGCGATCGCCAGCTTCTATCAGCAACAATTGTTACTGTTTTTAAAAAGTTTGAATACCTACTTTTTTGGTTTGCCGTATTTAGATGCATCTCCTTTCGCTAGGATCGCTCAGTTTGACGGAGTGCATTAAGAAGTGCGATCGCTTTTGGAGGAATAGCTGTAAATCGAATTAGAAAAAGGTGCTTATCAACATCAGATTGTTTAATTACCTTGGCATAAATATGTTCTTCTTCTGTAGCTAATTCTTGTTCAATTAACAATTTGAGTTTGAGATTAATTAAGGGTTCTAGGGAATTTAAAGATTGTAGTTGCGCTGCTTTTTCTGAGAGGCAAACTAAAGCTCCTGTAAATAATGTTCCCCCTGCTTTTTTTCCTTGCAAAATGCTGTATTCTACAGGTAATTCTTGATTTAAGCTGACCATTGCGTCATCATCTTCAGGCAAAAACAAGTTATATTGACCGCCAATGCCACGAATATCAAAAATTGTCACTGGGTCTTTTATACCTTTAGGTTTTACTTGTAAATCTCCAGCAATTTTAAGGTCAATATTGGCATCTTTAGATGTATTTTCTGAAATCAAAATCTGTCCGCCCACTGTATAAGTTTCAATTCGAGCAGCCAAATTTACATGACTGCCGATAACTGTGTATTGGGCGCGTTTTTGAGAACCAATATTTCCCGCCACAACTTCCCCTGTATTAATTCCAATTCCCATTTCGAGGATTGGTAAGTTCATTTGTTGATTTTGTTCGTTTACTTTCTGCATTGCCAATTGCATAGCAATAGCACAGGCGATCGCTCTTTGAGAATCATCTTTACGACTAATTGGCGCACCAAAAATCACAAATATGCCATCGCCCATAAATTCATTAATTGTACCTTTATACTGATTAATTACATCTGTCATCGATCCCAGATAAAGATTGAGAATTCTGACTACTTCCTCAGGAGGTAATTGTTCAGAAATAGCCGAGAATCCTCTTAAATCAGATACGAGAACTGTAACTTTTCGGCGTTCTCCTCCTAGTTTTAACCCAGAAGGAGTTTCTAGGATATTAGCAACGATTTCATCAGTGAGATAACGACCGAGAGTTTTTCGCATTTGGGCAGAACCTTGGGCGATATACTGAGTAAGTGCGATGGTAGAACCTCCTAATGCCAACAGTGAAGGTACAACGGGAATCCACCAACTACTCAGAAATGCCAAAAAGCTACCGCCAAGTAAACCGCCAGCCGCCAGACCCACAGCTAGGAAAATCTTTTGGTTATTGCTGTGACGTTGTACCCAACACAAAATTGCACCGATAGCTGACCAACTAAAAATTAATAGCCATTCTATTGGTTCCGGTAAAGTCTTAATCTCTGGACGACCATCCAATGCCGCACTCAAAATTTGACTAATTAAATTAGCATGAATTGTAATACCTGCCATACGTTCTGGCTCAGTAAGTACATTGCTGCTGTAAGGCGTATAGAATAAATCTTTCAAACTTTCAGCTGTAGCCCCAATTAATACTACCTTACCGCGCATTAAATCTTTGGGAATGCGTTTTTTTTGTACATCTGTCAGAGAAATTTTGAGAAATTGTTGTATCCTACCTCGATAATTTAAAAGTACTTGATAACTTCCTGCATCCGCTCGCACATAGCCCCCATCATTTGCTTCAAAAATAGGAAAAACACCCCGATTTAACTGCAAAAAATTAGAGTTATTTGCTGCTGGCTTGGGAGTAATACCTTCAGGTTTTAAGTACAATAAAGCTAATTTCAAACCAAAACTTTCGAGAACTTCATCATTCTTTAAATTGAGGTAAAGCAAACCTCGACGAATTTTTCCATCTCCATCTAAAGGTAAATCGTTTGCTCCAATTTGATGGCGTTGTTTGAGAACTGGAGATGCATCAACTGAAGAACTATCAAAACTATCAGATATTTTTTGTACGCCAATCAAATTAGGTGTAGATTCAAACACTTTAACTAAAGCTTGATGACCAGGATTTACAGGTAAATCCCGATAAATATCTAAGCCGATCGCTCTAGGTTGCTGCTTTTTAATATCTTCTAATACACTAGCAAGCGCCGCATCCGTCATTGGCCACTGTGCTTGCTTGCGGACATCTGCCTCATTAATTTCAACTATTACAATACGACTATCAACTGGCTCTCGTGGGCGGAGGAGAAAAAATTGATCTAGTGCAGCCAATTCTAATAATTGCAGTAATCCAGTTAACCGTAATCCAATCACTAGAATTGTAATATTTGGAACTGTAAATAAAACACCGCGCCATTGCCAAATTCGCGGCTTCAGGTTTTTCCACATAATATTAAATAGGGATTAGGGACTAGGGATTGGGAAAGATGAGGGGAACAGGGGAGTGTAAGAGATTATAAAAAAGCTTCTTACCTCTCTCACACTCTTAATATCAGTCACCAGTCCCCAATCCCCATATTTAAATTAATGGACTTGAAGCGATCGCGCTTAAATCAACTGATTTAAAAAATTGTCTCCAATCCATCCTCACTTTTAAATTATTCGGCTCAGTCCGGCGTAGCTGTACTAAAGTAGCCAAGGCTTCATGCCAAATTCCGGCTTCTGCATATATGGTGGGCAATTTCCGCAAATTTGCTTTTTTTAATGCCTCAGATAATGCTAATTCCGGTTTAATTCGTTCCACCCAACCATCTACAATTGGATTCTCACTGGAGTCTTCAGCATTGCAAACAATTGTCAGATACCAGTGGTAAGTTTTATCTACTGCCAATGCTGGGGCAGTGTCGGGAAGTGTAAAGCTAAAAATTCCAGATTTATCAGGAAGTGTAAAAGATGTTTCATACAATAGTGTCCGATCGTTATCAGCAAAAAGCAAAAACTTGGCTGTTTTGACTGAAGATTCAGGTATATGCCAGAAAAATGTTGGACGTTGACCGAGTGTCAGTCCTAATTTATTTTGAGGAATTAATGGAGTTACGAGTTTTTTGCCTGTCAGACAAGAGCCACCACGAGTTGAACCACCACTACTTACAGGAGGCGCTCCCCGCTTCGGCGGCTTAAATGTTTGACTAATTTGCCAAGTTTTGTTTGATTGGTTTAACTGAGCTTGCGCTTGTAGTGTAAAACTATGAGCGAAATTCAAAAATAAAGGTAAGGAAAAGACTAGAAAATATTGAGATGACTTAATTAATTTCATAATTTATCTCAAAATCGCTTGGTTCTAGATTGGATAGCTCAAATTGCCAACAATCAGTTGACTAAATCAAGTATTCCCAAAAGCAGACTGAGATTTCACATTCAACTACAATCAACTACAAATTCTCAAAACAACGAAGCTTCACTGGCCGAGATCCCAGGCTTCTCTAACAAGTCGGCAATCTAAAGCTTGTACGCTACAGTATGTAGTTTTATGTAAATCTTTTAAGCACATCTTTAAAGCGAAATTATATCAGTAAAAGTCAACCAAAAATTTTTCAAAAAAATATCTTACCTTTGAGCAATTATTTGATTAGTAAAATAAATTTCTGGAGATTTTTACCCGTAATTAAACTTCGCTTAAACTTAGGATTTTAATATATGGTTGTTTGAAGTATTGAAAAACTTGCGTGTTTCTTTTTCAAATTGAATAATCAAAATTTTATTGTCATCGCTGTAATTAGCAGTGACAAGCTATTGCTTGGAAAAGTAGAAAATAAATGTATTAATTAACAACAAACTAATTAATACAAAGAATTTCAAAAATTGTGAAGTAGACATACTAGGTCAGGTAACCAGGGATTAAACCCGTTTTACTTCCCAATTCTTAATTTTAGATTCTGCTGTAGTTGGACTTACGCATTGACAGGAAAGACCAAATATGGATGATTTAAAAACCACATCTGTCGTAAGGGCACAGCAATACTGTGCCCCTACAGCGCGGGTCTATCTAGCATCAAAAAAAGATTCATAAAAGTCTAAAACGACTTATGCATGGTAAATGCATACCATGATTAATTTGTACAGTGCGTAAGTCCTATGTAGTTACCAGTGTGTATTGCTTGCAGAAGTTTATCGTGAGGAAAGCAAAAGATGAAATTGGTTTCAAAATTAGTGCTTGCTGCTGCTGGCTTGGCTATAGGTTTTGTAACTCTAGATGCAAAATCTGTATCTGCTGCAATTATTAATTATGCTTTCAGCGTTGATAGCCCTACCACTAAGGGAAATGGGTTTTTTAGTTTTGATGATTCAAATTTAAGTGAAGAAAATTCCGTAGCGATCGCCAAGTCTCTATCTTTCCAAATTGATGGCGATTCTACAGTTTACACGGAACAAGATGATATCAACTATCCAGACTTTCCCCTTGTATATTCAACGTTGTTTTCAACAGGGAAAACATCTCTAGCTTTAGACTATACATTTGACAACAAAACTAATCCTGCCAATCCTCTGCGCTATGAAATTATTGGTGAGGATTTGACAATTTTCTCTCCAACTGATTCCGATGTCGAACTAATTTCAGGTACAGTTTCTTATACAAGAGTACCTGAACCTACAGCTTTAGCTGGCGTTTTCTTAGCTTGTGGCATTGGCTTGATGACGAAGAAAAAATTCATTTTCATCAAAAAAGTTAAAGCTTAATTTTTGATTTTCATTAGTCATTGGTAATTAGCCATTAGTCATTTGTTATGAGGCAAATGACGAAGTAAAAATGACAAGCCACACTCAATACTTGTCGGTTAAGGGGAAAAGGGGAAGGGGAAAGGGGAAAGAAAAAACCTTTAACCTTTACCCTTTAACCTTTTCCCCAAACCCAATGCCGAGTTAAAAATCGTTAACCGAGCAGTATTGAAGCCACACTAGTTAACCAGGAGTAAAAAATGGTAGATTTTCATAATATTGAAAGGCTCTTGCAGAGTCGAATCAAACGACGCAACTTAATTATTGGGGCAGGAGCATTGAGCGGTTTTGCGATCGCTAACCAATTTTCTCATCAAACAGCAACTGCCAAAACCAGATTTTCCAATTATCCTTTCACTTTGGGCGTAGCATCGGGTGACCCCGATGCCACCAGCGTCGTGATTTGGACTCGTTTGGCTCCCGAACCTTTAAACGGAGGTGGAATGCCACCAGTGAATGTACCAATTCGTTGGGAAGTATCTACTGATGAACAGATGAAGCGCATTGTCTCCAGAGGTACGGTACTGGCAACTCCAGAACTAGCTCACTCGGTGCGAGTTATAGTACAAGGACTGCAATCTGATACTTGGTACTGGTATCGCTTTATTGTCGGTCAAGACTCTAGCCCGATTGGTCGCACTCGTACTGCACCTTTAGTGAATGGCTACTTGAATAAGTTGAACTTTGCCCTTGTCTCCTGCCAAAACTATCAGCAGGGATTCTATACCGCTTATAAATATCTCGCACAAGATGACCTCGATTTAGTAGTCCATGTTGGCGATTACATCTATGAAGGGGGAATCTCAACCACTACTCCTAGACAACACAATAGTGCAGAAATTTTCACATTAGAAGATTACCGCAACCGTCACGCCCTCTATAAAACCGATACCAATCTGCAAGCAGCTCACGCAGCCTTTCCGTGGATTGTTACCTGGGATGACCATGAGGTAGAAAACAACTACGCCAACGACATCTCAGAAATTGATAGCGAACCAGACCAAGACCCGGCAATTTTCCTGCAACGTCGGGCTATTGCTTATCGGGTTTACTACGAACACATGCCGTTACGTCCGTTACAACGTCCTGTTGGCCCCAATATGCAACTTTATCGCCGACTGAACTTTGGTAAGTTAGCAACCTTCCATGTGTTAGATACTCGCCAATATCGCACCGACCAGCCTTGTGGCGATGGTACTAAACCACGTCCTTGTGGACTAGAACCGAATGGAACCATTACTGGTAAAGCACAGGAGGATTGGCTATATGACGGCTTAGATAAATCACAGGCTAAGTGGAATGTTTTAGCTCAGCAAGTTATAGTTGCTCAGATAGATAGAACAGAGGGGCCAGGCGAAACCTATAGTATGGATAAGTGGGATGGTTATGTAGCTTCCCGCGATCGCCTTTTGAATTTCTTAGAACAGCGTAAACCATCTAATCCAGTAGTCTTAACAGGCGATGTCCATAACCACTGGGCAATAGATTTAAAGGCTGACTTTAATAACCCACAATCTGCTACGGTGGGGAGCGAATTCGTCTGTACTTCAATATCCTCCGGTGGAAATGGCTCAGACACTATCCCCAGTTACATCGCAGAAAACCCACAGGTTAAGTTTTACAACAATAGACGGGGGTATGTTCGCTGTAATGTGACTCCCACAACCTGGAAGGCAGATTATCTTGCGGTGTCAGAGGTGGAAACTCCATTTGGTACCATTAGCAAAAAGGCTTCATTTGTGGTTACAGATGGTAATCCAGAAATACAACCAGCTTAATTTTTTAATTCCCAGGTATCGATACTAGACAACTTGATACCATTTCACGAAATACCTAATAGGTAGGGGCGTACAGCTGTACGCCCCTACAACTTTTGTCAATGGTTGAGACAATACTGCTCGGTTAACGATTTTTAACTCGGCATTGGGTTTGGGGAAAAGGTTAAAGGGTAAAGGTTAAAGGTTTTTTCTTTCCCCTTTCCCCTTCCCCTTTTCCCCTTAACCGACAAGTATTGATGGTTGAGAGCGATCGCACTTACAACCGCCATAGTTTTCTTAAACTTTGCAAACAATGTTCTTGCCGCTGCTTTGAAAAATTCCTACACTTTGGGTGTGCATAAGCATCTAACATTTTTTACCGGCTTTTGGGAATCCTAAATTTAGGAAGCTAGAAAAACGCAGATGTATATGGCTAAATTTCAAATATCTGACTCAACAAAATGGCAATTTTTCCCATTTTTAGCAGGTCGTAGTATTCTTCTTTTTACCAGCATTTTGTTATTTACACAATCAAATATTGCGATTGCTAAAGAATATCCGCTAAATATTGCACAACAGACCAACGATGCAATTAGCGCTGCTGCTGATGCGGCATATAAAGAGGGAAAGAAGCTATATGAGCAAAGAACAGGAGAATCTTTGTTAAAGGCGATCGCTAAATTTGAAGAAGCACTTCCACTGTATCAGAAAATAGGCGATCGTTCATCAGAAGCTTTTACCGTCGGTCATCTGGGCAAAATTTACTCAGATTTAGGACAACAACAAAAAGCACTCTTTTATTTGAATCAAGCCCTATTACTTCGACGCGAAATAGGAGATAAAAAGGGAGAAACTATTACCCTCAACAACATTGGTAATCTCTACTCAGATATAGGAGAATTGCAAAAAGCCCTCGATTTTTTTCACCAAGCTTTGTTACTCAAGCGAGAGATGGGAGATAAAATCGGGGAAGCCCGTACTATCAACAACATTGGTAATGTCTACTTAAACTTAGGAGAAGAGCAAAAAGCACTAGATTATTTTCAACAATCCCTTACGCTCAGGCGTGAAGTGGGAGATAAATTAGGACAAGCCCGTACTATTAATAATATTGGCTTGATTTACTTACATTTAGGACAACAGCAAAAAGCATTAGATTATTTTAACGAATCTTTGGCTTTAAACCAACAAATGGGAGACAAGTCAGCAGAATCTACTTCATTTAACAATATTGCTACAATTTACTCAGATTTACAACAACTAGAAAAAGCACTAGATTATTTTCATAAATCTTTGATTATCAGCAAAAATTTAGGAGATAAATTAAGTGAAGCCCGCACCTTAAATAACATTGGTAATCTCTACTTGAAGATAGGAGAACAACAAAAAGCTCTAAATTATCTACAGCAATCTTTACCTCTCTTTAAATCTACAGAAAATAAATTAGGTTTAGCAGCTAACCTCATCAATATTGGCTTAATATACTCAGATTTGGGAGAACAACCAAAAGCGCTGGATTATTACCAGCAATCTCTGTCTTTATACCAAAAAGTAGGAAATAGAGGAGGAGAAGCTCTGACTTTTTATAACATGGCTTCCGCTCAACGCAAACAGGGAAATCTTAACGCTGCCTTGAATCAAATCAAAATAGTTATCAACATTGTTGAAGACCTACGTACTAAAATTAACTCTCAAGAACTCCGCGCTTCCTATTTTGCTACCGTACAGAACTATTATCAATTCTATATTGATTTGTTGATGCAACTGCACAAGCAGAAACCATCCAAAGGATATGATGCTCTGGCATTGCAAACCAGCGAACGCGCCCGCGCCCGCAGTCTTTTGGAACTGCTGACAGAAGCTAAAGCTGATATTCGGCAAGGTGTAGAACCAAAATTACTTTCTCAAGAACGCGGCTTACAAAAACAACTTGATGTTTTAGAAAAACGTCGGATACAGCTATTAGGTGGAAACTACACTCAAGCCCAAGTGGAAGATTTAGAAAAAGAAAATGAAGCTGTTTTAGAACAATATCAGCAAATCCAGATAAAAATCCGTACCGCTAGTCCACATTATGCAGCTTTAACTCAACCTCAACCTCTTTCACTTGCTCAAATTCAACAGCAAGTGCTTGATGAGGACACCTTACTTTTAGAATATTCTTTAGGCGAAAACCGGAGTTATCTGTGGGCGGTTACTAATAAGAGTATCACCAGCTACGAACTACCCAAGCGTGCAGACATTGAAGCGATCGTTAAAAAGTTACGTCAAGAAATTACTACCCCATATCTCAAACATAGCCCATCCATAGATACTCTATCTAAAATCATACTTGCACCAGTAGCCCCGCAACTTGAAAATAAACGCTTAGTAGTTGTCAGCGATGGTGCTTTGCAATATGTACCATTTGCCGCCTTGACTAAACCTAATTCTCAAAAAAATAGTAGCTATGAACCATTACTAATTAATCACGAAGTTATTACTTTACCTTCAGCTTCTACAGTGGCTATTCTCAGAAATGAACATAAAGAACGCAAACCAGCTGCCAAGACATTAATTGTGTTAGCAGATCCCATTTTTAGTATTGATGATGAACGTCTCCAAAGTAAAGTACAAGGGTCTCATCCAGCTGTAACAGAAGCTAATTTAAACGCCCTCGCTTTAAATAGAGCTGCTAAAGACTCAGAAATTAATTTTGAGCGTTTAAAATTTACACGTCACGAAGCCGAGCAAATTCTCGCCCTTGTTCCAGCTAACAAAGCCAAGCCAGCTTTTGACTTTATCGCTAGCCGTAACACTGCAACTAGCAATGATTTGAGTCAATATCGCATCATTCATTTTGCTACTCATGGCATTCTCAACAGCAAACATCCAGAATTATCAGGGATAGTGTTGTCATTATTTGACGATAAAGGAATGCCACAAAATGGCTTTTTGCGCTTGCACGATGTCTTTAACCTCAACCTACAAGCAGAATTAGTAGTACTTAGCGCCTGTAAAACTGGACTGGGAGGGGAAGTTAGAGGAGAAGGATTGGTAGGATTAACCAGAGGGTTTATGTATGCAGGTAGTCCACGAGTTGTGGTGAGTCTGTGGAGTGTAGATGACCAGGCAACATCAGAATTGATGAAAGTCTTTTATAAAAAGATGCTGCAAGAAGGATTAAAGCCTGCGGCAGCATTACGAACAGCCCAATTGGAAATTTGGCGCACTCAAAAATATGCTGCACCTTATTATTGGGCAGCTTTTACTCTACAAGGTGAGTGGAGGTGAGGGAAGGGGGAGATGAGGGAGACAAGGGAGAGGGGGTAGACAAGGGAGAAAGATTGCTACCTTGTCCCCCTTGTCTCCCTTGTCCTCTTCTCATACCCCATATCCTATGCTCTATGGCAATTTTTCCGGATGGGGCGAAATATAAGTGAATAATTACTTTACATTAAATATGCATAGCTAAAACTCATGGACTTACCCCAACGCGTATCAGTGCGCTACAAAGACGCGTCCTACAATACCAATGAAATCCGTTTGAGAACTTTTCGGCTTGGGTTGCAGATATGGGATGAACAAACTAAGCCAAGAAAAACAGAGCTTTATGAATTTATATTCTCTTGCTTGAAACAAGTCGATCGCCAAGATCGTTTTATGTTTTCTCTGCTGTTTATAGAATTAACAGACCTCATACGCAATTCTTCGTTGGAGAGAGGAACTAAGGAGGTTCTAATTAAGACAGCTTTTAGAGAGTTTGCTTATGCAATAACAGACTTTGAAGATATCGTCAAATAGTATTTATTGGGCATGGGACACTTGTACTGAGCGCAGCCGAAGTATGGGGCATTGGGCATGGACAAGATGAGGGGTAGCGGGTGGAGGGGAGAATAATAACTTCTCACTCAGCAGTCAACATTCTTAACGCCCAATGCTCTTAATTTTGAGCAGTGATTCTGGAATTTGAATTTCTGGTGTGTATTTAGACTTGGATTAAAGTTAAGTCTATAGCTCTAGTAAAATTACGGAGAGTAAACTCATGAAAGACCCCAACCAGGAATACAAAAACAACTTTCTTTACCCTCGTAGTCGGTATTATGGTAAGTTCCAGCCAGAGAATTTAGTGTTTAATGCCAACCTGCAAGAGTTTGCCCAAAAAATTACTTATATTACTTGTCTACAAACAGGTGGAAAATTATCTACTGAAGAAGCTTACGAGCAAATTAAGGTGCTTTGGAAACAGCTCAAACATAGCAAAAAGGAACTAGCTATTGGTGTAAATAAAGAAGTTTAAAGTTTTAATAATTTATCCGATATTTTTCGATACATTTAAAACATAATTATTGAAAATTGTCAAGGTTTTAAAAAAGAAACAATTAATATTGGCATTAAGGGTTTCCAGATCGAGTTAATCAGTTTCTGGAAGCTAACTCAGGACTGGATTTAATGATAATAGGCGCGTTGGGTGTGGTTTTGCTGTTAGGAGCGATGCCTACGGTGGTCACTGAGCCTGTCGAAGTGCGGTAAACTACGCACTTTAGCATTCACCAAAACACCTGATTATAATCAAAACAGCAATCCCTACGACAAAGCAGCTTTAATCGGGTAATCCTAAAATATGGAAAATCTGGTGACTGGCTGGCGGATTTGACAAAATTTTTGGGAAAAAATCCGAAAAGCAATTAACTAAACTTGTAGTTGATGATGCGATCCATCCGAATGTATAGTAACTTTTTGCAATTCAGTAGGGTATCTTCTCCCAAACACTCTTCGTATTGCACATCATCAACAAGCGCCATCAACTTTTTTAAACAGGAGTTATGCTATGACGCAGCGACTGACTCAAGAGGAATTAGCACAAATAGTCACTGAAGTCGAAAGTCTGCAAACGCGTCGAGAAGCAGAATTAGACCAACAGCAGGTTAAAGAAATTTTACAGGAGATGAACTTACCACCTGAGTTACTAGATGAAGCTGTAGTTCAGTTGAATCGTCGGCAAGCACTCTCAGCGCAACAGAGCCAAAATCGATGGATTACTTCTGGGGTGGTGGCACTCTTAGCGGTGGTGAGCGCATCTACAATATTTGTTATACAGCAACATAATTCTGCACTTGCTCGTGTTTCTGCTCAACAAGACCGCATTAGTTTGCCACAAAATAATAGAGGTAATTTAAACATAATTTCCCGCCAAACCAATCCAGAAGTTTTTTATCGTGTCACCTTGAAGGATGCACCCTTGGGTAAAAAACTAGCTCTCTCTTGTAATTGGATTGGCCCAAACGGTCAAATTGTCAAGCAAAACAGCTATCAAACCCGCGAAATTAATACCTCTGTTTGGAATACTCAGTGTCGCCACACGATTAATTCAGCTGCAACTGTTGGCAAATGGCAGGTGCAAATGTTTTTGGAAGGCCGTCAAATTAGCGATGAAACCTTTCAAGTGAACTAGTCGAATATGGGCAACATCCCACATCATTTTCTTGGGTATTGGGGTTACAGCGCTCAACATCAGTTGGAAGCGCTGTTAACTGGTGTTTTGGAAAACCTCTCCCCTACGAAGGGAGAGGCTTTGAATTTTTCCCTAGCAGAGAATGAGTTAGGTCTAGTTTTTACAGATAACCTGAGTCAATTTTCTGAACAAGAAAATCATCTTCTTCCTGTGTGGAATGTTGTTTATATAGGACTTGATAGAAATTATTCACTGTTACAAAATCAAATTGCTGGTGTTTCGGCGTCAGGAATATTTAGTTCGCCTGATGCTTGGGTAAGTCTGGAGGAAAATAATTGTCTGATTTTGGGCAGACAACCTTTCGGAAAGGTGCCTTTGTTTTGGACTGTGCAAGGACAAGTAATCTGGTTTGCAACTCAACTAAAACTACTGTTACCGATTTTGCAACAACCAGATGTTAGTATTCCTGGTTTATACGGCTATAGCTGTTTTTCTTATGTTCCAACACCTTTAACTCCTGTGACTGGAGTGTTTGCAGTTCCGGCTGGGACTGAATTGATTTGGCGCGATGGGGTACGCGCCGCTTTTAGCGATCGCAATTTTAATATCCTTGAAACACCTAAATCTAAAAATATCAATTCTTGGCGACAAGCCCCAGAACAGTTAACAGATGAAGCTACGGCAATTAGCGAATTGCAAGTCCTTCTAAAAAATTCTATTGAGCAACAAATTGCTGATTTAAACGATGAACCTGTTGGAGTATTTCTCTCTGGCGGACTTGATTCTTCTGTGGTGGCGGCGTTACTGGTGCAAGCAGGGGTGAAAGTTCGTGCTTACACTTTGGATTTTGGTGATGCAGGTATTCCAGAATATCCCTATGCAGAACAAGTTGCACAATTTCTGAAAATTCCTTTAGTAAAAGTGGCAGCAGAGCCAAATGACATCAAAAATGCTTTAATTCCTACTGTGGAAGCATTGGATTTACCTTTTGGTGATGGGGTGTGCGTTCCGTTGTATCTGCTATCTCAAAGAGCTAGTCAAGAAACTCAGATAATTTTTAATGGGGAAGGTGGAGATCAATTATTTGCCGGTTGGACGAATAAACCTTTAATTGCCGCAGGTGTTTATCAGTCGGAAAATCCCGCCGGAGAGGAAACTTTTATCCAGCAATATCTCCGGACTTTTCACCGTCTTTGCGGCTACGAGTCTCAAGTTTATCAACCAGAAATATATGCTGAGATACAAAATTTACATCCTGAAGATTGGTTATTGACGGCTCTCGATGCTACTGAGTGTCCATCTTTGCTGCATCGTCTCCGGCGTGCTAGTTTGATGCTCAAAGGGGCGCAGAATATCCATCCTCGTGCTACTGCTTTGGGGTTGGCTCATGGATTGTGGGTGCGATCGCCTTTTTGTAATCTAGATTTAGCACAGTGGACATTCAGTTTGTCTGGAGAACTTTGCTTGCAGGGAGCCTGTGAAAAATATATCCTCAAACGTGCTGTAGAAAATTGGCTACCACCGGAAATTGTTTGGCGACAAAAGCGTGGTATGGGAGTTCCTTTAACTTCTTGGTGTTTAAATGATTTTTGGCATGAAATTGGTGTTTGGCTAAATCCAGAAATACTGAGCGCTAACAATCATTTCAATCCTCACATCGCTACCCAAATAGTTGAAGGTAAATTCGGAGCAGCTATTCAAGGCCGCCGGATTGGTGAGATTCTCTGGTTATTAATTATGTGGCAACTTTGGCGATCGCAGTTCTTAAATGAAAACTTCAGCAAACAATCTTGGAATCATCCGTTTTGGTTACCCCGTTGGCTATGGAAAAATTACCAAATAATTCGTAATTTATAGACGGAGCAACTAAGTTGAAATTATGGAGAGTAACAAATTTTCTAACTTTCAAACTTCCCTTAGTCCGCCATTTTCTTGGGAACAGGCGCAGGAGTTAATAAGTACTTACGGTTCTCCGCTTTATGTTTATGATGGCGATCGCTTACGCCAAACTATTGAGTATATAACTGGGGCTGTCAGTTATCCTCATACACAATTTCGCTTTGCCAACGTGACTAATGGTAACATTGCGCTGTTAAAAATTTTTCGCTCGGCTGGCTGGGGACTCCACGCTAATACGCCAGGAGATATTTTTCTCGGTTTGCAAGCGGGTTTCGATTCCAATGAAATTGTCTACAGTGGGAGCAATTTAAACCGGGCTGAGATGATACAGGTTCTGAATTGGGGAGTTACAACTTTCAATTTAGATAGTTTGGATCAGTTACAGTTATGCTGCGAAGTCTTAACTAACTGTACAACTTCTCCCCTGCCCCCCTGCCCCTCTGCCCCCCTGCCCCCCCGCCTCGGTTTGCGTGTTAATTTGCCAGAAATTACTGGAGATAGCCGCATTGGCTTACGTCCTGAGGAATTTGATAAGGCGATCGCTTTGAGTGGTGAGGTTGGAGTGAAGTTGAGTGGTTTACATTTCTATCGAGGGACGGGAACTAATGCTACAGCAGCTTTCACCCAGGTAATTGATAAAGTAATTGCTACAGCACAACTGTTACCAGATTGGGAATATCTCGATTTTGGTGGTGGCTTTGGCTATCCCTATCATCACAGCGCAGTAGGGTTTGACTGGGAAATATTTGGAACTGAGTTAAGCAAGAAAATTGGGCGTTTACCAAGGAAAATTGATTTGGTAATTGAACCGGGACGAGCTGCGATCGCTGGATGTGCAACAATGCTTGCTCAAGTTGTTTCTGTAAAATGGCAAGGAGATAAACAAATTCTCGGAGTTGACACCACCGTTGCGAATCTTTCAGTGCCCTCAGTACACGGTGGTTACCGACAAATCATCACCTGGGAAAGAGGACAAGGGGACAAGGGGACAAGGGGACAAGGAGAAAGAGTTGCTGCAAGTTCTCCCTCAAATCACCTTGCCCCCCTATCTCCCCCTGCCTCCCCTGCCTCCCCTGCCCCCCCTGCCCCCCCTCCCCCTCTCCTCCCCACTCCCCACTCCCTATTCACAACTGATGTTTGCGGTAACACAACTTACTCAAGAGATTATCTGGGAAAAAATTGCCAACTCCCAGCATTAGAAATTGGTGATGTTATTGCCATTTTAGATGTGGGTGCTTATGGCTATGCTATGTCATCTCACTTTTTACACCGCCCTAAACCTGCGGAAGTTTTGTTAGAAAATGGCAGACATCGCATAATTCGCCAACGAGAAGACTACAATGTTTTGCTGGCGAATCAGGTGTTGGATAACTAAAGGTTCACTACTAATATCCAATAAAAATTATGAAATGTATTAAATGCGGAACTGATAATAAATTAAAAGACCGGACAGCTAATCAAGGTCGGTGTGTAAAATGCAATCATCCGTTTGCTTTTGAACCCACGAGTATGAGTAAAGTTAAAATTACTGACCCTCTATTCGCCAAAGTTTTATCCGATATTTCTGCTAATAATACTTTATTTTTTACACCGAAACAATTATTTTATTTTTTAAATATGCGTCTTGGGGGCAGGTCATTTTCTTCAGTATTTAGCTTGTTTTTAGGCTATGTATTCTTGAGTGTATTTATAGGTTTTTGTTCGGCTAGTGTAACTGGCGGCAATCAAGAGATTGTCGCCTTGTTACTGTTTATTTTTAATGCTATTTATATTTTTAAGGTTTTTCAAGATAGCGATTCTAGTAAACTTAGCCTCAAAAGTCGTAGAGCCAGTGCCAGAGCCTTACAAATTATCGGAATTATCATTCTAGCTGGAGGAATATTTACCAGCATATTAATGATAAGTTCGTTCTATGCCTTTACCCTGAGCGTCCTCATGGGAATGGTATCGATATATTTAGGAACTCAACAGCTACAAAACTCAGGACTATCAACACAACAATTTTTATTTTCTCAAAACGAATTTGAAAACTGGATAAATCGTTGGCGACAAATTAATGGCTTAATTGTCAAAATTCTTCCTTCCCCACGCGAAGACAAAACCCTCGCTACATTTAATCCTGATGTTACTGCTTACAGTTTCGATCGGTTAATAGTTTGCGATCGCGCTACTATTGCTCAACTATTAATCGCTAATAATTTCCATTTTGAAAATAACTGTGCAATTCTGAGCATCACTGGTTATCCTCAAGGTATTTTTGAAACTATGATGCAAATGCTACGTCGCAATCCCGATCTTAAAGTCTATGCCCTCCATGATTGCAGTCCCCAAGGAATCGGTTTAGTTCGCCATCTACGCACTAGTCCTAAATGGTTTCAAGATAGCAATATTATAATTATTGATATTGGATTAACACCGCGCCAAATTATTGCTGCTAAACGCGGAATGTTTATTCAAACTTCTCCAGAATCGGCGCAAGCAGCAAAAAAATTATCTGGAGAAATTCTTCAAAATTTATCTACTGAAGAAATAGAGTTTTTAGAATCTGGAAAGTTTGTGGAATTGGAATCTTTTAGCCCCCAAAGAATAATTCAAATTCTGCAAAAAGGTATTGCTAGTAGCCAAAATATCGAAAATACCGACAGCGGCTTGTTTTTAGCCGATAATGCAGGAAATGATATCTACGTCGTTCAAAGTTTTGGTTAATATCAAAATCCGATTTGATTCTTTCACCGATCCTTAAACATGTCTGCATTTTAGATTTAATGCTTGACTATTGCCTCCTGTTCTAAAAACAGATTGCCAATATCAAACAAAAGCTGCATTGTACCTCGATAGCCAACTTTGGTAAACTGATTAGTATCTAAACGGTCAAAAATGGGAATACCTTGACGGTAGAGAGGAATTTTTAACCGTTGAGCGATCGCAACTGCATAAGAATTTGTAATTAGTAAATCAGATCCCACTGCCAGCTGTTCAAAATCTTCCAAATCACCAATGGTGACAGTAGGAATCGGTAGTTTCTCTAATACAGGAGAGCGCGTTGTTGTTACTGCGGCATGAATCTGAACTCCAAGCGATTGCAAGAAATAAACTATTAACCAAAGTAAATCAGGTTCGAGTGCTAAAGCAACTCGCTTGCAACCAAAGTAAAAATGATTCTGCAACATCAGATGTTGCAACTGACGACGTTGCTTTTGATATTTCTCTGGTACGCTGACACCACTGATATCCACCAATGCTTGCAAGAATTTATCTACTGCTACTAGCCCCGTCAGTTCGCCAAAAACCTCATAAGGAATGTCGAATCTCTTTTCTAAAATTTGTGCTGCACCCCGCATACTTTCACCTAATGCCAAAGTGAATGCAGAACTGCCAATTGAGCGCAACTGTGCCAAAGTCGTACCATTGGCTACCATCACACCAGAGGAATCTTCTATGTGACTATCTAGGACGCCGAAAAATCAGGCAAAACAATCGGTACAAGCCCAAAGGAAGTGACAATCTCTTTAATTTCCTGGATGTCACCTGGAGTAAAGGCAGAACTCGCCAAAATTGTAATTTGTATGGGACAAGCCTTTTGGTTTGAACATTGTTGGGGAATTTCCCTAACTATACTCTCGACTGCATTAGCAAAGCCATCCTGTAATGTACCTTTAAAATCTGGTGTAGAGACAAGCACAATTGGTAAATAATTTAGTTGTGGATGACGCTGGCGAATTTCTTTGACAAAACGTTCCATGTCATCTCCTCTGGTTTCCACAAGTCCAGTAGTACAAAGGCCGATAATTTCCGGTTTCGATTTCTCTACCAAGGTAAGAATTGCTTGTTCAACTCTCTCTTCGCCACCCAATATAGTTGCAACTTCCGTCATTGCTGTAGTATAAAGGGGAATCATCTGACGAAAATGTTGCACTAATACTTTCTTAGCCAAAGTTGTGCAGCCTTGAGAACCGTGTAATAAAGGTATCATTCCCTTGACTCCTAAAAAGGCTAAGGTTGCACCCACGGCTTGGCTTTGCTTGAGGGGGTTAACCGCTACTGATGTACTCGTAATGCTAACAATTGCCATTAGATTTCCTCCAATGAATTTTCTATTTCCCACGGAGCAGGCTGGCATATTTGCTCCCATATAGGGTTGGAAAAAGTAGCATACAATTCTTGCGTCACTTCCAACATTCCTGTGTAACCTGCATAGCCATAATTACGTTCTATATTAATGTCTAAGAACGGAATCCTAGCTATTAAAGCAGCGTCTATATAACGAGAATCAGTAATTAAAATATCAACTCGATTTTTATTAATTATTTGCAAAAGATTTTGAGTATTTTCTGATTCTAAAACTATGCTATTTTGACCGATTAAACTTTTGAAACCAAGTAATTCTTCCTTGCTATTACTCTGGCTACAGATAGAAATAATTTCCATGTTTAATTTTTTAGCTGCCAAGACAATCAACCAACTTTTGAGATTTTTAATAAAAATTAAAATGCGTTTTCCTTGCAATCGTGTACGATAAAATGTGAGTTTTTCTTCTAAGGCGATCGCTTCTTCTGCAATTAATTTTTCGGTGCGTTCTAGCAAATCAGGATGACCGAAATTTGCAGCAATATTTCTTAAACAATGATTAATTTGCTCGATGCCATAAATAGACTCTTCAATATAAGGGATGCCATAGCGTTTTTCCATCTTTTTCGCTATATTAATTAGGGCTGATGAAAGTACAACATTGAGCTTGGCATAATGAGCGTAGCAAACTTCTTTATAGAGAGCATCGCTTGTAATTTTCGATAAAACCCGGATACCTAATTTCTCTAATAAAGGTAGAAAATTCCATATTGCACCCGCAATATTGTAGTCACCAATTAGGTTAATATCTAATGGTGTAGTAACATCTGGTTCGCGTGTTCCAATAACGTGTTTTAGCAAAGCTTCACCAGCAACACGACTGCCAAAATTTTGGCTACCAATAAATCCAGGACAATGCACAGGAATAGTAGGTATTCCGGTTTTCTCAGTCACATCTTTGCAAATTCCTTCGATGTCATCACCAATTAAAGCAGTGATGCAGGTGGAGTAGACAAATATTGCAGCAGGTTTGTAACGTCTTTGTAATTGTAGAATGCCTGCGTACAATTTTTTAGCTCCACCGAAGATAATATCACTCTCATCTATATCAGTCGTAAAGCGTATTTTATGCAGCATTGAACCAGAAGGCAGACTCCTGTAGTTTCCCAAAATACTAACAGCACAGCCGCTCGGCCCGTGGACTATATGAGCAGCATCAGTAATTGGTACAAGGGTAATCATTGCACTATCAAAAGCGCAACTTTCTTCAGCAGTTCCAGGCTGGGGTAATTGTGTACTAGACTTTTTTTTCTTCTGTTTTGGCTGTTGGTTTTTGCCATTTGATTCACTGAATGAATCATTGATTTTTTTGGGTTGAGGATTCATTTTTTTAGTGGAATGAGGTACGATTTATGAGGCGAGCGCTGAATTGAAAATAATTGAAGACAATTTTCAGTTACTTACTATTACTTTCTAGAATTGAATAAAAGGGAATGAAAAAGAGAATTTTTCATTCCCTAAATAATGACCAACCAATTATTAGAAGGAGTAAACAAAAAACCACAAGAGCGGTTTGACCGTGTAGATATTGACAGATTAATTCCTCAAAAGGCTAATTACCCATCTAGTTGCCTCCGTTCCTCAGGGAGTTATGCTATTTCTTAAGCAACAAAAATCTGACTTTTTTAGCTACCAGAAACTATTTCCACATTGCCTTTTGCAAGTGCTTCTAATGCTTCACCTTGGGCGTCTTCTTGCTTTTTATTAGCTTCTTCTTGTGCTTTAGTGGCACCAGCTAGTTTTGTAGCGTTTTCTTCACTTTCGAGAATACCGAACTCAATCAACAACTCTTCTAGCTCGTCCATCTCAATAGGTGTGGGAATGGCAAGATTTGTATTGTTGATAATCTTGTCTGCTAATGTCCGATATTCATGAGCTTGGTTACTGTCAGGTGCATATTCGTTAACAGTCATCCGGCGCAATTCAGCGTGTTGCACGATGTTGTCACGGGGGACGAAGTGAATCATCTGGGTGCTTAATCGCGATGCCAGTGTGGTAATCAGTTCGTCTTCCCGGTCAGTTTTGCGGCTATTACAAATCAGACCACCCAAGCGCACGCCACCAGTGTGAGCATACTTGAGAACGCCGCGAGCAATGTTATTAGCAGCAAACATCGCCATCATTTCCCCAGAAGTCACGATGTAGATTTCTTGAGCTTTGCCCTCCCGAATTGGCATCGCGAAACCACCGCACACAACGTCGCCCAATACGTCGTAGGATACGAAATCCACACCACTATAAGCACCGTTTTCTTCCAGGAAGTTGATGGCGGTGATAATACCCCGACCGGCGCAACCGACACCAGGCTCAGGCCCGCCAGATTCTACGCATCTGATACCTCGGAAGCCTTCTAGAACCACTTCATCAAGTTCTAAGTCTTCCACTGCACCTCGTTCGGCAGCTAAGTGCAGCACGGTGGTTTGAGCTTTAGTGTGCAAAATCAAACGGGTAGAGTCTGCTTTGGGGTCACATCCGACAATCAAGATGCGTTGACCTACTTCTGCCATAGCGGCTAGGGTATTTTGGGAGGTGGTAGATTTACCGATACCACCTTTACCGTAGAAAGCAATTTGTCTAATTTTGTCGTCGGACATGATAATTTTTCCTGCAATTGTTTGTTTGGTGGGTATGATTGATTTGTTTTTGCGTTCACACTGTAGAGTTACAGTAGCGACCAGTCGAGCTATGCCTACGGTGGACTTCGCCCACCCTGTAGGACAAAATCATTTAGTATTGAATACATATAATTGGCGATCGCATTTCTAGTTGTCATGTACGGTTTGAGGTGATGGGTCACCGTACCTTTCTTAGTTCCACTACATTGCTGCCAATGCATAGAACTAGATATGCTTGATTCTGGAATGCTTAGTTATGTCTTGTCGGGTTCAACACTTATCAATAAGGCTGACGTTCTGATGTGGAGAGTTTTTTCGATCGGCAATTAGCCGAGTTGACATCAAGGGATACTACAAGTATTACCAGTTTACGCAAAGTTCTTCCCTAAACCACACAACCAACCATAATTTCTATCCATCCACTCTTATACAGTCGCTACAACTTCCCCAATTTTGCTGATGTCATAGCCGCCAAGAATTTCAAATTGTGAGTGAACCATTCGATGTCCCAAAGTACTAAGCAACTGCTGTACTGGCGCTTCTTCTAGATATTCCTTGAGAATTACTAAATCGTATCTTGATTGATGTAGAGGGATAAACCCCAGGCCAAAGGCAGTAGCTACAGATGCCGTACTCATACCTGCATCGGCAACTCCTAATGCTACAGCTTGGGCAACATCCTGGTGGCTTGTAACAATATAGTCAAAACCCTGGACAGCATGGAACGGTATTTGCTCTTTTTGGAGTGTTTGTTCCAAAAGTAAACGAGTACCAGCACCAGTTTCGCGGTTGACAATAGTAGCTCCCTGTGATAGTAAATCTCTAACTGTTCTAATTCCCATTGGGTTGCCAGACTTAACCAAAAGTCCCTCCTCCCAAACACCAAGGGTAATCAAAACTGCTTCCCTTCCAGCCAGAACATCTCGAACAAAAGGAGTGTTATACTCGCCAGTTTCAGAATCATAAAGGTGCATTCCTGCGATGTGTGCCTGACCTTGGCATAGACTATGCAATGCAGACATGCTATTTGCAAAGTTAAATTGCACTCGCAGCTGGGGATGCCAACGTTCGGTAGCCCTTGCCCATAATGAAATTACAGGGGCACACCCAGCAATTACAACAGTGTTGTGCAGTGTTTCCAGATTATCGTCTAAGAGCCTGACTCGGACTCGATCCGTATTTATCTGACTCTTATCCTCACCGTCCGCAATAGGATGACTGGGCGCAACTGCCTCACCATCAGCGGGAATCATGTCTTGGCGAAACGCATCCTTGCCAATTAACGGATAAGCTACCCATTGCCCTCCCACGCGAGCCAGACTAACTCGCGTCTGCTCAGTAGTTGGGACGGGTTTGGAAAGTACTGCTTCAATTTCAGGTAAATCCCGCTCTAACCAGAATAAATCCTCAACTTGACAGCCAAGTGCCTTTGCTAAGCGAAGTGTTATCGCTACCGAGGGAGCGTATTGTCCCGACTCTACACCACTAATAGTTTGACGTGTAACTCCAGCTAGGTTCGCCAAATCTTGTTGGCTCATGCCTAGACGGGTTCTAATTGACTTCAAGTTGTTACGGAGATCGTTATCCTGCTTCATTGGCTTGAGTGACTCTCAGTTTCAAAAAGCCGAGCGCGGATTTAAAAAAGCATCTGCCAAGGCGAAAGCATGGTCGTCGTTACTTTGCTTTCCCTGTTTTGATTCCCTATATTCATAGAATATCATACATTTTGCAATTTTACTTGCGAGTCGCAATTTTTTTTGCTGAAGATTGTTTTTTAGCTACTGGTTATGGCTCATACTAACCCGAATTTCTCACGCATAGGTGGAAGGTGTGGGAAGTGTGGGAAGAGAGGGGAGTGTGGGAGGTGTGGGCAGATGAGGGAGTCAGGGAGTGGGGACGCAAACAGATGAATTAATAACCAATGCCCCATGCCCAATGCCCTATGCCCTATGCCCTTGTAATCGACATTTCTTCGATGCTACCGTCTACAAGGTGACAGAGGATTTGAAAGGGTTTACTAACAATGAAATGTAGACACAAAGTCGGCTATGGTTTGACATCGCTGTTCGGTCTCAATTTAATATTTAGCTTAGTTGCACTTGATGGGGCAAATGGAACCCCACCGAGAAGCCCAGATAAAAGTGTCAATTGCGATATTTTAGTTGTGGGTGGCGGGCTATCCGGTGCGGCTACAGCTTATGAGGGGTTACTCGCAGGACGAACTGTTTGCCTCACCGAAATTACTGACTGGCTAGGAGGACAAATTTCTGCCCAAGGGACATCTGCATTAGATGAACGCCCAACCCAACGGGCAAAGCAATTCTATTCTCGCGGCTATCTGGAATTGCGAAACCGCATTGAGCGTAAATACGGTAAACTGAATCCTGGTGATTGTTGGGTTAGTGACTCTTGTTTTCTTCCCCGCGATGCTCATGCCATTTTGGCTCAGATGCTCAAAGATGCCGAAAAGCAGGGCAAAGGAAAGCTGCAATGGTTTCCTAACACGGTAATTAAGGATTTGGAGATTGGTGCTGATGGTAAATTAATTAATAGTGCGATCGCCATCCAACATCAACCACCAAAAGGCGCACCACCTCTTAACACCTTTACTTTATCTCAAGTTATTGAAGACGCCTATCGCTACGATAACTCGTCTCGATTTACCAAAACCATTCTCCGTTTCATTCCCAAGCAAACTAAAGGAGATACTCCCAAGTGGTATGTTGTAGACGCCAGCGAAACCGGGGAAATTATCGCCCTTGCTGATGTCCCCTATCGCTTAGGCATTGATGCCCGTTCTTACTTGGAACCTTCTGCTTCCAGTACTACCAACGATCTTTATTGTCCTCAAGGCTTTACCTACACCTTTGCAATGGAGGCAACTAAGGAACCGCAACCCCAGACAATGCCGCCATTTTATTTACAATACTCGCCATACTTTAGCTATGAATTGACACGACTGGCTAATTTTGACTTAGTTTTCACCTACCGTCGCATTTGGAGTCCCAAGAAAGGGCAACCCACAAAATTTGGTGGTGTAACTTTTAATGCAGCGACACCAGGGGAGATTTCGATGCAAAACTGGACTTGGGGTAACGACTACCGCCCCGGAACAGCCAAGGATAACCTAATTTATACTCGCCAACAGTTACAAAGTACCGGGCAGTTACAATCAGGGGGTTGGATGGGAGGGCTGCGGACAGAAACCCTCCGCAAAGGTGAAGAAAATGCCCTCTCTTACTATTACTGGTTGGTGGCTGGAACTACGGATTCTCAACTAGGGGAAGGTGTTAAGCAGCCGCGACCCAATAACCGCTATGTGGCAGGGCTAAAGTCGCCAATGGGGACAGTACACGGTTTATCGAAATATCCCTATATGCGAGAAGGACGCCGCATCATTGGCCGTCCAAGTTGGGGACAGCCAGGAGGCTTTACAATTTGGGAAATTGATATTTCTCGCCGCAATTATAATGACGAATATTACCGCAAAACTCTGCCACCAGATATGTATCGGCAATTAACAGCCGCCCTGGCAGGGTTAGAAGCGACATCTGTAATTGCGGGGGAGATTTCACCAGACAAAGTAATGCGCCGGACTCGTTCTACTATTTTCCCCGACGCTATAGGCATTGGTCACTACGCCATAGATTTCCATCCTTGTATGACCAACAGTCCCCCAGAAGCCCCTGGTAACACAGAACGTGCAGGCGAAAGACGCGGTGCTGGTCAAGCTTATCCCTTCCAAATCGCCTTGAGAGCGATGATTCCCCAGAAAATTGACAATTTACTGGTAGGAGGTAAAAGCATTGGCACTAGTCATATTGCCGCCGCCGCTTATCGAGTACATTCCTTTGAATGGTCGGCTGGTGCAGCTGCGGGAACCGTTGCTAGCTTTGCGATTAAAAATGCGATCGCACCTTACCAACTAGTCGATGACTTACCCAAACCAGAACCACAGCTAGAAGCACTCAAACGCTTGTTGGAAAAAAATGGTAACCCGACTGCCTTCCCGGATACATCCATTTTTAACCAAAACTGGGAAGATTGGCGATAAAGTATTGCGTGTTGGAAATTAGGAATTAGAAAACGATTTCTAATTCCTAATTCCCAAAAACCTTTATTTTTGGCTCTATTTGTTAACAGTTTCTTATCATAGAAGCAAGCCTGTAGACAAATTGATATCGATGCTTACTCGTATTAAAGACTTAGCGGCAAAACTAGCGCCTCGCTTAATTGAAATTCGCCGCCACATTCACTCCCACCCTGAACTCAGCGGTCAGGAATACCAAACAGCTGCCTTTGTAGCTGGTGTTTTGTCTTCTAGTGGTTTGCATGTGCAGGAAGGAGTCGGTAAAACAGGCGTTATCGGCGAACTGCAAAACACTAGTCAAAATGAGCGTTTATTGGCAATTCGCACGGATATGGACGCTTTGCCAATTCAAGAGGGCACTAATTTGGAATATGCCTCTCGCGCAGCTGGTGTGATGCACGCTTGCGGTCATGATGTCCACACCACGGTGGGATTAGGAACGGCAATGATACTTGCCCAAATAGCAGAAGAATTGGGTGGTAAAGTGCGGTTTTTATTTCAGCCAGCCGAAGAAATTGCCCAAGGGGCAAGCTGGATGCTGAAAGATGGGGCGATGGAAAACGTCTCAGCTATATTAGGAGTTCATGTTTTCCCTTCTATACCCGCAGGTTCCATTGGAGTGAGGTATGGGGCGTTGACTGCTGCTGCTGACGATTTAGAAATTTTGATTATTGGTGAATCTGGACATGGGGCGCGTCCCCATGAGGCGATTGATGCCATTTGGGTGGCGGCTCAAGTGATTACTGGATTGCAACAAGCCATCAGCCGCACACAGAATCCCTTACGTCCTGTGGTGTTGAGCATTGGTAAAATTAATGGGGGCAGAGCGGCCAATGTGATTGCTGATAAAGTACAGTTATTGGGAACGGTGCGATCGCTTCATCCTGAAACCCGTGCCCATTTGCCAAATTGGATCGAAAATATTGTAGCTAGCATCTGCCGTGCTTATGGAGCAAGCTATCAAGTTAATTATCGTCAGGGCGTACCTAGCGTTCAAAACGATTATGGTTTGACACAATTGTTACAATCAGCCGCAGAAGAAGCTTGGAGTAGCGATCGCGTTCAAGTCTTACCCGAACCGTCCCTTGGTGCCGAAGATTTTTCTATATATTTAGAACGCGTCCCTGGCTCAATGTTTCGCTTGGGTGTAGGCTACAAAGAAAGAATCGTTAACCACCCATTACACCATCCCCAATTTGAAGTTAATGAATCTGCCATTATCACTGGGGTTGTGACTATGGCTTACGCAGCTTATAAATATTGGCAGCAGAATTTGGATTGTAAGCAATAGGTAATGAGAGAGTGGGAGGTGTGGGAGGTGTGGGAGGATGGTGAAGAAATTTTTCCCCCCTCTCTCCCCACACTCCCCACACTCCCCACACTCCCCCATCTCCCCTTGTCCCCAGTCCTCAAAAATAAACAAAAACTCCTAACACATAGTGTTAGGAGTTGCTCTATTTACCTAGCAATTTCAGATCGCAACTAAATTAGATTAGCTCTTAGATTCACTAACAACGCCTAATTTTTCTTGAATCCGGGCTTTAGCAGCTTTGAATTCGGTAGCGAGTTGCTCACTTTGCTCAGTACTCAAGTTGTTGCGAATTCCAGCAAACATTGTGCTTTCTTCTTGACGAACGTGGTCGCCAACAATTTCCATCAGTTCTTTGACTCCATCTTTGAATTCGGGTGCAGAGGGGCTGATAGATTTAATTCGATCTAACCGACGCTTCATGTCGGCTTGTTCGTCATACAGTTCTTGGGTGTTGTCTTGACCGTAGAAAGAACGTACTCTTGGGTAGACAACTTCTTCTTCAGCTTCAGCGTGAGCTGTGAGATCCTTATAAATTTGACCGAAGTATTCTTGGATCTTTTGTGGATCGTTGCTTTGTAACAATTCGGTAAACAGAGTATTTACCTTGTTGTGATCGAGGCGAATGACATCTTGGATATTCAGATCCTTTTTGTCACTACCTTGGGTGACAGCACTACCTACTACGCCACTTACCGCAGCCATAGCATCTTGAACGCGTGCCCAAATTCCTTGATCTGCATCTTGTCCAGTTAGTTCGCGGACGCCGAGAATTTCTAGAATACCTTTGAGTTGCTCTTGGTGAGCGCGGTTTTCAAAGTTAACGGTATTCAAAGGCCCGATCGCCACCATTATATCAGCACCAACTTTTTGAGCAGCTTTGTGTACTATCAAGCCACTAGTTACTAGTTGATGTTTCAGCAATTCGTGTTGAGATACTTTTTCATATAGGCTTAGCTCAGAACCCTTAAACAATTCGCGAGCTTTTTCAATGAATTCTGTCACGTTTTTTTTGGGTTCAGCCTGAATGCCATACTGAACAATTACAGTTTCCAAAACACCAAGATTTTTTTCATCATCTTTGATGAAATTGCGGATGCGATCGGCAATTTCGGAATCAAGTCCTTCTTTCAAAAGGAGTTGTTCATTTTCGATGACCAATTGTTGCAGCGCTTTGATACTTGCTAATTTCACAGCAATAGCATTGCGTTTCGTATCATCTAAAGTAGCTACCATCCTGAGTTCTCCTCTAACAAAGTGTTTGGAATTATTGCTAATATCAGGTTTACATAGAGTTTAGGGTGATTCCATCTTTCTTTTGAGCGATTGCCTTCACAACTGTGGGTAGAAAAATATCAAGCTTTTTACTGCAAAATAAAAATATGAATCAGAGCGATCGCTTTGATTTGTAATTCCAATCAGGGCAACCTATTCACTATTGATTCAAGTTGAAGAGATTACCCATTCTGGAGCCAAAAAACTATGTCTCTAGGATGATTAAATTGCTCCACATTTCAATTGCATAATTAAGACAGACAAAATGCTCCAACCCCAAGACTTTAATCAAATTTATATAAGCAAGCTGTGGAACAGCCGCTCGATTTGCAATAGTTTTCGTGTATCTGAACCACATCTACACATAGACGTAGGGACACAGCAATGCTGTGTCCCTAACGCGTAGTCTATTCACCTGAAAATACCATCGAAAAAGTTCAACATCAAGAAACTTTTAAGCCTGTTCCCTATTTTCTGCCATAGACGCAATATTATAAATTGGTTTGTCTGAGTACTTAATTACTGCCCCATCGAAGGTGTGCGAAAAATTCTGCTGAATATAGGAATTCTGACCTTGGGTTGAGGTGCAGTTATATTAGCTTGAGAAACAGAAGTGTTACTAACAGTCTCAGATAGGACAGTCGATTTGTTATCAGTAGAATTGACTAAATCACGCAATTGGACAGCAGAAGATGAATTTGAAGATACGGAACTAATATTGTCAGTAGTATTTTGACTAGCGGATTTTGCAGCCGTTTGAGCATGACATGGAGTAATAGCGCAAGTCGAAATTGTTGCTAATACCAGCATTAGCAGATTCCAAATATATTTGTGCATGGTGATTTGTCAAATTGGTTAATAAATATTCCAAGTTTTCAGAGCTTGTATTTGTTTTCTGTCTCAAAGAAAATCGCGATTTTACCCAGATAACTTATTGCGCTCTCAAATAAAGCGTATTACCCATTCCTAGCTGTGACTAGAAATTAGTGCAACTTACAATATCAATAATTTAGTTATATTTGCTTTGATTTTAAACAGAGATATTACTGATTTAAAAAAAAATCAATCTTCATCACAGCGCTATCATTTTTTAGCTTAAATAAATTTAAATACAAAATTAATACATCTGAATTTTAATAATTTGTACTTTTGATGAAGTTGCTTCCGTAAATAAATACCTGTATATGTTTGGGGACGGATATAAACCTGAGTTTGTTAGGTAAATACTGAGAAAATGATTTGTCTATAAGCTTAAGAGTCAATATCCTAAAATTGCCTCCATACAGAGAACCAACATAGGACTTACGCACTGTACAAATTAATCATGGTATGCATTTACGATGCATAAATCGTTTTAGACTTTTATGAATCATTTTTTGATGGTACATAGACCGGCGCTGAAGAGGCACAGCATTGCTGTGCCCCTACGACAGATGTGGTTTTTAAATCATTCATATTTGGTCTTTCCTGCCAATGTGTAAGTCCTACAACAATTAAGCGATAACTTTTGTGATTTACAGCGTTTTTCAGGTACATGAAAGTACACATATAAGGGCGTACCGCTAAAGCGGAATCCGTTCGCTCTTAGCGTCTCTTAGAGAAGGTTACGACCGTATCCTCCGGGTTCGGCAATTATCTGTACTTCACAAAGTTGCAATCTACTGTATGTAGATTTTTGAAGATTTACTAAGTAGCAGGTAGAAGGGAAAAGCCAGTTGTTATTAGAGTTTTAAACTTTTGTAGTTTACATTAATTATGTATACCTACTTATCCTTTTGAGAAACTTTACTAGCATCCGTTCAATCTTAGAAATTAAACTAGATTTCTCTGGTTTGTTGGCAGTTAACTAGTCAACACAATGAGTGACTGTGCAATTTAAAAGCGTAATAGCTTAACATCCACACTTCTATCCTCTTAAAATTTATGAAATTTAGAACTCTCAAAAATCCCTTCGTACTCATACTAGTTAGCCTCACTCTTTTGCAGACAGCTCATGCTCAAACTCCTGTAAATGAAACCTCCAAGTTATCTCAAGAAGCTTCTGTACTTCGCAAACAGGGTGCAAATGGCTTGCAGATATTCCTCAAATCCCATGCCAATGAGTTAAACAACTATTCTTCAGATAATGTTTTACCTTCTGCTGCACTGCGGGCGGCTTTAGACGAACTCTGCCAACAACGGGACTGTTACGCCTCTCGTCTGTATTGGTATACAGACATCGAACAAGCTAAAGCTGCTGCCAAAACCAGCGGTAAACCGATTTTGTCTCTGCGCTTGTTGGGCAGACTCGATCGCGATTTAAGTTGTGCTAATAGTAGGTTCTTCAGGGTGGCGCTATATCCCAATAGTGAAATTTCTCGGCTGCTTCAAGAGCGCTTTATTTTGCACTGGGAATCAGTGCGCCCTGTACCAAAAGTTACAATTGATTTCGGTGATGGTCGCAAGTTGGAACGGACAATTACAGGCAATAGCATTCACTATATATTAGATGCATCCGGTCGCCCAATCGATGCAATTCCAGGATTATATGGCCCTAAGGCGTTTCTTGGGCAGTTACAACAGGCTGAAGTAGTAGCAAAAAACTATAGCAAACTTACACCAAGCGATCGCGAAGCTTTTTTAAGAAAATACCACAGCGATCGCTACAATTCTATCCAAGCCCAATGGCTTGCTGATTTATCCCGCTTGGGTATCCAGTCTCCTCCAAAGTTGGTAGAATCTCCTAGTAATTCCACTCAACCACCAACAGCCGAAATTGCAAGTTCCCTGGCAGTTTCTAAAATGAGAGTTGAAACACCAATGCTCACTGCTCTCCAGCCTAATGCCCAACAAAATCAAAAGGCTTTAGCTGAAATTACCGACCAAGAAGCTTGGAACAACATTGCTCAACTCTACGCCAGCGATGCGAAGTTAGATCGAAACAGCATTTCTTTAATTAAAGCTAAAAAGTCCCAGCCTGCCAACGTTACAAAAGATAATTTGCCGATAATAGTCAAAAATTTTGAAGCTGCAATGGCTTTAGATACAGTCAGAAACGAATATATATTGCACAGCCAAATTCATCAATGGTTTCTGGAAGGTAACCAAACAAAGAATGTAGAAACCCTCAATCAACAAGTCTACGCACAACTATTTTTAACTCCTAGTTCTGACCCTTGGTTGGGGCTTTTTCCTAACGATAGCTACAGTGCAATTGATAATGATGGCATCCGTTAAGTGAATTTTGGATTTTGGATTTTAGATTTTGGATTGAGAATTGCTTTTTCTATCTGGGTTAGAGTAACGCATTTTTCAGCAGATTTGTCAAAGCGATCGCTTATTCCGCATCTAGTTTGCATATCTAAATTTTATGAAACTATTGTGGAGTGGGCCGAAAAGCCCGCCCTAATTCTGCAAATGATTTTGTTATAGCAATTCAAATAATCTTTGCGACACATTAATTGATTCGTAAGGGCACAACAATGTTGTGCCCCTACCTAACTGTCGCATTCTTTTTCCAAATTGTTATTAGTTTTCTGTTTTTTATGCTTTAGGGTGATGCTGCATAGAAAGTAGGTAGGGGGGTACAGCTGTACGCCCCTATAGACAATTCATAATTTTGCCAAGATTTTTGTTAATAAATTTGGAATTGAATTGCCAATCTAAAATTGCAAATCTTAAATCCAAAATTTAAGTCGGCACTAATTCTCCAGGACGCAACTTCGACCATTTACCCATTTCCCGCTTAAAGCTCAGACAACCAACAACGTCCCATTCCATTTCAATCACATCATCTTTAGTCCGGATGTTGACGTTGATAGAAGGTTCATTCGGGTCAAAATCTGGTGTTTCGGTCAAGTGGGGTTGTTGGTGCTGCCCTTCTACGGCATGATAGGTGAGACAGCGGTCTACATAGTGGCAGTTCACGCAAATACACATAATAGAACCAACTCCAGGGGCCTTTATTGTTAATCTAGCTTAAGCTGGAGTGTTATTCATTAGTTGCTGGGTTGATTTTTATTACAATGCATTCTTCTGTTGCTTCTACCCTAGCTCCCGAAAATTGGCCTTTTAGCTTGGCGTTATTGCCACAACCCGCTTATATGGTGGGTGGTGCTGTTCGCGATGCCATCCTTGGTAGAACTCGCGAATATCTAGATCTAGATTTTGTCATACCATCTGACGCGGTAAAGGTAGCAAAAGCGATCGCCCATCATTATAATGCTGGGTTTGTCTTACTCGATGCACAACGACAAATTGCCCGTGTGGTTTTTCCCCACGCCACGGCTGACTTTGCTCAACAAGAAGGAGACAGTCTAGAGGTTGACTTGCATAGACGCGACTTTACAATAAATGCGATCGCTTACAATCCCCACACCCAAGAAATCATCGATCCTTTAGAAGGCTATGCAGATTTACAACAGGGCATTTTGCGAATGGTATCACCCGCTAACCTCGAAGACGATCCTTTGCGGTTAATGCGAGCTTATCGCCAAGCTGCCCAACTGAATTTTACTATTGAGTCAGCTACCCAAACCACAATTCGTTCTCTAGCATCACACATCAGCAAAGTTGCAGCAGAACGATTTCGGGTAGAAATGAGTTATTTATTGGCAAATTCTCAAGGTACTTCCTGGATAACAACTGCTTGGGAAGATGGTTTAGTTAAACCTTTTTTCAAAAGTGCCACCCGTGAAAGTTTAAATAAACTAGCAGCTGTTGACGATGCAGCAGTTTTACTCGCTCAAAATTGGCAACAATTGGGAGTACAACTACAAGCATATGTCCGGGATACCATCAAAAGTACTTGGTTAGCCATTGCTAAACTTGCTTGTCTTGTCAACCCAAATCCAGAATTAGCAGAAATAGAATTACAGGAACTTACCTACAGTCGTGCTGAAATTCGCGGTGTAACCACTGCTCTCAAATTATCACCGCAGCTGAAAATAGCGAATATGTCTTTGCGAGAACAATACTTTTTGTTCCAAGATGCAGATATTGTGTTTCCTGCCACGGTAGCCCTAGCCGTAGCATTTGATAATTTGGTAGAGGCGATGTCTGGCAACAAGCAGCTAAACACAGCAGTTGTCTTTGCACCTTTAATCAACCGCTACCTGAACCCTGACGATCTGGTCGCTCATCCCACTACATTAGTCAGTGGGAAGGAGTTGATTATAGCACTAGATATTCCAGCTTCACCAATAGTAGGCAAATTGTTAACAGAAATTGCGATCGCACAAGCCGAGGGGAAAGTTTCCACACCAACAGAGGCGATGGCATTGGCACGTCAGTTGATTGAGAGTTAGGGAATGGGGAGTGGGGCAAGAGGTCTACTGAAGGAGGCAGAAGGCAGTTTTCCTCCTGCCTTCGTTGATAATTCAGTCAATATTCACCACTGTTTTATGGATAACCTAACTTTTTTTTCCGATTACTTAGTTGCGAGTTTGCGTCTAACTGTACCTCTGGCATTTGCCGCACTTGGCGGGTTGTATTCGGAGCGTTCGGGAGTGCTAAATATTGCCCTGGAAGGGATGTTGCTGACTGGAGCTTTTAGTAGTGCCGTTGCTACTTTTTACACAGGTAATGTTTGGGTTGGTGTCTTTGCAGCTTTGATTGCTGGGGGTTTGGCAGGCCTACTTCATGCTTTTTTGTGTGTAACTTTGCGTGTTGACCACCTGGTTTCAGGTTTAGCAATTAATCTTGTAGCATCAGGGATGACATCGTTTCTGGCGCGGTTGGTGTTTAGCAGTGGTAGTACTCAACGATTACCGGGAATTGAAGCGATAGTTATTCCTGGTCTTGCTAATATTCCGCTGTTGGGGTCGGTGCTATTTCAACAAGATATTTTTGTATATTTACTTGTTTTTTTAGTAATTATAAGTACATATATTTTATTTCGTACAAGCTTTGGTCTGACTTTACGAGCGGTGGGAGAACATCCTCAGGCAGCGAAAACAGCTGGAATAAGCGTAGAATCCGTGAGGTATTGGGCGGTGGCGATCGCTGGCTGTCTTGCAAGTTTGGGAGGTGCGAATCTCACTTTAGTGCAAGTAAGATTTTTTACAGAAAATATGAGTGCTGGCAAAGGATTTATTGCGATCGCTGCTTTAATTTTTGGTAGGTGGCATCCTGTAGGCACTGCTTTGGCTTGTTTGTTATTTGGCGCTACAGAAGCCTTGCAGTTGCGAATTCAGGCGTTAGGCGCAAATATACCTTATCAGTTTCTGGTGATGTTACCTTATGCAATCGCAATTTTGGCATTGGTAAGTAAGACTGGTAAATCTGTAACCCCAAAAGCATTAGGTCTTCCCTATTTCCCTGAAAATCGCGATCGGTAGGGGTTTAGGAATACTAAATACTTACAAAATATGTGCTTTTTACAACACATTTTCTATCAATGTGTAATCTCAAGTTAAAAGCGATCGTCTATTCCACTTTTGCGGGAACACTAGATAGAACTTTTTAGTCGTTAAGCAAGCACAGATTCAATATTGAAGGCTTAACTAAGAATTTAGAGGTCAAAAAAATCAGAAACCATTAGTGGAAAAACGAGTGCTAATTATAATTTGCTAAATATTTTATTTAGTGAGTAAAAATGCTGTGCATTTATCTACAAAATCTATATGTTTTCCGCGCTAATTCTGAATAATAATACTTAACTTAGATAAAAAATTTATATGAGTTAACTATATTTAAATTCAGCGTATAAATTTAGCTTAAGTACACCGCATCCAACTAGCTTTCAGTAAATTGCAGGTGTCTATATTCCTTGCTTTGAGCTAATTAACACTTTCTGATGAAGATTTTGATAGTTTAAAATCTCTAAAAATTATACCCAAACTTATACTTAGTCTCATCGTCTATCGGCTCATTATTTGACAGGATAGAGCTTATTTTAGATGCTTTCTCCATACAATTTTTATCTAAAAAGTTAAAACTTATACATAAAGATTTTTTTCAATCAATACAGGCTTTTTACAAAATTTTTCTGATAAATTTTCCGGAATTATTCATATCAAATTTGGAGCTAACACTGTACAAAATACTCAAGTTAGGTGAGTAATGAATAGTCAAATTTTTCAGAAAAGAAGTGTTAATTTTGTTAAAGCTTTTCTAGCTGCGGCAACATTGATTACGGCTTCCATCGGCCCGGCTCTTGCTAACGACAAAGTTGAAATTTTAGGCGCAGAATATGGTGGTAATGGTTGCCCCGATGGTTCTGCTAGCGTCAGCGTTAGTCCCGATGGTCAAGAGCTAAGTATTTTATTCGATCAATTTATTGCTGTGGGGAATAAGTCAGCAGAAAGGCGCAAAAGCTGTAATATGAGCATTCCGATTCAAGTACCGCAAGGCTTTCAAATTTCCCTATATGATGCTGATTATCGGGGGTATGTTGCTCCCTCCACAATTGGCAGACTCAGAGCCGAATACTTTTTTGCTGGTCAGCGCGGCCCTGTTTTTTCTAGGGTATTTAACGGTGAAACTGACTACAACGTTCGAGATCGGCTAGTGACTGTGGCTGATGTCTGGTCGCGCTGTGGCGACAGTGTAAATATGCGGGTGAATGCTGCCATTACCGCTAGTGGTCAAGGGATGGCTACTGTTGACTCCTTTGACCTTGCCCATCGTGGTTTGGTTTATCACATCAAATATCGTCAGTGTCGTTAAGTTTTTTCAAAGCTGGGAGTAACCAAACTCTCAGCTTAGGAAAAGCTAATTTACACGCGAGTAAGTAAATCGGCGTAAATAATTATCCTTGTGATAAGGCAGGGGACAGGGGGAAAAGGATTTGAGCTTGTTTACTTTTATTCACACAGTTGGGTTTTATTGTGCCGACTTACCTACAACATTTTTATTTTTACTTTTAAATAGCCTCTAACTGTCAATCTGCTGCTTATTAATCAGTTAAATTTTTAAAGTTTTCCTCGAAGATACATTTCAGGTAATAGATTTTAAAATAACAATAATTCCAGTACGGCCTGTTGCTAAATTTGTATTCGTCATCAGGTCAAGGACAGGTTTGTCAACAATTTGCTCTATTATTTTTTTCAATTGTGGTTTAATTAATTTATCTAAATATAATCGGACTTGTTCGGCTAAGTTGTCATAGCCTCCCTGAAGTAGAGTTTCTTCAACCGGGGTAACGGAGTTTTCTAAAGAAATTACAATTTCGGTTTCAAAAAAATGGCAAATAATTTGGGTAGGAGGCTGTCCCAATCTTTCATTATATAAATTTTTAACCTGGTCTGATATTTCTGTTTCTAGTTGTCCAATAGTAGGTTGTATCATTAGCAGTTAGAGTAAAATACTCATTTTTCAAGTCTCCAAGTAGGAGTTTTGAAAATTATACTATATCAGGTAACATTCTGAAAATTGTATCGATGCTTTAGATTAAGTTCGCGTATCAATGTAATGTATTTAATTTGACTTTTCAGGTAAACAATTCCAAATACTAGAAGTATAAAAATTATTAATCAAGGATGTGCATTTAATTACTACTCCTTCGTCTTTGGCTCTATGAGTAATTAGTTATTTTGTACCAAACAAGCGATCGCCTGCATCTCCCAATCCTGGGATAATATAACCATGTTCGTCCAAATGGTCATCAATGGCAGCAGTATACAGCGGTACATCAGGATGCGCTTGGCAGAAACGCTCAATACCTTCCGGCGCCGCGAGTAAGCAGATAAACTTAATTGATAGGGGATTAGTTGATTTCAAGCGTTCCACAGCTGCCACAGCTGAATTTCCAGTAGCCAGCATTGGGTCAACCACAAGCATATCGCGCTTGTCAACATCATGAGGAACTTTGAAATAATACTCAATAGGAATTAAAGTCTTGGGGTCACGATATAAACCAATATGCCCCACCCTTGCTGATGGTATTAACTCTAACATCCCATCCAAAATTCCTTGTCCCGCACGCATCACAGAGACTAACACCAATTTTTTATCGGGAGCCAGCATTGGTGCATTCATTGGGGCTAATGGTGTTTGAATCTGTTCAGATTTTAGCGGTAAATCTCGCGTGACTTCATAAGCTAATAACAGGCTAATTTCTTTGAGAAGAGTGCGAAATTTCGTGGTGCTGGTTTCAGCTTTTCGCATCAGCGTTAGCTTGTGCTGAATCAAGGGATGTTGAATTAATGTTACTCGTTCGTGCATATTTTGTAAAACTTTTAGATGAATATTCAGAGCGTATGTAAAATAAACAAAAACAAACCACAAAGGACATAAAGAAAGAGGTAATTTGAGATGATAAATTATTTTTAACTAGTTCTATAAAATTTGATAGCTAAAATACTGTACCATCACTATCTATTTGAATAGGTGATGTATCACCTGTTCTAAGTTCAGCGGCAATTTTTCGCCCAGCCGTCCAAGTTCCGCCTTGGAGAATTTTTACTAATGGCATTTCTTCGGGGATCATATTCAACTTTTCGCGCACTGTAGCGGCGATATAATCTAAGAGAATCACAGTTAAAGCACGCCATTCAACTATAACTTCCGATGCTACTGAATGGGGCGATCGCCAAATCTCTAAGTCTTTAACACCAACAAGTCCCAAATCAATACATAATCCCCCATTGCGATATTCTGGTAATCCTGTAAGAGCATCTAAACCAGTAATTATTAAACCTAGTTGCTGTAGTGGTTCTAATAAAGAATATGTCAGCCATTGAGACAATTTGTGAAAAGGTACTAAGCCATCATCGCTAACAGCGGGATGTCGCCAAACATCTCCCAAATTTACCCCAGCAACTTCTAATCTCCCAGGCCAAATTTCACTTAGTCCTTCTAAAACTGCACTAAAAACTGTTGCAGCGGCTAAATGTCCATTTTCAGATTTATCCAAAAGATAATTTACCAAATTTCCTGGACGAGGGTTTTCATTCCCAAACAAATTAGGTGAAGAAGCTACAGCTTGTCCTAATTTTTGTAATAATTTCAAACGCCCAGTAATTCCCACTAGAGGATTTTCTGCATTTACCTGAAACCCAGTTGCGAGTTCTGCTTCTGTAAATGCTTGCAGTTTTTGAGCATCTACTTGGGGCAAATTGTGACTGGAAAAAGCGCCTTCACAAAACATTTGAAAACTGGCTACAGCCAACCCTTCCGATCGCCCCAACTTTAACCCAGTCTCTTGTTCGTGATAACGCCAATTGTTCCCCGCGCCCGCATCCAACAACACGCTAACAATTGCCAAATCAAACTTAGCAGCAGCTTTTTCCAAGGGTGTTAGTCCCGCCAACTGAGTATCCAACACAGCTAAACGCGGCACACCCCCAGCCTCAAAATGTCGCCAACGGCTATGAAACGGAATTTGCAAATCCGGGTATTCGCAACGCATGACATCAACCACATAATCTGCAACTTTTGTCAATTGCGTCAAATCACAATTAAAATAACGCGATTTTCCCTCATTTACGAATGCAAACAGTTGCCCACACCGTTCCCGAATCGCCACTGGCGAACGAAGATATGTAATTAGTTGATTAGTCATTGGTCATTGGTCATTGGTCATTGGTCATTGGGCAAGCAGCAGGTGTGGGACGAAGGGGAAGAGGGGGAAGCATAAATTCTCTTTCCCCCCACACTCCCCATCTTCTTACTCTACCAAGCCTCGACCTTTCACCTCAGACAAGCTATTAGCATCTAATACATCTCCCGTGGTGTAATATCCAGCGGCTTTTTTAGCCTCGATTTCTACCCGTGCATCTTGGGGAATTAAATGTTCTGGGATTGGTATTCTTTCTACAATCTCAATTCCCGCTTGGGTGATGGCATTGTATTTCATATTACTCATGGACACCATGCGGTCAATGCGGGTGACGCCGAGCCAATGTAACACATCTGGCATCAATTCTTGGAAGCGCATGTCTTCGACTCCGGCGACACATTCAGTGCGGGCAAAGTAGGCATCAGCGCGATCGCCTCCTTCTTGCCGCTTCCTGGCGTTGTATACTAAGAATTTCGTTACTTCTCCTAAGGCACGGCCTTCTTTACGACAATAAATAATTACACCAGCGCCGCCTGACTGTGCAGTTTGGACGCATACTTCAATTCCATGTACCAAGTAGGGGCGACAGGTGCAAATATCTGAGCCAAATACGTCAGAACCGTTGCATTCATCATGAACTCGCACGGCTACGGGTTTATTGGGATCGGCGATCGCAGCGATATCGCCGACAATATACACTGTTACGCCTCCAATTGGCGGCAAAAACACCTCAAAATCCGAACGCGTCACCAATTCCGGAAACATCCCGCCGGTTTGTTCAAATAAAGCACGGCGTAATTGCGCCTCTGAAATGCCAAAACGCTTGGCAATTCCTGGTAAATACCAAACTGGTTCAATGGCGGCTTTAATGACAACTAAATCGCCACCTGATTTCATAATTTTGCCATCTACCTGCAAGCGCCCTTTGTCTATTGCATCTTGCAGTTCCGGCATATTAATGTGAGCTTTCGTGATGGCGATGGTGGGACGGATATCATACCCCTGTTGGTAATAGGATGAAAATACCTCAGATGCGATTGCCCCAAAGGGATCGAGGGATACTATCTTCTGGGCATCAAACCAACTGGGGTAAGGGCCGATATGCTCTACTGGAGATGTATTTGTCAAATCGGCTCTCCGATCTGACTGCAAAGCACCGCTAGCCACTGCTAGAGCGCGATAAATCGCATAACTGCCAGAGTGAGTACCAATGACATTGCGATGTGCTTGCTTGGTCAGCGTGGCAATAATTGGCCCCCTTTGCATGGGATCGGTTGCCCCCCATTGAATGGGAACTGGCTTAGGGCCAAAGCTACTAGGATGAGAAGTGAGAACAATATGCCTGGAAACGTCGTCTTGCTTTGGCATAGTCGGGAATTTTTTGTAATGTTTTTATGAATTATTAATTACTAGGGAATTGTCAACTACCTATAGTTAGTTTTTATTTTTAAAAGCGTAACATCCTTACCAACAAGCAGTTATGAGTTTTAATGTCGAGTTTGGCATTAGTCATATCGAATACAAAAAATAACACAGAAATTTCATAAATAGCAATTAATCTCCGTAAATTTAAAGATGACTTTAAAAATGTTTTAGACGTTAATTTTTGTGAGAAAGTAAAAATAAAGGTATATTCACCGATCTCAAATTCATGGATTCTTTATCAATCAATTCCTTACTTGAAGAGTTAAAAAATCCCGATGCTACAGTCCGCGAACAGGCAACCAGAAAAATCTGGCGAATCTGGTTTCAGCAAAAGGGAATCTATGGCCTAGAAAGGATCGATCGCAGCCAAAAGTTACTGGATGCGGGCGAAATTACTGAAGCCGAAACAGCACTGACGGAACTTCTTAGAGAACAGCCAGATTTTGCCGAAGCTTGGAATCGGCGAGCTTTTCTTTATTACAGCATTGGCGATTATCAAAAATCTCTAGCAGATTGTCAGATGGTTGTGCAGATAAATCCAATACATTTTGGTGCCCTTCATGGCATGGGTTTGTGTTATGCAGCACTAGGAAGGTATAGTGAGGCAATCCGCGCTTTTAAACGCGCTCTCGAAATTCAACCCTATTCGCTGGTGAATCAAAAATTGATTCTAGAATGTACGTATAGATTGAGTTACGACGGTAGATAGGAGAGAGCATCATACTTTTTTATGAATCCGTCTTCTCCCTCATCAGCAACAAATCATCGCCTCACTCGCCGTGATTTTATTCAATACGGTTCTATCTGTATTGCTAGCAGCTTGATTGCAGCTTGTACTAACAACAACGAACCATCAACAAAAAGTTCTGGGTTGGACAAAGTGACATTCGGCACAAACTGGATAGCACAAGCAGAACACGGGGGATTCTACCAGGCGATTGCCACTGATATTTACAAAGACTACGGCTTAGATGTCACTATCAAAATGGGCGGCCCCCAGGTAGGTAGTGGTACTCAATTGTTGATGGGGGGTGCGGTAGATTTCTTTATGGGTTATGGCATTGATGCCGTGAATGCCATTGCACAGGGTATTCCCAAAATCACAGTCGCAGCAATTTTTCAAAAAGATCCTTGGTGTCTCATCGCCCATCCCAACACAGCAATTAAAACCCTTGGCGATCTTAAAGGCAAACCAATTTATGTCTCTGCTTCTGCCAATATTACCTATTGGCCTTTACTGGAAGCAAAGTATGGTTTTACCGACGATCAAAAACGTCCTTACAATTTTAATCCGGCTCCTTTTTTAACTGATAAAAATTCAGCCCAACAAGGTTATGTTACATCTGAACCTTTTGCCATTCAAAAGCAGGGCGGTTTTGAACCAGTGGTATTTTTATTAGCAGATTATGGTTATCAACCATACGCAACCACTATTGAAACCAAAAAAGAACTCGTAGAAAAAAATCCAGAATTAGTGCAGCGATTTGTTGATGCTTCCATCAAAGGTTGGTATAGCTATTTAGAAAATCCCCAACCAGGAAATCAACTGATTAAAAAAGATAATCCAGAAATGACAGATGAGCAACTGGCTTATAGCATTCAAAAGCTCAACGAATATGGAATAATTCTTTCTGACATAGCAGAAAAACAAGGTATCGGGGCAATGAGTGACGAAAAGTGGAAATCACTCTTCGATAGTATGGTTAATACTAAAATTTCCCAACTCAACGTTAATTATAAAGAAGCGTACACCTTGCAATTTGTGAATAAAGGGGTAGGCTATTACAAAAAGTGAATCAATTTTGGGTTTTGGATTTTGGATTTTAGGTTTATTTCACGGATGAATTCAGGGGCTTCCAACCTGTTTAAATTTTAAATTTGTAATCTGCAATCCAGAATCTAAAATTTAAAATCTAAAATTAAATGAGCGATCGCTGTTATTCTCCAAATTATTTGCATGAGTAACCGTCCCATTATCACACTCAGTCACATTAGCAAAGTCTACGCCAATGGTACTGTTGCCCTGCAAGACTTGAATTTAGCAATTCCAGAGGCGCAATTCGTTAGTTTAGTCGGCCCCTCTGGCTGCGGTAAAAGCACAGTACTGCGCTTGATTGCCGGACTGGGGCCTATGAGTTCTGGTAGTATTGACTGGGGCATAACTCAGCAAGCAAGAAAATTGGCTTTTGTTTTTCAAGATGCTGCCCTCATGCCTTGGGCAAACGTTTGGGAGAATATACACCTACCCTTAAAGTTGGCGGGAATTTCTAAAGAAGATAGTCAAAAATTGGTAAAGCAGACATTAGCATTGGTAGGATTAGAAGGCTTTGAGGAGAACTATCCCCGCGAATTATCTGGTGGGATGAAAATGCGGGTATCAATTGCTAGGGCATTAGTAACTCAGCCAAATATCTTGTTAATGGACGAACCATTTGGGGCATTAGATGAAATTACTCGTAGTAAACTCAATAGCGATTTACTCAATTTATGGTGTCAACAGCACTGGACGGTGGTTTTTGTCACCCACAATATTTACGAAGCAGTCTATTTATCAAATCGGGTGCTAGTCATGGGGACAAGTCCCGGACGTATCGTCGCAGATATACAAATTGATGCTTCCTATCCCCGTAATAATGACTTTCGTACATCATCAGTGTACAACCAATATTGCCGTGAAATTTCTCTGCATTTAGCCCAAGCAATGAGTTAGACTTTAGAATTCTGAATACTCTATGTGTAAACAGAGAGACTTTTAATAAGTGATTTACAAAAAATAAATTATTCAATATTGTGGGGTGGGCATCTTGCCCGCCCGTAATTATGGGCGGGCGAGACGCCCACCCCACAAGAAATAATTGGATGTTTTTATTTCAACGTAGCTAAAAATAATGTTTAAAAACTCAGATAAAATACTAGAAAAATTAATTTCTGCTGATATTTTTGCACCGATCGCAGTTGGTATTCTAGTATTATTCCTATGGGATATCTTGGTGCGGGTAATGCATTTACCGCCTTATATCCTGCCAGGGCCAATATTAGTATTTCAAACCTTAATTAGTGATTGGAATGAGCTTTTTCCATCATTATTAATTACACTGCAAATCACAATATTTGCTTTTATTGCTGCGGCAATTTCTGGTTTGCTGATGGCGATTTTGTTTGCTCAAAGTAAATGGATTGAACGCAGTTTATTTCCCTATGCGGTAATTTTACAAACAACTCCCATAGTAGCGATCGCACCTTTAATAATTCTTTGGCTTAAAAATAACACCTTCGCCGCCTTAGTAGTTTGTGCTTGGATAGTTGCCTTTTTTCCCATTGTTTCTAACACTACATTAGGTCTGAATAGCGTTGACCGTAACTTGCTCAACTTATTCCAACTTTACAAAGCTTCTCGCTGGCAAACACTACTATATCTCCGCTTACCTAGTGCCATGCCTTACTTTTTAAGCGGGTTAAAAATCAGCGGTGGTTTAGCATTAATTGGTGCCGTGGTTGCGGAATTTGTCGCCGGGACTGGTGGGGCAAAATCGGGTATTGCTTACCGGATTTTAATATCTAGCTATAACTTACAAATTCCTCGGATGTTTGCAGCGTTGTTTTTGACAACTGGATTGGGTGTATTGATTTTTGTCGGTCTGAGTAATTTATCTGATTTTATATTAAGTAAGTGGCATGAAAGTGCTGTTAAAGAAGAAAACTAGATCGGAATTTGATTATGCTCTATAGGTAGGAGAATTTCAAGAGTTATATCATGTCTGTCTAGATTAAGAATCTGAAAACAATGACTTCAAATCTCGCTTTCCACTTACAACACGGACTATTGTAATTTCATCGTCCATTACTTTATAAAAAATTATATGACTATCGATTGGAATTCCTCGTAAAAAGGGAGCAATATCTTCGTAACTACGCCCCATATTTGGAAAATTGACAATATTTTTGCACTTTTTCTCAAACTCCTGTATGAAACGTTCCCCAGCTTCAATATTAATATTTGCAAAATAATCTAAAATTCCAACCAAGTCTCTGCTTGCAGTTTGAGAGATAGTGGAACGGCTCATTTTTGAGCCTCGCGTTTTTGAAGCAATTTTTCTTTGAGTTGGTTGATGACAACTTCCGTATCTATAACATCGCCTCGTTCGATTTCTTCTAAACCAACTGCTATTTTCTGGCGAGTCTCATTTAACCAAAGAGTATATTGTTCCTGTTCTGCCAGCAATTGCAATGCAGCAGCAATTACTTCATCTGCGTTTGCGTATTTTCCGCTTTCAATTTCAGATAGAACAAATTGCTCGTGAGTATGATTAAGCGATACATTCATTGGCTCATCGCCCATTTTTACTACCAGTATTTTATTATTTTATAGACTTTCTACATTTTAATCTTAAAACGTGTTAATAAATCTTGAATTTACTAAATTTAATCGTATTAATCGATACGCGATGCATTTTGATATTAAAAATGGCAAAATCTAGCTGCAACAGAATTTAACCGATCGCAATCCAGTAAAAAAATTAGTGATGATAGGAGTACCACGAGAGGATATTGTTCTGGGAAGAGCAAGCTGCTTACAAGCATAAGTATACAGATTATGGCGTAGGGTAATTAATAATAAGCTATGACAATAATCAACTTACAAAGCCTGATTCATAAATTATGACGACAACCAACTTAGATACACTGATTAATTCTCTAGAAGGCATAGAAATTATCACTGAACCAGGCCAAGTCGCAAAATTATCCCAGGATTATCACACCTTTAGCCCGGTACTTGTGCCGAAACTAGAGGGAAAAGTGGGGGATATTGTGGTGCGTCCCACTAGTGAAGCTGAGGTTTTAAAAGTTGCAGCGGTTTGTGCTAAATACCGCGTACCTGTTACTGTGCGGGGTGCTGGGACTGGTAATTATGGGCAATGCGTACCATTGCACGGTGGCGTAATTTTAGACATGACGCGGATGCAAAAGATTCTTTGGGCGAAGCCAGGGGTGGCGCGGGTAGAAGCCGGGATAAAGTTGGCGGCTATAGATAAAAAAACACGAGAAATCGGCTGGGAAATCCGCATGGCGCCCTCGACTTACCGCACAGCCACAATTGGCGGATTTATTGCTGGGGGGAGTGGGGGTATTGGCTCAATAGAATACGGATCTTTACGCGATCGCGGTAATATCTTGGCACTGCGAGTGGTAACTTTAGAAGATGAACCCCAAGCGATCGAGTTGCGGGGAGACGATGTACAAAAGGTTAACCATGCTTGGGGCATTAATGGCATCATTACCGAAGTCGAAATTCCCTTAGGGCCTGCTTATCCTTGGGCAGAAGTCATCGTGACATTTGACGACTTTATCGCAGCAGCAAAGTTTGGCCATGCCCTTGGCAATGCCGATGGCACGATTAAGAAATTGATTTCTGTCTTCGCGTCGCCAATTCCCCAATATTTTCACGCCTTACAACAATATATTCCTGAAGGTATCCATGCGGTATTTTTGATGGTTGCCGAACCGAGTTTAGAATTTTTGCCCGGTTTGGTGCAGCGATATGGCGGCCACATTACTTATGAAAAATCAGCCCAGGAAGCAGCCAAAGGCACACCATTAGCAGAATTTACTTGGAACCACACCACCTTACACGCCCGGACTGTAGACCCTGAAATTACCTATCTACAAAGTATGTTTCCTGCGGCTAAAAGTCTGCAACTTGTAGAGCATATGTATAATCATTTTGGTGATGAAGTGATGATGCATTTAGAATTTTTTCGCGTCAATGGTGGTGTAGTTCCTGGTGGTTTGCAACTTGTACGCTACAGCACAGAAAAACGCCTCAACGAAATTATGCACTATCACGAAGAACACGGTGTGACTATTGCCAATCCTCACACCTATATTATTGAAGAAGGTGGAAGAAAAGTTATCGATCCTGAGCAGTTAAAATTTAAAGAAATAGTAGACCCCTATGGGTTAATGAACCCTGGTAAAAGCAAAGTTCTCAATTACAGCAGAATTCAGGAATCATAAGTAAAACAGGTTTGATACCTGGCTAACAAGTCTAGTTAGCATAGTTTACGCTTCTTGAAATCTACTGTAAAAATTGAGGTATTCTGAATTCTGAGTTCTGAATTCTCAATTCTGAGTTCTGAATATTCCGTGGGCAGAACCCAAAACAACATTCCAAAATCACCCATGATTGAAATTGATGGTTCTTACGGAGAGGGAGGCGGACAAGTTCTTCGCACTTCCTTAAGTCTAGCCGCTATCACTGGCGAACCAATACGAATTGTTGGTATTCGCGCCGGACGCAAAAAGCCAGGACTAGCACCACAGCATTTAACAGCTGTTCGTGCCGCAGCTAGAATTTGTAATGCCCAATTGTGGGGTGATGCTTTGGGTTCGATGCAACTGGAATTTATCCCAGGTAGTGCTGTGCAAGCTGGAACTTATGCCTTTGATGTTAGTAAAGCACAACCTGGTGGTTCTGCGGGTGCGATCGCTTTGATTCTCCAGACAATTCTCCTGCCTTTAGCACTAGCACCCGGCAATTCCCAGGTAACACTCAAAGGCGGAACTCATGTGAACTTTAGCCCCACAGTCACATACATTGAGCAAGTTTATCTGCGGATATTGCAACGTATGGGAGTACAAGCAAAAGTCAAATTAGGCGCTTGGGGTTGGTATCCCCAAGGTGGCGGAGAACTAGAATTGCAAGTTACTGGTGGTTGTCAACTTGGTGGGATTGATTTGTTGGAACGGGGGACTTTACAGCAAGTGCGCGGAGTTGCAGTGGTAACAGAATTACCTTCCCACATTCCCCAACGGATGGCCAATCGTGCCGAAAATTTGTTAAGAGAAGCGCATTTAAAAGTTGCTGTGCAAGCATCACGAGAAAAAGGCGTTGCACCAGGGGCGGGTATTTTTCTCACTGCTGAGTATCAAAACAGCTTAGCTGGTTTTGGTGGCTTTGGACGTTTGCGGTTATCAGCCGAAACAGTTGCGGAAATTGCTTGTCAGCAACTACTTGAGTTTCATCACACAGGCGCAGCAGTAGATGAACACTTAGCAGATCAGTTATTATTGCCAGCGGCTTTAGCCTCACAAGAAAGTCATTATCGAGTAGCCCAGGTGAGTAGTCATTTAACTACGAATGCTGGAGTAATTCAACAGTTTGGATTGGCGCAAATTAAGGTAGATGAAGCTCACAAAAGAGTGTCGGTGATGCATTTAGCTACATAATGACTGTTAACTGGGCGTTGCTGATTGAGAATATGAATTTAGCTCACGCAGAGGCGCAGAGTCGCAGAGAGTAAGAGTTGAGAAGAGTTGATTTTTGAATTTTATATTCAAATTCAGCAACGCCGTTAACTGAGTATTGAGTGTTAACCGTCAACACTCAACAGCCAATACGAAAAGATGTGCTACGTTAGCCCATCGCCAACTACAATCAATGAATAATTGTTGTCGAATGCAGGAATGGATAGTCTGTATATTTCAAGTGAGTGAAGCTTACTCCGATTCTGAATTATTCTGTATCAACCATAATTATAAAAAAGGTTTAGTATGCAGATAAAATTAGCAATTAGGCAGTTTTACAAAGAGAAAATAGGAACTAATTATGAAGAGAGTATTTGCTACTTATTTCCAGAGAAATTTGAAATAGGAGGTGCTAGTTTTAGCCCTGAAGATACATTTAAAGATGAAAATATTAACATTCAGGAATTTGCCAAAAAAGCTTTAAAAGAGGAAGTACCAACAGGTATTTTGAATGCTTTTAAACGACATATTTGGTATGCTAAACACTCTGCTAGTGACATCTGTATTTATAAAGTACCTGTGAATAAACATATAACTTATGCTATTTGTATCAATGGTTATGTAGATGATGGTTGGGATAATGGCGGCAACTTTATTGAAGTTTATGATGAGCAAGGTGAACTCATGGGAGCGAAGATATTAGGGGAGGAAGACGGGAAAAAATGGAAATGGATGGATCGCCCAATTCTATCTCATGATTTTCATTCCTTTACACCTCCTTGGTTAGAGGAAGAAATATTGTAGAAGGCATGAGATAAATAAACTAAAAAGTCTGCAATATGCGCCTATCATATAAAGTGATAAATGGAGCGATCGCATTAACTATATGCACTTCCAATAATTCTAAAATACTAACTTCGTCATCCTTCATCACCCAGCTATTAAAGGGACGCAAGTCAAGTTGTTGCCCATCATCGGTATACCCTCCTAAAGGGAAAAAAGCGGAATTATCTACACTGTCTTCGGGAATCAAAGGAATTTGGGAGAGAAAAGCAGAATTTTCGACAAATGTCGCTTCTTTTTTATTAGCTAATAATGCAGGATTCTCAGCGCTCACCGCGCGATCGTGACCTACTAACACCTGTATTTCTGGTGGAAGTTCCCCTAAAGACAGCGATTCAAACTCAATTAAATGACGATAAAATGCAGGTGGACGACGTACTGTTTGCGCCGCATTATTGATAATAATGTCGAGTCGCGGGTAAAACTAATAATTATTTCTTTCCTCTCCCTACTTCGTTTTATTTGCCTCTGTTCTCTTCCCTTTGTTTGAGTTTCAGCATAATTTCGGCGTGCATCTCGCGGGTAATTGGATAAAAATACGTTAATACTAAGCCTAAAATTAGACAAATTGTCGGTATAGGGCCAACAGCAATACGAATAGCTAATAGTGCTGATTCTGGTTGAATAGGTAGTGTAGTTTGTCCAGCGACAGCAGCTTTAAAACCGGCTACTTGCAATGCATTTCCTACTAAAAATAGCCCGAAAGCTAAACCGAATTTTTGTAGTAAAACCATGAAACCATAAAAAATGCCTTCTCTGCGTTGTCCGGTTTGCAGTTCATCTAATTCAATCACATCTGGAATCATCGACCAGGGAATTAGATAAGCTGTCGATACACCAATACCTGCCATTACAGCCATAAAATACATCAACAAAATTTGACCGGGTTGTAAGAAAAATAATCCGGCGGCTGCTATAATCCATAAACTCATCCCCAGAAAATAAACAACTTTTTTGCCAACTTTTTTGCTTAATTCACCCCAGACAAATAACATCATTAAAGCAGTTCCTTGGACTGCAATCATTACCGTGGGGACATCTGATTCCTTGAGGCGCATACAATCGACTACAAAATAGGGAATAATGCTGGCTGTGACTTGCACCCCTAGCCAAGAAAAAAGATATATACCAATAACAAATAAAAAAGGTCGGTTACTGAAAACAATTTTTAACTGTTCAAAGAAGGGAAGAGATGGAGGTTCTTCGATTTGGATGCGTTTGGCTTCAAAAGCGAGAATGCGATCGCGGACTCCAAAAACGCACCAATATAATCCTAAAATCGAAATTATTGTAGAAATTGCTGCTAAAACTAGATATTGTTGTTGGCGATCGCTAATTTGCGAAAAAACAATTTGCGTTAAAATCAAAGACAAAATGCTACCACCAATCGAAAATGTAAAGCGATAGCTGTTAAGACTAGTACGTTCGTCATAATCTTGAGTTAATTCCGGAGTCATGGCCGTATAAGGCAAATTCACAACAGTGTAAAATGCCTGAGATATCACCCCAATCGCCACGTAATACCAAAACAACGGCCAAATATTATTACTCTGCTGTGCGCTAAATTGCGGTACAATCCATTGCAAGAAAAAGAATAATCCAAAGGGAATTGCTCCATAAAACATCCAAGGAAGACGACGACCCCAGCGACGAGATTTAGTTTTATCAGTCAAAAACCCGACAACCGGATCGTTTACCCCGTCCCAGATTTTGCCAATCATCAAAATACTGCCAGCTAAACCCGCTGGAATACCAGCAACATTAGTAAAAAAAACCAGCAGGAAAAACACAGAAATATTTGCAGTAATGGCCGGGCCTAAATCTCCTGCACCGTAAGCCAATTTTGTTTTAAAATCCAGTTTTTCATTTAAAGGATTTCGTTGGGCATCACCATCAGCAACAGAATCATTCATAATAACTTGCCCTCATACTAAAATGTTTGCGTTTGCCTTCAATAGTAGCTGTTTACCAATTCCCTAAGATTTATGCCAGACCTTTATGTTTCTTGGTCAAATTATCACCAAAAAATTGAACAACTGGCTATTCAGATTTATGAATCCGGTTGGCAATTTAACCAAATTATTTGTCTTGCCAGAGGAGGACTCCGAGTTGGAGATATTCTCTCACGTATATACGATCGACCCCTGGCAATTTTAGCAACCTCATCTTACAGCGGCCCCAGCAAGCAACAAAGAGGTAATTTAATTTTGTCGCGCCACTTGACGATGACCAATGAAAAGTTAGGTTCGCATATTCTTTTAGTTGATGATTTAGTAGACTCTGGAATTACGCTCCAGCAAACTATTCCTTGGCTGAAACAAAATACAGATTTTGCCATTGAAGAAATTCGCACAGCCGTACTATGGTACAAAGCCTGTTCAGTTATAGCACCCGATTACTACGTTGATTACCTACTCGATAACCCCTGGATTCACCAACCGTTTGAACACTACGAACAGATGAACATCGCCGAACTCGCGGCGAAGGTTAGTCAAGCGTGCTGATAAATACTTAGGATATAAAAATTAACACATAATTTTTATTACATTTGGCAAAAGTAGCTCAAGTGTGTTAAAAATGTTTAAATGCATATTAACCAGTTTCTAGCTGTTTTCCACTTTTGCCAAACTACATATTGCAACCCGTCAACAGTGAGTATTCTGCTGTTTTAGGAGTCTGTTTACCTTTGAGATGTACTCTTGTTGTTTGAGCGTGGTAAATGTTATCTTCGATGCCAAATATTGAGGAAAAGATAGCTTTCTGCTCATTGAGATGGAAGTTAGCTTTATCATCTAAATTTTTTGCGATTTTTATATATGGAAGAAACAGTTCACGACAACTTTTTCAAGAACTTTACCGTAGTAACAGCAACTATATCCGCAGCAGATTACCTTCCTACAACGTCAGGTATTTATGCCTTTTATCATGCATTTGATTTTTTAGAAAATAACTTATTTGAGTATATAGATAATCGCATAAAAAATACGGTATTTAAAACAAAATTTTCTGAAGAAGATAATAGAAGTAAGTTTATTGTTAATACTTGTGGGGAGTCAGTTGGTTTATCTCAAAAAATGGAGCAATTTATCAAAGCTGTTTCTCACCCTAAAGAACGAAGAATTTTAAAAACTCTCTTAATTTCATGTAGTATTCTTCAACGGGCAGATTACATTGGCACTGCAATCAACTTAAGAGAGAGATTTATTCAGCATTTGGAGCGAGACGATGGTTTTTTCTCAAAGTACGGAAACTCAAGACCAAATGATGAATTTTTATTTGTTTGTTTACCTTGCCCAAAAAATATTTCTAGAGAATTAGAAAGTCTGTTAATTCAACTATGTCAGCCTAAGTTTAATACACATAGGAGTTAAAAAATGGAATTAGATAACCAGTCTCCAGAAACTATTGAATACAAGGCAATTAGTGGTGAGTTTGGTGAGGTTAGGTACTTCATAACAACTCTTGATCAAAGTGATGCAGTTGAAAACATTAGATTTGCTGATGAAATTCAAGGCAGCTGGAGCTTCTCTGAACGAGTTCAACGAAAATTAGATCAAAATAGAGCGAATACAGAAATATTTTCTTACTTAGCGCAGGGTGGAATTCGGTTTTTTAATTCAATTGTAGTCGTACTATTGCCCAACTCTAATGATCAAAGAGAATTTTGGGACTTCTCTACAGTTAGTAGTCAAGGAAAAACTGTTGAAAAATGGGTTAATTTAAAGTTATATAAGAATGTAGCTAGAATTGTAATTGATGGTCAACATAGGCTTCTTTCATTAAAGAGATACTGGGATGCTCATACTGGAAAATTACCTTTAACCCCTCAACAAATCAAAGAAAATTTCAGTTGCTTAGAAACCTTTGATATACCAGTTGTTTATCTAGTATTTGGTAATCTTGGCAGGGTTGGTCATTCAGACTTAAGCGAAACTGTAAGAGATGAGATAATTAAAGCAACTCGCAATATCTTTACAGTTATAAACAAGACTGCGAAATCAATTGATAAACAAACTCAATTATTACTTGACGACAGTAAAATATCAGCATTGATTCCTAGAAAGCTTTTAGAGGAAGGAGTGCTTGAAGATAGATTCGTTAAATGGTCTTCCACAACAAGAAGCTTGAACCAATTGGAACCTTACTTAACTACTCTAGATTTTGTTAGTCAATGTACTAATGAGCTATTAAAAGATTATCCGAAGCAAGCTTTAAAGAAATCATTTAATTCACCAACTGAGCGCAATATCGCCCTGGAGACTTATTATGAGTCTCATCCTAAACTTCCAAAAATAGGCACAAAAGAATTACTTAAGTGGTTTTTCACTGAACTTCAGCCATTCAAAGATTGGGTATCACAGATTAGTTACGTAGGTATAGATATTCCTATTCAACCAGAGCAACCTCAATTAACTGCGAGTCAAAAAGCAAGTATAAAAGATTTACGAAATTCTAGCATTCTTTATACTATTTTAGGACAAAGAATTCTTTTTTTCGCTGTTTCAAGGTTCTTGCTTAAGATAAGAACAGAGTATCGTATTCCAGCAATTCTTAATGCGATATCGCATAGTATTAGTAAAATGGATCGAGATGGTTTTTTCAGCCGAGATAAATCTCATTGGTCTAATGTTCTAGTACGTCCAAATCAAAATCTAAGCATTATTACTACAGGTTCTGGAGTTGAAAGATGTATAGATCTTGTGAGAATGATATTGCTTGATTCTTCTGATGGCGTTAGAGATTTGATAAAACGTACTAAAGATGATGTTAGTAACGAAGTTAACTGGAATGAAAATTTGATTTCTACTTGGAGAAAAGATTTTCATGTAAAATTACCTGAAGTTGATTTTATTGATGAGCAGATAAAGGAATCTTCTGAATCAGATGACTCCTTTGCTGAAGTTAGAGATTTGCTTGACTCTTCTGAGGAGGACGAAGAGGAATCTGATGAAATTGAAGATGATGAGGATATTTTTAAAGAAACTGAGGAAGTAAAAGATTAAGTGTATGTACCTGTAAAGAAAATGTTCGTTTATTTTGTGCATAAATCCAAAATCAAAACAGCCACAGCCAAATCGGCAGAGTAACCAATAATAGGATGACTCCACTGGCTAATGCTGTTACTGCCAAATCGCGATCGAGATTAAATGCCTCAGCAATTACTAGTGTGGCGAAAGCTGGAGGCATAGCCATTTGCAGCACTATTACCTTTGCTGTGGAACCCGTTAATCCAAATAGTGGCAGAATGCTGCCCAAGATTAATGGAACTAATAGCATTTTGATGCCCAAGCTCATGCTTGCTTGTGGTAGGCTGCGCCAAGAATTGAGTAGTGCTAATCGCATTCCAATTAATACTAAAGATAAAGCTAGGATAGTCCAAGCCAATTTTTCTAGGAACAATTCCACAACGGTGGGAATTGCCACCTCTCGAAACAGTAATCCAAATCCAAAACTCCACAAACCAGGATTAATTAAGATGGCTTTAACTGTGTGCCAATGATTCTGGACACCACCCCCAAAACGCGCTGCTAAAAATACACCCAAGCCATAACTTCCGGGGAAGGAACCTAACAAATCGTAAAATAATGCCCAAGCAAAATATTCCTTGCCTACCATTGCTAAGGTGATGGGAAAGCCAAGAAAGCCTGTGTTACCGAACATTGCCGTTAGCAGAAAGCTAGCCTGAGTTGGCGCTTGGAGAACGGTCTTTTTAGAATGAGCTTGTGCTTTAATGCCTACCCAACCTAAAAAAGCACCGAGTAGAATGGCTAGGTAAGCGATCGCGGGTGCAATCCAAACCTGCGCTGACAAGCTGGATTGACGCAAAAAAGATACTATGCTTATGGGTACTCCCACCCAATAAAGAAACCGTCCTAAATGGGTAGGAACCCTTACAGGTAGTTTGCGTCCCAAAACAAAACCTACCAGTATTAATCCTCCCAGCTTGACGTATAGTTCTAAAAGGTTTGTCAAAATTGCACCTAAGAACCACCAATGTAAAATGCTACCTGTTACTTATACCTTTTGTCCAGTACAAAATCTGTTATGGCTATCCCACAAAACAGGAGTTTTCCTTTGAAGAAAGCTGGGTTTTCTAAAAAACTGCAAGATTCATCACACGATCCTGATGACATTCCAGTGGCTATACGCGATACTCCTGTTGCAGCACCGAAGGTGTGGTTGCAGCCCCAAATTTTACTGATTGGGGGAGTAGCGGGCTTTCTGCTGTTGGCTTTAATAAGCGGTTTTTTGTTTTTCCTGACTACACCGAAAAAAACTGTTAATTCTGAACCTTCACCAATTAGTTCTGCTCCTGTAACTCCGCCAGCATCCAATAATTCCAACAATACTCTGTTGGGGCATCTGGCATATCCACAAGCGCCTGAGTCAGAACTAGTAACCATTTCCGGAAATAGGGGCATTAGAATGCGAAAATCTGCTGCCCAAAAATTTCAGGAGATGGTAGCAACAGCGCGGAGTGCAAATGTAATTTTGGTGCCAATTTCTGGTTTTCGCTCGGTTAAAGACCAAGAGCAATTGTTTTTTGGTCTCGGCGCCAAGCAAAATCAAACACCAGCACAACGAGCTGCCCTCAGCGCTCCTCCAGGCCACAGCGAACATCACACAGGTTATGCTGTCGATATTGGAGACGGTGCAGCACCAGCCACTAATCTCCAAACTAACTTTGAAAATACCAAAGCTTATCAGTGGCTACAAGCAAATGCGGCGCGTTTTGGCTTTGAAATGTCCTTTGTCAAAAATAATATTCAAGGTGTAAGTTACGAACCTTGGCACTGGCGTTTTGTTGGCGATCGCGATAGTTTGGAAACATTCTACAGAGCCAGAAATTTAAAACCAACTCCAGTGGCTAAATAAAACTTTATCTACGCTCAAAGCTGAATGAGCGTTTTTTTATCCTCCACTCCCAAATTTACTTTTATGGAGGCTGAAGTACTACTTCCCTAAGTGATGGACAATAATAGTCGGCGATTTCTTTAGCGATCGCATCTGGTCGGGAAATTGTATCTAGATTGCAAAATAAAATTACGGTAATTTTGTCATCAATAAAACGAGTGATATTACTGGCGAATCCTAAAATTGAACCATTGTGACCAACTACTCGGCGATCGCCATAATTCAATACCCACCAACCTAAACCTGCAACATATCTCAATTTTTCCCAATCAAGGCGATGATTGGGAAAATTAGCAGTCCACATGAAATCGAGGGTCGATTGCTTGAGCAAAGTTGCACGACAAAGCGCCTGTTCCCACTTCACCATATCTGCCACACTTGAAAGTTGACCTCCAGCAGAATAGGTGACTGAGGGACTGTAATAAGGTTTATTAACGAGTTTGTTGTTTAGCAAGCGATAGCCAGCAGCGCGATTTGGCACAATCTCTTTGGGATCGTTCATCAAACTTGCATTCATTCCCAAAGGAGCAAAAATGCAATCGCGTAACAAATCTCCATAGGATTTTCCAGTTACCTTCTCTAGCATCAAACCCAGTAAATAGTAGCCTGTGTTGTCATAGGCGCTAAACTCACCTGGTTGAAACTTCAAGGGTAGGTCAGTAACTAAAGCCAAAATTTCCGATTTCGATAGATCGAGGCGGGTAAGTTCCCAGTAGTTTGGAGCATCTGTATAACTGGGAATCCCAGATTGGTGAGCGAGAATATGCTTAATTGTGACGCTTTGCCAGGCTAAAGGCGGGCGATCGAGATAATTTGTTATGGGTTCGTCTAATGAAATTGCTCCTTCTTCTACTAACATCATGGCGACAAGAGCGGTGAATGTTTTGCCGACAGACGCAATTTCATAAACTGTATGTTCGCTCGCCGCAACAGAATGTTCGATATTCGCCAGTCCATAACCCTTAACTAAAACAGGTTCGCCTTCCTGCACCACTGCAACAGAAAGACCCGGAATCTGGCTTTTAATCATTGTGGCTCGGATATAGTCGTCAATTTCTATTGACATTATTTTTATTTAGTGGTGTCTATTCTCTGTGTGTCCTCAGCGCCTCTGCCGTGCTTTGCGTCTACCTTATTCCGTAACTATTTTTAGTGTTATCGGCTCTTTGGTGGATTTTCGCTTTCTGGTTTTTGATATTTACCTGGATACTTCCGATAAAAATATTCCTCCATAATTTGTAAAATCATTGGCGCAGCAACGCTACCACCACCACCGCCAGAATGTTCGGCAAATGCGACGATCGCGATTTCTGGCCGATCTGCGGGAGCATAAGCACCAAACCAAGCGTGATTTTGTTTAACATGATTCTTCCATGCTTCGGCGGTACCACTCTTACCAGCTACTGGAGGAACTGTTGGTTTGTTCAAAGCTTTACCCGTGCCTTCAGCAACTACTTTCCGCAATCCTTGACGCAGGACACTTATGGTTGTCGGCTTCATATTTAAAGACTCTCGCCAGCTTTTTGCTTGTTCATTATCTTTGAGCAAATGCGGCTGGACTCGGTAACCACCGTTAGCAGGCACGGAAAACATAATGGCGACTTGCAAGGGTGTTGTTTGTAAAGCACCTTGACCAATTGACATGTTAATGCTGTCTCCTACAGTCCAAGGCATTTTCCATGCTTTCTGTTTCCATGCTTCATCTGGCACTAAACCTGGTGTTTCTTCGTTTGCAAATTCAAAGCCAGTTTTTTTACCAAATCCATACTTTTTAGTCCATTCAATTAAAGTCGGACCGCCAACTCCGCGACCAATTTGATAAAAGAATGTATCGCTACTCCACTGTAATGCACCGACAAAACCCAACGGGCCGAATCCGGCGTGGTTCCATTCGCCAAAACGCGTACCACCAATATTTAAGGAACCGTAGGTTTGTAAAACTGTGCTGGGAGAAAATTTTCCAGACTCTAACCCAGCAGTGGTGGTAACTATTTTGAATGTACTGGCAGGTGGAAAGGCGCTGAGGACGCGATTTACCAAGGGATGTTCTATACCTTGAACGCTTTCCCAATCTTTTTGGGTGAGTTTTTGCTTCGAGAAAATATTGGGGTCAAAGGTAGGGTGAGAAACCATTGCTAAAACCGCACCATTTTTGGGATCTAACGCCACGATCGCACCATTGCGATCGCCTAAAGCTTTTTCTGCCATCTTTTGCATCTCTAAATCTATGGTCAAGTGCAAATCATTACCAGCTTTGGCTTCTTTCTCTCCCAAAACCCGCAGCGGCCGACCAGCACCATCTACTTCTACCTGTTGACCTCCCCATTCACCCCGCAGCATTTTCTCATAAGCTTTTTCAACTCCCATTTGACCGATGACATCACCCAATCTATAGCCTTCCTGTTTCTTTTCCTTTAACTGTTCTGGTGTTAGCTCTCGTGTATAACCTAATACGTGTGCTAATTCCTTGCCGTGCGGGTAATAGCGAACTGCTTCTGTAGAAATTTCTACGTCTTTGAGTTCGCTTTCATACTCCTTTAATGCCGTAATTTGTGCTTCGTTCAAGTCACGAGCAATCCGAATCAGCGAAGAAGAGTTAGCACCGGCTTCTTCTAGTTTCTTTTCCATCTCTTCTTGGGGAACATCGAGAACTTGAGATAGACGTGGAGCCACAACCGACCACGAAGGTTTAGTGTGTGCCATCGGCCACAAATATACTGAGCGCGGATAGCGAGTACTAGCTAAGAGTTTGCCGTTGCGGTCAAAAATATTGCCTCGCTCTGGTTGTTTGGGGATCATCCGGATTCGATTCGCTTCTGCTCGTTTGCGGTGATTCGCTCCTTCAACAATTTGCAAGTATGCTAAACGAGTACCGATTCCCGCCACCATCAATAGAGTAAATACGATGAAAAATATGGGCTGGGCATCGCGTCCGACTGTGCGTGTATTTTTTTTGCCGCCAAATGGAGATGGTTTTAATAAGGTCATAAGACAAAGAGTATTTCAAAATTAAGATTATCTGTAAATATTTACGATAAGGACTACTGGGTGTTAAGGAATTAGCCGGGTATATTTATGAACATATTGTTTTTGGCGGATACAATAAACCAAAGTGTCAAATCTAGTCTGCCCAATAGAGTAGATAAATTGACCAAATCAGGTAAAATCACGGCATTCTACTAAGGATTATGGCTCAAACTGTGATGCACAATCAGAGGGGGATCGCAGGTTTTCATCCACTTGACGTTGAACTGCGTAATGTGTTCAAGTTTTTTAATCAAGAACCAGCAGTACACGGAATTGACTTGGAAGTTAAACAAGGGGAATTTTTTAGTATTTTAGGCCCCTCCGGTTGTGGAAAGACAACAACACTGCGCTTAATTGCTGGCTTTGAAATAGCTGACACTGGTAAGGTGTTGATTCAGGGCCAATCTATGACTAATGTGCCCCCTTACCGCCGACCAGTCAATACTGTATTTCAAAGTTACGCTTTATTTAACCACTTGAATGTCTGGGATAACATCGCCTTCGGACTGCGGTTAAAAAAATTACGTAAAGCAGTAATTGAAAGTAGAGTCCAAGAAGCTTTAAAACTGGTAAAAATGGAAAGTTTGCGATCGCGTTTTCCCAACCAACTTTCTGGCGGTCAACAGCAACGCGTCGCTTTGGCTAGGGCTTTAGTCAACCGTCCCGCCGTCGTCCTATTAGATGAACCTTTAGGAGCCTTGGATTTAAAGTTACGTAAAGAAATGCAAGTTGAGTTATCGAATTTACATAAAGACTTGGGTTTGACCTTTGTGATGGTAACGCACGACCAAGAAGAAGCACTTTCCTTGAGCGATCGCATTGCCGTGATGAATCAAGGCAAAATAGAGCAAATTGGTACTCCCAGCCAAATTTACGAACGTCCCCAAACCTCTTTTGTGGCTGATTTTATTGGCGATACTAATTTATTTAGCGGTGAAATCCTTGCCGTCAACTCTGGTGATGTGCAAATTTTGACAAAAACAGGACTCTCAATTATCATCTTTCGTGCTGAAGATACGCCAGCTGAATTATCACAGCCTGTGGTTGTAAGTGTACGCCCAGAAAAAATCCAGCTTTCGCTTTATCCACCGAATTTACCAACAAACTGTTTTGAAGGTCGCTTAGTTAATGTTATGTATTTGGGTACACACGTTAATTACATTGTGGAATTAACGAATGGCGTCAAAATTAATGCATTACAACCTAATACTTTTGGTAGTTTACCAGACCGCGATACGCCAATTTATGCTTGGTGGGCAGAAACCGATTGTTTAGCATTATTAAGTAATTAGTTGTCCTTTGTTCCTCAGGGACGGCATAAAAGCTAAGATACAGATTCTAATAAATTTCATAACCTTTAAACTTCCTTGATAATATTTCTATTAATTCCGATTGAATTTGATTAATTCGGTTAATAATTTTATGCGAACTTGCTGTTTACTGAATTATTCTTGATAAGTAGGTAGACATAATTAAATGTAAAATACAAAAGTTGAAAACCCTGACAAAAACTGACTTTTCCCTTCTGCCTCCTGCCTGCTACCTCCTGCCTTCTACTTAAAAAACTAACAAACACATCTTTCGGAAAAAGCTGAAAACCATACCAGGTAAGAAATATCAATGATCCGACCGCGTAAGGTCTTTGCTCAGCATTGGCTTAAAAGTGAAAAAGCACTCGACGCAATTATTAAAGCAGCAGAGTGTAAAGAGAGCGATCGCATCCTGGAAATCGGCCCAGGAACGGGTATTCTCACTCGTCGTTTACTACCTTTAGTACAATCTCTACTTGCAGTTGAAATAGACCGCGACTTATGCGAACTATTGGCAAAGCAACTAGGCAAAAGAGAAAATTTTTTACTGCTACAAGGAGATTTTCTCACCTTAGATTTACCATCTCACTTGGTAGCATTTCCTAATTTCCAAAAGCAAAATAAAGTAGTAGCCAATATCCCCTACAATATTACCGGCCCAATTATTGAAAAACTACTCGGTACCATCGCTAACCCTAACCCCGAACCATTTGAATCGATAGTGTTGCTGGTACAAAAAGAAGTAGCAGAAAGATTGTACGCCGAAGCAGGGTCAAAAGCCTTCGGGGCGTTGAGCGTGCGGGTACAATATTTAGCTGAGTGTGAGTTAATTTGTACAGTCCCAGCCACCGCATTCCATCCACCCCCAAAAGTCGATTCAGCAGTCGTGCGATTGCGTCCCAGAAAAATAGAGATACCAGCACTCGACCCTAAGCGGTTAGAGAATTTGGTCAAGTTGGGATTTGCTGCCAAGCGCAAAATGTTACGAAATAATTTGCAATCAGCCGTAGAACGCGATCGCTTAACCCAATTACTGGAACAATTAGAAATAAATCCCCAAGCCAGAGCCGAAGACCTCAGCGTTCAGCAATGGGTAACTCTGGCAAATGAGTTGGGAGTTAAAAGTGAGGAGTGAGGAGTTAACAGTATACTGCCAGATCCTGCCTAGACTTAAAATTCACGTACTCCCAACTCATAACTTTTGTACAGACAAAGGTTAATCATGTCTCAACTCCTAACTCCTAACTCCTAACTCCTAACTTTCAAAATGCATTCCTACACTTTAATTGCCCCTGCTAAAATCAATTTGTATTTGGAAATCATTGGCGATCGCCCTGATGGCTATCACGAGTTAGCAATGATACTCCAAAGTATTTCCCTTGCAGACCGCATTGATGTCTTATCCACGAACAATGACAGCATTCGCGTCCACTGCAACCACCCACAAGTACCAACAGATAAAAGTAATCTAGCGTACAAAGCAGCAGAGCTGATGGCGACGCAATTTCCTGAAACCTTTGCTAAATATAGGGGTTTAGAGATTCACATCAACAAGCAAATTCCTGTAGCTGCTGGGTTAGCTGGAGGTTCCACAAATGCTGCGGCTGTCTTGGTAGGAATAGATTTACTCTGGAAATTGGGATTAACTCAGTCAGAATTAGAAGAATTGGGAGCTACACTCGGTTCCGATGTGCCATTTTGTGTATCGGGTGGAACAGCGATCGCCACAGGTAGAGGCGAGCAACTTTCTCCATTACCAAGTTTGGATAACATATATATAGTATTGGCAAAATACCGCAGTCTAGAAGTTTCCACCGCTTGGGCTTACAAAACCTATCGCCAGGAATTTGGTAATTCTTATATCAGAGATACCAACGACTTAGTAGCACGTGCTAACGCAGTCCACTCAGGAGAAATAGTAAAAGCCATCTTTGAGCGAGACGCAGGAAAAATAGCCCAAAAGCTGCACAATGATTTAGAACGCGTAGTACTACCAGCCTATCCCCAAGTATTGCAACTCAGAGAAGTCTTTGCAAATCAAGAAGGCGTTTTAGGAACAATGATGTCTGGTTCCGGGCCGACAGTATTTGCTCTTTTTGAGTCTGAACAACAAGCAGAACAAGTTAAGCAGCATGTCAGGGAAGCAATTTCCGATGAAGACTTAGAATTATTCGTGGCTCGGACAATTACACACGGTATTCAGGTAGTATCTTCGGTTTAAAAATGGCGAGTAGCGAGTGGGGAAAAGGCTTCGCCAAGGGAAAAGGAGGGATCTTTCTTTTCACCTTTGCTCCTTCCCCTTTGCCTAGTGCCCAATCCAAAATCCAAAATCTAAAATCTAAAATTGTATGAGTGACCAAAATCTAACCCCAAAAACAGATGCTCAAGCAGAGGTAACAACGAGTCCTTTACGCTCCATAATTGGTGCTGTAATTTCTGGAGGAATGGCATTTGCAATGTATTCGCTAATGATTGCGATCGCCACAAATTTTGCTGCCAAACCCGTCCATTCAATTAACCCATTGGTAATAAAAATTACCTCTGCTGTTCGCACTTTGGTTGTTGGTATAGTTGCTTTAGGAAGCGGCATATTCGGGATAGTAGCAATTGGTTTGTTAGCTTTGGCAGTGCAATTATTAATACAGCAGTTAACTAAACCAAAAAGTAGGGAAAGCTAATAATTTGTTTTTAATCAACAACCTAAAGATACAAGTTTTTCCAGCGAACCACGGTTTTTGATTAATTGCAGCTTCTTATTTTTAGAAGATTCAAGAAGTTGTTCCTGTTTTCTCCAAGTTTTTGGAGAAAGACCGTGGTGTTGACGAAACTGGCGAGAAAAATGACATGTATTTTGATAGCCTACTGTAATAGCAATCTGCTCAATTGTCCGATCGGTATTTTGGAGTAATGGACGTGCGGCAGCCATCCGGCGCTTGACAATCCAAGCGTTTACAGTCTCTCCTGTTTGTTTTGCTACCCTGTTAGTTAAGTAAGCAGGCGAATAACCAACAGCAACAGCTACATCAGACAAAGTAATTCCTTGGTGATAATTATCTTCTATGAAGTCGAAAACTGACTGTAATTGAGGAATAGATGGAAAAATGGACTCAGAGTTAGTTGAAGAATTTAGCGATCGGCTAACTTCATGAGAGTTATTGGTGTACCAGTACTTTAATAAAGCTTGCTTTTCAAATCGGACAGCGATCGCTCTGAGCAAATCCTCTATAGTAGAAGGCTTAGTCAGATAATCATCTGCTCCCAACTCCATACCTTTACGAAGATCTGCTTGAGTATTACTACCAGTCAAAAAAATGAAAGGAATAATACCTGTGTCAGGATGTTGTCGGAGTGTAGTCAAAACATTGTAACCATCCATATCCGGCATTTGAATATCACAAATTACTAAGTCGGGTAAATGCTCTTGTGCTTGCTGGATACCAGCTAGGCCATTTTCAGCACCTATAGTATTAAAACCTTCAGCCTCAAGAACCTCTAAGAAGACATTCCGGGTAACGGCATCATCTTCAATAACAAGAATTTTTTTCGATGATTCGTGTATCATTTTTCCATCAATAGGATTTTTGTGGCAGGAAATGATGAGCGAACTTTGTGCCGAGTTTTCTCTAAAAACCTATGAGTCCTAATCCGAACATAGTTATTAATTAATAACTAAGAAGCTGCTTCAAGGAACCAGTAAATTTCAACTTAACTTCTGGCTGTAGCAGTAATGGAAAGTTAAATTAAACTCACCTCTAATCGCCAGAATTCATATATCTCGTTAGTAAATTAGCAAAGTCGGCACTATACCCATTAATGAGTTGCTAATCACAGCTTTATAAAATTCTAATCTTGCTATTCCTTAGTCAAAAATAAAATCCATTACAAAGAATCAGAGATAAGTTATGATTTTAATTTTGATTTTAACAATAAATTATGATTTTTTTATAATGGTAATGTAAAGATATTTTTGGTAACCTTATAAGACATAAATAAAGATTATATATCGTTTTGTTTATGTCAAAATTCAACTATCGAGTCTTACATTAATATTTAACGATCTAGATTTATACTTACATTTTATTTATAATAAGTTTTTTTTATCCATTAAATTAAAAATAATACTTGATTTTTCTTTTACATAAAAAATATAACAATTAGATAGTTTAGTAATTTTATATTTTTAACCAGATATAATACCAGAGGCTAAAATAATATTGAAAAGTCAAAAAAGTTATTAATCAATAATATAAATTATTTTAAGTTTTATATCTTATATACATTCTGCTAATACATAGATTCAATTATTAGAAGAATTTTTATTTAATTTGTCCATTAAGGGATTAAACTATATAATAATAAGTTTTGTCATCTGTCACAAGGTATACATTTTTTTGATGTTTTTTCTACATGTCTTCTCAAAAATCATCCAAAAGAAATAGAAAACATTAAACAAATATATGTTATTGAGTCTCGTTCTTGCAATCAAAGGATGTTTGCACCTTCTAAAAGGTCTGATTGCAAAACCGAGAAATCCTATAATGTATGTCCCATTAAGACATAAAACTTGATAAAAGCCATTGTGCCTTCCCTAAGTCTAAGTTAATTATCCTAAGGAAAATAAATTAGATTATAAAAACAAAAAAATAGACGCATCTATCAAAAAATTGTTCATATACTAGTTTGCCAAACATTGAGTAAGCTTATATGAAGAAGCTGCTTCTGCAATACGGTTCATCTGTAAGAGCGGGTTAAACTAGATATTTATTCTGTCGGTTATACCCGCCCTTACTTTTAATAGAAATTTGCAATAATTTATTGATTTATCTAATTTTATTTATAATTGGTTGTTTTATGCTGTCCTTGATTTTTCATATCAAGATGCTGCTGACAAAATTTTAATCAAGATAATCTCACTCGTCAAAATTGGACATTAATTGTTTTTAATAGAAAATTAACTATGAATTATCCAGGTAAGCCTAACATTATTGATTAACTACGGATTTACATAAAAAATAAGTTATTGATTAACTTAAAAAAAATACCGCGTCGAATTCAACAACAACAGAAAAAACCTATCTGTGAAATAACTACTAGTTCTCATAATGTCAAGCGAGCGTATTTTATGAATCAAAACATGACTGATTATAAAACACAAATAAGCAGAAAAATTAATAACGAACAAATTGAACAAATACTCAAAGCAATTATCGCAGGAAAATACTCTTGGGCATGTGTTTTAATTCTACGTTTTTCTGGTTACAATCCGATAGATTACATACCTTATCGCACCTACATTCGACTGCTTAAAAATAACTGTTTAGTTGAAACTTCCAAATCTAATCAAATTAATAGCGATGTCGAAGGTTTAAACCTTAAGTCCACCTGGCTTCACCTCTGAAAAATTAAAAAATTGTTTTGTTGCACGCGCTCCTTGAGAAAAAATATGTAGGGTTAGCCTTACATTTTCTAATTCATACTTTTTGGTCATCATTAACATATGACTTACCCATTTACTATCCCTAATACTCAGCTACTGCAACCTACTCTCAAAGAGATCGTATGGCAGAAAAAGTATGAAGTTGCACAAATTCAGCAGGAAATGTCTTTGGCTTCATTGCAACGTCAGTTAACTGCTGCACCTACTGTACGAGATTTCGTTACTGCTTTACAACAAAGTCATTACCGACCTTCCATCATTGCAGAGGTGAAGAAAGCATCTCTAATTCATGGAATAATCAAACCAGACTTAGACCCAGTAGCGATCGCCAAAGCTTATGAGCGTGGTGGTGCAACTTGCATCTCTGTAGCGACCGATCGCAAGTTCTTTCATGGGAGCTTTGAAGCTTTACGCACCATCCGCCATAGAGTAGCATTACCTCTACTTTGTAAAGATTTTATTTTAGATCCGTGCCAAATTTATTTAGCACGAGCAGCAGGCGCAGATGCCATACTACTGATTGCAGCGATTTTGTCCGATCGCCAACTTCAAAACTTTTTGCGAGTGATTCACTATCTAGGTATGAATGCTTTGGTAGAAGTACATACCTTGGCAGAGCTGGATCGGGTGCTAAAACTTGATGATGTGCGCTTGATAGGAATCAACAATCAAAGTCTAGAAGATTTTAGCGTTGATATCGATATAACTGGGCAATTGCTGGCAGCTAGGCGATCGCAGATCCAAAACTTGGGCATTACTATAATCTGTGAGTCTGCCTTGTATACATCCGCTGACTTATCCTTTGTTGCTGAAGCTGGTACACATGCTGTTTTACTTGGAGACACTTTAGTTAAACAAGACGATGTACAACAGGCAGTGCGTAACCTCCTGCAAGTAAATCTTTCCACCCACAACAACCTTCTCAAGAAGGCAACAAAGGAAAGATAGTTTTGAAAGTGATTGAAGCATATCATCTTCCTTTTGGTCAACTCATGGAGTTGGAAGCACCACTGCTCAATGGATTTGACCAATTTAGAAAAATTTTTCCTTTACCCCTTGACAATCCCTAATAGACTAGTTATTCTAGATAAGTGTGAAGGCGAGAGATAACGCCGAAAACACCTGAACCGTAAAAACGCAATACTTTGAAAGCTTAAGAAATAACCAATCCTCGTCAAGAGAATCTAATTTGGTTTTACCAAATTAAAGATAATCGAAAATTATAACTAGGATTCCGAGATAAGATTGTATCTTTTTCGGATATCAAACTCGAAACACAACAAAACGGAGAGTTTGATCCTGGCTCAGGATGAACGCTGGCGGTATGCTTAACAC
>JAVRBO020000070.1:0-33339 GCA_034531195.2 Nostoc sp. ChiSLP01
GGTGCTCCTTGTCGAAAATATTATCTTCTTTCTTAACTAACCTGCGGAATGTGGGCTTCACGACTACTATCACCCACAAGTAGATACACAATACCCCGACCACCACCGCTTCTGCCGTGCGTCGTTCTATTGCTGAGTTTGGGAGACGATTAGTGCTGTGTTTATCGATTACTTACAGCAGATTCCTCTGGAGTCGGGCGGGAACATGGCCCATGAGGTCGGCAAGATTACTCGCCAGATTCGGGCGATCGCTATTCGTGATAGTATGCTATGCCAGCAGGTAATCCTTGCCATGTCTAGTAATAGTTATTCAGTTGTCTTACAACAAGCCGCTAAGAGCGTCTACGCTCTACTCCTGCTGGGTTATTCACGTACTTCAGCAGCAGTTACTCTGACAGTCTCAAACTCATCGCTTATTGACATGATGCGGCTGCCCTGATGTTATGGGCATCTGAGAAATTAATTAATAATTTCTCCTTTGTTGTTGGCCAACTTTTCACGCCATTTTTGAAGTTCTTCAGGTGTTTGTCTCACCCAATCTGTTACTTCGCCAACGATTTTTAATGGTGCTTGGGAGCGATATGAGCGTGTCGGATTGCCCGGAAATTTTTTGTCTGTAACATTCGGGTCATTTTCAAACTCCCCTGTCGGTTCAACGATATAAACACGTTCACGTCCATCGCCTTTTGCTAATGCAGCAGCTAGTCCCGCTCCAGTAACAAGGGCTGTAAAATAAATGTGATTCATTTTGAGTTCAGATTTATAATTAGAATTATTTCCTGCTGTCAGCAAATCGCCAAGGAGCAAATCTGCTTTCGTCCCATGATGAAAAGGGCCTTTGTCAGAAGGTTTATCCTTAAACGAAGTTGCTAATTCATAATTCTTTTTTGCCTTGTCAGGGTCGCTTAAGTCCTCATAGCATTTGGCAATGTTTGAATATAGAGAAGGGAAAGCACTCTTAACAGTGTCGTTATTTATGGGACTTCCAAGAAATAAAATATACAGCTAATGAAAATGATAATCATTACAGGGGGGAGAGGGCAAGGGTTGCTAACAGCAACCCTTGCCCTCACAAATACACAGGAGAAATCACCACTTTCCTTCGATGAAGAGTGGTAATGAATGATGTAGTATTACTAATTCTCAAAGTGAAAAAACTTGAAAAATTATTTTTTAAAATTATGTTGTTTTATAGCAAATATCAATAAACCATTTCCCTAAATCTGGAAAATTATCATAACTGGAACTAGTCAAACGCGTAATTTGCTTCTCAATTTCTGCCATAGCTTCTTTAGTTAGCCTAACTCCTAGTTCATAAGTTTTAGTGACTAGTTTAACAATAGGATGCTTCCCATTCCATGTCATGTTATGAGCAAAATTTAAAGCTGTTTCCACTTCATCAAGGATGCTACCATTCCAATAATTTTCTAGTACAGCCCAAGTCCGTTCAATCGGATTATATTTACTGTGATAAGGAGGGTAGTAAGCTAAACGTAAGTTCAGTTGATATTTTTGAGAAAATTCAACTATGCGCTTCATAAATTGTGTACGCCGAGAGTTATTCTCTCCTCCATTATCTTGATTAATCAGCAGAGTCTTTATTTCTGGAAACCGCCAACTTTCTGATTCCCAAAAATCTATTAAAATATCAACGATAAAGTCACTCGTTACTTTTGATTCTGTAAAATATAAAAATAGTTCGTCAAGCCCTGGAAGGAAGATACCATAAGGAGTGACGCTTGTTTTGGGGTGGAAGTCATGGTCATCAGTTTTTGTCGGCGCTCGATTTCTACCACCACGGTCAAATGAGCCGATATTGACACGAGCTTTTGCATCCAAACTTAAACGTAAAATGCTTGGGTCATCCAAAGCCTCTTGATGAACTATAGCTAATTGCTCAAAGATTGCGTCGGTTTGGGGAATTTTTTTTGAGGTTGAATTTTGGCAACCCGTTTGAGGCGATATCCTAAATTATTTAACTTAACGCGAATTGTTTCTGAAGTTGGTAATTCTTCATCTGCATAACCAAATTTCTCAATTAATTGATGTCTCACTTGGGCAGCAGAAAGACGCATATAGAGCCTTTGACTTTTAAAACTTGGGTCTATCTGACTTTGACCATCAACTAACTTTTTGATATCTGATAAAAGACTTGGTAGATGTGATTCTGCTTTATAACGCCCTCGACCTCGATAGTTATCTATACAAGTGATACCACTATTTAATTCTTTGATTGCTTTACTAATAGTTACCCGATTCCATCCCAACTCTCGCTGTGCTAGAGAGTGTCCTCCGTATCCTAATGCCACAACTGTTTGTGCAATAAATTTACGTTTGGCTGCTCCTTTAAGAAGCTGTGCCGTTTCCTTCAACAAGTGTTTTAGTGAATCCGTTAATTGTATAGACACCTTTTTCTACCGAAAAATTGAATCATCCTTGAATTTACTACAATTTGGGGAAGGGAGAGGCTGCCTGCGGCAGCCTCTCCCTTCCCCCCTCGGAATGATTATCATTCTTATAAACTGTATATTTTATTTTCTGGAAGTCCCTATTTTTAATGCAAACTGCAAAGCCGTTTCGAGCCATTTTAATTTGCCGGAAACATTTTTTTGATGTCGGGCTACATAATGAGCTGAAATAAATTTTTCAAAGTCGTATGTCGCTTCGTTCCAAGCTTGAAGGAATAGTTTACTTGCTTCTTCAGGTTTGCCTTTTTCTTCCATGCCCATACCTTGAAGACAAAGTTTAACAACATTGTTGTTTGGGTTGAATTCTATAATTATTTTGTCTCCTAATTATCGTGATATCTATTTAGTTGCCTGTCTCTAGGCTGTTAAAGTCTATAGCAACTATCGATCTGTGAACTAGACCAAGGTGCTTCGGTTAAAAAGCGGAAAGACACTTTAGTAGACTCTAGGCTGTTGACGATACATAACATCTGAGCGTAAAACATACTTTCGCCCTTGAACAAGAGCAACACCTTCATGCACAAGTTCATGAACAAAACATAAAGCCATACCCGTGACTGGAACCACAGTAACATTAGGTAATTCTTCATAGTACCGAGGCGAAAGATGAAAACGAGTTTCACCACCTTCAAAACCTTCATTTAGGTAAATCATGAAAGTTAACAGACTTTCCTCACCATTCGGTCGCCGATAAGAACCGTCATGATGTATTGCAAATCTCTGTCCTGGATCGTAGCGATAAAAACGAAAACGCTCATTTAATCCTACTGCTTGCCATCTGCCAATGGTCTTAGGAATATAATCTGACACACGCTGCCATAAGTCAAAAGCCCGTTGGCGATCGTCGATGATAACGCGCTCATTATTGCGGATATCGGGACGCATTTGGAAACCTCGAATAGTACCGATCGGCGCATCTGTATAACCAATACTTTCAGTCAAATTAATATACTCAGCGCACTCTTGTGGTAAAAGAATATTGTCTAAAGTAAAAATTTCGTTGTTAAGCAAATTTTTCTTAATCATGGTTACAGCACTTTGTAAACCAGTTTTTTTAACTGTTTAGGGTTAACCAAATCGAGTGCAATAGCAATCAGAATTTGAAACAAGCAGAATAATCTTACTATTGAATGAACGTTAATTTAAAAAATTAAACTTCAGTAGTAAGTTAGTGTTGTATCAGATATTAACCCCCAACACTTGCAAAATCTCCCTAACTCCCCACTTTCTCTTGCTGCTGAACACGCTTCAGTAAACGCTTGGGAATATACTTTGATGACTTGAGTAGCCGAGCGCCCTTGCTCCAAAACACGAGTGTAATAATACGCCTGTTGGTAATCCTTTTGTAGACGTTGAATAGTTGCGACTTCTGCTTGTGTCAATTGGGATTGATTTTCTAGTTGTTGGTTAATAGCGTTAATGCAAGTATTTAAAGCGGCACCAAATTCATCACGAGTCAGGGAGCGAGCGCCTTTATAAGTATGATTATCATATCCTGTAATGCAACCATAACGCTCAATCTAGCGATCGCAACTCTACCCATGCCCAATCTGTTGGTTCTATATCAGATAGTTGAGATACAGAAGTAAATTCAGCCGTTAATTATTCCTCTTGGTTCCCAATACTGGCATAGAAAAGGAAATTACCAAGGTAGTCAGTAATATTAAAGGTTTAATGGCTAAAAAGCTGCGTAGCGCTCAAATCAGATACTGATATTAGATTTTCCCAGTTTCATAGTTTGGCTGACTCTGCCAATGGATATATTTCTGAAATCAGAATCAAATTAGTGATGGTATTCCATTAGTCAGATGCGATCGCCTAAGTAACAGTGTAGTTTAACCCGTGTAAGTGCCTCTATCGTCAGCTAAACAAAGCAATCCTGAGTGCAATCAAATACTTTAAAGCTTTACAAATGAAATTAATCACAAAACCAAAGTATCTCTTAATGGGATGTGCTTTAACATTGGGACTGGCTGTACCTGCAAGCTCTCAACAACCCCAGCAACAAAAAATCGAGCGCGTGGAGGGTTACTTAGCGACTCCTGAAAAGTTAAAGTTCAATGAATCGCTATTGAAGGAGTTGAGATTACCTCCTGGATTTGGAATTAGCGTTTTTGCTCAAGATTTAGGTAATCCCCGCAACATAGCAGTTGCTCCCAACGGTACAGTTTACGTGACTCGGCGCGAACAAGGTGATGTTATAGCTTTAACAGACACAAACAAAGATGGACGCCCCGACCAAAGACGTACCGTTGCATCAGGGATAAAATTTGTTAACGGCATCACCATTAATAAAAATCGTCTGTATTTCGTTACTGATACTCACTTATACGCTACTGATTTACTATCCGATGGTAAGGAAGGTAAAATCCAGACCTTAATCAGTGACATACCCGATGCAGGACAACACCCGAATCGGACTATTGGTTTTGGCCCTGATGGATTGCTTTATCTTTCTGTAGGTAGCACGTGTAACGCTTGTGACGAGCCAAATGATGAACACGCCACCCTATTGCAAGTACAACCCAATGGTACTAAGCGGGCTATCTACGCCAAGGGATTGCGAAATACTATCGGTTTTGCTTGGCATCCTCAAACTAAAGAACTTTGGGGAATGGATCATGGTTCAGACTGGCGAGGTAACGATCAACCACCAGAAGAATTGAACTTAATTAAAAAGGGTGCAGATTATGGCTGGCCATTTTGTTGGGGCGATCGCCGTCCTGATGTCTATCTCCAAGCCAACCCAGCAGGCACGACCAAGGAAGAATACTGCAAAAAAACTCAAGCTCCTGTACTTACTTATACAGCCCATAGTGCGCCTTTAGATTGGGTTTTTTACACTGCTTCCCAGTTTCCCGCCCAGTACCGCAACGATGCTTTCATTACCATGCGGGGTTCTTGGAATCGTAACCCACCCGTTGGATATAAAGTTGTGCGTTTGCGTTTTGAGAATGGCAAACCTGTAAGGTATGAAGACTTTGTTACAGGCTTCTTAAGACAAGACGGAAAAGCACAATTTGGCAGACCAGTAGGTTTAGCAATAGCACCAGACGGTTCACTATTATTCACTGACGATACTAATGGTGTAATTTATCGTGTTTCCTATGTAGGTGAAAAACCATCATCTAGTCAGCGACCGCAATAGTTTCGTTCCACTTTTTCGCGCTATTAATCGGTGCTAAACATGCCGGACTACTAGGAGTTTTTTTGGCTGTTCCCATTGCTGGAGTGATTATTAGTTTATCAAGACTTACGCACGGGTTATAGAAAAATAAACCACAGAGGTACAGAGTCCACGGAAGAATAAAGATTTGAGAGTTTTTTTGCGTAAGTCCTGCTTATTTGAGATGAATGAGTTGAAGCTAGAATCGTAACTTGCCCCATCATAATTGGACATATTCCTCGCACTTTAAACCTTCAGCAATAGTGTAAAACGAAAAATCGGTTTTGAAGTGCGATGTCACTCGACTTGCTGCCAAAGCATCGGGAGCACCCATCACCATTCATCCCTCAACCATTCCAAACCAACATTCAAAGCCGCTTCTGCACTGTAATAAATCTTTTGCTCTCCGAAAATACCACCTGTGCAGCTGATGACACGAAACTGCCAGCATTGTCCAGGCGTATAAAAGACGATCTTGACGCTGCCGTTGATACAAAGCACAGTCAGTAGACCGAAAACTTTTGCGATCGCTAAAAAATAGTAGTCTGTGATACCGTTTATTCAGGAATGTACAACAGCCGATTTCGAGAGAACAACTATAAGTTGAACTTATAGAGATAGTGGCAAAACGACCAAAATCAGCCGGACGGTAAATAAATTTCGCAGGCTACTCCATAGTTACGGTCTATTACTTGGCGTAAAAATTCAAGCATCTGTTTGAGAGTAAATAGATGAGAAAAAACTTGTTTAGTGCTTCTTTTTAAACGGCTAATATAATGCCATACTAAATTAATCCAAATATTAATAATTAAGAATGCCAAAGCTACAAATAAAAGCCGAATTATGGAATTTTTGATAGTAGTTTTGATGCGGCACTGGTTTTTCATACGATAACTACTCTCAATCCCGAAACGCAGACGATAGTCATCATGTATAAGCTGCAAACTTAACTTAACTTTATAAACAGCGTAAATAAAAAACTCCCGCCCATGCGCTCGTCTTTTACCATTTTTATATGTACAAACTATCGACACATTAAAAGTGACTGAGCCATACTTGTCGCTGTTTAAAGTATAACTAGTCTTGTAACTACGCCGCCCTCTAATTAATTGTCTAGTTCCGCCATGTTTGCCTCGAATAATGACTGGCATTTCAAAAGGAATATCAAGAGCTTGCAACCATCTGATGACTGGCACACAGAAGAATTCTCGGTCTAAATACAATCGTTCTATTTGAAGATTCAAAGGCTCAATTAGAGCCAAAAGATATGTGATAATCGCAACTAAAGTATTTTGTTGTTGAATAGCTTTAATAGCTAAGGTGACTCGTTTATTTTTCTTAATTACATAGACAGTAGCGTAGGCATAAAAAGAACAAGTGCCATTTTTAGCTTGACTTCTATAAATATATGGTGCTTCTGATGGTGATGGCTCACCATAGTAAGGAATCAAGTTAAAATCGATGGCAATTTTTTGTTGACCTTCTCGGATTCCATCTGGTAAGCGGCTTTGAAGTGCAGTATTTAAATCTGATTCCAGAGAGTTCAGGTCTGAATATTTCTCTAAATGGTAACGAATGTCGTTGCTTGTGGGAACGTTTTTTAAGACTTTGGTTGTATTTTCAAGACTATCCTTTTGTGTCGCTGCTCGAATTAAAATTTCAAAGATATTTTGTTGTTTACACTTACCTTGAGTCTGAATTGAAATATGTTCTGTTAAACAGTTTACTACTTCATTCAAGGTTTTACTATCAGTTAAAACTGGCTGTGTTGCAGTCATAGCCAAACTCAATTATCCTCAGAATCAAAAATTTTGCGTCTTTACCTCTGTACTTTACAAAAATTGCATACCACAGATCCAGAACTGTATTCTGCTGGGAGCGTAACCCTTAACTTTCTAGCTGATTAATTAGTTTTACTTATTTAAGTTGCTCAAACAGTTTTCTGAACAATGTATCTTAGAATACAGTTTTTTGACGATAATCAGTTTTTCAGATATCAATCACGCAGTGATCGCAAAAGTTTTCGGTCTACTGACTGTGCCTGGGTTCTATCTAACTGGACTTGAGTGTTGGCTAGTAGCAGGACTCAAAGAGAGGACGAGGCAGGGCGATCGCGGCTAGAGAGTCCCCATGTTCTCGAAGAACCAAGATAGTCGCCCAAGTGCTGGCAATTCTATACTGTCAAAGCGCACTTTAAAACACAAGTGTGATAATATGCCTAGTACTAATCGGCATTCTCAAGAGTCTGCCATTAGTGAGGATTTATAGCCAAACTAGCTCCACCAGGTAATTTCTTGCCGAAAACTTGGGTTGAGTCACCACACCGATTCCTACGTAGGTAATTGACGAAACAATATACTAGCAAAGGCTGATTACGTACTGAGCGCAAAGCATACTCTTCTATAGAAGCAAACAGTAATCTATTTTGCAGTTGTCTATCGTTAGTTAATTGAGCAATGCAAGCCATTTGCTGTTGCATATAAGTATCGTTTTGCAATAGTTCTTGGATGAGGTGTTGTAACACATCTATAAAACTGCTTTGGCGAGCGCGGCTGGAAGCTACCCAAGTTTGAATCTGGCTGTGAGCAGAAACTAAACTGCCCAGTCGTGTGATTAAGTTGCGATAAGCACCTTCTGGACTAATGCCTAAGTAGCGTTGATGTAAAATTTTCCAGCGATACTCCATTGCTTGCTTGGCAACCTCAAGTTCTTTTGGTTGAAGTAATTCCAACCGTTTTAAATCCTTTGCTAACAGCCAACGAACAATACTGTCTCTGGTTGTAGCACTTTGCTGTGGACATTCCTGTGCTAGGTTGTTATGCCAGTACTGTTTTAGTGTTACAGCATCGTTTACTATAACAGGATTGTACTCTTTGAAGCTCAATTTTACAGTTGGCATTCTAACTCCTTTGCTGTATTAATAGCGAGATTCGTCTGGGAAAATTTACCCTTGCCAAATCAAGCGTAGGTTTGGGCAAAAACTGGTAATTCTTCAGTAAGTTGAAGTTGAGATAATTTAATGAATACAAACAAATCGGGGAAAACTAGAGTAGAACCACCAGTTTTTCGCTTAAACCACTCACTACTCGCCCCAGGGCGGGCGCATTATGTCAATAAGACTAGACTATTCTCAATAGACGTAAAAATAATCTCATTAAATCCTGTTTATTGACAAAGATTTGAGCGTTGGCGTAGCCCGCCGCAGGCATCGCTTTGAGCCTTAGAAAATAAATCAAGCCAGAAATACTGATTTTTTCGTTGATTCTCAATTTCAGTAATCATTACGTATACTTTAGATGCGTTCGCCTTGATCCCTACTCAATCTTCCAATTAGGCGTATAACCAGAAGTAACTTGGCTATACATTTGCAAGACCGATGCAGAAATACGTCCTGAGAGTTTTGCGATCGCCCATAGCGCTCTTGTAAAATCATTTTCAATTGTTGAGAATTCGCAAGAGAAAAAAGTTTATGGCAGATATGTCCGGTCAAGACCCCTCGGAAATCCCAATGGCAACGGTTGATGAAGAACGAAAAGGCGCAACTTTCAGCGGTACGGTCATCCTTGGTATAGATCCTGAGGGTGGGGAAGTCGTTTTCTTTAGAGACTTTTTAATTGAAGATTATAAAGGCGAACTTACCGCTTATCTGGCAACAGATGGCGATATAAGGAAAAGCATTGATTTAGGCGAACTCGATCGTAAAAGCCCCAGTTTTAGGCTGCCAATTCCCCTGGGAACGGATACATTACCCTACAATACAGTCGTGTTGAGCGACAAAAAAAGCAAGAAAAAAATCCTGACGATCGATCTATAAAATTTGTAACTTAGCTCGTAGTTCAGCCAAATTCGATTGCCCTCCTGTATAGATATCAAATGGGTTCTATAGTTAATGGGTTTGCCGTTAACAAGCGTGCTATTCGGAAGTAGCTGTAAGGGGCGCGATCGCCATCACAACTCATCAACTCATACCAATTTGCCCTGGGGCTACGCCCGCAAATCGGTAGGCAAACCTAGTTGCAAAAGATACTGTCCTAAAATCTACATCGGTGACTCATCAAGTGAAATGGTGAGGTTGAGTATCGCCTTAATATGCGATGTCTAGAGCTTAGAGAAATCCGCACTCGGTAGTAGAGAATACCGATCTGCTGTCATCAGAATTTTGTAAAAATTTTGTTATACTAATTAATAGAAATTAACACTTCAGATCCGACACCAATAGAAAGAAGAATAAACAATACTTGTCAATGAGTGTATGACTGCTGATAGCAGCAACAGATAAATGCTTTAAATCAATGTAACCAACATAATCCTTCTAGTTTTCGCCCAGTTGGGCGATTGAACCAACTATGAATCATAGAATTGAATTATCTCTAGAACAAGAGTTTAGCCTGAGAATTTTTGCTGACCAAGTACAGCATTTGTCTGGTGAACAAGCTAAGGAGCTTTTGCCCATGCTGTACAAGCAGATGATGATCCGGGAAAAGACCTACCAGGAATTGCTAAAGCAGGAGTGCCAACGAAGTTTAGATGCTTTATCCGGGTTTGAAACAGTAAATTAATTTCTGGACAAAACTACGGTAAGTTTAAGCACAAACCCGAAATAAATCCAAAAGCCTTCTCCTTTGGGACGCTACGCGAACGTGGTTAATCGTGGGCGTAGTCGGTTATTCGTTTTAATAGGCTTTTGGATTTATTTCGGGTTTGTGCCTTGAGGTGCGATCGCTTTGTGGTTAACTGGGCGATCGCTAATTTACATTTTCTGTCTTCCACGCTCAGGCTGTCACCATCAATGGTGTAGAGCCACATACTTTCTTTGGTTTTTTTCCAAAGTTTGATTTTCAAGTCAGTTTGGTAAACTGTTATTAAAGTTAGGAATTGTTTTTAAGTAAAAATAAATCAGATAGTTGTGAATGTCTGTGACAACGAACTTGATTGGCGCTTGGGTCTGTTAGAAAATTTTACTGCTTGGGGACTCTAACATTGGAACCATTACTGAATAGTTCTGGTTCTATATTATGTGTACAGAAATCAACGCCGGAATTGATAATTTTGCAAGCTCAATGATATCCATCATCTATTCAGAGAAATTTCTTTAACATGAAACAGGGTATATGCACTCTGAGCAGCCTCCAACGACTGACTGTAATTGTAGATACCTTAAGAAGCTCAACATTAGCAGACCAAATCCAATGGTTCAATCCTTAGACAAGTCTATTCATAAGGGTGGAGAGAAACTCTTTGACAGATATTTCTGTTGAAAAACAGAATTGTGCTTAACATAGGTTGATACTTATAAGAAGTATCAGGGAATACTAGAAAACAAATAAAACTGTGAGTTTTCTGAAATGGTAGTATTATCTGATACAATGATTGCGCTACATGGATATAGCATTACCGAGCAAATCTACTCAGGCAGCAAAACCCTAGTTTATCGAGGTAAAAGAAATTTAGATCAAAAAAGCGTAATCGTCAAGCTGTTAAGGAACGAATATCCTACCTTCAACGAAATCGCCCAGTTCCGCAATCAGTACACAATTACTAAAAATCTAGACCATCCAGGGATAGTCAAACCCCTAACTTTAGAAAACCACCGTAATGGCTACGCTTTAGTTATGGAGGACTTTGGCGGCATATCGCTCAAAGATTGGGGACAGGAGAACAGAGGCAAACAAGGAAATGGTATCGCCCTAAAAGATTTTTTCCACATAGCCATCCAAATCGTATCCAGTCTAGAGAGATTGCATCGCAATCGCATCATCCACAAAGACATCAAACCTGCCAATATTTTAATTAACTCCAGCACGCTAGAAGTCAAACTCATCGACTTCAGCATCGCCACACTGTTGCCGAGAGAAATTCAATCTCTCACAAATCCCAACGTTTTAGAAGGGACACTAGCTTATATTTCCCCAGAACAAACCGGACGGATGAATCGAGGTATTGACTACCGTAGCGACTTTTATTCGTTGGGTGTGACCTTTTTTGAACTCCTAACTTGGCAGTTACCCTTCACCACCATCGACCCGATGGAGTTAGTCTACTGTCACATTGCCAAACAACCGCCAACAGTCAGCCAGATTAACCCCAGCATTCCAGTAATGCTGTCTTTAATTATTCACAAACTGATGGCGAAAAATGCCGAAGACCGCTATCAAAGCACCCAAGGACTCAAACACGATGTAGAAGAATGTCACAAGCAGTGGCAACAGACAGGAAAAATCACACGCTTTGAATTGGGAGTCCGGGACATCTGTGACCGTTTCCTCATCCCGGAAAAACTCTATGGACGGCAAGCAGAAGTAGAGAAATTGCTTGCTGCTTTTGAGCGAATAAGTACACACAACGTAGGGAGTAGCGAGTGGGGAGTCGGGAAAGAATTTTCATTACTTACCACTCACCCCTTCGGGGTTCGCCAGTCGCTCATGGAGGAAACCCCCAAGACCGCGCTGGCTCACCACTCCCTACCAGTCTCACGTAGCGAACTGATTCTAGTGGCAGGTTATTCTGGCATCGGAAAAACAGCAGTAGTCAACGAAGTCCACAAGCCTATTGTTCGGCAACGCGGTTACTTTATCAAAGGTAAATTTGACCAATTTCAACGCGATATACCTTTATCAGCATTGGTGCAAGCCTTTCGAGATTTAATTGGGCAAATACTATTAGAAACTGATGCTCAAATTCAAAATTGGAAAACGAAAATCATCTCAGCAATGGGCGAGCAAAGTCAAGTAATTATTGATGTGATTCCCGAACTTGAACTGATTATTGGCAAGCAACCAGAAGTCACAGAACTTTCTGGAAGTGCTGCCGAAAATCGGTTTAATTTATTGTTGCAGAGATTTATTCAGGTTTTCACTACTAAAGAACATCCCTTAGCGATATTCTTAGATGACTTGCAATGGGCAGATGCAGCTTCATTAAAATTAATTCAATTATTAATTAATCCAAACCAACCTTCTGAATTAGTAGGTGAAACCGAGAATTCAAGTGGTAGTCAGGGAGGTCTTTTGCTGATTGGGGCATATCGAGATAACGAAGTCACAAAAGCACATCCACTAGATTTGGCATTGCAAGAGATTCAAAAAAGTGGAGCCACAATTAATACAATTACCCTCACGCCTTTAACCCAAGGTGATTTAAATTGTTTAATTGCTGATACCTTGAAATGTGAAGAGAAATTAACACTTGCGCTCACACAGATGGTGTATGCCAAAACTAAAGGTAATCCTTTCTTTTCTCATGAATTCCTTAAAGCATTGCATAAAGATGGATTAATTGAATTTGATTTTCATCTGGGTTATTGGCAATACGATTTAGTAAGAATTCAATCTTTAGCATTGACAGATGATGTAGTTGAATTTATGACAATTCAACTCATGAAATTGCCAATACAAACTCAAAAAGTTCTGAAATTAGCAGCCTGTATTGGCAATCAATTTGATTTAAATACTCTTGCCATTGTACATGAAAAATCTGCATTAGTTACAGCCAATGATTTGTGGCCAGCATTACTGGCAGGACTAATTTTACCGCAAGCTGAGTTGTACAGGATTGTTGAACAAGATGGTAATGAACAAATCATCGATTTGGAACACAGAGTATTTAACCATCGCAATTGCCAATCAATTCAATATAGATTCATTCATGACCGGGTACAACAAGCAGCTTATTGTTTAATTCCAGAAGACCAAAAGCAATCAATTCATTTAAAGATTGGGCAACTGCTGTTGAAGAATATCCCAGTTGTACAAAGAGAAGAAAGAATTTTTGAACTGGTAAATCAGTTCAACATCGCAGTTCCATTAATTAATATGCAAAGCGATAAAGAACAGTTGTCAGAAATGAATCTGACTGCTGGACGTAAAGCTTTGGCATCAACTGCTTATCCAGCCGCACTCAAGTATTTAACTACTGCTATTCAACTACTTACAGATGATACTTGGCAGACAAAATATAAATTCACCTTAGCTTTGTATGAAACAGCAGCAGAGGCAGCATACTTGGTTGGTGACTTTGAGCAAATGGAGCAGTTTATAGAATTAGTGTTAACACGGGCTAAAACACATTTAGAAAAAGTGAAAGTTAATGAAGTTATAATTAAAGCCTGTGGAGCGCAGAATCAAGCACTAAAAGCTGTCAAGACTGCATTAGCCTTTTTGAAATCATTGGAAGTTGAGTTTCCTGAGAATCCTAGTCAATCAGATGTTGAACAAGCATTGGCAGAAACAGCATCAAATTTGGTAGGCAAAAGCATTGAGGATTTAATTCACCTGCCAGAGATGACACAAGACATCTCACTAGCAGCAATGCGTATCTTATCTAGTGCAATTAATTTTGCTTATCAAGTAGTTCCTAATATTTTCCTACTATTTGCTCTCAAACGGATCGGCTTATCGTTTAAATATGGCAATACCGCCTTTTCTGCCCTTGCTTATGTGCATTATGGAGTAATTCTCTGTGGGGTAATGGGAGATATTGAATCTGGCTATCAATTTGGCCAGTTAGCTTTGAAGTTACAAGCGAAATACAATGCAAAAGAAGTTAAAGGTGTAATCCTACAAACATTTAATTCCGCTATTAGGTATTGGAAAGAGCATATCCGAGAAAGTTTACAACCTTTATTAGAAGCTTACTCTCACGGACTGGAAGCAGGAGATTTAGATTGTGCAGCTTTATCTGTTTACGTTTATTCCTACTCTTCATATTTCATCGGTAGAGAACTAACGGGACTTGAGCAGGAGTTGACAAACAACAGCAATGCCATCAAGCAAGCAAAGCAAGAAACAGTATTTAATTGGCAGCAACTTTATCGGCAGAGTGTGTACAACCTGCGAGGATATGGGGAAAATGCCTGTAGTTTCATTGGTGAATTCTACAATGAAGATGAAATGTTGCCGATTTATCTGCAATCTCAAGATGGAATCGGACTGATAAATTTTTATTGCTGCAAACTGTATCACTACTATCTATTTCAACATTTCTCTGAAGCTGTTGAGAATGCCACAATCGCTGAAAAATATTTACAGTGTGGTATAGGGCAGATAATTTTTCCGATTTTACACTTTTATGATTCTTTGGCTAGACTGGCAGTGTATTCTGATGTCGAAAAAATTGAGCAAAATCTAATCCTTGATAAGGTAGTTACAAATCAAGAAAAGATGCTCAAATGGGCAAATCACGCTCCGATGAATTATCTGCACAAATATTATCTTGTAGAGGCTGAAAGATATCGAGTTCTGGGCGAATATCTAGAAGCGATGGATTATTACGATCTCGCCATCACCTTTGCCCAAGAAAATGAATACATCAACGAAGAAGCACTAGCACAGGAACTAGCTGCCAAGTTTTATCTAGCAAGGGGTAAACAGAAAATTGCCCAAACCTATCTCACAGATGCCTACTATTGCTACGTTCGCTGGGGAGCAAAAGCCAAAGTTGACGATTTACAGCAACGCTATCCTCAATTACTTGCCCCTATCATCCAACAAGAAAAACTACTAACCCAACCCAAAACTCATACCACCACTGAACCGAGCATATCTTTATCTAGTAGCCCCAGTACTCACGAAACAGTCATTAGTTCTAGCACCAGCATTTCTCAGATGCTAGATTTAGCATCTGTAATCAAAGCCTCTCAAGCATTATCTGGAGAAATCGAACTAGAGCAATTACTTTCTACCTTAATGGCAGTGGTGATGGAAAATGCCGGTGCTTCTAAAGCCGCGTTGATGTTAAGTGAAGGCGATGGCTTGGGCTTAAGTGTGAGTGCAGTGAGTTCCAATTCAAATACGATTCGTACTTCTATAGAGTTTCCATCCACCGATTTAGAGTCTAGTAATGATGTCCCCGTTACTTTAATTAATTATGTTAAACGTACTAGGGAAATCTTTGTTATTGATGATGTGAAAGCTGTTGTTTTTCTAGCTAGCGATCGCTACATTATCCGCGAGCAACCTAAGAGTATATTATGTATTCCAATTCTGAATCAAGGTAAATTGCTGGGTATTCTTTACCTGGAAAATAATCTCACAACCGTAGCATTTACCCGCGATCGCCTGGAAATCCTCAAACTCCTCACCACTCAAGTCGCAATTTCTCTAGAGAATGCCATCCTTTATCAAAATTTGGCTCAAGCAAATCAAAAATTGGAGGAACATAACCACACATTAGAGGAAAAAGTAACCGCAAGAACAACGGAACTTCACGACAAAAATCAACGTTTACAACAAGCAATCTCGGAATTACAAAATACCCAAAGCCAATTGATTCAAAGCGAAAAAATGTCTTCGTTGGGAGAAATGGTAGCGGGAATTGCCCATGAAATTAATAACCCGATTAATTTTATTCATGGCAACATTGCTCATGCCAGTGACTATGTACAAGATTTACTGAATTTAATTGCTATTTATCAACAGGAATATCCCAATCCTTCACAGCCAGTTCAAAACATAGCCTCAGAGATTGACGCAGATTTTCTAGCCCAAGATTTACTGAAGATCCTCGATTCCATGAAAGTTGGCAGTTCGCGCATCCGCAATATTGTTCTGGGTTTACGAAATTTCTCCCGTTTGGATGAAGCAGAAATGAAGCCAGTCGATATTCATGAAGGCATTGATAACACCTTAATGATCTTGCAGCATCGGCTTAAGGAAAAGAGCGTAGACGCAAAGCGGCTTGTCGATAGACATCGCCAGGAAATTGAGGTGATTAAAAAATATGGGCAGCTACCATTAGTTAGTTGTTACGCTGGTCAACTCAATCAAGTGTTTATGAATATCCTGACTAATGCCATTGATGCACTTGAAGAGTCATTGGTTAATGGTCAGTCTTCAATATTAGCAAAAACTACTAACAAACCACAGATTCACATTTGCACTGAATTGGCAGACTCAAATACTTTGCTGATTCGCATTGCTGATAACGGTGGTGGTATGTCTGCTAAGGTTTGTCAGAAGATTTTTGACCCCTTTTTTACTACTAAGCCTATTGGTAGTGGTACTGGATTGGGCTTGTCTATTAGCTATCAAGTTGTTGTCGACAAACACAAGGGTAAGTTATCCTGTAATTCTGCCATCGGCAAGGGTACTGAATTTCTCATTGAGATACCTGTCCGCCAATAAGATACTTTCTGGACTTATGCTTTTTGTCATCAATAGACTTCTTGCATAAATAATTTTTTACCTCACGCACTGGCGAGCCAGTGCGTGAGACTAATTCATACTTTCAATCAGCAACGCCTTTCACTCAATTACTGATACACATCCAAAGCACCCTTGCTTTCCTGCTCAAAAGCTACCTATTTGTATCAACATTAAAGTAAAACGGTATAAGTCCTGAGCTTATTAGAGGGCGGATGTAGTTGCCATAGGTACTGGAGACTCTCGACGCACACGCCGCCCTGTAATTAACATCTTGACTCCATTGGCAGGTACAACAGTGACACCTTCACGCAGAGGTTGCTCCGGTTGCTGATCTGCCAGTGCAAGTTGATAGCGTGACAAGATGGTTGCCAAAACTAGCTTCATTTCAAACAAAGCCAAGGCCTGACCAATACAGCCACGAACACCACCACCAAAAGGTAAAAATTCATAGGGAGAAAATTGACGTTCTAGAAAGCGTTCTGGCTTAAACTGCTTTGGTTGTGGATATACATCCTCACGCTGATGAGCTAGATAAATGCAGGGAGTCACTACCATACCAGGCTCTAGCAGATGTCCTAGTAGTTCAACTTTTGCTTGCACTACCCTAGACAAAGTTAAAATTGCCACAGGGTGAAGACGTAAAGTTTCATTACATACCGCAGTTAGATAAGGCAGCCGAAAAATGCTTATATGGTCTGGTGAGTCACCAAGGCTATCTAGTTCTTCGAGGAGTTTTTGTTTGATTTCTGGCTTGCGATGAATCCAATACAATGCCCAAGCCATTGCTGTTGCCGTGGTTTCATGTCCACCAAAAATTAGGGTTATTAACTCATTGCGTAACTCTTGATCGGTCATTTTGTTACCAATCTCATCTGTTGCATCCATCAGCAAAGAGAGGATATCGATGCGATTTGGATCGGGTTGTTCGCGGCGTTCAGCAATTTCTGCGTAGAGCAATTCATCCATTTGCTGCCGTTGGCGCAGAAATCTTCCCCAAGGACTCCAAGCTCCTAAATCTTTTTGTAGGATGGGGAAAAAGAACAAGCTAGAAGTCAGTCGCGATCGAAAAACTCCCAAAAGTAATAACATTAAATCCTTGATTTTTTGGGAACGTTCCCCCTCATATAAACCAAAGACAGCCTGTAATATGACTTGCAGGGAAATCTGCTGTAGCGTACTACGAGCTGAGAAACTTTTATTTAGGGGTAACTGATTTAAAAGTTTTTCAGTCAGTTGACAGATTATCTCACCATAAGCCTGCATTCGTTCACCATGAAAGGGCGACATTAGCAGTTGTCGTCGCCGTTTATGAGACTCACCTGACAGCATGAAAATTGCACACTCCCCTGCTAAGGGTCGTAAAATTCTGTTTGCTTCACCAGGAGCTGCAAAGTGTTTGCGATCGTTAAAAACTTCTTGGATTCCCTGGGGATGGTTTACAAATATCGGACTGTCAGCAAAATCAATTACTTTACTCGCAAAAATGTCAGGATACTGCTGGGCTGAGCTTTCCATATATCCCACAGGGTCAGCAATCCATTGCAGCTTTTGTAGAAAAGCGGGAGTTTTGATAGGATTGGGTAATGGCATCTATTTTTCATCCTTTAATTAGGTAATTTTTCATCTTATAAATTAGGTAATTGCGCTAATTTTTAGCCTCAATTTTAGAGCAATACTAATTCACTCACAAAAGTTGTAAATTAGCTGAATATGCTATGCAACTAGTTCCAGGCTTTCAATATTTTGATAACGGCCAGAGTGAGAATACCAATCGAGGTTACTACGTATCCAAGCATGACATCCTGATATATATTTTGCCAATTGAGAATCTAACTCTTCTCCAAAAGATGGAATAGATGCTTCTAAACTCATCAAGTTGATTACTTCTAGATCGTGCAAGATTGCAACATTTATGATTGCTTGGTCTAAAGAAATTTGCTGCTGGTGATTCAGTACAATTACAAGATTGTGAACGTCGCCACTTGCCATTTCTCTAAATGCAGAAAAGATATCATTAGACCAAGCAATAATATGGCCTATCATCAGTTTTAATCTTTTCATTACATCGTGGTTTCGCAAAAAATCTGAAATTGTCAACTGATGGCACATTTCAGTTAATGTGAGGAAAATATTTACCCCCACACTTGACCTACGTAACGTTATATAAGTGGAGACATCAGGAATAATATCCTGTACCCGGATGCTTGCCTCCTGCTCATATCCGTGGAACCATTCCTTAAAGCCGTTTACAAAGTGGAGGAACCATTCTCTACTCACTTTTCTCAGCATTCGCTGCCTTAAGTCACTGAGAGCATAACTAAGAGGTATATCGTTATTCGTCGGTTCCGCTCCATTCAATACTTCCAGAAATCTATGATGGAAACCCTTAAGTACTTCTGGTTGTTTTCCTAAATCTGATAGATCGCATTGGTCATCCCAAATAAACACCCAGTTTAACAAATCATTTGCAATCTTCAGTTCTTCAAGCTGGCTGTAAGGGTAAGCACCCGCTGCTAGTAAAAAGAATTTTGACTTGGAAAGACGCTGATAAGTAGATTCATTTTTCAACAGGTTGAAACGCATTACCCACTCCAGAGCATAGTCTTCCAGAATATCAACATGCTGATTAATCTGCGATGGAAATGGACAGTATAAATTGGGCAAAACAAATTTGCTCATAAAAACTCCATTATTTACAGAGATACAGAATGAACTTTTTGCTGCGGATTATTAGCAGATACTAGTATTACTGTCTGATTTGCAAATCCTTATTCTCTTTGCGCCCTTTCTATCCTTGACGATTACCTGCGCCAAGCCGCTGCGCTTTCATTTCAACAAAGTATTTTCACTCATTAAGTTTGCATGGCAAAACTTAACTTAGTTAATTATTTTTTAATATTTCCATGAAAAAATATATCCGTAATTTTATGTAATTTTGTATTAAATTAATTTCTATATATACAAAGTAATTATTATGACTTTTTATAAGAGAAAAAGTACGACTTTTTAAATATTATCACGGTGTCTTTTCTACTGTGAAAATTAGATAGATCGTTTAAAATAGGAGCAGGAAATGCTTAGAGCAATTTTTTAGATAATGTAATTAAATTATACTTTAAGTATTTTTAATAGCTATTTAAGCAAGTGTTTATACAGTTATGTGATGAAACCATGACATAAGCCAGATGACATAACAGCTTTTTTGACCTAGATTTCTAAAAAAAGATGCTGATAATTTTAGTTTCTATCGTATGGGATAGACCTTTTCTATCTAATTGCAGATGAAATTCTCAAATAGAAATAAATGTATTAATTTATACATATTTTAAATATTTGATATGTTTTTTATCAAATAGTATAAATACAGATGACTAATTAGCAAAAATCGGTGTAATAACTTTTGTAATTTTTGATAAAATATCAAAAAATCAAGCTTAAAAAGCAAGAAAGCTGCCTGAAACCAGGCAAGCGCTAGTCTTCTTCCAAGGAGAGCTTTTGATGAAGTAGTGTTGAGTGTCAAAGCCAGATTTGGCAGCTAGAGTCGAACTTCAGCGTTTTCTCAAGGCGATTCGCAAAGTCAAGAAAAAGCGAGAACCTTTAATCGTTGACACTAAACATCGTCACCTTTCAACTGCGCGGCTTTTAGACACTCATCATCAAGCTCAAAACTAAAGCTAATATTTCTGGTGTTGACTTCCATCGATGGAAGGAGAATTTAACGCAATTTTATGTCTGCTTCCAACTGCTTTACGCCTTAAAACCTACTCAGACTAAGACTTTTATCGATTGCTTCTTACTAGTTCATTTGTTCGCGTTGAAAGGGCTGGGCAAGCGTAGCCCATTGGTTGAGGAGTTGTTGGTAAGTTGCACTCATATTTTGATGTCCAGCTAGTTTGCTAAAAATTTCGACCGCGAGAAAGGTTCTTGAAAGAGGTAAACTGGTTATCAAATAACAACTTGACTGTCCCAGTAGGGCCATTGCGTTGCTTACGAACGATTAACTCAGCAATGCCACGCTCAGGTGTATCGGGATTATGCATTTCTTCGCGGTAAAGCATGATGACAACATCGCTGTCTTGCTCAACTGCCCCACTTGACCGCAAATCGCTGAGTACAGGGCGTTTGTCATTGCGGTGTTCAACTTCACGGCTCAACTGCGATAGAGCCAGCACTGGTACATCCAAATCTTTGGCGAGTTTCTTTAACCCCCGGCTGATTTCCCCAACGCGCTCGGTCATATTAGCCCTGGAGTCAGCCCCTTCAGGCATCAATTGCAGGTAATCCACAACCACAAACCCAACACTACCGTACTGCGATGAAACCCTGCGGACTTGGCTACGAATCTCTGTCAAGCTGGGGCAAGAGTTGTCGTTGATGAAAATCGGCAGTTCGCTCAAAGAAGCGATCGCCAGGCTTAGAGGTTGCCACTGGTTATTGGACACGCGCCCAGTTTCCAAGAAGTTGTTTTCAATACCCGATTCACTGCTCAAGAAACGTTGCACATACTCATCAGTGAACATCTCCAAGCTGAAGACACACACAGGCAATCGGCTTGTTTGAGCAACCGTCAGAGCGAGATTACCAGCCAAAGCCGACTTGCCAACAGATGGACGAGCAGCCAACACGTACAACCACCCTTTACGAAAACCACCGCCGAGTATACTGTCCAAGTCGTAAAATCCAGTGGGCAGTGCTGGCGTTGCAGTACCAGCGTGACGTGCTTCGATTTCGGTGAAAGCATCAGCCAGGGAATCGGAAATGTGGACTAAATCTGTGGCGGAATGCTCAGATGCGATTGAGTAAACCTTCTGTTCGGCTTGGTCAAGGACAATCGGTAGCTCGGTTTCGGTTGCATAGCCAAGTTGAACAATCTCAGTGCCAGCTTTTATCAACTGCCGCCTTTGGTATTTTTCCATGACCAAATCGGCGAAAGCATCAATGTTGATAGCTGACACAGTACGGTCAACCAGAGTTGCGAGTTTGTTGCGTCCGCCAACGCGAAACAAAAGACCATTGTCAGACAACCAACTGGTTATGTAAAGCAAATCTGTTGGTAGCCCTTGGCTGTAGAGCCTTCGTGCTGCTTGATAAATGTCTTTGTGGGGATTGATGTAAAAGGCTTCTGCAATTAGGCGATCGCTGATTCGGCTCATGGCATTAGGGTCGAGCATGATGCCGCCAAGTATGGCTTCTTCAGCTTCGATGCTTTGTGGAGGTAAGCGGTCTTGTTGGAATGAGAAGTTTAGTTTATCGTGTGTCATGGTTTACCTCAAAAAGAAGTCGGAGGTCGGAAGTCGCAAGTTAAGAGTAAAGAACTGAGGAGCCGGGAAGAAGCCAGAATTTGGAATAAAGTTACTTCCGACCTCCGACTTCCTACTTCCGACTTCAATTCATGCTGCGGCTTGGTGTAAGTGGGCATACATTTGGGGATAATGGAGGGAGCAACCAGTTCAACTAACTTTCAGTAGCACCTTTGTGGTTTTGGTCATAGCGATTAGTGAATTGAGCGATCGCTTGTTCTCGTCCATCAAAAGATACTGATTTACTACACTCGGCTAGGAATACATCTCATGTGTTGCTGAAGAAGATTAAGTTCCAGGCTCAACACGGGCGATTGCACATTGCCCACCAAGAGCAAGTTTCGGTTTCTTCTGGTGGGCTGTGTCATCAAATATGTTGTTGCCTGGGAGGTGCTGAGACATTTCTACTCTTTTAAGCCCCAGACTAGGATCTGTATTTTTTCGATTCGCGATCGTATTCTTGCATAGGCCCGAAAAGCCTAGATATTCTGAGCTTTTGTAGATAAAGATCGTAAAAACAGCGTTCGCCCTGGCTTTATCTCTATAAATCGTAAAGTTTTGTAGCTATATTCCGAAAATGCAGGCTCGTGCCGTGATAAAGATATTACATAGCAAGTTTGCTATTGAACTAATGGTTAGACAGTAGCGGCTCAGAGGAATTATTTGACTATGACGAGCAGCCCACCATACTAAAAGACGAACAACCCACTAACGAGGATGACTCTATTTATGACCTTCGCTATTCCAGGAGAAATAGAAGCCTTCACTTAGTTTGCCAGAAAATATCTGATATTTACTACGTATTACCCCTTGTAGGGGTAATAAATGTACAGATTGCAATATATTCACCCTTAAAAGAAAAATACCATTGGGACTCGCAATATAGTTCACCCTATGTGAGTGCTATATGGGAAAAATCAATCCAATAAATAGTTAAGCGTCACTACCCGCCTTTGCCTTTGCTGAGTTTGGGGTCGTTATGCGGCTAATTTCTCAGCGTTTAATAGCAAGGGAACTTGTTAGCTCAGTGCATACCTTACGGATTATGAGATATAGAACTTAGTGCAGATAATAATTGATATTTTCCATTCAAGTACGGAGAGATTTATGCCTTCCTATCAAAATGACCCCATTATTATCATGATAAATATTTTGTTACGAGTCCGAGGACTTGGCCGGTACGGTCTATTTGCAGCAGGGCTGCTAGCTGCCGTTCCTTCCTCTGTCTTACTTGCTGCAACCCCCACCAACGATCTGATGCTGATTAATGTGCAAACAGGCAAGTGCCTGACTATTGCAGGAGGAGTGAGTACTGAAAACAACGTCGAGGCACTCCAATTCGACTGCGATAACGACCCATCGCGCACTTGGAGGATAACCGATGTCACAGGCGCTGGTGTTTATCAAATTAGGAATGTGCAAACCAACAAGTGCCTGACTATTGCTGGGGGAAGAAGTACTGAAAACAACGTCACAGCTCTTCAATACAACTGTGATAGCGACCCATCACGCACTTGGACACTGAGAGTGAAGCTGTAGCTAAGGGCTCTCGTAGTTGCCTGGAATGACCTTTAGCACTCCAAGGAAACCCCATAAGCCACTGTAAGAACTCCGGGTTCAACATCCAGTTTCACGCTGCATTTTGAGATGATATAGAAATAGAGCGTAGTTTATCATCCAATGGCCTCGGTTAATTGTCGTTGAATGTAAGCGAATAACTGTATGGCAAAGCTAGGTGGCACAGAGTAGCCAATGATTGACCCAGCCGTGGCAGCTTCTTTTGGCAACTCATACCAAGACGGAAAACCTTGCAAAATAGCAGCAGCTTGGATAGACAAAGATTTGACAGTACCATCGGGGAACCAGATGTCTGCAAATTTATTGCGGTTGCACCCTTTGTGGTCGGTGAAATGCGAGCGCACTACAGTGTTAGCTGGCAGATTCCCAGGCTTGAGCTTGGGCCCATTTCGCCCACCAACCCGTTCAATCAAAAGTGGTGCAGGTTCATTCACCGCCAAAAATCGTTCTACCGCTTGCTGTTGTTTGGGCAGTAGATGAGAGTCGGGCATTGTGGGGATAAGATGAGCTATCGCCCCATACCAACCCACTCTTCCTGATGTTGATGGTAACGAGATAGCCAAGTCCTGACAAGCAAGCAGAACTAATCGCCGTCGCGCCTGGGGCAATCCATAGTCAGCCATGTTGACGATGCTGTAGCTGACTCTGTAGCCAAGGGATTCCAAAGCATCCAGGATAATGGCGAAACTCTGACTGTTTTGATAGCGTGGAACATTTTCGAGGGTAAACACCCGTGGCTGCAAATGTCGGATGGCTTCTGCCACTGCGATAGCGAAGCGCCGACCTGTCGGTTCGCAGCCGTCATATCATCAGCCGTTTCAAGCGCAACACCCGCTTTTGCAGTGTGAGCTTGACTGAAGTTGGCGCATACTGGGGAGGCATGGAGGTAATCGGGGCGGCGGGGAAAACCTAGAAATCCTGACTGCGCTACTTCTTGAACTGTTAGCTGGACAACTCTACACCCGTATTCGCTAAAGTTGTGGTGATGGTTGAGAGCGATCGCTCGGCTCAAGTCTGGTTTACTTGGGTCAAACTCTACTGCAATAACTGGGCGAATCCCGGCTTCAACCATTCCAGCTTCAATCCCGCCGCCACCCGCGAAAAGTACTACAGTGATCGGTGCATTATCTGGAAGAACTGGTTTTAATTTTGTGTTATCAAAATTTTTGCTCCCATCCAATTTTGGTGAGAGCTTTTTAGTTTTCGCTTTTTTGATAAAGGCGGTAATATCTTCCCTAGTTGCCCCAAGGTGTTGTAGTGTGCGAATCATGGGGACTATTTTAGTCATGCAGCCACCTCCATGACCAAATTATCGGGTACTTCAAAAATCCCCAACCGCCCAATGTAAGGAATTGGTGTAATCTCGCGTGGATTCTCCAGCTTCCAGTGATATTGCATGGGCATTCCCCAGCCAGACGCAACTTGTGAAAACTTGCAGTCTACTATTGTGACAATGCCAATAACTTGATCCACACGGAGCCTAGTCCTGAAAAATTGGGCAGGCTTTTTTGGATAGTCGTTTGGCTTCACGATTAATTTGTGGAATATGAAGCCTGCCCAATTTTTTGCGGCAAATTCGCGACGGAGAGAGATTAGTTCTGGGATTACTACCCCTATCCCTTGGCAAAATTCTCTCGCTAGCTGGTACTCTCTTTTGGTACAGGTTTTTGCAGCGTGAATCAGAATGTCGCCGCGATAATGAATGGGCCAGCCTCGGTTTTCAATATCCTTTAGAGCAAAAATAATTGCCCATGCCCAAGGCTGACGGACGGATAGCGCTTTCATACATCGACCTCTAAAACTTAAAAAAAGTTCATTGCATCAAATTATCTTGCCAAGTTCAAAAACCGAGAAGTAGATAAATCACACAGCATAGTTACAGTACCGAGTTTGCCGTAAAGCCGATTCTTCTCAACAATCAACTCAATCGTTTGGTCGCTAGGGTCTTTTGTATAAACAGCATCGCGGTAAAGCATAATCAACTGGTCGCACACCTCAAAGATTTCGCCAGAGTTGCGAAGTAGATGGCGGTTCGGGCGTTTGTCAGCCGTTGTTTGGTTCCCTCGATTGATTTGACAGCCCAGGAAAACAGGAATTTTGTGTTCTTTAGCGATCGCCCGAATCTGGCGAGTAATCTTGCCGACCTCATGAGCCATGTTCCCGCCCGACTCCAAAGGAATTTGCTGCAAGTAGTCCACAAACACAGCACTAATCGAACCCCCAAAGTCTGCAATGGCACGACGCACGGCAGAAGCAATCATCGTGGTGGTCGGGGTAGAATGCTCAAAAATCTGCCAAGGCATCTCGCCTAGTTGTACAACGCCTTGTACAATTTGTTCCCAGTAGGATTGCGTTCGGGCTTGGATATTGGCAGAGTCTACACCTGTAATCCGAGCCAACATTCGGGCATTGACTTGATTCCTATCCATTTCCGGACTGACGTAGAGAACGCCTTTACCCAGCTTAGTCATGATTTCGTATGCGTATGAAATCATGAAGTGGGTTTTGCCCATGTGTGACTCTGCGGCGACTACCACCAAACTGCTTGGATAAAGACCGCCCGTGATTGCTTCCAAGTCGTACCAACCAATTTTTTCGCCTTGCATTTGCCCCATCTCTAGCTTTTGGTACAACTCAATGGCCATATCAGCAGCTTTGTGAACTTTGCACTTTTCGTCGCAGGAATTTTGGGTGACGCTGAAAATTTTTTGTTCGGCTTGCTCAAAGATGTGTGGTAAGTCGGTTTGGGTTTGATATCCCAACTGCACGATTTCATTGCCGGCTTTGATTAACTGTCGGCGGCGGTATTTCTGCATAACCAAATCGGCTAAAAAATCGATGTTGACGGCTGACACTGTACGGTCAAATAGAGTTGCTAACTTGTTGCGTCCGCCGATGCGCTCTAGAAGACCGCGATCCATGAGCCAGTTGGTCAGGGAAAGTAAATCTGTGGGTTGCCCACTAGCAGCAAGCTGAGTGAATGCTTGGTAGATAGTTGCGTGTGCGCCCACGTAGAATGCTTCTGTTACAAGAATATGGCTGATTCGGTCAAATGCTTGCGGGTCAAGCATGATGCCGCCGAGTATGGATTCTTCAGCTTCAATGCTCTGTGGTGGTAAACGATCCACATCCAAGTCAGCTGAAAAAGGAATTACGTTGTCGTGGTTAAAGTGCATGACTATGCTCCAAGTGCTTGTTTGAGTTGAGCTTCGACTTCTAACAAGGCAGCAGCCGATAGTGTTGAAGGAGTGCGAGTTTTTTGAGAATTAGCCAAACAGAGGAGTTTTTCTTTGATGTTGAGTGTTTCGCTGCTGTGCTGGGGTAAAACAGAATTGGTCTGTTTAGCCTGCTCTTGATGTCGCCGTTGTTCGTCTTGGGCTATGGCCTGCGCCAGGGAGATGTTAGGTTTGGGGGCAGTGCGTGGATTTGGGATAGTAGGTTGAGTTAGCTATCGCTTGTTCAGTAGGGCTTGTTGATAACGCTGCATCAAGTTTGTCCAGCCGCCCTTGGTTTTTTCCCAAGTGTTCATCACAGCGATCGCGTGGGTGATTTTTTCAGCTTTTGTGCATGAGGCAGTACTGGCAAGCTCCACAGCCACCAAGTCCACAACTATCGGGTTGAAGTTTTGGTACTGAGGGTGTAACTTTCGCTCCCCACTGTGCCAGGGTAATACCCAGCGATTCCACTTGATTTTGTCTTTAACAGCCAATGGCACAAAATCCGAGGCAAAAGCTGTTGGGTCAGTAATCCAAGCCTCGATAAGTTCTTCCACGTTTTGGGCAGATTTGTATGGGTTATTGTTCGATTGTTCGTGAAAGCCGAACAATCCCGCCGCCATAGTTGGTCTACATGAGGGTTGGTCTGTTTGATGCGAAGACTTGGATTGATTTGACAGCAAAGAGGAAGATTTGGGAATTGGTTCTTTTTGGTTTGGTTGTGAACAAGAAGATTGGGAAATAGGTTCTTGTTCCTGGTAAAAGTGAGTGTTGGAGTCAGTCTCTTCACACACACATTCTTGGGCGGGGGGATCTGCGTAAGGTGTGAGTTCCTTAGATGGGATTACCTTAATGGGAATACCTTTGTGGGTCAAATTTGACCCCACCCCCCGTGCAAAATTGACCCCGCTACTGGGGTCAGATTTAACCCCACCCCCCGTGCAATTTTGACTGGGGTTAATTTTGGCTGGGGTTTGTTTTGTTGTCTTGATTTGTGAGCGAAGTAATTGAACTTGGTCGGGAGAAACCCAAGACGAAGGTGGAGTCAGAGTATAAATGTTGGTAGTTCCAAGACGTTCTTGTATTTCAATCATTCCTGCGGCTAGTAAAAGCTTGATGGCATTCTTGGCAGTTTTCACAGCCATGTAACAATGTTTTGCCATGTTAGGAATAGACTCAAAACAACCACTGACACCTGCTCTTCTTTGGATATGTGCGTATAGTCTAAATTCTGATGATTCAAGTGGGTAATCATCAAAAAAACCAGGAATAAAAACTCCAAAATCTGGGCGATTATTTAATTCATTTACTGCTAAACTCATGGTGATACACCTCACTAAATAAATTGTCTTCCCTCGGTTTACTCTTGCTAATCGAGGGATTTGTTTTTAATGAATTGGGAGACAGGGAAATTCTTGAACTTGTAGTTGTTGTATAAATTCAGTAATGTCTCCACCTTTCTTGTTGCGGGTCTTAAATTGCTGTTGTTGAAAGTAGGCGTTAGCTCCCACTTGTTTCACAAAAACAGGTATTTTATCTGAGTGACATTGTTGAACAATTGATTGGAGCCATTCTAAATGGCAAGGTCTGGAGTTTGGGCCAGACTCACCACCACAGATAATCCAATGAATATCTTTGAGAAATAGACTGATATCGCCCAAATCTTCTAACAATGGTTCGGCTGACCAAAACCGAACATGAGCCGGAATTTGTGCAAGAATCGGACTGCGTTGTTGAAGAGTATGGCGATTCTCTATTGAAGTGCCTACCCAAATCTTTTCAGGCAACTTATCTAAGCTATGACTGTCAAGCCATGCTTCAACAGAAGACAACATTATTAATGGTCGTTTTGTTAATATTTGAAAAGTTTGTTTGGGAGCGACAAACATTCCGTCTAACATTTCATGTTGCCAATAACGCGGAATCCATTCACCAAAAACATCTGTCATGGAAGCAACGAAATGTTTTTTAGGTTTTTTCTGGAATCCCCACTTCCGAATAATTTCTGTATCCAGCACTAGTTCAAGAGGCTGTCCAGAATATGGCAGTTTGTTTCCACCAAAGAAAGTATTTTGGTTAAGCTTTTCGCTATAACATTTTGCACAACCAGGGCTAATTTTTTGACACCACCAGCCACCATCTTTGGCGCGAATGATATTATCTGTTAAGTCTGTCCATTGTATGTTTGTTGGCATAGTTACACCCCATTAATTTGAAATTAGACAATACTTTTGAAAATGGCTAAGAAAGCACCTCAAACAGAATACGATTCGCCTTGGAAGCAAATACTACAGTTGTATTTTCAAGACTTTATGTTGTTCTTCTTTCCCCAAGCGCATAGTGAAATTGATTGGAGTCGTGGCTTTGTGTTTCTCGATCAGGAGTTACAACAAGTAGTTCGTGATGCCGAGTTAGGAAAGCGACTGATTGATAAATTGGTGAAAATCTACCGCATTGGGGGCGAAGAGGAATGGCTATTAATCCATGTCGAAGTCCAAAGTCAAGAGGAAACTGATTTTCCTAAACGGATGTTTGTCTACAACTATCGGATTTTTGACCGTTACGATCGCTCTGTTGCATCCTTGGCGGTATTGGGAGATGACAACATCAAATGGCGACCAAATCAATTTGGTTATGAATTATTTGGTTGTACGGTTAATTTTCAGTTTCCAATTATCAAGCTGCTAGACTATCAACAAAGGTTGTTGGAGCTAGAAGCTAGTCGCAACCCGTTCGCTACGGTGGTAATGGCTCACTTGGCGGCAGTGAAAACCAAGAGTAACAGATTACAACGAAAACAATCAAAACTGGCTTTAGTACGTCGGCTATACGAGCAGGAGTTTGAACGCGAGGCTGTGATTAACCTGTTGGCTTTTATTGACTGGATGTTGACGCTACCATTAGATTTAGAGCGAGAATTTCAACAGGAAGTAGAACAATTAGAGGCAGAACAACGTATGCAGTACGTGACATCATTTGAGCGAATTGCCCGAATGGAAGAATTGGTAGAAGCAATAAAATTAGGCTTGGAACTCAAGTTTGGCCCTGAAGCATTAAATCTAATGCCAGAAATTTCATCGTTGGAAGACGTTGAACTATTAAGAGCAGTAAGGAATGGTATAAAAACAGCAACTACAGTTGATGAATTGCGTCAAATCTACCAGGACTCTACAACTGACAATCCCCCAGAAAATTAGCATTAAAGAGTTTAATATTTAGTTTTCAAGGTTCGGTAGACTTTGAGAGCCTAAATTAACCTTAGTTAAGCAGTTAACGAAATATCTTGTTGACTCTGCTCAATAGACCGATCAAACTTATCCACCTCGTCACTCCAACAATCCCAGCCGTCTCTTGCTACGTATACCGTTATCTACTTCCCCCAATGTGCGGTCTGAAAGTAAGATTAATTCGTGCGCTAACGACTTTATTCGTCTTGGGTACTTGATGCACATGAGTAGACTGACAGCCAGGATGCATCACCAGCAGACTGCCGTGTTCCAGCCAAAAGTCAGTAGGCTTGCCCCCGATTGGCTTGATTTGGAATTTCCGCACCGAACCTAGACTAATTGAAGCGATGGCTGGGGCAATTCCCATCGATGACTCCTTATCAGCGTGCCAACCAATCGAGTCAGTCCCAGTGCGATATTGATTGCCAATGACGATGCGAAAGCTGTAACCAGTAGTTGCGGTGATTCTGTCGCGTAACTTAGCCAGAGCGTCTGTCTAAGGCAGTGGTTTGAGTAATACACTCTTGGAGTAGAGGTAATCACAGCCTTTGTCGCCGTAAATACATTCCAGGCGCGGAACGAGTATTGTTTTACCAACCATACGTATTTGATTTTGCTGCCATTGCAGTTCTTGACAATGTTGGTAAAGTTCTGATGCTTCCTGTTTGGAAAGAAACTCTGGGTAGTAAGTGACTGGTAAAACAGTAGTTGATTCGTCAAAAAGTGACATCTGTTTCATAATTCTCCTGTTGCGATAACTTCGTTAAGCTTTCCTGCGGAACGCTCCGCGTAGCTTGCTTCCCCGTAGGGGTACGCTAACGCCTTAACAATTTCTTGTGCCCGTTCTTGTGAAATAGCCTGTTCAGGATTTTTGTAAAACCCAATAATTTCAGATTTGGGGCGAACAATAATTCTTTGTTCTGTTGCACGTTTATCCCATACAAAACATGAGATTGTAATGTTGTCTGTTGTCCAACGCTTACCTTTTTTGTCTTTACGAAAGCTGTAACGAGGTAGTACCAATACAAGAGATGGCGGATGCTGTTTTAAAAAATCGGCACGGTCATCACAGGGTTCTAGAAAACTAGTCAATAAGAAAGCTGCAACACCACAACGCGCTTTGTTAAAAGCATTTTTGATGATTGGTGCGGCCTGGTCAGAATATGGTGGATTAGTACAAATCCAATCACATTCTGGAAATTTGTCCCAGGATTCTGAAACGGTAGCATCGTGGTGATAATTGGCTGCTTTAGTATAGTCAATGTCGTTAGTCCAAATATCCTGGGTGTAAGGCCATACCTGAAGTAACGATGCAATTGCCCCCATCCCAACGCAAGGTTCACCAATTACACCAGATAATCGAACGTGACGCAGGAGTTCGGTGGTAAACCATGATGGTGACTCGTAGAAGTTCAGAGGATGCCTGCTGACAGTTTCAATAACAGCTGTCTGGGGTGTTAATAATGGTGTGACTGTCATGCTGCTTCCTCTTCAAAATCTACAGACTTTTGCTCGTTGACAATAGTTGCGCTAATGGATTCAAAGTCAACCTGAAAGATGTTTAAATCTGGAGTGATTTCGCCAGAATTATATCGGTCTGTTATGTGCTGCTTAATTGCATCTTCTGTCAGCCCATCAGGTATATCTAAGTGAGCTTCTTGGTAAACTTTTTCGACTAATTGAACGATAATTCTCATTTTGCTTATCCTAAAATTAAGGAGTGTTTTTGTTTGGCGGTTGTTAATGAAGAGAGCGACAATCGCTTTTATTTTTCTTCTTCTTTAGATATGTCCTCCCAAAACTGCTCAACAAAATCGTAGGCTTGCTCTAAAACTTTAGGGAGTAAAAATAAAGGTACTTCCCAAGCAGCAATTACACCTCCTGCGAAACATTCAGCAAGCTCAATCCGAATACAATCAGGTAAATTACTTTCCAAAAATTTGAGCGTGTGGTCTTGATTGTCTGGTAGGTGAACAAAGAAGAATTCATCGTACATAGCAAAAGCTTCAAGACCATATTTATCCGCTACAACCTTTCGTAAACTGTTCATAATTTTGACCAATTAGGTAGAGGAGTCAGGAGTCAGATGTCAGAATTCAGAATAAGTGAAGAACTGAGTTAAAAAGTTTGATAAATAAAATATGCTGGCTGATTCTGGTTCCTGGATTCTGAATTCTGTATTCTGGACTATTGAGAAATAACTTGTACTATTTCGGGCAACCAGCGCAGTTGAAACACCGTTTGATTCGATGACCTAGCCAAAGCAGGAACCATACGCCCCCACTGCTTCCCTGACTCAGTAGGACGATACGAAATTTTCTTATCCTCGGTGCGATATTGCAGCCTGTGTTGCACCAACCAATTGTTGACAGCCCTGGCAGACATTCCCACTACTTCACCAATTTGGGTTGCATTAAGAAACGCATCTTCGGCAGGATTAGTGGAAGCGATCGCTGACTTGAGTTCATCAGCTGCTGGCTTAAGTGCAGGGTTAACTCTGGTGGCGGCGTTAACTGCAAGTTGAGCAGTGAGGGATTTTTCTAAACCTGCGAATTCTCCCACCAGCAGGGCTAACTGCGCGGCTTCATGAGATGGGGCTATGGCTTTGGGTTTTTCTGGTTCAGGTATTGGTTCTATTTGACTAGAAAGAAACACTTTCATTAAGGTTCTGTTAGCCCAAATGCGAAATTCAACTGAAACCCACCGAGCTAAATCAATGGCAATTTCTGGGTGAAGCCAAGTGCCTTGAGAGTAAGTACGTCCTGATATTTCGAGAATTAGGGAAGATATGGGAATTCCCATATCTTGACAAAGTGCTTGCAAATACTCGGTTGTAGACTTTAGCCTCATGTAATCAGCCAATAATTTCTGATTAGCTTTGGCCATTTGTGTACCGTTAACGTAACCCTTGGGGATGTTGTGTTTACCTATTTGTTCATCCTGGGCCATTTGGTTAATTTCAGAATCGTGCCAAAAGTGTACCAACATAACAAAGTCCTTTTGGTTGTTCAAATAGTAAATCGGTCAGATGTGAACTCGAACTAAATCTTCTTCTCGCACCAAAGAAAATCGATTAGTGGTCAATGACGAAAGAAAAGTAGGTGATGCCAACTCGACAAAATAAAACCAGGACTTTTCAATTAACTCAATCCCTAAAACTAGCCTTTGCTTTGTGCCATGCTTGGGAAAGGGAGCAATGCGATTTTGTTAGACGACCCAAAAAAGAGTGCGATCGCTAAAAATC
>JAVRBO020000071.1:0-72485 GCA_034531195.2 Nostoc sp. ChiSLP01
GTGTGGGAGGTGTGGGAGGTGTGGGAGGTGTGGGAAGTGTGGGAGGTGTGGGAGGGGTGGGAAGAGACGGGGCATAAATTCTCTTTCTCCCCACACTCCCCACACTTCCCCATCTTCCTCCTCTCTCCCCACACTCCCCACACTCCCCACACTCCTCCATCTCCCTCATCCCAGTCCCCGGTTCCTAATTCTCCCACTCTGGGCTAAGGCGGCGGAAATTGTAGTCGCTAGCACTGGGATGACAACTCACGCAGCTACCAATTTCGACGGGACGCGGTAGCTTAACTCCAGGATGCAAAGCTTTGAAATAACGGGAGTTATTAAGGCGATAGGGTATTTCTTCATCGTTGAGTTTGACGCGCGAGAAAGTCGAAAGATATTTCCAGACTAAAATTCGAGGCGGATCGACCAAAGGCTTGAGTTGTGCGCCGTAGTGCTGGGAGTCTTCCAAGAGATTTTTCCAAGTTTGGGTGGCAAAAACGCCTGGTGGTAAGGCAATGTGGCATGTGGAGCAATTTTCTAAATACAGTTCTTGCCCTAGTTGATATTGTGGAGGTATGACATCAACTGTGCCAATTTCGGCAGGAGGAGTGGCACTTTGGGCGTTAGTTACCAACGCTAAAAGCCAGCCCATAGCTAAACTCCAAGTGATAATTACCAAAAGTAAACCGAAAAATTGACGTTTGAATTCGCGTTCGGCGCTTTGTCGTAGCACTTGACGTTCGCCAAACAGCGATCGCTTTTCGCCATCACGAGATTTCCGCTTTACAAAAATTGACATTCCTCACATTCCCAGATTTTTAAAAGTGGCGCTTGTGTTAATCATAGGACTTACGGAGTATTATAAGTGTTTCAAATTACGTGTAAGTAGTTTTGCTCAGTAATATAGCGATCGCTTTTTTTGGTGTACATCAAATTTAATATAAATATTTCTAGAGCATACTAATGCTGATTATGCAATAAAAAATTTCTTGCTAGTTTTAACCTGACTCGCTAGAAAATTCAGCTAAAATACTTATGATTTCATTTACACCAATATCTTCTCTGTCAGACTTTGAATAAATCGTTAATAGTAAAATACTTGTAGCTGACTCAACTTGATAAATCAATCGATAACCAGCACTTTTACCTTTTTGGATATTACTATTGCGAACTCTGACCTTATAAACAACATACTCTTCGCCGATGCCAGCAATTCTATCTCCAAGAATACTTCCCTGCTGTAATTGCTCAATAATCGGCTGAACATCAGTGCGAATATTGCGAAATCTCTTGGAAAGTCTGTAAAGTTCTTCTTCAAATTCATCAGCAAATCGAATTGAAACCGGATTGTTACTCTGCATCAATCCTGTCCCATAGCTCACTAATTGGTCTAGTTTGCCCCGCTTTTGCTTGCTGCAAAGCTATTCTCAAACTAGCTTTAATCTCTTCAATAGGCGTATCGTCAGGGTCAACTTCTTGTACATCTATTGCTTCTGGAACCAACACAATTACCCGAACCTGATGAGGATAATTAGTTCCTTGAATCGGCTCATCTAAAATTAAGTTTCCTTGAGAGTCAATTTTGCCAGTAACTTCGATCGCTTTCATCTGTTATCCACCTGAATTTTTAGGATATTTTAACACGGCTAAATCTCAGCAGGATCGCAAAACCAACAACCAAAATTTCTATCGTTTTTTTAACTAACCAATTCTGTATGAAGATGCGCCTAATTCTTTTGGAATATAGCAAATTATTTTGATAAAACCTCTGCTTACTTTGCGCTAACCTCCGCGTACCTTTGCGTTGAAAAATGACAAAAACTGTAATACTTAACTTAAGTAAAATTGAAAACAAATATCCTTCACACCGAGAAATACAGTTACAAAGATATAGCAGTTGCTAGCTACGTTAGGACATAAACCAATAGTAAAATCCCGAAACGAAAAGACTTTTAAGCCTATGTCTATTGCCTGCTATATCTGTAAAATTCCTTTTAAGGAATAGGAACTGAGCGCAATAATCGCTCAACAACAGTTCTAGCGTTGCGTCCACCTCTGGGAATGAGGCGATGGCAAATAACATAAGGGGCAAGAAATTTCACATCATCGGGAATGGCATAATCACGCCCTAATAGAAAAGCTAGTGCTTGGGCAGCTCGTTGTAATGCTACAGTGCCACGGGGACTAACCCCAAGAGCAATTTCTTCATCTTGACGTGTCGCCCGCACCAATTCGAGGATGTATTGTTGCAAAGAGGTTGCCACTTTAATTTGAGAACAGAGATAACGCAATTCCTGTACTTCTGCCAAAGTAATACAAGGCTGCAAATCAGCAACCTTGACACCATTTTGGAGATTTTGCAGCATCTGGAGTTCTTCTGATTCGGAAGGATAGCCCAAACTCAACGACAGCATAAACCTGTCCATTTGCGCTTCTGGTAGAGGAAAAGTGCCTTGATACTCTATAGGGTTTTGAGTAGCGATGACAAAAAACGGCTGGGGAACTGCACGAGAGACACCATCGACTGTTACTTGATGTTCTTCCATAACTTCGAGCAAAGCCGACTGAGTGCGGGGTGTGGCGCGGTTGATTTCGTCAGCAAGAAGTACATTGGCAAAGACTGGCCCAGGAAGAAAAGTAAATTCGCCGCTTTTTGGGTTCCAAATGTTCGTACCAGTGATGTCAGTTGGCAATAAATCGGGAGTGCATTGTAACCGTTGAAACTTGCCATCAACTGAACGAGCTAAAGATTTAGCAAGCAGGGTTTTACCAACGCCAGGGACATCCTCTAAGAGGGCATGACCACCACCTAGCAGCGCTACTAGCACTAAGCGTATTGCCTCACTTTTACCAACAATGGTAAGAGTCAGATTTTGTGTTAAAGCGTCAATTTTTTCTCTCATGCAGTGTGGGGAATGGTGAATGGGGAATGGGGACTAGGGAGATGGGGAGATGGGGAAGTGTGGGGAGTGTGGGGAGAGAGGGGGAAAGATTTCTTCCCACACCTCCCACACCTCCCACCCCTCCCACACTTCCTGCTTGCCCCATGCCCAATGCCCTATCTATTGTTCCCACTCAGCATTAAGAACTTGTCTAGCTGTTATGCAGTCGAGTTGAATTTGTGTTTTCAGGGCTTCGAGAGAGGGAAATTTTTGTTCGGGACGTAAAAATTTGACTAGTTCTACAGCCAGTTTTTTACCATACAAATCACCAGACCAATCGAACAAGTGTACTTCCACAGTTGCACAAACACCGTTTACAGTTGGGCGGTTACCGATATTCATGACGCCTAAGTTCTTACTGGGGGATACATCTGGCGTTTCACTGAGAGTGAAAACTCGCACAGCGTAAACTCCTTGGCGGGGCAAAAACTTTTCTTTTGGTAGCTGGAGGTTAGCAGTAGGAAAGCCAATGGTTCTGCCCAGTTGCTGCCCTTGAACGACTAAACCCAGGAGGGTGTAGGGGCGTCCTAGTAGGAGATTTGCGTTTTCGATATCCCCGCTCTCAAGGGTTTGGCGGATGAATGAAGTGCTAATGCGGTGATCCTGGCTTGAAGTATCACTGGTGCAACTGCTTTGGGTAGGTGAGTCACCTGTATAAGTTTGTAAGGGAACGATGGTGACAGGAATATTGTATTTGGCGGCGATAAATTGCAAATCTTTAGCAGTACCACTGCGTTTTTTGCCAAAACAAAAATCTTCCCCAATACTAATTCGCTGGCATTGGAGTTGCTGGACGAGAATTTTTTCGACAAATTCTTCAGGGGTCAAGGCAGATAATTCTTTGTCGAAGGGTAATAATACCAGTTGTTCTACTCCAAGCGATCGCAATTGCTGAACTTTTTCATCGAGTGGTGTTAACAAAGTCCGGGGTTGCCCCGTAAAAAACTCCTGTGGGTGGGGATGAAAGGTGACAACTGTCGAGTAAGTATATTGTTGATTTCTCAGTTGTTGATTTTCATTAGACTGTGGACTACCAGCTACTGACAACTGACCACCAGCGTGCAATACTGGCTCAATTACCCTTTGATGACCAAGATGTACGCCATCAAATTTGCCAAGTGCAACAGCAGTCGGCGTTAGTAGCCCTTCAGCCGAAGAAGCAACCCACACAGAACACCCATTTTGAGACAAATTTAGCACGTGGATTTTGAGATTTTAGGTTTATTTTAGCTATCAGTCATTAGTCATTGGTCATTGGTGAGCCAGTTGCTCGTGGGGGAAACCCCCACGAGCAACTGGCGAACCCGAAGGGTCATTGGTCATTAGTCCAAAGTGAATAACCAATGCCCCATGCTCAATGCCCTGTTTGGCCAATATAATTTCCTGCTGATAGCTTCCAATCGCCAATCTAATCTAAAATCTACAATTGCTGCAATCGCAACCTTTAGACAGAAAACTTGCTAACAGGAAAAGATTCTGATAAGGAAGCTGAGGTGGAAACTTGAAGTACGATTCCTTCCCGTGCCATGATAGCACCAGGAAATTTCGCAGCTGCTTGTTTTCCTACACGATCCAAAAAGTCGTCATTGTGGGCTGGGTCGTGGTGATAAATCACCAAAGTTTTGACATTAGCTGCTTGTGCCACTTTCACAGCTTCTTGCCAGGTTGAATGTCCCCAGCCGATTTTCGGGGATGTTGGTGAGTGATATTCCTCGTCAGTGTAGGTGGAATCGTAAATTAGAATGTCGGCATTACGAGCTAGCCAAAGCACATTTTTGTCGAGTCGGTCGGGAAAATGTTCGGTATCAGTAATATAAACAGCAGCACCATCGCGCCAGTTGACGCGGTATCCCACCGCTTCACCTGGATGATTTAAAGGTGCTGTTTCCACGGTAATATCATCGATATCTATTGGTTGCCCCGGCCGAATGTCATGGAAACTTAAATTGGCTTGCATGATTTGTAAGGGCACGGGAAAATTCGGGTGGAGCATCTGATCGTTGAGGCGCTGTTCTATGGTAGAACCATCAGGAGCGATCGCGCCGTAAATATGAAAGTTATTCCCCCTCACAAACCCTGGAACAAAGAAGGGAAAACCTTGCATGTGATCCCAGTGGGAGTGGGTGAAAAATATATGAGCTTCTAACGGCATCTGGCGCAATAAAGATTGCCCCAATACATGTAGTCCCGTGCCACCATCGAAAATTAAGCGTTTACCGCCCACTTGCATCTCAACGCAAGGGGTATTACCGCCGTAGCGAACGGTGTGTGGCCCTGGACTGGGGATGCTGCCGCGAACCCCCCAAAATTGCACGGTAAATTGATTCTCTATCCTAGACATGGGTGTTGCTTGCTGGACTGAGCGGGCGATAAATGAAAAAATTGTTACTTGTTTGGTTTGAGTTTATGCTGTCTGGCCGAATTTGTTAGGGAGACGATCGAACGGAATATTTCTTGGTAAAACAGCATACCCTGTTTCCGGCTGATTGTGTAAATATCGATGAGGTACTCTAGGCTATCATTTTTAACTTTTTCAGATGTATGTGTATCCGTTATCTCTAGGGTGCCCCTAAGTTATAGCCTACATTTTTATGTGATGCATTTAATTAATTCCAATTCTTTCCTAATAATTCAATGATTCAGGGAAATTTGAATTCCCATTGAGATAATTTATCTAGTCCAGTTGCGTAGGTAAGATTGTACTGTAAGGGAGTTATACTGATGTAGTTATTACGTACAACATGTACGTCTATGGGTACATTTTGCGGTAAATTTAATCCCATTGGCGGTTCCACATCTTCAATGACTTCTCCAGTTAACCAGTAGTAAGTTTTTCCACGAGGATCGACTCGTTTATCGAATACATCTATGTAACGCCGCACTCCTTGACGGGTGAGAGTCGCTCCAGCAATTTCTTCCCACTCAACAGCAGGAATATTGACATTAAGCAACATCAAATCGGGTAGTGGTTTTTGGGCTAACTGGTCTAAGAGAATTTTGGCAAATTTAGCAGCAGGTTGAAAGTTTTTTGAGGTATGACTGGTAAGACTCATCGCCACACTAGGAATGCCTTCAATTAAACCTTCCATTGCCGCAGAAACAGTGCCAGAATATAAAATTTCAGTTCCCAAATTGGCGCCTTGATTGATGCCAGAGAGAACGAAATCCGGGGGAGTATCTAGCAAAGCCCATAGCGCCAATTTCACGCAATCTGATGGCGTACCATCGCAAGCCCAAGCTTTTACAGCCGGATCGAAAAATGACTCCACAATTTCGGCGCGAATTGGCTGGTGCATAGTTAATCCATGCCCAGTTGCCGATCGCTCTCGGTCTGGGCAAACTACTGTAACATCATGACCAGCTTGTGCTAAATAGTTAGCTAGGGTACGAATACCCATAGCAGAAATACCATCATCGTTGCTAATTAATAATTTCATCGGCATTAGGAATTATTTAGTTATTTGTCATGTGTCATTTGTCATTTGTCAATGACACTCGTCACAAGTATTAGCAAAAAAATGTACTCACCTGCCCAATGGCATCTAAACTGGTAAAACAAGCGTAATTCTGACTGTTGCCTTTGGTTTATCGATGGCATCTTAACTAGAATTATTTTGTAAGCAGTCCAGAGAGTTTCTGGACTATAGACTAATGACTATAGGTTAATGACTAATAACTAATGACTAGCAATTTAGAAGCTCAACTTTTAGCACTGCGGCACCAAGGAGAACAAGCGATCGCCGCCGCTGATACCCTAGAACGTCTAGAAGAACTCAGAGTTAGTTATCTGGGCAAGAAAGGGGAACTGGGGGCGCTGTTGCGAAGTATGGGGCAGCTGAGTGCAGAGGAACGACCGATAATTGGGGCGATCGCCAATACAGTCAAAGAGTCCCTGCAAACTAGTCTAGACCAACAACGCGCCGCCCTGGAAGCCGCGCAAATTCGTTCCCAGCTAGAGGCTGAAACTCTCGATGTCACTATGCCGGGAATTTACCGTCCCCAAGGTCGCATTCACCCTCTAAATGGCATTATTGACCGGGCGCTGGATATCTTTGTTGGTATGGGCTACACCGTGGCTCAAGGGCCAGAGATGGAAACAGATTACTACAATTTCGAGGCGCTTAATACCCCGCCTGACCATCCAGCGCGTGATATGCAGGATACTTTTTATCTGCCAGACGGCAATCTGCTGCGGACTCACACTTCGTCAGTGCAAATTCGCTATATGGAAAGAGAGGAACCGCCAATTCGGGTTGTGGCTCCAGGGCGAGTTTATCGGCGAGATAATGTAGATGCTACTCACTCAGCAGTTTTCCATCAAATAGAACTTTTAGCCATTGATGAGGGATTAACTTTTACAGACCTCAAAGGCACAATTAAAATATTTTTACAAGCAATATTTGGCGATTTACCTATTCGCTTCCGCGCCAGTTATTTCCCCTTTACCGAACCTTCGGCTGAAGTCGATTTGCAGTGGAATGGGCGCTGGCTGGAAGTCATGGGCTGCGGTATGGTCGATCCAAATGTACTCAAAGCCGTGGGCTATGACCCAGAAATTTATACTGGGTTTGCTGCGGGTTTTGGTGTAGAACGCTTTGCAATGGTATTACATCAAATCGATGATATTCGTCGTTTGTATGCCAGCGATTTGCGATTTTTGCAACAATTTTAAGTAAGCGATCGCTTTAAATAATCAAGCGTTTACTAAATATTGTGCAAAACTCAATTGGATGACAATTTAAGCACAGATAAATTTTGATAAATAATACTAATTCCTGAATAGAAGGCGACATATTTAATTTTGTATTTCAAATTAAATTTGGTTTTCTTAATTACAAATTAGGAATTAGTATTATCTGTGGTTATCAATTAGTTAGCTGAGACAGTTCAATTAGCATGAAAATAAGTGTTAGTAAAACTTTGAGAAAGCACAGGTTTGATTTCATTGAAATAAAATATCACTAAGCAATTCTTCTTTAGGCTGTATGACGGCAATCACTGGCAAATATCTAACCCTTGAGGAATATTTGAAATACGATGATGGTACAGATAGGCATTATGAATTGGTGGCAGGTGAATTAGTTGCAATGCCACCAGAAAGTCCAAAAAATGTTCAGATATCTCTGTTTTTACTCATCAATTTCCTCAAGTTAGTTCCAGTTAATCGCTTAAGTAACAAAGTTGAAATTGTCGTTGGTGGTTCTCGTGCGACAACTCGCATTCCTGACTTAGTTGTACTGACAGATGAACTTGCAACAATCTTAGAAGGTGCAACGCGATCGACAATAACTTTGGATATGCCACCTCCAGCATTAGTTGTTGAAGTTGTTTCTCCAGGCAAAGCTAACGAGGATCGGGACTATCGCTACAAACGTTCTGAGTATGCCGCAAGGGGAATTGCTGAATATTGGATTGTCGATCCACAAAGGAACATAATTACTGTATTAATATTAGTTGATGGGCTTTATGAAGAAACCAGATTTGCAGGAAATACAGCCATAGTTTCTACCATCTTCCCAGAATTACAGCTAACCGCAGAGCAAGTACTTAATGTTGGAGAAAGTAATATTTAAAAGGTAGATAGAGGAAGAGATTTGAGAGGTGCGATCGCTATCAAAACTTTCATCATCTCGAACAGTTAGACAACCAGTATTCCAGAGTAAAATGTAGTCAATAATTACTAGCCAAAATTCATGCCATTCGCCGATGGCCTTTTTATCGCAGGATGCAATAATCGCAGAAGAAAAGCTAATCAAGTATCTGCTTGTGGCGTTGCCAAAAGACGATAAATCTAAATTTCTGGCTATGGCTGGGTACACACTCGACAATTCGCAACAACTGGAACGGGATCTACGCACTCAAGTTTTAACGCAACCTGCCGAGGCGATCGAAACAACTCGCTATGGTCAAAAGTATACCATTCGTGCGTGTCTGCGAGGTATTAATGGCGTTGAACTCAATATTTTAACTATTTGGATGGTTGTCAACGATACAACCAAATTTGTCACCCTAGTACCAGATCGAGGAGCCAACTAATGAAGGTACAACACCCCCTATTTTCCCAAGTTGCCTTAACGCAGGATTTACCAGAATACAACCTAAAACGAGGGGATGTTGCAACAATTGTGGAACATTACCCCATGCCTGAAGGGGAAGAGGACGGGTATAGTCTGGAAGGTTTTGATTTGCCCCATGTGACAATCGAAGTATCATCATCTCAAATTATCCCCATTGCCCAGTGGCAGCAAGAAGAAATGATTTTAGCTAAGTTACGGCAGCTATCTGGAGCAAGGCTGTTGCAATTACAAGAGTATCTCGATTTTCTCTTACAACAGGAAAAATTTGAACATCAGATTTAACATGAGTCTATCTTATAAAATTATTTAACTTTTTTTGATTTGTAGTTCAACATCTCAATAAGCTATTTATCCACAGTGCTTTCAAGTTAATGGTGAGATTAAATGAAGTATGATGCAAGCCAGATAAAGGTAACAAATATCCCTCAATTAGAGCTGCTAGAAGATGGAAAGTGCCGCCGAACATACGTTTATCGCTTCACCAACACATTGCCCGAACAAAATATTATTGACGAAATTGCAAAGAGTTTAGAGAAAAGATTCAAATTTTCAAAGGAAGTATATGAGATTCCTGAAGATGTTGAAATTTGTGCATCTATTATCATTGAGCGTTTGCAAGATGACGAAGCTAGAGTTCGTGTTTTGACAGACCAACCGGAAGAATCTTGCGTTTATATTTTTGGGATACGCACTCTGCCCCGCAAAATTGAAGAAAGGTTTGGAATTATAGAGTCGATTCAGGGAGAACAGCGAGAGAATTGGATTTCGTAAAATTGCGATCGCACCCAATCTCGTAAAACAGAAATAACTAACTGTGGTGTTTTCTAGCGCTGACTGTTGACTGTTGACGGTTAACACTCAACAGTCAACCTAAAATCCCATCCTCTTTTAGGGGTGGGATGAACTTAATTAAGAATTCCTGAATGACCTGGAATATCTGTCAAAGGCTCAAATCTTCCACCTAAATATTTAGCGAGAAATTCTTCAGCGATCGCAAAAAAATGCAAGCGATTTTCTGGTCTGGCAAAACCATGTCCTTCATCGGGATAAAGTACATATTGCACTGGTAAACCAGCTTGTTGCATTGCGTTAACAATTTGGTCGCTTTCTGCTTGTTTCACGCGTGGGTCATTTGCACCTTGACCGATAAGTAAAGGTTTTTGAATTTTGTCAATGAAAAATAAAGGCGATCGCGATTTCAAAAACTCTTCTTCTGTTTCTAAATTACCGACACGGTGATAAAACATTGCCTTGAGTGGTTCCCAATAAGGCGGTATGGTTTGGATTAAAGTAATCAAGTTACTGGGGCCAACAATATCCACACCAGCAGCAAAAATTTCTGGTGTAAAAGTCAATCCCGCCAAGGTCGCGTAACCGCCATAAGAACCGCCCATAATTGCAATCTTTTGCGGGTCAGAAATACCTTTTTCCACTAGCCAATTAACCGCATCAATCAAATCATCGTGCATTTTGGCAGCCCATTCCCGGTTTCCAGCATTCACGAATGCCTTACCGTAACCAGTGGAACCCCGAAAATTTACTTGCAAAACAGCGTAACCACGATTAGCTAGCCATTGCGCTTCAGGATCTAAACCCCAGGTATCCCGCGCCCAAGGGCCGCCGTGAACCAGCAGTACTGTTGGTAAATTTTGGCTAGGTATTCCCACAGGGGTGGTCAGGTAACCGTGGATAGTCAAACCATCCCGCGCCTTGTAGGAAATCGGTTGCATTGAAGCTAACTGCAACCCTTCGAGTTTGGGTTGGTTACTAAAGAGGAAAGTGCTAGTTTTTGACTCTCGGTTGTATGCATAGTAATAAACTGGGCCATCGTCAGTGTTATAAGCCACTAGCCAGTTTTTATCTTCTAAGTCGCGGCTAATTATGGAGAACTCCCCAGAACGGACTTTGGCAATCTCTTCAAAATCAGCGGCGATACTCTGGTCAATTATCTGCCATTCCTGTTTGTCTTTGTAGAAAGAAACTGCTTCGATAACTCGTGTCACTGGTTGAATTACTACACCCACAAGATCGTACTGCTCATCTTGGGCAATGACAGTTTCTTGACGGGTGTTTAAGTCCACAGCTAGCAGGCGTTGGGCATTAGCATCATGATTGGCTTCGATATAAAGTGTTTTACCATCAGCCGAAAAGCTAACAGGACTTCCTTCTTCTTCTGGCCCCCAATGACGGAGAATTTCCCATTCTTTATCTGTAGTTTCCCGTAATAACAAATCGTAACCACCATCAGGGGTGCTAGCTGTTGCTGCACGTACTAAGAAATCAGCATCAGCTGTCCAGCTAATAATGTTACCGGGGTTGTCAGTGTCAAATTCCACCGCACCATTTTTTAAGTTGATGCGGTAAACGTCGAACTTTTGGGGATTGTTTAAGTTCAAACCTACCAGTACTTGGTCTGGAAATTTAGGTTCTATTTCCACGAAGCCTACTTTTACACCTTGAAATGGTGTTAAATCGCGGACAATCTTTGACTCGATATTAACTAAGTAGAGGTGAAAGTTTTCATCACCATCTGAGTCCTGCATGTAAATCAACTCATTGGTGTTATAAGTCCAAAAGAAAACGCGAATACCTCGTTTTTTGTCCGCAGTTAGTATTTGGTCGTCTTCTTGTCCCACAGTTCGCAACCATACTTGCAAGACATTTTGTTCATTGGGGGCGATATATGCCAAATATTTGCCGTCTGGCGATAGTCTTGGGCTAGTTTTTTCGGGGTTTCCAAAGAGAATTTCACGCGGAATCAGCGGTGGTAGTGAAGTTGCTGTTGCAGATGACATATTTTTATCCTCTACTTGAGTGAATAATTCGTAATTCTTAATTTATAATTCGTAATTGATTTATTACAGTTTTATGGCTCAATTTCGTTACGGGAGAAGATAAACAAGGGGATTCGTCTATCGGGCAGCAATTACGAATTATGTTGACTACCCTATTGTCACTTGGTAGTAAAAATGATAATTCATCCGATTGGATGAACCTAGCTGAACAATTGTGGAAAAACGGGGAGAACGATCTGTAAGTAACTACGCAAAATTAATTACAGTCATTGCGAGCGTTCGCGAAGCGTCTCGTTCGCTGAAAGCGTCTCGTAGAGAAGAGAAGCAATCTCAGCCGCAAGCGAATTGCTTCATTTCGCTTCGCTAAACTAGCTTCGGTTTTATGAAGCTTAGATAAAAAGTATAAGAAATGTCACAAGATAGAGTAATTTTGTGATACAAAACTGTTAAAAAGACAGTTGGGTTTAATTTAGATACAATAAAAAATAAGAAACTGGGGGTGATGCGGTTGTCTTTTGCAAGTGCTATAATCAGAAATCCTCATGAAATCAAACAGATTCGATGCAGGACAGCAAACCCGTCCCGCTTTGAAGAAATAGCTATTAAATTACGTAAAACCGCTAGAGAAGTTAAAAGAGAGTGGAACAACTATTCCCCTGAAGAACGCGCAAAACTCAAACAACTTGCTTATGATTTGATTGAGCCTCCGAAAGGAGTGCCTAATTTGTGGCTTAAAGTCTGGTCAAAAGCTTACGCATTGTTTGTTGTGCTGACTAATCAGCAAGAAGCCCTTTGTGCCTGCATGGAAGCTCTGGACATGCTGATTGATAATATTTTGGATGCAATTGAAAGAGAAGATCATGTGTACCAACAGGTTTTATCAGATACCCTAGAAGAAATAAATTCTAATCCAGGGGTAGGAGAACCTGTAGATGCAGAGAGAAGACAGGGATGACTCCAATAGTTATCAAATCAGGAAACTGGCTAGGTACGAAAGAACTTATGAGGCTTTACTCAAAAAGCATTATCGAAAAGATGCTAAATCTAGAAAAGAGTTTGAGCAGGTTATTGAGGATTTACTTGAAGAACTTAGAATAAATCCCTGCTCAAATGAAATATCAGAGCTAGAGCCATTTCCCGCTAAAACAGCAGACCCAACAATTGAATTCAGAAAGAAAAGGTGGCGTAGGCTACCAGGCTTGCAAGGAGCCGCCAGGTTTGGTAGGCTCATTTTTGTTGTTTGTGAACAGAAAAAACTCGTATATTTAGTATGGATTTATACACATGCTGAATATTCAGAGCCAAATTCTAGACCACCCGATCAAGAACTGAAAGCTGAAATAAATTACGTAAAACAGGTAATTGTGTCAGTAGAAGCAGATGAAGAACCAGAAGCATGATTGAGTTTTTAAACTTGGTTCAACTTGCCTTAGAAGCGGAAGGAATGATTTATCTCTTACCCTGAAATATTGACGATTTTGCTTTGGAGTTTGGCAATTTTTTCTTTTATAAACGCAGGATAGGTGAGACACAACAGGACAAGTTTAGCGACAATTATCGCAATGTCCGCAACGCCAGTTGGCTGCTTCTTTGCCAAAACCAAAGGCGTTTAACAAAAACTGCCAACGACACTGCTTGCTTGTAAGATATTGATGCATTTGTTTGACGGCGTGTAATTGCGTCGCTGGTTGATTTTTCGCTTTTTCTTCAATGATGTAATGAAAAGGGTCAAGCCAGTTTAACTGACCGTTGCTATGGAGTAAAGCTAAGGCTGTAGCAGCTTCAGGAAATTGTCGGGTTACTGCGTTGACTTCTCCCTGCTTTGGTAATTTTTTCATAAGTTGCTGCGCTATTTGTTGTTGCGATCGCATTTGTTGTTCAAAAAACTGCTGTCTTTGCTTATCCTCAGGATCTAACCACCCCGTAGGTTCGCTCACCAGCGTTAAAGCTTCGGCTGGTTTCCCATCTCTTCCAGCGCGGCCGATTTCTTGCACATATTCTGAAAGCAGATGTGGCGGCTGAAAGTGAACAACCCACCTGACATTACTTTTATTAATCCCCATCCCAAACGCACAGGTGCAAACCACAAACGGCATTTTGCCACTCAACCAGCTAGCTTCCACTGCACGGCGTTCTGTTGCACCTAATCCTGCATGATAACTTGCTGTGGCATAACCCATGTCTGCTAACCATTGGGCTAAATCTTCACTGTCTCGCCTAGTGCGAACATAAACTAACCCCGATTGTTGCGGTCTATTTTGAATAAACTTTAATAATTGTTGTTTCCTACCTCGTGGCGTCCAAGCAATGCGAACGCTGGGATGCAAATTAGAACGGTAGGGATTCAATCGAAAAATCTCTGGTTGCTGTAATTGTAAAACTGTTTGAATAATTTTTTGCGCTAGGGGGTCAGCAGTAGCCGTGAAAGCTGCAATGCAGATTTTGGTTCCTGGTGGTTTTGATTTTAGCAACGCCGGACGTACCGCCCCTAATCTGCGGTAAGCTGGGCGAAAAGTATCACCCCACTGCACCAAACAATGGGCTTCGTCCAAAATCAAACCATTAATTTGCAATTGCGGCTGAGATAATCTTTCCCACACTGGCGCACTCAACAAAGTTTCTGGCGATAAATACAGTAATCTTAGCTGCTGGCGTTCCAAAGCTTGCAGAGTTGCACGGCGTTGAGATGAAGGTAATTCACTATGCAAAAGTGCTGCCTTTTGATGGTTTTCTCGTAGTTCCTGCACTTGATTTTCCATCAACGCCACCAAGGGCGAAACTATCAAAGTTAATCCTGTTTGTAGTAGCGCCGGAAGTTGAAAACAAATCGACTTCCCTCCACCTGTAGGCATAATAATCAGCGCATCTTTTTGTGCTAGCAAACTGCTGACGATTTCTCCCTGTGGCGGACGGAAATCTTCATAGCCCCAAATTTTTTGAAAAGTAGCGAGAACTTCTTGCCAAGATTTTGTTGTTGGCTGATTCATAATCAATATATGCACCCATATCTTTGAACACTGAATATAGCTTTTGCTTTGTAGCTAATGGTTCAGTAATTTCATCATCTAAATATTGCAATCCATTGAGCGCAACAATGAATTATAATTATTTTTTATTTATTATATTCAGATATGAACGAAGACTTAAAACATAGGTTTTATATAAATACTGATAAGTCTAAATTAGATATTCAAATGATTCATGATTTTTTACAAACTTCTTATTGGGCGGAAAACATCTCATTAGAGATTGTAGAGAAGTCAATCAGAAATTCTTTGTGTTTTGGATTGTATGAAGGCGAACAACAAGTTGGCTTTGCACGAGTCATTACTGATTATGCGACTTCTGCGTTATTAAAAGATGTTTTTATTTTGGAGCCTTACCGAGGACAGGGTTTAGCTAAATGGTTTGTAGAATATATTTTAGAATATCCAGATTTGCAAGATGTTCAAAGGTGGATGTTAGGTACAAGAGATGCTCATGGACTTTATCGGCGTTATGGTTTTAAAAATTTGACTGAGCCGGAAAGAATCATGATGCGTTTAAATCCTAAAGAAGAATTCAGAATTCAGAATTAATAAGACTTAGATTCAAACTTGATAATTTGAACAAAATCAAGCATTATAAAATTAATAATTTATAATGCTTGAACATAACTAAAAAACTTTCAATAAAAAATATCCAAGCTGTAGGGTGTGCTATAGATTCCGTAGCTCATCATAGATTATTGATGGTGGTGCGTTAGCCTCCGGCATAACACACCCTACAACTAAATCAAAATTAGGGATATTCTAATTTTAGGAATGGAAGGGACAGCCACCACTTGTTAAGTTTTGCAGAAAAGCATTGTTATCAAAATAATGCTCTAAAGACTCAATCTTCAAATCGTCAGTGACGCGAGCAATACTAACTCCTACCATTTCCACTGTTTCGCCATTAGGTGCATAATTTTTATAAGAACCACTAAATTTTCCCCAATGCCGCCATTTAAAGGTAACGCTAGGCGGCCCGGAAAGCACTTCTGTTAATTCCCAAAAAAAGCCACCAGGAAAGGCTGTATGAAAAAGGTCAAAGGAAGATTCAAAGGTTTCGGATTTGGAGCTATACTGTTCGCTTTCACCTAGAAATAAGTTATAAGTACCTTGTTCTGCAACATCTTGAGCAGTGTATTCTTGTCCGCCATTGCTACTCATTTTAAATTTATCAGCAACAATCGAAAGCCACTGTTGAGGATTAGATTTATGAGAAGCTTCCATTTCAAAAGTGCGGACTAAATTTTCAGCGATCGCTTCTAAAGAACCTTCGGGATGGTGAAAATTTTTCTCTCGGTCAAGAATTTCATTGCTGAGCGAATAATCTGGACGTTTCCCTTCTCGCCACTGTACTTCTTCATCATTAGTAATGACTATATCTCTATCTTGTACCCAAAGTGGCAATCCTGCGGTTTTCTCGCTAACCATACAATTTGCTTGATAATAAATGTTCCTTCTTAGAATAAAATTTTCTGGATATTAAATAAATCAGAAAATATATAAAGTAAAGAATATTCATAATAGCTAAGAATTCAGGATACAGAAAATAACTAGGGTAGCCAGCTAACTGTGCTACCCTATTTACGCTTTTCAATTAACTGCAAATTAAGACAGAAGTGTTTTTACACTTTCTGTGCAGATACACCTTCTGGTTTTTGTTGAGTTTGCAATGCTGCATACAACCTATTTAGGGCATTTACATAAGCTTGCGCTGATGCCACGATGATATCTGTGTTCGCTGCATGACCAGAAAACACTTTGGATTCATAACGCAAACGAATTGTTACTTCCCCGATGGCGTCAATACCTGCTGTTACTGACTGCACAGAAAACTCGATCAATTCGTTGGGCACGTTCACCACGCGGTTGATTGCTTTATAAACTGCATCCACTGGCCCGGTACCGATCGCTGCATCGGTTAATTCTTGCCCTTCTGGGGTACGCAGAGTAACTGTAGCGGTGGGACGGGCGTTGCTACCACAGGAAACTTGCACGAGTTCTACACGGAACAAATCTGGCGCTTGTTGGATTTCATCGTTAACGATCGCTTCTAAATCGCGATCGGAAATTTCTTTCTTTTTATCTGCAACTTCTTTAAATCTGACGAATGCTTTATTTAATTCGCTATCCGACAATTCAAAACCCAATTCTTTTAACCGGGTACGAAAAGCATTTCTGCCTGAATGTTTGCCCAAAACTATTTGATTGTCTGTTAAGCCAATCAATTGGGCATCCATAATTTCGTAGGTGAGTTTATTTTTTAACACCCCATCTTGGTGAATGCCAGATTCATGGGCAAAGGCATTTGTCCCAACGATCGCTTTATTTGGCTGCACTAGCATTCCTGTCAAATTAGAAACTAGGCGTGAAGTTCTGTAAATCTCACGCGTGTCAATATTTGTCAGGGGTTCTTGAGATTCTTCTGGTCTTCCCAAATAAGGATTAAAATATTGTCGCCGCACATGCAACGCCATCACCAATTCTTCTAATGATGCATTTCCAGCGCGTTCGCCAATGCCATTAATCGTACATTCGAGTTGCCGTGCGCCATTTTTTACGGCTTCTAAAAAGTTAGCAACTGCCAAGCCTAAATCGTTATGACCGTGAACCGAAATAATCGCTTGGTCGATGTTGGGGACATTTTCTTTAATGCCTTTAATAATCGCTCCAAATTCACTGGGGGTGATGTAACCAACTGTATCGGGGATATTAATTGTTGTTGCACCAGCGGCGATGGTAGCTTCTAAAACTTGATACAGAAATTCCGGATCGGAACGAGCTGCATCCATTGGCGAAAATTCCACATCTGCCATGAAGGATTTAGCATAAGCTACCATGTCTTGGGCGATCGCCAATACTTCTGCCCTTGACTTCCGCAACTGATATTCTAAATGAATATCTGAAGTCGAAATAAATGTGTGAATTCTACCTTTAGCTGCTGGTTTTAATGCTTCGGCAGCAGCTTCAATATCTGCCTTAATCGCCCTTGCCAAACTGCAAATTACAGGCCCATTTTCTGTTCCTACAATTTCTGCAATCTTGCTAACGGCTTCAAAATCTCCAGGACTGGCAAAGGCAAACCCCGCTTCAATTATATCGACACCTAGCCTTGCCAATTGCTTGGCAATGACTAATTTTTCGTCTATATTCAGGGTTGCTCCCGGACACTGCTCTCCATCTCGCAATGTAGTATCAAAAATCAGGATTTTATCAGTTTTAGTTGTCATTTGCACTTTGTTGTTTAGTTTTTAGTTATCGAGCAAAATATCTTCAAACTTAATTTTTACTTTTACCTTTGTAAATAATTGTTAAATCTATTAACCATCAGTTTTTTCTATTTGATCTCTGATATCATTTAAATCTATATATCTATCCGTAGCATTTCGTAGTTCTCTAGCAATCATTCCTTCTGTTGATACTACTGTAATATGTGTATTTTTTGAACGTAATAGTTCTATTGCTCTTTCAAAATCACCATCACCACTAAATAATACCACTCGATCGTACTGGTCTACTGTATTGAACATATCGACAACAATTTCAATATCTAAATTAGCTTTTTGCGAGTAACGACCAGAAGTATCATCATAGTATTCTTTAAGAATTTTAGTTCTAACTGTATATCCCAGACTAATTAGAGCATCTCTAAAACCTCGTTGATCTTGTGGGTCTTTTAAGCCAGTGTACCAGAATGCATTGATTAATGTTGTTTCTGACTGCTCATGTTTGAAGTATTCTAAGACTCGTCGCGGGTCAAAAAACCACCCATTTTTTTGTTGAGCATAGAACATATTGTTTCCGTCTACAAAAATAGACAGACGATTCATTGGAGAACCCATACAAATTTACACCTAATAATATAAATGAATTTAGATGGAACAATAGATTATAGCAATTTTCAAATGCCTTGTTTGCTAATATCTATAAAGTAGCTTTTCATCTATAGCTTTAATGCTACCTGTTTCAAAGCATAAAAACGGCTGCAACATTAGAGTTGAGAACTTGGGTGCTAAGCCTTATTCACCTCCGGTACTGCAAGAGCCACCCTGTAATCAAAATCTACCAATAAAATTGGCCCATTAACAGCATTCATAGCTGTATAACACTAAAGTTTACTCCTAAAGAGGTATGGCATAAGCTCAAGGGAGAATATAAGTTAATGCCTATCTATAAGTAAAGCTTTTAGTATCAGGACATACTTTCTGGAGAATACTAATAGTTGCGCTAAAGGCAGAAGACACAGCTGTAACACTTTCTGGTAAAGCAACCAGTTGAAAGTATACCTGTTGGTTAGGTTGGAGTAAAATCTCACAGCAAATAAGTGTACAGGCAGAGTATATTAGTTCCAATCTGTGGGACAATCACTAGTTATAACTCACTCAACAGACAACAAATAACTTAGGCAGTGCCTGAGAAATAATCTCTTGGGGGCTAACTTTGCCAAGCCAAGTTTCTCGAATAATAGAAGATACTTTACAAATGTATAAGATTAACATTTTAAGTCTTATTTCAATGTGCTTGTAGTAAGAAGGTGGTTTGAATAAATAAAAATGTTGGACTTAAATCAATCAGTAACACGATATGGCAGAAGAATCTACATCTACCTTAACCAAAAACTCTGTCTCTGCTGCTAACAGACTACCCAGTAAACCTACGAAAGTTACATCTACAGCAGCGGCACGACAGTCTAGGTGGATAGTTCGCTTAGGTCATCTACTAGCTGGGACTTGGGCAATAGGCGCAGCATTACTAACTGCTTCTGATTGCGATTTAGTTCAATTGATGGAGAATCAGGTACTTTCTCACTTTTTTCAAGTGCGCGGGCCGATTGTTCCTCCAGAAGACATCGTAATTTTAGCAATAGACGATCAGTCAATATCAGTTCCAGAACAGTACTATAAAACAGATCCGCAACAGTATGCCTACCTAGAAACACTGAAATCTTTTCCTTATAAACGTGCCGCATATGCCCAGGTAATTACAAAATTAATGAAAGCAGGCGTTCGTTCTGTAGCAGTAGGTCTTGTTTTTGATACACCGAGTAGTTATGGGCCTAATGACGATCGCCAACTGCAAGCAGCATTGAAAAAATATGGTAGCAAAGTTGCTTTAGCAGCCCTCTACGAAAATTTCGAGACGCACCAAGGGTCGTTTACCCAACTGACACCGCCACAACAGATGTTTCACACAGGATCGGTATCCATTGGTTCAGTTAATTTCCCTGTGGAGGTGGATGGAAAAGTTCATCGATTGGCAAGTGAGTTTCCCAAATTATTAGATGAAGAAAATTTATTTACAAATAGGCTACCTTCCTTTGATGAAGCAGCACTGAGGGCAGCACAAATAAATTATCCGCGACCAAAAGGCGATCGCATTTCTTTTTGGGGCCCTGCGGGAACATTTGAACAAATACCCTTTTGGCACGTACTCGATCCAGAAAATTGGAACACTTATTTGCAGCAAGGAAAAGTATTCAAAAACAAGATTGTTTTGATCGGTTCAACAGATAAGTTAAACAATGATTATTATCCAGTAGCACCTAGTAAGAGTCGCGAACCAATGTCGGGTGTGGAAATTCACGCCAATGCCATCGCAACTTTAATGACAGGTAAAGCCATCACCCAAGAAATTCAAACTCTACCATTGCGTGGTTTGTTTGTGTTAGTTTTAGTAGGCACTTCAGCATTAATTATTAGTAGAAATAAGCATAGTCTGAATCGATTTCTTTATAGTCTAGTTTTATCTGGTAGTTGGTTAGGAATTAGCTATGGGTTATTTGTCCACGATGGGTTAATTTTCCCTACTAGCGTACCAATGGTGGCGATCGCTTGTTGTGGACTGAGTTACCTGGGAACCTCAGCGGTCAGAGAAAACATTAGAAAACGCCAATTAGTAGATATATTTCAAAAATATAAAACTTCTCCCCTTGTCCAAGAAATTATCAGCCAACAAGATGACTTGCAAGACCTAATTCAGGAGCGAGATTTAGCTTTATCAGGTAAAATATTGGCTCTACGCTACAGAATTGTCAAAGTTCTCGGTGCAGGCGGATTTAGTGAAACCTACATTGCTGAAGATACCCAACGTCCTGGGAAACCGCGATGTGTTGTCAAGCAACTAAAACCAAGCAACACCAAACCAGGGGGATTGCAACTAGCCAGACGTTTATTTAATTCCGAAGCACAAACACTAGAAAAATTGGGAACTCATCCTCAAATTCCGCAACTTTTGGCGTATTTTGAAGAAGACGAAGAATTTTATTTAGTACAAGAATACATACTCGGTCATCCTCTAAGCCACGAATTGCCACCAGGCAGAGCAATTGAAGAAATTGCAGTCATCAAAATTATCAAAGACTTATTGCAAACATTAATATTTGTCCATGAAAACAACGTGATTCACCGGGATATTAAACCTAGCAATATCATCCGGCGACACTCAGATGGAAAACTCGTACTAATTGACTTTGGCGCAGTTAAAGAAGTCGCCGCCACACACTTAGAGCCTCAAGACCAAACTGCCTTCACCATCGGTATTGGAACTCAAGGTTACGCACCAACCGAGCAATGTTTCGGTCGTCCACAATACAGTAGTGATATCTATGCAGTGGGTATGCTTGGGATTAAAGCCTTGACTGGTATTACACCGCGGGAATTAGAGAGAGATGCCCAAGGACAGGTAAAATGGAGCGATCGAGTGCAGGTGAGTCAGCCTTTAGCTCAGATTCTCACTAAAATGGTGCAAGATGACTTCAGACAGCGATATCAGTCTGCATTAGAAGCTCTCAGAGCTATCGAAGTTATTGCTTCTGGTGATTTGCTAAATCTCCAAAGCGGATACCCTATGCTACAACATGACTCGTCGATGAGTACTTTAGACGAATTAAACGTTACTACAAAATCTTACCCAGCAAAATCGTCAGAAACAACTTGAAGGAATTTTAGATTTTAGATTTTGGATTGAGAGACTATTTACAAAGTAAAAATACGATTATTGTAGGGTGTGTTAGGTGCTTATTTCGACATTATTTGTCACTAAAAATATGAGATGAGCGCCTAACGCACCATCTTGTGTGCTATAGCGGTGCCTTACGGCTTTAGCCTAACGCACCCTACTGGCGTGGCAAGCTTAAAATAGTGCATTAGGAGTAGGTTGGGTTGAGGAACGTAGACGCCGGAGGCGGCTTCCCGCAGGGTAACCCAACATTGATCCGGGTGTTGGGTTGAGGCTCTGCGAAACCCAACCTACAATTTTTGCATCAATTTAGGCCTGCCACGCCACTACTAGACTAATTGATTCTGAATTCTTGTTTTAAGCCTCTTTTTTAATTTAACGAGAAGAATTCTTCTCCTGCCGTGGGATGAATGCCTATTGTTTCATCTAGTTCTTGTTTAGTAATGCCCTTGCGAATTGCAACGCCAAGACTTTGAATGATATCTGCTGCATTTTCACCCACCATATGAGCGCCCAAAACTTCCTCAGAATCACCATGTACTACTAATTTGATGCTTGCTTGTTTATCTTTTTCGGTTAGCTGGTAAAACAGTGGTTGAAATTCACTGTAGTAGCATTTTACAGACTCACCAAATTTTTCCCGTGCCTTGGCCTCAGTCATCCCCACACTAGCTGCTTCTGGACGGCAAAAAACAGCAGAGGGTACATAATCGTAATTCATTTTTTGTGGCTTGTTGCCAAAAACTGTATCGGCAAAGACAATACCTTCTGCTTTAGCCACAGGAGACAATTGGATGCGGCTGGTACAGTCACCAACAGCAAAGATATTTTCTTGGTTGGTGCGGCTTTCTTCATCTACTTTGATTGCACCATGTTCGCCAAGTTCAACATGGGCATTTTCCAAGCCTAGATTTTTAGTATTTGGCGCGTAACCTGTGGCAGCTAGGATGGTATCTGCTGCAACTATTTCTCGGCTTTCACTATTAATAGTCAACAACAAACACTCTTCTGAATATTTGATTTTTTGAACTGTGGTGTTGGTGAATAACTTAATTCCGCGTTTACTCAAAGCCTGTTGCACATTAGAGCGAATGTCATCATCAAACCCTGATAAAATCATCTTCTCTTTTTCAATTAGCGTCACCTGACAGCCAAAAGCGTGCATCATGCTGGAAAATTCTACACCAATATAGCCACCGCCAATTATGGTTAAACGTTTCGGCAGATAGGGTAGCTGAAACATCTCACGGGATGTGATGGCATATTCTATACCTGGGATATTTGGCTTAAGGGGTTGGCCGCCCACAGCAATTAAAATTTTGTCCGCCGTAACTTGGCGTCCACCAACACTGATAGTATGGGCATCGATAAAACTGGCACGTTCAGAAATTATTTCAATTCCAGCTTTCTGCAATTGCTGAAAATAGGATTCGTTGATGCTGTCAACGTGCTTGTATACAGATTTAATAAATAATGTCCAGTCAAAGTATGTTGGACAATCACTCCACCCATAACTGTACGCCATTTTATTTTGCAAGGCGAAGTCAGCAGCGCAAACAATTAGCTTTTTGGGAACGCAGCCACGATTTACACAAGTTCCACCAAGGGCTTCTCGTTCGGCAATGGCAACACGCACGCCGTAACTAGCTGCTTTTTTAGCTGCTGCCAATCCCCCAGGCCCAGCACCAATGACAAACAAATCATAATCAAATGTCATAAAAATCTGTTCCTTTTCAACTTTTTGGAAAGCAGAGCTATTTAATCCCTTATAGTTATTCAGACAAAACTTGATCTACTGTCTTTGGGTGGACAAATCGATATGAAAACACGCTAATATGTAGCAGATTGCCACTTGAACTGCAATTACTACAAAAATAACAGCGATCGCCCCATTATTGCTAAGTTACATGACATTTTGTTGTGGAACAGACAACATACTCATTCTACAAGAGGTCGATGTTGGCGATCGCTTTTCCCTGAGCGTAGTCTATCCCCTCCGCAATAAATAACAGCCTCATCTTCAGAATGATTTTCTAGAATGCTGTTTATTACTCAAATTACGCATAACCTATTCTGGCTAAAACTTGCTAATTCTTAATAAAGATTTTTGTATTTCTATAAAAAGTATATATTTATACATTTAAGGCATGATAAAGGCGATCGCTTAATCCCAGAAAGAAGAATGCGATCGCTTTTGACGGGTGGGTATGCGATCGTACTTTTAGGTAGCAACCAAGCAGTAGAAAAACTTGACATACTTTGTTTGCAAATGATTACAGTGAATCAAAGAAAATTTGCATTTCCTGTGCATCCCGTGTCATTCGCAAGTCCTTAAAACTATTAATAGCTTGAGTTGACAATTGGCGGGCTTTCTCTGGGCTTCCCCACTTTTTCTCCCAACAGGCAAGAGAACGTTGATAGCGAGCCAAACGCCGTTTATTCTTGGTGCTTTCGGCGACCCTTAAACCTTGAATTAAAAGCTTGTGAGCTTCATCGCGATCGCCTTGTTCAATTGCAATATCACCTAGCCAATTTTGAGCAGAATTAATCACCCGATGCCAACGAATTTTTTCTGCACTTTTCATCACCTCTTGAAAGAGCTTCTTTGTTAAAGAATATTCTCCTTCTGAATAAAAGATTTCAGCTCGATGGTAAAAAACAGGAATAAAATACCGGATGTGCTGTTGCTCCTCTAGATTTGCGTCGATTACCAATTTTTCTTCTACCTTTAGCCAGTGGCGTGCATCTTGATAATTATTCTGTCTGATTTGCAGCCTAGCTATACTTTCGGCTAAGTCAGCTTGAACGCATGAATCTGCATGGTCGCGTAAAACCCATGCCTGTTGTAAGATTTCGTCTGCTTTTTTCAGACTTTCAGATGAACACTCCCGAATCAGCAGCCAGGTTTTACGGATCATGAATTTGACTAAAGATGACCATTCACCGCGTCGTTCTGATTGTTCTATGAGCCATTGCAACCAATCGAGGCGATCGTCCCAATAAGCATAGAGATTCGCATAATGGTTTAAGAGCAACCACAAATCCCTAACTTCTGCATAGTGGTCTTGGTTTTTACACCAATAAAGTACTTCGCGCAGATTTCCTTCCTCTTCCTTTAACCTGTCGTAATGTATCCAGTTCTCCCAATCTTCTCCGCCGTATTTGTAAGCAAAATTTAGATACCATTTCACCCACCGTTTCCGTGCTTCTTTCTCAAAATCTGGGTAAGCAGCTAATTGTGCTAAGGCGTACTCACGAGTCAGAGAGAGCATCTCGTATCGCTTAGTCTCTTGGTTGAGATTCACTAACGAGAGTTGTTGCAAACGTACCAAGCCATTACTGATGGAATCAGGAACAGATGTCAGTCCAGCAACTTCAGCCACAGCAGCTTGGATAGGAGAGTCACGAAAAATCGCCAGCGACATTAGTAAATTGTGGGGTGGCCCCTTCGTTTCTCGCACTGATTTATCAAAGCAAAAACGAGCCACATCACCTGTAGCAGAGCCCAACTGCTCCAATACCCAGTTCAACGAATAGCCACTCGATACTTGACCAAGTGTGTAGACAATAGCCAGGGGGATTCCTTCAGTGCGGTTGTAGAGCAACCTAGAGTCCTCATCATTGATAGTTATACCTTTTTCTTCAGCTTGTTGCTGAATCAACTGCAAACCTTCATTCAGGGGCAAGTTTCGCAGACTGATTGGCAGCAGGGCAATTCGTTCGCGGGTAGTAATCACTACTTTGACGCAAATGGGCAAATCGTATAGGAATTCTATAACCTCATCCCTGTCCTCTATTACTATAGTTTCCATATTGTCAACAATCAGAAGCGTTCGTTGTCTACAAAGACATTGGCGTACACGGTCAAATTGTTCATTGGGAGGAGATTGAATAATAGTACAGTCACTTAAGGCATTGGCAATTACCCGAAAAATCTCGCGCAGGTTACGCTGTCCTTGCTGCCGTTGCAAAATCATATCGGGAATCAGTTCCTGTTGTTTGGCTGAAGTGAAAATAATCGCATCAAATTTAGGCGCATTAGAATTGTTTTCGTTACTAGCTTCTAGGCACAAGTAAGCAGCAGCTAACACCAGTGCTGTTTTACCTACCCCACCAATACCATGTACCGTAATCATATGAGCGCCATGCTCCGGTGAAAGACGTTCCAGTAGCTTTTTCATATCTGCCTCGCGACCAATAAATTCTGTGTAGGTTGGTGATGGCAGATTGTGGGGAATAGAGGCGCTTTCGGTACTAGATGCAGCAACACCTCTGCGATATCCATGTATCTCTAGAATGTAAATAAGGTTACTTGACTTAACGCTGTTGTCTGGTTCTCCTGTCAAAGTTTCGATATCTCGATAGATACAGCTCAATCCCACTCTCACACTAGCGTTTTCCCTACATAAGTCCTTACTTATCTTTGTCAAGCTATACCCACACAGCAACCCAAGTAACAGGTCTTTCTTGGTATTTTGTCTGTATCGCTTTTGAATTTTAGACTCCAAGTTAGTCAGTAAACGATCTATATCCCAGTCGTGTGAAACTTTTTTATACCAGTTTTCCGACAGATTCCCACCATCTGACTTATCTGACATAAATACACCTATTTGTCTTTCATTAAATGTTTTATAAAGAACATTTTAACCGACAAAATTTTGACATATTCTATCAACAACTATTAAATCCACATGTATTAACAATTTTGTAACTTTTGAGTTGCTGTTAATACTGAATGTTAGTAGATCTCTTAATCGATTTTAGTCTTTAATAGCTAGGAGTTGCTTCAGATAAATCAACTTCTAAAAAATTATGACAAATAAAACGCTTAGCTTTTTAACCTTCTTGTTTGGACTAAAACAATCTCGGCGTTATTTCCCAGACGAAAAACAAGTATGTGTATTTAATAAACGTCCCATACTATACCGAGGCTTTTCGCCAAACTCTACACAGGAATCAATCAATGAACTACAAGAGCAACTAAAAGCTCAGGGTTTTCTCTCAAATATTAGTGGTAAATTTGACTTAGAAACAGAAGAAGCTGTAATAAATTTTCAGAAAGCCAATAATCTTCAAGTAGATGGAGTAGTTGGGCCACTGACTTGGGCTTGCCTTTTCTACCCAAGGCTTTATCGCAATCAAAAAAGTATGTCTCCAAAATTTCAGGATGCAGTTATAGAATTGCAAACTATTCTCAAAGAAGAAGGATTTTTAAAAAAAGAACCCGATGGATATTTTAGTAGGGAAACTGAAAAAGCTGTTAAACGCTTTCAAAGAACCTATGGACTAAAATCCGATGGTATCGTTGGGGCTGCAACTTGGGCTGTACTATTGGGAATGCGCCAAAAAATAGATAACAAAAGCTTTCTCCGGTTAGTTTATTTTCTACCGCCCCAATTTTGGTTTTTATGGGAGCAATTTTTAATGATCTCTTTCATTATGTTGGGTATTTATTCTAGCCCCATAGGAAAAGATGCTCCTGAACCTGAATGGCATATAGCCTTAGCAACTGCTTATGCGCTCACATGTATAGTGCCTTTTCTCTTGGAGTGTTTACCTTTGAAGCCATCGAAGCAGACTAGCTTACCGCTTTTACGATACGCTCCTTATGTACTAACTGGTATATTTTGGAAACCAATTATCGATTTCATGGGAACATTATTTAATTAATGGTTTGGTAATTGAGTAGGTGATAAGCGATCGCCATATCATTCTGTGTTAAGTTTCTCAAAAACTGGCGATCGCACATCGAAGACACCCTACTCTTACCCATCGCTGAAATAGAAAAACGACCATTCAAAAATTAAATCGCCTTCTTCTTTGCGTCTTTGCGCCTTTGCGTGAGATAAAAAAGGCGGGTGCGGGAATTGAACCCGCTAATCCCCACAATGGTGGAGATGTAACCGATAACCCTCAATTCATCGTCCCCGAAAGGCAAGTTGCGAACAAGGGTAACCCGCCATAAAGTAAAGAAGATAAAGTTTTCCTTTATCCTCCAGAAATCTCTACAATTCACCCGTAGCCAGCATTTGGATAATGCGAGGCGTACCCGGATCGAATCCTGCCAAATCCCAAGACAGCGGATCTTGAGGATCTACCAAGGTAATCTGGTAAGGTGTCAGGGTGACATACACCGCCTTAGCCTCAGGATTTACCTTTTTGCGGTACTCCTTCAGTGCTTGACTTGGATGCTTATACCCAGCCCAGCTTTCTGAGTCAGTCCAAAAGCAGACAACATCTGCCTTAAACTTGTTTTTAATCATCCACTCGTAAGCCACAGATGCATCTGTTCCGCCGAAGTTCTGATTTCTAGCTTTGGCTACAGCAGAACTAAAACTATCTTTGGCAGTGATATCCAATTCTCGGAATTCTGTAGCAAAGCCGCGAATCATGTAGTTTTTCTCTGCTTTTGCTGTTACTAATGCCATTGTGGTGGCAATTTCACAACAACTCAGTCCCATATCTGCAACCAAGCTACCCATAGAACCAGAAACGTCTACAGCGTGCATGAAGACTTTACCTGTGGGTTGCACAACATCAAAAGACAGTTCAACCGCCTTTTCTAAAATGTCTACAATTCGAGAAACTGGGTTCCAAGTCTTCTGGCTGCGTCCTAATCTACCACCAGATTGATATGTTTTGAGTGCTTTCAAAACATCAATCGGATGAATGCGACCTTTACGCAGATGTTCTTTGTTGTTGAGAACTGCTTCCACTCGCTCCAAGTTGGCAGTTTCGTCAGTTCGCAACACACCCAGTTCAGTCAAAGAACCCAGGTTACGCAACATTGCACCTATTGGCATTTCCTGAAATAGCAACTGCCAAGCAGCTTTGTCCATTTTGCCTACTGGTGCCGCCATTTCGTGGGTTAGGCGTCCTTGCAAAATAGCTTCCTGGGTTTGGGTAGGATTTCGCTTCAGCCATTCATACCACCAAATCTGCGCCAATGCTTCTGAGGGAATGTCTGCTGGCAATTCTTCCCAGCCTCTAACCACCCACTCAAATAGTTGACGGTGATTTTCTGTAGGCGGTTTGACATGGAACAACCGCAATGCATCTCGGTGGGTAAAGCCTTGACGTTGTTGATATTTCAACAGTTGATAAGCTAAACCTTTGACATCTTCCCGTGAGAGCCAAGTTTTACCAGCTTCTCGCACCACTTTGCCAAATCCCCGCAGAGATTTGGTGTAGTTCAGCCATTCGTAGAAGTGGCTACCTGTGCGGACAACTTGGGGGAAAATTTCACCAAATGCTTGTTTTGCTTCTGGTGCTTCACCCATTGACAGCAAAACTAAAGCCAAGATAGGCGCACTGTTATTGATGGCGCGTCCATCGCTGGCATAGAGAATTTCTTCTGCCACACGGCTGGGATTTTCAGCAACAGCTTGTCTGACAACTGCCACAAAATCTTCAGTTAATTCCTGTTTGCCAGCATAGTAAGTGCTTTTTGCTGTGCCAACCAAAAGACAACGGCGCAGCATTTTCCAAATGCCAGCATCAAACATCCAACCACCGGAACGTCCTTGAATCATCTCGGCTTCCCGTCCGGGGATAGGCTGATTTTGTGGTGTAGTTGTTTTCTTTTTAGTGAAGAAGTTGTAATTCATCGCTTCATCTCCCGGCCTTTGCAGGCAAAAATGAAAGGTGGCGGAGCAGGACTCGAACCTGCGACCTCTCGAACCCAAATCGATAACCCTAATTCGTCGGCCTTTGCAGGCAAGGGGTGAACAAGGATGTTTTAGCGCTCTGCCACTGAGCTACCCGCCACATATAAAGTTAGGAGTGAGGAATTAGGAGTTGAAAGTTTTCAATTCAAAAATTTCAAACTCCTAACTCTTCACTCAGAATTCAATTTGGTGTAGTGGAGCGGGATTTGAACCCGCGACCTCCCGTTTGGCAAACGATAACCCTCAATTCGTCGGCCTTTGCAGGCAAGGGGTGAATAAGGATATTTAGGCGCTCTATCCACTGAGCTATCCACCACATAAAAATTCAAAATTTAAATTTCAGCACTAGATTTGGTTTAGCGGAGCAGGATTTTCACCTGCATCTCCAGAAGTTGTATCAAGGGTGTTTTAGTTATATGTATGCGATAACCCTCGATGTGTCGGCCTTTACAGGCAAGGTGGGCACTCTATTATTTGAGCTATCCACTACTAAGGAAAGCTAACTCCTTGATGAACATCGCTTGTATTATCAATGTAATACTTGTAGCATAAAATGTCAAGTGTTTGGCAAGCTAATTTATTTGTATTAGTCTACCCAGGTGCGTAGGCGTAGCCTGCCGCAGGCATCGCTACACCTCACCACACCAGGCAAATCATTTTTGCCGGATTTTTCACTTAATATTGTTCAATTTGTTAGGTTTTGGTAACTACAACACTTATCAAGGAAAGTTTTTGCCAGAAAATTTGCCAAACTATACAAAAAAACGTCCCAATTTTTGCCAATATAATAATATTATTTTCCAAAATTCACTTGGCAAAAATCGGCATGAGTGAAAAATCCATAGAAGGTAACGGTAAGGCTTTCCTCGTTATACTTTTGCCCCTCTCGTTTTTGATTATTTTCCTGGTTGCCACGTGGAGAATTTTACTGGCAGCAATTGTGCTGGTAATTGGCTTCAGGCTTTGGCAGGAATATCAATGGCAACAGTGGACTCAGCGAGTTAACCCAATTTTTCATCAGTTGGTTCGGGAAAATCAGGGCAAACTGACACCAATGGACTTGGCAATCAGGGGTAATTTTCCTGGAACAACGGCAAAACGGTACTTAGATACTAAAGCTCAGGAATTTGGCGCTAGTATCGTAAATTCTGAAGACGATAGTCAGTATTATTACTTTATAACTGGCAGTATTTTGGGCAACATTCTTGACAGTAGTGAGCCTGTAAAGCAACTTCCTGCTCAACCAGTTACCAAAACTGCGCGATCGCTTTTAGCACCACCGCCACCCATAGCACAGGAGGAAGAACCAGAAACTGAAGCACCCCCACAGCCAACCCATAACGAAGTTACACGAACGCTAGAAAAACAATTAGTTTTTGGCTCTCTGATTCAATCTGAACTAGCCAAGCGGCTAAATGTCTATTCCAGCACGGTTTATAAACGCCGAAATGACCCAGAATTTCCAGAGTGGAGTCGCAGCAGAGACCCTGATGGTATCGCCTGGTCATATTCGGAAAAAACTAAAGAGTTTTTCCCTCTGGAAGAATAAGAAGGCAAAAGGCAAAAGTAAAGAAGTTTCAGCCTTTACTTTTTGCTTCTAAACCCACAGCTTCGCTGATGGAATTTAATCCGCTTTGTTCTAAATGGGAAAGCAAACCTTTAAGAATTCGGCGTACCATCAGTGGGCCTTCATAAATCCAGCCTGTATAAATTTGGATTAAGCTAGCACCAGCAATAATTTTTTCCCAAGCATCTTCTGGGGAAAAAATGCCACCAACGCCGATAATGGGGATTTGTCCTTGAGTTTGCTGCCAAATAAAACGAATTACCTCAGTAGAGCGATCGCGCAATGGTTTGCCGCTAATTCCGCCAGCTTCTGACTGGGGTGATTTCCCAGTTTGCTCAATTACCTGGGTTTTGAGTCCATCGCGACTGATAGTCGTGTTAGTGGCGATAATTCCGGCTAGTTGGTAGCTTTTAGCAAGAGTTATAATGTCAGCGATCGCTTCCCATTCTAAATCTGGCGCTATCTTGACAAAAATCGGTTTTTGTGAAGTGTTTTCTGTTTGTAATAATTCTAAGATGGCACCGAGCATAGCGGCATCTTGGAGCGATCGTAGTCCTGGTGTATTTGGGGAAGAGACATTAACAACAAAATAATCTCCCAAATCTTTGAGTAGACGAAAACTATCAAGATAATCCTGTGCTGCTGCTTCCAGAGGAGTTACCTTAGATTTACCCAAATTTATTCCTATGGGTATTAACCTTAGCTGCTGTTTTTCTAGTGACAATCTTGCTGCCATTGCCGCTGCACCGCTATTATTAAAGCCCATACGATTGAGAGCAGCTTTATCCAACGGCAAGCGAAACAAACGGGGGCGAGGATTTCCCGGCTGGGGATGAAAAGTTACAGTTCCCAATTCTGCAAAGCCAAAACCCAGGCTAGGCCAAATCTTAGCAGCAACGCCATCCTTGTCAAACCCAGCGGCTAAACCTACAGGATTGGGAAACTTTAGCCCAAACAAATTTTGTTCTAGGCGCGAATCATGCAAACACAAAGATTGTTGTAGACGATGATTTACCCAACTTCCAGGGGGGTAAGTGCCTGTTTGTGATAGCCAGTTCAAACTGCGAATTGTCTGCTGGTGTAACCACTCAGGGTCTGCTTTTACCAGATTGAAAAACAGTGGACGAATTGCAACTTGATAAATATCCATTAGCTTTATTTAGAGAGAATTCAGAACTCAGAATTCAGAATTCAAAATTTATACGAATTTCAAAACACAATGCGACAAATAGACCATTTAGTATAGACGCGATTCATCGCGTCTTCACTTCACCCAAGTAGCAATTTGTTTGGAATCAGTTACGGTTTTAAAGGATTTAGTTTTGAGAACGCAAATCTTTTAAGAAGCTAAGTAAAGCTTCATTAACTACTTCGGGAGACTCTACGCTTACCCAGTGACCAACACCAGGAATGATAATTTGTTTTTTCAAGTTAGGAACCCAGTTACTTATTTCATTGAGATTCATTCCAGGAAACTTGAGTACCACATCTTTTTCACCAGCAATGAATAATGCCGGTTGTGATATCTTTTTATCTTCCAATTCAGGGGTAACTTCCATGTTTCGGTCAATGTTCCGATACCAATTTAATCCCCCACGAAAACCACTGCGTTTATATTGCTCGACATAATAATCTAGATCCTCTTGGGTTACCCCCGAAGGTTGCTCAAGAGGATCGATTAACCCGTCGAGAAAACCAGAGGTTGATGGTTTAGGTTTGAAGAAAATTTCTTGAGCATTAGAGCCGCTACCCATAGCATAAATCATCCGCAACGAACGACGGATGTCGGCTTCAAATTCAGCTTCGGCAATTCCAGGCTTTTGGAAATATACCATGTACCAAAAGTTATCTCCAAAATTTTCTTGTTTCGTCAATGCTCCCACTGGGTAACGAGAGTGGGGGACGCTCATACCAACAACAGCATTTACTCGTTCTTCATATAGCAATGCTGTGTTCCAAGCTACAGGCGCACCCCAGTCATGGCCGACAACAGTGAAGGTTGCATATCCAAGGGCATCAGCAATACCAACAACATCTCCAGTTAAATGAATGATGTCATAAGCATTGACATCTTCTGGGGCATCGCTGCCACCGTAACCTCGCTGGTCGGGAACAGCCACCTTAAAGCCTGCTTCCACAACGGGGTCGATTTGGTGACGCCACAGATACCAGCATTGAGGCCAACCGTGAAGCAAAATTACTAGAGGCCCTTCACCCTCAACAACTGTCCTCAGACTAACTCCGTTTGTCTCGATAGTACGAAAGTTACGTTGTTTCATAATTAAAACCTTTTGTATTTCACTATTAAGCTGTTAATAACTGGTTTTGTAACTAGTTTAATACCGTGGCAATATTATTCAGAGTGCTTTTCTGGGCATCTTATATATTACAAGTTATGTAAAACGATAAATCAGATGGGGCAGCCGCAAAAAACTATAGCCGCTGAACAGCAGATCCTTTCATTGGGGCGCGTCCTCCAGAGCGTCAGGGAAGAAGATGATGTTGATGTTCTGATTCAAATTATTATTTCTTATCTTCAAGAACAGTTTGACTACAAACTAATTTGGATTGCTCTTTACGATCGCCTGAATCACGTATTATTTGGTAAGGGCGGTATAATTCCTAGCAAAGATACAAGCTTTTTATACCAAAAAATTGTTATTAGTCCTGGGGATTTATTAGAGCAAGTAGTTATTGAGCAGCATCCCTTGGGAGTAGCTGATTTGCGATCTGAAACTCGCGCTGCTGAATGGCAAAAAGTTGCAGAAAAGTTCCAAATTCAAGGAACGATTGTTATACCAATTCGCTATAAAGACCGTTGCTTAGGTTTGCTGTTACTGGGTTCAGAACGCTGGGGTTACCTGCTGGCAGGGGAAGCAAAAGCACGTTTGATGATGGTTTTAGGCGAACTTGGTGCAGTGCTTTATCAACGTGAAATACAGTTGCAGCAAAAGCAAGCTAAGCGAACTGATGAGCCATTATTAGAATTGCTAGAAAATTTACGCAACCTCAGTAAATTAAATCAAAAACTAGAAGCAGCGGTGCAAGCAACCCATAAATTTGTCTCTCCCAACCGTACAAATATCTATTGGTTTGAGCGGGAAGGACGCTATTTTTGGTGTCGCATGAGCAATCAACTTGTAAAAATCGATCCTAATTCTAGTACTCAGCCAGCAGCAGGAATGACAGTACAGGAATTGAGCGATTTTTATTATGCTTTGTCAGTTAACCAAATTGTTTCCATTGGCGATGCCCGCAGTTCCTTAAAAAGCCATTTTACGGCAAAATTGCTACAACGTTTGAAAGTGCGATCGCTCTTGGCTGCTCCAATTATCTGGCAAAAAAACTTGCTGGGTTTTTTGGCAGTGGAAAGTAATGAACCCCGCATTTGGACGGAAACAGATAAAAATTTTGTCCAAGGTGCAGCCGGATTAATCTCGCTAATTGCTCCCATCGAAAACAGCGAAAGTACCATCAAACAAATTCAAGAAGATGCTCAACTTACTAGTCAGGTTGCCCAAGGTATCTATAGCGAATACGAGCTTCAAGAAACCTTACAAACTTGTGCCAAAAAAGTTTTAGATCGATTCTCTGCTACCCGGTTTTTACTATTACAGTACGACTCCGAACAGAATAATTATCAATTTATTTATCAAAGTCAGCCCCATAATCGCCGACCGTTCAAGTTTGCCTTCGATACTCTTAAAGAATTAGATGGACAACTTTTACAACGTTCAAATGAAGCGGTAGAAATTGAAAACTTAGACGAAGATTTGCGGTTCTTTAATTGGCGTGCTTTGTTGTTAGAAAATGGGATGCGATCGCTTCTTATTTGTAAATGCCTCCAGGGTCAAATACCACCAGTAATTTTAATCATCGCTCACGACAGTCATCGGTGTTGGACAACTCAAGAAAAAGAATTGCTCTGGGCTGTAAGCCAACAAATAGGTGTAATTGTTCGTCAGTGGCAATTGCACAACCGCACCCAGCACCAGCAAAAAATTTCCCAAACATTTGAGCGATGCCTACAGATTTTGCCACAATCTTACAACAGCAAAATCGACGCTGGAAAAAAGGATCTAGAATCTACAGTACTAGAACAAATAGCAACGATTCTCGCCTGTCCCCTAGCAGTACTACTTTCTTGGTCGGCTGGTGAAGATTGGGCAGAAATTATACCTGGAGTAACAGCTAGTAGCCAATTTGGAATTTTTGCTGGTGCATCAATTTCCACCCGGAGTGAGGCACTAATTCAGTGGGCACTCGATACAGAAGGTTACTTGTCTCTGAAAGTAGACGATCTACCACCAGAAACTCGAAAATGGTTAAATACGCCAGATAAAGGTCAAATTTTTATTATGGCGTTACGTACTAATACTGGACATGAAATCACAGGGGTAGTTTTGTTCGCAGACACTCAGGATCGGCGCTGGTCAGAACAAAGCTTGAATACCACAGCAACTTTGATTTCTCAATTAGCTTGGTGGCGTCGCCAAAAGCAAATTAATCAACTTTTAGAGTCCACAACCGAGGAGTTACGACAACTTAACTGGTACAAACATCGCCGCCTAGAAGAAATTCAAAGAATAACAGCGCTGTCTCTGAGCCAAATACGGGATCTCGGCATTCCTGCAAACGAACTAGCTCAGATGCGCTACCAGTTGCTGTTACGACAGTTAGACCACACAGCCACCTCTATGAGTGGATTGCTAAAACTAGAGCAATGGCAACTACATAAGAGTTGGGAAACTATGCCCATAGCCAGTTTATTAAAGCGATCGCTCGAACGCATCGACAATTTACTCAAACAACAAAAACTCTGGATTGGCGTGCATGGTTTGGGACAACCCATTGAGGATGGAGAATCGCCAAAAAGCTGTTTATTACCCAGAAATGTTCCTAACGCCAACGCTCAATCGGCAATGGCGATCGCAGGCGATATCATGAAAATTGAATTAGTAATCCATGAATTGTTAATTAATGCCTGTAACCGTTCTCCAATCGGCGGCAGAATTGACGTTTGGTGTCGGCGTTTAACTGACCATCAATCCGCAGATGCAAAGAAAAATTCATCGGAATTTCGGCTAGATTCCGGTGTGAGAGTGGGGGCTGGTCATCAGACATTCTTAGAACTGTCGATTACGCACAATGGTGCGATCGAACCACAGCTACTAACAGAGTTAAATAAAAATCCACTCAAAGATGTCCTTGCTTCCTCTAACCTCAACCAACCACCAGGCTTACACTTGTTAATTTGCCAAAACCTCATGCAAGAACTGGGAGGAGAGTTGAATTTCTATCAATTACCCGATAATCGGGTAGTCAGCCGATTGCTTTTGCCGTTAGCAAGTAATGACTCTTAAACAGTAGAATTCAGAAGTCACGTCGCTTTGCTCTGAATTCAAAATTCCAAATTCACCAATGATTTTGTGAAATGGTATGACGAAGTGCATCTAAATTCCCACTAATTGATTCAGAATTCTGAATTCAGAATTCTGAATTATCTGGTCATCAAAAGCCCAACACTTCCATTGATTTTTCAAGTACTTCTTTAGGGCGAAATGGTTTAGTTAGATATAAGTCTGCACCAACCTCAATTCCTTTTTGTTTATCAAATTCTTGTCCCTTTGCTGTCAAAATTATGATATAAATGTCAGTCAATTGTAGTTCGTGTTTTACAATCTGGCAAACTTTCAAACCATTCATTTTAGGCATCATCACATCGAGAAAAACCAGGTTTGGTTTTTCAGTTTTAATAATTTCTAGAGCTTCTTCACCATTTTTAGCAGTTAAAAGTTCAACCCCTTCATCTTCTAAATCTTCTAGAGCTTGTTCCATCAAAATCAAGATATTGGGTTCATCATCAACAATGAGAATTTTTTGAGTCATAGGAATGGGTTATAGGGCATTGGGCATGGGGCATTGGCACTGCGGAGTTAGGAGTTAGGAGTTAGGAATTCTCACCTCTGCTCCCTGCCTGTTCATCTCGCCATTGCTTTAATTAGCGATCGGACAGCATGATGAAGAATACATTCTCCAAGCCTTTCTCAAAGCGTAGGGTTTTTACCAAATCGGCTTCTTGAGAAAATATAGAATCAATAATGATCATGTCAGGTTTAACTGACAAAGCTTTATGGATGCATTCTTGAGGATTAGAAGCTTCAATTACGTTGTATCCCTGAGTTTGTAACACATCTGATAGAGTTTTTAAAGTTGAGGCATTTTTATCAACTACCAATACCTTTTTACTAGAAGTGCCTTGAGAAAGTAGCAAGCCAATTTCACGAAGAAGTTGTTCTGTGTTGATGGGTTTGGTGAGATAGCGATCGATGCCAATATGGTAACCGCGTTCTTTGTTTTCAATAATTGACAAAATGATGATAGGAATATCTGCGGTATGAGGATCGTTTTTCAGGACAGCTGCTACATCAAAGCCGTTGATTTGAGGCATCATCACGTCCAAAAGAATCAAATCGGGACGAGCTGTTTTGATTTGATGAATTGCATCCATACCGTCTTTGGCTTCCCGAACGTTATAGCCTTCGTTTTCTAGCTGTTGACGCAGTAGTTCTCGAATGTTGGCATCATCATCCACCACCAAAATGGTTTTGCGATTTTCGTTGAGTACAGCAGCTGTAGTGATGACGTGTTCTTTGAGTTGTTTTACTAAGGCATCGAGATTCAGTTTGGCACTGCTTTTGCGATCGCTGGTGTAAATGGGAATGATAAACGAAAAGGTACTACCTTTGCCAAGTTCGCTTTCTACCCAGATTCTACCGCCGTGATGTTCAACGATTTGTTTGCAAATCGGCAATCCTAAGCCTGTACCTTTGGGTTTGTCGGTGAGGGTGTCGCCAACTTGCCGGAATTTCTCGAACACTTTCGGCTGGTCTTCGGGTGCAATGCCAACGCCTGTGTCAATAACGCTAATGCAAATGGCGTTGTTCTGTTGTTTGATGCGGCAGGTGATAGAACCGGATTCGGTAAACTTGATAGCATTGGAAATCAAGTTGATCAAGACTTGGAGTAGACGATTGCGATCGCCTATTATTTGAGGTAATTCTGGTTCAATGTCGGTGATTAACTCTAAACCATTAGTTTCAAACAACGCCGCTGTGGAAGTAGTTGCCCAATCTAGTAACTCAGTTGGATCGAGGGGTTGCATTTGCCATTCCACTTTACCTGCTTCCATCTTGGCAATGTCTAAAACATCGTTAATCAAAGATGTCAGCCGTTCTGCTTCAGACACAATGATGTTGAGATTGTCACCTACCCTTTTAATTGTTTTCTGAAGCTTGCGGTCTTCGCTAGCAAGCATAGGAAACACATCGGTTTCTAGCTTTTCTTTAATGATGGATGCGAAACCAAGAACAGAAGTTAGTGGTGTCCGTAGTTCGTGAGAAACTGTAGAGATGAAATCTGTCTTCATCTTGTCGATTTCTTTTTCCGCAGTCACATCTCGAATCAGCAATGCCGAACCAAAGCAGGCTTTAGGTTCATTGTCAGCGGTTCTTTTAAAGATGGCGGTGGCTACTGCCTGACCGATACGTTCCTTTGCTAGGCTAACTTCAGCTGCAAACACATCGCTAGGATGAGACTGAGTTTTTTCAACTAAATCTGCTAAGCCAAATATTGGTAATTCCCGATAGCTACCTTTGAGGGCGTTGCTCGTCAATCCATACATAGCTAAAAAGGCAGGATTGAAGTGGGTAATTTGTCCGGTGATGTCTGTGACTATCAAACCATCTGCTAAGTTGTCTAAAATGGCGTTTAAACCCTGGGCTTCTGCTAGGGTATTTTTCAAGGCAGCAGTCCGTTCTGCAACTCTAGCTTCTAGTTCTTGATTCAGTTGCCGCAGAGCGATTTCTGCTTGTTTGCGGGCAGTAATATCAGTATTAATTTCTAATGTGGCGCAGGGTTGACCGGATGCATCCATTTGCACTGTCCAGCGACTTTGGACAATAATCGATCTGCCATCGTGGGTACTATGTTGGAGTTCGCCTTCCCAAGTGCCCTGCCGTAAACACTCAGCCTGGATTTCCGCTAGCGGTTTAGGAAAGATTGTATGTAGTAGGTCATGGATAATGGCCCGGTTTTTCACCTCTTCACAACTCCAGCCGTAGAGCCGTTCTGCCCCCTGACTCCAATGGTGAATAATGTTGCTGCTGAAGTCGCGCACAATGACAGCATCGCTGGAATGATTTAACATATCCATTAACCTTTCATTTTCTGCTTCCGCTAGCTTGCGATCGTGAATATCGGTGCAGATGCCAATCCATTCCCGGATGCTGCCGTCTGGTTCCAAAATAGGGGTACCACAAACAGAGAAATGGCGGTATATTCCATCTTTTCCACGTAGGCGGTATTCGGTTTGATATAAACTCTGTTTTGCCACAGCCTCAATCCAGCTTTCTGCGATGCGGGTACGATCGTCGGGATGAATCGCATCGAGCCAGCCCAATCCTTGAAATTCTGCTTCAGTTTGACCGGTGTAGTTCAGCCAGCTGAGCATTTCGTTAACAATTCCCGCTCCTTCAGGCGTAGCCACCCAGAAAATTTGCGAAATAGTAGTTATCAGAGAGCGAAACCGTTCTTCGCTCTGTCGCAAAGTTTGTTCTGCTAATTTGCGAGCGTGAATATTAGTACAAGTGCCAATCCATTCCCGAATAGTACCATCTGCTTCCAAGACAGGGGCACCACAAACAGAGAAGTAACGGTATATGCCATCTTTCCCACGGAGTCGGTATTCGGTTTGGTAGATGCCTCGCTTTGCCACAGCGGTATTCCAAGCTTCTGCACTGTGGGCGCGATCGTCAACATGTATTGGATCTAACCAGCCCAAACCTCCGACTTCCTCTTCCGTCTGACCTGTGTAGGCTATCCAAGTCAGCATTTCACTACCGATTCCCAGCCCTTCTGGAGTAGCCCCCCAGATGATTTGTGAAGTAGTAGTTACTAAAGTGCGATATCGTTCTTTAATACGCTGATTTTCGGCTTCTTCCAGCTTGCGGTCGTGAATATCGGTGCAAGTGCCAATCCACTCCCGAACACTGCCGTCTTCTTCGATCACCGGAGCAGCGCAGACCCAAAAGTAACGATAATTACCATCTTTGCCACGAATTCGGTATTCAGTTTGATAAAGACTGCGGTTAGCGACGGCAGCATTCCAGACTTCTGCGGTATGGGCGCGATCGCCAGGATGAATGGCATTAATCCAGCCTCCATTCTCAGCTGCCGCTAAACTTTGACCTGTATAAGCAATCCAGCTTGCCAATTCAAAGCAAATTCCTTCTGGCGTACTGACCCAAATAATTTGTGTGTTCTTTGTTACTAAAGAACGATATCGTGCTTCGCTCCGTTTCAAGATTTTTTCGGACTCTTGGCTATTTTGGTGGGTATTATTGAGGTTGCTAATGTCCTCGACAGTTGAAAAAATTACACGCTCTCCATCCTGCTCAACCAACACTCCCGAAAGCCTGGCTGGAACTAAATGCCCATCTTTGTGGATGTACTCTTTCTCACAAGGTTCGTAGCGGCCAGTCCGTTCTAGGCTTTCTAGGGTTGCTGACTTGGCGGCATAATCTTGGCGCGTCATCTCCCAGTAATTAAAATTCAGGGTTTCTGGGACAGTCCGCCCTGCGATCGCCGCATAAGCAGGATTCATGTCAATCAGTGTCCCATCGAGCCGACACAGTACCAAACCAACTGGACATTTTTCAAATAGCTGACGGTAGTATTCATCAACTTGGGTAGACATTTGAGGTTTCCTCAGTCATTTAGATGGGCGGGATTATCGCAACAGAACCAAGACAACAAGGTGGCATAAAGCTTTAAGGAAATTGGATGGCGTTGGAACAGTTGGTAAATTCGATCGGGTGGTGCATTACCAAGGTCGGGACTATGTTGGGAAAGTCGCTGGATAAGTTGAGTATGGCGGATGAGCAAATCCGCTGGTTTGAGCATTGGTATTGTTGATGGAATGAAACCCTCAGGATCGGCAGTGGGGCATAGTTCCGTTATAGGAGTAGATGAAGCAGAATTTGTCTCACTTTGCCCTAGTGAAGCTTCTACTACTGAATAGTTCACCGGAATTTGAATCCAGAATTCTGTACCCTCACCCAATTGAGAACGACACTTGAGAATTCCCCCGTGCCTGTCTACAACTATTTGGCGGCTGATTGCCATGCCTAACCCAGTTCCTTTGCCAATCTCTTTAGTAGTGAAGAAAGGATCGTAAATGCGTTGGATGAGGCTTTCCTTCATACCAGGGCCGTTGTCGGCAATACGAATTACAACCCATTCGTTGTCTAAGGCTTGGGTGCGAATGGTGATGGTCGGGACTGTCATTTGTCCTCTGTCATTGGTCATTTGTCGTTTGTCCATTTGCGATTCGTTGGATGCCAATGACCAATGACTAATGACTAATGACTCTTCCAAAGCATCAATGGCATTTGCCAAGATGTTCATAAAAACTTGATTTAACTGTCCTGGGTGGCATTCAATCAGGGGAAGTTTGGCATAGTCTTTGACGATTTCAATTGCCGGACGGTGACCAGAGGCTTTCAAACGATGGCGAAGAATCATCAGCGTCCCGTCGATACCATCGTGGATGTTGACAGCTTTGATTTGCGCTTCGTCATGGCGGGAGAAGTTTTTTAAGGATTGGACAATTTCCACGATGCGATCGCTACCCAGTTTCATCGAATCCAGCAGTTTGGGAAGATCCTGCATGATAAATTCCAGATCGATATTGTCTAGCTCTGATTGCAAATCTGGGGGAGCCACAGGTAGAAATTTCTGATAATCTTGCAGCAGATTTAATAAGTCTTGGGCGTACTCTGCAACATATCTTAAATTGCCGCAAATAAAGTTCACCGGGTTGTTAATTTCGTGGGCGACTCCAGCAATGAGTTGCCCTAAAGAAGACATTTTTTCGCTTTGGATTAACTGAGTTTGTGCCAGCTGCAAGTCTTGAAGAGCTTGTTGAAGTTTTTGTGTCTGGGCTTTTGCTTCGATGGCTGCTTGAGTGCTTTGTTCGTAGAGCAAAGCTTTTTCGATGGCGATCGCTGTTTGAGAGGCAAAGATACTCACAAGTTTTAGGTGTTCGGCTTTGTAGGAGTAAGCTTTGTCTGTGCCAATGGCGATCGCTCCTATTACCCGCTCTTTTGCTCTTAAAGGCACACAAATCAAGGCGTTGATGTTTTTCTCTCCCCATAATCGACAATCAGCTTGCACGTCATTGATGAGTTCTGCCCGCCCTGATTGCACAATACTGCCGATAATTCCCTGACCCGGTTTCGGTTGTTTATCCCGAAAAAACGCTCCAAATTCGGCAATGGTTTCAAAGTCAGCGCTTTCGGGATTGAGCAGTAAAATCATCCCTGCTGACGATTCAATCAATTGGCTCATTTCCTGAAGCACGAGTTGGGCAATCTGTCGCCTATCTAAACTCGTTGTCAATTGAGTCGAAATATCTTCAAATAAATCAATTTCCTGGTATCTTTCTAGCAATTCTTTAGCAAGTATTTTCTTCTCAGTCTCTTGTTTTGCCAAAAACGAGAGCAAACTCGCTACTAAAGTCGCCTGTTTATCGCCAACAACCCAACCCACGATCTCCCCTGAAACCTCAATTGGATATCGATTTTCTAATATTTGCTCGCCAATACTAATTAGTTTCGTGCCGTCTACCAGCTCAATATCAATTGCGATGTTGAGTTGATGTACCAAGTCCCGAAGGATAGATGGCAACTCTTCTTTATTAAGAATCTTTCTCAAGCTAATTGCTGACATGAAACACCTCATTTTGAGTAGGTTGCCAATTTCCAGGAATCAAAACAAGGGAGCGATTAATTTCATGCGTCTGCCCTGCCATTAAGTTTCCTAAGGCAGATATTTTAAGAATTTCCATAAATTTAGGAAATATAATAATTTGCTAATAAGGCTAGTTTTCCCAGAAAGATTGACAGCATAACAGCCATGTTAATGGGCAGCGAATACCTTTAAACTCTGTAACAAATAGTTCCTTCATTGGTGTAATTCGCTTAGAATTTAGCGATCGCTTTCTTGCTTCACCAAATGCAAATCAGGCATTAGAGGCAGACTTATCGGTTACAGGAACAAAAAGCTTATAACTTCTTAGTAAACTTGCTAACACTAGATACACTCAGTATTTATTCTGCTTTGCTTTGCTAAAAGGATAAATCACTGAAGATCGGATGGTAGTTACCCGAATGGTGGATTTGCTATCAAAGATTTCAGCAATTGAATCAGAAATTAATTCCCCCAAAGTGGGAAAATTCTCTACAAAATTATTATGAAAAGAAATTTTTTCCCAATATTTATGACAAAGTTTCTGGAGAAGCTCGTTTTAGCAATTATCGTTCTGTAAGCCAAGCTGCTAAATATCTCCAGTATTACTACATTGTTGCTAATTCCTATCCTTTAGAACGAAAACCTCAACTTTTAGATGCTGGTGAAAGTACTGCATACACCTTAGTTTCAAAATCTAATTCAGAGCATAGGCTATACAAATCTATTACTAATCGCTGGCAATACAGGCGATATCATCTATTCAGTCTGTAAATAACCGGACTACGGTAATAATCTTAATACTGACCCCTACCGCACCAGTATAATCCAAAAATAATTCTTAGGAGAGATTGACATAACATTTATTTTGCTGATGCATCCTTCCTTCGTAGCAAACTGGTTATAATTATTTTCCATCCCTCTCAGAAGTCAAATTCTCATCTACACAGTATTTATATGGGACGTGTTCGTTCTAAATCCGACCTACCCACAAAAATCTGTCCGGTATGTCAACGTCCTTTTACATGGCGTAAAAAGTGGCAGGATTGCTGGGAAGATGTGAAATACTGTTCAGAACGTTGCCGTCGTCGCCGTTCTGAAGCGAATAAAGAATTGGGGACTGGGGACTAGGGACTGGGAGATAAAGCAGATTATAAAAAAGCTTACCCTCTCAATGCCCTATACCCAATGACGCCAGTCGCCACCCTGCGGGAAGCCGCAAAGCGTCTACCAGTCGGGAAACCCTTTCGGCAATTGCTCATAAGGAGCTACTCTGCCCTTGGTGGTTCCAAGAGTTGTTCGCTCTTTAGAAAGTGGCGTGGAAACCCCCTACGTACCCGTCGTTGCCTCTCTAGGAGACGCTACGCGAACACCACGGCGCTGGCTCCCCAATCCCCAATCAAATCAACTGCAACACAGACGCAAATAGCGCAAAGGATCGATGAAGTCACAGGTGCAACCTAAATTAATTATTCATGGCGGGGCTGGTAGTTCTCTCCAGGGTAAAGGAGGATTGGAAGCGGTACGCCGATCGCTCCATATAGTAATAGAACAAGTCTATTCTCTGCTATTGTGCGGAATCACTGCTTCTGAGGCGGTAGTACAAGGTTGTCAAATGCTGGAAGATAACCCCCGCTTTAATGCTGGTACTGGTTCGGTACTGCAATCTGACGGCCAAATCCGCATGAGCGCTTCCTTAATGGATGGCGCATTAGGGCGATTTAGTGGTGTCATTAATGTCTCGCGGGTGAAAAATCCTATTGATTTGGCACAATTTTTACAAAGTTCGCCAGACCGGGTGCTGTCGGATTTCGGCTCGGCTGAATTAGCGCGGGAAATGCAAATTCCCAGCTACAACGCTTTAACTGATTTACGATTGCAAGAGTGGATACAAGAACGCCAGGATAATTTTAAAAGTACGATGGCTAACGTGATCGCAGAACCCGAACTAGTAGAAACCAGTAATGCTGGACGGGGCACCATCGGCGTAGTAGCTTTAGATGCATCTGGTAAACTAGCTGCTGGTACTTCTACTGGCGGTAAGGGCTTTGAACGCATCGGAAGAGTAAGTGATTCTGCTATGCCAGCAGGTAATTATGCTACCAAAAAAGCTGGAGTTAGTTGTACGGGTATTGGGGAAGATATTATTGATGAGTGTTTAGCAGCCAAGATTGTGGTACGTGTCACAGATGGGATGCCTCTCAAAGATGCGATGCAGCGATCCTTTGGGGAAGCGTACCAGAATAAACGGGATTTGGGAGCGATCGCCTTAGATGCTAGTGGGGCGATCGCTTGGGGTAAAACTAGCGAAATCTTACTCGCTGCCTACCACAACGGCGAAAATATTGGTGACACGTTGGAATGGACAGGTGATGAACTGATAGGCTATTGCTGAATTAATTTCAGCACTTCGGACAAAATGTCTTGCTGGTCAACCATTGCGGCTAATTCTTCGGCTTCATAACGCCCCTCAAAAGCTTCTAGCGCTGCTCTTTTGAGTGCAACTTGATATCCTTGTTGCAGAATATCCATTAATTCTGCCTGATTCAAGTACACACCACCAGATTTGCGGCGCTTGTTTATTTTGTTAATTTCCCGCACTGTATTTTCTATAGAAACATCCCAAGAGCGAGTAGAACGTTTTTCAGCTTTTTGTTTAATTAAATGGATGAGCAGAATTACGCCATAACTATCAATTTTATTGATTTTGTCACTCAGGCTCATTTCTTCTAACTCATCCACCAACACCAGCGCCTCATGGATTTTGCCTTGTTCTAGAAGTTGCCTAAGTTCTAGCAGTTCTTCCATTAGTTAAATCAGCTAATCTGATGATTTAATTATCGCTTTATTAGCTTTTGCGACGCCAACCTAGTTTGACTACCTGACGACTACGGCCGATGGCCAAAGCATCATCAGGAACATCTTCTGTGATTGTGGAACCAGCAGCTATGTAGACATCATCACCTAAGGTAACTGGAGCTACTAAAACGCTATTAGCACCAGTCTTAGTACGATCGCCTATTTTAGTCCGGTGTTTCTTAACGCCATCGTAATTGGCGGTAATTGTACCAGCACCAATATTCACCCGTTCGCCGATAACGCTATCGCCTAAATAGGACAAATGTGCCGCATTCGTGCGATCGCCTAACTGCGTATTTTTCAATTCCACAAAATTCCCCACACGACAACCAGCACCCACTTGTACCTGACCGCGCAAATGAGCGTAGGGGCCAATGCGGCTACCTGCTTCTACAGTGCTATTTATCACCACTGAATATTGGACTGTAACATTTTCAGCCAACTGGCTATTTTCAATTAAACTTCCCGGCCCAATGTGGCTTCCGGTTTTAATTACCGTACTTCCCCGCAGATGAGTTTGGGGTTCAATAATTACATCTGACTGTAACTCCACTGTTTCATCAATAGTGATGCTTGTGGGGTCGATGAGGGTGACACCTGCTAGCATCCATTTTTCCTTGACTCGTCTTTGCAAAATCTCGTAGGCTGTTGCCAGTTGCAGGCGATCGTTGATGCCGAGAATTTCTTGATAATCTTTCACATCCACTGCCATTACTTGTCCGACCTGAGTCACGGCATCCGTAAGATAGTATTCTTTTTGGGCGTTGTTTGCTTCTAGGTGAGGAAGTATCTTAGCTAAATTTTCCCAGCGAAAGCAATAAACCCCGGCGTTAATTCGGTGATTTTCTCTTTGAGCAGGGGTACAATCCTTGTGTTCGACCATTTGCTCGACGATATTTTTATCGTTACAAAAAACGCGTCCGTAGCCTGTGGGATCGGGTAGGTGTGAGGTGAGAATTGTGGCGGCGTTCTGATTTTGGGCGTGAGTTTGTAACATCGCCTGAAGGGTTTCGCTACGTATCAACGGTAAATCGCCGTTCAGTACGAGCAAATCCCCAGTGTAATCTTCTAAATAGGGAAGTAATTGCTGGATGGCATGACCTGTTCCCAATTGCACAGTTTGTTCCACAAACTGCAAGTTGGGGACTGAACCCAAAGCAGCTTTCACTTCCTCAGATTGATACCCAACGATCGCGATTCGCCGTGAGGGTGAAAGAGGTTCTACACTTTCGATAACTCTCTCTAGTAGCGATCGCCCACCCAAAGAATGTAAAACTTTGGGTAAGCTTGATTTCATCCGTGTGCCGCGTCCGGCTGCTAAAATTGCTACAATTACCATAATTAGCTATCAGCTATCAGTAAAATTGTGATTAATGCTGTTGGTACTTCAAGATATAGGCTCAAATCATACCAGCTAATCATAAAACACTGAAATGGGCAAAGGAGTAATATCAATTCAAAATTCACGCATTCAAAATTCTTTGCGTCACAGCGTCGCCGTGTCTTTGCGTCAGCCCTAATTATAAGCGTTCAACCGAACCTGATATTACCCTATTCTTCGTCACAAGAGAGAATAAATTCAGCAAACTGCTGCGCTAATTTGGGATTGCGCCAACCAGAATCAGCTTCTTTTAGCATTATTGAAAGCGCTTCTTCTCTAGTCATAGCTACTTTGTAAGGTCGTTCGCTGGTTAGAGCATCGTAAATATCAATTAACTGAAATACTTGCGCCAAATATGGGATATCATCCCCTTTAAGTCGATCGGGGTAGCCTGAGCCATCCCACCGTTCGTGGTGATGGCGAATAATGGGAATTACACCCCGCATACTGCGTAGTGGCTGGCAGATTTTTTCTCCGATTAAAACATGCTGCCTCATAATCTGCCAATCTTCGGTGGTGAGTTGGCCTTTTTTCAGTAGAACTGCATCGGGAATACCCACCTTGCCGATATCGTGGAGATAACCCCCCCACATCAAATCCCGAATTTGGTAGCGTGAGAGATTGAGGTATTCACCAAAAGCTTGTCCCAGTTTTACCAGCCGTTCGCAATGTCCGCCTGTGTTAGGATCGCGGCTTTCAATGGACATGGCAATGGAAAACAGTACTTGTTCGGCATGATCTAAGTCTTCGTTGAGACGCTTTTGCCGTACCAAGGACTTGACACGCGCTGCCAGTTCCACACGGTCAAAAGGTTTGGTGAGAAAATCATCTCCGCCAACTTCAATACCTCGAATGCGCGATCGCCTGTCGTTTAATGCTGTAATAAAAATTACTGGTATTAGTCTGGTTTGTTCGTCCTGTTTCAGTAATTGACAGACTTCAAATCCATCCATCCCCGGCATCATCACATCCAGCAAAATCAAATCTGGTTGCTTTTGGGTTACCAATCCCACAACAATAGAACCGCTGTCGGCCTCAATCACTTCATATCCTTCCATCCCCAGTAAAGCAACAGCAGTCATGCGACTGGCCGCATGGTCATCAACTACTAAAACCTTTGGTGGATCTAAATCAAACCCATTCACTTTGGAACCTTTGGCTTGTAGTGTTTTAGAGACCAATGAATCTCGATCGAAATTAACATCATTTTTCATCCAAGAAGACTCTGCTTGGTCATCTTTAACCATCAAATCTTCTTGAGATAAGCCTAAAGAATAACCCTCTATATTTTGCGATTCTACGGCATGATTTGAACCGATACTTTTCACTTTGCTTAGGGGGTTCGACCCATTAACAATTTCTTCTCTAAAGCCTCTATGGTTGGGTTTCCATTTTGTCACAAAGGCACTCCAATTATTTCCGCAAGTTAACAGTGTCAGATTTGAAAAACCAACTTAGTATTTGACTGTATTTGAGTTAGGCTTTCCATAGAGGTTATGTGTGATATGAGCTGGCGAACGGGATTTTTCACTGTATGTATTTTTTATGTTACGAATAAAAAGTATTTTGTGGTCAAATTTTTTGCTTTTAATTCCAGTATCATAAATTACTACAAATGTTAAATCAGGCTTTTTACGGAGATTTTTTACGTACCAGCGTCAAAAAAGCTTGTGATTTAAGGCTTTCCAGCAAAATTTCCGGTTGTAGTTGGTAGTGATGATGGTAATCATTAAATATACACATTTTTACTTACTCAGTTATAGCAATAGTGAAATACTGTTAAGAAAGATGTAATATTAGCTACTTATTATAGTTTAAGTTATTTGGGTCGAAAAAACTCGTTGCTTGGATATTAAAAAACGAAATCAGAATTTTTGGGGCAAGTATCTAAGTTTTCTGGAATCAACTACTGAGGGCAAGAGGTTTATTAATTTAGGCTAAGCCTGTTGTGTTGTAGACATCGCAAGCCAACTACAAACTAGTTCCGAAAAAATCCCTACCTTGCGTTGCCGATAGCCACCTTTTGCGCCAATGGGAAGTAGGTTCCAGGGAAGAGGCTTGTTGCTCTTGTTGTCGCCGCTTAAGTATAACTTCACTGGAGTCGCTCAATTGGGGATCGCGGTAGGGAATGGCAGCGCGAGTTAGTAAATGTTCCTTCTCAACTTGACAAAGGGGGGAAGAAGAGGGGTAAGCAGGGAGGGTGGGAGGTGTGGGAGGATGGGGAGGAAATCTTTTTCCCCTCTCTTCCCACACTCCCCCATCTCCTCTGCTCCCTGCTTCCTGCTCCTCTGCTTTCCATCCTTTTATGCGTGCTGCTAAAGTACCAGGCGATCGCCTACCCATCGGTGGCGTGGAACCGATAGCCAAGCCAGCAGATAAAAGTGCTGTGCGTACAGCAGCAGCACAAGAATAGGTGGCTAATAAACCATCTTCGTGTAAGCACAATGACAGTTGTTTAATAAATTCAACAGTCCATAATTGGGGACACTGTGGAGGTGAAAATGGATCGAGGAAAATTGCATCTGCCAAGAAATTTGACTCACGTACTATTGCGATCGCCTTTCTTGCATCGCCAATAAGTAATTTTGCTTTCAGACAAGCCGTTTGTACTTGATGCTCAAAAGCTAGTTGGGACAAAATTTCAATGTAGTTGCACTTCCAGTTGTCGAACAAATTATGAGCGATCGCAGCTTGTGGTACTGCTGGATTCAGTTCTAAACCAATTACTTCAACATTACAATTAGGATTCACTGCCCAAATTGTTTGCAAAGCAGCAGCGGTGTTGTATCCCAAACCATAACAAACATCTAACAGCCGCAGAACTGGTTTTTGCGCTGCTTTAGTCAGTTGAGTTGGTTCTACAAACTTGAAAAAACTCTCCTGCTTAGCACCATAATGGCTGTGAAAAGATTCACCAAACTCTTGAGAAACAAAAGTGAAGGAACCATCTGCCGTAAGCTTAGGTGTAAAATTTTCTAAGTTAGTCATTAGTCATTAGTTATTAGTCATTAGTCATTAGTCATTAGTCATTGGTCATGGTCATTGGGAGCGCTGACTGTTGACGCTTGGAGTTACTCCCCTTGTCCCCTTGTCTCCTTGTCTCCCCATCTCCCCATCTCCCCATCTCCCCACACCCCATGCTCAATTCCCAATTTGTTGTTTCCCCAGCTTGGTTATTTGAACATCTAGAAGATCCGCAAGTAATCATTGTGGATTGTCGCTTTTCTCTAGCCGATCCGCTACTAGGAAAACAACAGTATCAAACAAGTCACATTAAGGGTTCATATTACTTAGATTTGAATCAGGATCTTTCCAGTCCAGTGGGTAAGCATGGTGGGAGACATCCTTTACCTAACCCTAATGATATCGCTAACAAATTTGCAGCGATTGGGATAAATTATCAAAAAACTCTGGTTGTAGCTTATGATGATTCGCGCTTTGCCTTTGCATCTCGTTTGTGGTGGCTGTTGCGCTATTTAGGACACGAACGAGTAGCAGTACTCGATGGAGGCTTTAGCGCATGGCAAAAAGTTGGCTATCCTGTTACAGATGTTATTCCTGAGCCGCGAATGGCGAAATTTGTACCTGAAGTACAAACAGAAAAAGTTGTAGATATTACAGCGGTAAAAAGCCGCAAAGATAGACCAGATGTGGTGTTGGTAGATTCGAGAGAAAGCGATCGCTACCGAGGCGAACGAGAACCAATTGATAAAATTGCCGGACATATTCCTGGTGCGGTTAACTATCCTTGGCAAGAAGTTACAGATTCTTCAGGTTACGTACTTCCTGAAACAGAACAACGCCGTCGCTGGGAAAACCTAGAAACAGCCGAAGAAATCTTAGTTTATTGCGGTTCTGGCGTTACCGCTTGTGTGAATTTACTTTCTCTAGAATTAGCAGGTATCAGCAAAGGTAAACTTTATGCTGGTAGCTGGAGTGATTGGATTAGTTATTTGTAGTTAGGAGTTAGGAGTGATGAGTTAAGAATTAAAACTCCTAGCCCCCAACTTTTAACTCCCAACTCCTAACTCCTAACTTTTAACTCCCAACTCTCCTCACTTTTTTCAAAACCGACCTAGCTGCAAATTGTAATTAATACTGAAGAACCAGCCATCAAAATCAATGTTTTGGGCGGTTGAACTACCCAAGGTGACTCCAGTCTGGACATTCACGCTGCTAATATCAGATATTCGGTAATTTAAGTGTGCGAATAGTCGATGAAATTGGTCTTCTCGATCGCGCTGTGTAAAGTCAGAAAAGTTGCCTTGGTAGTCGATCCCAACTTGAAGAGGCTTTTGCAAGTAATAGTTTAGAGAAAACCAAAAAGAATTGATGATGCGACTGCGACTTTGAGGATCGGCAAAACTGACGCTAAATTCGTAGAAGCTATCTAGTACTAATTTTGAGCTTAAGGGATCTCGCCGTCCGAAAGACAGTTGCACGGAGTTTTCGTTTAAAAAGCGATCGCCTGCTTTGAAGCTATTGGGGCGATCGCTGTTGTTGGCATAAAATAACTGGTGATTGCTAAAACTGATTTCTCCATACATCCGCTGCGATAGCTGTCGGTAAAGACTGAGATTAAATCTTAGCTGGTTGTAATGAAATTGCGATCGATCTAGATAACGAATTATATTGCCATCAATGGAGCCGTTTAAATAAGTTTTAGATCCTACAGGAAAATATGCAGAGGCTAGTGTCAGCCCAGAAATAATTAAACCATCTTCTGTGGGATCGTTTTTTGAGGAAAAAATATTAGTCGTCTGGAAGTAACCGACACGCCCCTGTAGATAGCCGATGGGTTTAAATTTAGCTACAGGTTGCGGTGGGAGTGGCTGTTGTTCTAGGGGTCGTAACCGCACGCGTAATCCCAATTCGCGATCGATATCAGACTCAAACGGCTGTTTTGGCTGTTGCAGCAGCTTTCTTAGCCTTTCTAGTTTTTGAGAACGATTTATCTCAGGTAGATTCAACAATTGGTCTGTTGAGTCTGGAGGAGATGTAGGCAAATTACTTGGCTGAGATTCTAGCTGTGGCGGATCGTCTCGATCCCCAGGTTCTGGGTTTGGTGTTGCTTGTGCTTGTGTAACTTCTGGTGTTCTCTGTACCAAATTCAACGGCATCTGGAAATCCAAAGTCTGAGGCTGACTGGAGTGCTTGCACAAAAAGTTAATTGTGTCTTGTTCTAAAACCTGACATGGCTGATAAGTTACCTGCGTACTTGTTAAAGATGCAATTTTGGAATTGGGAACTGCGGGTTGGGGAGATTTAAATCGCGATTCATAGCCCAAGGAAATCTTAAAAGAATTTCTTGCCCGATACCCACTACCCAGTACCCAATGCTGCGGTGGTAATTCCTCTTTTGGAGAAGTTGAGGAAGAATGGGTGCGACCCATTGATGCCAAATCATGATTTGGAGATTCTGCCGCATCTACTCTGATGCAAAACCAGCTACCAGCTGTGGAAGCTAACAAAATCCAAAAAAACAAATTTTTGCAGTTCTTGAATCGCATCTGTTAGATTGCGTTGACGGCGTTTGGCAAATGTAGACCTAGAAGCTGTATCATAGGTTCCTACTCAAAAATACAATTTAGTGTATGTAGCTTTGATTTTTAGGTATATACTGATATCTACAAAGTCAAATTGCTGTTTTTCTGATTTACTCCCAGATTTTTTTGCCATAATTATTATCGTGTTCTGATACAAGTTTTCCTCAATTACTGTTTAATGATACAGACAGTAACAAACAGAACTAGATTACAAAATGTAAACATCCTGAAAACTCTTACTCGTGAAAAATGAAAAATCATGACTATAGACAATTAATTTTCATTGTGCTGGTCTAACTTCTCGTTCTTCTATTACGTTGAAACTTCTAGTTTATACAGATTACCTACTGTACCATTTACAGGAATTTTCAACAAATTTAATGCTAATGATAGTCTCTCTAAACTTGAAGAGAATCTAGCAAAGGATTTATGAGAGTAATAGAAGAACGCCAATGAAGCGCGGCTGGCAATTTAGCTCATAATAGCTATCTAACAACTTCTCGTTGCTTGAAATGATGAGAAGTAATTATTTTTCAAAGCAGATCTGAAAGCTTGTTGGTGTTGTATTCAACACTGATGTGTGTCCCAAAATTCACGTTTACCAAAAGCGATTTTAGATGTTTTTTGCTCCTTGTGAGCGGGCTGTTGGCTAATGTAGCCCAATATTCAATACTTTCCCAAGGTATTTTTTAACTCATTGTTTATCTAATTATTGATATTGAACGCCAACCTTTAAACTAGCTCTAGTCTCGATCGCATGAAACGTGTGTTTTAGAATCGAAACTTAAATAAACTAAACACATATTTATCAGTTGTTTATTTTATTGATTAAATGTAGACTAACTGCAAATAAATTTGCCTGAAACAACTGGTTATAATAATTAGCCGCATGTTAAAGCATTAGTGTATTTGATATTACCTGAAGTTTAAAAGTTATCAGATTATGTTTAATAGATCCTTGCCACTGTTAGTAATTGGTTTATGGGGAATTGTGGTACTACCTTTGCCGGATCGGGCAAGTGCTGTAACTCCTCTAACACGAGCTGAGATTCAGAACCTCCGTAACTTGGTACAACTAATACCCAGAAACAAACTCAAGAAGCGTCCTGCACAAAAATCCGATGCAATGATTCCTGGGGATGGGTTGTCAACTGGTCGAGCTTCCCTAGCAGACTTGCGGTTTAACGACGGCTCATTGGCAAGAGTAGGGGAACAGGCGATCTTCCAATTTTTACCTAAAACTCGCAGTTTTAGACTGTCTAACGGAACTGCGTTGTTGCTTATACCACCAGGAAGAGGGCAAACACGTATACAAACTCCAAGTGCAGCAGCAGCAATTCGTGGTTCAGCATTATTTGTACGCTACGACCAACAAACAGATACTACGGTTGTAGGTGCCTTGACAAATAGCGGCATTGAAGTTTCTAACAAAGAAGCTTCTGAAACTCAGGTGCTGCAAGCAGGACAGCTGATGGTTATAGTTAAAGGTAAATTTGAGGGTTTATACGATTTTGACCTGAGAAATTTTTATCAAACCAGCGATTTGGTTCGAGGACTGGATTTAAATAGGCAAAATACTACACCTAGTGCTGATCCAGCGATCGCCAGCGTTCAAGCTGAAACTACTGCGGCTTTACAAGCACAGTCGCCAGTAACAGGTAACGGAGTAGTTGAAAACCCATCTTTCTTAGAGTTAACTAGTAGCCCTTCAAATACTGGAACTAACAACGTTGTTACAAATAATTCTTCAGTAGATCCTATAGCAGATGACTCTCCAGTAAACTCCTTTGAGGAAACTGGGCAAATCCTCTCAAATACTGAACAGGGGACTACACGCAGTAACAATAATAATGTAAGTATCCCAAATAATAATGTTCCTGTTGATTCTAGTGGAACCACAACCAGACCTCCAACCTCTTCAACAGGAAATCCCGCGAACCAAAACCCACAAAATAACTCAACATCAGGTGACACAGATACACAACAACCCGGTAATACAGATACACAACAACCCGGTGGTACAGATCAGCCCGGTAGTACAGATCAGCCCGGTAGTACAGATCGGCCCGGCGGTACAGATCAGCCCGGTGGTACAGATCAGCCTGGTGGCACAGATCAGCCCGGTGGTACAGATCAGCCCGGTGGCACAGATCAGCCCGGTGGTACAGATCAGCCCGGTGGCACAGATCAGCCCGGTGGTACAGATCAGCCTGGTGGTACAGATGAGCCCGGTGGTATAGATCAGCCTGGTGGTACAGATGAGCCCGGTGGTATAGATCAGCCTGGTGGCACAGATCACCCCGGTGGTACAGATCAGCCTGGTGGCACAGATCAGCCTGGTGGTATAGATCAGCCCGGTGGTACAGATCAGCCTGGTGGTACAGATCAGCCTGGTGGAGATGGCACAACAACCCCTTCAGATCCTCCGGAAACTACATAAAGCTGTCAAGTTAATTTTTAATAAAGAACACTTCCATAGAAAATTAGTGCAACAAAAAATTCGATGGATGTGTGAAAATCACTTGGCTTTGAGACATAGAAAACAATTTGTAACTACTCTGGCAAATAATAAAATTGTCTCTGACAGGAACGGATCTACTAAAAATTAGATTAAATCAAGGCTAGGATTTATCCAGAGTTCATAGAATATCCTTTATAGTCGATCGCGTTGTGTGTGTAAGTTCTCAAGAACTCACTTGTTGCTAGAGAGATATAAAAATTTATGGCTTTTGATTACGACCTGTTTGTAATTGGTGCGGGTTCTGGTGGTTTGGCGGCCTCCAAACGGGCGGCTAGCTTCGGAGCAAAAGTGGCGATCGCCGAACATGATTTAGTTGGCGGAACTTGTGTAATTCGCGGTTGTGTTCCCAAAAAACTCATGGTCTATAGCTCTCACTTTCCGGCACTCTTCACTGATGCCGCAGGCTATGGCTGGAAAGTGGGCGATGCCGAATTGGACTGGGAACATTTTATTACATCTGTAGATAAGGAAGTTCGCCGACTCTCCGAACTACATATCAGCCATTTAGAAAAGGCAGGAGTAGAACTAATTCTCGGTCGCGCCACATTGGTAGATCCACACACCGTAGAAGTTGATGGACGCAAAATTACAGCTGACAAAATTTTAATTGCTGTTGGCGGGCGTCCCATCAAACCAGATTTGCCAGGGATGGAACATGGCATTACTTCTAACGAAATCTTTCATCTCAAACAACAACCAAAACACATTGCCATTATTGGCTCTGGTTACATTGGCACAGAATTTGCGTGTATTATGCGCGGTTTGGGTTCTGAAGTGACGCAGATTACCAGAGGTGAAAAGATTTTGAAGGGGTTTGATGAGGACATCCGCACAGATATTCAAGAAGGTATGAAGCAGCACGGAATTCAGCTGATCAACAATCATGTGGTAGAAAAAGTTGAACGCGTGCCAGAAGGGGTGAAACTGACTTTATCAGGGGAAGATCGAGAACCAGTAATTGCTGATGTGTTTTTAATAGCGACTGGCCGGATTCCAAATGTAGATGGACTAGGTTTAGAAAATGTTGGGGTTGATGTTGTCCCCAGTTCCATAGAAGGGCCGGGATACAGCAGCACAAATGCGATCGCAGTCAATGAATATAGCCAAACTAGTCAACCGAATATCTTTGCTGTTGGCGATGTCACCGACCGAATTAATTTAACTCCCGTAGCAATTGGTGAAGGTCGCGCCTTTGCTGATAGCGAATTTGGGAATAACCGCCGAGCCTTCAATCACCAAAATGTGCCCACAGCCGTATTTTCTAACCCGGAAGCCTCAACAGTAGGCTGGACAGAAGCTGAAGCTAGGGAGAAACTTGGTGAGGCCGTAAAAATTTATCGCGCTCGCTTCCGCGCAATGTACCACAGTTTGACTGGCAAGCAAGAGAAGACAATGATGAAATTAGTAGTTGATAGCAACACTGATAAAGTGCTTGGCGCTCACATGGTGGGTGAAAATGCTGCTGAGATCGTTCAAGGTGTAGCGATCGCTGTGAACATGGGTGCAACCAAAAAAGACTTTGACGCTACTGTTGGCATACATCCCTCGGTAGCTGAAGAATTTGTCACAATGCGGTAATAAAAGTTATGAGTTATAAGTTACGAGTTATGAGTTGAACAAAGAAATTCATAACTCCTCACTCCTCACTTTTAACTCTTAACTCCCAACTCCTAAACTATCTACAGCTTTGCAATACATATATCTTCACGGCTTTGCTTCGAGTCCGAAATCTGCTAAAGCGCGGTACTTTGGCGATCGCTTTACCGAAATTCAGACAGAACTGAAAATTCCTGATTTGAATGCTGGGGATTTTTCCCACTTGACGATCGCTCGTCAAATCACTCAAGTTGCGGCAGAATTACCCAAAGATTCTACACCAGTAACGATTATTGGCTCAAGTTTAGGTGGTTTAACTGCTATCCACTTAGCACAGCAATATTTACAAATACAGCGCTTAGTCCTGCTAGCACCAGCTTTCGGTTTTTTATCCCATTGGTTACCGAAATTAACAGAAGAGGAAATACAGCGTTGGCAGCAAGAAAAATATCTCATGGTGCATCACTATGAGGAAGGGCGATCGCTTCCTTTAAATTACAATTTCGTTACAAACGCAGCCCAATACCAAGAAGAACTTTTGCAACGTCCCATTCCCACCCTAATTTTGCATGGAAAGAACGATGAAGTCATTCCTATTGAAGCTAGCCGTGACTTTGGGCAATCGCGTCCTTGGGTGGAGTTAGTCGAACTCGACAGCGACCACGCTTTAGGTAATGTTATGGAAGAAATGTGGCAAGCAATTCGCCTCTTCTGCCAGTTACCTTGAAGTTGTAAAATATAAAACTTACACCCAACCTACATAGCAATCAGATTCTACATCTCAAGGCAAGAGGCAATTAATCTTTATTTGTTGCCTATTGCCTATTCCCCATTGGCTCACTCTATAAGTAAGTTCAAAAGTCAAATAGAATTTTATCTTTTTCAGTAAGTACTACTTAACTACCTAAATCCAAAAAGGCTAGATTCACCTACCGTTAAGAAAGATTAGGTGAAATTAAGTCTTTTGCGAACAGTATTGATTTAAAATCTAAAATCCAAAATCTAAAATCCAAAATCGATATGCTTCCCTTCATCCGACCAGATTTAGCAAAATTTACAGCCTACAAACCCCACCCTAGCAGCGATACAGCTGCATCAGTTCCGGCGCAGTTCGATCGCCTCGATACAAATGAAAGCCCTTATGAGTTACCGCCTCAACTCAAAGAAAAGTTAGCCTGGACATATCAGCAAGAAATTGAAACAAATCGTTACCCTGATGGCGGACATGAGGCACTTAAAAGTGCGATCGCCGAGTATGTTAATGAGTCAGCTGCTCTGTTACCATCTTTGTTTGATGCTGCTAATATTTCCGTGGGCAATGGTTCAGATGAACTAATCCGTTCTTTATTAATCGCTACTTGTCTAGGAGGAGAAGGTTCAATTCTTGTTGCCAATCCCACTTTTTCTATGTACGGAATTTTGGCAAACACTTTAGGTATTCCTGTGGTGGCGGTGGGTAGAAATGAAACCAATTTTGAAATTGACTTAAAAGCCGCCCAGTCTGCCATTGAAGAAACTCAAAACCCTCCCGTTCGAGTAGTTTTCGTGGTGCATCCGAATTCGCCAACTGCCAACAGTTTAACTACGGCAGAGTTGGTATGGTTAAAGAGTTTGCCAGAGGATATTTTGGTAGTGATTGATGAAGCGTACTTTGAATTTAGCCAGACTAGTCTAGTTGGTGAATTACCACAGCGCCCTAATTGGGTGATTTTACGCACTTTTTCTAAAGCTTTCCGATTGGCATCTCTCCGCGTCGGCTATTGCGTTGCTCATCCAGAAGCGATCGCGATTTTAGAAAAAATCCGCTTACCTTACAATCTTCCCAGCTTTTCCATAGCAGCAGCATTAATCGCTTTACAAAATCGCCCACTCTTACTTGAGTCAATTGCACAAATATTAACTGAAAGAGCCAAACTCATTGAAGCTTTATCCCAGCAACCAGAACTACAAATCACAACTAGTAATGCCAACTTTATTTACGTGCGTCTCAAACCAAATAGTTCACACTCACAAGACGCTACTTTAAAAAGTTTGCATCAGAAACTTAGGACACTGGGCACACTTGTGCGACATATTAGCGGCGGATTACGAATTACTGTCGGGACGAGCGAGGAAAATGCCCGTACTATTAACCGAGTACAAGCCGCTTTAGCAAATTTGGAATCTTAACAAATCACTCAATAAATCTACCGTCATCTTCACTGCCCAAACGGCGTACCATTCCCACTGTTTGTGGCAGCACACCCACTAAAAGAGCAAAGGCTACATCCGGAAGAAGAGACACTATTTCCGGTGGAAAGTATTGTTCAAATTGATCGAGAATTTTTTGGACTCGCTGACCAGGAACTGGATTTTCTGTAATTTGTTTGATCAATCGAATCCACTGTCGCCTAATTAAGTAAGCTTTCTGACGTTCTTCATTAGATTCCGGAGTTAACAAAGACAGATTACCGATTGGCAGCGCCCCTTGGCAATCAAAATCGTAGTCTCCACCCACAGCAGCCCCAGGCCCGGCGAACTCTGCATGGTAACGTTTAAACAGTATTAATCCGTTTCGCCTGCGACTATTGACGATGAAAACTTCTCCACTGTGTAAACGTGTAAGGATGTCCGAGCCTTGTGTTTGCTCGGTTCCATCTGGCATGACAAGATAGTCGGGGAAACTAGTTTCAGGGTAATAAGTTGATACCATAGCGGGCTGATAGCGGCGATGCTGTTCGCTATCCATGTTTTTTAAACTTTCAAAGGATTTAGTAGTAGTATGCACTTCAATAAGGAACTAGCTGTTATATCAAATGAGATTTTTCATTTTTTTATCATCAACAGTCTTGCGGTCAATTTATCTAAGATATGAATAAATAGGCATTGTTCGCTAATTGAGTGATTATATTTTATGAGATAGCAGTAGATTTGTCTCCAAATTCTAATAGTGTTTTTTAAAGTTTTTATAAAGATGAATATCTTAATTACAAAGTTATTATGAGGAATTGAAAATTTTTTGCTATTCGATCTACAGACATCTCCATTATAATCTATATTCTTTACAAGAAACATTATTTAAATTTTATTAATTAAAATCAAAAAATACAAACCGTAAATTTTTATTAATAGATCTAGTTTTATAAAATAGTAGTTTTAATAAAACTATTATTTTTAATTTTGATAAAACTATCAATACAAGTATTTTTAAAATAATTGTCAAAACCTGTATGTTAATATCAAAAAGGACGCTTGCAAGTTTCTATAATTTCGTTTTTATCTGGTTTTGGAGCAAGATTTCGCCTATTTATCCAAGTTTTATATTAATTTTATTTATTTAATTGAATTGTAGATATTGTTAAAAGAAAGTTTGAAAAGTATTATTAATTTTGCTTTCGAGCATCATCTCAGTTTTTTGTTTGATACTGCTCTCCATTCCCTAAAAACGAAAATCGAGCGTTCAAGACGGCTTCCCAAAGAACCTCTAACAGAATTTGTTCAAAGCGATCGCAACATTAAAATTTACAGATGCTAAGAGAAAATTCAAATAATCGGTTCAGTACTTAGGTCTTTGTGCAATAACATCTGGCTCGAACGTCTAAGCAAAAATGTATTCCAATTCGATTCGACTTTATGTACCCGATATCCCAGCTTGAAATAAAGCTGCCTTGCTTGGTGGTTATTTTCTAGAACGTGGAGATATAAGTCTTTAAACCCCCATTCTTGAGAAATTTTTTCACAGCGATTGAGTAACCCTGACGCCACGCCATACCTACGGTAATTTGGGTGAACCGCTAAATTGGATAGGTAAGGAAAACCCAAGCCAACCTGACTCCACGAATCGCTGTAACGCACGCCCAGTTCTACAGTACCTACTAAGTTGCAAGCAGCACCAGTAGTATAATCAAGAGCAACTAAACAAACATGACGAGGCGCAGGCGATACAATGCGATGTCTTAAGTCTTCGTAAATACCCAGACGTAACAACGGAAAAGTCCATCCCCAAATACCTTTTTGTGAGTGAAAGCTTTCAGCAATAATTTGGGCAACACTAACTAAATCAGCAGGTGTAGCCATGCGAATTTGGAAATGGTGGGAAGCTGGATCGATTGGCTGTTGGTGGTAAGGGTGAAAAAACCGATATTTCAAGGCTACTTTAGTATTGATTTTATTCAAAGAAAATTTTTCAAAAATTTTAAAACAGTATTTAAAGTCAATAAAGACTTCGGAGTTAGTTGCCCAGGAAATTGAACTAACTTGAGACTGCGAATTCATGTTTGGTCATGGATTCGGCAAAGTGTAAAAGTTGGTTAAAGTTTTATAGCCCGCATTGTTGGAAGCGCCTTAAAAGTTAAAGTTTCATAAATTTAAAATCTTAAGTTCAATGGATTTACATAAATTCCTGATTGCCTGGGGAAGAGATTAGTCTGGCGATCGCACCATCTGTAAAAACCTAGAGGCTTGTGTGAATAGACAGAAGAACAGCATAGCTTGTCTGTCAGCAGCGGCTACAAAATTTTTAATTAAATACATCATTCATATATGAAAAGGAACTAGGGACTGGGGACTGGGGGAGATGCCATGACAAAGGATATCCATAAGACACAAAGCAACGATCCAATACTATCTCCGTGTATCCATACCTTCGGGAGCTTGCTACGTGCAGGATCGCCCTTAGGATAAGTTCTGAATGTAAGCAAGCCTCATCTTAGGCTTCTATGCATATCAGAGTGTGGGCGTGTTTTCTTTGCGCCAGCACCCAATACCCCTCTGCTTGGCGAGTAGATCCTTGATTCTCAACTTCTTAACCACCAGCACTTGTCTTAATGATAGTTCTGATTGCTAAATTGGAAACAGGCATTTGTCTAATAGTATACTTTGGCTTTAAATCTTATTGTTTTAATATTATTGGCTCTACCATGACTACCATAAATAAAATTTACCTGCAAGTGTTAGTACAACTGCCACGCGGGGAAAACTTAATATGCAGCTTCATCTGGATTTTTCAGCTAGCTATGAGTGCTGTATGTAGTATTAGAGATTGCTCACTGGAGGTGAAAGAAAATTTGGCAAGCAAGTATAGACTCTGTAACACTAAAACAGACTATAAAATCAATTACTCTGTACTAGAGCAAACAGTAATCGATATCAGCCATTGAGATAAATCACTGTGAGTAAACGCTCCCACACTCAGCAGTCATGTAGCCAAACAGCCTTATTGGTCGAAATGCTCTGCTCTTACCTGACTCAGAAAAATCCTCACCCCATTAGATTATTCTTTATCCGACTGCCGTTGCAGCAGGAAAGCGGTGCATGAAATCCCAAGCAAACAGTAAGCCTAAAATTTTGGTTGTTGATGATGAACCAGACAACCTTGATTTGCTCTACCGCACTTTCTATCGTGACTATAAGGTGCTAAGAGCAACCTCTGGCCCTGCGGCACTCGATTTGCTGGCTCAAGAGGGAGAGGTCGCGGTGATCATCTCTGACCAGCGGATGCCGATGATGAGCGGTACAGAATTTTTGAGCCTGACAGCAACTCAATACCCAGATATTATCCGGATTATTTTAACTGGCTACACCGATGTCGAAGACCTGGTGGAAGCAATCAACGCTGGTAAGGTTTTCAAATATGTCACTAAACCGTGGGAAGCAGAGGAACTTAAAGGAGTTGTACGCCAAGCTTTAGATACCCACAATGTCCTCAAAGCTCGTACTCGCGAACTTACCCGCACACTCAGGCGGGAATCACTGCTGAATACGGTCACAAATACGATTCGCAGTGCATTAGACTATCGGCAAATTTTGCAGGCAATTGTTGATTCAGTGGGTCAGATGTTGGAGGTGGATGTCTGTCTGTTGCGTCCCTTCCAAGATGAACAGTTGGCAGATAAAGGATTTATTTATCAAAAGCCTCCGGAAGAAAAAAGTGATGAGGACACGGTGATACAGGGACACGGAGACAAGCAGAGCAATTTTCCTATTACCTCCCCACCTCCCACTGTCGCCATCTCTCCCTCCTCGTTGCTAGCTCACACGGTTTGGGAAACCCGTGAAGTTCAAGTAATTCATGATGTGACAGATGATGAGCGGATTCAGGGCGATACCCCAGAGCTGCGCCAACGTGGAGAAGCTTTTGCTGCCGCTGACATTTGTTCTAGTTTAGTTGTCCCATTAATCTGTCAACAGGAACTGATGGCAGTCCTAGCACTGCACCAGTGTTCTCTGCCCCGCTCGTGGGGGGACGATGAAGTGCAGCTAGTATTGATGGTGGCGGATCAAGCAGCCTTAGCTTTATCTCAAGCTTATGCTTACGAGCAAGTACGTGCCCTGGCTAAGCGAGAGAGTTTGATTAATACCATTACTAGCGCGATTCGCTCTAGCCTAGACCCTGAAGATATTTTTGCAGCTATTACTCAGCAACTGGGACAAGCTTTACAAGTTGATGGCTGTGTTCTATCTCTGTGGACGGAGGAAGATGAGTTTGTTCAGTCTGTGGGCTTGTATGACAGTTTTCAACATGTAGAAAATTTCGGTAGCCACAACCCAACCCACGGATCGCTAGCTCCAGGCCACAATATAAGTAACAATAATCGCGTATTAACTGAATTATCTAATTCTCAAACCTCTATAAAAGAGAATCCAATTTTACAAGAAATTTTACAGACACATGAACCAGTAGTAATTGCTGATTTAAACCATTCCCCCAGAGGAATACGGGGTTTTGATTTGTCTTTGAAAATGCCAGCGCGATCGCTAATGGTCGTGCCATTGTTAGCTGATGGCAAATGCATAGGTAGTATTACTTTATGTCAAAGTAATAAAATTCGTCAGTGGTTGCCATCTGATATCGACCTAGCTAAAGCAGTAGCAGCTCAAGCCGCGATCGCTGTGCAGCAATCACGTCTATATGAAAAAACTCGCCAACAAGCCGAACGCTTACTGGAATTAGACAAACAAAAAACAGAATTTTTTCAAAATATCTCCCATGAATTTCGCACACCCATCACCTTGATTCAAGGGCCTTTAGAGTCAGCGGTGGGGGCTGGTGAAGGGTTATCTTATTCCCAAAGTGCGATCGCCCTACGTAACTCCCGTCGTCTGCTGCGACTGGTAAATCAACTGCTGGATTTACAACGCTTAGATGCAGGAAGAATGCAGCCTAGTTTCCGTCCTTGCAATTTAGTCGAATTTGTCAGCCAAATTGTTGAGTCTTTTCGCCCCTACTGCGAGAAAAAGGGACTGCAACTTACTACACAGTTAGATGAATGTCCTACGGTGTACTTGGATATGGAAAAATTTGATAAGGTCGTTTACAACCTGCTATCAAACGCCATGAAGTTTACTCCTGAAGGTGGCACGATCGGTGTCAGGCTCAAATCTGAAGGCGATCGTTGCATCTTGGAAGTACAAGACACTGGAATTGGCATTGTTAAAGAACAAATTCCCCATTTATTTGAGCGCTTCCGCCAAGCTGAAGGTTCAGCAAACCGTTCCTATGAAGGCAGTGGTTTGGGTTTGGCTTTAGTTAAAGAATTAGTAGAATTACATAGCGGTCAAGTCAGTGTGGATTCAGTATATGGTGAAGGTACTACCTTTAAATTATCGCTAGTTACTGGTACTGCTCACTTACCCACACAGCAAGTGCTGGAAAGTCCTGTTGAACTAAACACAAGCCGGGCTAGTGTAGAATTGGCTGATTTAGAACTGCTAGATCGAACAGCAGATAATATTGAAAATATTACAAAAAACTTATCACCCACTTCTGATACTCAAGAATCACCACTGGGCACTGGGCACTGTATTTTAGTTGTAGATGACAACCCCGATTTGCGAAGTTATGTATCTGATATACTGCGTCGCAATGGCTATCAAGTACAAACATCTCGTAACGGTTATGAAGGGTATCGTCTAGCTAAACAAGTCATACCCAGCTTGATTCTTACTGACTTAATGATGCCCTTGGTCAGCGGACTTGAAATGATTCAGATGATCCGCACTCAGGAGAAGCTTAAAGGAATACCAATCATTTTGCTTACAGCCAAAGTTGACGAAGAAACGCGCATCGAAGGTACAGAACATGGCGCTGATGCTTATTTAGCAAAACCATTCAACGATCGCGAGCTTTTGGCGGAAGTTCGCAATCTTTTAGCGTTGAAAGAAAATGAAAAACGAATCTCGGAGTTAAATACATATCTCACAGAATCGGTACTAAAGCGCTTTTTGCCGGCTGTGTTAGTGCAAAAAGCTGCGGCGGGAGATTTGGCTTTAGATTTGCGCCCAGAACCACGCTTAATTACAGTTTTGTTTAGTGATATTGTGGGTTTCACACAGCTAGCAAACACCCTTAGATCGCGGCGAGTAGCAGAACTACTCAATGAATATTTAGAAGCCATGACCAAGGTTGTATTTGCTAATGGCGGCACTGTAGATAAATTTATGGGAGACGCCATCTTAGCTTTATATGGGGCGCCGGAAGAACTCACTCCCAACGAACAGGTACGTCGTGCCATAAATACAGCAAGAGGAATGCACCGTTCTCTAGATCAATTAAACCAGCGTTGGCGAGAACAAGGTGTATTTGATGGTGACAGACAAACTGGCGTCCAATTTCGCTGTGGTATTCACCAAGGTACGGCAGTTGTGGGAATGTTTGGCAGCGCTGAACGTGCTGACTATACTGCTATTGGGCCAAGCGTAAATATTGCTGCTAGGCTACAATCTGCTGCTATTCCCGGTACTATCTTGGTTTCTGCTGCTGTCGCAGATTATTTGCAAGAAGAAGAAATTACCAAAGGTAGTCCCCTAGAACTTAAAGGAGTAGATGAAACAGTTCTGACCTTCGCCGTTACATCAGAGGTAATGATTAATCGCTAAAATTTAGACTGAATTCTAAATCACGGAGTGAACACTGATAACTGGTTAAAGCATACAAATTAGTAAAAGTGCCTAATCAGAACCAGTTTCAAAGATAATATGGAACCATCGGTTGCAGACAAAACTCCAATTCCAGCTAAAGTCTGGAGGCGACATACCGATCCACCTCTTTTGTGGATTTCTGTTGCTGCCGGTTCAGTCTTTCTGCATTTGTTAGTGTTTTTGTTGTTGGGGTCATCAAATACTTTTAATCTGTGGTTTCCTCAGGAAAGCCAATCTGCTATACCCATTGAGTTGATAGACATCGCTCCTGCAAGGAAATCAACAAGCAAATCACAATCAGCAGCTAAAACAGTTTCACCAAAGCGATTTTCTTCAACTCAAAAGTCTGTAGCAGCAAAAACTACGCCAAAAGATCGAGATTCTGCTGCAATAAATTCCACTAATAAACTTCAGCCCAAGAGTAAAACTGACATCTCTCAAACTAATAGTCAATCCTCTGGGCAACAAAAAGTTGCCAAGCCGATACCTACACCCACGGCGACACCTACACCTAAAGTTCGAGTAGGTAATCTTCCTTGGAACCGCCGTCAAGATTTAAAACTCGGCAAGGGCACAGCGCTACCATCAAGCCTTCCCACAACTTTGCCAACTCCTACCCCACAAACTCCACCAACTCCACCCAGGGGAACTACGCCAACTCCTACCCCACAAACTCCATCAACTCCACCCAGGGGAACTACGCCAACTCCTACCCCACAAACTCCACCAACTCCACCCAGGGGAACTACGCCAATTCCTACCCCACAAACTCCACCAACTCCACCCAGGGGAACTCCGTCAACCCCTACCCCACAAACTCCACCGACTTCTACTCAGGGAGCGTCGGTAGCGATTGTGGCTCCTTTACTTAGAGATGAAGTTAGTAACTTGATAAAATCAGGAGAATTTATACAGGATACTTTGCCAGATGCGATCGCTGTATATCAAGGTAGCAATACAAAACAATTCGATCCCAGTTTTCTCTCGCAAAATTCTGGACTTCAGCCAGCACAACTTTTAGCTAGCTTAGTAATCGATCGCAATGGCAACTTTCAACAAGCCGTAGTGCTAGAAATACAACCAGCTACACTGCAAAGCGAAAAAAGCACATATCAGCAAATCCTTAACCAAATTTTCAAAACAGAGAACTTTCTTCCGGCTCAGAACAAGGATGGTACAAAACCAGATTTGAGTAATCTGTATGTCCGGCTCAAAATTCAGTCTGCCAATTCCAACTAAAAGTTTTAACTTTCTTTATAACTGTGTTATAATTAAAAAGTTGGAAATTTGCGGGCGTAGTTTAGTGGTAAAACTATAGCCTTCCAAGCTATTAATGCGGGTTCGATTCCCGCCGCCCGCTTAAACGATACACAAAAGCTTTGGTTCAATAGGATTAAATCCTATTTAGATCTTGGTTTGTCTGGATGCAAAGTATGAAAATTAACCAACAAGTTAAGCTCGCGTTAGGTTAGGAGTGTTAATTGTTGTGAGCAATGAAATAAATACATTTGTACTCAGCACAGGGGACTTTGCAATACGTCTTTTTAACAATCTCGAAATCGAGTTTTATAATCATCTTGGTGAATGAAGTTTTAGGCATACTTGAGAAGTGCGTGCTTAATCTTCGTTTTTATTGAGCTATTTCCCTAGCAGCCCCAGGAATAGAAGTCAAAATTTAAAAAATAAATTTGTCATTATTGAGACAAATCTAAAAATCTCATTAATATTAACTCAGCACACAAGATGACTGAAGCAACTGCATCTCGACCCAATAACCACGTCCAGGAAATTGCACCAACGATTCATTACTTGGTAGCAATGCCCCAACCAGAAACTCATCTGTTTGAGGTGACTTTACGCCTTGTGAATTACCCCTGGCAGATTCTTGATTTAAAACTGCCAGTATGGACGCCAGGTTCATACTTAGTTCGGGAATACGCCAAGAATTTACAAGATTTTGTGGCTTTTGCAGAGGATAAGCCTTTATCTTGGCGGAAAATCAGTAAAAACCACTGGCAGATAGATAAAGTAGGCGTTTCAGAATTAACTATACGTTACCGGATTTTCGCCAATGAGCTATCGGTACGGACAAATCACTTGGATGCTAGCCACGGTTATTTCAATGGTGCAGCAATATTTTTTAGAATACCTGGCTGGGAAAAACAACCGATTCGTGTCACCATCGTACCGCCACACCCAGAATGGCAGGTAACTACTGCTTTACCTGTCATTGCTGAGGAAAAGAATACTTTTTTGGCTAGCGATTTTGATACTCTTGTTGATAGCCCATTTGAGATTGGTCGCCACGAATTGTATCAATTTGAGGTTTTGGGAAAACCCCATGAATTGGCAATTTGGGGAGAAGGAAATTATCAAGTGCAGCAGATGATTGCTGATATCCAAAAAATTATTCAAGTAGAAGCACAGATGTTCGGCGGTTTGCCCTACGAACGATATGTGTTTTTGTTACATTTATTTAGCCAAGCTTTTGGGGGTTTAGAGCATAAAAACTCTTGCTCTTTAATTTATCAGCGTTTTGGGTTTCGCGTTCCAGAAAAGTACGATCGCTTTCTGCAATTAGTAGCACACGAGTTCTTTCACTTGTGGAATGTCAAGCGAATTCGCCCAAAAGCATTAGAGGTTTTTGACTATGACCAGGAAAATTACACTCCATGCTTGTGGTTTTGTGAAGGGACTACTAGTTACTACGATTTGTTAATTCCTTTGCGGGCAGGAATTTATGATGCTAAATCCTATCTGAATCACTTAAGTAAGGAAATTACCAGATATGAAACTACACCAGGACGGAAAGTACAGCCTGTTTCCGAATCTAGTTTTGATGCTTGGATTAAACTCTATCGTCCAGATGCCAATAGCGGTAATTCCCAAATTTCCTATTATTTAAAAGGAGAAATGATATCGTTATTGCTGGATTTACTGATTCGCTCAACTCAAAGCAATCAGCGTTCCCTCGATGACGTAATGCTGAAAATGTGGCAGCAATTTGGAGAAGCTGAGATTGGCTATACCCAAGAACAGTTGCAAGAAGTTATAGAATCTGTGGCAGGAATTGATTTAGCTGATTTCTTTGAACGCTACATTCATACAACTGAAGATTTGCCATTTAATCAGTATTTAGAACCCTTTGGTTTACAGTTAGTAGCAGAACAACAGGAAGAACCTTACTTGGGTGTGAGAATAAATACTGAAAATGGGCGGGAGATTATTAAGTTTGTTGAAGCGGGTTCACCTGCACAAGCAGGGGGAATTGATGCAGGTGATGAGTTATTGGCAATTGATGGAATTAAGTTAACAGCAAATAGTTTGAGCGATCGCCTCAAAGATTACCAACCAAACGATAAGATTGAGGTTGCACTTTTCCACCAAGACGAACTCCGTACTTATTCAATTACGCTAAAATCGCCAAATCCTACTAAGTATCAAGTAAAACCTGTTGATTCTCCAGATTCCACACAGCAGCAAAACTTTGCCGCATGGCTTGGGGTAGCGATCGCAAATGTTAGGTAAAGGGATTGGGCATGGGGTATTGGGTATGGGTAAAGGGGAAAGGTTAAATTTATCCCTTTACCCTTTACCCTTTAACCTTTTCCCCTACCTCCCTATCTTCCCAATCCCCAATCCTAAGACGTTTTCACCGCTCCAGAGTAGATCAAACCCCGTTGTAAATCCAGCGTTATAATTGCGCCGTCCCGAATTGCTTGCGTCGCCTGCTTCACGCCAACAATCACTGGGACACCAAGACGCAAGCCGATTACTGCTGCGTGACTTGTAAGACTTTCGTCTTCCGTAATAATCCCAGCAGCTTTGCGAATTGCCTCGACAAAATCAGCATTGGTGCGCGAAGCAACCAAAATATCTCCGGGATTAAAGTTACTAACATCCATGCCAGTATTTGCCACCCGTGCGCGACCGCTTACTGAACCTTGGCCTAATCCAATTCCATGACCTAGTATTGCCGTTACCACCTCAACTTTAATCAAATCTGTGGAACCAGAAACTCCTTGGAGTGTCCCAGCAGTCATCACTACTAAATCTCCCTCAGAGAGTAACTTCAGTTCCTGAGCCACGTTGATTGCTGCTTGGAATGTTTGGCCTGTGGAAGGCAATCCCAGTACTAGCAGCGGTTTTACTCCCCATACCATTTGTAGTTGTCGTGCCACGTTCACATGGGGTGTTACTGCTAAAACCGGTGTATGGGGACGAAATTTCGAGACATTGCGAGCTGTTGCCCCAGTCTGGGTTAGAGTCATAATTGCTGCTGCTCCCAGTTGTTCTGCAATTTGACTCACAGCTTGACTAATAGCATTGGGAATAGAGCGTCTGGTATCTCGTAGCTGACGTACTACTGAGTGCGCCTCCTCTTGCTCGATGCGCTCGGCGATACGTGCCATTGTGGCCACCGCTTCTACTGGGTAATTACCTACAGCAGTTTCATTAGAAAGCATCACCGCGTCCGTGCCGTCTAAAATTGCATTTGCGACATCTGACACTTCGGCACGAGTGGGACGGGGATTGCTCACCATGCTGTCTAACATCTGAGTGGCAGTGATGATGGGAATCCCTAAGCGGTTTGCTGTCGCAATCAGCCGCTTTTGCAGTACGGGGACATCTTCTGCTGGTAGTTCCACGCCCAAATCGCCTCTGGCGACCATCACACCATCACACAAAGCCAAAACCGCTTCCATTTGTTCAATGGCCTCGTGTTTTTCAATTTTGGCAATCACTGGCACTTGCTTGCCTGTACTGGAAATTAGCTCTTTAATTTCCATCAAATCCTGGGGATTGCGGACAAAGGAAAGTGCTACCCAGTCTACACCCTGATCTAGACCAAACATCAGATCCTCTCGGTCTTTGTCGGTCATTGCCTTAATTGATAAGTAAACTCCTGGAAAGTTGACGCCTTTGTTGTTAGAAAGTTTACCAGCCACGGTAACGCGACAATGCAAATCACCTTTGTCACGGTTAATTTCCTCCACCACCATTTCCACTCGTCCATCATCGAGGAGGATTTTTGCACCAACGGGAACTTCTTGAGCTAAATAATCATAGGTGACGCAGCTAATTTCCTCTGTGCCTATAACCGGACGATTTGTTAAGGTGAAGCGATCGCCTTTTGCTACAACTATAGATCCATTGTCAAACTTCCCCAAACGAATTTTTGGGCCCTGCAAGTCTTGGAGAATAGCCACTGGTTGATTAAGTTCAAAAGCAGTTTGTCTAATTAAGCGAATATTACGCTGATGATCTGCATGAGTCCCGTGGGAGAAGTTTAGCCGCAGTGTCGTTGCTCCCGCTTCAATAATCGCCTTGAGCATTTCAGGACTGCTTGTGGCGGGACCAATAGTAGCGACAATTTTTGTCCGGCGTAGAGAATCTCTTAATTGCATAGGGGCTGAATTTAGGGAGCTATCTGGGAAGTCATCGTAACTTTAAATGGCATCTCCTTTCTGGTCACTGCTATAAGATTTAAGCAGTTAGAGTAGGGTTGTAGGAGAATGGGCATGGAGCATGGGGTATGGGGCATGGGGCAAGTGAGACAAGGGGGACAAGGATAGCAATTTGTCTCCCTTGTCTCCGTCATCTCCCCATCTCCCCTCATCCCCCTCATCTTCTTCCACACCCCACTCACGAGCAAAGACTAAGCCTCGTCTGGAATCATAGCGTTATTCATCTGCCCATAGGCTAAGGTCTGGATAAATCTTGGTATACAAAAATTTACAAATCTTTACTATTTCCTAATCTTTGTCGTATATTCGTAATGTTTAATAAAAAAACAAGGAGTCGATGTTAATAATGCTCGCGTCGGAGGCACAAAAGCCATTAACAATCCCACCCAAGGAATTTTTAGCGCCTCCTGGTGATTTCAATCCAACACAACTGCTGTTTTCAGCTGCTGTGGGAATGTTGGTCTTATCTAACTTTGGTTACTGGCTTTGGGAATGGCCGCACTGGCTGTGTTTTGGTGTTAATACTATTGCCTTGCATTGTGCGGGGACAGTAATTCACGATGCCTGTCATCAATCTGCCCATCGCAACCGAATAATTAATGCAATTTTAGGACATGGCAGTGCATTAATGTTAGCTTTTGCTTTTCCGGTGTTTACGCGGGTACATTTGCAACATCACGGCCATGTGAACCACCCCAAAGACGATCCGGATCATTATGTCTCTACAGGCGGGCCTTTGTGGTTAATTGCATTTCGGTTTTTGTCTCATGAAGTATTTTTCTTTCAACGTCGACTGTGGCGTAAATATGAGCTATTAGAATGGTTCATTAGCCGTTTAATTATCGCTTCAATTGTATATATTTCAGTTCAATACCATTTTTTAGGTTACATTCTTAATTTTTGGTTCTTCCCTGCTTTTGTAGTCGGGATAACGCTAGGGTTATTTTTTGACTATTTGCCTCATCGTCCTTTTTTAGAGCGCGATCGCTGGAAAAATGCCCGCGTCTATCCTAATTCAATTCTTAATATTTTGATCTTAGGGCAGAACTACCATTTAATTCATCATTTGTGGCCTTCTATACCTTGGTATAATTATCAGCCTACTTATTACCTAATGAAGCCTCTTTTAGATGAAAAAGGTTGTTATCAAACTTCTGGTTTGTTACAGAAAAAAGACTTTTTTGAATTTCTTTATGACATTTTTTTAGGAATTAGATTTAATCATCATAAAAAATAGATTTGTCGGATGAAGCGATGCCTACGGCGGCTGCGCCAACGCCTCAAAAATTACCGATTTCAACAACTGCACCAGGGGCGATTGTAGCTAGCACACTACGAACCCACATTCCGCAGGTTAGTTAAGAAAGAAGATAATATTTTCGACAAGGAGCA
>JAVRBO020000072.1:0-188764 GCA_034531195.2 Nostoc sp. ChiSLP01
TTAATCCAGTTCAGAGGTGGATGAATCCAGTTCAAATACTCGTTAATCCAGTTCAAAGGTGGATTCATCCAGTTCAAATACTCATTAATCCAGTTCAGAGGTGGATGAACAAAGTAAGGGCGTACAGATGTACGCCCTTACAGCAAACGTATTTATAATACTTTTGTGTTGAGTTCAATAAAGACCTAACCCCCAACCCCTTCCCTACAAGGGAAGGGGAGTAAAATTCAAAGCCTCTCTCCTTTTAGGAGAGAGGTTTGGAGAGAGGTCAGAGGATATTGCATACAAACGAGAAGTCCTATATTGCAAAGATTTTTGAAAAAGATACCAGACTCACCGACGAGTATTAACTTATCAAGATACCGGAGTTTTTGCAGATCTACCTTTACCAATAGCCTTAAACCGTTCGCCTAACTGTTCAGCCACAGTCTTTAAACCTGGAGTCTTTTTCGATGCAGTCTTGACGTAATCATAAACAGTTAAACTACCGGTCATCGCTTCACTACCGACAGCCATTAGAGTATCATCTACCTGTTCTGTGAGTTGCTGCATAGAGATTAAAAGCTCAGTCAACGCAGTTGCTAATTGATAATCCCGAACAAGTTCATCAACATCAAAAGTTGCTGGCAAAATTTCGCGGTTAGATTGAGCAGCAGTGATGCTATTGTTTACAAAGGCGAGGCTTTTATCGCCCATTTTGACTAACTTACGCCGTTCGTCAGCACTGAGAGTAACTAAAAAGGGAAGCTTTTGTTGGACTTTCTGTAGCGCGGCTTTAATTTCTTGGATATCTTGTGGCGAAAGTGAGCCTGTAATATTTTGATAAGCCATCGTATATTTACCTTGGGAGTGATGAGGGTGAAGTAGCAAAATTTGCTAAATATATAATTCCCATTGGTAAGAGCGATCGCACATCATAACCTATTTATTTATCTGTTTTAATGCTGATACTGAGGGATACTGACCAAATGCAATCAAAGCTTGTCGCTCTAGAATTCTTTCATCGCCGTTAAAATCAAGGATGCGTGCGGTGACTTCTCCAATCTCTGTTTGATGGACAATTGCAGCGTCTTCCAGCCGAAAATGCTCACCCCAAAAGTCTCTGCGTGGGTTAAAAAACCGCACAAGTTCGCCAGTTTGCCAATTAATTGAGCCTAAATCTGTGCCTTTTTGCAGGTTACAGAAGATACAGGCATAGCAGAGATTATCTTCTGTTGTAGCACCGCCGTGTTTGACGCTGATGATATGGTCAACTTGACAACCTGACGATCTATCGGCTTCAGAGACGAGACAGTACTCGCAAATATGCTCGGCGCGATCGGCAACTAAACACCGCAGTTCTGCATTAATATATGGACGAGGCATTTTTAATACTTACTTAGGGTTAATGTACTGATTAGCTCTTGCTTTTGCTAAAGTCATAATATGCTCTAGCGTGAGGAAACGATCTAACTCTTGCTGCTCACTTCCAGTAAGACCTTCAGTTTTTGCACGGTAAACTAAATCCTCTAAACGGTCTTTCGCTGCATCTGATAGTTTGAAATCGATAACACTTTGGGGAGTGGTTCCAGCAGCAATAAAATCTATAATTTCGTCGTAGACCTTGGTTGTATTTACAGATGTAGTCATAAATTTACCTCTTCTTATTTAATTTTATTGATTTACAACCCTAGTTTTAATGAGTTTCCTAGTGTATGCAAGTTAACCTACACTAAAATTAAAAGAGTTTAACCAAGGCATGGGTAGGGAATTGAACAATGGCAACAGAAACAATTACTCTGCAAATCCCAGAAATACTCTATCAGCGTTTAGTCAACACTGCCCACGCGCAACGCCGCCCCATTGAAGAAGTAATAGTTCATGCTTTACAGGTAGGTAGTCCTCCAGAATGGCATGATGTACCAGAGGAATTCCAAGCTGACCTCGCAGCTTTAGATAAACTAGATGACAATAGTTTATGGCAAATTGTCCGCAGTCATAAAACAGCAGAGCAAATGGAAAGATACAACTTTCTGCTAGAACGTAATTCTAGTGGTAACATTACAGATGCAGAACAATTGGAACTAATAAAACTGCGTCACGAAGCTGATAGTTTTATGCTTTGTAAAGCTCAAGCTGCTGTATTACTCCGTTGGCGAGGACATTATCTGCCAACTCCTTAAACTGTTGTGTCCAAATATATTCCTGAAAGCTTAAAAATTCAAATATCTGTTAGCGATAAAGGACGATGCTGTTATTGCTTAACTACTGAAGCAAATAGTGGCATTCCTATGAGCTATGACCATATTCAACCCCATTCAAAAGGTGGAGAAACTACCTTTGAAAATCTCTGTTTAGCTTGTCGTTCTTGCAATGAATTTAAAGCTGATTGAATCGAATCTATTGACCCTTTAACTGGCGAGACAACACCTCTATTTAATCCACGTACACAGAAATGGTCAAACCATTTTACTTGGAGTTCTGATGCTACAAAAATTGAAGGTTTAACTCCTATCGGTAGAGCTACAATTGTTTGCTTACGAATGAATAATCCAGTTATAATTGTTGCTCGACGACGTTGGACAATTAGTGGTTGGCATCCTCCTGAAGAATAAATAGGCAGTCTTAAGTAGGGTGCGTTAGGCTAAAGCCGTAACGCACCATTTTATGTTTGATTATCTTTTTCGAGATATCAAATAGTTCTTTAATAAGTCTATTAATGCAGATGAGTAAGCGTTAACTTTGAGAATCTTGCTTGCTTTGATTTATCTGCTCAATGCGTTGCTTAATTGCTTCTTCTGCTATACGAATATTTTCTTCAATTGGTGTACCGTCTGCTGTCACCATTGGCCCGTACCAAGTTGCTTCCGAGTCAGGAGTGCGGCGGCTATACAATACCCGCAAAGGCTCTACATCTTCTCGGTGTGCAAGTGCGTAAGCTATCAATTCTTTATTAGTCATTGCTTCAAAGTTCGGTCGCATCTAAAAACCTCCAATCTCCATTAGGGGGTACGATGATTTGAAGTTCCTCGTTTGCAAAAATAAACACAACTCCGGTTTGGTCGTCATAACGGAATAATTCGACATTTCGGAAGCTATTCGATAACATTTGGCACACACGCACACAGGTTTGTGCTTGTTCATTGGTTGGATTTATCGTCTGTTCCTCAATTGTGACATAGACAATAGTAAGCCTTTCTTTTGCGGTTTCAACTGTGAATAGGAAATTTTCTGGGGCATAGCCTCTGTTTACATTTTCACTACCCTTATTTACCATTACTCTCTTTGCTTATCTATGCAACTTCCAAAGATTTTCCTAACGTTTTAGGCTCTGGTAGAGGTTCACCATCAGCTAAAGATGATTCAATCAGCATTTCTAAAACTTCTTGAGCATTTTTAAGAGCTTCTTCATAAGTCTCTCCGTGAGTGTGACAAAATTCTCCCCATTCAGGAAGACTGACAACAAAACACTCATCTTCATCAGACCACTCAATAATTATTGTATAGTGATAATTCATTCTTTTGCTTCTTCTTGAGTATTTTTAATTTCTTCTAACCTTTGAAGTGCATTATTAACGTCTTTTTATTGGTAAGCTTTAGCATCATTTCCGTCTTTACCTGATATAGTAACTCTCCCAAGTAAAAGGGGATGATACCAATTAGTGTGGCTACCTTTCCCAGGACGGTAACTAAACCCTGCTTGCAGCAATAAGCTTTTGAGTTCTCTAATTTTCTTAGGCATAGCCTCTGTTTACATTTTCACTGCCCTGATTTACCACTACTTTTTTTGCTTATCTATGCAACTTCCAAAGATTTTCCTAGCGTCTTAGGCTCCGGTAGAGGTTCACCATCAGCTAAAGCTGTCTCAACCAGCATTTCTAAAACTTCCTGAGCATTTTTCAGAGCTTCTTCGTAAGTCTCTCCGTGAGTGCAAGGCTGCATTATATCTGTAAACTCAGGTAGCAAAACCACATAACATTGGTCTTCTTCCGACCATTGAATCACGATTGTATATTTCATATTTATTCATAAGCTTCTCGTCGATGAGCAATAGTAGTAACCATGACTTGATCTCTTCCATCATCAACTTGATAAATTACTCTATAATCACCAATGCGATCGCGATAAGAACCTGCAAAGTCACCTTTGAGAGGTTTAATATTAGGATGAAACCGAGGATTTTGTTCTAGTTGCTCAAAGCACTTTGCAATCTTTTTGGCTAAGGCTTGGTTGGCTGTAGCATAAATCTCCTCGGCTTCGCCAGATAACACAACGTTATACATCAGACCGAATTGTTCTCCAGTTTTTTACCCGACCTTCAGCAATATCTTTTTTACCCCTTTCAAAGGATTCAATAAATCCAGGGATATCAAGCAACTCTTGGGTAGCGTCTTCACTTTCCTTATCTGCCAGATACGCTAAAAAGTCAGCAACCAGTTCTAGGCGTTCTGAAGATAATACATCTAGATATTGGTTGATTTGCTGACGAACTTCTGTATTGTTCATATTTTCACCACTCTTTTACTTCTCTAATTCTGCCAACTTCTTCTGAGCATACTCCCGCACTTGCTCATCTGGGTCATTCTCTGCTCTGTCGCGCAACAGTGGTAAAGTCTGGTCATGCCGAGGAAATTGCTTGATAATTATCTCCAGTGCAATGCGCCGAGGATTGGTTTCATAATCTTTCTGGCGCTCAAAAGGGTCATTAACAGCGCATTGCTGGTAAATTTCAAACAACTCAAGCTGATATTTAAAGTGTTTAGCTAATTCTTGGACTGCTGCACCTCGGACATCTTCGTAATCATCCAGGGTAGCGCGTAGTTTGAGGAAGGATTTGGTTTCGGGGTCATCTTTGAAGTTGTTGGCTAATTCTTTAACTGCTGCACCTCGCACATCTTCGTCATCATCCTGAGTAGCACGTTGTTTGAGGAAGGATTTTGTTTCGGGGTCATCTTTGAAGTTGTTGGCTAATTCTTCGACTGCTGCACCTCGCACATCGTTGTTATCATCCTGGGTAGCGCGTTGTTTGAGGAAGGATTTTGTTTCGGGGTCATTTTTGAAGTTCTTGGCTAATTCTTCAACTGCTGCACGTCGCACATCCCAGTTATCATCCTGAATAGCGCATTGTTTGAGGATACATTTGGTGTTGGGGTCATTTTTGAAGTTGTTGGCTAATTCTTCGACTGCTGCACGTCGCACATAGTTGTCATCATCCTGGGTAGCGCGTTGTTTGAGGATGGTTTTGGTGTCGGGGTCATTTTTGAAGTTCTTGGCTAATTCTTCGACTGCTGCACGTCGCACATAGTTGTCATTATCCTGGGTAGCGCGTTGTTTGAGGAAGGATTTGATGCCGGGGTCATCTTTGAAGTTATTGGCTAATTCTTGGAGTGCTAGACCTCGCACACTCGCACTATTATCTTGGGTAGTACGTTCTTTGAGAAAGGATTTGGCGTCGGGGTCATCTTTGAAGTTGTTGGCTAATTCTTGGAGTGCTAGACCTCGCACAAAGTACTTATCATCCTGGGTAGCGCGTTGTTTGAGGAAGGATTTGATGTCGGGGTCATCTTTGAAGTTCTTGGCTAATTCTTTGACTGCTAGACCTCGCACATCCCAGCTATCATCCTGGGTAGCGCGTTGTTTGAGGATGTATTTGGTTTCGGGGTCATCTTTGAAGTTGTTCGCTAATTCTTCGACTGCTGCATATCGCACATCTGCACTGTCATCCTGGGTAGCATGTTTTTTGAGGAAGGATTTGGTGTCGGGGTCATCTTTGAAGTACTTGGCTAATTCTTGGACTGCTGCACCTCGCACATCATTGTCATCATCCTGGATAGCGCGTTGTTTGAGAAAGGATTCTGTGTCGGGGTTATCTTTGAAGTACTTGGCTAATTCTTGGACTGCTGCACGTCGCACATCCGAGTTATCATCCTGGGTCGCACGTTGTTTGAGGAAGGATTTTGTTTCGGGGTCATCTTTGAAGTTGTTGGCTAATTCTTCGACTGCTGCACGTCGCACATCCGAGTTATCATCCTGGGTAGCGCGTTGTTTGAGGAAGGTTTTGGTGTCGAGAGATTCTTGCCAGGTGGTTGCAATTGCTGTGACTGCTTGAGTGCGAATTTGCTGAACTAGATTAGTTTCTTCTTCATCTTCATAGAGTTCATAATAGTACCAGAAGTCATATTTAGTTAAATCTTTAAGCTTGTCAAGTAATTTATTTGCCGTTAACGCAATTACTGAGCGATTTCTCACTTCTACAAGACACTTAGCCGCTAAAAAGAGATTGACAAACTTTTCCTCTTCACCATCTTGCGCCATTAAATAATCAAGAATCTCACCAACAAATTTTGGGTCAATCATCCCCGCAATTAACAGCAATACCTCATGCCAAGTTTCATCTTGCCAGTGTTTGCCAAAAACTTCATTCTTAAGTTCCTCAATAGTCAGCGTTTGCGTTTCTTTAAACTGCCAGACGAACTCCCAAGCACAGAAATATTCTAAAAATGTCCGATGTACAAAAGCATAGTAATCTGCACCCAGGAAACATAACATAAAGTTGCGAGTCCGCAGTTGATTAATCATCACCCGCGCCACTTCTCTGGGTTTATCAAATTCTATGGTTTTGAGATAATCAATCAGAACTTTGACTAAATCATTTTCATTAATCAAATTCCCTGCCAAGCCTTTCTCACCAGTTTGCATCAGATAAGCAACCTGACGCAGCATCGCTTGTTTATCTTTATAATCAATCGTCTTAGGATCTAATCTCTTATCTTCTGTCAAAGCGCGTTCCACATCCCATTGATGCAGCAGTACCCGCGATGCTTGATCGTAAAGTGTAGCTCTATCTCTTGGTAGCTCTTGATTACGATTAAGAATTGCCATCATCGTCAACAGCAGAGGATTTCCCGCCAATTCTGCAATAGATTTGGAAGCTGCAATTCCTCTTTGTAGCCGTTCCCGTTTTCTCACCTTATCTACTGCATCGGTAAAAGTTAACTCATGCCAACGGTAGATAAAATCCTGAATTTGTTCTGAGTCTAAATCTTGTAAGATAAAGTGGCGAAACTCAGCATTAAGCAATCGTTGGGGTTTATAGCCAATAATCCGAGAAGTGACAATTACCTGCACATCAGGATAGTCATTAGTAAACCGATGAATATCAGTAATTACATCCTCTCGCTTACCAGGGTCAAATACCTCATCCAAACCATCAAACATCACTAAGGCATTACCAGCTTTTAATTGTTTATCTAGTTCAAGCTGATTGAGATGATGAATTGCACCGCTACATTGATGGAAGAATTCGAGAAAATTATTGCACTCTTTATCTTCCCGTCGCCGCATATAAGTGCGTAACTCAATTAGCAACGGAATTGGTAAAGATATAACATTATCCAGTGGTGACTCTGCCCAATTCAAAGCCAGAAATTGCAACAATGTAGACTTCCCGGAACCAGGATCGCCCAAAATCACAATATATTTATAATCTTGCTTTTTATTGACAACATCTAAAACTGAACGGATCGGCTGTTCAAAATAAACTCGTTTGTGGCGTTCTAATTCTTCTAATTCAATTTCTGCTTCTACTTGGTCGCTTTCTCTCAATCTACGTAGATGTTCTTTCGGCAGTTCGTGAACTTGTGGCAAGACTTGATGAGTTTCCCGGACATTTTGAGCAGTAAAAATCCGCCATAATTTCAGTTCGTTATAGGCATAGCCGCTAGTATCTAAGCTATCTAACTTGAGATTGCCATAGCACTCACGGATTCCTTCTTGATATTTAAGTAAATCAAATGTGGTAATCTTCTGAGCATTGCTTTCTAAGATGTCTTTGATTTTATCCAGATTTTGGGAATCCAGAATATCTCTGAGTTCAGGAATTACTTGAATAATCTCTTTAACCTTTTGCAGGTATTTTTTAGCAACCCGCTTCCAGTTAAAATCATCTGGTAACGGATTTGAAACATTAATTTTATCCCAAATTTCTTGTAATCTATTAGTGTCTATAGCTGGATTATTATCTTTAAAAGCATTTCCCAGAATTTCTTTGACTTCTTGATTTTTGAGAAATTGCTTTATCGGCTGCGTATATTTTTTGATTTCATCTTCAGAAAGTTCTCCACCTTTTAAATCTTCCTGCACCAGTTGTAAAAATTCTTTTAACGCTTTGCCAGCAGCGATTTCTATGTCTTCTTTCTGAAGTTTCTCTAAAATATTGCCAGGGATGCCTTTTAATAAATCTTTAGCCCAATCTTTAGCAGCATCCCTGGCTAAGTCTTCCAGAATGGGTTTAAAAATCAACCCAGCAGCCTGAGTTACACCCCAAATAGCTAACCAGTCCAGTATCATACTCGCTTCTGTTGAGATTTTGATTACAAGTATATCCACTAGCTTGAGTAATGTTTCCAGATTTCAGAGTTATTGCAGAAACATACCTTAATTTTGCGGTTTCTACAAAGAGTGGGCTGTGCTTAAGGGATAATAAATACATTTGCTTATAGATGCACAGTTATGACTTGCTGCCTCAATCCAGCTTGCCACAACCCACTCAGTCTTGGCGATCGCACAGTGTTTTGCTCCAACTGCGGTACGAGATTGGTAGTGCTGAGAAACCGCTATCGTCCGATTAAATCATTAGGTGGCGGGGGATTTGGTAAAACTTATCTAGCAGAAGATATCGACAAACTAAATGAGCTTTGTGTCATCAAACAGTTTGCACCGCAAGTACAGGGAACAGCAGCGCTAAACAAAGCCACAGAACTATTTGAGCAAGAAGCAAAGCGACTGCAACAGTTAGGAAAACATCCTCAAATTCCCACGCTGCTGGCGTATTTTAATGAAGATAATTGTCTGTATTTGGTGCAGGAGTTTATCGAAGGGCAGAATTTATTGCTGGAATTACAACAGCAGGGAACTTTCAACGAACAAAAAGCTAGAGAATTATTGCTTGATTTGTTAGATATTCTCCAAACAGTTCATCAACAGAAAGTTATTCACCGCGATATCAAACCAGAAAATATTATTCGTCGCAGTGATGGCAAGTTGGTACTGATTGATTTTGGTGCATCCAAACAACTAACAGCAACAGCAATGACGCAAATAGGAACAAGCATTGGTTCCTTTGGTTATGCCTCACTAGAACAAATGCAAGATGGCGAAGCTTACCCAGCCAGTGATTTATATAGTGTCGGTGCAACTTGCTTTCACCTGTTGAGTGGAATTCACCCCCGCCAACTTTGGCAACGACAAGGTTATGCTTGGATTGCGAGTTGGAGACAATATTTACAGCAACCAGTAAGCCAAGAATTAGGGCAAATTCTAGATAAATTGTTGCATGAAGAATACCAGCAGCGTTATCAGTCGGCGGCGGAGGTTTTAGAAGCATTAAACTCACAGCCAGAACCAGCAATTCAGCCTGTTGCACCTTTAGTTACTCCACCACCCGCCCAAAAAAAATCTATTCCTATACGTCTTTTGGTTATTCCATTAATTCTATTGCTCGGTGCTGGTACTGTTTATTTTATAGGGGTGACAAATCCATTCAAAACAGCACAGGAAATTGTCGATAGTTACTATGAAGAAGGATTAGAAAAATACAATAATAAAGATTTTCGCGGTGCAATTGAAGACTACACCAAAGTTATTAAAATTAATCCTAACGCAGCTGCCGCTTACTACAATCGGGGTTTAGCTCAATCGAATTTAGGAGATGAGCAAGCTGCAATTGAAGATTACGATCGAGCCATCAAAATTAATCCCAGATATTCACTAGCTTATGTTGGCCGCGGTTTAGCTCGCTCGACTTTAGGAGATAAGCAAGCTGCAATTGAAGATTACAGCCAAGCCATCAAAATTGCTCCCAAATATTCGCTAGCTTACTACAACCGAGGTAATGCTCGCTCGGCTTTAGGAGATAAACAAGGTGCAATTGAAGATTACGATCGAGCCATCAAAATTAATCCCAGATATCCACTAGCTTATAACAACCGGGGTAATGCTCGCTCGGCTTCAGGAGATAAACAAGGTGCAATTGAAGATTACGATCGAGCCATCAAAATTAATCCCAAGTATCCACTAGCTTACAATAACCGTGGTTTAGCTCGTTCTGCTTTAGGAGATAAACAAGGTGCAATTGAAGATTACAACCAAGCGATCGCAATCAATCCTAGCTATGCACTAGCTTACAGCAACCGGGGTATAGCTTATTCTGTTTTAGGATATAAGCAAGCTGCAATTGAAGATTTTCGTAAATCTGCTGATTTATATAAGCAACAAGGAAAAGAAAGCGATTATCAAGATGTTCTAAACCGCATTCAAAAACTTGAAAAATAACCAGCTGCTATCGAATAGAACTTACAATTCATTAATCAACGCTATCGCTATGAACCGCCGCTAATTCTTGTTAGGGATATGTGCGTTGGCTTACTGCACGAATTTTACAAAAATTCAATCAGACACTGGCTTCGAGGTTGACTAAGGTAGCGATAGAGACACCGTTGGGTTTGAGGGCTTTTTACGTTTGAGACAGCGATCGCTGTATCTTTATTTATACAGCAAGTAGCATCAAACAAGATTGCAATTCTCTTTGTATATAGCTTTATTCTCAAATCTGTACTTAATTTACCTGTAATCTGCTGTAACTCCAAGCTCAAGCATTTTTTGATAAATAAGGAAAAATGGAATATATGAAGATATTTAACGAAGTATTTTCAAAAACTATTACACTTGATTACCCTATGTTCGGACTCTCGGAAAATATCGGCTAGCCGAGAGTTGTGTGTGACATAGTTCCCTACGAGGCTAGAAAAATGGTTATGTTCGATCTAAATCCAAGACAGGCGCTTGGACGGATACTTTCTGCATCGCTAGTTGGCTTGAGCGTCTCAGTTACTAGTTTGATATCTTTAGAGGTTGTTCCCAAAGCAGTGTTAGCTGACCCACCTGCTGCGTCTGTTAATACTAAGGTGAACGTGCCCAGTACAATGAGATATTCGCCCTTTAATACTAACCGTTATTTGAAGGTGCCGCCTAAATTCTCCATCTCTGTTTATACTCGCATTCCAAAAGCTCGCTTTTTGGCAGTTGCTCCCAATGGGGATCTTTTAGTGTCGCAGCCGTCTACCGGGAAAGTGTTAATTGTCCGGCCAAATGGCAGCAAAGACCCAATTATTTCTAACTTTGTGGTGGGTCTACGCAGACCACACGACATTGTATTTCATAAGATTGGCACCACCACATACGTTTATATCTCTGAAACTCATCAAATTAACCGTTTTACCTATACCTATGGAGACCGAATTGCCAAAAATCGTCAAATTGTTGTAACTGGTTTGCCAGACAGCAGCACAAGCGAACTCAAAGGCGCATATGGTCACGAACTGAAAAATATCGCACTTGATGGCAACCACAAACTGTACGTGTCAATCGCCTCTACATGCAATGCTTGTGTGTCAGATACTGTCAGTAACCCAAAACGTGGTGCGATTTACCAGTACAACGCTAATGGAACCAATCGACGCCTTTTTGCCCAAGGTTTACGTAATGCCGAAGGATTAGCATTCTTACCTAATACAAATGACCTTTGGGTAACTGGTAATAATCGAGATAACATCAAGTATCCCTTCAAAGATAGTACTGGCAATTACGGTAAGCTGATCCCGTCTTATGTAGACAACCACCCACCAGAAGTGTTTACGCGAGTTCGAGATGGCGGTAACTATGGTTGGCCGTTCTGCAATTCCAATCCTGACACGTCAAGCGGTCTGAATAATATGCCGTTCGATCGGGACTATCAGTTTAATTCTGACGGACACGTTAATTGCTATGCAATGGACAAGATCAGCAAGGGTATCCAAGCCCATTCAGCACCCTTGGGACTAACATTCTTACAAAATACTAACTTTCTTGGCTCGTACTCAAATGGGGTAGTGGTAGGGCTGCATGGTTCATGGAATCGGCAGAAGAAAACAGGCTACAAAGTAGCTTACTTTCCCTGGAACAGCACAACAAAGGCTCCAGGGAATCAGATAGATTTAGTCAGCGGTTGGCTAATTCCAGGAACAGAACAAATCTGGGGGAAACCGGTGGATATGGCAGTCGATAAGCAAGGTAATTTGTTCATTTCGGATGACTACAGCGGTACCATCTATAAGCTTTCTTATACACCATAACTACAGGCTCAGGTCTACAGTAGCCTTAGTTTTACTGGAGTTTCCCAGTTACTTCCTACAACTCCAAGAGTATACAAAACCACCTTCTTTGGCTTAAAGATTGTTAAGAATCAGAGCATTAGTTCATTAAGTAAAGAAGCTAGCTGTACTGCTTTTGGCTGACAAAAAAACGTCTTATATACCCTTTATCTACAAATGGGCATATAAGGCGCTTTTTTTTTGGCTGGCAATCAACTAGCAACCGCGATCGCAATTTTCCCCACTGCACGCCCAGTTTCGCTATAACTATGAGCCGCAGCTAATTCTTGTAAGGGAAATGTGCGATCGATGACTGCACGAATTTTACCAGCTTCAATCAGTTCTTTGAGATAAACCAAGTCTTTGGCGTTGGGTTTTTGTAACACCAATTTTGATTTTTGTCCGGGAAGAAACGCTGTTAAGACAGTCTGCACAACACTTTCCGGGCTGGGTAGGGTGCTGATATAAATACCGTTGGGTTTGAGGACTTTTTTGGTTTGAGAGAGCGATCGCTTACCCACTGCATCAAAAATAATATCGTATTGTTTTGTATCTGTGGCGAAATCTTGTCGCGTATAATCAACCACATAATCTGCTCCCAAAGATTTCACCAAATCCAAATTTTTAGAACTGCAAACTCCCGTCACCACAGCCCCTAAAGCCTTAGCAATTTGCACTGCAAAACTTCCCACACCTCCCGCAGCGCCGTTAATTAAAACATTTTGTCCTGTTTGAATATTTCCCCCATCTCGCAGTGCTTGTAAAGCCGTCAGTGCTGCTAGAGGTACAGCCGCAGCTTCTTCATAAGACAAATTCGTAGGTTTGAGTGCCGCTACGTTTTCTGGAATAGCAGCAAACTCCGCATAACCACCTCCAGGGAAATTAGTGCTGCCATAAATAGCATCTCCTGGTTTAAAACGCGTGACTTGGGAACCAACCTCTACCACATCTCCCGCCACATCCAACCCCAGAATCTTTGGAAATTTGCTGCCTGTAAGCAAACTCAACATACCTTGACGGATTTTCCAATCAACGGGATTAACGCTACTGGCACGAACTTTCACAAGTATCTGCGTTGGCTCAATTTTTGGCTGTTCCACGTCTTCATACTGCAACACCTGGGCGTCGCCATACCGACGGATAACCACTGCTTTCATAGCATTCCTCCTGCTACCCTGTTTGACTGAATAAACTCAGACAGCTTATTACTAACAGTGTAGCGATGCACGCGATTTAACGAAGACCCTAGCCATCCTCAGAGATTTCCTAAAATAAAAATATCAGTCTAAAACTGCACTTGTATGCCAGCTAGAGACATCGATCGCAACAATGTCAAAAATGCTTTGATTAAAGAAAATTGGACAATTACTCATGACCCACTTACTTTGAAGTTTGGTAAAAAAGATTCGTATTTTAATTTAGGCGCGAGACAGTTATTGGCAGCACAAAAAGCAGAATCAAAAATTGCAGTTGAAATCAAAAGTTTTACCGACACATCGGATATTGATGATTTAGAAAAAGCTTTGGGTCAGTATATTTTATATCAGGATATATTGGTGGAACTAGAGCCAGAGCGAGTGCTATATCTGGCAATGCCTAATACGGTTTTTGATGATTTATTTGAAGAACCAATCGGCAAACTCTTACTAAGAAATCGCCGTTTAAAGCTGATTGTATTCGATCCAAAACAGGAGGTCATAAAACAATGGATTGTACCCAATTAGACCACTACCGCCAGGTAATTGAAACTGTTCTCAGTGATTATGCTTCACTCCCTTATTCTTATGCAGATATTCAATCAGAAGTGGTATTCGATCGCACCCGCGTTGGCGCAGCCTCTCCGCAGGAGACTCGCTATTTGTGGATGGATTTAGGTTGGGATAGGGAACGTCGTGTTCACGGCTGTTTGGTTCATATTGACCTGATTGATGGCAAAATCTGGATTCAACGAGATGGCACAGAGGAAGGTATTGCCGCTGATTTAGAACGGGCTGGAATTCCTAAAGAACATATTGTTCTAGGGTTTCGTCCGCCGGAATTAAGACCATATACAGGATATGCAATTGCTTGAGAAGCGATACAAATGTTTGTAGCGAACAATTAAGAAAATTTATTGCGATCGCCAAGTCATGTTAAATTAAAGTAGATTGTTTCCTTGAAACACAAAATTCACCAGCCACAACAAGAAGTTTCCTCCCATCTCCTCATACTCAGAATGAAAAACAACGAGGTAAAAGTTAAAATTTTTGCAAAATATGTGCATCTAGACATCAATTTTGACGAGCCTGTATGCCTTACCAGCTAAAAGTTAGAAGCCTAATTGCATATCATTGGCAAAGTAAAAGTTAAAAAAATATGAATTGCATTTTTAGCTGAAAAAAAATGATATGTTGGATACAGAATTGAATTTCGCACGTATCTGGAGTAGTACGACATAGCCTGCTCCAGTTTTTCCCCCAAATCCCTTGCCATTTGTTGCTTTTGGCTGGATTTGAGGGCAATCTGAGTACACATTTAAATAACCGAAATCCAGTTTCAAGTGAATTAAAATCCTTGCTGGAAGCGAGTTTTGACTGAGTACAAAGAAATCATGAACCCCCATCTCTAAACACTAGAACCCCAACCAAAAAATACTAGAACCCCTACCCGAAAAAATTTTTTTTAATTCTTGTAACTCCTAAAGAATTAGGGTTTTTCCTATTTGAGTACAAGCTTAATAAATCCAATAAATTCTATCCTAGATAGACGCGTCGCCTGGGTCAAACAAGGCTGATATAAATCTTATATCGCCAATTACTTAACGCTCCTACACAAAAACGAAGCGAAGAGTAAGTGGAGGGATGACATAGCACCGTGCCCCAAGTAAATAGAAGTCGTGGCTCAACGCACAATTCTCCCAAGAACCGAACGTTGACACACACCAGCCCAAATCAAAGCCCAAAATCAAATATCGCCTGCCTTACTTGATAACAAGTCGCCCAAACCTGAGCGTTTGCAGGCAGCGTGCAAGCCACGACTTCAATTTCCGGGCATAGAGAGTAGCCACTGCATCTCCCACAGTGGCAGCCAAGTCCACCGATCCTTTTGCGAAATTCAATGACACCATCGTCTACAAGACTCGTCACCTCCCCCGCTACGGACTCGACAACCCAAGCAAAATCCGGTGGTTGCGGCTGCGATAGCAGTACCACCGTGGAAATGGACGAAAAACTCCAAGAGCGCATTGCCAAACATCCCTGCTACAGCGAAGACGCCCATCACCACTACGCGCGGATGCACGTTGCAGTTGCTCCCGCCTGTAACATTCAATGCAACTATTGTAACCGCAAATATGACTGTGCTAACGAAAGCCGTCCTGGAGTAGTTAGCGAGTTGCTCACACCAGAAGAAGCAGCACATAAAGCCTTGGTAATTGGAGGCAAGATTCCTCAAATGACAGTTGTGGGAATAGCCGGCCCTGGCGACCCACTAGCGAACCCAGACAAGACATTCCGCACATTTGAGTTGATTGCCGAGCAAGCACCAGATATCAAACTTTGCTTATCTACCAATGGTTTAATGCTGCCGGACTACATCGATCGCATTAAACAATTAAATATAGATCACGTTACGATCACCATTAACATGGTAGATCCAGAGATCGGTGCTAAAATTTATCCTTGGGTTCACTACAAACGCAGGCGTTACAGAGGCATTGAAGGCGCAAGGATTCTCCACGAAAGACAGATGGAAGGATTGCAAGCCCTTAAAGAAGCTGACATCTTGTGTAAAGTCAACTCTGTGATGATTCCCGGAATCAACGACCATCACCTAGTTGAAGTGAATCGAGTCATTCGTGAAAAAGGTGCATTCCTGCACAACATCATGCCATTGATTTCTGCACCAGAACATGGCACGCACTTTGGTTTAACAGGTCAACGCGGCCCCACACCCAAAGAACTCAAAGAAGTTCAAGACAACTGCTCTGGTAACATGAAAATGATGCGTCACTGTCGCCAGTGTCGCGCCGATGCAGTCGGATTATTAGGAGAAGACCGCAGCCAGGAATTTTCCAAAGATAAATTCTTGGAAATGACTCCAGAATATGACGTAGAACAACGCGCTAGCGTTCATGAAGGCATTGAGAAGTTTAAAGAAGAAATTAAAGTAGCCAAAGAGAAGGCGCTAGCCGGCAAGAAATTTGCCAACAATCCTAAAATCTTAGTTGCAGTAGCAACCAAAGGCGGCGGGTTGGTTAACCAGCACTTCGGCCATGCTAAAGAATTCCAAATTTACGAAGTGGATGGTAATGAAGTTCGCTTTATCAGTCATCGCAAAATAGACCAATATTGCCAAGGTGGATACGGCGAAGAGGCTTCTTTCGAGTATATTATGAAGGCGATCGCAGATTGCAAAGCAGTTTTAGTTTCCAAAATTGGAAACTGTCCCAAAGAAAAATTGCAAGAAGCCGGTATACAGACTGTTGAAGCTTACGACGTAATTGAGAAGGTTGCTTTGGAGTTTTACGAACAATACGTAAAGGAATTAGGGAATAGGGAATAGGGACTGGGGATTAGGGACTGGGGACTGGAAATTAACGAAGAATTTTCCCTATCGGTACCCAGCACCCAATACCCAGCACCCAATCCCCGCTACCCAATTCCCACTACCTAAAAAGGAGAATAATCATGGCTTACAAAATTACTAGCCAATGTATTTCCTGCGATTTGTGTCTGTCTGTATGCCCTACCGGTGCAATCAAAATAGTTGATGGTAATCGCTGGATAGATCCCGAACTTTGCACAAACTGTACTGGTAGCATTCATACAGTAGTTCAGTGTAAAGCTGGTTGTCCCACCTGTGACGGTTGCGTGAAACAGCCTGCTGATTATTGGGAAGGCTGGTTTGCTAATTACAATCGCGTACTTGGAAAATTAACTAATAAACAAGATTACTGGGAACGTTGGTTTAAATGTTATTCACAGAAATACTCTGACCAGTTACAAAAACGTCAATCCCGAACAATAGAAGTAGAAGCCTAATAAGATAATTCGTAATTCGTAATGGAAAATTAAACTCAAAAATTACGAATTGCTGAAGCTTAAAAGTAAAGGGCAACGGAGCAAAAGAATCTTGTACAGACGCGATGAATCGCGTCTCCCGATTCATTACCTCTCCTAAATTATTCTGATATCAAAATTACAAACAATGCAAAAGAACTGCATCTATCTCGATAATAATGCTACTACCAAGGTAGACCCGCAAGTTGTAGAGGCAATGCTGCCTTATCTGACGGACTTTTACGGCAATCCCTCTAGTATGCATACTTTTGGCGGACAACTTGCCAAAGGCGTGAAAACAGCCAGAGAACAACTTGCTGCCTTATTGGGAGCCGATGAGTCAGAAATTGTCTACACCAGTTGCGGAACTGAGGGAGATAACGCCGCGATTCGCGCTGCATTGTTGGCGCAACCAGAAAAGCGACACATCATCACCACCCAAGTCGAACATCCAGCAGTATTGAATGTCTGCAAACAATTGGAAACCCAAGGTTACAACGTTACCTACCTTTCGGTGAACGAACGAGGGCAGTTAGATCTTAATGAGCTAGAAGCCTCCTTGACTGGTAACACCGCGTTGGTAACAATTATGTACGCCAACAACGAAACCGGTACGGTTTTCCCAATTGAGCAGATTGGGTTACGAGTAAAAGAGCATGGCGCTCTGTTCCACGTTGATGCGGTGCAAGCAGTGGGTAAAATTCCCATGAATATGAAGAATAGCACCGTGGATATGTTAACTCTGTCCGGTCACAAGCTGCACGCACCCAAAGGAATTGGTGCTTTGTATGTGCGACGTGGGGTGAGATTCCGTCCTTTGCTGCTTGGCGGACACCAAGAACGCGGACGCAGGGCGGGAACAGAGAATGTTCCGGGAATTATTGGCTTGGGCAAAGCTGCGGAACTAGAACTGTTACACTTGGAAGAAGCGACAAAAAGAGAAAGAAGGCTGCGCGATCGCCTAGAACAAACTTTACTCGCCACCATTCCCCATTGTGTAATTAATGGTGACCCTACGCAGAGATTACCCAACACCACGAATATTGGCTTTAAGTACATTGAAGGTGAAGCAATTCTACTGTTATTGAACAAATACGGTATCTGTGCCTCATCTGGTTCTGCCTGTACCTCCGGTTCCTTGGAACCTTCCCACGTCCTCCGGGCAATGGGCTTACCCTACACCACCTTGCATGGTTCCATCCGCTTCAGCCTTTCTCGCTACACCACAGAAGCTGAAATCGACCAAGTTATAGAAGTCATGCCCGGTATTGTAGAACGTTTACGCGCCCTCTCACCCTTCAAAAATGATGACGCAGGTTGGTTGCAAGGACAGTCATTAGTCACTAGTCATTAGTCATTGGTCATTAGTCATTGGTAACTGACTAATGACAAAGGACAAATGACAAACGACAAAGCGCAAAGTCTGATCGGAGGAAACCTCCGCTCAGAACTTTGTAAGAGAGGACAAACGACAAATGACAAAGGATAAAAGTTATGTGGGACTACACAGATAAAGTATTAGAACTGTTTTACAATCCCCAAAACCAGGGGGAAATTGAAGAAGTTAGCGAACCTGGTGTTAAGGTTGCAACTGGCGAAGTCGGTAGCATTGCTTGTGGTGATGCTTTGAGATTGCACCTCAAGGTTGAAGTAGAATCTGATAAGATTCTGGATGCGCGGTTTCAAACCTTTGGCTGCACAAGTGCGATCGCTTCTTCTAGTGCATTAACCGAAATGGTTAAAGGTTTGACTTTAGATGAAGCTTTGAAAGTGTCCAATAAAGACATTGCAGATTACTTGGGTGGTTTGCCAGAAGCCAAGATGCACTGTTCTGTTATGGGACAAGAAGCTTTAGAAGCAGCAATCTATAATTATCGTGGCATTCCGTTAGATAGCCATGATGATGATGATGAAGGCGCATTAGTTTGTAGCTGTTTTGGTATTAGCGAATCTAAGATTCGTCGCGTGATTTTAGAAAATAATCTCACTGATGCCGAACAAGTAACAAATTATGTAAAAGCTGGTGGCGGATGCGGTTCCTGTCTGGCGAATATTGATGATATTATTAAATCAGTAAGACAAGAAGCAATCGCACCGGATCTCAACAATTACGGCGTCAAAGTTGCCACAGAAATTGTTACTTCTAAAGAGCGATCGCTAACCAACGTTCAAAAGATTGCCCTAATTCAAAAAGTTCTCGACGAAGAAGTAAGACCCGTTCTAATTGCAGACGGAGGAGATGTAGAACTCTATGATGTAGAAGGCGATCGCGTGAAAGTAATTCTGCAAGGTGCTTGTGGTTCTTGTTCTAGTAGCACAGCAACTTTGAAAATTGCGATCGAAGCCAGATTACAAGATCGTGTCAGCAAAAACCTTGTAGTCGAAGCAGTTTAGCAATTCCTGTAGAGCTTACGTACTCTACAAATACGCCCGAATAAGCCTCAGCTAAGAACAGAAAGTAGGATTTGAATTGAATAATTGTCTCCACTCAATGTTTCATACCAATTCGTCAAAAGAAAGCTACAGGTCGAAACGAAATCTTACTTTCTTAATTACGAATTACGTATTACGTTAGCGCAGCGTTAGCGAGTCTTGCCTACGGCACGCCAAAGGCGAACGAGCGTCATTACGAATTGGTATCAGTCCTACTCACAACACACGGTATATAGGCGAAAGTCTTAAGCGCCTAATTGCAAATTCCGTCATCCAACTCGCTTCAAAGGAGACAAACATGAGTACATTGTACGAAAAAATTGGCGGAAAACCTACTATTGAGAAAGTAGTAGATGAGCTTCACAAACGCATTCTTGCAGATAACAGCCTCAAGGGTTTTTTCGCTAATACAGATATGGTCAAACAACGTAATCATCAGATTACTTTCTTCTCTCAAATATTTGAAGGCCCAAAGGAATACAGCGGTCGTCCAATGGACAAAACCCACGCAGGTATGGCGCTACAGCAACCACACTTCGATGCGATCGCCAAATACTTGAGTGAATCAATGTCTGTAGCTGGAGTATCCGCAGATGATACAAAAGCTGCATTAGATCGAGTCTCGAATTTGAAACCCGCTATTTTGAACAAGTAATCGGACTTAGACATTAGTTGTTGACGAATATTTAGGTCAATTCCTACTAAGTTTTGCAAGCTGAAACCATTACGACGTATTTGTAAATTGCGTAATCTCTTAGTCATTAGTCAAATGACTAATGACTAAGGACAAAAGACAAATTACAAATTACAAAAAGAAAACAAATTTAACGAGGAATATATGCACTTACTTAATGTTTTTACTGTGGAGCGATCGCCACCAGCGATGTTCTACAAATCCTCACAGCCATAGCTCCGACAGGCGTGAGATCCTCAAACAAAAAAGACCCACCAACCAACCAATTGCAGGAAAACAAGAACAATGACTGACGAAAATATTAGACAGATAGCTTTCTACGGTAAAGGTGGTATCGGTAAATCTACCACCTCCCAAAACACCCTCGCAGCTATGGCAGAAATGGGTCAGCGCATCCTCATCGTCGGTTGCGACCCTAAAGCTGACTCCACCCGTTTGATGCTGCACAGCAAAGCTCAAACAACTGTTCTTCACCTCGCCGCAGAACGTGGTGCAGTAGAAGATATCGAACTCGAAGAAGTAATGCTAACCGGTTTCCGTAACGTTCGTTGCGTAGAATCTGGTGGTCCAGAACCCGGTGTAGGTTGCGCCGGTCGTGGTATTATCACTGCCATCAACTTCTTAGAAGAAAATGGTGCTTACCAAGACCTAGACTTCGTATCTTACGACGTATTAGGTGACGTTGTGTGCGGTGGTTTTGCAATGCCTATCCGTGAAGGTAAAGCACAAGAAATCTACATCGTGACATCAGGTGAAATGATGGCGATGTATGCTGCTAACAACATTGCTCGTGGTGTTCTTAAGTATGCTCACACTGGTGGTGTGCGCTTGGGTGGTTTGATTTGTAACAGCCGTAACACAGACCGAGAAATCGAATTGATCGAAACCTTGGCAAAACGGTTGAACACCCAAATGATTCACTACGTACCCCGTGACAACATTGTTCAACACGCTGAATTGCGCCGCATGACCGTTAACGAATACGCACCAGAAAGCAACCAAGCTAACGAATATCGGACATTGGCTACCAAGATCATCAACAACAAAAACCTGGCTATTCCTACACCTATCGAAATGGAAGAACTAGAAGAATTGTTGATTGAATTCGGTATTCTCGAAAGCGAAGAAAATACTGCTAAGTTGGTTGCTCAGACTGCTACTCAAGCTTAGTCTAAGTAGCCGCTAAGAAATAATGCTTTAGCACAAGGAAAAAGGAAGAGTTTCATATCTTCCCTTTTATCCTCTCTCTTCCATCTCCCCCCTAATCTTAGAGGGGACTCCTAGTCCCCCTATGCCCCCATCCTTAAGAGTCACAGAGGCTAAGTATGACACCTCCAGAAAACAAAAACATCATCGAAGAAAGAAAAGAACTAATTAAGGAAGTACTAAGCGCTTATCCCGAAAAAGCAGCCAAAAAACGGGAAAAGCATCTAAATGTATACGAAGAAGGTAAGAGTGATTGCGGCGTTAAATCTAACATCAAATCTCTTCCTGGTGTAATGACCGCTCGTGGTTGTGCTTACGCCGGTTCTAAGGGTGTGGTTTGGGGCCCTATTAAGGACATGATCCACATCAGCCACGGGCCTGTAGGTTGCGGTTACTGGTCTTGGTCTGGTCGTCGTAACTACTATATTGGTACCACAGGTGTTGATACCTTTGGTACTATGCACTTCACCTCTGACTTCCAAGAACGAGATATCGTTTTCGGTGGTGACAAAAAACTCACCAAACTAATCCAAGAATTGGAAGTTCTCTTCCCCCTTAACCGTGGTGTTTCCATTCAATCCGAATGTCCCATCGGTCTAATTGGGGATGACATCGAAGCAGTAGCTCGCAACACATCCAAAGAAATTGGCAAGCCAGTTGTTCCCGTTCGTTGCGAAGGTTTCCGGGGTGTTTCTCAGTCTTTGGGACACCACATCGCTAACGATATGGTGCGTGACTGGGTGTTCACCAGAGCCGACAAAGAGAAAAAAGAAGGCAAGTTACAATTCGAGTCTACTCCTTACGACGTAGCAATTATCGGTGACTACAACATCGGTGGTGATGCTTGGGCTAGCCGGATTCTGTTAGAAGAACTGGGCTTGCGCGTAGTTGCTCAGTGGTCTGGTGATGGTACAATCAACGAAATGTTGATGACACCGAACGTGAAGATGAACTTGATTCACTGTTACCGTTCGATGAACTACATCAGCCGTCACATGGAAGAAGCTTATGGTATACCCTGGCTAGAATACAATTTCTTCGGCCCCACCAAGATAGCTGAATCCTTACGGGAAATCGCTTCTAAGTTTGACTCCAAGATCCAAGAAAACGCTGAGAAGATCATCGCTAAATATCAGCCCACAATGGATGCGATCGTTAACAAGTATCGCCCCCGTTTGGAAGGTAAAACCGTCGCGATGATGGTTGGTGGTCTGCGTCCTCGCCACGTTGTACCCGCTTTCCAAGATTTGGGTATGAAGATGGTCGGTACAGGTTATGAGTTCGCTCACAACGACGACTACAAACGTACCACCCACTACATCGAAAACGGCACCATCGTTTACGATGACGTAACTGCTTATGAATTCGAGGAATTTGTCAAAGCACTCAAGCCAGATTTAATTGCTTCTGGTGTGAAAGAGAAGTACGTCTTCCAAAAGATGGGTCTACCCTTCCGTCAAATGCACTCCTGGGATTACTCCGAACCTAGCGATCGCACTTCAAAGTCTAGTAATGCAAGCTTTTTTCGCTGGTGAATGAAAAATATTCTATTTTTAGCCTAAATGCAAGTTGCAGGGCGATGTAGGAAAAATCTGTTTTGATGCTTTAGATAATATAACTCTTATTGTGTCTGGTTTTGAGATTTGAAAAGCATTTTGCCCCAAGAAAAACTGTAAAGCAAAAGACTATTTTTAGTGACGATTTTTTAGATTAAATAGGGCGATCGGCATTATTTGATAACAAGGTAGTTCAAAATAATTGTAGACTTTACATGATTAAGAACAGCATCATCAAAAGCAGAATTAATTTATCTGAATATCGGGTATCTGTAACCTAAACATACCTTAACCACTTAATCAGCAACAGTACACAATCTTAAATACGCAAGCAACTACTTTCGTTCGCCCACTGCATTTGAATAGTATACTTCTGTCAGAAACAACACATTATAAATAATGAGACAATTTAAATTGTCTATCGGGAACCTTCTCTAGAAACTCAATCAGAATAATTAAGAATTGGAGCAATGCACCATCCTCATCTTTATGTACAATCCATCCCTGACTTGTTGAATAAATAACGCCTTGATCTAAAATACCAACTAAACATAAAAAGTTGTCATTTAGATAGCCCAACTCTACTAAATTATTATAAATTGACTCAATTGATGTTTGTGACCGGAATGAAAAACAGGCAGCTATGGGAGGTTTAGTTGAACCTGTTTGTCTAGACCAGCCAGACGGGGTATGTTGCTCAATTATTGATGGCAATCTAGGTTTTGTGAGAACAGAGCGAGCTTTTTTGTTGGCATCGTGTAATTCATCTTTGTTGAGAGTAGTTTTGACCTCAACTACCCCGTAAACAGACTCAACACCAGCAGCTAAAAACCCTTCTTCTGTGTAAAGACAAGAATTACGTTGTCGGTCATAGATAATGACATCTATTTGATCGGTGTCTTTATCGTTATGAGCTAGAATCTTTCCTCTACCTACTGAGTAACGCCCAGGCAGGTAATCTCGAAGAAATTGTTCAAATACACGCTCATTACTAGCTCCTTGCTCTCCTGAATGTCCAAAATTACTAGAAATATCTTCAATATGTCCCTTTAACTTTTTAGAAATGCCTCTAAAGAATGGTTTCATATTTGAATGATTGAACAGCAATTATTAAGTATACACAATATAAATATATAAATCAAAATAGTTAAGATTTGAAGTGGCTTACCTTGCTCTGCCCATAGAAAAACTCTTATATCAGCACTGAAACAAGCACAGATTTCCAAATTAATTGTGGGATTTGCTATATAGTAATAAACGAAGATGCTTAAGAAATTTCAAGTAGGGTGCGTTGTCGCAAAGCGCAACGCACCACTAATAATTAAAGGCGTGCGATTCTTACGGCATAACACACCCTACTAGTGCTGCACAAAACTCTCAACCATCCGTTTTTAAATGTTGTTATGCTGCTTACATTTCACAGCTACAACGGAACTAGGCTCCTATAGCCCAGCGTTTGTTATTGATAAATGTTATTTTTTCATAAACAGTTTCTAATGTTCGGTAAACTCCGTTATTCTCTGCAAAGTTTTTCAATAAGCGATTACAACCTAAATCCCAACTTACTACCTCAATTTGCCAGCCATGCTTGTGTGCCCTTTCCAACTGTTTAATAAAGCCTTGACCGTTATTGTAACCGCTACCATCACCCGTTAGAAGTACCATAACACTTGGTGGGTTTACATCAAGCACCCGATTAGCCATCTGAAGTTGGATCATTTCATCTACAGCAACTTCACCACCACTACTTTGTCCTCGCTCTTGCCTATTAATTATAATTCCTAAGTTTGTATATCTCTGCCATAGTGGATCACTATTTGGTGGGATAGAACCGCCAACAAAAGCATAATCCACTTTGCGATTATCTACAACAAAATCGAACAGATTAGAAAAGTGAATACGGAAGTTATGTTCATCACCAGGTTCCTTTTGTTGGCAAACATTACGGCCGACTAACCAAATATTAGAGTTGTCCCAAAAAATATGAATTGACATATATATTACCCAGCAATAATTAGAGCGGTAGGGTGCGTTGCGCTTTGCGACAACGCACCACATCAATTAATTATGGGCATTATAAAAACAAATGTCATCTCCTCATGTCCATGCCCAACTACCACAGACTCCATATTTCTGGAGCTACTTACTTCATCACCCAAGTTACCTACCAACGACAACCCTGGCTTTGCTCTGATATCGGACGTACTGCTGTTCGTGCTGCCCTTGGGCATGTCAGAAAAAATTATCCTTTTTCCATTGATGCATTTGTTCTTTTGCCCGATCACTTTCATACTTTATGGACTTTGCCTGCGGGAGATAGTAATCTATCGATACGAATGCTTTTGATCAAACGTTTTGTGACTAAATACTACGGGCATCAGCTAGGGCTTGATGTGGCTATCTCCCGTTCACGAAAAAAGCGAAAAGAAAAAAATTTATGGCAACGCCGCTTTTGGGAGCATTTAATTAGAGATGATGTTGATTTTGCCAATCATTGTGACTACATTCACTATAATCCTGTACGGCATCAACTCTGCGAATCACCACACAAATGGGCTTTTTCGAGCGTTCATCGTTTTATTCAGCAGAACATTTACTCGTTAGATTGGGGTAGTAGTGGTGAGGTTCAACTTGTGTCTGATATTTGGGATGTTTGAAATGATGGTGCGTTGCGCTACGCGACAACGCACCCTACTGAATTACGCGTGATGAGGGGATGCGATCGCATTAAACTGTTACTACCTCAATTAGCAATCCTGGCACTTTGCTGAAATTTGAAATCTCGATGATTGCGAGTTAACAAAATTAATTTACACGATAGAGCGATCGCACTCAATCATGCTTGGTTTCATACAGCCAGTTTAACGGCGTAGGCGTAGCCCGTCGCAGACATCGCCTTTACTCAACAACCAGCTTGCGATCGCTTATAAACGGCGATCGCTATCCTATACTTAGTTTTTTCACAAATCAAATAGGACTACTGTATGATATTTGACACTTATTTTTACTTTATCCATGACAATTTTGACCGTAGAAACTCTATGCTCAGAAGCTGCCATATTCTCAGCAGCCGAGTCTTTACATCCAGAACCTTTGCTATATGGTGTGACTGATGGTAAAGCTGTTGGGACATACTTGGAACAAAAATTTAGACTTTATCTCAAGGAACGGTATGAGTTTGTAGAGGGTAATTCTGCAAGCGGTATTGACTTTCCAGGGTTACTTGTAGATGTGAAGGTAACAAGCATTCGACAACCACAATCATCATGTCCTTTCAAATCTGCACGACAAAAAATATTTGGGCTTGGGTATTCGCTGCTGATTTTCGTCTACGATAAAACAGACAATAGCACTAACCGCACAGCAACCTTAAATATATTGCATACTATTTATGTAAGCGCCGAAAGAACCGCAGATTTTCAGATGACTCGTGGAATTCGCAATATCATAGCAAACGAAGGTAATAAAGATGATTTAATTGCTTTCATACTCGATCGCAATTTACCCGTTGATGAAATTGAGGCAAGCAACATCGCGGATGAAATTATGACCAATCCACCTGTACAGGGTTTTCTGACTATTTCCAACGCTTTGCAATGGCGGCTCCAGTATGGAAGAGTAATAGAACGTGCTGGTCAAGAAGATGGTATAATTCCTGTTTACAAAATCAATCTATGACTCATACTGCACATAAAGCAAAGATAGAATATGGAGATTTCCAAACACCATTAGAACTAGCTAATCAAATATGTCAAAAGTTAATTGAACTTGGTGTAAAGCCGGATATTATAGTTGAACCCACTTGTGGACTGGGTAATTTTCTTGAAGCAGTTTCAAATTCCTTTAAATCCGCAAATAATATTTTTGGAGTTGAAATAAATCCTGATTATTTAAAAGAAATAAAAATAAAGTCTAAATTTCTAATCGATAAAAGAATTAAAATTACGCATGGAGATTTTTTTCAGTTTAATTGGTCATCACTCATGGGTGAACCAAATAGAAAAATATTAGTAATTGGTAATTTACCTTGGGTAACAAACTCACATCAAGGTAGGATTGCTGGTAATAATTTACCAAATAAGAGTAATTTTCAAAACTATTCTGGTTTAGAAGCAATTACAGGTAAGAGTAATTTTGATATATCAGAATGGATGTTAATTCAGGTTGTGCTGTGGCTGCAAAAGCGTGAAGGTTATCTAGCAATTCTATGTAAGATTTCTGTTGCTAGGAAAATATTAAGTTATATTCGTTCTCAAAAACTGAATCTTGCTTACTGTGCAACTTTTCAAATCAATGCCAAAAAGTATTTTGATGCTAACGTCGAAGCTTGTTTATTGTTTTGTCAGTTTGATTTAAATTCACAAAACTATTTTTGTGATGTATTCAGCAGCCTTGAAACTTCTGATTACTACCGAATAGGTTATTGGAATAATCTACTTGTCAGAGATTTAATTACATTTGAAAAATTACAAAAACTATACGCTCCGCAATTAAAGATAAAGTGGCGTTCTGGGATTAAGCATGATTGTGCGAGTGTGATGGAATTTCGCAAAATTAATAATACTCTCATTAATGGATTGGGAGAAGTTGTCGATATTGAAGAAATATATCTTTTCCCTTTGCTTAAAGGCTCTTATGTTGCTCAGAATAAAACTAAGGTTACTGATAGATATGTTTTAGTAACTCAAAAATTTGTTGGTGAATCTATTGAGTATATAAAAGATTCTGCTCCTAAAACTTGGAACTATCTAGAGACACATGCACAATACTTAGACAAAAGAAAAAGCAAGATTTACCAAGATAATCCTCGATTTTCGATTTTTGGTGTTGGTTTGTATACTTTCGCACCTTGGAAAATAGCAATTTCTGGACTTTATAAAAAATTGGACTTTAGATTGATAGGCAAAATAGCAGAAAAACCTGTGATTTTTGATGATACTGTTTACTTTCTTAGCTTTGATAATGAAGAAGTTGCGTATAAAATTTTTGATCTTTTAACTTCTTCAATCGCAAAAGAATTTTATTCATCTTTAATTTTTTGGGACGACAAGCGTCCAATCAAGTCAAGTATTCTAAATAACTTAAACTTGACAGCATTAGCAGAAACATCACTTTGATTTGATAGACTCATGTAAGCATTGATTCTGAATTCTGAATTCTTCTTTTTAAGCATTCCGTACCATCCAAACTAAAAAGCCCAGTATTCGATCTACTGGAGGCAAAGGATAGTCAGTTAAATCAATTTCTACTATCTGCTCTACTAGCCGAAGAAACCGCCACTGAGTTCCATTGGTGATACTTCCATAGATTGCCTGTGTAGGATTTTCTTTGAGGTGGTTAAATCGCTGGGCGGCGATCATTTCCGCAATACATTGACCTATCCCAGCATTTAAGTCACCTTTTTTCGCCTCTACAATTACTACTGTAGGCGCTTCTATTTCTAGCAGTTCTGGAGAACGGCTAATTAAAAAATCGCATCGACCATTTAATCCAACTGTTGCATCCACTGTAAAATCTTGACCGGAAAAAAGGCTGATTTTACGCTCTAATATCCGACGAACCTCTACCAAAACAGGGCTGATTATTAACTCAGATCGGGCTTTTTCACTGCCTGTGGCCACTGCTAATGGCAAGTTTTCCTTAAGTGATTCTTGCAAGTTTGAACTAGGGCTAATTGGTTCTATTTCAGGTAAAAAGCGATCGCCCTCACGAGTGGAAATCCCAAAGGCGCTTTTCACCTTGCCAAGCGTGAATTCGTTATATGCCATTTTAACTTTACGCCTTATGTGAATTAAGACCTGAATTGCTGAACAACTGTCTGTACAATTGCCAAGATAGCTCCTACGTTATCCAAGTAATATCTTTGTTTATCAAGCAAAGCCACTTTTTGCGAAAGTTGTAGAAACTGCCATACTTCTCCTGTTGTCACACATCCATACACGGGTATTTCTGCTTGTCCAGATGAACGATTGAATAAATCCGCCGCTACCATTTGGGCAATGCACTGTCCTAACCCAGCTTCTACATCATTTTTCTTCGCTTCCACAACGGTGAGAATTGGGCTTCGCAACGGTGGTAAAGGTGGAGCTATTGCTAAAATAAAATCACATTCCCCAATCAAACCCTGTGCAGGATCAACGTCCAGTCTTTGTCCAGAGAAAATAGCTAAGCTATCTTGGCTGAGATCGCGACAGGTTAGTAAAATCGGTACAATAATAAATTCGCTTCGAGCCTTTTCACTAATCAGAGCTAATTGGGTTCGCTTTCCTAAAGTTTGATTTAACCAGGAAGGAATGGAAAGAGGTACAAGGTTGGGAAATAAATCGGCTTCTTGGGTAGTAATTCCCAAAACAGCCGCAGCTTTTTCTAAAGTAAAGTCGCTGTACGCCATAGTTTTGTACTGCTTTGAGTATATGACGTTTTCAAGAAAAGGGAATTGCTTTTATTTTAACGCTGTTGTAAAGTCATCATGGGTTGTGCAAAGCTAGATTTTCATTGTGTTTGGACTAGCAAATAGATAAACGCGATCGCCAAGCAAATAAGAAACTGCCACATCCAGTAGATCGCCATCAATCGCTAAATCATTGCCCATTAATCCGAATCAAGTCTGTCAAAATATTATCCAAACTCCCGTTAACTTGAATGCGATCGATTTTCTCTGCAATGCGTTCTAAAACTTCGAGTTCCTTGAGACGCAACGCTACAGGGTTATCCTCCATTACTTTGGCTGTGTTTAACATACTGCGGGTGGCGGCGGTTTCTTCTCTGCGTCTGACTACGTTTGCTTGAGCAGCTTTTTCTGCTTCGACTACTTTGCTTAAGATAGTCTTAATCTCGCCAGGTAAAATAATATCTTTGACGCCTACAGAATCTACTTCGATTCCATAATCTGCGGTTTTCTGGCGGATATATTCAGATATACTTCTGTCGATTGCACCTTTATCTTCTAATAAAGCATCTAAGTTGCGTTCGCCGATCGCACCACGCAATGCAAATTGTAATTCTTTGTATAAGAAGCCGGAAATGTCTGACAAGCCGCTTTTTGCTCTCAATGGATCGAGGATGCGGAAGCCAGCTGTCAAATTTAACCGCAGAGGTACTTTATCTTTAGATAAAATATCTTGACCTGATACTTCCATATTTTGGAGTCTCAAGTCGATGGTTTCGGTTTGAAAGGAGCGTCCAAATAACCACCAAGCGTATATACCTGGCGATCGCTGTCCTTGAAACTCTTGATTAATGTATAGTAGTGCGGTGTGCTGTGCGGGTACTTGGCATATATGCAAACAGTTGCGACTGAGCAATTTCACTTCTGGCGAACCCTCAACTAACTCAGCCACTAAGCGAGGCTCTAACTGAGCATCAGCACTAATGTCGATGATTTCTACCTCAACACCTTGCCAAAACAGCTTGCGGCTTGTGGGTGGCAAAATAGAAATAACTTTCCCTCGATACCGCACAATTGCAACTTGCCAATTCAGTAATTGCACTGTTTGGCAGTAGGCTGCAACAAAATCAGGATGTTTTTCAATTAGGACATCTTCTAAAGGAAAATCTGGGTTAGGGATAATACGGCTGAGAGTCCGTACTGAAACATCCCGATCTATTGACCAAAAAGCGTACTCTCCAGGTTCTAGAGGTCTGACAAAATCATTTTGTACGTACAATAAACCAATCTCATACTCGGAAATTTGGAACTTTTTCACTCCATTCAAGGCGATTTTACGTAGTTGCTGCACAAAAGAACTAGGCAATTCTAAGCTTTCTTCTAAGTTGAAGAGATAAGATTCTACCTCAATAAAACCACGCCAAAAAGCTACCAATTGATTTGGCGCAACGCTTACCCAATTCTGACCATAGCGTACTAAAGCAGCTTGGTTGTATGCGGTTCTAATAATCAATAAATGTTGTTGCAGTTCAGTCTGATGATTCCGCAACAACAGTTCTAGGTTTTCAATTTGAGCTTGTGGCTGGTTGAGGTCGTAGGTTCTAACTTGCCAATGGCGACCAAAATAAGTATGTGTACCAGGCTCTAAAATTTTCTTGAAGTCGCTGCGGTGATATAAAATACCGATTTCGTTAGGTTTTATATAAAATGTTTTCCACATAGTAATTTGCATAGAGAATTTGAGCGATACTTTAGGTTAGCTGCACCAACACAACCAGCTAAGAAGATTGAATCAAGACATTTATAACCTTGCTTGAAACTAAATACCACCTGTGATTTAAATCGTAGTCTCACAGCTTAAGTACTCTAGTAAACACAATCGATGTTGATTGAGCCATCTAAAAGGCTACTTGCTCTGTGTTGCTTGGAGTTTACAAACCTATAGACAAAGGCTAAAGGATTTGTTTTAGCATTCTGTAGTATTATACTACATTTACTCTACCGACGCAGGTGTTTACAGTTTGGGATGCGGGCAAAAGCTTCTCCAGAACTGGATTAAGATTGGGCTTGGGTGCAGAAATAAGTCTTTCTCCACCTGTCTTTTTTGAAATTTTGAAGTGGACGTAATGTTTAACTTGAGATCCAGGAAAGCTAGATGTTAAAAAACGTAGTTTTCCTACGCTAATTCCCATTGCAGAGGCTATTTCTGCGGCAGTATTATATTCGGGTAAAGTATGCGATCGCAAAACTGCTGACTTGTCGTTTTCCAAACTATCGGGATTACCCTCAATCGCTAGTGGTCTAGTGATTAAATTTGTGCTGTACATAATCTAAAAGATTTTTTTACTCTGCTAATGCAAGTGTTTACAGTTGAGGTGCGGGCAAAAGTTTCTCCAGAACTGGATTAAGATTGCTGTTACTTTCCCCAGCAATGTGGAGAAAAATAACTGCTCTCAAATACGCCGTTCGCTTTGCTAATCGAGAATCTCCGTAGAGAAATCGAGTGTGGAAAACGAAGGGACATACTCAAGTTAAGGAGAAATACAGTTGCGCTAGCTCCTTGACTGTAGCCATCAAACATCACCTTGGGAGTGATGAGCGACAGCAAAACACTTGCACCACAGAGTTGAGAAAATGGGGGTCTCGAACCTTTTGGGATTCGTACTATATTGGCTACCTTTACAGGGTAGTGTCTTTTAACCCGGACAGGGCTGGTTGAAAGTATAGGAATCGAACCTACAACAAATCGATTATGAGTCGATCGCTCTTCCAATTGAGCTAACTTCCTTTGGGGTTTGATACAGGACTCGAACCTGTGACACATCGATTATGAGTCGATCGCTCTGCCAACTGAGCTAATCAAACGGCGGTATAGCTTCAAGTACTCAGCGGTATACGCTCATACCATAGGTTGGCGCACCGATCGGGGATATAGAACCTGAACCATAGCTTTGTAACTTTATACTATCCCGCTTCAAATTTAGCATAAAGGAACTGTTGACTGATGAGTGAGGAATTCTAATTCTGCCCTTTCTTTGCTCCTCATCCCCCTTTCACTGGGAGCGTAATTACAAATTCAGTACCCTCACCCAAGGTTGAATTGACGGCGATCGCTCCATGATGTTTTTCTACTACAATTTGATGGGCGATCGCTAGCTTTACAAATAATTGGTATAAGTTGTAAACAAAATTTATTGCCTATTATCTATTGCCTATAATTTAGTCTGGAAAAGCTAAACCAGTCATGGGGTCGCGAATATATAGTCCTAGTGTGAGACTACGGATTGCTTCATCCCAAACGGGTATTAATTGTTCTGCTTGATCTGCCCAAAAATCGAATGTAATTAAGCACTGAACATTCGACCCCAAACCAATGCAAATCCGCGAAAAAGCTTCCCGTGGTTCTTCTTGAGTATCAATAAACTTAATTTCTGTCCAGACAATTTTGGCGGTTTGGCGCTTGACGGTAATAATTTCTCCCTTTTCAATGGGGTTGCGACTGTCGTCTTCTACTACTTTCCTCAAGGTGGATTTGAGGGGAAACTCGCTCCAATCATGGGGAGGTAGTTGATTAAAAGATACTTCTAGACAGCAGTCATCGTTGGGCGGTTTTTTATCCATGAACTTGAAGGATTTTTCTTGTGGCTCAAAAACCCAATCCTGAGGGACATTGAAGCGAACAGCCCCGCGATTGGCGACAAATATTTTGTAGCCTGATGGAGATTCCCAGCGATGGTCAGGCTTTAGTTCAAGCGTTTCTTTAATCCACTGGAGATTGCTTTTTTTACGCTTTGCCATAGTGTTTTTGTTATCTCTGATGAAGAGGGCGCCACCAAACAGCCCGTCATAAAGAAAAGTTTTAGCGGCGGCTGACGCCGTAGACGCTTTGCGGTTACCACAGGCATCTAAACTTTTAAAGACGGACATCGCCCTTTTTGTTAATGTTATCAAATTGCTGTAGAAATCTGCTTTGATTTAGAAAATTTATTTGCGTGCTATGCTTCGCGCACCACAAGGGCCATAGAGACGCATTAGGCAATCAGCAACAGCAAAGCAGGCTTTTTGAATTGTAATTAGCTTTGCATAAATAAAATATGAATTTTATAGGAATTGGAATAACTATTATATTAAAGAAAGAAATAAATAAATAATATTTTATGGATTTTATATTAAGGAATCCAAGGGAATACTCAGCGTTGTGATTAAACTCTCAGCTTTCAGGATTAAAATCTTAGCAGCAGTATTCATGGTTATGGATCATGTGTGCTATTTGCTATTGCCACAGTTATTAATATTGCATGTAATTGGGCGATTGAGCTTTCCCCTTTTTGCATGGTTGTTGGCTGAAGGCGAAAAACACACCCAAAATATATACCGCTATGGAAGTAGACTATTAATTGCAGCAATTATATCTCAGCCAATCTACACTGTTGTTTTCAAAAGCTTCACACTTAATATTCTGTTTACGCTTCTTCTTGGGGTTGGAATGTTGCGCTTAGTAAATCGTTGTTCGCAATTATGGCAGAAATTGACAATTACTGGATTGTTCGCGGTGGTTGCTGAGAGCTTGGATTTTGAGTATGGAGCATATGGGATTGGAGTCATTCTATTGATGTCTCTAACAGACAAACTGAAGCCGAAAGTATGGTTGCTCTACTGGTGCATTTTTCACTTGATTTTAGTAGTGATATCTAGGATTTCTTTAATTCAAAATTTTGCAGTTTTTTCAGGATTCCTTGTTTTTCAATTCAATGGCAAACAAGGTTCGCGAGCTAGATGGTTTTATCTGTTCTACCCGGCTCATTTAATAATTTTAGGTATAATCAATTATTTAATATCGTCCAGGTAGAATTTAGGATTTGATAAGTGCTAAATTAAATCATCGTTATGCTGCATCAATACAGCCAGCTTTGATATTCTTGATTTACATCTTTCATGTCGAATTGGCAATTATAAAAACAAATTGATTAATCTGTAAAGCGTATGAAGTAAAAACATAGCATCTTGCTGAATATGGCTAATTTAAGCAACGCCGTAATCTGTGTATTGCCTTTTATACGGTGGCTGTAATCCCAAAACGATGTCGTCTTTGGGAACACCCATCTTGACTAATTCCTCAGCAGGATTCTGATCTGTTAAGTTCTGCTGAAGCCATATTTTTCCATTTTTAATGTCAAAATGGATTACACATCGATAAATGCGATCGAATTGTTCCCAACCCACATTCATCCACTGATAATGATCTCGCTCTGTATCGAAGATGAGTTGAGCCTCCACTTCATCATTTGAAACATCGTCACTGGCATAACGAGTCAGTAAGGTCTGAATATATTCTCGATACTTAGCTATTTTATCCATTGCACAATCACCTCATTCACAGGATCGTAAACAACTAACAAAACTTGATATGTTTTTACTGCTGTCTGCGTGAACTCAAGTTGAAAGAAAGTTTTATAGGCATCTACTGGAACTGCCAAATATAATACTCGCTCTGGGTCAGTCGCTTTCATTGCCAAGCGATAACTGAGGAATTGACCTAAAGCAGCGTAGAAATCTGTGATTGCGGAAGGATTTAGAAAGCTTTTAATCTCAACTGCTATTTTCTCACCTGCTCTTTCTGCTGCAAGCAGCCTTTCTGCACCTAAATCAATCTGAAAGTTGACATTACCAAATTTAAATTTAAGTGGATCGTCTGTAATTACCCATTGCTCTTTTTGTAGAGCTTGCTTAACTGCTTCGTGAAAGATGTCCTTTGCTGACACAGATAAAATTAGATATTTCTACACTCACAATCGTACTCTTTTTGCAGAAAAATATTCTCGGCTGCATTTATTTCATTACTTTATGCTTCACGATCGCTTCCCTCATGAGAATCATAATTGGTCTTGAGAGCGCAAGAATATAGATAAAACCGAATTTAGTTAGCAAAATTAGCTTTGACTTACTCATTTTGGTGTTTTACACAAGCAAAACAAGCTTTTACTTCCTCAAAATGCCTTTTGACTTACTCATTTTGGTGTTTTCCGCAAGCAAAACAAGCTTTTACTTCCTCAAAATGCCTTTTGACTTACTCATTTTGGTGTTTTCCGCAAGCAAAACAAGCTTTTACTTCCTCAAAATGCCTTTTGACTTTCTTATTTAAGTAGTTCGCGCATTCATGACAAATATCAGGCTGGTAGCAAAAGTTATTGCAGATTTGGCGAAATTCTCCCAGGTTAATTAATATGGAAGTTTTTTAAGGTAAAGAATATTAACCGTAGTGAATCACAAGGTGTATATTATGGCTCGTAAAAAAAGAACTTCTATAATCTTAGAAAAAGCAGTGCGTCGCGCAGTCGGTATAAACTCAATTGCTGCAAATTTAGATTTAGGCAATGGACTCACTTCACCTGCATTCTTAAGCCTGATTGAGAAGATGCGAACTAGAGAAAATGCCTACAACAGTGCGCTTTCCAACTTGGATAAATTGTACCGCGAAATGCTGGAAACAGAAAACGAGTTGGCAGACATGGCAGAACATATGCTAATGGCAGTTGGTACTCGATATGGCAAAAGTAGTGTAGAGTACGGGATGGCGGGAGGAGTTCCAAAAAACCAGCGTCGTAAGGGACTGCGAGGCGAATCACCAACTTTCAAGCCTGACCAATCGTCATTTGTTGCTAGCGTACAGAGCAAGAATGGAAAAGAAACAGCAACAACAAGTTAGGATGTGGGCTATTAGCTGTATAAATCTAAATGTAGAGACTAGCAATTGCAACGTCTCTACAAGGATTTTGATATTACACCAAATCAATTGAAGCTGTATATCCTTTGAGAATTCCTAAAGAACCACTAGATGAATTAATTAGTGTGTCATTTCCGATGCGGGTGAAGCTGGCATTTAAGCCATTGACATTTAAGCGATCGCTGCAACCAAAGCCATAAATGGTAGCAAAACCACTGCTTCCCAAAATCACTGTATCCGTTCCTTCATCCAAATAGACCTTATCATTTCCCCCGCCTTTTACCTCTACAGATGAATCAAACAGGTTTGTATCCTGGCTTAAAGGTTCGGGTAAACAAACCGTCTCTCCGCGTAAATTGATTAGATTATTGCCACTTCCCAGTCGGATAGTATCATCACCCGAACCGGCAAAAATTAAATGATCGCCAGAACCAGACTGAATAATGCTGTTAGTATTGTTTGTAATAATTGTATCGTTGCCATCACCTGCATAAATTTTGGCAGAACTTAAACCAGGGATGCCAACAGCGAGAATAAAATCTTCTCCTTTGCCTGTTCTAATTGTAGTTTCACCATAGGGCAGAACAGCAATTTGATTGTCACCATCTCCAGCTATGATGCTTTGGTTATAAGATGGCGAACCACTGTCAAAGATATAAGTCAATACTGAAATTTCGCTAGTAATAACGTCATTTCCTGAGCCTGTCCTAATATTGGCATTTCCGGCTCCTAAAAAAATTAAGTTGTTGCCTTTTCCGGCATCAACAGTTCGGTTAGCAAATCCACTTAAATAGAAAATATCGTCCCCCGATCCTGCTGAAGCAACTAATTTGGGAATCGCGCCCAAGCCAATAATATTATTATCGGCATCGAATAGATAATTCCCACCATAATCATCTAAAAAGTTGTTTCCACTGCCCAAACGAATTATGCGATCGCCTGCTCCTACACTAACGTAATCATCTCCCTTCCCCGTATATACGATTGTTTCAAAATCGTTAGAATTGCAGGGCAATGGACTAGTTTGTAAAACTTCACCGTTAAAAATACTACTCTCAAAATTAAATGTAAGGTCTACTTTTCTTCCTAATAAAACAACATCATTGCCATCTTGTGTATTTATAATATTGTTGTTACCTTCTACAACAAACCAGTCGGAATCGTTAGTACCGCGAACTCTTTGATTGCTCTCTTTAATGATTTCTTGAGTATAGGTAATCCCGCGAAAAATGGGGTTTATCATACAAATTTCCTTGAAAGCTCAATACAGTTTAATGAAGCGCAAATGTGATGTAGATGAGCTATTATTCTCAAAAGCTGAAGAAAATCCGGTAAATTTTCTAGAATTTTTCCTACAAAGGTGAGTATCTGGGGATCTTGGGAACTATACAAGTAGATCCAATTAACATTAACTTGCAGTTCCCAGCAATGAAGACTCGCCATTTTTACAGAAACAAGGCGCTACCATTACAAATTGTTCTTGTTGTTCCCTTCGCGCTCCAAATTTTTGCAGCGGTCAGTTTAGTGGGTTATTTGTCTTTTAAAAATGGACAAAGAGCAGTTAACGATCTGGCAGAACAGTTGATAGATCGTACTAGTAAAGTGGTGGATGAACACCTCAAGTCTTATCTTTCCATTCCGCAAACCTTAAATCAGATCAATGCAGATGCTATCCGCAGCGGAATATTAGATGTGGGCGTGGACGCAGCCGGCATTAGGCATCGCCAAACCCTTGGCAAGTATTTCTGGGATCAAATGCAGGCCTATGACCTGACTTATATTGGTATTGGACTAACAACGGGTGAAGGGGTGGGTGCTGCTCGTTATGATGGGAAAACCATTACCATTGAAGATTGGACTGCCAACCCTCCTAACAATGTCTTCACTTATGCTACTGACGAACGAGGCAATCGAACTCAGGTAAATGCCCGCTGGGATTGGAAAAATTCTGAGCAATCTTGGTATACCCAACCAATAGCCGCCAATAAACCCATTTGGGCGAAGATTCTGGTAGAAAACTTTCCCACTGGCCCCTACATCGCTGCCTCTGCCAGTCGTCCAATTTATGATTCGCAAAATCGCTTGTTAGGAATGATTGCTTGTGATATTCATCTGCTCAAACTCGGCGATTTTTTACGCAGTTTGGATATTAGTCAGTCTGGGCGGGTGTTTCTTTTAGAACGGAATGGCAAATTAATTGCCACTTCTGGCACAGAAAAGCCTTTTACCTTGATTAATCAAAAGGCTGAGAGATTGCAAGCGATGGACAGCACTGACCCAATAATAAAGAACGTTGCTAGACACTTGCAAAGCTTTAACGGGTATAAGTCCATCACGAAAGACACAGATTTTCAGCTGGAGTTACAAGGAAAACGGTATTTTGTAGATGTTGTACCTTGGCGTGACGAGTATGATTTAGATTGGCTGCTGGTGGTGAGTGTGCCAGAAAACGCATTTATGGCGCAAATTAACGCTAATACACAGACCACCATCGCCCTTTGTTTTGCCGCATTAATCCTTGCCTCGGCGATGGGCGTCTTTACCTCCCATTGGATTGTACGCCCGATTTTGCGCCTGAATCGCGCAAGTAAGGCAATGGCATCTGGTAATTTAGATCAGACAGTAGAAACTAGCCCCATTCAAGAACTGAATACTCTGTCTAACTCTTTTAATTACATGGCAGAACAACTGCATCAATCATTTACTGCCTTAGAGAAAAGCAAGGAAGAACTGGAAGACAGGGTAGAAGAACGTACTGCTGAACTCAAAAATACATTAAAGGAATTACAACGCACTCAATCTCAAATTATTCAAACTGAAAAAATGTCTAGTCTGGGGCAACTAGTTGCTGGAGTGGCACACGAAATTAATAATCCAGTTAATTTTATTCATGGCAACCTCAACCATTTACAAGAATATTCCCAGGATTTATTAGCATTTGTGCAATTGTATCAACAGTACAATCCTAACCCCGCTCCAGAAATTCAAATTGCTGTCGAAAAAATGGATTTGGAGTTTTTGCAGGAAGACTTACCAAAAATTTTGTCTTCTATGAAAGTGGGCACCGATCGCATTCGTGAAATTGTACTGTCTCTGCGGAACTTCTCCCGCATGGACGAAGCAGAATTTAAAAGCGTCGATATTCATGAGGGCATCGACAGTAGTTTGATGATTCTGCAATACCGCCTCAAAGCTAAACCAGAACAACCTGAAATTCAGGTCATCAAAGACTACGGCAATTTACCTCCAGTAGAATGTTATGCCGGACAACTCAATCAGGTGTTTATGAATATTTTAGTAAATGCCATTGATGCCTTAGAAGAAAGTCATGCCAAGGGTAATCATCAGGAAAACAAGGAAAATTCTAGTCAAATTACAATTCGCACATCCCTAGTTAATTCAACCTGCGTAAAAGTGGCGATCGCTGATAATGGAGTTGGTATTTCTCAAGAATTGCAGCAACGAATATTCGATCCCTTTTTTACTACTAAACCTATTGGCAAAGGAACCGGAATGGGTATGTCTATTAGCTATCAAATCATTACAGAAAAACATGGCGGCAAACTAGAGTGCTTCTCAACTTTAGGAAAAGGAACTGAGTTTATTATTCAGATTCCCGTGCGCCGAAAAGCTCATGGATAAGACCAATTTGCAATACCCACCACGAAGCAAGCTACGCAATTCGTAAACTTAGATATAGCTATTTATTGGTTTACATCTGTTGCCTTGGAGGGAATAGCATACAGGTAACAGGCAACCGTAAATTTGTTAGCGATCGCATTTTTGAGAGGCGATTTATCAAGTGGGTAAGGGTTTAGCAATGCTAAACCCCTACGAAAAATCTATCTGTATCAAGATTTTCGTGAATTGGTATAACACTGGCTTTCTCGGCCTCTCAAATCCTTGCATAGCCTAACACACTCTACTTAATATTTACTTTGTTAATAGACTATCAACAATCTAATAAAAATAAGTTTAACTTGATACTGATTTGGAATTGTCAAATTATCTAAGTAGTAGTAAAATACACGAGGTTTGGGCGCTAACACACCATATAGTTGAAAAGATACTTAAATCAGTAGTCCTATTTGTTAAAAAACCTATGAAGATCGATAATTTGATAGAAACCTACGATCGAGCAGCAGTAGATTATGATGCAATTGTGAGGCGTTACTGGCACATCGAGCGCGAACCCTTAATTGCTTCCTTGCAGCTGAAGCCAGGACAAGTCGTACTGGATGTTGCGCTGGGAACAGGTCTTAATCTTCCAGCCTATCCTGAAGGTGTACATGTTGTCGGTGTCGATCTTTCTGAGAAGATGATGGATGAAGCACGTAAAAAGCCTGTATCGGCAGACATCACTTTTAAGATATCCGATATCTACAATCTTGATTTTCCTGATAATAGCTTTGATGCAGCAGTGTCGGGATTTACCTTCTGTATCCTTGAGTATCCTGTTCGTGCTTTTCAAGAGATCCTACGAGTAACTAAGCCTGGTGCATTTATAGCCATTCTCGATTACTGCAAATCGCAAGATCCAGAGATTCAGAAATGGCAAGAGTTAATAGCTGATGCAGCTTTACAGCTAGGCTTCCCCACTGGCAAGATCATGTGGGATGCATTAATGGATTATGACGAATTGATTTACAACAGTCAGCTGACCATTGAAGTGCTAGCGGACGATCGCACAGAAAGTCCCAACCCGTTTTCATGTGGTTGTCAATTCCTGCTGAAAAATTCTAAAGCTTAAAAACTTAAATTGTAGTGCGTTATGGCAATGCTTAACGCACCAACATATCTGGTGCGTTAATTTATCAATAGACTTCCAACAATGCAGGGAAAATAAGCACAATCAGCATCACATCAAGTAAAACTAAGCTAAGTATCAGCCAAATATTAATTGTATAACCTTCTGACTTAAAGAATAACACAATAGCTTTATTAATAATTCCAACAATTATTGACGTATCAAATAAAGAAGCAGCTGTTATTCCAAACAGGTAGGAGAAACCATTTCCTCGTTGATTGAATGGCGTTGTTATATGCTGATAATACAGCCAAATAGCTAAGGTTCCGAAAAAAATAGTATAAGTTATCAGACACTTTATATTAGGCATAAATTGAGCAATAATAAAGGGAACAGTTAATAACAATATAAAGAATACAATAAGAGACTCAATCATTTATAAACCGCTTCTTATTTAGAAAATGTGGAAATATTTATTACTAATATAACACTTAATAAAAGCGAAGAGAAATGGAGAATATAACTGCGTGTTAGTGAGGCATTACACCTCACTAACACGTATAAATAAAAGCCTGTTGCCTATTCCCTATTACCTGCTTTACAAGTTGTTTTTAAACAGTTCTAAAACGTGTTGCCAAGCATCAGGAGCAGCTTCAGGATTGTAACTTGGGTGTTGTTCCATAAATGGGTACTTATCTTTGAAAAAACCAGCAAAGAATCCGTGTCCGGCATCATATCTAAATACACGGTGATTGATTTGATGTTTATTTAATTCTGCTTCAATTTGCTCGGTTTCCTCCTGAGAAATTAATGTATCTCTTGTACCAAAAAAGGCATAAATAGTCCCTTGAATTTGTGAAGTACGATTAATAGTTGGAGTTTCTTCACCATAACTAGAAGTGGTAATTCCAGCACCGTAAAAAGCAGCCGTGGCTTTGATATCGGGGAAAGTTGCAGCGATGTAAGCAACATGACCGCCAAAACAAAAACCAATGACACCAATGGCATCTTGTTTAACATTGGGTAAAGTTTTTAAGTAGGCGATCGCTGCTTGAATATCGCTTAAGATATCTTGATACTTTACTTGTTGATAGTATTCCGACCCCAGACGATAGGCTTCTGGACTAAACCCAACATGTTCGGGGCTAAAATCAGCCTCAAAACCAGGAGCAATACGTTGATACATCGCAGGGGCGATTGCTACATAACCTTGTTTAGCGATTAGTTCGGTTATCTCTCGAATGTTACTGTTAATTCCAAAAATTTCTGGAAAAACGATAACGGCGGCAAAGGTTCCCTGATGTGCTGGTTGAGCTAAGTAAGCATCGATTTCTAAGCCATTATTAGGTATTTTGACTTTTGTGGTGTTAATTTCGATGTTTGTCATTTCTACCATCTTTTTTCCGGCGAGTTGATACCAACTTGTCTATTTTGACTGTTTTTCGACACGGATAGAAGATGTATACGAAAAGCTATTTTTTCCGTTTATGCAGCAACGATAAACCAGACGGTCGTACGATAAATTACATAACAAAAACATGAAAATATTTCTTCCAAGTCCCTAGCACTTACTCGCTTTTTCAAGCTAGGATGTGCCTTATTACTCAACACTGAATTTCTAACTTTTGGACAGACACCATCTCGAACTTCTGGACGATACTAAGCGTTTTTGATTTGTGCGACCTTACAGAGGTAAGCATAAAGACTCAATATTAAGAAGCACAAAAAAACTATGCCAGATCAATCATTTAGAACAAACATACCAGAAGTCGATCCAAGTGAGATTGAAGATACTCGAACTGCGATCGCCGACGAACATCGTTCGTTCTTAGAAAAAGTTATGGTCAAAGGTGGATTTGCAGATTTGTATGATGCCAGAGACTTTAGCGAAGTTGTGTTTCGCGTCATGCGTGATTTGATGACAACACAAGCAAGCGATCGCGTCGAGGGAGAACTGCATACAGAAGCTGTACCCACCGATGAGAAAGCACTCCAGTTTGAAGTTGCCGATCTTTGGAAAGATACCAATCCAATTGTCGGATTATTGAGCCGGGTTCGTCCACCCTGGCAAGGCCCTGGCATCTTCAAAATCGATTCCGATCGCTTTCTGTTCCGAGTTGCTAATGAAGGCGGTAAGCCAGCAACAGTTGACCGAGAACAAGCAGTTAAAGCCGTATTTTCTGCTACCAAAGACGAACTTTCCCAAGAACGAATTGACGAAATTGCTAGCTGGCTACCCGACTATGTACGTCAACTTTGGGAGCAAGCTTAACTATAAGCCTAAAGATGTCAAGTCTGTTTGCAACTATCGCAAACAGACTTTTTTTGTATTCCGCAGAGTGTCTTAGATTATTCTCTTATGCTACGCCATAGTACAGGGCGTTGCAGCAATTCTAGAACTTACCCTTGGTATGCACCCAAGGTTTTTTTCTCAAAGAGATGTCAGTATCATTTTTACGATCGAGACTGCATTTATTACTGCTTTGTTCCAGTGTTTATGATGAATTTCAAAATTTAAATTATACAATTTATATCCGGAAAACAAAGGTGAAGTTACGAAAAATAGTGAAGATTTGATGTAACTTTCTTTTCTTGAGTTAATATAAAAGGTTTTCACAATGGTTACTACTCCCGTATACTATTTGCAAATTTTGGGCAATCCGAATATTGAAATTTCTCAAGATGAGGTGCGATCGCTTTTAGGAGAAATAGAAGTACAACTGCATCGTAGCGATGTTTATCGACGTGCTTTAGGGATGATGCAGAAGTTGATAGGCGAGGAAACACATCAGGCTCAAGATTTATTAAAAGCTCTAGGTAGAGAAGCGATCGGTTTAGCATTTCGACAATTTGCCCAACAATATCAAAAAGTTGAAACAGCTACAGATACAACGCAAAACACAGAAACAGTTGATTCTTTACCAGAAGAAATACAGCAGGAACATTCCACTCTCCAGGAGCAACCCTCTAAAAATACAGTAGAAAATTCCCTATGGAAAAAACCACTACAATTGTTGAATCCTCAGAAAATATCTCAAGCAGAACAAGCCCAGCAAGCAGTCCAACAACGTATAGATAGCCTACATCAAATCGGGCAACAACTTCAAAAAACCCGACAGTCCAAAGGGCTTTCTTTGTACCACATCCATTTTTACACTCATATCCGAATGGAGCTGATAGAGGCATTAGAAAACGGTAACTTCCAACAATTACCAGATGACATTTTTGTACGTGGATTCATCCGACGTTATGGAGATTTTTTAGGACTTGATGGTGTTGCTTTAGCTGCTTCTTTGCCAGTACAAACAGCTATACCAGTAACAAAGTCCTCTTCGCTTCAATCTCAAAAAGGAATGGGATTGGAAATTCATCCACCGCATTTATATGTAGGTTATACAGCTCTTCTTGCTGGTGCAATGGGAGGATTAGCTTTGATGTCCCAGCAACAAGCAAATACTAATATATCAATAGAGCAAGATAACTCTTCTTCTGTTTTACAATCATTAAAACAAGAATCCCCTACTGTTAAACCAGGGATTAAATCTACTAACACTGGTGTGGTTGTCGGCTCTGATATTTCCCCACCAGAAGGATTATATTAACGAACCGCACCACAGCATTGTAAGTTGGTGAGGTACAGATCGTTGTAGGGTTGCACAACTGTGCGACCCGCAAACAAAAGTATAAAAGGAATGCGATCGCCTGCTGATAAAAGGAAGGTGCGTTGTCCTTTGTGACAACATACCTTACATTAGAGATGCGATCGCGCTTATTCTCTCACGCTACGCCATATTGCGTATATTGGCGGAGGTGTGATGGCTGTAGTCCCAAAACAATATCCTGTCTGGGTACTCCCATCTCAGTCAGCTCTTGGGCAATTTGAATATCAGTCATATTACGCTGAATCCATATTTTTTCATCTTTTATATCGAGATGTATCACACAATTATAAATTCGATCGTATCCATCCCAGCCAATCTCTAAAATCTGGTAATGGTCTCGCGTTGTGTCGAATATGAGTTGAATTTCAACATCTTCCTCTAAAGGTTGGAAACTCCTATATTTCGTTAATAAGTTTTGAATATATTCACGATATTGGTCTAGCTTTGCCATTGCACAATCACCTCATCATTTGGATCGTAAACTATTAATTTAACTTGATACTCTTGTACTGAACTTTGGGCAAAGTCCCGGCTAAATAGGGATCTATAAGTTGACAGTGGAACAGCTAGAAACAAAACTCTCTCAGGTTCCCTGAGTCGCAGAGCTAATCTATAATTGAGAAACTGCCCCAAAGCCGCATGGTAGTCAAAAAGTTCTGAATCCCCTAAAAAACTTTTGATTTCAACAGCAATTTTCTCTGTTCCTCGCTCAGCTGCTAAGATTTGTTCCGCACCTAAATCAATCGACATTTTATCTTTGCCAAACTTAACAACTAGCGGATCGTGCGTAATAATCCACCCTTCTTTTTGTAGTCCCCGTTTAACGGCTTCATGAAAAATGTCTTTTGCAGACACGGACAGAACTAGAACCCAATAACCTTATGATACCGAACTATGATTATGCTGCATTGTACTTTGCGATAACTATGGGAGGATTGCGATCGCCTGCTGATACAATGAAGGTGCGTTGTCCTTTGCGACAACGCACCTTTATTAGAGATTGGCATCGCGCTATGGATTTTCCAAACCTATGAGATACTCTTGAATCTCCTTGATAAATTTCCAGGGATATTCATTGTCATTAACTTCGAGTCTAGGAAGCATTAACAACGCATTTGTAATCCATGCCCTTTTGTCTGTTGTGTAAGCAATCCCTCCATGTGTGAGCATTGACTCTAACTCACCACATGGATTGATGAATAGCCCTTTTTCTGAACAGGTTTTCCACAAATCGTCAAATCTAGATTGTAATTCTGCTGGCAAGGCCGCCCGCCCTTTCTCCTTAAAATTGTTCCAATTCTTGGTCGAGGTTGCAATTTTTCTAGCTTCACGTTCAATTTTGCTCAATAATTTTTCTTTTTCAGATTTAGCCTCGTTATCAGAAGCAAAAGTTTTAGCTTGTACCTCATTGAGAGAGGCTAATAGTGTAGCCATTTGCTCTTTGACTTTCTCTAACCTCTCATCGCAAGGAAGTTCTTGAGCGGCTTTTGCAATCTCTTCACGAATAGCCAGCATTGGAGTGATGCTTTCTTCAGTAAATTCTAGAGCCTGTAGCTGTTTTTTAAATTCTGCTGGGTCATTTAACACATCAAAATCAACAATTCCTACACAGCGCACTCCCATATCCCGATATAGTGTGGTAATCCGTGGAACGGTTTGCTTGTTATCTGCATTAACAAAATGTAGATCAATATTATTTTTCCGCTTGTTAGAGGCAGTTTGGTAAAATCGCCCATCACTATCTGCTTCTACCACAACTACGCCTGAGTAAAAGAGTCCGTCCAGAACACGAGATGAACTCAATAGAGGATCGTTCACTAATTCCTGTAAGCGATTTGGGTCAAGTGTATTGAAATAGTTGGTTTTATCTCTACGGTCAATACGAATAATAGTGAGATCGGTTGTCTTGCTTAAAAGACCGCGCAGTAAGTCTGCGCTGTGCGTAGCTAAAATTATTTGGCGTTTGCTGTTTGCTCGTTCTGCAATGAACTCGCCTATACGGAAAGCTTGAGGCGGAGCAAGAAAAGCTTCTGGTTCATCGATTAGAAATACGTTTCGTTTAGTCGCCAACAATGCAGTGGTAATTCCCACAAAACTTCTGATTCCATCCCCTTGATCGTCCAATTTGTCATATTCCTGCATCGGCTGTCTAGCATCTCTTGGATCTGAAGGAATTAAACTAAAATCGTCTCCAACTCGAAGAAGTAATAGCTGGGGTACAGTGTAATCCAGCTTAATCTCTTTGCCAAAAGCACGCTTCACTAATTTTTGTATCTCATTCTCTAGAGAACTTCCTGCATTATAAAAAGTTTGCAGTAGATTTGCTTCTTGCCTTTCATGGGCTGCACTAGCGGCCTCTTTCACCAATTGAAGACGGTGTTCTGTGGTGATGAATGCAACCATAGCAATACCAAAATGTTCGGCGAACAAAGATTTATTAGATAAAATTTGGGAAATTAGCTCATTTTCAAACCAAAAATTTGCAATGACTTGGCGTTCCTGGGACAGTTCAGGAGCTAGTGTACGAAACATCCAGTTGGTATATTCGTCTTGGTAGCGTTCCAAATTGTAAGCTTCGCGTAGCTCTTGTAGATTCTGTGGGGTTGTCCACTCAACATCGCTAACAACAATACCAGGTAGAGGTATACTCCTTGTGGTTTTCTGAGCAATGTCCTTTAAAGTACGGCTTTTTCCAGCATTGTTCGGGCCAATAATAACAGTAAGGTTTCCTGGTTGAACCTCTTTTCCATTGTTAAACACGATCCGGCTCAGTTTGTAAATATACATTAACAATATTTTGCTTGCAGAGGTAATACTCTGCATAGTCTAACAGCTACATAGCTTTGGTGACTTTACAGATAACATTAGATTATTGTCTTCACAGATAAGCTTAATAAACATAAATATTTATTATACAGAAATTTAAATAGCAAGCTAGTAGTGTGCGTTATCGCGCAGCGCAACACACTACATCAATTTTCTTAGCAAATTCAACTTTGCTTATAAACTATTTCCATTTTCAACTTCTCAATTTCAAGCCTCAACTTCTCATTCTCCATCTTCAATTTAGCATTCTCTTCCCTAATTAACTCAACTTCATTCCTCTTATTCAACGCCTGATTCATTGCTAACTTTCGCATATCTAGCGAGAACCAACGCTGATAAGTTTGCGTGTGAACTTGTACGCTATGTCCTAAATTATCTGCTGCTGCTTTAATTGGAATTCCTAAAATATGCGCTCGAATTGCCCAAGCGTGGCGTAAATCATAGGGTTTAAAATCTAAGCCAATTTTACGAAACCACCAACTAACTCGCTGTGTTAAAGCTGTGATTTCTGCATAATTTGTATTATCTTTTTTCTTAATTGCCGTTGCCAGCATTTGTAAATATTTTGGGTTTTTTAAATCAAATTCCTCAATCCATTGTTTATATAATGGTAAAGCTTCCCTCTCACCAGTCTTACAATCTTTATGCACTTTCCATGTTAAATCTACATTTTCTTGACTTAACCACCAATCGATGTCAGGATTAGTAAAAAGCTCACGCGGTCGTAAACCAAAAACAGCTAACATTCCATAAGCCCAGCGCCAAAGTTGCCAGCTATCTTGGACATTTTGGTTAACTTGATTGCCTCTGGTATTTAAATATTCTTCAAACTTGCTAATTCCCTCAGCTATTTCTGCATCTGTTGGTATATTGCGGGAATTTTTATCTGGCATTTTGGAATATTTAGACAAATCGATTTCGATTTTGAATGTCTGGCAAAATACAGCGATCGCTCTAGCTGCATTATACTTAGCCCACTCCTTATCGATTTTTTCAATTGCACTTATCAAATTCTCAGAAGTCGCTAAATCAGTAGCATTTGTGAATCGCTTGGTTCGAGAAAAATAATAAAAAAAAGTATGTTCGCTTTTGGTTGTGCGTTTATGAGTTTTAAAATAGTCATCTTCAAATCTTTCGAGTAATTCACCGATTGTTTTACAATCTTTTTTAATTGCCTCATTGCCTAAATATTTATCATTCCATTCAAAAGTTTTTCGAGCAATTAATTTTCCCAATTCATAAGCTTCTTCCTCAGCCGTCTTTAACCCATCCAAATTTGCAGGAATATTCAAGCTGAGATTGTATTGCTTTCTACCAGTGCCGTTTTTATCCTTGTCTCCAGGTTTAATCGGTAACGTAGCGCGTAATTGCAGACTTCCATTCGATTCCCTAATTGTTACCTTTGTCTTTGCAGACTTCAAACGCAGATTTATTTTCTCTAATTCCAATAGTACTTTTGATTTCATCTGTTCTCTTTGCTACTTTGCAGACTTGAAGCGAAATAATTCCTAATTTGTAATTCGTAATGGGCTTTGCCCCGCTGCGCTAACGTAATTAAAGCTCTTAATTACGAATTAGGTTTTAGCTTATATTTAGCCTAAAAATAAATGTGTTGTGGGCGAACAATGTTTAATTCTGACATTGCTCATTGCAAACATTAAGCTGCTGAAAAAAATTAAAGCATCAAAAGGATTACTCCGGCCCTTATCACGGTTATGACGGCTTTGCTATCTTCGCTCGTGATATGGACTTGGCACTCAACAGCCCAACCTGGGGATTAATTGGCGCTCCCTGGAGCAAAAAAGCTGAAGCTAAAACCGCAGCTAAAGCAACCGCCTAAAAAAAATGAGAGAGACATAAGAACCTGGGGCTAATACCCCAGGAGGGAGTCGGGAATTCAAAATTCAAAATTAAAAATTCAAAATGATGTGTTTTGCTTTTTGCATTTTGAGTTTTGAGTCACATTTCCACTCCCTAACTAGTCTCCATTCGCCTCACTGCCGATTCGTCGATTAGTAATTAACTCAGCAAGCTTGGAGATCGGAAATGCCTCAGAATCCAGATAAAATTCAAGACCACGTAGAGCTGTTTCACCAGCCGGAATACCAACAATTATTCCAAAACAAGAAAGAATTTGAAAACGGTCACGACCCCGAAGAAGTAAAGCGGGTTGCAGAATGGACTAAGAGTTGGGATTACCGCGAAAAGAATTTCGCTCGTGAAGCTCTAACCGTCAACCCTGCTAAAGGTTGCCAACCTTTAGGAGCTATCTTTGCTGCTGTTGGATTTGAAGGCACTCTGCCCTTTGTTCAAGGTTCCCAAGGTTGCGTTGCATACTTCCGCACCCACTTAACCCGTCACTACAAAGAACCATTCTCTGGTGTATCTTCTTCCATGACTGAAGATGCAGCGGTGTTCGGTGGTCTGCAAAACATGATTGATGGCTTGGCGAACTCTTACCAACTCTACAAGCCCAAGATGATTGCTGTCTGCACCACCTGTATGGCAGAAGTTATTGGTGATGACTTACAAGCTTTCATCAACAACGCTAAGAAAGCTGGTTCAGTTCCTCAAGATTTCCCTGTTCCTTTCGCTCACACCCCCAGCTTTGTTGGTTCCCACATCACTGGTTACGACAACATGATGAAGGGTATTCTTTCTACCCTGACCGCAGGTCAGAAGAAAGAAACCAGCAATGGCAAAATCAACTTCGTTCCAGGTTTTGACACCTACGTTGGCAACAACCGCGAAATCAAGCGCATTGCTTCTCTGTTTGGCTTTGACTACACAATTCTAGCTGACAACAGCGATTACCTGGATTCACCTAACACAGGTGAGTTCGATATGTATCCAGGTGGTACAAAGCTGGAAGATGCAGCAGATTCAATTAATGGTAAAGCTACAGTATTCCTGCAATCACACTCCACAGTCAAAACCCGCGAGTACATCGAAAAAGAATGGAAGCAACCAACCGTTGTTTCTCGTCCTTGGGGTATTAAAGCTACTGATGAGTTCTTGATGCAACTCAGCGAACTATCTGGTAAGCCCATTCCTGAAGAATTGGAAATCGAACGCGGTCGTGCAGTTGACGCAATGACTGACTCCCACGCATGGGTTCATGGCAAACGCTTCGCTATCTACGGCGAACCCGATTTAGTGTACAGCGTTGTGGGCTTCATGCTGGAAATGGGTGCTGAACCAGTACATATTTTGGTTCACAACAGCAACGAAGTATTTGAAAAAGAAATCAAAGAATTGCTTGCTTCTAGCCCCTTCGGTCAAAATGCAAAAGTTTGGGGTGGTAAAGACCTGTGGCACATGCGCTCCTTGTTGTTCACCGAACCCGTAGACTTGTTGATTGGTAACTCCTACGGTAAGTACCTGTGGCGCGATACCAAGATTCCTTTAGTGAGAATCGGCTACCCCATTATGGATCGCCACCACTTGCACCGCTACAGCACCATCGGTTACCAAGGTGTAATTAACTTGCTCAACTGGGTTGTAAATACCTTGTTTGAAGAAATCGATCGCACCACCAATATTCCTTCCAAGACCGATATTTCCTACGACTTGATTCGTTAGAAATTGCACGCAAACGCAAGTTATTAGGAATTAGGGGTTAGGGACTGGGGACTAGGGACTGGGGACTGGGGAATAGGGAATTAATTATTCCCAATCCCCAATAACCAATACCCTCTCCCCAGTACCCAATACCCACTCCTAAATTTAGCATTTACCTGAGGCGTAAAATAAATGGAAACTATCAATAAAACTCACACTCACACTCATACTCATCCTCATCCTAATTACCATCCACCTAACTATCAAAAACGCGGGATATTTAACAAAATCCTCAATCCTTTACGTAATGTGGTAGATGGAATTCAGGTTAAAAATAATCGTCTTGCTCATTTAATTTGCCAAACAATTCCTTGCTGTTGTCCTTTTGAACGCCAAATAAAATTATTTGGGCGGTCTTTTGATATTCCAGCATTGTGTAAACTCAATCCTTTATATGATGAGTTTGTAGGATTGCGTTTTCGTGCTTTATCTTATCTCGCCGATGTATGTGGGGAAGATGTCACGAAATATATTTGTTAGTTATTAGTCAATAGTCATTGGTCATTAGTCATTGGTTGTTATAGCGATTTCCAGTTAGTGAGCTACACAAACTTTTGTTTTTAAACGCAAAGGGGAGGCAGCGCGTTGCGGGGGTTCCCCCCGTTGTAGCGACTGCCGTCGCGCTAAGTTAGCGCAGAGTTACGCAGAGGTTTGACCAATAGTCATAGATCCCCAGTTATTAGTTATTCAAAAAACAAATGACCAATGACTAATGACTAATGACCAATGACTAATGACAAAGAGAAAAACTGCCATCCACTAAGAGAAGAGAGATGAAAAGCACCCAAGGGAAAATTAACGAGCTGCTCAATGAGTCAGGATGCGAACACAATCAGCATAAACAATCAGAAAAGAAAAATAAGTCTTGCACCCAACAGGCACAACCTGGTGCTGCTCAAGGGGGCTGTGCTTTTGATGGGGCGATGATTGCTTTAGTACCCATCGCGGATGCAGCTCATTTAGTCCACGGGCCGATCGCTTGTGCTGGTAATTCTTGGGGCAGTCGTGGTAGTCTCTCTTCGGGGCCGCAACTCTACAAGATGGGCTTTACGACTGACTTAACTGAAAATGATGTTATTTTCGGGGGCGAGAAGAAGCTTTACAAGGCGATTCTGGAACTGAACGAACGATACAAACCAGCAGCAGTATTTGTTTACGCTACTTGTGTGACTGCTTTGATTGGCGATGATATCGATGCAGTCTGCAAAACCGCAGCTGAGAAGATTGGCACTCCTGTTATCCCGGTAATTGCTCCAGGATTCATTGGCAGTAAAAATCTGGGCAACCGTTTTGGCGGTGAAGCTTTATTAGATTATGTTGTCGGGACAGCAGAACCGGAATACACAACGCCTTATGATATTAACTTAATAGGCGAGTACAACATCGCCGGGGAAATGTGGGGAGTCACGCCGCTGTTAGAAAAATTAGGCATCCGCATTTTGTCAAAAATTACGGGCGACGCTCGGTACAATGAAATTCGCTATGCCCATCGCGCCAAGCTGAATGTGATGATCTGTTCGCGGGCGCTGTTGAACATGGCGAGAAAGATGGAGGAGCGTTACGGCATTCCTTATATTGAAGAATCTTTCTACGGCATCGATGACATGAATCGCTGTCTGCGAAATATTGCTGCTAAATTAGGCGACCCGGATTTGCAAGCACGCACAGAAAAGCTGATTGCTGAAGAAACTGCGGCTTTAGATTTGGCACTGGCTCCCTATCGCGCTCGACTCAAAGGTAAGCGTGTTGTATTGTATACTGGCGGTGTGAAGAGTTGGTCGATTATCTCGGCTGCTAAGGACTTGGGTATTGATGTTGTTGCTACCAGTACTCGGAAAAGTACTGAGGAAGATAAAGCCAAAATCAAGAAGTTGCTGGGTAACGATGGCATCATGCTGGAGAAAGGCAACGCCCAGGAATTGTTACAGCTGGTGAGAGATACTCAAGCAGATATGTTGATTGCTGGAGGTCGTAACCAATACACCGCCTTAAAAGCTCGGATTCCTTTCTTGGATATCAACCAAGAACGCCACCATCCTTATGCAGGTTATGTAGGGATGATTGAGATGGCGCGGGAATTGTATGAAGCTCTTTATAGCCCGATTTGGGAGCAAGTACGCAAACCGGCACCGTGGGAAGAAGAGGACGCGGGGACACGGGGACACGGGGACGCGGGGATATTGGGATACGGAGAGAAGTCTAAGCACTGGCTTCCAGCGAACGGAACTTCGGAAGACACGGAGAGTTCTTTCTCCGCGTCCCCGCGTCTCCGACTCTCCGCGTCTTCTGAAGAGGAGGTAATCTAAATGGCGATCGTTACTGTTTCTAACAAATCACTGACGGTTAATCCTCTCAAGCAAAGCCAAGCTTTAGGCGCGTCTTTAGCTTTTCTGGGATTAAAGGGGACGATGCCTTTATTCCACGGTTCTCAAGGTTGTACTGCTTTCGCTAAAGTTGTGCTGGTGCGGCATTTTAGGGAAGCGATTCCTTTGGCTACCACGGCGATGACGGAAGTCACTACGATTTTGGGTGGTGAAGAAAATGTGGAACAGGCAATTCTGACTTTGGTGGAAAAGGCGAAACCTGAAATTATCGGTTTATGTACCACTGGGTTGACGGAAACTAGAGGAGATGACATTGAAGGTTTTCTCAAGGAAATCCGTAAACGCCATCCAGAATTGCACGATTTGGCGATTATTTTTGCCCCGACTCCCGATTTTAAAGGCGCCCTGCAAGATGGTTTCGCCGTCGCTGTGGAAAGCATAGTTAAGGAAATTCCCCGCGCAGGTGGAATCAAAACCGAACAAGTGACGATTTTGCCGAGTGCTGCTTTTACGCCAGGGGATGTCCAGGAAATTAAAGAGATGGTGACGGCTTTTGGCTTGGTGCCTATCTTTGTACCTGACATTGGCGCTTCCCTTGATGGACATTTGGAAGATAATTACAGCGCGGTTACAGTTAGCGGAACTACCTTAAAACAGCTACGAGAAGTTGGTTGTTCTGCTTTCACTTTGGCTTTGGGCGAGAGTATGCGCGGTGCAGCCAAGATTTTGGAAGAAAGATTTGGCACTCCTTACGAGGTGTTTGGGGAAGTGACTGGATTAGAACCAGTAGACGAATTTCTCCAAGCATTGGCGGTTCTCAGTGGTAACAGCGTACCGGAAAAATATCGCCGCCAACGTCGTCAGTTGCAAGATGCGATGTTAGACACGCACTTTTATTTTGGTGCGAAGCGAATTTCTTTAGCACTGGAACCCGATTTGTTGTGGTCAAAAGTCCATTTTCTGCAATCAATGGGAGCGCAGATTCATGCTGCGGTGACAACGACGCGATCGCCTTTACTCGAAAAACTCCCAGTTAAAAGTATTACCATCGGCGATTTAGAAGACTTTGAGAGTTTAGCAGCAGGTTCGGATTTGCTAGTTGGTAACTCAAATGTTGCTGCGATCGCCAAACGCCTTAACGTTCCTCTTTATCGCTTAGGATTGCCCATTTACGACCGCTTAGGTAACGGTCAGTTTACCAAAGTTGGTTACCGAGGCACAATGGAACTTGTGTATGGCATGGGCAACCTCTTATTAGAGGCAGAAGAAACAAGAGTTAAGCAGTTACAAGAATTAGGAATTGTAGGCGCGGATTTTTGAAGAAGAAGTCAGAATTTATCTGACTTAAAGAGGAGAAATACAATGAAAATTGCCTTCACTACGAGTGACCGAGTTCATATTAATGCTCATTTTGGATGGGCGAGATTAATCGATGTGTATGAAATTTCCGATGAGGGATATCATTTTGTAGAAACCCTCAACTTTGAAGGTGACCTCAAAGAAGATGGAAATGAAGATAAAATCACACCAAAATTGGAAGCATTAGGCGATTGTACTATTGTTTATGTAACAGCAATTGGCGGTAGTGCTGCGGCTCGGTTAATCAAAAAAGGTGTTACCCCGGTGAAGGCGCGATCGGAAGAAGAAGAAATTAGCGAAGTGCTAAATAAATTAGTACAAACCTTGAAAGGTAATCCTCCACCTTGGTTGCGTAAAGCTTTACAACAAAAACCTGCCAATTTTACAGATGAAGTTGGAGACGAAGCAACAGTATGACTATAAATAATAGTGTTAACGGAACCGCTCCCACCGAAGTCTTGAATTCACCTTTTCTCAAGGTATTAATCAAACAAATTCGGGGTCAAGACAGCTATGGAGTATATCGTAGTTGGTCGGATGAGTTAATTCTCAAACCCTTTGTTGTTCCCAAACAAAAGAAGCGGGAAATTTCTGTTGAAGGTGAGGTCGATCCAGTGACTAAGGCTCGGATTATGGCGTTTTTTCGAGCTGTAGCTGCCGGGATTGAACAGGAAACAGGCTTAATTTCTCAAGTTGTAATTGATTTGAGCCATGAGGGATTTGGCTGGGCGTTGGTATTTTCTGGTCGCCTTTTGGTAGCTGTCAAAACTTTACGCGATGCTCAAAGATTTGGCTTTGATTCGCTGGAGAAATTAGCCGAAGAGGGAGAAAGCTACGTCCAAAAAGGGATTGATTTGGCGAAGCGGTTTCCGGAAGTTGGAAAAATATAAAAAGTTAAGAGTGAGGAGTTAGGAGTTATGAATTATAAGTTAGGAGTTATCAGTTAGGATTGATAAATACTGAGTTATCGGTTAATAGTTAGGTAAATCATTAACTCGTAACTCTTAATTCCTAACTCTTCACTCCTAACTCCTAACTCCCAACTCTTCACTCCTAACTCCTCACTCTTAACTCCTAACTTTAAAAATAAGGGGTTGTTGATGGTGCAAGCGGAAGAAACAAAGATTGAGGAACTGAAGGGACAAATTAGACGGCTAAATAGTAAGGCAGGTCAAATGAAGATGGATCTGCATGATTTAGCGGAAGGTTTGCCAACAGATTACAAACAACTTATGGATGTTGCAGCTGCAACTTATGAAATCTTTCATCAGTTAGATGAACTTAAGCAACAGCTGAAAGAATTGGAGAACGCTAAATGAGTGGAACTTTGGAAGAATTTAAGAAGCTCGTAGATGCAGAAGAATTTTTGCAGTTCTTTAATTTGCCCTACGACCAACAATTTGTGAATGTAAATCGCCTCCATATTTTGAAAAAGTTTTCCCAATATATTCGGGAAGTTGATGATAATTCTCCCGATTTGAGTCCTGAAGAAAGACTGAATCAATATTCTTTGGCTTTGCAAAAGGCTTATCAAGTATTTATCGAGTCAACACCACACGAACAAAAGTTGTTCAAAGTGTTTAACGACAAGCCGAAAAATGTAGTCACACTGACAGAACTCACTTCTGATTAGGAGGTATAAATTGGTAAACCTAACGCCTACCGAATTAGAACGCTATCGTCGCCAAATGATGCTGCCGAATTTTGGCGAAGCAGCACAGAAGCGCCTAAAGTCAGCAACAGTTTTGGTTACGGGTGTGGGGGGATTAGGCGGTACGGCGGCGCTTTACTTAGCAGTAGCGGGCGTTGGGCGGCTAATCTTAGTCCGGGGTGGTGACTTGCGGCTGGATGATATGAATCGTCAGGTTTTGATGACGGACGATTGGGTAGGTAAGCCAAGGGTATTCAAAGCTAAGGAAACTCTGGATGCAATCAATCCTGATGTCCAGGTGGAAGCAGTTCATGATTATATCACCCCGGAAAATGTGGATGAGTTGGTGCAATCCGCTGATATGGCTCTTGATTGTGCCCATAATTTTACGGAGCGCAATTTGTTAAATGAAGCTTGCGTGCGCTGGCGTAAGCCAATGGTGGAAGCTGCAATGGACGGGATGGAAGCTTACCTGACAACGATTATTCCTGGTGTGACTCCTTGTTTGTCCTGTCTGTTTCCGGAAAAGCCTGATTGGGATCGGCGCGGCTTTTCAGTTCTAGGCGCTGTTTCTGGGACGCTGGCTTGTTTAACCGCGCTGGAGGCGATTAAGTTAATCACTGGTTTTAGTCAGCCTTTATTGTCGCAATTGCTGACTATGGACTTGAATCGCCTGGAATTTGCCAAACGCCGTTCTTACCGCGATCGCTCTTGTCCAGTATGCGGTAATAGTGCGCCCTGGAGATACGCTCAACCTAATTCAATGGAAGCCAGCGGTATTCCAAATTAGTCATTGGTCATTGGTCATTGGTCATTGGTCATTAGTCATTAGTAAAAAAACAAGGGACAAATGACAACTGACAAATGACAACTGACAAAGGACAAATGACAACTGACAAATCAGGAGATCTGATGACTGTAACTTTATCAGAAAAAGCAGAATTTCATCTGCGGGCATTTCTTAGAGGTTCCGCACCCGACGCTAATGGCGCGACTAAAGGTGTCCGTTTCTCTATCAAAGATGGTGGTTGCAGTGGCTATGAATATGCAATGGATATCACTAGCAAGCCCCAACCAGACGATTTGGTAATTCAGCAAGGCAAAGTGCTGGTTTACGTTGACGCCAAAAGTGCGCCGTTATTGGAAGGAGTGATAGTTGACTTCGTTGAGGGTGTGATGGAAAGCGGCTTTAAGTTCATCAACCCCAATGCAACTGAAAACTGCGGTTGTGGAAAGTCATTTAAAGCAGGTGACTGTACGCCTAACGGTGTACCTTGCAGCTAACACCATTGCTTGTGTTGCTTGCGTTGGGCGATCGCATTGCACAGCGATAAATTGACTCAAAATTTTCGGAAATTAATCCTAATCCTATAACGTTTGAGGAGAATCGGAAAATGGCTACCTACCAAGTTAGATTAATCAACAAAAAAGAAGATCTCGACACCACAATTGAAGTTGATGAAGAGACTACTATCTTAGAAGCAGCACACGAAAACGATATTGATTTGCCAGCTTCTTGTCATGCCGGTTCTTGCTCTAGTTGTGTTGGCAAGGTTGTTGAAGGTGAAATTAACCAAGACGATCAAAACTTCTTAGATGACGACCAAGTTTCCAAAGGATACGCTTTACTTTGTGTAACCTATCCTCGTTCTAATTGCACAATTAAGACACATCAAGAAGCGTATTTGGTCTAAATCTCTACTTTGGTTGCTGTTCTTAGCAATTAAATAAAATGAAGGATGAAGCATATTTTCATCCTTCATTTTTCATCATTTATTACTCAGTATTAATTTGTGTTTACACCTTTTAGCGTAACTGGCTGTTCGTTAGAATTGTTGAAAGTAGGAGAACAAGGAATTATCGCTTTCTACAAAATTGAGAATGAAATAATTTTAAACAAGCTGATATCAAAGGGTATAATACCAGGAAAATATCTCACTGTACAACAAAGGTTTCCCTCGTTAATTGTTAAAGTAGAAAACACTTCTTTACCAGTAGATATAGAAACTGCCCGTGCTATTTATGTTAGGATAATTCATCATTAAATTATTTGTAATAAAAAATACGGCAGTAGTAGCGTGGCAAGCTTAAAATACTGCATTAGCTTGACTCTTGTGGGATGGGCGTCTCGCCCGTCCGTGGCGGGTAAGATACCCGCCCCACAATAAAATTTATTGCACAATTTTAGCCTTGCCACGCCAGTAGGGTGCGTTATGCCGGAGGCTAACGCACCACTACCGCAAAAATTCAAGGTGCGTTGCGCTTCGCGACAACACACCCTACTTTTGAATAAATAAGCTCTAATAAATTTTCGACCTCACTCCTTTGTTAACTAATTTTAGGAGTGAGGTCACTAATTTATAGATTATGAATGCAATTTTGTATCAGAAGCCAATTGATTATTTTTTACTCAACAGCAACTAATACATCTGATGATTTAATCACTGCATAAGCTTCTTTACCTTCCGCAAGTCCCAGCTTTTCCGCTGATGATTTTGTGATGATTGACACTAGCTCTACTCCTGGTGCTAGTTCTATAGTTATTTCGGTGTTAACGGAACCAGGCACAACCTTTTTAACGGTACCTTTGAGAGAATTACGAGCACTAATTTCCATTTTTCTTTTATTGTTTATTATGGATACTCAAATAATGTAGCAAATGATGTTTAAAAAATCAAATTCTTTGGAGTTTCTTAATAAGGTATAAGAAAAATACACTAAAATCTATTGGCATATCTCTGTGGAATGTTGACTTTTATCTTTTTTTATTGATATAAATGTGGTTAATTGCTAGATGCTACTTGCTGACAATATATAGTTATATCAACATATATCTGCTAATAGTCTAATTTTTAAAATAAGACTATTAAAAATACTCAAAATTACTGTTATATCACAATTTTTTAAACTTTTTACTTCAATATGTCTGGGGATCTTTATAAATGATTCATAATTGAAACTTATCATAGTGATAATATATAGATAAGCTAAATTGTTGCTAGTCAACCTAGACTTCAATAAAAGCGATTACAGGGTGATTTCAGACATCCTTGCCTTAACTCTGGTAAAGCCTAAGAATGGTAAGAAGTAAGATTTACTCAACAGGAAAACAACGGAAAAAGCGTAAATCAGTTCGCAGAAACTAGCCAGATTTATTAAGGTGTGAAATAGGTTCAATACATCTAAATAGGTATGTCTAATTTCCCTAACCGCTTTTGACGGCGGCAAATATAATTCCTCAGAATTCAACTTGAATTTGAGTTAAGCATCTTTGCGTTCCGCGCAGACTAAGCAATGCAGTTTGGGAAGAATTGCAGCAGTTTATAACAAATTCGCTTACTTGCAACAACGAATTTAAGGAGCAGCAATTATGAGAGCCAAACAGATCGTGACTCAAGATGTAGCTACTATTCGCGGTTTGGCTAGTGTAGCTGAAGCAGTTAGATTATTAAGGCTCAAGCAATTACGGGCGTTGGTTGTAGAACCCCGTCACAGTGGCGATGCTTACGGTATGGTTACTGAGATGGATATTGCCAGCAAGGTTGTTGCTTATGGAAAAGACCCCGAAAAGGTGCATGTCTACGAAATAATGAGTAAACCCTGCATTGTTGTAAATCCTGACCTCGATGTTGAATATGTTGCGCGGTTATTTGCTAATGCTGGTGTGTGGCGTGCGCCTGTGATTCAAGGTGAATTACTTGGTATTATTTCTGTAACTGATATTATCACTAAAAGTGACTTTGTAGAGAAACCAAAACTAACTTTCTTACGCAAAGAACTGCAAAAAGCTATTTCCAATGCACGCTCAATTTCTGCTAATTACGGTTCATTTTCTAAACGAGCGATCGAAGCTTGGGATTTTGTAGATGAACTCGAAGCAGAAGCTGGTTTTTATGGTGCACCAAAACCAGAAAAATCAGCCAGAGAATTATTCTCTGATAAAGAAGAGTTAGTCGCTATTGCTTAGCAGAATTCAGGAGTCAGAATGGGCTTCGTCCCGCTTCGCTAACAGAATTCAGAATAAAGGCTTTTCACTTGTCTGGAAATCTGCTGTCTTAGGCAGTTAGCGCAAATTAGAGCATTGATTTCCTAATCGAAAAGCTCAAATTCCAGCTAATCATATAGCTTGTGAAATGATGGTGGGCAATGCCCACCATTACGTTTTGCAAGCAAATTTTTGCTTGTTAATTAGTCAAAGTTGTGGGATTTGAAGAGTAATTATGAGTCAAGGTTTGAGTGAAGCAACAACCCAATGGTTAATAGCAAAAGGCTACAATCCTGAGGATTTAAATCAACGAGGTGAAAATGGCGATACAGCTTTGATGAGAGCTACAAGAGAAGGAGTGTATGCTGTGGTTAAAGAAGTGATTGATGCGGGTGCGGATATCAATGCTAAAAATAGCGATGCCTCCGGCGGGCTACGCCTACGCAATAATGCTTTATGGTTTGCTTGTTTTGGAAACCACTACGATTTAATTCATTTGCTGCTGGCAAATAACATTAACATTGACAACCAAAATGATAACGGTGCAACTGTTCTAATGTATGCAGCATCAGCCGGAAAGACAGAAGTAGTTAAGTTGCTCTTACAATACCATCCTAACTTAAATTTACAAAACTTAGACGACTATAAAGCAATTGATTTTGCTAGCAATGTAGAAGTATTAAGGATACTCAAAAATGCCACAAAGCAAAACATCAGCTAATGCCTATCATGGAGCTACCAAGCATTCTTACTTATCGGTACAGATAGATCCAAATTATGTGGATGCTTCAACTCAACCATCTGCATTTAAATTCTATCCAAAATTTTATCGAAGAGTGAAATTAAATGTCAATAATCCCGTTCACTCTTTTATATCTTTAACTAGTGCAATAACACTAGAAAAAATGTATAAAGATAGTCTCGATAAATTGCGGGTGAATCCATCAGCAGGCGCTCTGTATCCTACGGAAGTTTACGTACAGGTTCGCAAAATTCAGGGAATACTAGATGGAATTTATCACTTAGAATTTGAGAATAATTGTCTAACACTTATCTATGAATTAATAGATGATGGGCTAGAGAATTATATTATACCGAATAAAAGTATTAACGGATTCATATTTTTAATTAGTTGTGTTTATTATAGGTCTAGCTGGAAATATCAAAATAGAAGCGCGAGATATTGCTTTTTAGATAGCGGACACCATTTAGGTGCTGTTACAGCTTCGGCTTATCTCCATGAAAAAGATATACAAGTAATTTTTGATTTTGATAAACTTGGTCTCAATTTAGCTTTGGGATTTGAGAATAAAGAGTTTATCACAGCTTGTGCGGTGTTGGGAGAATTACAAGAAAAGCAAGTCAGACCGTTAAGGATGAAAGTTCCTTTTGTTTGCGGTACTGATTACTTTGAAGCTAATCAATTCATTGAAGATATTTATCAAGCTACGGCTGTACAAAAGAGTAGTGAGCAAACACTCAAACAGCCTCACTTTAGCTTTGACAGGGAGAAATTTCTTCAAACTGTTTTGAATAGGCGTTCTATTCGACGTTTCCGGAAAAAATCTATTTCTCAAGAAGATTATCTATATATAATGCAGCAACTTCAGCAGCCAATACCAACAGAAAATCATGAGGAAATAGATATTTACTCGGTAGTACATCGAGTAGAGGAAATGTCATGCGGATTATATAAAGGTACGCATCTGATTAAGACGGGTGATTTCAGCGAACAGACGGGTTACTTATGTATTAATCAAGCTATTGCTAAAGATAGCGCCGTAACTTTATTTTTTGTGTCTGATTATTTAAACTACCAAACTGCTATGCAAATAGCTGGTTTTCTAGGACAGAGGCTTTATTTAGCTAGTAATTATTTGGGAATTGGATGTAGCGGAATTGGTGCTTTCTACGATGACGAAACCCAAGAATTATTAGAGACAAATAAAGATGTACTTTACGCAATGGTGATTGGAATATAAGGAAGGAAAAAGAGATGGCTAGAAAAATGTATTTCTTAAATAGTGACGATTCGCATCCAGTACAACCAACATCGGCAGATATTATATTACGGCAACAACTAGAGTATTCTATTAGTAAGTACTTTTACGATGGTTGCGATCGCACAATTCAAAATCTGTTATCTAATTGCCGATGGTACGTCACAACCCACGCCAGCGCCATGACATTAGTAATTGAATGTCCCGACCAAGTTACCAACTGGCGCATATTACAAAAAATCGTCCCAATGGGAACATTACTTCACCAAATCATCAGCAGCGCCAAAATCCGCGTTTGTCCTCCAGAAGGTCAAGGCGTACCATTTGAAATGAGAGTTGATGAACTCTCTGTGTACCGTGATATGGCGGGATGAGGAGATGGGGAGACACGGAGACGCGGGGACGCAAAGACGCGGAGAATAATTAAAATAACCAATGCCCCATGCCCTATGCCCCATGCTCCATGCCCACATTTTTAATAAGTGCAACTACCTCTTCAAAGACCAAATCAGCTGAATGTTTCACAACAGGACTTAATTCTAGTCCCAAATCAAGATTTGCCGCTTCAATTAAATAAACTGTCACATCTTCAGGAAAGTCATTTTGAAAGATTTTCCGTCCGGCGGCTAAAGCATTATCCCAACGAAAATCATGCAAATTATAACTAGGTTCTGGCAAAGCTTCTAGTTCTTTTCCTGGAACTTTAAACACAGCACCAGGCTCAGAATTAGTTGAACTTGCATCAATAATTATTAATTGTTTACTACCTCTAGCTTGAAACATTACTTCCATTCCTGCGGTGCCACAGTCATAAACTCGCACATCAGGATGAGGGTTTTGGGCTAGATATTTTTGTAGGCGTTGAGCGATAATTACGCCTACAGCATCGTCACTGCGATTGAGATTTCCACAACCAATAACAGTTAGCATGAGATAATATTTTATATTTTTTGGTTCCTATTCTAATTCTTGATTCTGAACTTCTTGGCGCGGGTCAGAACTGGGAGGGTGAAAACCACCTTTTACCCAAAGTTGCCGAGATTTTTGTATGAAGCGATCGCTCCGGCGTTCATCATTTAAATCAATTCGGTTGCAAGTAGCTCAACCTGTAGGTGTGATGCCGATAATTTTTGTACCATCCGCCGACCAGATAAAGTGTTCACCCCACTGCTGCTGACGAGGATTAAATAAGAAGACTTCTTGTTCTGTTTCTGGGTCGATTCCTACTGTAAAATTATAGTGACATTCATTGCACCGACGACAAGCTGAAGCCAAATTATCCACATCATCCGAACCCCCCAAAGATTGCGGCTTGATATGGTCGATTGTCGGGGGAGACGTGCTGAGAAATTCTGGATAATGGCAGTATTCGCACCTAAAATTAGCACGATTTCTTACAAATTCTTGGATACTGTTAGGAATTGTCACGACCCAGATGCAATAGTAGCATTTATGTAGCTAAAAATTGTATCTAATTCTCCAATAGCCTCTAGTTCAATGGCTTCTTGTGATGTCAGTGAATCAGCTTTTTTCTTATCCAGAAGTTCTTGTAAACGCGAACCTAGTTCTTCAGTAAACTTGAAGAGATTGAGATTATTGACTTTTTCGACTCGAATACCACTCATTAGTAAAGATGAGGGTTTAATTACTACTTGATTCATAGCGTTATTACGATTCAATATAATAGTATTATACTTACATTTAAAAGAGTTAGCAGTATATCCAGATTATAATATAATGTCCGGTATCAACTAGAAATATTACGTAAATTTTAATGTGTTTCCTCAATTTTAAGATAAAGAGCCGCCTTGCTTAAGCTTTAGAAGTGTTTGAATAAATAGGTAAACATTCGTTGCTAGTTTTAAATGCATAGAATAATTGAAGATATATCATTAAAATCATGGCCAGCTTTTGAAACTATCAATCATCATGGTTGGGTGATGCGTTTTGCTGATGGCTACACTAAACGCGCAAATTCAGTAACAGTTTTGGATGAAATTGGTTTACACATTGAAGAAAAGATTACTTACTGCGAATCTCAATATCGAGCGCGTAAACAAAATCCTATTTTTCGTTTGCTTTCATTTACTAAGCCAGAGGTGTTAGATGAAAAGCTAGCCGCAAGGGGATATGAAATAATTGAACCATCGCTAGTAATGGGTATGAGATTATCGGAGCGATCGCTAAATATTCTACCACCTATTAATCAGGAAAATTTAGATAATTTGTTAGTTGCTTATCATAACTTAAAAGCTTCAGGAGAAAAGCCATCAGCTATTCATAGAATGATATTGGCAGCAATCCAATCAGAAGTTATATTTGCTTCATGCAAACAAAATGATGAAATTGTTGCTTGTGGAATAGGCGTTTTAGAAAGCGGTTATTTAGGTATTTTTGACCTAGTTACGAGTCCGACGCAAAGACGACGCGGCTATGCAACAGCAATTATTCAAGTTTTGCTTCAATGGGGTATTAATAAAGGAGCTTACTTTTCTTACATACAGGTAGTGCAGGCAAATATTCCAGCTCGTAACTTGTATGAAAAACTTGGCTATGAACCAATTTATGAATACTGGTATCGAGTAGGCTCCAATTAGAAATCACTAAAACAGAGGCTCTGAGTAATAGTACAGACAAAGCCTCTGAGAAATAATTATTCAGCCGACGAAAATCATAGCTCTACACCATGTTTTTTGGCAATTTCAGTAAGTTTTTCGTACTGATGTTGTGATGCTTTAGTTAATATTGTTTGTGCATCTTCTGGAGTTGTGCCTTCTTTAGGAATTAAATATTTCACATAAAGTGACACAAAATCAGCTACGACAGCCATACCAGATAAACCATGTTTGTCAGCTTCCTTTCCAGCGATCGCTGCTACTAAACCTGCTTTAATTGGATCTGGTTTAACTTTCATAAACTGATCCACAAGCTTGGGAATATAATCTGCTGGTGGCAAATTATTCAACTTACTTCTATCTGGAGTAAAGTTACATTCTGCGGCTTTTGCCTGTTCTACAACACACCATTCTATGAATTCTTGCAATGCTGCATCGGGAACGCGAGGGAAATAGTTATGTAGTGCTAAATCAGACACAAGCTTACCATGTAAATTAATGTTTTATGCAAGTGCATTAAGGCAAGCCTAACGCACTGTTTCTATAAGTTTTAGTGTGTTACGCTACGAGTTTTGAATAATTAGTCATTAGTCTTTCTCTACCTTGTCTCCCTAGCCCACTCATCCAGAACTAGCAAATGTAGTCGCTGAAGTCGCAATTGTAGTACCTGAAATAGCAAATGCTTAGGTGTAAGCAACTGTAGGCATCACTGAAACAGCATGAGGCTTTTAGGCTAGTTTATTTTTCTTGATATAGTTTGGTTTTATTCTATTAACTTACTTAAAATAGATTGTGGTTCAGTAGACTATGATATTCCTGTTATCAAAAATGCTGGAGTAGCAGTGGAGTCTAAACTAATGATTTTAATACTTGAAACTCAAAGGCTTTTGTTAAAACCAATTTTGGAGAGTGGGCTGAACGCACTACACGCCATTTTCATCGATTTATACGTCAGAAGGTATCTGTGCAATGACAAAATTCTTCCATTGGAACAGGTTGAAGAAATGGTGGAAGAGAACCAAAAGAATTTTGAAGAAAAAAGATATGGTCTTTGGTTTATTGAGACTAAAAATGAGCAAGAAATTATTGGATTTGTTGGTTTGTGGAATTTTTTTGAGGAACAACAGCCTCAATTAGCTTATGCTTTGCTGCCTAAAGCTACCAAGCAAGGTTATGCTACTGAAGCTGCAACGAAGATACTCGAATATTCTTTTGATGAACTTAACTATCAGTATCTTCTAGCAAGCTGCGTTGGCGTAGCCCGCCGCAGGCATCGCCCAAATTTGGAATCACAAAAAGTAGCAGAAAGAATTGGCATGATAAAGGTAGATGAAAAAATTATAAATGACAATTCTTTAGTATTTTTCAAGATTGAAAAACCACTTATAAACTAAAAGGATCATTAAAATCATCTGGGATTATAAAACGCCCTTTATCCTGCCCTAAACTGTTAAGTCGATTTGATGAGGAGCGAAATGGAACCAACTTGGCGATCGGAATGCCTCGGTTGGAAATAATGATTTCTTCTCCAAGTTCTACGCGTGACAGCAGCTTTGAGAGATTTGTTTTAGCTTGATGAATATTTACAGTTTCCATAACAGTAAACTAAGTTTGTAAACTAAGTTTAATTTAGTTCTCATAGTGGTGCAAGGGCGATCGCTAGATAAGCAGCAAACATTACAATATGCAATGATGAGGGTAAAAGTGAGTTAAGCTTATCCATCTATTAAGGTGGTGGATGACGACCAAGGAGTTCCTCTTCTGCGCGAATCGCTAGCATAATCTCACGATTCATTTTAAGTGCATTAACTGTTGCTCTTCCTGTAGCTGTTAATCCTATAACTTGTACACCATTCCACTGAAAGTGTTCTTTCCATAGTTGTTCGCGAGGGTTGAAGATTGGGACTTTTTCTCGCGTTTCTGGATCTTCAACCAATTGTCGGGCAGCCTTACGTAGCGAACAGGAGACGCAAGCAAGTGCCAAATTATTTGCTGTTGTTGTACCACCTGTTACTACAGGAGTGATATGGTCAATATGAAATGTAGCTGCTTGACCTGTTTGAGATAAGGTGCAATATTCACAGCGATCGCTTGCTCTTTGAATAACCAATCTACGTAAAGCAGCTGAAATCGTTACCATTTATCCCTGCCGCATCACACGCTGTGAACGTAAGTGCAGCAGAGATAAAAATTCTGCCAACTCAACCAGCCCTTCTGCTTCTCCTCGTTCTGCTTGGGTAAGCACTTCCCCTGCATCTTGCCGATCCAGGAGAAATTGCAGACGCTCTTGGACAGCTTCAGGAAGTTTAAAATGAGTCAGTTCAACAGGTATCTCAATAATTTCAGGCATACAAAACTGTGTCTACCAAAATTTTGTAGACAGTATAGTTTTACGATAACGTAAAACTATACTTTTTAAAGTATGTCTAGCAAAATTGCAACTACTTGTAGAGCAGGTATAACTTAATATGGTTTGTGGTAAGCGATCCAATATTTGAGAATTAAGCAGTCCGAAAACGCGCCAACTCTTCACCTGTCTTCGCATCATGGGCGTGGACTGTACACACCAAACATGAATCAAACGATCGCGCCACATGACCAACTTCCACCGGATCGCTAGAATCGTAAATGGGTGTGCCAATTAAAGCTTCTTCAATGGGGCCGCGCTTTCCTTCACCGTCGCGAGGGCCGATATTCCAAGTACCAGGCGCAATCACTTGGTAATTCTTAATTTTACCGCCTTCTATTTCCACCCAGTGACACAAAGAACCCCGCGCTGCTTCCGTTGCACCCCAACCCTTGCCATCTTTTTCTTTGGGTTTGATATACCAAGGGTCGTTTAATTTGAATTCGCGCAAACAATGTTCGGCTTGACGATATAACTTGACAATTTCGTGAAGTCGTGCAAGCTGACGTACATGAATACTAGGGCCCTTCATCTGCTTGAAGACATCGAGGATGAAGGGGTCGTAGTGTTGCCAAGATTCACCATGTTTGCCACCTGCAACTAACTGACGCGCTAAGGGGCCAGCTTCTAAACGCCCGAAGTCTTTGTGGAGGACGGCACTTGCCCAAGAATAGGCGTTATCGAAGTCTTTGGTATTATTGGCGATGGGTTTAGTGTTGCGATCGCCAGGATGAATATCCGCAGTACCTTCATCGTACCAGGAGTGAGTTGTATTCTCACGGGTAAAGGACTGATCCATTAAGACGTGAGTATCAGTGAAGCTGTCATAAACTCCACTTTTCATAATCATCGCCGCGTTTCGTCCTTCAATGGTCGGCTTTTGGTATTTATCCTCGTGGGCTAAATATCCCCAAGTCACATATTTACCAACACCAGCGCCATATCTATCTAAACCGATGTCTAAACCCATGCGCCAATAAAAACCCAAATCGGATTCTCGATGATTGCGGTTTTCATCTAACCAATCCAAAAAGTCATCATAACTTTGGATTTGTTCGTAGCGTTCTAAAGAACAACCCAACCAAACTGGTTCTAACCAATTGGTGCGGAAATATTCCAGAATCGCCCAAGCGCGGGTAATATCTGTGAGGGTGGGGGCGCACATCACGCCACCAGGCACCATATAACTGCTGTGAGGCCATTGGCCGCCTAATAAAGCATAAATTTCTACAGGTTTGGCGGAAATTGTCACGCCTAATTCGTAAGATTTACCAGTGAAGGCGGCAAAGCGTCTGGTAGCTTCGTCATAAAACCGACTACTGCGGTATTTTTTATTAGTCAAATCAATGGCAAACAATCCATAAAAATAACGGGGAATACTTTGGATTGTTTCCACAATTTGACCGAGATTTCTCGCCAAAATTGCATTGCGGGGAACTTCTGTTTCCCAAGCTGTATCTAACGCCCAAGATGCAGAAGTTAAATGAGAACCCCCGCAAATTCCGCAAATTCGAGGCGTGACAATTAATCCAGCTTGGGGGTCTTTACCGCGTAAGATAATTTCAAATCCGCGAAATAATTCGGCATGTGTCCAGGCGTTAACTACTCTTCCGTGTTCGATATCAACTCGGACATCTAAATCGCCTTCAACTCTGCCAACGGGCGATATATCTAATGTTTTAATTGTCATTAGTCATTAGTCCTTAGTCATTGGTCATTGGTCTTTGGTCATCGGTCATCGATCATCAGTCATCGGTCATCAGTCATCAGTCATCGGTATTAGTTATTGGTTATTAGTAAAAAAAACAAAGGACAAATGACTGACAAAGGACTAATGACTAATGACTAAACTGTAAAAAAGTCTTCTTCCGCCCAAGATGGTGCTGCGTCTTTTGCCATCATTGTGAGTATGGCGTAGTCTTTTTTGTTGACTCCTGGCGGTAATTCTTTAGGAACCCCCATAACTGTTTGGGTTTTAAATACGGTTCCTGGTTTGAGGTCAAAGAAGGGAAATTCTGGTTCGGTGCAACCCAAACAAGGCATTCCGGCGCGGGTTTTGGAGGAGACGCGATTCCATAGGATGCGGTTGCAGGAGGAATGTGTCATGGGGCCGCGACAACCCAAGTCATAAAATAGGCATCCTTTACGCTGACCGAATTCGGCGGTTGATGCTTTGTAAGCAAAGTGGACGTTGCGAGTACAACCTGTTTGGGTATAGGTGTTGAAGAACGTTTGCGGACGATGCAGTTCATCAAGGGCGATGTCTGCTATGCGTCCAGTAGCGATCGCCACTAATATCTGCGTAATCCAATCGGGATGTGCGGGACATCCAGGAATGTTAATTACAGGTAATCCGGCTTGGGAGACGAAATCTTTGCCTAAAAAGCCGCCTTCTTGACGTTTGAGAAATTGCAAGCCTTCCGATTCGCTGGGGTTGGGCGACATGGCGGGAATTCCTCCCCAGGTGGCACAGTCTCCCACAGCGACGATAAATTTGGCGGCTTTGGCGAGGTCTGTTAGCCAATCTTTCATGGGGCGATCGGCAAAGCGATTCCATTCCCCAGTGCCGTTGGGAGCGTTGACAACGCTACCTTCAAAGACCAAAATATCTAGGGGAATTGTGCCAGAAATGCAATCCCGCAGTAGTGTTTGTAAGTTATCGCCTATTTCCAACCCTAAAGATGGATGCCAAAGTACCTTGATGCCAAAGTCGGCAATTAAATCGCAGACTGTCGGTTCTTCGGCGTTGAGAAATGACATGGTGTTGCCGGAACAAGCACCACCTTGTAGCCATAGTACGTTAGTCATCAGCTATATATTTTTCTATTGTTTACCAGACTCAGTGCTAAGTCCTAACTTAGGAGTTACGAAGTTTTTCCCCTACTTCCTCATTTCCCCGATTTTACCCACTCCCTACTTGCTACTCAGCACTGTTGATGATGCATCATGTAGGCGATGGAACTTGTAGAGCGTCACTTATTTATTTATATTTATTTTTCAACATAAGGTATTTTTTGATTCAACTCTCTTTTATTAAAAAAGAATTAATTATTAACATTGGCAGAGATTCCATCAAAGCTAATTTAAACTATTATTTTTGTAATTTATGTAAAATCCTTAACAAATAAAAAAATCCTAAAAATAAAAATAAAACCTTCTCCCTCCTGCCTTCTCTATAGATTGTCAAAAAAGTTGCCTATAAAGATACCGTATATATGTATGTCAACAATTCTATAAAGAATATTTTGATTATGTCTTGTGATGATACAAAAAATATTTTCCAAATATCAGGTGTTTAAAACTGACATTAATATTGGCAATTCCCCCCTAGAATTTCAGAAATAGGATGTTTTATATTTTAGAGATTGGGTATTGGGCGTCGGGAAGAGTGAGAAGCTTTTTCTTTTTTATAATCTCCCCAATCCCCAGTCCCTCATTCTATGGGGAATTCCGCCAAAAGGACTCGAAGCCTGCGTAAATCAGTATGGCCCGTGATGAGATGCGATTCATAGTGTCTTAATCATTTTTGGGTGTCAAGAGACTCAAATTCTAATTGGCTAGAGTATGGCAGAGTTATGACCCCTAGCATTACAGATTCAGCGGTGAAGGCTGCGATCGCGGCTATTACTTTAGAGTCAGCTTCAGCAGATGAAAAAATTCAAATGCTGATTGAGATTGCACAAGGCTTTCAAAAAAAGCCCAAAACAGCTCAAGATTTGCGGAATGCAGTTAGCTTGTATTACCGGGCTTATGAGATGTGTGGTGAGGAGTATCCCCTACTGAAAGCCAGGGCGCAAGTGGGGATGGCAGGAACGTTACAGGCAATACCGGATGTTAGCACGCAACTGCTCGTGCAAGCGAAAGTCGGTTATGAAGAAGCGCTACCGGTTTTACAACAATTAGCTTCGCCGGAGGAATTGGCAGAAGCACAGATGAATTTCGGGCTAGTGTTACAGTCACTTGTGCCGTATAATTTAGCGAGGATAACTGATAGTATCCAAGCTTATCATCAAGCTTTGCAGGTATTTACTTGGCAAGATTACCCACAAGAATATGCCATTTTATACAATAATATTGCGATCGCTTATCTCTCCATGCCCTTAGCATCGGAACGGGAATACTTGCGTCAGGGGTTAGCAGTGCAATCATTTGAGACGGCGCTAAAGCATATTAATTTGATTGAGCATCCTAGAGAATATGCGATGTTGCAAAATAATTTGGGTAACGCTTTGCAATATTTAGTAAGTTCTCATCCTGTAGAGAATAACTTAAGAGCGATCGCGGCTTATGACGAAGCTCTAAAAGTGCGTAATTCCAAAGATACTCCTCTAGAATACGCTAACACAATTTCCAACAAAGCTAACGCCTTATTCAATTTACCCGACGACCCAGAAAAACCAGAAATTGGTAATCCTCAAAATTTATTACAAGCGCGTGCATACTATCAACAAGCTTTAGAAATATTTACCAAAAATCAACAGGTGGAACAAGCTGAAATAGTAGCTAAAGCTTTAGAAGATGTTGAAGCAGAAATTAAGAATTAGGAGTTATGAATTTTTAATCTAGCTTAAGTTCTTACTCCCTACTTTCCACTCACCTAATTGAATTAAGGAGGAAAACAGAGAATGCAAGAGATATTGACAAGCATTACTACGGGAGATTTTCTTAAAAGTTTAGCAGCAGGCGAACTCAACATCGCAACGGAATTTGTTTGGCTAGTTACAGCAACAGTTTTATCTATGATTGGCGGTGCTATTGGTGGGATGCTATTAGCTGGCAAAGATATAGGCTATGAACTTTCAGCAATGCTTGGTGCTTTATTTGCTCCTGCTGGCGTAATTCCCGCCATTATTATAGGGCTAGCCATACTCAATTTATTGGCAATTTATTAGGAGTAAATATGTTACAACTTGGTTGGTATTCTGTTAAATTATTTTTCAAAGGAAAACTGCTGCGCGACCCTATATATTTTGTCCAGCAAATTACTATTGCTAGTGCTGTAGGTTCGCTACTACTAGTGTTATTTGCACAAACGGAAATTCCTTTCTGCTTACCAATAACAATATCTAGCTTAGTGACGGGAATGATTATGCCGTTTCTCCTCAAAGATTTCAAAACGAAGTGAGTTGTTATTATTCATTAGTTATTAGTCATTGGTCATTAGACACTTGTAAATAACCAATGCCCAATACTTCTCTGCGAAAGGCTGCGCCAACGACTTCTCTACGAGACGCTACGCGAACGCTCAGTACAAGTGCCCCATGCCCCACATTCTATGTCTAACCTTGAAGAATTAGTTCGGGAAATTAACCGCTTTGAGGCAATTATATCCGAGTGGGATGAAAGCCAAAGGTGTGTAGCAGTAGGTTTAAAAAGAGCAATTGAAGCTTTGCACAAAGCAGCATTGACCAATTTGATAAAAAGCCTAAAAGAAGAATCAATGCCAGCTTTGCGTCATGCTGTTAGCGATGAAATAGTATATGGAGTGCTGCTTTACCACGAATTAGTTAAACCGCCAAAAACACCACTAGAACAGCGCATTCAAGCTGCCCTTGAAGAAGTTCGCCCAGGTTTAAAAAGCCATAACGGAGATATAGAATTAGTGGCAATTAAACCACCAGATACAGTAGAAATTAAGTTAATAGGGGCTTGCAGCAGTTGTCCGGCTTCTACTTTAACTTTATCTCAAGGGGTAGAACAAGCAATCAAAAATTATTGTCCTGAAATTATCAAAGTTGTTGCTGTCAATCATGATACTGTTAACACTGCAAATTCTACTCTAATAAGTCCATTTTCTTCACAGTTAACTTCTACTTGGGTAAAAGTAGCAACTATCGAAAAAGTTCCTGAATTGGGCGTGCTAGCAGTACAACTTGCTGGTACTTCACTAATTTTGTATCGCCAAGGTATGACGTTTAAATGTTACCGTAATGCTTGCGCTCATCTAGGAAATCCTTTAGAAGGGGGTAAGGTTGAAAATGGGATTATTACTTGCCCTTCCCACGGATTTGAGTATAATTTAGAGACAGGTAAATGTTTGACTGTATCTGATATTTCGCTTCAGTCATACCCAGTCAACATTAAAGGTGATAAAGTTTTTGTGAAACTGCAAAAACTTTGATATATTTAGTAATTAGGCAAGTATCATAATTTTACTCTTCTAGGTTTAAATCAGTCAAAAGTAAAGAATAAAACCTAGACTTTTGACTCTTGAGTTTAAACTGAAATATGGCAGCGATCGCATTTACCGAAATCTAAACCTAATTGTTTGTATTTTGCTTAAGCCAAGTAAGTAAATCAGATACATCAGAAAAATTTCGGTTTTTAAGCTCTCAATTTTTCTTGGCTCTTAATTTAATAACCAATCGGCAAATCAAAGGGATACTTTTCTCCCAGTATTTTACAAAAATTGTCAGACTCTCGATTTCAAAAAAATCGTTCTATTTTATATCTAAATGGTCAAAATGTTACTGTTGTTACACGCTTTTAAAGATTAATGTTTTTAAATATTTATCACCCTCTATTTGCGCTTCATGGATATTCCAATTCCAATTCATCCAACACCGCAATTACCGCCAGTAGCAACAGCAACTCCTCAAAATTTACCTTTTTCATCTCAGGGTGCAGAAGTAATTTTAGGGAATAATATTCAAGCAGAACAATTAGTGATACCTGTAGCACCCACTCCGAATACAATGTTTGGGCCTCGTGGCGCTTGTTTGTTCTCAAATGGACTATTTTGGGTGTCAGATACAGGACATCATCGATTATTGGGATGGCGGAATTTACCGACAAAAGATAGTCAAGCGGCTGATTGGGTAATTGGACAACCTGACTTTTATCATGAAGGACAAAATGCCAAAGGTACAATTGGAAGGACTACTTTAAATGTACCAACTGGAATTTGTAGCTGTGGCGAAGGTTTAGTTGTAGCAGATGCTTGGAATCATCGAGTTTTGATTTGGAAAAACTTACCAGAAGATAGCAATGTACCAGCGGATTTAGTATTAGGACAAGTTAATTTTATCGATAACGAACCAAATAGAGGAACTCAACAAGCATCTGCTAGTACAATGCACTGGCCTTATGGTGTTTTCTATTATCAAGAACGGCTATTTGCTGCTGATACAGGAAACCGCAGGGTATTAATTTGGCATCAATTACCCACAGAAAATGGCCAACCTGCTGATATAGTTTTGGGACAGCCGGATATGATATCTCGCAATGAAAATGGCGGTGGTTCTCCAACCGCAGCGAGTATGCGTTGGTGTCACGATATTACTTTTTGGGGAGAAAATTTAGTTGTCAGCGATGCAGGTAATAACCGCGTGATGATTTGGCAAGGAATACCGACAGAAAATAATACTCCTTGTGCAGTTGTTTTAGGGCAAAAAAACTTTGATTCAGTAGAAATGAATCAAGGGGTTTATTATCCTAACGCTAGTAGCTTGAGTATGCCTTATGGTGTGGGTGTAGCTGGAGATTGGTTAGTAGTTGCGGATACTGCAAATTCTCGGTTGTTAGGATGGAGAAAGCCAGAATCAATTCTATCACTGCAAGGTGCAACGGCAGATGCCATTACCGGACAAATTAATTTTCAAAGTAAAGGTGAAAATCGTAATTTTGGATTACCAAAACGGGATAGTTTAAATTGGTGTTACGGCATAAAATTTTGTGGCAAAACGGCAGTAATAGCTGATTCTGGAAATAATCGAATTTTGCTGTGGCAGTTTAACTATGGTGAGTGAAGAAATTAGAGTTCGCGGTACTGTTCAAGGAGTAGGATTTCGTCCTACTGTATATCGTCTTGCTAAAGTTTGCAGTTTGGGTGGAGATGTTTGTAATGATGGTGAAGGTGTTTTAATTCGCGTATCTGGTAGTGAAGAAGCAATAACAGAATTTGTTGCTAAATTACAAACAGAATGTCCGCCACTGGCAAAAATTAATGAGCTAATAAGAACTCCTTACGCAGGTGAATTCAACGTTGATAATTTTGTAATTTCTACTAGCGTCAATAGTGCAATTAAAACAGAAATTGCTCCTGATGCAGCAACTTGTCCTCAATGTCAAAAAGAAATTTTCGACCCTTTTAGCCGCTTTTACCGTTACCCTTTTACTAACTGTACTCATTGTGGCCCTCGGTTGAGTATTATTCGCGCCATTCCTTATGACAGATGCAATACCAGTATGTCTGCGTTTGTTATGTGTCCGGAATGTGCAAAGGAATACCATGATGTCAAAAATCGCCGTTTTCACGCCCAACCTGTAGCTTGTCATGCTTGCGGTGCTTCAGCTTGGTTAGAACGTGCTGATGGGAAAGCGGTTACTGCTTCTATGTTTTCGATGTTAGATGATGTTGATGCGGTTTGTACCCTATTGCAAAGAGGTGAAATTGTCGCAATTAAAGGTTTAGGTGGTTTTCATTTAGCTTGCGATGCAACTCAAGAAGCTGTTGTAGAAAAATTGCGATATCGCAAAAGACGCTATCATAAACCTTTTGCTTTAATGGCACGTGATATTGAAGTAATTGAACAGTATTGTAATGTAAATGCTAAGGAAAAAGAATTATTAACAAGCCCTGCTGCACCAATTGTTTTATTGCAGAGGAAGGGAGTGGGAATAGAAATTGAGAATAAATCGTCTGTGAAATTTAAGATTGCGGTTTCGGTTGCATCGGGGCAAAATCACCTTGGTTTTATGCTACCTTATACGCCATTACATCATTTAATTTTGCGGCGGATGAATCGCCCAATTGTTTTAACTAGTGGCAATATTGCTGATGAACCGCAATGTATTGATAATGATGAAGCTAGAGAAAAATTAGGGGTAATAGCTGATTATTTTATCCTTCATAATAGGGATATTATTAATAGAGTAGATGATTCGGTGGTGCGGGTTGTTGGCGATAAGCTGCAAACAATTCGGCGTGCTAGAGGATACGCACCAGCAGCGATTAGTTTACCACCGGGATTTGAAAATGTGCCGCCAATTTTAGCAATGGGTAGTGAGTTAAAAAATACCTTTTGTTTGTTGCGAGAAAGAGAAGCAATTCTTTCGCAACATCTAGGAGATTTAGAAAATGGCGCGGCTTTTTATAGCTACCAAGAAACTTTGAGTTTATATTTAAATTTATTTGGACACGAACCAGAAATAATTGCAATTGATAAACATCCAGAATATCTTTCAAGCAAAGTCGGTAAAGAATTTGCAGATACAAATAAAATTAAGATTAACCCAATTCAACATCATCACGCGCATATTGCTGCTTGTATGGCGGAAAATAATATTCCTCTAGATTCGCCTCCAGTATTAGGTATTGCTTTAGATGGTTTGGGTTATGGCGAAGATGGTAATCTGTGGGGTGGAGAATTTCTTTTAGCAGATTACCGAAAATTTCAGAGATTGGCAACATTTAAACCAGTAGCGATGATTGGCGGCGAACAAGCAATATATCAGCCTTGGCGTAATACTTATGCCCAATTAATAGCTGCTAATCTTTGGGATGATTGTCAAGAAAAATATACCGATCTAGAAATAATTAAGTTTTTGAAAGATAAGCCAATCAAGCTACTTAATCAACTGATTGAGAAAAAAATTAACTCTCCTCCAGCTTCGTCAGTGGGGAGGTTGTTCGATGCGGTGGCGGCAGCTATCGGTATTTATAGAGATGAATGTAGCTATGAAGGACAAGCAGCGATCGCAATGGAAGCTCTAGTCAATGTTAACAGCTTAAATAATGATAAAGAAATGGTAATATATCCTTTTGAATTTAGCTTTTTAGATAGTATTTATTGTATAGACCCGCGTCCAATGTGGCAAGGTTTACTCTATGACTTGCAGCAACAAATTCCTAAAGCGGTTATAGCTGGTAAATTTCACAAAGGTTTAGCTAATGCAATTGTGGAGATGGTTAAACTTCTTTGTCAAGAAAATGTAATTCATCATGTTGTTTTAACAGGAGGAGTATTTCAAAATTGTGTCTTGTTAGAGCTAGTTAGTAAATCATTAGAAACGTTGGGAATAAAAGTATTGACTCACAGCTTAATTCCAGCTAATGATGGCGGGTTATCTTTAGGGCAAGCAGTTATTACAGCGGCACAATTAAGAAGATAAATTTAATTCATGTAAAGGCGCAAAGAAGATAAAAATGTGTTTAGGAATTCCCGGTCAAATTGTTGAAATTACCAACGTTAATCATAAGTTAGCCATTGTTAATGTTGGTGGTGTGAAGCGCGAAGTAAATATTGCTTGCATCGTTGATGAAGAACATCCGGCTGAAGCTTGTATTGGAGATTGGGTGTTAGTGCATGTTGGCTTTGCGATGAATCGAATTAATGAGGAAGAAGCAGCACAAACATTAGAATTGTTGCAAGAATTAGCAGCAGCGCAAGCTACTAATTACCTTTAACATTTAATATTTCTTTCTTTGCGTTTTTGCGTGAAGTATTAAAACTACTTGTGATTTTCTATGAAATATGTTGATGAATTCCGCGAAAGAGAAAAAGCTGAAGCTTTACGTCGGGAAATTGCAAAATTGTGCGAAGAAATAGAAAAACCTCTGAAAATTATGGAAGTATGCGGCGGGCATACTCACTCTATATTTAAATATGGTATTGAAGAGATTTTACCCGATCGCATTGAATTAATTCACGGGCCTGGTTGTCCGGTATGCGTTATGCCAAAGGGGAGATTAGATGATGCGATCGCTATCTCTCAAAATCCTAACGTCATCTTCACCACATTTGGCGACGCCATGCGAGTTCCTGGTTCCAAGACAAGTTTACTGCAAGCCAGGGCACAAGGCGCAGACATCCGTATGGTGTACTCTCCCCTAGATAGCTTACAAATTGCTAAAGATAACCCCGATAAAGAAGTAGTTTTCTTCGCTTTAGGTTTTGAAACCACAGCCCCCAGTACCGCCTTCACCATTCTGCAAGCCGCAGCTGAAGGAATTGCTAACTTTAGTATGTTTTGCAATCACGTTCTTGTAATTCCCGCCCTCGAAGCACTATTAGATAATCCCGATTTACAACTCGATGGATTTGTCGGGCCTGGTCATGTCAGCATGGTAATTGGTACTGACCCTTATGAATTTATTTCTCAACAATATAATAAGCCAATTGTCGTTTCCGGATTTGAACCTTTAGATATTCTCCAATCAATTTGGATGCTGTTGCAACAGCTAGTAGAAAATCGTTGCGAAGTTGAAAATCAATATAATCGAATTGTCCAAAAAACCGGGAATAAAGTAGCACTAGAAGCTATCAATAAAGTGTTTGCTGTAAAAGACACTTTCGATTGGCGCGGTTTGGGCGATATTCCCTATTCAGGATTAAAAATTCAACCTGAATATGCTCAATTTGATGCCGAACTTAAATTTACCATTCCTAACCTGAAAATAGCCGACCATAAAGCATGTAAATGTGGAGAAATTCTCAAAGGTGTATTAAAACCTTGGGAATGCAAAGTATTTGGTACAGGTTGCACGCCCGAAACACCAATTGGCACTTGTATGGTATCTTCTGAAGGTGCTTGTGCAGCTTATTACAAATATGGACGCCTCTCTACTATGGCTAAAAAAGTAATAGCTGAAAAACCAAAAGTAACCATCACGCAAGAACCCCTCCCCGCCTGTGGTTTCTCTTTAGACTAGCCCCAAACTATACTATTTGAGAGTAACTTCAATGCCATTTATTACAGTTCAAATTGCCAAAGGACACTCCATCGAAAAAAAGCGTCAACTAGTTAAAGCCATCACCGATGCCCTTGTCGCCACCTTAAACTCCAAACCAGAATGGATAACCATTCACATCGATGAATTTGAACGCTAAAACTGGGCAGTCGGAGGTCAACTACATTCCGACAAACATAGTGGTAGACACGAAGAAAAAGGCAAATAAAACTCCTCAATCCTCTCTCCGCGCCTCTGCGTCTCTGCGTGATATCCCCCTAAAAAAACACCTACAATAATGCACTTCCGTCGCCATAAAACCCAAGACACTCACATCACCCTCGCACATGGTAGCGGTGGTAAAGCCATGCGCGATTTAATTGACGACATCTTTGTTAATACCTTTAATAACCCAATTCTCTCCCAATTAGAAGACCAAGCAACCTTCAACTTAGCCCCACTTTTACAACAAGGAGACAGACTCGCTTTTACCACAGATTCATATACTGTAAATCCTTTATTTTTTCCAGGTAGCGATATCGGAGAATTAGCCATCAACGGCACAATTAATGATTTAGCCGTCAGTGGTGCTAAACCTTTATATCTAACTTGTAGCGTTATTTTAGAAGAAGGATTACCAATAGAAACATTGCGACGCGTTGCAACCAGCATGAAAGCAGCCGCAACAAAAGCTGGCGTTCAAATTGTCACCGGTGACACAAAAGTTGTACATCGCGGTGCTGCCGATAAACTATTTATTAATACTGCTGGTATTGGTATCATCCCGCAAGGAATCAATATTTCTGCCCACAATATTCAACCTAGCGATGCTGTAATTATTAACGGTGAATTAGGGAATCATGGGGCAGCAATTTTAATTGCCCGTGGAGAATTAGCTTTAGAAACTAATATTGAAAGTGACTGTCAACCGTTGCATGATTTAGTACAAACTATCCTCAATGTCTGTTCCCAAGTTCATGCAATGCGGGACGCGACACGCGGAGGTTTAGCAACTGTTTTGAATGAATTTGCTGTTACTTCCAATGTGGGAATTCGCCTCTACGAAGAATCTATTCCAGTGCGTGAAGAGGTAAAAGGTTTTTGCGAAATTTTGGGTTTAGATCCATTTTATTTAGCTAACGAAGGTAAGTTAGTTGTAGTGGCGAAAAGAGAGTATGCCGAATCTATTTTATCAGCGATGAAATCTCATCCCGCAGGAAAAAATGCTTCTATTATTGGGGAAGTAATAACTTCACCTCCAGGTATTGTGTTATTAAAAACAATTTTTGGTGCCGAACGTATTGTTGATATGTTAGTAGGCGACCAATTGCCACGAATTTGTTAGTATTTAAGATATTTCTATATGCACGAACTAGGAATTACCCAAAATATCGTTGCAATTGTAGCCGAACACGCCAAAGGTGCAAAAGTACAACGGGTTTCTTTAGAAATTGGCAAACTTTCAGCTATTATGCCCGATGCTATTCGATTTTGTTTCGATATTTGCACTCAAGGTACAGTTTTAGAAGGGGCAACATTAGAGATTTTGGAAATTCCTGGTTTAGCAAGATGTCAACAATGCGGTGCAGAAATTTATTTAGATAAACCATTTGGTATCTGTAATTGCGGTAGCGTGGAATTACATTTAATATCTGGTGAAGAACTCAAAATTAAAGAAATTGAAATAGAGGAATTATGTGTGTAACCTGCGGTTGTTATGATGATGGCGAAACCAAAATTACAAATTTAGAAGTAAGTGAAACCGAACATAATCATCACCATACTCACACTCATACTTTAGCTGATGGCACTGTAATTACTCATTCCCACAGTCACGATACTCACACAGAAGTATCTCAAATTCATGCCAAAATACATGGCACGACTATCTCATTAGAACAGGATATATTAGCAAAAAATAATTTAATTGCAGCCCAAAATCGCGGATGGTTTAAAGGTCGAAACATTCTTGCTTTAAATTTAATGAGTTCTCCTGGCGCAGGGAAAACAACTCTTTTAACTCGCACCATCAATGATTTAAAACATGAGCTATCTATTAGCGTCATTGAAGGCGACCAAGAAACTACTAACGATGCTAAAAAAATTCAAGAAACAGGTTGTAAAGTCATCCAAATTAACACCGGGACAGGCTGTCATTTAGACGCATCAATGATAGACAGGGGTTTACAACAACTAAACCCACCGTTGAATTCAGTTGTGATGATTGAAAATGTAGGAAATTTGGTTTGTCCAGCTTTATTTGATTTAGGAGAATTTTCTAAAGTAGTAATTCTCTCTGTCACGGAAGGCGAAGATAAGCCGATAAAATATCCCCACATGTTCCGCGCTAGTGACATCATGATTTTGACTAAAATTGATTTGCTACCTTACGTGCAATTTGATGTACAAAAGTGCATGGAATACGCAAAGCAAGTTAATCCCAAAATTCAGATTTTTGAGGTTTCTGCAACTACTGGATTAGGGTTAGATAGCTGGTATAAATGGCTAACTGAAAAGATAACAAATATGTCAGCATGAATTACGGCGTGAATATAATGATACGCTATTTTGGTGAAATTGTAAAAATAGCAGCCACCCCTTTTTCAGTAGTAATTTACTCACAAATTTGCTGTAATTCTTCAACTGTATTCACCGTTTTCATAGCCTGCTGAATCTCTTTTAATCGCTGTAAATCTGTAATTTGGTAAATCATTGGCATTAAATCTAAGCCAGGAGTTCCAAATTTAATTTCCAGCGCTAATTCAATACCTGAATATAATTCCTCTCGTCGTCCGCGTTCTTTTCCGCGTTCTTCTCCTCGCGCTTCTCCTTCACGTAAAATTTCTTGATACCAAGGCGACTCACGCAACACAGTCATATCCCACCTCATAATTTCCTGGACTAAGGCACTCTCTATTACAAACGTAGCAAAAAACGCCAAAACTGTTTCTAGTTGATTTAGTTGTTCGTCTGCACGCAGAACTTGTAAGGCTTCTCGAATTATAACTTCGTTTTCGCCACCCTTGAGGATGGGCACAAAGGGAAGTAAGGATGGCAATGGCGTATCAAATACAGTATTTACATCAACTTCCCAAAGGTTAATTACTCGATAATCTTGAGTTGCTTTCAAGCCTGCGAAATTTGATGTATATGTTGTAGGTATTTCTGTGTTAGTTCCTTTAAGAATGTTAATTAATACTGGATAGGTAGGTAAATTATATTTTTCTTCAGCGAGTGCTGTATAAGCACGCATCCGTCGTGGCATTTCGGGTTTATAGCGCAGTTGTAATTCATTGATAACAAGAAACTTCCCGTACTGCGGATTTTCTACCCGGATGAGTACATCACTTTGTCTACTCAGCCATTGAAATTCTGAGTTGAGAATTTCGCCTACGATAACGTCGGGAATTTGTGTTACCCATTTTACCCAATTATCGGGTGCGAGGCTAATTAGGCGTTTAGTGCTGATATCAGCAGGTTTGGACATAAGCCAGTTATATATAAAGTAGACGCACAAAGAAATTTTATAACTATAAAAAGCAAAAATATTAAAGTAAATAATTATTCTCAAATGACAAAACCCTGCACTCTAAGAGTACAGGGTGTGAGATAATATGATGTTTATCGACCTAAAGCCAATCTCGATAAGCAGAGATTTCATTGACGCCAATTTCAAAGGGCGTTCCTTTGCCGAATGGTGGATAAACGCGAATTTTGGCGTTAGTAGAAAACCTCTCTAAGCGATTGCCTAACTGGGGAATATTGCTGACAATATGCCAGTAAGATACTAAGTCGGGGCAATCAATAATTAATGTGAGAATGTTGGCATTTGTTGTCAGATACCACTGACAATTAGATAACAGTACTCGCGTAATGCGATCGCAGGCTAAAAAAAAGCATCTGCCTGTAGCCTGTTCTAATTCCATCTGCAACATTCCATCCTCTCTTGTTACCTCAGTTGGAGGTAAATCATCGGGAGGCAGCAGGTATAATTTAGAAGACATAATTTCGCACCTCTTGGTTGTAGCGCGTCAAACTCTCTAGGTTTTTTTGCACGTTTAAAGATGAGGGTTTGAGTGCTAGCGTACCTAAGTTTAATTCGTCCTGAAATTTTTTGATTTTGTCTCGACAACTCTCCACATCACCGATAATTGAGTTCTCAATTAAATAGTCTTCATCGAAACAAATGTTTGTGCGATCGAATGGTTTTTGGTTGGGATTCGCACTTTGCATTACTTCGGCCGAATTAGCTTTCATTTTTTGGCTGAATTTGCGAATGAAAGGTAACGCTTCACTCACAGCCTCATCGTTAGTTTTGCCAACGTAAAAGAAGCGTGCCAGCACAAAGTTTTCTGTACCACTAGCATTTAACGTTTGATATTTGGCAATGGTACTTTTCAATCTCTGTAGGGAGAACGGCGGGCCACCCATCAAACTGAAGGAATGTTTGGCGGCAAACTCGATACCATCATCACCACCAGTAGCAACATAGACGGGAATTTTTTGTTGCAATGGTTTTGGGTAAATTGTTAGGCGATCGCATTGATAATATTGCCCGTTAAATGATACGTTAGTTTCATATAAAAGCTTTTCAATCAATGCCATCGCCTCTAACATTTTGCCACGCGATTCGCTCATTGGCGTTGCAAAATGTTTGTTTTGTTGAGGGAAAGGCCCTCCTTTGGCAACTCCAAATAATAATCGTCCATTGCACAAGTTATCCAAAGTGGCGATGTCTTCCGCTACCCGAATCGGGTTATAAAATGGCAATAACACCGCCGCTGTGCCTAATTTGATAGTTGAAGTCAATCCCGCCAAGTGTGCCATTAACACTAACATGGATGGGCTAAGATTGGATTCACTAAAATGATGTTCGCTTACCCAGGCTTCTGCAAAACCTAAACTTTCTGCCTGTTTTATCAGCGTTACTTGCTCAAAAATGGCACGACGAGCATCTTGGTGATGATTTTCGTAATTGCAGAAAATTCCAGTTTTCATTACTTGCGTTGATACTTTTTACCCACCGTGTGTGCTGGCTATTTAGTAGTGTGTCAAGACAACTTTGCTCGATTGAAAATTCTCCCTGTCATCCTAAAACCGCCAATTTTAGCTTGACAAACTGGCTTGACAAACTACTAAGTAGCAACCCACTGCAACTCCAACCATAGGCGTGGATTATTTTCTTTAAGTTTCGACATTGGGTCGCGTAATAATCGCTTGGCATTTATGCAAACTACTTGCACTAAACCCATGTTGTCTGCCACTTCTCGAAGTATTTCTTTTTGAGCTTGCACATAAGGAATCATTTCAGCAGAGCAATAAATTCCTATATATTGCAAGCGTCTTGCCGGTCGTCCCCAAAAACAGGTAATCACTTTCACATAGCACCCGTCTAGTAATTCCCCGACTTTGGGATAGTAGTGGTTGACGACTCTTGTGAATTCTTTAGCTAAGATGTCTTCAGCAATCATTTCAACTGATATTTCTGTAGCGTCGGTCACTCTAATTTAATATAACATAATCTTGTCAATTAAATATGACAATTTACTTTATTTAACTGAAATAAAAGATTAAATATGACAATTTGCTTCTCTAGAAATAAAGGGTTTTTAGTTATACCTTACTTGGTAATAATATAATTACAATCTTGTGGCATATTTCCAAAAAGCGAAATAAAGAATATCATTTTCATGAATTAAAGTTTTTTTACTGATAAATTCTGTATTTCGCTATTTTATATACAAAAAAGGTATACCTGATGTGGTATACCTCTTTTTAATTCTGATGCTTGAATTATGAATTCTGATTATTAATTTTTAATTCTTTTTATCGAGAAGTAATGGTTCAAAATCTTGCATCTGAGTGGGCGATAGCTCATGAAGCTTACTTGCTTTGTTAGTTGAAGTTCCACCCGCAAGTGGCCTGATTTTTCTCCCCTGCTCCCCTGCTCCTCTACTCCCCTGCTTTTTCACCGGGCATTACGTTCGCAAACTAAAACCTCAGCGACAATATCCGGCAGATTTACTAAGTCTGTAAATCCTTCAGAGCCACCAATCGGTGAAATAAATGTATAGTTTGGATCGCAAACTCCATTGTCATACACTTGAATAAACCAGCGATCGGGAAATCCTTCTACACCTAGTTCTACAATGTACCAACTCTCACCAATTAACCGAGAGTTAAAGATTGTAAACCACTCTCTATTTTCTTCTGAAATGTTCCAATCTGCCATGAGTAGCTCTAAAGCTATTTGTCCGGCATCAGTTGAAGTCAACAGCATCTTTACTCCTTATTAGCAACTTCAGAGTTGGGAACTTCAGGATATAAACCCAGTTGTTTCGCTAGTTCGCGGGCAACAAAAAATAAAAACTTCGCACCATCTTGATTGCCTTCATGGGCGAACATAGTTGCTACTTGTAACATTGTTTCTACTAAACCAGAATCAATTAATTCTGGTTGAGCTTCTAAAACTTCTGGTTCATGACCGTTAGGGCATTTTAGCAATTCATCAATTAGGTTAAAATACAAGTGTTGGCGTTGTTCTGTCATGGTTATTTTCTGGATTTGAAGGAACAAATTTGAAGCGTATCCAGAGAGTTTAAAATCTCTAAATAAGTTTAATAATGCCTAGCTTACTGTTCAATACTTTGCTGCCACAGTCTTTCCAACATTTCAACTTGCTCTTTTAAAACAGCAGCGCGATAAACAAGATACCTGTCGTAAAAGATAATACCTAACCCCACACAAATCGGGGTTAACAAGAAGAACCATTGTAGGATTGTGCCAAGTTTATATTGCTCAGTAACAGTCAGCATTTTATTAACCAGATTTTGCTCAGAGGTTTGTATTTTAGTCTGAGGTAATGGTATATTTTCTGTCTGGGGAGTCGCAGCGATCGCCACACCAGTCTTACTAACTTCACAGGCTAAATTCTGTGATTTTAGGAACTCAATATGTCGCTCCCAAATGATGCCAAATACTACTAGCTCTGGAGAAAGCACCGCTAAGGTAACTACACAAACTGTAAGAACATTTAAAAATTTGCTTTTCATCTTGCTCTCCCTAGCCAGGTAGTATGCACCCAGTAATACCAATTCAAAATTCAAAATTCAAAATTTCTAAATTCAGATGATACCTGGGTTTCCAGATTTATATCTGTTTTTTGATTTTGAAGAATTGGTAGAGAAAAATATCTTTTGCTGTTTACCTAAAGTAGGTATATATAACAGTGAACAGTAAATAGAGTTAAAAATCTCTTGAGATTATGGCTTTGTTCTTAAAACTTGTATCTCATTTGCCTGTAATCTGTTATCTTTCTACTTTTCAAACAGTTCTGATGCTAAAATATGTGTGGAAGGTAATTTTATAACTATTAATTGTCAGTTATTTATCTAATTATCCCTGACCATTAACCATTGACAAAATACCAAAATTTTCACAATTAATAGGAACATTTACTTAGGAATAACACCCTTCTATCCTGGAATGTGGTTTCATCCTACTCTCAAAAGAGAGATTAAGAAGTCCCCCCTAGTTCGCTAAACTTTCGCTTAGGAATGTTGGGGGGTAGAGGGGAATCTCTGCGTAAATCCTATACGATTTATATCAGCCACCTCTCCACAAAACAGTTTACCCCAGCCCCGTTAAGATTATTAAATTCATTAAAACAGTACTCAAAGTCTGTAATGCTTGCTCAATAAGTATTTTAAAAATTCATTGGGGTATAGGTGCTAGTGTTTTTCAGACGGGGTTCTAGTATTTTCGAGGTGGGGTTCTGGTGTGTGGAGTACTCAACCTCAAAGCAATGTAGATAGGGATTGAAAGCTATTTTTTAGGAAGTTTTAGCAGGACAAAATCTGTACTCAAAACTAAATATCAATGTCTTTTGATAAGGATAGACTCAATAAATAGAAAAGACAATTAAATTTTCGCAGATTAATTCATATTTTCATCAAAACTTGAACGATGGCGACTAACATCTTGGTTCTCCTTGGAAAACATCTCGGAAAAGTTCTTCTGAAACTTATATATTTTATGCTTTAGCTAAAATACATAGGATGTGCAATCATTTGCACTTAACTACAAAACCAATACACAAAAGCTTATTGTTATAAGTAGATACTCTGCACTAAGATTTAGAATTTTAGGGGTTAAATGATGCGGATTGCTAAGGACGTAACAGAACTGATTGGAAGAACTCCTTTGGTTGAATTAAACAAAATTCCTCAAGCTGAGGGAGTATTAGCAAGAATAGTCGTCAAACTCGAAGGGATGAACCCAGCGGCTTCGGTAAAAGACCGCATTGGGTTAAATATGGTACTTGCAGCAGAAGCAGACGGTTTAATTCATCCTGGAAAAACCGTTTTAGTAGAGCCTACCTCAGGTAATACAGGAATTGCTCTAGCAATGGTGGCAGCTGCACGGGGCTACAAGTTAATTTTGACAATGCCAGAAACCATGAGCAGCGAACGACGAGCTATGCTCAGAGCTTATGGCGCATCCTTAGAGTTGACACCAGGTACTGAGGGAATGCGGGGAGCAATCAGAAAAGCCGAAGAAATTGTCGCTAATACTGCCGATGCTTATATGCTGCAACAATTCCGCAACCCTGCCAATCCCAAAATTCACCGCGAAACCACCGCCGAAGAAATTTGGGCTGATACAGATGGAGAAGTGGATATTGTAATTGCGGGAGTAGGTACTGGTGGGACGATTACTGGTATTGCAGAGGTAATCAAAAGCCGCAAACCAACTTTCCAAGCGATCGCAGTTGAACCCAGCAACAGTCCAGTTCTCTCAGGCGGTGAAGCCGGGCCCCATAGAATTCAAGGCATTGGCGCCGGATTTGTCCCAGATGTTCTGCGCTTAGAATTGGTTGATGAAGTAATTAGAGTCAGCGACGATCAAGCGATCGCTTATGGACGACGCCTAGCAAAAGAAGAAGGCTTATTATCTGGAATTTCTTCCGGTGCTGCTTTGTGCGCCGCCATTCAAGTAGGTAAACGCAAAGAAAACGTCGGTAAGTTAATCGTGATGATTCAACCTTCCTTCGGCGAACGCTACCTCAGCACCCCGATGTTTCAAGATTTGTCCTTAGAAACTGCTGAAGTCCGTTAAAAAAATACACAGTAGGGGCATAGCATTGCTATGCCCTTAACTCGTGGTTGAAATTCGATTACTACTATTAAGTCTCAATCGTCATAGGGTTGTGGGTTAAGAATCTCAATATCTCCAGGCGATACTTGCCTAACTTCACCAGTTGGATATAAATCTTCAAAATTGAGAACTTCCACAATTATTTTAGAACCTTTACTACCCTTGATTCTTAAAATTAACTTGTAAACTGTCCTGAAGAATTAACAATTTTGTACTCTCCATCTAACATTTGTTTCTCCTGATTCCAAAGATTTTTCAACAAGATTGCTGCTTGTTCGTTACCTTTTGGTAGAAATTTGGGCAACCAGTATGAAGCCTTCGCGACTTGCTGAGGCTGTTGTGACAATTTGTTAGATAAGATGGCTATGACCCGCCGGAAGCCTATACGCGGGAGTAAATACTTTAGCCAAAGTTCTATTTCACTCGCATTTGCTTTCTCTAGTCCTCGCTCTAGAAGAAGCTCAAAGTATTTTTTGTTATTCAGTACGGCATTAGCCAACTTTAAACCAATAACAGAATCTCTATCTAAAATAACATTTATTTCATCGAACCTATCTGACTCCGGTAAACTCGTCAGCTTGCATTTTAAAGCCTTATATTCTTCAAAATCTCGCTCGGTAATAAATCGGCTAGTCATATTATCTTTTTTATTAATATTTTATGATATTCATCATTTGATTTAAATACACTTTGCGAGGTTATCAACTGTTATCTTTTATCTGGGCAAAGGCTGTTTCGTTTTAATAATGATCGGGGTGGGAAATTACACTGATTAGGCTTTTGAATTGACCCAGCTCAAAAAGTTCTTCAGGTAAACCTGCATTGCTCATCAACTCAGGAGTTGGTCGATAATGTCCAGATTCATTAGTCCACTTGCGGAGGATGCCCCTTTTAGCGCGTCCTGAAAAGTAGAGCCGACCAGCGTAGTCTACATCCCTTCCCATTGCTAAATCTACATGGTTGATTAGTCTGCCTCCTACCCTAGCACTAGCTCTACAAATGAATACTTTTTCCTCTAGAGTGACAAAATTATAAACCCCTGATGCAGTGCGTTCTGAGCGTTTGTATCTAACTTCTCGCCATTTTCCATCTCGGAGGACAAGCTGGGATCTTTGAATGATTCGTGGCAAGTCCTCTGGGAATAGATTAGCGAACTTCTGCAATCCTTAAGCTCCTCACAGTTTGCTAAATGCTTTTATGCCATCATATTAAACTAATGGTTACAGCTACCTTGTTTTTGATGTTCTTCACCATGATGCTTACAGCCACCTTGTTCGTGATGATGGTCATGATGACCGTGCTTGCCATTGTGGGCGCAGCCTTGTAAATCCTGATTCATCAGATTTTCGCTCATTTCTCGGAAGGATTCATCCACAGGGTTTAAGCCAATCCAAGCATCAATCTTTTCAACATCAAATCCTACCTCACGGCGTAGGCTTTGCCCGCCGGAAGCATCGCTTACTTCTAATAAAGGACGGCGAATCAATAACGGATCTCTCAACATCAGCAGCAAAGCAGTGTCGGCATCAATTTTCTCTGGAACTATCTCACCAGATTTTACCCTTGGAGAAGAACGATTAAACCATTCGGCTACGGGGCGATCGCCAAAAAATGAACGCAACCTTTCAACTGTCCAAGGTTCTGTTAGCAAATCGTATGCTATCACCTCATGACCGGCAGCTGCGAGCAAAACTTTTTGCTTAGTAGCACCTTTACAGCCTGGTTTACTATAGAATATTACTCTTGCCATACAACTACCTCTTATAGCAATTCGCAATTTGGGTGAAGAAGACGCGATGAATCGCGTCTCTACAATTTTTCAAAAATTCTTCGCTGTCTGGGTTAGAAAGTCAAACTCAAATCTTTCTTTCGGGTCGGTTTCACCGTAAATGTTAAAAGTCACAGTGGGTTCATCGCCCAGTGCTTCTACACAGTGAATTGCATCGGGAGTAAAGCTAATAATATCTCCTGGAAAGAGAGTTAGTTCTCCCGTGTATTCAATTTTGTCTTCAGATTCTGAATTCTGAGTGCGTTGCCAAAAAGTATTTTTTTCCTGACCTTTTAACACCGCCACTACTCCCCACGTTCCATGATTATGAATAGTTGATTTGGTTCCTGGTGCAAATGTTACTGTTTGCACCGTCAACGGAAAACCCAATTCATCGTATAGGAGTAAAACAGAGGTTCCAGTTTTGGGAGAAGGTTCTAAATACTGACTCCGCACCCAGTAGGAATTGACGATCAAGCGTCTAACGAGCATCAGAATTTCTGGCAAACAACTCGATTCTTCCTCCGCATTATTGAGAACATCTTCCACCTCAGTTAAAAACCGATAAACTCGGTAATTATCCCTCAATAAATCCCACGCTCTCACAGATTTACAGGCTTGATATTGACCGTCTCCCGTTAATAGCCAATCCCTACCTTTCATAACTGTTAAAATCTCATTTGAGAAGATTGAATGATAATAATCGGAGAAACATTAGGAATACTACCTACAACTGGTGTAGTAGGTATGTAGATTGGAGGAATGATAGAGTTATTATTACTCGTAGTTCCCAAAAGTGGATAAGACGAAGATGAAGTAGATAGCCAATTGTTCATGAATGTTCACCTTGATTGAATAAAAACACATGAGGCATTGGAGACAAGGAGGACAAGGTAGCAATCTTTCTCCCTTGTCTACCCCCTCTCCCTTGTCTCCCTCATCTCCCCAAACCACATCGACTGACTAGTCTTCTTCTGCTGGACGTGTCAAAATATCTAGGAGAATTCCGGCTCCGAAATCATGCTTTTCGTCTATCTCTTTGACTTTAGTGCTGATTTCTTTTGCTTCGTCTATTGCTCCTAACTTTGCTAGAACTAATCCAGAGGCAGCATAAGCATTCAAGTACAATCGAATTTGTGGGTCTTCTTTGCGATTGACTAATATAGGCTTAAGTTGCTCCCAGTCGTCAGGGAATTTTTCTAGTTCTTTAATTTTATCTAATAATTTCGTTGTTGTTTGCAGTGCAAGAGAATAATTATTTTTATAGTAAAAAAATCTATATGCTGCTACCAAAACGTCTGTATTTTCACCAGTTTTAGCTAGTGCTTGTTGAATATATTTTTCCGATTCTGATGTATTTTCCCAATTTTGTGCAGCTAAAATTAATAAATTTTTGATATCATCAGGAACCTGAAACCATGAGAATTTATTTGTATCAAGTAGCATAACAAATTTATTGGAGAGTAGGTAATAAGCAATAGGCAAGAGGCAAAAGGCAAGAAGCAAGAGGCAATAGTAAAAAACTAGGAATAATTATTAATGCCCAATGCCCAATGCCCCATGCCCCATGCCCAATTTAAAAGAGTGTAAGAATGTACACTAAAGTGAAAAGAACAATCCAAATGATGTCTACGAAGTGCCAGTAAATTTCTGCCATTTCGATGAAGGTGTGATTTTTGGCAGTATATAGACCGGGAATACGCGATCGCCACAACACAGCTAATATTAATAACAGTCCCACAAACACGTGCAAACCGTGGAAGCCTGTCATTATATAAAAGCAGTTAGCGAAGACATTGGTAGTCAAACCGTAGCCTAAAGTTGCGTACTCATAAGCCTGACCAATCAAGAAAATTGCTCCCATGATGGCAGTAATTGTATACCATAGTTGCATTCCCTTGACATTATTCTTTTTAATTGCCGTATCGCCGAAGTGAATGACGAAACTACTAGACACCAGAATAATGGTGTTAATCGTCGGCACAAATAACTCTACTTCTGTTCCTTCCGGCGGCCAAACTGCCGTACTGCTGCGGAAAAACAAATAGGTGGCAAAAAATCCGCCGAACATCAGCGATTCAGAGACGAGGAATGTCAACAGTCCCCAAACTCTTAAATCTGGATGTTCTTCGTGATGTCCTGCACTTTCATGTTCTGTTGTCGCTATAGTCATAGATTTGTTGGCAAAAAAGTGACTGGGACTTGGGACTGGGCTGATATGTTCCATGATTTTGAATTAGCCCACCCAGAAATAAATCAAAGTTGCGAGTTCTGAAGCTGAAGTTCCGAGTTCTAAGCTTGAAGTTCCGAGTTCTAAACGAGAACTTTCTAGTTTTAAACGAGAACTTTCTAGTTCTAAACGAGAACTTTCTAGTTCTAAACGAGAACTTTCTAGTTTTAAACGAGAACTTTCCAGTTTTAAACGAGAACTTTCCAGTTTTAAACGAGAACTTTCTAGTTTTAAACAAGAACTTTCTAGTTCTAAACGAGAACTTTCCAGTTTTAAACGAGAACTTTCTAGTTTTAAGGGATTACCAAGAAATAAATTATCCAATCTTGTGGGGTGGACATCTTGTCCGCCCTTCCTTAAATGGCGGGCGAGACGCCCACCCCACAAGAAAAGTTGAATTTTTTTTGATTTGAAAATCCCTCAACTTGAAGTTTCAAGTTCTAAGCTTGGAGTTTTGACGTTCCAAGCTTGAAATTCCGAGTTCTTTGCGAACCTTTGCGCTTACCTCAGCGCCCCTGTGCGTTTAAATTTCAAACACTAGCTTCCGGCGTTGCTGCTGGCTCTACTTCATTACTATGACCGTAGTCATAAGGCCCGTGAGTGACAATCGGCAACACTTCCCAGTTTTCAATCGCAGGTGGTGAGCTAGTTGTCCATTCCAAAGTCAAACCATTCCAAGGATTATCACCTGCTGGCTGTCCCTTAATCCAACTTTGAATAATGTTGATGGTGAAGGGAATCACTGATATCCCTAAAACAAACGAACCAAAGGTACAAATTTGATTCAGGTCGATGAATTGGGGGTCGTACATTGCAACTCTGCGCGGCATTCCTTGTAAACCCAATTCGTGCATGGGTAGGAAGGTTAAATTAGTGCCAACCAAGGTGAGGAAAAAGTGAATGCGTCCCCAGGTTTCATTCAACATCCTTCCGGTCATTTTGGGGAACCAGTGATAAATGCCGGCGTAAATGCCAAACACGGAACCACCAAACAGAACGTAGTGGAAGTGCGCGACTACATAATAAGTGTCGTGGACGTGAACATCAAAGGGGGCTGTTCCCATTGTCACGCCGCTTAAGCCGCCCATGACAAACATGGATAACAAGCCAATGGCGAAAAGCATGGCGCTGGTGAAGCGAATTTTACCACCCCACAGGGTAGCAACCCAGCCGAAAATCTTGACGCCAGTGGGAACGGCAACTATTAGGGTGGAGATGGTGAAGAACATCCGCATCCAACCGGGCGTACCACTGGTAAACATGTGGTGTACCCAGACGAACAAACCGACGACGCAAATTGCCAAACTGGAATAAGCGATCGCTTTATAACCAAAAATCGGCTTACGCGCATGAACTGGAATCACTTCGGACATAATGCCGAAGATGGGCAGAATCATTAAATATACTGCCGGGTGGGAATAAAACCAGAATAAGTGTTGGTAAATTACAACGTTACCGCCTGCATCTGGTTTAAAGAAGGAAGTGCCAAAGTTGAGGTCAAACAATAGCAGAATTAAACCTGCTGCTAATACAGGTGTGGAAACTAGCGCCAGAACGGAGGTTGCCAAGATTGCCCAGCAAAACAGAGGCAGCTGATCCCATTTCATGCTGGGAACCTTCATCATCAAAATGGTGATGACAAAGTTCAGCGAACCCAAAATTGAAGAAGTTCCCACTAAAACGATCGCCAATATCCACATTGTTTGGGCGATGGGTGCTGTCACCAAGCTCAATGGTGGGTAAGCTGTCCAACCTGATTGCGAACCGCCGAACAGGAAACTACCTAATATCAGCGCACCAGCTGGTGGGTTTAGCCAAAAGGCGATCGCGTTCAGCTTCGGAAAAGCCATATCCCTAGCACCAACCATCAGCGGTACTAAGAAGTTACCAAAACCCCCAATGGCACTGGGAACAATCCACAGGAAGATCATAATCGTCCCGTGATTGGTCATGAAAGCGTTATACAGATTGGGGTCGAGTAAATCTGCATCAGGTGTTGCTAATTCGACGCGGATGGCCATAGCCATCAGTCCGCCGATGAGATAGAACACAAACGCCGTTACCAGATATTGAATACCGATAACTTTGTGGTCAATATTAAATGTGAAATAGTCTTGCCACTTCCACGCCTGTTGATGAGAAGTGTGGGCGATCGCCAGAGTTTCCGGTTTCTTTTTTTCTGGTGGAGTGTTCGGTGGAAATTCTACCTGTGTCATATTTTTGTCCTTTGTCGTTTGTCATTTGTCCTTTGTTATTTGTCATTTGTCCTTTGTTATTTGTCATTTGTCCTTTGTCCGTTGTCATTTGTCCTTTGTCATGTGTCAGTTACTAATGACCAATGACTAATGACCAATGACCAATGACCAATGACTAATGACCAATGACCAATGACTAATGACCAATGACTAATGACTCTAGAGTTGCAGCACTAATCCCCATATCGTGGACGTGAGGTGCTAGAAACTCTGAGGTTGATAACTCAGCAGAATTAACTGCAACGATTTGATGTGAGTTTTGCTTTTGAGCAACTTGGTTTTCTGTCAACCAGCTTTGATATTCTTCTGGTGTGTGGACAATTACCTGTGTTCGCATTGAGCCGTGGTAACCACCGCACAATTCAGCACAAACTACGGGATATGTGCCTGGTTTGGTAGCGACAAATCGTAGTTGGGTGGGGATACCGGGAAGTGCATCTTGTTTCAGCCGGAAGTTTGGCACCCAAAATGAGTGAATTACATCGCTTGCTGAAAGGTTGAGTTGCACATCAGCACCAACGGGAATGTGCAATTCTCCGGAAGTAATGCCAGTTTCTGGATAGTTAAATATCCAAGCGTACTGAATACCTTTGACATCAACAACTAAGTCAGCTGGTTTGCCTTCGCTAGTAGGAGAGGCACCAAAACCGATTTTCGGCGCTGTTGTTGCTTCGGGGGTGTCATTGAGAGTAGCTGCAATTGCACTCCCACTCGCATGATGAACGTGAGCTACTGAATGGGGATGACCCGCAGCTTCAAAGCCTCCCATACGGTTAAAAACATCTACGCTGTAGATGCCCAAACACAAGACAATAATTGTGGGAATTGCTGTCCAAAAAACTTCTAAAGGCAAGTTGCCTTCTACTGGTAAGCCATCAGTGTCATCTCCCCGACGCCGACGATACTTAACCAAAAAAATCACAATTGTTCCTTCTACTACTAAGAAGAGAGCGATCGCAATGGTAAACATTACATTGAAAAAACCGTCTACCAAAGGCGCTTGTTGCGATGCTTGTACCGGCAGTAGAGTGTGGTTGTGACCAATCCAAATACTAATTGCTGTGACTACTATCCCAGCAACCAGAGTCCATAGTGAAACAGGAACTTGTTGCATACATACTACCTGCTCTGTAAAGCGTCTTTTAACGTGTGATTTTCTGGGTATTGAGCATTGGCCAAACAGGGTATGGGGCATTGAGCATTCATTATTCTCCGCGTCACCGTGTCCCCGCGTCCCCGCGTCTCCCTCACTGCCTCATCTCCTCATCTCCCCATTCCCTTTCACAGGGCAGTGTTTTTTGTTTTCACTTATTAACTTTCTAACGTGCAGATATAAAAAATGGGGGAAACTTCCAGATTTTTTTCATATCTTTCCCCCAGAAAATTTTCAATTATATTTCAACTCCTATGACAAAGGAAGCTCAAGGCTTCCACAAAAGATAGTTGTTCCAGAGGACACTGTTTGCTTTAAAATCATTCAGGCTATACTAACAGCAAGTTTAAATTTGTCAATAATTAACATATTACGATTTACGCATTTGTCTACTGCGAACTTTTTACTAATTCCAGTAAATATTAAGTACAACACTACGAAGACAAAGCATAAAATAAAAGCTTTTTGATTTTTGCCTTTTGCCTTCCGCGCAGCGGCACTAGCATTCCCCTCTAGTTACCTTGCTTAGGGCATTTACCCTTTATACAAACAGTGCCTCCTTGGACGAACAACAATATTGACTAACTCCGAAAAGCTTAATTGTTTAAAGCAACATGGGTGTAGCAATTCTTGGGACAAATCCGCGAACAAGCTTCACAACCAATACAGTTTTCTGGATTACTAACTGCCATTACTTTACGTTCAATTTCTTCATCATCTTCGTCTTCTACAAATTCACCCTCTTCGTTGAGTGCCTTCAAACCTAGTACATTGTATCCGCATACTTTAATACATCTGCCACAGCCGATACATTTGTCTTTGTCAATTTCTTGAGCAAATTTAGGTGTCCAAGCTTTACCACCAAATGTCAAACCTGTTAGTTGTGCCATGAATTATTCCTCGGCTATTTTGCCTTGTAATCTATTCCTACTTTAACCATTATATTATCCTAATATTTGCTTTTTTTGATATTCAATAATGATTTTCTTTCATCAAAATTTGATGACTTTAAGTCTAAAACTGTATTATCTTTAGTTCCAAGTTTATAAATGAAATTAATTGCCAATAATTTTGATATAGATTCTAGGGATAAATGTTTATTAGCCTGCAACGGCAATAATCATGATTTCCAAAAAATATATATCCGCCTATAAAAATGATGATATCCTTTTGCAAATATTTTGATATTTTGGACAACAAATATCTAATAAAAGTATTCATATATACTAAATTAAATGTTTATTAGTTACATTTGGATATCTGCAATATGTATTTTTGAAAGCAACATTTTGCATTTGTTGTTTCATTTAAATATTTAGATAAATGCTGACAAAATAAAGATTATTGTTTTTCCTTGTTGAATCATCCGAAACAGAGCTTATCATAAAGAAACTGTAAACTTTATAGCAGAATATTGTGAAGCATTAAATATTAAAATTATTAATAAATAAGTTCCAAGTTAATTACCCTAGATTTAAATGCTGACTAAAAAGACTTTGGTTAAGGTTTTACGGTTAAAGATAAAATGTTCGTTAAGTACATATTTTCATAAATGTTAAGTTTTTTTCTAAGCTCATTACGAACAACTTAATTATTTGATTTATGAAATGTATAGTTAATAAAGAAGTAATCTTAGGCTCGGCTTGAAAGCCTTACACAGCTTTCAATTGGATGCAAAGTCAAATACGGATGTGGGGAATTTCGTGTGGTGAGAAAAGATGATTCTCGCCATAAAGATAATTGGTAGTCAGCGATCGATAAACAGGACTCATCCAGGGGAGACCTGAGCCAGACATCTCAACGATTAGAGTGGGAACAGAGCCATTATGCCTTACACGATTCCTAACAACAGTTGCGTTGGATGTGACAACTGCCGCCCCCAATGTCCTACGGGTGCAATCAAAATAGAGGACGATGAATATTGGATCGATCCTTATCTTTGTAACAATTGTGAGGGTTATTATCCACAGCCGCAATGCGTAATTGCTTGTGCAACTAATTCTCCGATTCCTTGGCAGGCGAAAAAGGGGAGATGCAAAGTTGAGCCGAGAAATACTACCAGCTTAGACTTGTTTTCTAACGGCAAGAATAATCCATTTGCTTCAGCGATCGCCATTTGGGAAGCTTGCAATGTACTGGCGCAGCGCACATCTTTAAATTGGGAAACCGATGAAGAAGGTTACTTGTGTTATCGAAGACAAGTCAACCAAGGCAAAGGAGCGATCGCTTTTCACATCCAAGATCCATTTAAGGTAAACGACAAGGCTAGAGATTTAGCCGCAATTGAAGGATTGGATATTAGAGCCGCTTGCATACATCTAATTTTTGCGGCTTATGCCACAGCTTTAGATAAACCTTGGGAACAAGAATTTGCGATCGATGAACGCCAAATCGAAAAATATTTGGGGATGGAGAAACGCAAAGACTTAAATAAAGCTGCCAAATTAGCTTTAATGAAAAATCTTGTCCAGCAAGCTTGCTCGCTGATTATCTCCATCGACTGGCCTCAACAAGGGAGAGTTAACGGATTCTCCGTCACACAAACCCGTTTATGGCACTTAGTGGACATTGAGCACCACTTTCAAGAAGACGCCCTCGGATGCAAATATCTGATTGGGCTAACTTTTAAAGTCAAAGCTGGTATTTGGGCGCAATATTTCTTAAACAAACAGGCATGTAAAGAGCGAACCGCCTTCTATCAATATGGCAGTCTTCCCAAAACCTTGCTAACCACAGTCATGAGTATTTGGCAGCAACATGAAGGAGCAGTTCGACTTATGTTGTGGTTGTTGTTCAAAACCAAAATGGGCAAAGAACAACGCATTACCGTTCCTACCTTACTGCGTATTGCTTACGGTGAAGAAAAAGTCGGCGTTGCATCCAGACAACGGGAAGAACGCAAACGCCTGCTAAGAACTTTTGAAAGCGATTTGGAAATTCTCAATCATTATGGAATGAAACCAATCTTCGATCCAGTTACCTACCCACCAGAAATTCAACCTTTGTGGGCGAAGTTAATGGATATCCCCGAAGATCCAGACGAAGCATTGGAATTTTGGACAAATGACGGTGGTGCTGAAACTCGCCTCACAGACACAGGCCCTCGTGGGAAGTGGAATCTGCTGATGAATGCGCGGATTTTGGCTTTTGAACTACCACCAGAATGGGAACAACAAATCTCAGAATCGCAGAAAAAGCAACGACGAAGTGTTAAGAATAAAAGAAAGCCTACAGCCACAGGCGATTTGTTAGGCGAACAAATTTTGGAAGCGCGGAAAAATTTGAATCTCTCCCAAAGAGAATTAGCCAAGCTTGCAGGTAAAAGCCAAAGCTGGATTCGAGATATCGAAAATGGTCGTTTAAAAGCCAAATTAGAAGACCAAGCACTGTTACGAAAAGTCTTGAATATAGGTTAGCAAGAAAGAATTCAGAACTCAGGAGCCAGAATTCAGAATGAACAACCAAAACCCTTGTAGAGACGTAAAATTCTACGTCTCTACATCAACAATTCATACTTTGTAAGATAGTGGCGGGTCTAAATCTCCCACTAATTGCATTCTGAATTCTGAATTATGTTTATGCACTATAAGTCATTACTTTAGTAGAAGTAAGCCAAGCATTAGCTATGGCATACTTAGCAATTATTGACTCTTGTGTAGCATTACATGAACTCTTAAGTTTTTGAGCCTTGGTTACATCTTTCACAAGTTTTGCTTGGTAAGTGTAGAGAGAACCAGAAGCTTTTTCAAAACTTAGCTCGCCTAGAATCGTATTATTATCTAAACTCTGCTCTAAGATTTTGCCTGCAACTTTGTAATTAAACCAATCCCATCCTTCACTAAGCATTAGTTCTTTTTCCAAAGTTTGAAGTGCAGCAGGCAAAATTCCGCAGCCTCGATAGACTTTATCCAAGCATTGAATATCGCCAGTACGAGTCAAAATCGATTTGAATGAATCTAGATCGAGATTACCGTAGTATCTTCCTTCTGGCAAGTCTATAACTGTTGGTGCAAATCGATGTCCGCCAAAGTGCGATGATTTCCAAATTCGCACATTGTCTAAATTCAAATCAGAAATAGTCGCTGTAGCATGAAAATGAAACGGATTTCCATATCTGGCACAGCACTTATCATGGCTACCGTGGGTACATACTAAAATATCTCTAGTTGCAGTAGTTTCAACTTCAGAATTAGAGCCGATACCCCATAACCATTTTTGCACAACTGCTGCTACCTGATCAATATTTGGTAGTATAAATTCTTGTCGATCGTATCCATTAGTCAACCCGTCTTTTTTTTGATAAATTAAAAGCGTAGTCTGGTTGACTTTGTGTGATAAATCATTAGCAATTAAGAGGAATCTAATTGGTAGTTTAGCACGTTTTACTTCCTCTATTAAAGTCCTCAAATTTTCAGGCACCCATTTGGAGTTAAAGGCTTCTGATGTCCAAGGTGGAGGACACTCAACTAAAATATAAGTTTGGGAATTGGTGGCGCTACCAATAATATCTTCTCCTGCTTGCCGCGAATAATCAGAACAAAAAAAGCTATTCATCTAACTATACTCATTAGTGTATTTTATGGACAAAATGTGTTGGTCATTAGAGTTGTGTTCTTCGCTACAATATCCTTGATTCAAGGAAATAAAAAAGAACAATATGCATTTCCCAGTTCAAACTAGGTAGCCACTTTATAACATCATTGTTGATTAATGCGGTGGCAATTAATCAATTCTCCACAATAGAGATAAACAGTGTCAAGAGACATTTTTCCGTAGCAGCAACGTTAATTTTGTATTTAATTTTATTGATATTTGGTATTTCATAAATTTTCCCTTACTGAAACTCGGCTTTTGTAAACTTAATTTTTTTAACAAAATCAAATATTTTAATGTATCTATCTAGGTATACATATTGCCAATTATTCTCAATATTTTTAGAAAAATAAAAGTAATTAGGCTTAGCATAGCCAGCTGATTGTAGGCGATACATGCCGTAGGCTTTGCCAAGGTAATATCTCACCCGCCCTTTCTATTTCAAAGGGAGCAAAATGCTTACGCCACAAAAATCATTCCTAGATTCAGCAATACCAAATAGTTAATTGATCTGTAAATGTTTTGTGCTACATCCGCGATATGTTAACGAGCCAGACTAGTGACTAGTTATTTAGCAGCATCACTAATATCAGCATTAACAAAACTAGTATTTACATTGTTACCTAATTTGGCTTCCTGAAAATCACATCAGGATTTGATTTTAGGTATATGCCTTGACTGTAACTAAAGTCAATAATAAATGCAACTACTTGACAATTGTTATATTTTCTTTACAATTTTTTGTCTCCAGAAGCTTGGTTAAATTAGGGTAAATAAGCATTTCATCTTAAAAAGGTGTTACTAAAACAAGGATTGGTACTTTTTAAATAATAGACAATTTTTCTCAATTGTGGCAACTGTACTGAGGGTGCTTAGTTGTGCCTACGAACTGTAACTAATGACTAATTCCAAGATTTTTAGCTATGGCGATCGCATACTTCTACTTTCACGCAGAATTGAATCATTTTTTACCACGGCATCAAAAACAAGTGAGAATTTCCCATTCTTTTGAGGAGAGAGCCTCGATTAAGGACACCATCGAGTCATTGGGTGTTCCTCATCCAGAAGTTGATTTTATAAAAGTTAATGATGAGTATGTAGATTTTTCTTACATTGTTGCGGATGGAGATATTATCAACGTTTATCCAATTTCTAGTAGAAGAGATATTACACCAAATGTTTATTTGCTACCAGAACCCCTCAGTGATATTCGTTTTGTTTTAGATATTCATTTAGGTAAACTAGCAACATCTCTAAGACTTTTAGGCTTTGATACTTTATACCGCAATGATTACGAGGATGAGGAATTAGCAAAGATATCTTACAATCAAATACGGATTCTCTTAACTCGTGATAAAGGTTTATTAATGCGTAGTTTGGTAACGTATGGGTATTATGTGAGAAATACTAACCCCGAAAAACAAATTCTGGAAGTATTGCAGCGCTTCGACTTATTTAAATTAGTTTCGCCATTTAAAAGGTGTTTGCGCTGCAATGGATTATTAGAATCTGTAGATAAGCAATCGATAATTGAACAGATACCAGAAAATGTGCGATCGCAGGTTGACGAATTCCAGCGCTGCCAAAGTTGCAATCGCATTTATTGGAAAGGTTCGCATTACGAACGATTGCAACAGTTTATTGATGGAGTACTTGACTCAAAAACAGATGAGTAAGTCAGAAATGTTCATAAATCCAATGAAAGACCGCTTGCATTTGGAATGTTCGCAGTAGCTCCAACATCTTTTGTAGTTCCCTGTTGGCGATTAAAATCATCACTAAGGGGATCTTCCTCGATATCTCCACTAATTTCTTCTGGTTCAAGGGGAGCAGCCTCCTTTGCTTCATCCAGATTGATAGAACGAGGAGTTTCTTTAGCGTGAGACAAATCGATGAGCGGTTTTGATTGTTCGGAAGTCATGAGTTGTTAATTTATACAGCTTTCTTTAGTGTTGAATTTACTTTCAGCACAAACATCATTCTTGAGAAAGAAACTGTATGTAGTAATGATGTTAGAAGGAGTAAGTAGGTAGACATAATTAAATGTAAAATACAAAAGTTTAAAAGCCTCATAAAAACTGGCTTTTCCCTCCTGCCTCCTGCCTTCTTCTTATAAAAAAATATGACAATTTTAGCTCTCGATTTTGGCGGAACTAAACTAGCGGCTGCATTAGTAAACATCGGTTCAAGAGAGTGGTTACGTTATGAACGCCGCCTGTCGCCAGCGAATGCAGATGCGAACACTGATTTGGAAATAATGCGATCGCTAATTTACTCTTTACTAGAAGATACAAAACCAAGTGCGATCGGTGTTAGCTTTGGCGGCCCTGTAGATGCTTCCACGGGGACGGTGCGGCTATCTCATCATGTCGCTGGCTGGGAAAATATTCCCCTCAAAAACTTATTGGAGAAAGAATTTGGTGTAAGCGTTGGTGTCGATAACGATGCTAACGTTGCTGCTTTGGGAGAACATCGCTTTGGTGCGGGACAGGGTTACGATAGCTTGTTTTACATAACTGTCAGCACCGGCGTGGGTGGTGGTTGGATACTCAACGGCCAGCCTTGGCGGGGTGTAGGTGGGATGGCTGGTGAAATTGGACACGTGGTTGTAGATCCTGCTGGGCCGATTTGTTTGTGCGGGAAGCGAGGATGTGTAGAACGTTTGGCTTCGGGGCCTTATATGGCGCAAAATGCTAAGGAAGTTTTGGAAAATCAACCTCACAAAGGTGGGCAGCTGTTGAGAAATTTAGTCGGGAATGATTTAACGTTACTGACAGGACAGTTGGTGAGTCAGGCGGCGGCGGCTGGGGATGATGTGGCTAAGGAAGTTTTGTACAAGGCTGCTTGGGCGCTGGGTGTGGGTATTGGGAATGTGGCAAATTTAATGAATCCGCAGCGCTTTGTGTTGGGGGGTGGTGTGACGAAGGCGGGGGAGGATTTTTGGCGGGTGGTGCGACGCGTGGCGCGGGAGACTGCTTTACCGGAAGTTGATTTTGAAGTTATACCAGCGGCGTTGGGTGATGATGCGCCGTTGTGGGGGGCTGTGGCGATCGCTTCCATAAGCATCTCGAATTTATAAATTAAATTGTTGTCATGCCGTTAGTGAAGTGCGTGCGGAGTGTATAAGTGCAAACACAACTGATTATTTTTGACTGTGATGGGGTGTTAGTAGACAGCGAGACATTGGGGAATCGTATTCTTGTCGAATTTGTTGGAGAATTCGGGCTAGTACTCGAACTCGAAGAAGCCATTTTGTTATTCAAGGGTTGCAAAATGGCTGATTGCGTTGCCGTTATTGAGCAAAGGCTTGGAAAAAAGCTGCCGCAAGATTTTGTGGCTCAGTTTCGTGCCCGCACTGCTGAAGCATTCGAGCGTGAACTGCTTCCTGTCAAAGGCATAGAAGCGGCTCTAGACAAAATAAACTTACCTATTTGTGTTGCTTCCAGTGGCCCAGTGGAAAAAATTAAGTTAGCTTTGCGTGTCACTAATTTGCTGCCTCGGTTTGAAGGGCGTATCTTTAGTTCCTATGAAATCGGCAGCTGGAAACCAGCACCGGACTTGTTCTTACATGCAGCTAAAAGTATGGGGTTTCAAGCTCCATCTTGCATTGTTGTAGAAGATAGTATTTTGGGTGTGCGTGCGGGTGTTGCTGCTGGTATGAGAGTTTTAGGTTACACCCATCAAAGTGAGGCTACCCTACTTGAAGCATATGGAGCGTATGTCTTTCACTCCATGTATCAACTGCCTTCTTTGTTGTCACACGATTAGAAAGAAAATGTAAACTTTCTTGCCTATTCTCTACTCGCTTCCTATACAAGTAAGTTTAAAAATCAAAGCAGATTACTATATAACTATTGAATACCCTGACGAAATTCTCTAAGGGCTTCCAATGAAGACGACAACAATAGACAACGATTGAGTCCAGATAAATCTAATTCCGGAAATAACTCACTTTTAACCACTTTCTCATATTCTTCTTCTCGCAAACAGTAAACTTCAAATGTCCCATCTTCCCAAAACCAAACTTCTGGAACTTGCATTAATTTGTACTTCTGCAATTTGATGGGACTACCGCTAGTAATCACCACTTCAATGCACAAATCTGGTATCGGTTTATCCGTTCCAAAGCAATAAGATAAATCTGCTTGATATTCTACTATCTCAGGAATAATCTGACTAAAACTACCACTGGGGAAAAATTCAATGCCCTGTTCCAAGAAATACTGCCCCAGCAGTAAACCAATTAAACACTTAATCGCCTCATGAGGTTTACCAATAGTCACAATTTCTAAGACTCCCTGACAATAAAATAGCCGCACGCCGGGGACATTTTCAAAACTAGCTTGAATGGCTTTAAATTTTTCCCAACTTAATCCACCTCGGAAGAAGCGTTGTTCTTCTGGTAAATTCAGAGAATTTTCTAACGTTTGAGTCATAATATTGTTCGCTCTCCCAGTTAGTAGTCGCTTATTTATATGCTAAGTTAAAACCAAATTATCCCGATGAATCACAGTTTCCGCGCCAGCGTAGCCTAAAATTGTAGAAATTTCCCGTGAATGATATCCGCGAATTTTTTCCAGTTCATTACTGTTATAATTCACAAGTCCTCTGGCAATTTCGTTACCGTTGATGTCACACAATTGCACTGCATCTTGTGTGTCAAAATCTCCTTCTATTGCCTTAATTCCAGCTGCTAATAACGATTTTCCAGCCAAAGAAATTGCGGCGATCGCACCTTCATCTAAATACAATTTTCCCGCAGGTACAAGTCCGTAAGCTATCCAACGTTTACGCGCAGAAGTTGGTTCCGGTTGCGGTTCAAAATGCGTTCCAATCAATTCACCTTGGATAATTTTTTCTATATTCTGGGGAAATCGTCCTTGTGTAATTACAGTCCGCACTCCAGCCGCGATCGCAATTCTGGCAGCCGAAATTTTTGTCACCATACCACCGGTACCCCATTGAGAACCTTGGGAACCTGTTTGTATTTGTAATTGAGCTAATTCTTTAATGCTACTAACTAAAGCGATCGGTCGCGCATCTGGCACGGAACGCGGATCGGCTGAGTAGAGGCGATCGACATCAGTCAGTAAAAATAACCAATCGGCTTCTACTAAACTTGCAACCAAGGCTGAAAGGGTGTCGTTGTCTCCAAATTTTAGTTCTTCTACTGCTACAGTATCATTTTCATTGACTACAGGAATCACTCCCAACCCCAATAATTCTTGAAAAGTATTGTAAACATTTAGGTAGCGGCTACGCTGTACTAAGTCGCTGCGAGTCAATAATACTTGAGCGATCGGCTGTTGCAAAGTATTAAATAAATCATCGTATACACGTATTAACCGCCCTTGGCCAACGGCTGCTACAGCCTGTTTGAGAGCGATCGCCTTGGGACGTTCAGTTAAGCCTAAACGCGCACAACCCACCCCTACAGCACCAGATGAAACCAAAATTACTCGGTGTCCCTGGCGTCTTAAATGACAGAGTGTCTCTGTTAAGGTGGCGATGGTAGAAAGTGCTAATTGTCCGGTTTCTGGTTGCGTGAGGCTAGAAGTGCCGATTTTGACAACAATCGTTAGTGACATCAAAAAAGTTAAGAGTTACGAGTCCTTGAATTTTAGATTTTAGATTTTTTTTGCATTTAGAAGCGTAATCTACAAAATTTCTCTTACCTACTTCCGTACAAACGCGATTAATCACATCTAAGTAGGTAGACATAGTTAAATGTAAAATACAAAAGCTTAAAACCCGGATAAAAACTGACTTTTCCCTTCTGCCTCCTGCCTCCTGCCCCCTGCCTCCTACCTTCCACAAAATAAAAGTTACAGTTTAAAAACCAGATTGGTATCTATACCTAGCCCAATTTGTAAAGCGCCAGTCGCTCTATAAGTGAACGCTGACGCTTTACGAGTTTATATTTATTTAGTATGCGCTAGAGTCTTTTTTAGCTGACTCCATGTTATTAATACTTATGATCCCCGATTTTTGGATTCCAGTAAGATTCCTTAATCATTTCTTTAGATTTACTTTCCTGACGATTTCTCAAGTTTTGTGAATTTTTCTTTTCTTGGGGGTAATAGATGCTCCGAGTATTTCAGATAGCCAAACTTCAAAATTTCGGACGGGATGAGAGCGCAAAGCGGTGTCTGGATGAATAATCGGTTCAACTAAAATGGTAAACATTCCTAAGCGATTACCTGCTAAAACATCAGTAAACAAGCGATCGCCTACCATCGCTACTTGATGCACTGGTAAATTCATTGCTTGCAGTGCTGCTCTAATTTTACGTCGGGAAGGCTTAGCTGCACCCAAATAGTAAGGTAAATTGAGCGATCGGGCAATTCCACCAATTCGCGCTTCACTCAAGTTATTGCTCACTAAGCACAATGCAGTACAAGCACGGATTTCCTCTACCCACCTTTCTAGTTCTGGGGAAGCTGCCCCCACCCTAAAGGGTACTAAAGTTTCATCCACATCCAACACCAGCCCCTTGAGACCGTACTGTAGGATAATGTCCGGTGTTATATTTAACACAGAACCTTCTAAAATTAAGTCAGGCTGTAAAAGATTGTTCCAGGTCATAATCAACAGGCAAATGTAAATAGCTCCAGACAAAAGAGCATAACCTAATAAAGTTTAGTTAGTCGAACTCCATCCTGGAATATCTCCACAAACACTTTGAGATAAAATCCCTAAAATTTTATGTATCTCTTTGATGTAATAATTATTCAAATCAATAAATATCTCGTTTGCTTCTAAATTCAAAAACTTCCAAATCTCTCCTGTTGTTACCGCACCAAAAATTTTTTTAATTTCATTTCCTTCCTGTTGATTAAACAATTGTGCTGCCAACATTGCCGCTGCACATTGACCTAATCCACCTTTAATATTTTCATTTTTTGCTTCAATAATAATCGCTACAGGCGCATTAATTGTTAGTTGTTCCTTAGATCGACTGATAATAAAATCACAATAACCATTCAGGCCTTTTTCTGCATCTACATTAAAATCTGTTCCAGAAAATAAACTAATTGGATGATTAGCCCTACGTCTTACTTCCAATAAAATTGGTGTAATAATCATTTCTGAACGAGCTTTTTCAGTACTAATTGCTAAAGCCAATTCTGTGGTTTCTTCTAAGGTATTTGTGAGTTTATCGCTTGGCTGTAGAGGTTCTATATTGCCACACAAATCGGTTTCTTCATCAATGCTGATGCTGAATGACTTTTTAAATTTACTTAATGTAAAATCGCTATAAGCCATTTTCAGCACCTCATAGCAATTTGGGATTTTAGATTGGCCAATGTCCTATTTTGAAGCTAGACGGCGATATGATAGATCGCACAACAAGGGCAGAAAAATATTTCTTTCCCAGTCATCGGTCAACCCTATTTTGAAGACAGCTTCAACTTCGATTTTACTCTACTTCATTAAAAAGATGTTCTTCCAGGAGTGGTTGTACTTGACGAAACTCCTCTGGTGAAAGCAATTCAGGCTCACCTGTTTTCGATATTCGTGCAAAAAACAATAGCGGATCTAGAGGTGTATAGATTGCATATTCCCGGTCTTCATCATAGAAGCTAGCCAATAGCTGTAATTGCTCTGGTTCCAAATCTGCTTCTTCGTCTTCAATTTCTAAAGTAAACAGTTCTGATTCTTCAACTGGTGGTAAATCACCTGCAACTGTCAGAGCATAGGCTGTATTCTTTAGTGTTAAGTTTTGTTCGGATAGTACAGCTTGGGCGTTGCTAAAAATTTGCTCAATGATGGCGTCATCTTCTACAAGAACTGCTTCTTCTTCCTCATCTTCACCTTGCCAAGAAAAAATTTCTACAGGTGAATCAACAGGAAGAAGTAAAACATATTCTTGCCCATCTACCTCTAGGGTATGCTCTATGTAACATTCGAGCGATCGCCCTTTTTCATCAGTCAAAGTGATGGAGCCGGTATGAGCATTATCATTTTCTTCAGGAAATTCAGAGGAAAACATGGTCAAAATTTATAACTTTAATAAATACCAACAACTTTGTAAATCGTTCAGCTATCAAATAGCTTTACACGTAAATCCAAATGCTGGGTAATAGTTTTCAGAATATCATGTTAAAAGGTATCAATACTCAATAGCCGCCACTGAAGTATGGGAATTAGTACGCTTTTTCATATCTAGCCATTGTTGCAAAATCAAAGATGCTGCCTTGCGGTCAATTAAACCTTTATGGCGTGATGGAGAGCGATTCTCAGCTATTAGCAGTTGTTCTGCTTGAAATGAAGTTAATCGTTCATCTACGTATTCCACAGGCAAATCCAGCGCTTTGGCAAGTCTTTTGGCAAACTTTTGGATTTGACGCGCTTGAAATCCTAGCGAGCCATCCATTGAATAAGGTAGACCGATAACCAGGACTTGCACCTGACGTTCATTAATTATTTGCCGGATTTGCTCGACATCCCGCTCAAAAGATGTACGTTCGATTGTAGCGATCCCCGCGGCAATTAAACCGGTGCGATCGCACCCTGCCACACCAATTCGCTTGCGACCGCAATCTAATCCCAAAGCTGAAATAAAAGGTTTTGCTTGCTCTTGGGGTATCACACTACTTCTCCTGCGGTGCATCTGATTCGGGAATCGCTGATGCTTCGATGCTAGTGTTTTTGACCGAAAAATTAATCGGTTCTGATTTACTTGGCTGTGGTTTATCTGCCGATGGTGACTTTGGTGGTTGTACCCAAGACATACCCCCCGGTATGGGTTTGCGAGCCGGTTGTAGACCTTGTAGCATATCAGTCCACTGAATTCCTTCTAAGGAAACAAATTTTGACTCCCGTAGCTTGTGCCACACAGAGCGAGACATAATTAGCGTATGTTCTATACGTTTTGCTCCAATTCGCTCCAAGTATTCTTCTCGCTCTGCCTGATAATCTGAAGAAGCTAATTGTAAGCCTTGCTGAGGAAAATCTTGGGCAATACGAGCCAGTTGAGATAGTAATTCTGGATACAGCCAAGTGTAAGCTGGGTGAACCGTCAGCGTAGCAACATGGGGCACTTCGCCCTTGCGATCGAGTTGCACCTGAAAATAGCCGATGGCGGCTTTGCGTTGCGGTTCAAATACGTAACCACTGACTACTTCTGTTTTGGTTACCCATTGCTTGACGGCATCCATCAAGACACCGAACAAACTGGTTTTAAAGTCGCGGGTATTGCGGTCAAAAACTTGACGCACCAAAGGTGGCATCGATGCCGTATCTAACTGATATAACAACTGAGCATCAGCATTGCTCACAGGCAAAAGGTTGGGCAAATCTGGCTCTGCTTGTGCCAATTCCACCAGTAATTCCGGCTCGATTTCCCAATATGTCATTTCTGCCAGACGCTGAAATCCATTTTGTCGATACAGTGCCAGCCCTTCTATATCGTTGATGTTAACTTCCAGTAGCCAAGTGCGAGCTTCCAAAATCGATTCAAAGCAATGACGCAAAAGCTGTGAGCCAATTCCTTGTTTATCGCCACCACGTTCTAGTAGCACTCGATCGATCCGCCAAGTGCTGCGCGTGCGGTTAAAAGGTGACACCTGAATCATTCCTAAAAGCATCCGCCCTTGCTCTGCTACATAAGCACAGAGGCGATACTGTAGCGGGTTAGGAAACCAACTCAAAAATTTGAGTAATCCATACCAGCGACGTAACCACTGCATCTGGCTGATGGCAAAATTGGTTTCCTTGGGAGTAAGGGCTGAGAATGACTCTTGAGTTATGCGCTCAACTCCGTCCAGATCGCGGTATTGGAGTGGTCGGATGACAATGCTGAGATTTCGGGGAAGTAATGAAGTCATTTTAATTCGAGCCGCCATTTAGCCGAACTGCTGCAATCATCTTAACTACTTTCTGCTCTTGACTATTGCGCCAAAAGGGTGATTTTAGTAACTTAATACTTAAAAAACCAGAAAAAGCAGATTTTGTGAGAACGCCATTGGCATTAACTCGACAACATCTGCCTTTATTTTATTTGAATTTTGATTAAAGTATGTGTATATTTATAAGCCTTGTCGAGAAACTAGCTTTTCAAAGTGGGCTTGGGTTTGATGGAGTAGTTGCTGGCGGCTATCGAAGAGTGTTTGCTTCAGGGGTGGAACAAGATTACGAGCTTGCAAAGTCATGTGTAGTTGTAGGTTAGCCACATATTCACTGAAATCTTGATTCATTTCATCTGCGATCGCATCCGTTAAGAAATTGGATTCCATTGCCACTGTGTTCTCCTATTGTTAATCCTGTGCTGTCTCTGGACATCATCAAAAATTATCACGTTGTGTGGACTAACTTCTTAGTTCGCAATGAACTTTAACGCTTCTTTAGAGATAGCGATGTCTAGCTTCAAAATGGGCATGGGGCACTTGTACTGAGCGCAGCCTCTCGCAGAGAAGTATGGGGCATTGGGCATAGTAAAGAGAGATTTTCATGATTGGTTGTGAGATTTTCCCGTGATTGACTGTTTTGAAAAGTCAAAACGGCTTCAACTGCTTTGACTTTTCGCTACAACCTATTAGGCCAACGCTAACCCCTCAAAATCTTAAACCAATCCCACCTTGCACAGAAATAGCAGTACCACCACTATCGCGGTAAGCATCAAAAGCGATGATGGCGTTCCCAAAAAGCACAGTATTGCTATTCGGAATCATATAATCAATTCCTGGCTGTAAAGCAAAACTAATTTTATCGCCCACAGGAGAGGAATCACCAGCAAACACCAATCCTGCACCCAAATAAGCATCAGCTTGCCAATTCAAAGGTACATCATAAGAAACCGTCGGTACAATTGCCGTACCATTACCAATTAAAACTTGGGCACGCAGAGAAATTGGCGCTTCCAAAAGTTTGTAACGCCCAGCTATCACCCCCCCAATTTGCACGCCATCAGTAATACCAATAGTCGGGCCGATGCCAATATAACTGCCATAGGCTACTTGAGCCTGCACTGGTTTAGCACTCATAGCTAAACTCAAGGCCAAGCCAGCCCCCAAAACAGAAAGCGAATATTGAACAAATTTCATAGCCCAATTCCTCACACCAATGTATCATTTGTTATTTGTCATTGGGCATGGTGTATTGGGCATTGGCTTAGGAAAACTTTTCCCCAGTCCCTAGTCCCCAGTCCCCAGTCCCCAGTCCCTATTCCATTTTACGGGCAACGGGGATGAATGCCACCTTGTGTACAAATATACGCTAGCTGCTTGGGATCTAAATTTTTGGCTTGAGAAAAATCAACACCTTGGACTACTGCGGATACCGATCCTAAATCTGGGGTTTGGACAAATTGATCGGCTGGATCTTGTTTGCTAGGAGCGAGAATTGTTCCTTGGAAATTTGCTCCTGCTACATTCGCCCCCCGCAAATCTGCAAGACTGAGGTCAGCATTTTGCAAGTTAGCGTTTTCCATCTGAGCAGAACGCAAAACAGCGCCAGTTAGACGAGTGGCGCTCAGGTTCGCATTGCTGAGATTCGCCCGATCCAAATACGCCCCTGATAAATCTGCTCCTTCCCAATCGGTATTAGTTAAATTGGCAAAGGATAATTGCGTTCCTATGGCACTGACGCGACCTAAACGCGCAGCGTACAAATTCGCTTCGTTCAACTTGGCGTCACCTAAATCTGCTCCAGTTAAGCTGGCTTGTTCCAAGACTGCATTTCGCAGATCGGCTCCCACTAATTGGGTGCTGTTGAGCCTAGCCTCATATAAACGGGCGTTGGATAAATTGGCCCTGTTAAGGGTGGCGCGGCTCAAATCGGTACGGTTCATCATCACCCGGCTGAGGTTAGCATCAGTAAGATTAGCTTGCTGCAACTGAGCTTGGCTTAAGTCAGCCATCACATCGTCGAAGGTATCCCAGCGTCCATCTTCACCCATACCCCGAAAGCGGGCGCCCTTAAGATTGGCTTGGTTCAAATTTGCAGATTTTAATTTAACTCCTGACAAATCAATAGCATCTAGTACCAAGTTGAATGAGGAACTGCTTGGAGTACCGCTTTGACCTAATTGGATGCGGCTCAGGTCAACACCCTCGATTTTTCCACTGTAAACAGACAGAATTTTATTGATTGTCCGCTGATTTCTTTGTAGCCGTCCTTGGCGCAGTTCTCGTTCTGCGGTTGCACTGCTGCTCACAGACTCTAGTTCGCTCACCAGAAACTGATTCTTATTTTTTAATTCTGGGATGGCTTTGGGGCCGACACTTGTTAAAGCTTGTTGAATCGTATCCACGAGGATAGGATTGGTTTCCTTCACCAGGAGATCCGCGAGAAATTGAATCGATTGTGGGTCTTTGACGCCACCCAATGCCAAAATTGCACTTTGACGTTGTTCATTGGTAGCCCCAGAGTCGGGACTTAACTGTTTGACAAGTTCCAGGAACTGTTGTCCGTTTATTTGCTTGGTTGCTCGCTGGGATTGTTGAACTTGGATATAAACTTGAGTTCCGATTAAAGTTGCCAACACAGCAGTCATGCTCGTCAGCCCTACCCCAAACAAAGTCAGATTGGGATTTTGCTGTATCCGCCGCCATAGACGAGGTGTCTTAGTTGGTGCGGCGGCTAATTCTTCATTTACCTCCTGCCATTCCTCTGCTGGTCGATCGCTATCGCCAACAGACTGAGCTTGTCTGTTAGCTAAGATTGAAGAAGGGCGAGTAGCATCTATACTGTAAGTACCTGCGAGTCGGTCGTGCAGAGCGCGACGCCCTCCCTGGCGCGATGGTAAAGCTATTCCTTCACCCAGAACCATCAACACAGCCAAAAAAGTGAATAATCCTAAATTCGGAAAAGCAAAGCTATAACGCCACAATAGATAAGCGATAGAAACGGGTATAGTCCAACGACCAACTCCTTCTCTAATGGCAACTGCTCCTAAACCAGGGGGCGCTCCTTGTTCGTTGACAACCCGTATTCCTAACCAACGTTTGGGAATTGTGCTACCTGTCTTACCTAGTAAATACAATTGCCACCAGGAAAGGGTAACAGGCGCTAATAAGGCTATTGTCCACAAAAAATTAGTAGGCCAGGCTACGTTACGGATACCATAGCTAACAGGTAGAGCCAATGGTCTGGCGATCGCTCTTTCGGTTGTTACCAACACGGGATTGAGCGGCACTCGATTCAAATCGCTTCTCGAATCGACATAGACACCAATGCCAAAGGGAATCAACCCACTAGTAACCACTAGTGTGATTTCAGCCGCCCAAGCAGCAAAACGCCTGCTGGCTAGCATTAGCGAATTGGCTCTTTCCGGTTCTTGTGACTGACCAGATTGATTACTTCTCCTCACAGTTGGTGTCGTCATTGCATAATTCCCTTTGACATTATTTCTAAGCCTTGATTGGCAAAATTAAAATAGACTATTGCTTACGTTGAAAGCTACTAGACACAAAAAATTTGTATCCAACATACACTAACACTGCTAAAAGTGCCAGACTGATTACAGATGCAACCAGTTTAAACACAGCTTGCACTATCGCCAAGCCCAACAGCACTGCTACCCCCGAAAATACCAGCTTTTTTGTAGCTGATAAACTGCCAAACCAGATGCGAAATCGCTCCAGTTGCAAATTGAAGTTAGCAAAGCTAAACTCAAATGTCTGTTTTTGTTCTTCTGGTGATTGAGGAACCACCTGGGGTGAAGAATTAATTTCTGCCTCTAGCTTATCGAGGCGACGCTGCAAGTCTTCTTCTCTTTGAGGATTCATCTATTTTTTCTACCTCAGCTAGGACACTTACTCAACAACATACATACCAACCAAATTCTATTTTGGTGGTTGTGTTAGTGATTTTAGCTAATGTCTGTACGTGCAAGACCTTTATCAGCAGGGAGAAATTATGTTTTTTTCTTGTTATTTTTCAGCCTGCTTTCTGCACCTAGTACTATTACTGGTAAAAGATGTAAAAAATATCATCAATACCAATTTGAGTTAATGATGAAGTGCTAAATTTTCTACATTAATAGTGACTGATTAGATCGATTCATTAACGATATATTTATAGCCTAGACTTTTCTCAATTCTATAATCAATCCTCAATTTATAAGTATTAAAAGATACGGCAGCCTTGGGAACCAATTAGGAATTGCTGTCGTCTATTGTGTTCAGAGTATATATAACTATATTGCTCTAGAAAAATCTGGAGCATTGATAAAAATGAAGACTTTTAGTCTATTGACAATTGTTCCTACAACTTTAGCGATCGGTTTGATTTTCACTGAGGCTAATTTAGCACAGACACAAAATATAGAAATTAATCGGAATCTGCAACCAGATCCGCTAATTTTGAACGGAAAGTCTGGGGGATCTGTCAAAAGCAGCTGTGGCAATATCACCACTGCACCCAATCAAATTATTCAAGTTAAGGAGTCACTGCCTTACCTACGATTAACAGTAGAAAGCCAAGGGAAGCCAACACTGTTGATTGACGGGCCTGGAGGAAAGTTTTGCGTACAACCAGATAGTTACTCTGGAGGTAAGCCAGAACTTTCTGGTTACTGGCAGGCAGGAAAATATTCGCTGCATGTAGGCGAACTCTCTGGGCAACAGTATAACTACATCCTTTCAATTTCGCAACAAAAGAAATAATGCTTGTCACTAGTCATTTGTCCTTCGTCAGTTGGCATTTATGCTTTTTCTAAAACTAATGACCTGTTTGACCAATGACTAATGACTAATGACTAATCTTCCAATGATTGAGTTGGGACTTCAACTGCTTTGACATCAATAGTACCTGCTGGTGTGAAGCGCTGAAAATGACTATTTTGTACTAACAACGACTCACCACAGTTAGGACACTGCACCTGGCTGTTATTTAAACCTGTAAATTCATATTTACAGACGGGACACTGGTCAGCAACCAAGTTACGTTGCAACCACCAACGAAAACCAAAGAAAGCCACAAGGGGTGCCAAAAACAGCAACCCAAAAATAATTAGCAACGAATTAACCAACCAACCCAAGCCCAGTGATGCTAGCAACCAAGTAAGTGCTAGCAGAGTGAGCCAGGGTCGGAGATTTAAAAGATTTAATTGAAATGACTTAAAGCTCATTTTTTAAGTTTCGTCCTGCTCTCCCTCTAGGATAGCGATTTTGGCCTATCAGTCATTATTCATTATTCATTAGTCATTAGTGATTTGTCACTGGGGCTTAGAGATGAGGATAGAAGCAGATGCTGTAACTTTTGTTGGAATGCATCCAAGCCAAACAAAGCGATCGCTTGTTCTCTTAGCCACTGTCCATTACACCGTTGGTCATTACCTTGCAGCATTTCTATACAAGCTGCTGCTACAGCATCAGGATTGCGGTGTGGTACTCGCCATCCCAGCTTACCATCCTGCAAGGGGTCAGCTGACCCATCGTCGTCACCGGATAATACAGGTACTTGACAAGCCATTGCCTCTAAATAAACGATGCCGAAGCCTTCTTGGGAAGGCATAATATAGGCATCAGCAAGGCGATAATGTTCCATTAATTCTTCTGTGGCAACGAAACCAGCAAACACAACGCGAGCGCTCACACCTAAGTCTTTGGTAAGTTGAGCTAATCGCGGTTGGTCATCACCACGACCAATTACCAAATATTTAACTTCTGGGAAAACCTCGGCGATTTGTGGTAAAGCGCGAATTGTGACATCTACGCCTTTGTAAATATCCCCTGACCACAACCGCGCCACTGTCATTAGCACCTTAGCACCAGTTAAGCCATACTTTTCAACTAATTCTGGCTGTTTGTCACCAGGGGTGAATTTATCGCCATCAATTGCACAAGGCATCATCTGGATGGTTTTGGGGTCTAGACCATTGGCAATACAAGCGCGATCGCGGCTGTAGCGACTAATTGTCCAAATTCCGGCTGCTGATGTTAAGGCCCGACGTTCTTGATTTTTCAGCGGTTCCCAGACTTCTTTACCGTAAGTTAGTACGGTGTAAGGAATCCCTAAGGGTTGGCAAAGGGTTTGGATTAATACTGCTAAGTTAATGTGACCGCAGAAAACTTGTTCGGGACGGTTTTGCAATAGACACTTCAGTAAAGCTGCTGCCATTTTGACTCTTCCCAGCTGGGGAGAGCTATTTTTAAAGTAATGAAATTTTAAATTTTCGTCTTCAAAAAAATTTAAGCAATTCGCACTATCTCGCAGCAAAAAGACTTCCGCCTTATAGCCTTGATTTAATTTCAGATAAGCTCGAAAAATATCTTTTATATATGATTGAATACCACCTTCGCGAGCAAAAATTTCTAAGAACACGAAGACGTGGTTAGTTTTTTTGTTAACTTTATTACCTAATTTTAAGTTTTCTGTCACTGTATTAATGAGCATGTTTCGTTATTTACACTCTTGGGAAGGGGGCAATCGCACCGCTTTCTAATCGTTCTAAATCTGTTTTTACCATTGTTTCTAAAAGTTCTTCAAAACTTAGTTGAGGTTCCCACCCAAGGTTTCTTTTCGCTTTACTAGGGTTAGCAACTAGTTGAAAATGCTCATCTTGTCGCAATAAATTAGTATTTATAATTACATGATTTTCCCAATCCAATCCCACAGACTCAAAGGCTGTAGCCACTAAGTCTCTGACGCTGTGTAGCTTACCTGTGCCAATAACGTATTCTTCGGGTTCATCTACTTGCAACATACGCCACATTGCTTCTACATAATCACCTGCAAACCCCCAATCGCGTTTGGCATCTAGGTTACCCATTTCTAAGGTGTCAGTTAAACCCAATTTAATCGATGCAACTGCTAAAGAAACTTTGCGCGTGACAAACTGAGGTGCGCGTAAAGGAGACTCGTGATTGTATAAAATTCCGCTACAGGCAAATAGTCCATAGCGCTGTCTGTGATGCACCATTGTCCAATGGGCGTGCATCTTGGCCGCAGCATAAGGATTTTTCGGACGGAAAGGAGTTTCCTCGTCTTGAGGCGAAGAGAAAACATCGCCAAACATTTCTGAACTGCTGGCTTGATAAAATCTGGCAGACAAACCAACATGTCGCACTGCTTCTAAGAGCCTAGTGGCTGTACCAGTTATCAGATCTAGAGTCCCCAAAGGGTCGTTCCACGAATCTGGTACAAAACTCGGAGCTGCCAAATTATAAATTTCTTGGGGACGCAGTTGTTCAACAGCTGTCAACAGTGCCGTACTATCCCTCAGGTCTACTGTAAAAATTTCTACTTGAGTTGCTAGCGTTCCTAATTTTGTCAAATTAGGTTGTCGATGGGGGGGTACTAATCCTACAACTCGGTAACCCTGGTTAAGGAGCAAATGGCTGAGATAGTAACCATCTTGACCAGTAATTCCTGTAATTAGGGCTGTCTTAGTCATATTTTGTCCCCTATGTATTCTATCTCTCTATTAAGCAGTAAATGGCACTTGTTGGAGAACAAAAGTAAGACTCTCAACACTGCTGACAAATCTTAACAAGGGAGCTTCTATAACTCGAATGCTATCTTTACTGCATTCAATAATTCTTTTTATACAAGAATACTCTTTTATTTTTCACCAAAAAATCATAATATTTAAGCAATTTCACGGAAAAAACATATTAAATTAATTCACATATTCTTGAAGAAGTAGTATAATTTTGTCAATCAAATAAGCGTTTGTTTAAGCAACTACTGGCTATGATAATACATCTGTTCGCGAACAGATAGTTCAAAATCGGCCAAAACTCTTCTTGGCATTACCGCTGGGAAAGGTTTATAAAAATAAAAAGGTAACAAATGGTTCGTTCTTAACTTTTGCAGAAGTATCGCTTTAACGGACTAAGGATAGGAAATTATTACGTACTTTCCACAAAATCTCAAATTCGCATTAATAAGGATTTTTGCCTTGGCTTATCCTTAAGAATGCTTCACTTTGACTTTTGTACTTTTGTAGAATATTTGACAATCAGCAGACAATTTCTACCATCTGCACCACGTTCGTACACCACATGGTCAGCCAAACGCCGGAGGAGAAACCATCCATATCCGCCTATTATAAGACTACCTGGTTTTGGCTCTGGGATCGCATCTGGATTGAAAGGTTTTCCATGATCCCAAATTCTAATCTCTAGGCGATCGACCCACAGAGAAACGTCAATGTCAATGGTTGTTTCCGGCGGTAAAGCATGATGAGCGTGACGAACAGCGTTGGTAAAACCTTCTGCTAATGCTAAATTGAGACGTTCGAGTTGAGTTTGTGGCCAGCCAAGTTGAGACAAATGTTGAAGAAAAAATTGCTCAAACCATTCTTGCACATCGTCTAAGAGGCTGAGTTCGCTCCTAACCGTCAGATGGTCTTGGTGCACTACGGTAAGCATTAACTGTGACTTGAATGAAAGTAAACCCAAGTTGCTAGTGATTAAATTTTGCCCTTTTTGCAAAATTTTTCTGACATCTAAAAATCTAAATTGACATATTCTGCCTAAGAAAATACAAAACATGAACAATTTTGGCATTCGAGGGTTGTAACTGGCAACTTACGTAAGAGCTAAATGAAAACTATTTATATTTGTTTACCGTGCCAATTTTAGATTTTAGATTTTAGATTTTAGATTAAAAATTATTTCGGTACTCTTGCGAAAAAGCAAGTTACATACCCCGCCACTAGTCGGCTGAACAAATCCTTCGATCCAAAATTTAAAATTTTTAAGCCCCTATCCAGAGTGGTTGGGGTTAATCCAAAATCTAATGATTGACTTTTACTGATTTGAGATTTTGGAAGTTCCACCTAAGGTTTCCTTAGCTTGAAACTTCAAAGGGGGATGCTAGACAAAGAGAGAGTCACAAAAGTTCAAAAATAAAAAGAAGATTCTAATGAATGATTATATCAATCATACTAAATCACTTATAGATTCTGAGTTTCGACTCTTTTATTCCGAATTTTGACGCTTTTCCACCCAAAACGTCAAATCCAAGATTCAAGCTGGAGTATTAAAATTGACGCCTGTTTATTTTTTCAAAAGCACATCTGCAATATGCTCTTAAAATTCACAGGCGTCAAAGCACTTTTGGTGACTAATTTTAGAATAGTCCCAAGGTCAAAGATTTATCCAATGGCAATGCAGCACCAATACCCAGCCAAATGGTAACAAGGGTACCAAATAGGAACACTGTGGTTGCAACTGGACGACGGAAGGGGTTTTGGAACTTATTGACGTTCTCAATAAAAGGAACGAGGATTAGTCCCAAGGGTACGGAAGCCATTGCTAGCACTCCTAAAAGTTTGTTAGGAAGCGATCGCAAAATTTGGAACACTGGATACAGATACCACTCTGGTAAAATTTCTAATGGTGTGGCGAAAGGATTTGCTGGTTCGCCGGTCATCGCCGGGTCTAGCACAGCTAGAGCCACAATTGCAGCGAAGGAACCCATAATTACAATGGGAAACACGTAAAGTAGGTCATTAGGCCAAGCGGGTTCACCATAGTAGTTGTGACCCATGCCTTTAGCCAGTTTGGCTCTTAACTTGGGATCGCTGAGGTCAGGTTTTTTCTGCGTTGCCATTTTTAAATGTGTCCTGCTTAAGTTGAATTAAAGCATTTGTGAAAGCTATCGGCTATTAGGCAACTCTAACAAGCGGTGTTGTGTCTCGTCTTTTGGTCAGCCGCTTCGAGGATGCTAAAGCTTTCGGCTTGTGATGCGAGTGTTTGTTTTTTGTAACTTATGTAGAATTAATTTCTTGTGTTTCATAAGTTTAAAACAAACAACTCGATCTGGAAACTGACAAATGTTGCCTTTTGCTAATCTTTGAGATTACAAAGGGCCAGAAATACCTTGTTTGCGGATCATCAAGAAGTGAAACAGCATGAAGACTGCAATTAACCAAGGCAAAACAAAGGTGTGTGCGCTGTAGTAACGAGTCAATGTTGCTTGACCGACACTAGAACCACCGCGCAATAGGTCGGAGATCAGAACGCCAACCACGGGAATTGCTTCTGGTACGCCGCTAACGATTTTCACAGCCCAGTAGCCAACTTGATCCCAAGGCAGGGAGTAGCCGGTAACTCCAAAGGAAACGGTAATTACAGCCAGAATGACACCACTTACCCAGGTTAATTCGCGGGGCTTTTTAAAACCACCAGTCAGATAAACCCGGAAGACGTGCAAAATCATCATCAATACCATCATGCTGGCAGACCAGCGATGGATGGAACGAATTAGCCAACCGAAGTTCACTTCATTCATGATGTATTGAACTGAGGAGAAAGCTTCAGCGACTGTTGGCTTGTAGTAGAACGTCATGGCAAATCCAGTGGCAAACTGGATCAAAAAGCAAGTCAGGGTAATTCCACCCAGACAGTAAAAAATGTTGACGTGGGGAGGGACGTACTTGCTAGTAACGTCTTCGGCGATCGCTTGAATCTCCAGGCGTTCCTCAAACCAGTCGTAAACGTTGGCCATACAATCTCAAGTTCCTAAGAATCGGTTGCGTTTGATAAATTCCGAAGTTCTAAATCGGCGACGAAAGTTTTCAGGGCCTCAAGTCTCGGCATCTTACGAGTTCGGCTTTAAGCTCTCCCACACCAGATGCCACAGCCTAGAGTAGCAGCATAACCCTTTGCGGACTCTCTATAAGCCGCCGAGTCGTGACTTCTCTCCCAATTAGCAATTTTGGGATTTTAGTAAAGGGGACTTTTTGTTTGTCAACTTTCAGAGTGCTAAGAGTTTTCAGAATCTTTACACTCTGTAAAGATGGAATGTATTGCGATCTCTTTATGCTCCAACACAGAAAATGGTGGACACAAAGTAGATTTTATCGTTTGCTGAGTGGGATGAACTGCATCAGTTGAGTAAACAACTTGATGAGAAGAATGCACCACTTCTATAAAAAAAGTAACATAATCGAGAGATAGATTTCATCAACAACAGGACAACAAAGCATTTCTAGGCAATTTGGGTTGAGGTGGAATTGATAATGGGGTTCATGAACAAATTTTTTCGAGTTGGATTTTCACTGCTAATGGCGTTTTGCTTGTCTTTGGGTATAATTACTCAGCCAGCACTGGCTTTGACAGCACAACAAAAGCTGGTTTCTGAAGTTTGGCGAATCGTCAATCGTACTTATCTGGATGAGACGTTTAACCATCAAAATTGGGCGGTAGTGCGGCAAAAAGTTCTGGAGAAGCCGCTTAGCGATTCCAATGCGGCTTATACCGCCATTCAGACGATGCTCAAGAGCCTCGACGATCCTTTTACCCGCTTTTTAGACCCAGAGCAGTACCGCAGCTTACAGGTAAACACTTCTGGGGAATTGACGGGGGTGGGATTGCAAATTGCTCTCAATGCTGAAACTGGTAAGTTGGAAGTAGTGGCTCCCATAACAGGTTCGCCAGCGGAGAAAGCGGGGATTAGACCACGCGATCGCATTCTCAAAATTGAAGGCATTCCCACCGAAAATTTGACTCTGGATGAAGCTGCGACGAAAATGCGCGGCCCCAGTGGCAGCCTTGTAACTCTCCTCATCGAACGAGATGGAGAGCCAGAGACGGAAATTAGATTGACGCGCGATCGCATTACTCTTAATCCTGTGGTTTCCGAATTGCGTGTTTCTGGTCAGGGTACGCCCATTGGCTACCTTCGTCTGGCTCAATTCAATGCCAACGCCTCCACGGAATTGGCAAACGCTATTTCTAGTCTAGAAAAAAAAGGAGCTACTGCCTACATTCTAGATTTACGAAATAATCCTGGCGGGTTACTGCAAGCCGGAATTGAAATCGCCCGTTTGTGGTTAGACTCCGGCACTATTGTCTACACTGTTAACCGACAAGGCATTCAAGGTAGTTTTGAAGCGTTTGGGCCTGCCCTAACCGACGATCCTTTGGTGATTTTGGTAAATCAAGGAACTGCCAGTGCTAGTGAGATTCTTGCTGGCGCACTCCAAGATAATGGGCGTGCCCAACTTGTGGGGGAAACAACTTTTGGTAAAGGCTTAATTCAATCTTTGTTTGAATTATCAGATGGTTCAGGTTTAGCAGTGACAATTGCTAAGTATGAAACTCCTCAACATCGGGATATTAATAAACTAGGTATTAAGCCAGATAAAGTGATTTCCCAAACACCTCTAAACCGCGAACAGATTGGCACAACTGCGGATCTGCAATATCAAGCAGCGCTGGAACTATTGAATGAAAACTCGGTTGTGGCGGGAAAGACTTAAAAACTTGAGTGCTGCACTCGATCTGGTTGTGGAAGTACTTTTCTAGGTAGCCAAAATGAGCGCGGCGATCGCAAAGTCAAACTGCGGTTTTATTTCCTTAAGGGGGCAAGGAGAAGTGGGGACGACTGGGGCAAAAGGTTTTCTGTTTCTTGCCTTGTTTGGCAATACTGGCATAATTTCAAACATCTTCTTGGATATTTGAACTGTTTACCAAAAATAGCCAAAAATTATACCGGAATGTCAACGATCTATTCTGTTCCTTTCCCAAGAATAGAGTTGCAAGTTAATTTTCCCCTGTGGGCTTCTTCAATAATTTGACGAGCGATCGCCAATCCCAACTTCGTACCTTTCCCAACAGCTTTCGTAGTAAATAAATGGTCAAAAATCTTTTGTTTTACTTCTTCGCTCATCCCCTTGCCATTTAACAATTACTCTTGAAGTTATTGATTTAAAATTCATGCCATATTTTTAATGGGTAAGGTAATAACAAATTCTGTTCCTCCCAATACAGAATTGCAGTTCAGGTTGCCATTGTGGGCTTCTTCGACAATTTGCCGAGCGATCGCCAATCCCAAACCTGTACCTTTACCAACGCCTTTCGTAGTAAATAAATGTTCAAAAATCTTTTGTTTTACTTCTTCGCTCATCCCTTTGCCGTTATCACCAATGATGACTTTTACACTGTTATTTTCTAAAAAAGTTTTAATTTTAATCAGATTGGGATTTAACTGAATTTGTTCAAAAGTTCGTCCATTATTTGAATCTTCCAAAGCATCAATAGCATTGGCTAAAATATTCATGAATACTTGATTTAACTGACCGGGAAAACATTCAATTTGTGGGATATTACCATATTCACTTAATACTTCAATGGCGGGACGTTGTTCATTTGCCTTGAGACGATGTTTCAAAATTAAAATTGTGCTGTCAATACCTTGGTGGATATTAAACGCAACTTTGTAATCTCGATCGGCACGGGAAAATGTGCGGAGACTGGTGCTAATATTTTTGAGCCTGTCACAAGCTATCGTCATGGAATCAATTACTTTGGGTAAGTCTTCTAAGGTGTAATCCAAGTCAATTTTTTGGGCATGTTCGAGAATTTCTTCGCTCTTATTGGGTAGGCTTTCTTGATATAGCCTGAGATGTTCAAAAACATCGGCAATGGTAGGTTTAGTTTGTTTGAGACTGGCAGAAATAAAACCAAGGGGATTATTCATTTCGTGGGCGACACCAGCAACTAAATTACCCAAGGCAGACATCTTTTCACTTTGAATAATTTGTAATTGGGCGTTTTGTAAATTAATTAGAGCTTGTTCTAAATCGTGCGATTTTTGTTGCAAAGCAAGTTCTGATTGTTTGCGATCGCTAATATCAATTACCACCCCATCCCATACAATTGCACCATCGGCTTGTCGTTCTGGACGAGCAGCAGATTGAATCCATTTCACCGTTCCTGAAGGCAGGATAATCCGCCATTCTTCTTCAAAAGGTGTCAGAGTTTGGGCAGAGTAAATCATTGCTTGTGTAACAGCTGAGTTATCCTCAGGATGATGCATCGCGTAAAGGCTATGCGTCCCCGCCATCACCGATTCTGGCTCTAACCCATACAATTCCAAACAGCCAGAACTAACATAGGGTGTTGAAGTTGAACCATCCGCTGCCAGACGGAATTGGTACACCACACCAGGAATATTATTTGCCAAATTTTGAAAGCGAATTTCACTAGCCTGCAATTTTGCTAGAGATTGTGTCAATTCTTGAGCATAGGTCTGAGAATTGCTATAAAGTTGGGCATTTTCCAGGGAAATGGCAGCCTGGGCGCAGAGTAAATTCAGCAATTGGACGCGATCGCTGGTAAAGGCTCCAGTAACTAGATTGTTTTCCAGGTACAATACACCAAGCAACTTACCCTGATGCAAAATCGGGCTACACAAGATACTCTTGGGCTGCTGTCGCTGAATGTAGGGGTCATTAGTTAATTGCCCGTATAGTCTAGCATCAATAATCACCGTAGGTTGTAAGCTGCGTTTGACGGTATTAATCAAACTAATCGGCACATCCTCAGTGTCTTCAAGAAATTGCGGCTTCAGCAGCACTGGGCAAAAATCAGTATAAGTGACGGATTGCACCATCAACTGTTCTTCATGGGACAGCAGCAAGACACATTTTTCGGCTCCGGAATTTTCAATGAGAATGCTTAGCAATGTCGAGAGCAGTTTTTCCAGTTCGATTTCCCCAGAAAGAATTTGGGAAGCTTTGAGAACCGCAGCTAAATCTAAAGCGACGGAGACGTTGGTGCTACTGGAACTGGCAGAACTAGTGGAGGTGAGAGTTCCTACGTTGAAGATAGTTTCGGAAGTGGAGAGGGGAGAACGAGTTTGCTGGAGGATAGGAGCAAGTAGTTGGGGATAGCGTTTTTCTAAGTCGGCGACTTTGGCTTTGGCACCCCAACGAGCATAGCCATAGTAAGCTTGTGTCATGTATTCTTGGGCAATGCGCTGTTTACCCCAATCTAGGTAGAACTTAGCGGCTAGTTCGTTGGCTAGCGCTTCTTCTTGGACGTAGCCGTGTTCTTTAGCAAGAGAAATAGCGCGATCGTAATAGTCCATTGCCTCGGCTTTGTTGCCTAAAATACGATGCTGTTCTGCTGCAACCAAATCAAATTTATGTTGAAAATTCATTGGCGCGTCGGTTGCCCATTGCTGCATTTTTTCCTGATTATTTATAACTCGATTCAGGAGGTTTTCTCGTTGCGAATCTGCTACGGATGGGTAGATTGCCAAGTGCGTCAAAGAATCATAGAAGTAAGATACTGGTACAACCAAAAGACCCGGCACTCCATCTAAATACTGTTCAGCTTGCAGTGCATTTTCGTGTGCTTGTAGATAGTCTCCAAAAAAGTAGCAAAGAATAAGTTTGTTGAAATAAAAGTGATGCAGCCCAGTTCGATCGTGAGCATCCAGAAGCTTTGGTAAAGCTATTTTTTCGTTGTAGACTTCACCCTGTAAGATGCATGGATGTTCTGAGTAATTTAGCAAGTTCATCACTGATTGTTGAAAAATTTGATGAAAGCTTAAAGCATTTTCTTGCTTGAGTCGGGTTAAGATATCACTAATAGTTGCCATTTCTTGTGCAACTATTGTCAATTCTTGTCCCATCAGATACGTGTGCTGGTATTTATGTATAACAGCATGAGTAGCAAATACAAAATTGCCCCCTTCGAGACCACTTTGGTAAGCATCTGAAAGAATTGGTAACGTTTCTTTGATATGAACTTTGCCATGAGCTATACAAACTCCCACTACAAAGAATGTAGAGCTTTTGATGTCTGGGAAATTGAATTTTTCTGCTAAACTTAAAGCTAGTTTTCCAACTTGATAAGCTGATTCAATATTGTGAAACACTGCATTTAAAAGGATACCGTAACAAGCGTAACCATAACTTGAGAAAGGTGAATTGCCATAGTTTATTGATAAGTTCACCAGTTCAGATATCACCAATGGAAATAGTATGGGTGCAGCTTGATAGGTAGCAGGGCCAATAGTGGCTAAAATCCTTGCAGCGCATAAATGCTCGATATCTGTCATCAATGGTAAGTTAACCAATTCTTCGATATTCTTCCTCTCCAAATTGCTTGCAACTTGAGTAAGTCCTTGTTGAATATCTGACGCTTCGGGTGCTTGTGGTATGGTTACTCCTAGAAGTTGCAAAGCTTCTAATCCAATTTTGACTGCTTCTAGCTTTTTGACTTGTGCCATATAAGCTTGGATTTTGACAGCATAAACTTTCATTTTGTCAACAGAAGTTTTTGCCTCTTGCATAACAATATCTATCCATTGCTCCATCTGACCAAACTCACCGCTAAGGTATGCGGTTTCTGCTGCTAGTTCATATAGTGCTAGGGTGAGATCGTAGTGTGTTTGCCAGCAATACTCATCTTGAGATGGAGAAAAATTTAGTAAAGCAATACCTGTAGTTGAGTACTGATAAGCAGCTGCATAAGCTGTGGCAGATTTAGCTTTTTGTCCTACTTGTAAATTGAGTTCAGCGATTTTTATTTGTGGCAATCGCTTAATAATCAAGGATTTGCCAATGTTGAGTTGATTGACAATCTCAAACAAATTTTCATCTAGTTTTGTGACTGGCGTATTGTTAAGCAGCAGTTGTCCAATTCTCAAGTGCGTTGCTTGTTTCTGCTCCTCAGGAATCAGAGAATATGCCGCTTGTTGGACGCGATCGTGCAAAAATTTATAAACAGTTTTTTGTCCGTTATCATTTGTTATTTGTAAATCGCCAATCACTAATGATGAATCTTGATAAAATTTGTAAACTTCATTTGTGGGAATCACCAGCCCTTCTTGCAATGCTTTCCACAAATCCGTAGCGGTTTGTGTCTGGGACTCTTGATAAACGATCGCCAATGTACTTAAATCAAATTGATTCCCAATGCAGGCTGCTAGTTTGAGAACTTCCTGAGTTTTAGGCGGCAACTTTAAAAGTTGAATTGCCATAAACTCAACGACATCATCTGTGAGGGCGAGGCATCGTACTTGTGCCACATCACATTGCCACCCCCCTTGTCTTCCCCCCTTAGTAAGGGGAGCCAGTGCGTTGCGGGGGTCTCCCCCGTTGTAGCAACTGGCGTGGGACTGAGGGGGGTCAAAGGTAATTAGCCCATCCTCATGTAATGCTTTGAGAAACTGAGTTGTAAAAAACGGATTGCCTTTGGCTTTTTGATAAACTAGTTCGGTCAACGGCAAGGCAACTTCTGTTACGCAACTCAAGGTGTCTGCAATCAAACTGTTGACATCAGCTTGATTTAAGCCTGTCAGCGTTAGAGTGTTAACCGCCGCTACTTTTTTAATTTCATCAAGTGTCAGCATTAAAGGATGAGCCGCAAATACTTCGTTATCGCGGTATGCACCAATAACGAACAGATAGCCCTTTGAGGTTTCATCTATCAACAGCTTCAGCAAATTCAGCGATGCTGAATCTGCCCACTGCAAATCGTCTAGGAACACAACCAAGGGATGTTCCCTTGTAGAAAATACCTGAATAAACTTGACAAACAGCAGATTGAAGCGGTTTTGTGCGGCAGCGCCTGATAGTTCTGGCGCAGGCGGTTGCTTGCCAATAATCAGTTCTAATTCCGGAATCACATCAATTATTACCTGTCCGCTCTCGCCCAAAGCAGACAGAATTTTATCTCGCCACTGTTGTAGTTGACTGTCGCTTTCAGCGAGCAACTGTGTCATCAAATCGCAAAAAGCTCGGACAAAGGCAGACAGGGGAATGTTGCGGTTGAATTGGTCATATTTACCTTTGATGAAATACCCACTCCAGCGGACAATCGGCTTATGTACTTCATTCACCACCGCAGTTTTGCCAATACCAGAGAAGCCAGCCACCAACATCAACTCAGCTGCTCCATTGGCAACTCGGCCAAATGCTTGTAGCAAGGTTTGGACTTCTTGCTCTCGTCCATAGAGTTTTTCTCTTATGAGAAAGCGATCGCTAATATCCTGCTGTCCCAAATCAAACCAGGTATGTTTGCCTGTTGCTTGCCATTCTTGGTAACATCTCTCAAGATCGTATTTCAGCCCCAATGCACTCTGATAGCGGTTTTCGGCGTTCTTTGCCATCAGCTTGCAAATAATCTCTCCTAGCATTAAAGGCATTTCCGGGTTGAGGTCACAGATGGAATTGGGCTGTTTTGCGATATGGGAATGCACTAATTCCATTGGCTCGTCGGATGTAAAAGGCAGTTGTCCGCTCAGTAACTCAAAAAATGTCACACCTAATGAATAAAAGTCGCTGCGGTAGTCAATGCCTCGGTTCATCCGCCCAGTTTGCTCTGGTGATAGATACGCTAGCGTTCCTTCGAGTCCATTGATACTCTGAATTTCCTGGGTTTCTCTTGGTAAGAGCGAGGCAATACTGAAGTCAATCAGTTTGACTTGTTTGGTATCAGGGTGAATTAGGATATTGGCTGGTTTAATGTCCTTGTGAATGACGCGCTGTTGGTGCAACTGGTGTAAAGTGTCTAACAGTTGCAGGGCAATGGGTAGAAATTCTTGTAATGTTAGTGGTTTTGAGCAAGTAAATTGGCGTAGAGAAATACCACCAAAGTCCTCCATTACCAAGGCATAGCCATTGTGATAGGGTTCGAGGCTGTAGGGTTTGATGATGCCAGGAATATCTAGATTTTTGGCGATCGCATATTGGTTGCGAAACTGTACTAATTCGCCCAAAGTTGGGTATTCTCGTTTTAAGAGCTTGATGACAACTGGCTGGCGATGCCCGCCGCAGGCATCGCCTACGCATTCTCGTACTGCCCGATATACTTGAGTGCGAGAACCTGAATAAAGTTGTTCTACAATCTCGTAGCTAGCGATTTTTACAGTTTCAACAACTTTTGCGCTCATAAATTTTTATCAGAATTCCTTGTCTAAGGCTTAGAATTCCCCAGACAGCATCCTGGTTAACAAATATGGGAAAATTTAGATTGGGTATTGGCGGTGTTGAGTGTTATAGCAGGGGGCAGGAGGCAGGGGACAGGAGGCAGGGGGCAGGGGGCAGGGGGCAGGAGGTAAAACTATTGCCATTACTAGCATTCACGATTGTCATTTTGTCGTAAGCTATGTGGTTACGGCTATAACTGAGAAGTTATTATTCACCCCTCTGCCTCATTTAAATTCAGGAATTTTATTTAAAGTAGGGGCTGTAACCGCAGCAAAGCTTGTAAATCCAAAGAGGCGAGGTGTTGGTAAGCTCCATCTATGGCACGCTTGCCTCTCAAGAAACCTGTATTAGCTCCTGGGCAAATGTACTCAAGAGTTTCTGGTGTAAAACGTTCTAGTAACAACCGAAGACTTTTAATTTGTCGCGGCCAGTGAAAAGTTTTCGCTGTCCGTAATGGTACTGGTTGACCTTGCTGGTTGGGGAGTAAATGACGACCGGAAAACAGGATACCTCCAAGTTGACTGTAGTATAGGCAAGATGAACCGGGAGAATGGCCTGGTGTCCAAATCACTTGTGTTTCTGGATCGATAATAAATTCTTGGCTAAAAGTAGTTACGCTTAAGCTTGGTAATAAATAAGCTTCCTGTTCTTGAATCAGGACTTTGCAGCCCAAAATTTGCTGAAATTCAGCGGTCTTGCCAATAGCCCCTCGATGGGTGAGAAATAACCAATTTACGCCCCCATGCGCTGCTAAAAAATCTTGATTTGTTTGGTCTAGGCTAGGGCAGTCTATGAGGATATTGCTTTCATTTCTTACAATAAAATAAGAGGTTCCCCCTAATGTGTCCCGATTGGGTGGGAAAGCAAAAATGCTCTCTTGTGCGAAGTCCATTTTTAGAGAATCTTCCCTAGAAGTTGCGTTCGGGAATACAACTCGTGGTGGGTTGGTTGTGCGACTCGGCTGTTGAGGTGAAGGGAACATAATGTAAAGAACCGAAACTGAGGAGTTGTGGATAATCTGGTTACAGTGTAAAAATTCTCAAGGATTGAAACTTAAGCGTTAACTAGCACTGTTAACCCTTGGTTAAAAAATTAGGGTTTGGGTCTACCTTGTAGTTAAGGCGATGCTGCTAAAGCTACTGGTGTGGCGTTTTGTCAAAAATACTGAAAATAATATGGAATTTTGGTTTTTGTTTCTCCTCCTACTGGGGTTAGCTACTTATCTAATGGTGCAGCACAGCGTCGCTCAGATCACCCGGACGCCAGTATGGTTGTTGTGGTTGGTTTTAATGACACCAGCATTGCTGTTGATTGGATGGATGCTGATGTACGGGGCGAAACAACCTCCGCCAGTAGCGTTGTTCATGTGGTCTTTATTTATCTGCATAGTGTTTTACTGGATATTGTTTCAATGGGGGCGTCGAGTACCACCAAATACACAGACCGATGAAGCCCAAGCCCAAGCCTCAGAATCACAGCCAATTACACAGCCTACCGCAGAAACAGCAGTGCGTCCAATCGAACCAAGAGAAGAAACTCAACTGCGAAATTGTTTTCCTTGGTCTGTATACTACGTCCAAAATATTGAGTATCGACCGCAAGCGGTAATTTGTCGCGGTCAGTTGCGAACTAAAGCTAGCAATGCTTACCAACAAATTAAGGCTAATATTGAAGCACAATTTGGCGATCGCTTTCTATTAATCTTTCAAGAAGGCTTCAATGGCAAACCTTTCTTTGTACTGGTTCCTAACACTCAAGCTGCTAAACAAACAGATACGCCACAACGCGACCAACAACAGTTAACTCGACCAGGATTAGCGCTTTTACTGCTTCTCGCTACTTTGGTAACAACTACTTTGGTAGGAGTGGATATTGCTGGCGTTTCTCTTCCACAAACATCGGAAATAGGATCTTTACTGAAAACTCTATTTAGCCTTGATGTTTTACTTAAAGGTTTGCCCTATGCTTTAGGACTAATGGCGATTTTGGGCACTCATGAACTAGGACATTATTTAACAGCAAGATTTTACAATATTCGCTCGACGTTGCCTTACTTTATTCCCGTGCCTTTCTTCTTGGGAACCTTTGGTGCATTTATTCAAATGCGTAGTCCGATTCCTAATCGCAAAGCTTTATTTGATATTAGTATTGCTGGCCCCCTTGCGGGCTTTGTCGTCACGTTGCCGATTTTAATTTGGGGATTGGCTCATTCTGATGTGGTTGCTCTAACTGAAAAAACCCGACTTTTGAATCCCGATGCCCTCAATCCCAAGTATTCTATTTTATTAGCAATACTCTCAAAGTTAGCTTTGGGAAGCCAATTAACAGCAAAATCGGCTCTTGACTTGCATCCAGTGGCAGTAGCCGGTTTCTTAGGATTAGTTGTCACCGCTTTAAATTTAATGCCTGTGGGACAATTAGATGGAGGTCACATTGTCCATGCAATGTTTGGACAAAGAACCGCAATTGTAATTGGTCAAATTGCTCGCGTTTTGTTACTATTACTTTCTTTAGTTCGAGAAGAATTTTTGTTGTGGGCAATTATCTTATTATTTATGCCATTGGTTGATGAACCTGCACTGAACGATGTCACTGAATTGGATAACAAACGTGACATTTGGGGATTATTTTCAATGGCTTTGTTGATTGTTATTGTTTTACCATTACCGCAGGCGATCGCCAACCTTTTGCAAATTTAAATAACAGACCCTTCAAACACAAATTAACGACTGCCAGAAATCGGAATGTTAATGCGATTGCCTATGTTTAAACGAGCTACGAGCGCAGTCCAACCAGTTTGGTGACTTGCTCCCAATCCCCGACCAGTATCGCCGTCAAAATATTCGTGAAACAGGTTGAGATGCTGCCAATGGGGGTCTGTGGCGAAACGCACCTCGTCTCCATGCCACGGACAAACACCAGATTCATCGGGGCAAAAAAGGCTATTGAGACGGCGACTCAATTCTTTGGCAACCTGCGCCAAGTTCATCATGCATCCAGATCCTCTAGGGCACTCCACTTGCAAAGTATCGCCATAGAAGTGGTAATAACGCTCTAATGCCTCAATCAGTAAATAATTAAGCGGAAACCAAATTGGGCCGCGCCAGTTCGAGTTTCCACCAAACAATCCGCTATTGGACTCTGCGGGTTGATATTCTACTCGGTATTCCGCCTCGTCAACCTTGAAAGAATAAGGTTGCTCTCGATGGATCTTAGAAAGCGAACGAATACCGTAGGGAGAAAGGAACTCGTTTTCATCAAGTAAATAATCAAGAATTCGTTCTAAACGTTCGCGAGTTGGAATTGCTAGCAAGCGACGCTCGTGTTGGGGATCTTCGCACAAACAAGAAATTTGTTTCGATACTTCGGGACGATTTTCCAGAAACCAACGCATTCGTTTAGAAAAACCATCTAAGCGCTCAATCATCGGCTGTTCTAATATTTCCACTGCCAGTAAAGGCAACAATCCCACCAGCGAACGTACCCGCAAGGGAACTGATTTTTGTTGGCAGCGCAATTGGTCGTAGTAAAAGCCATCTTGCTCATCCCACAAACCAGTGCCACCGAAGGTGTTGATTGCACTGGAGATGGCCATAAAATGTTCAAAAAATTTAGAAGCGATGTCTTCGTAAGCTGGATCTTCAGATGCCAATTCTAATGCCATCGACAACATGGTGCCGCAGTAAAATGCCATCCAGCCAGTTGCATCAGCTTGTTCTAATTGTTGCCCAGTGGGTAAAGGTTCAGAGCGATCGAACACTCCAATATTATCCAAACCAAGAAAACCACCCGCAAAGATATTTTTGCCCTCGGCGTCTTGGCGGTTCACCCACCAAGTAAAGTTGAGCAGCAATTTCTGAAAAACACGAGCGAGGAAAAGACGATCGCGTTTACCCTTAGGCGCAGTGAGCTTATATACACGCCAGCACGCCCAAGCATGAACGGGGGGATTAGTATCTGAGAATCCCAACTCGTAAGCTGGGAGTGCCCCATTTGGATGCATGTACCATTCACGCAAGAACAGGATTAGTTGCTGTTTTGCATAGTCGGGATCGATTTTCGCCATTGGAATCATATGAAACGCTAAATCCCAAGTGGCATACCAGGGATACTCCCACTTATCTGGCACAGAAATGATATCCCGATTGTACAAATGTTGTGCCCAATCCTGGTTAAGTCCGTGGCGATCGCTAGTAGGATAGTTTCCGTCACCTGCTAACCAATCAGCAACGCTGTAATGGTAGAACTGTTTTGACCACAGCAATCCCGCGCAGGCTTGAATCAGAATATTCCGCTCTTGGGGTGGGATATTGTTGGGTAGATCGGCATAAAATTCCTCCGTTTCTTGGATGCGTTGAGAGAAAATGCGATCGAAGTCTTGTCCAAACGGCTGTTGAGGAACTTCACCTTCAGCAAATAATCGTAGTTTTAGCGTTAAGCTTCCTTGACCAGGAATTTCTAAGCGATAATGGGCAGCTGCTTTAGTGCCAACATTGTCAGGATTAATTGCCTCTGTTTTTTGCTCAATGACATAATTATGAAATCCATCTTTGACATAAAGATTGGTATTCGGAACGCCAAACACCTGCTCAAAATTTGTTTCATTATCAGTAAATAGAAAATTAACGCTTTCTTGTCCCGGTAATGGTTCGGCAGCCAAATAAAAACGACCTAGTGAAACATGGTCAGCAATTAGTTGTGTTGGGTTGTCTACTTTGATTTGTGGTTTGGGCCAATAACCTTCTCCAGTGCGCGACCAAGACCAGGTATTTTTATACCAAAGTGTTGGTAAAACATGGAGCGGTGCAGGATTTGAACTGCGATTCTCGATGGTAATACGAATCAGGATATCGTTGGGGGATGCCTTAGCGTACTCAATGAAGACATCGAAGTAACAATTATCATCAAATATACCTGTATCCAGGAGTTCGTATTCGCCCTCTTGGGCAGTGCGACGCTGATTTTGTTCCACAAGTTGAGCGTAAGGAAACTCAGCTTGGGGGTATTTATATAAAGCTTTACAGTAGGAATAAGTAGGTGTAGAGTCTAAGTAGAAATAACACTCTTTGACATCTTCGCCATGATTGCCTTGAGTGTTGGTAAGTCCAAATAGTCGTTCTTTGAGAATGCGATCGCGTTCGTTCCACAAAGCAAGTGCAAAACAAAGACGACCCTGGCGATCGCAAATTCCCAGCAAACCGTCTTCACCCCAGCGGTAGGCGCGGCTACGAGCATGGTCGTGAGGAAAGTAATCCCAACTAGAGCCGTCTGGTGAGTAATCTTCACGCACTGTAGCCCACTGCCGTTCGGCAAGATAGGGCCCCCAACGTTTCCAGTTCATCTCTTTGCGGGCCTCTTCGGCTAAACGTTGAGACTCTGCATCTAGAAAATTGTTCTCACTCATTATTGACTCTCGCAAAATACGTCATACGTATCCACCGCTGGCTTCAAAGGTGTGTCCGCGCTCCTTGTTATTTTTGCACTTCAATGGTTTGACTCTAAACGTGTTTCTTATTGGCAAAAATTCCCGCATCCAAGTTTTGCACCAATAATTTAAACAACAGAATACAAGTTTTTTGTTACACAGTCTCCTATCTGAAGATATATGCACTTAGTATTAGCAGTTTTGAGGATTAAAAGATGTTAGAAACAAGAGCCAAACAGCAGTGAATAATGCTACAAATCTCTGTTTTTTATAGCCAATCCCATTACCTTTGGTAATACTGACTGCGGTATTGTTGACCTCAAGGCTTGTTATCAGGGTTTTGAATATTCTACGAAACTATAAAAATTATTCTTCAAAACTTGAGCTTATTTTATTGGCCGAGATTTTCCATAAACTCACAGGTTTGGATAGTATTTATCCTCTTCCAGGCAATATTAAACCTTCGCCAATCACGAAGGTTTTGCTGATAAAAAATATTAAATTTAATCCCCCAGAGATAGGGGGAGCATTTTGTATTAAAACTAACTCGATACAGAGCTAGCCGCCTCAGAAGTATTCGCCGCAGGTGGAAAGCCACCCAAGCGAATCTCAGAAGTGAAAGAAGTGATACTAAATCCACCAGAACGCTTTAAGACATTCACCCGCATCCGCAAATTGGGGCTAGCAAACCACAGACGCTCCTCAGACTTGATGGTTTCATCTTCTGTAATTAGAGTCAAAGCACCATCGCTATCTATTTGATAGCGTCCGGGAACTGGAGTTTTTTGGGCATCAACTATTTGCCTGAGTAACTTGCCTTGAGCCGGATTATCGGTATCAGGTACTGAAACTAAGACGGTTGAACCACTATGTTTTACTTGTTCCCGTTCCATTGTGCCGTTCCAAGTGACTTTGAGGCCGCAGGAGGCGGAACTAGGATTAATTTGGTACTGTTGACACAATTTGCTTACTTCTGGGTGATCTGCTGGTAGTGTCTCGATGATGGTATCTGACTTGCCATGTTCAGATTGATTCACAGCTAAATGATGAATAGTACGATGAGAAAACCATTTACCAGCACTTAACTCAAAAAACTCTTCAATATTCATGAATGAAATTACCCTGCATCAAAATGCAAAAATTCCCACTTAATTATTATTAAAAGGTAGCAGCAGGCTTTAATATTAAGCTTGATTACCTATTTCCTCAAGCCTCTTGAGGCTAATTCTTGCTGCCTCAGCAACGTTGTAATGATTGTCTTTTTCCAGGTATTTCAACGCTGAGACACTCTTGGGAGTTGGAAGATTGCCCAAGGCTTCAGCCAAACGTTGCCTAATAAACCAATCATCTGATTGAGCAAACCGCAGGATACTATCAACAGACTCAACGGCTTTAATTTCTCCAAGCGCGGAGATTGCAGCCTCTTGCAATACTTTTTCTTTGCTATCGAGGGCTTGTAGCAGAAGTTGACGGGCACGCGGATCTTTAAGATTACCTAGCGATACGGCTGCGCTAAAGCGTACTAACCAATCAGTATCTTCATAAAATGCCCGTGATAGTGCCTCAAAAGCTCTGACATCACCTAAATATCCTAAAGCACCAGCGGCATCAGCACGCATACCATAATCTGGATCGTTTTCGAGAATCCTGATTAAAATTGAATAACATTCTGGCGTAGGCTTGACTCCAAGGGCAAAGATCGCCATCGATCGCAGTTGCAAAGATTCGTCGTCTAGGACTTTTTTAATTAAAGGTACTGCCTCCTCAGGGGAAACGTGACGCAGATTAGCAAGGGCTACCATGCGATCGCGCAAATCAGGACTTTCTAACTGAATGGAAATTTCTTTTAAGCTTAAATTTGTCATTTGGTTCAAAACGTTTTCTTTACTTATCTTAATTTACCCGATCCCTTCATCAGGCTGTCGCCACCATAAAGTAGGAGTTTGGCGACTTTACAAAATGGCTAAATTATGAGTCAAAAATAAATAAATATTAATTCTCGCGAGATTGTGTATGGAATTTAGCAGCCAGATTTAACACTTAGCTGTGCCTGAGGTATGAAGAGAAGACTTGATAAGGGACGTAGGTTAGGGGTGTGACTGTGAAATAGACCGTTAACCTTTAGGAGAATCATCATGGTTCAACTTAGCGAACGTCCAGGCACTAAAAAAATCACAAACTTGCGCGATAAGTTCATCTACGAACTTAGTGGAATATACGATGCTGAACATCGCTTTTTAGAAGCTCAGCAGGTAATGTGGCAGTGTAGTCAACATAGCCAATTGAAGTCCTTGCTCGAAACCCATATTCGGGAAACCGAGCAGCAAATTAGAAATTTGGAGCAAGTATTCAGCAACTTGGGACAGCAACCACAACGGGTGACTTGTGACGCTGCGGCTGGTCTAATTAGCGATGCCCAAAAGTTAACATTACTGGCTGCTGATAATCGGAAAATTGTGGAACTAGGAGTAGCAGGAGCGCAGGCTAAGGTAGAACAATTGGAAATTGCTACCTATCGCGGCTTAATTAAAGGTGCCCAGGAGATGGGGCAAAACGAAGTTGTGCGATTGCTACAACAAAACTTGCAGCAGGAAGAGCAGACAGCTCAAAAGATTGAGCAACATCTACCGCAGTTACTTCAAGAAGCCAAATCTGCTGAAACTTCAAGTGGTAATAGGTCTCGTTAATCTCTTGTAGGATTGATGTAGTGGAGTGAGCTAAAACAAAAGCAAGGTCACAAAAACCTTGCTTTTGTTATTGCTATGTCAGCCATTTTTTGAATCAACTACAAAGGCTAAAAAGAGCATACGCGAAACACCCAAACGTGAAAGCGGAAGCTGCTAAAGGGAAGGGAAACAGAAAAACCCGATCTGCTCCCTTCGACTTCGCTCAGGGAGCGTTCTTGTGATAGTTGAGCTAAGTCGAAGGGAACACTCCCTCTGAATTTTCATCATCTTTAAACTTTAAACAGCAGCAAATCTTAGATCGGCAAATACCAGTAATGTAGATATAAGCCATAAGCTACTTGGCTTTCAGCAAAAAAAAGTCAAATAAAACGGTTTAACAATTCTGCAAACTTCTTACTGGTATAGGTTTGGGACACTTCAATAAGTTAAAGCTTAAGTTGAGAAGTTCTGCTGTGGCAAAATGTTATGCGATCGCATAATCTTTGCATATTTAATAGTTTGCCCAGAAGGCTGTTTATTGGAAAGTTGTTAACGCTAACAAAATATAAACTAGAAGACGTTCCCTAGCGTATGTAGCAGTAACATATAGTTTGCCGCGTTCCAGTAGTTCAGCTTTTGAGAGATTATTCATTGCGTTAGATTTGTGACTATCTAATTATTATGTACTCCTTGTTATTCCTTGGGTTTGTCTTATATTAGGTTGGACTTACCCGATCAACGATGAAAAAATCACATCTATTAGCAGATATATTCGCTATAAATTAACAGAAAAAATTAAAGAAGATACTGATCATACAGATATTGAATCAATCTTTGGTTGGGAAATAGAGCATAGAAATGACAATCGTCGAAAGCGCCGTAAAATAGAACAGTTAATCATAGACGAAATTACTTTTGTTCTTTCTGGTATTGCTGCATTATTAGCATTCTGGTTTCTGATATCAAAATCTCCTTTGCCTGTTAATGTACTTGGCTGGATAGAGCTTGTATTGCTGCTAGTTTTAAGTGTCGAAATTATTATTTATGCTGATTTAGGAAAGGGGCGATAGTTTTTCATGGTTTCCACATCATAATTCAGAATAAAAATAGCCTCTATGCCCAAATTTTAAACATAAATGATGTACTTCAATAATTATCAATATGCTGTAATATTATAAGTTTTTTATATGATAAAAATTTAAATAATTATTTATCATATAAATGAAATATACAGTTTAATATAAATAAAAGTGATTCATAAATTTCGTTAGCAAGCCTTTAGATTGATTTTATAGGTTTTTCCCTTCGGGTCATCACAAAGATACGCGATCGCTAAAAAAGTGCGGGTTTTAGCTAAGGGATACCCGAATGATTATAGGAGATTGGCTATGGGGATATTGGCAGGCTTGCTGGCTGCTAACATCTACAGCAATATTCGTCAAAACTTTGGACAATATCAAGAACCTGTCGGTTTTGCGCTGTTAGGAATACTTTTAGGTGCTTGCTTGAGTTTTGCATCTCGTCCAAGTTACCAAGTAGCACTCAGAGCAGGACATGGGTTTGAATCAATATCTACAAATAGTGGTTTTGTTGCTCAAATAAATAATAAAAGATTTTCTCCAAAAATTTTTGGTTTTGTGCCTATACCTAAAGGTAAAAATGATAATCAAATTGAGGAAGGTCTATTTATTAAACTTCCACCTACTGCTAGTGCTAAAAAACCAATTATCATTGGGTCTGATCGCGATGCAGATATATTTATTCCTAGTATTCCAGAGAAATGTTTGTCTTTATGGTTTGAGACAAATGGGGTAACAATAAAATACGAATATGAAAAAGCTGTGCAAATTCAGCAAAAAAAGCTATCTCAAGGAGAGACTGCTACTCTTAGACATAACCAAATTCTGACACTATATCATCAGACCAACCCAGAAGAATTTTATCGGTTTATCTTCTATGATCGGTTCCTTGACCCGCAAGCTTAACCTACTTACTGTCACCCTAATTTGGGGAACGTGGACTTTACCAGTTTTAGCAAGTCCGAAATTAGAAGTTACGCCTAGACTCCCGGAAGGAAACAGCGTTACGCTGTCGGTTAGGGTGCTAGATGAAAATAACATTCCTGTAGATGGGTTGCAATACTTGTCGGTTAAGGGGAAAAGGGGAAGGGGAAAGGGGAAAGAAAAAACCTTTAACCTTTACCCTTTAACCCTTTCCCCAAACCCAATGCCGAGTTAAAAATCGTTAACCGAGCAGTATTGAGAATTGGTGGATGTAACTACTTTATCTCCAGCAGCGATCGCTCCTAAAAATACTTTTGGTTGGCTGCTTCCTTTATCGTTATCATCCTTAATACGCTTGAGCCAATCTCCCTGTTTTGCCTCAAATCTAGCTATTTGCTCTAGACGGTAACTCACCATTCCTACACTTGGTCTAGGTAGAAATGTAGTGTCTATAACTTTGCCTGATTCATAGCCATAAACTTTTGTTGCAGCAATCACGTCCCCTAGTGCAACATCTTTAATCCCACCAGCAATACCAACAAAGCAGACAACAACTGGTTTAAAGTAAGTAATGGCACGCTCTACTTCAACTGCTGCATTAGCGTTGCCTGCACCTATTTCGACAATTCCAACTTCCCATAAGTGACCATTACTAAAAAACTTACCTCGTTCATAAATTGTTTGCGAGGAACTGTTTTAAAGCGATTACGTGGAAAAAAGTCACGTCAGACACTAGCCGATGAAATTGCTGCTAGAGGCGGTGAATGCTCCCATCAAAACTTGAAAAAATTAGAGTATGGTGAGTCTGAAAGTGTTTCTCTAAAAGTATTAGAGGCAATTTGTACTGCATTAGAAATATCTATAAGCGATTTCCTCAGCATAGCTGAAATCACAATCTATAGCCTGTGACTGCTGCTACTTGTTGTGTACTCATCCCTTTCGCTAACAGCCAAATTATTTGGTAATGCGTCCGCAATACTGGTTCTTTACCTTGGCGATAACCTTTCTCTAACTCTTCCACACTTATACCATTTCACGAAAAGCCTGATACAAATAACGCTTCCAAAATAAAATTCCAGCCAGCAATAGATTTAACTTGAGCAGTTAATTTATCTAACTGTTTCCATACGGCTTCTCGTAACTCATCTAACGTCTGAAAACATTCCCATTTCAAAGTTTTTTTAATTTCTTTCCACAATCTTTCGATTGGATTGACTTCTGGTGTATACGGAGGCTGAAACAAGAGAATTATATTTTCTGGAACTCGCAGATAATTACTGAAGTGAAATGCCCCATTATCTACTTGAATAATATGTATTTCATCTGGATATGCTCCGGCAAACTTTTCTAAAAACATTTCAAAACACATTGTATCTAAATGTGTAAATTCTAGGACAAAGTTCTCTCTTGTTAACGGTTCTACGACTCCGTATATATAAAAATTATCTCTTCTCCATTGTGTGAAGCCAACTGGTTTTACTCCCTTTAGTGTGATTAATCTCCCCGTTAAGGTATGAAGACCAAATCTACTTTCATCCCCACACCAATAACGTACTTTACGTTGTTATATCGGTGATATTAAGTACTTCTTTATTAGCTCAAGCCATAATGGGAGTTTTTTTTAAAGTCTTCTTCTACACCAGGGTTTTGTTTGACACTACGTGGGCGAGGTACTTTTAATTTCGCTTTTAGCTTGTAGCGCACAACTTCATGCACAACTTTGTAGGAGGCTTCTATACCTTCGGAGGCTAAAAGCCATCTACGCACTTCCTCATAGCTTTGAAATCCTTGTGAGTCTTTTAGTTCTTCTTTAATGTGCGATCGCACCTCAAGGGAAATGGTTTTTGGTCGTCCTGGACTTTTACGAAGTTCAAGCAGGGTGCTTAATCCACCTTCTCTGTAGAGTTTTAACCACCTCTGCACCGTTATACGCCCTCTACCTAGCACTACTGCTAAGTGCTGTACCGTTTCTACCTGTCCCGTTTTGAGTAAATACAATGCCTGTATTCGTTCTTTACCATATCCAGTTTTTTGCTGTCTCAACAACTCTTGTAGTTCAGCAATTGTTTCTTTTATCTCTAGTTTAAGAACCCTACACATTGTTTTTTTCTGAGTGCTGCACCTGCAATTATATGTATCACACTTTTAGTGAAAAGGTATTAGATGTGGCTCAATTTTTATGACTTTTGGCATTGCGATCGCACCATTTCGTGCACCTAGATCTATATTATGGGTGATTTACCGGACATAATATCATTCGATAGCTTGCTTCCTAACAAAAATTTGTGATAACTTCCTGTTTAGATGAAATACGGTAACTCAATCAATTTATCGTATTTTATTTGATAACTCAATCTCCAAACCCATGCCAGACAAGGAGTACTGGGTGCAAAGATAAACGAAGCACACCAGTATTCTTTGAAAAGCAATTTGGAATCAAGTTTGCCATGCAAATTCAAACTGTTGGTATTTTAAGTCCGGGGGACATGGGGCAGGCGATCGCTGCCGTACTCAATCGACATGGATTGAAAACCATTGCAGCCTTAGATGACCGAAGCGATCGCACTCGACAATTAGCCGCCGCAGCCAACATCGAGGATGTCGGTTCGCTCAAACAATTGGTCATTGAATCCGATGTGGTGCTGTCAGTGCTGGTTCCCGCCGCCGCTACACAGGCAGCCCAAGAAGTAGCCCAAGCAATAGCCAGCGTTGGTAAAAGTATTTTATATGTTGATGCCAACGCGATCGCACCCGAAAAGGTGAGAAGTATTGCCCAAATAATTGAATCAAACGGCGGACAATTTGTCGATGCATCAATCGTTGGGCCGCCCCCACGGGTTCCCAATCGCACCCGCATCTATGCATCTGGAAAACAGGCAGTTGAACTCGAACAATTGCGAGATTATGGATTAGATGTGCGGGTAATTGGTGATGAAATTGGTCAAGCTTCTGGATTAAAAATGTGCTATGCAGGACTGACAAAAGGATTAACAGCGATCGGTACAGAATTGCTGATTGCAGCCCATCGTTTAGGTTTAGACCAAGAACTGTGGGATGAAGTATCTACTAGCCAACCAGAACTAGCAAAAATACTTACTCGTTCCCTACCATCCATGACACCAAAAGCACATCGTTGGGTGGGAGAAATGGAAGAGATTGCAGACACATTTCAAGCCTTAGATTTGACAGAGCGCATTTTTCAAGGTGCAGCCGATGTTTATCGGTTAGTCAAAGAAACCTCCTTGGGTAGGGAAACGCCGGAAGAGAGAAATGGCGATCGTCCGCTACCAGACATAATTACTACCCTTTCCCAAGAAACTTTAAAGGATGGGATTTGACGTTGACGGTTAACAGTCATCAGTAGATCTCTTGCTTTCATTGCTTTTTGCACTCTTGTGGGAAAAGGGAAAAGGTTAAAGGGAAAAGGGAAAATACCAAACATGCACCCCCTTTCCCCCGCCCCTTATCCCCAGAGGGGACCCCACCTTCCCCTTTTCCCGACTTCTGCAAGAAGTCTAGTGAACAAGCCTAAGCCTTTACGCCTTAAACGTCAGCACCGGACTCAACCGCGCCACAATATCAACCATTCCTGCTGCAACCTGAACATCAATCACAGACTGAATTGGTTTGTAAGCCGCGGGTGCTTCTTCAATGCGGCGTTCTTCACGCAAAGTTATGCAATCTACTCCAGTTAATCCCAGTTCTGCCTCACTTTCGGATGCACCTCTGCGATTGAGGTCAAAGCGAGAACGAATTCTTCCCGCTCCATGTGAAGCAGAATTACAAAATGCTGGATTACCTCTGCCCACCATTAAATAAGAATAATCACCCATTGAACCAGGGATAATCGCTGGTTGCCCTGCATGGGCTGGACAAGCACCCTTGCGTGTTACCCATCCTCGACCTTCTGGCAAAGTGATGTTGTGCGGTAAATCATAAACTAGAGGTGCTTCCACATCTTTGTATACTTCTCGCAAACGCAGACGTAGTAGTTCCGCCAGCAGTAAGCGATTGATAAAGCCATAATTAGCAGCTGTAGCCTCAGCTTGGAGGTAATTCGCAACTAGTTCGGGATCGGAAGAAGTTGAAAGAGGAAAAATCTGAGAATCAGGGTATTTCAAACCTTTTTGCCAAACTGCCTTGGCTTTATCTCGCCACATTCCCCCGATGTACTTACCCACATTCCGAGAACCAGAGTGAATCATAAAAGCCAACTGTCCCTCGCGCACTCCCCAAGCGTGGGCAAGTGTACGATTTTCAACTTTATCAACTCGCTGCACTTCTACAAAATGGTTGCCGCCGCCAATAGTTGCCAGTCCGCCATCGCGCACCAGTCCAGCATCGGGAACCAATTCTTCGGGCGCGAGTTTCCAGTTACCATCCATTGAACCGCCTAAGAAAATGGCATCGCTTTCTTTAGCAAGTTGTTGTAAATCAGACTTAACTACACTTCCTGTAGGTCGATCTAACATAGCATCTAGCCAACCTGGAACTCCGTACTGAAATAAAGCTTGCATTGCTTGAGCAGTCATCGTTACATCACGCGTACCGAAGAAGTAATCCCCCTTCATACGTTCTACAAATTCATCGCGCTTTGCGAGGAATTGCTCAATTGTCAAATCAGCTACATGCAAGCGCATTCCACAATTGATGTCAGAACCGACAGCACTAGGAATTACTTGACCCACAGTTTCTACGACTGAACCAATGGCGACGCCTGCATCACCAGGATGAAAATCAGGCGTAGCACAGGCACGACACACACATCCACCCGATGGGTGGCTAACACTTGCTAAATTCGCTAATTGCTTGAGTGCCTTAGCTTCTACGGGGAAGCCTTCCGGTAGTAGTACTTCTGCTACAGGAACATCAGGAGAATTAGCTAGACGGACAGAATAAGTCCGATCGCTGTAAGTTACATCCAAACCCTGCCGCCCTAAAGCACGCAGGAGACGTTTTAAATTTTTTGGCTGCATGAAAATTCCAAAATCGAGTCTTAAAAAAGACCCTTTGTGGTGAAGAGGTAACGAGACTTGGGTTCAGCAGCCGCGTCTCAAGCGATGGGGGTTATTTTCCCGGAATTGTGGGGAAAACAGCGGATATATCAACTTAATAGCACACAGTTTCATCTGGTGACAAGTTTTTGTAGCATATTGTATTTTTGAAACTTTGAAAAATCTCTAGACTCTCCAGCCAGCTGGAGAGTTTAGGATAAATTCAAGGCGATTCTTCAGCCAGAAATGAGAAATTTCGGGGTGTAAGTATACGTCCCAGTCATCCAGCTTGGCGTGGCGAGGTTGTTCATTTTATCCCGTAAATCTATGACTTTCCAACTTACAGTTCCGAACATGGCTTGTTCTGCTTGTGCAAACACCATCACCAAAGCACTCCAGGCTGTCGATGCCAATGCTAGCGTTGAGGCCGATCCCACAACCAAGCTTGTCAGCGTAGAAACTCAAGCATCAGAAACAGCGATTAAAGAAGCGTTAGCTGCTGCTGGCTATCCAGTCGCGTAAACGGGGGCTGGGGAGACAAAGAGAGATGAGGAAGTGTGGGGAGTGTGGGGAGAGAGGGGGGAAAGATTTCTTCCCCATCTTCCCACACCTCCCACACCCCTGGCTTGCCCCATTCCCCACTCCCCATTCCCTATTACCCAAATCCCCAATCCCCTATATGGATACTCTCACACTCAAACTTCGAGGTATGAGCTGCGCTGCTTGTGCCAACAATGTCGAAAAGGCGATTCGTTCGGTTCGCGGGGTGATTGACTGCAACGTTAACTTTGGAGCTGAACAAGCCACCATCAATTACGATCGCTCTCTCACCAATTTGGAAAAAATCCAAAGTGCGATCGCCGCTGCGGGTTACTCTTCCTCCTCACTCTCGGATGAAATGCTGTCTCAAGAAGATGATGTAGAGACAGCAACTAGACAAGCCAAACAACGCGAACTCTTTCTCAAAGTAACGGTGGGAGGTGTAATCAGCAGTTTCCTATTTTTGGGATCGCTGCCCATGATGACTGGGTTAAATTTGCCCATAATTCCTAGTTTCCTGGGGAATCCTTGGCTACAGCTAGTGCTGACAACACCAGTAGTATTTTGGTGTGGTGGAGCTTTTTACCGCAACGGCTCCAAAGCTTTCAAGCGCCACACGGCGACGATGGACACGTTGATTGCTTTGGGTACAAGTGCAGCCTATCTATATTCTTTGTTTATTACCGTTTTCCCTGGATTTTTTATTGCTCAGGGTTTGGTTCCTCATGTTTATTATGAAGTTGCCGCCATTGTCATTACCTTAATTTTGCTGGGGCGATTATTGGAAAATCGCGCCAAGGGACAAACTTCTGAAGCTATCCGCAAACTGATGGGACTCCAAGCTAGAGATGCCAGAGTTATCCGTAATGGTGTAGAAATTGATGTTCCCATTGCCGAAGTCAAAATCAACGATGTGATTTTGGTGCGTCCTGGGGAAAAGATTCCAGTAGATGGCGAAATCATTGCAGGGGTTTCTACGGTAGATGAAGCGATGGTGACTGGTGAAAGTTTGCCAGTTAAAAAGCAACCAGGAGATGAAGTAATTGGGGCGACGATAAACGGTGCGGGTGCATTTCAGTTTCGGGCGACACGAGTCGGAAAAGATACGTTTTTGGCTCAAATCGTCAAATTAGTGCAACAAGCACAAGGTTCTAAAGCACCAATTCAGCGGTTGGCAGATCGGGTGACGGGATGGTTTGTACCAGCAGCGATCGCCATTGCGATCGCCACCTTTATCATTTGGTTTAGCTTCACAGGCAACCTCACCCTAGCAACCATGACAATGGTAGGTGTATTGATTATCGCTTGTCCTTGTGCTTTGGGTTTAGCTACTCCAACTTCTGTAATGGTGGGAACCGGCAAAGGTGCAGAAAATGGGATTTTGATTAAAGGTGCAGATAGCTTAGAACTAGCACACAAAATCCAAACCATCGTTTTAGATAAAACTGGTACTTTAACTGTGGGTAAACCTACGGTTACAGATTTTGTCACTGTCAACGGCACAGCTAATGGTAACGAACTCAAGATTTTACAGTTAGCAGCAACGGTAGAACGAAATTCTGAACATCCTCTAGCGTCCGCTGTTGTCAGGTATGCCGAGTCTCAACAAGTGAGTTTAGTAGAGGCTAACAACTTTCAAGCGATGCCTTCGGCAAGCCACTTCGTGGCTAACGCAGGTAGCGGCGTACAAGCAATTGTGAGCGATCGCTTGGTGCAAATTGGTACTCAACGCTGGTTAACAGAACTCGGAATTAATACTACAACTCTCCAGCAATATAAAGATGCATGGGAAGCTGCTGGTAAAACAGTTATTTTGATAGCTGTAGATAGCGAAATAGAAGCAGTAATGGGTATTGCCGATACCCTCAAACCTTCATCCGCAGCAGTAGTAAAAACACTACAGAAGCTGGGTTTAGAAGTAGTAATGCTTACCGGAGATAATCAGAAAACAGCAGAAGCGATCGCTGAGCAAGTCGGCATCAAACGAGTATTTGCCGAAGTCCGTCCAGATCGAAAAGCGGCGATTATTCAATCTCTGCAACAAGAGGGACTGGGGAAGAGGACACGGAGACACGGGGACACGGGGACACGGGGACAAATGGATAGAAACAATTCTTTCACCGTGTCCCCGCGTCTCCCCCTCCCCGCGTCTCTCCCTCTCCCCACTCCCCACTTAATTGTCGCAATGGTAGGTGATGGTATCAATGATGCCCCAGCTTTAGCACAGGCTGATGTAGGAATTGCCATCGGTACGGGAACTGATGTGGCGATCGCTGCTAGCGATATCACGCTAATTTCTGGAGATTTACAAGGAATTGTGACGGCGATTCAACTTAGCCGCGCTACTATCAACAATATCAGGCAAAATCTGTTTTTTGCTTTTATTTACAACGTTATTGGCATTCCTGTTGCTGCTGGAATTCTCTTTCCAATCTTCGGTTGGTTACTCAATCCCATTATCGCCGGAGGTGCGATGGCTCTTTCTTCGGTTTGTGTCGTCAGCAACGCCTTAAGACTGCGTAACTTTCAACCAAAAACTATCTGAATTTTGGATTTTAGATTTTGGATTAGGAACGATCCCAAATCCCAGACATAATTTTTCAGATGATTACCCAATCCCCAATACCCAGTCCCTTTTTTGGTATTAGCAAATGTTAAGCAAAAAAATACTTTTGGGAAATCTAGCTGGTTTAGTATTTTTGGCTGGAACATCAACCGCAGCCTTAGGAGAAATGCCAGTCCATTCGGAGCAAAGTAGCCAATTTCAGCACATAGAGCAACCTTTGGGCTTGAAAGTTGGTGTGGCGATCGCTGGTTTAGCTTTAATCGGGCTAGAGTTATGGTGGTTTCTTCTGTATCCAGCAGATAAATAAGCAATTCGATATTGCATAAATGCCGGATGAATTAAGATTTTTGACACAGCCTAAAGATGTATTATTTGCCTTTTTGTATGAGTATTTGTTGGGTTTAGCGCCTCAACCCAACCTACTCATCTAAATTCAAGCATTGCTGAATTCTGAATTCTGAATTCTTTTTTATTTCCCTATATCTTCGTTCCAAAGTTCGGGATTAGTTTCAATAAATTCACTCATTATTTGTTCGCATTCGTCAAGATTAAGATCGATTACTTCTACACCGTGAGATATCATAAAATCTTTGGCACCAGGAAAAGTTCTGGATTCTCCGGCAATAACTTTTTTAATGCCAAATTGTACCACTGCCCCGGCGCATAAATAGCACGGCATTAAGGTTGAATATAGTGTTGTACCTCTATAATTACCAACTCTGCCAGCATTGCGGAGACAATCAATTTCGGCATGGGTAACAGGATCGCCATCTTGGACGCGTTTGTTGTGTCCTCTGCCGAGAATTTTGCCATCCTTGACGAGAACCGAACCGATAGGAATTCCACCTTCTTGTCTGCCTTGTTTTGCTTCTTGAATTGCAGCTTGCATAAATTCATCCATTTTTTTATTCTCCTTATTTAATATGTCAAAACAACTTGTATTAATGGATCATGATGGCGGTGTAGATGATTATTTAGCAACTATGCTGCTGTTGACAATGGATAATATCGAACTTCTTGGTGTTGTTGTCACACCAGCCGATTGTTATATCCAACCAGCCGTTAGCGCCACACGTAAAATTCTCGATTTGATGGGATTTTCTCATATTTCAGTTGCAGAAAGTACTGTGCGTGGGATAAATCCGTTTCCCAGTCTCTACCGCCGCGATTCCTTTATTGTTGACCATTTACCTATTCTCAATCAAAGCGAAACCATCACTACGCCTTTAGTAGCCGAACCAGGACAAGATTTTATGATTCAGGTGTTACGTGAAGCATCAAACCCCGTAACCTTGATGGTAACTGGGCCGTTGACGACGGTTGCAGTCGCATTGGAGAAAGCACCAGATATTGAAGCCAAAATTCAGAAAATTGTTTGGATGGGAGGTGCTTTGAATGTTCCTGGCAATGTAGAAAAAAGTTTGGAACCAGGACAAGATGGTTCTGCTGAATGGAATGCTTACTGGGATTCAATTTCAGCGGCGCAAGTTTGGAAAAGCCAAATTGAAATTATTATGTGTCCTTTGGATTTGACGAATAATGTCCCAGTCACATCAGAATTAGTGCAAAAAATGGGGCGACAACGGCACTATCCCATCTCGGATTTAGCAGGACAATGTTATGCATTAGTTATTCCCCAAGATTATTATTTTTGGGATGTTTTAGCAACGGCTTATTTGGGACATCCAGAATTTTATCAATTGCGTGAATGGGAAACAGAAATTATCACCACTGGTCTGAGTCAGGGACGCACTAAAGTTGTGTCTGGTGGGCGGAAGATTTATGCAATGAATAAAGTAGATAAAGATGCTTTTTATGCTTATATTTTGCAACAATGGGCGAGGTAAAGAACTAAAAAATTAGGTGGCGTGCATACTCAAACTCGCTACCGAAAACTAACGACAAAGCTCACCAGACACAGACAACCTCTGCAACTCAACCGACCATATTGGAGCATTGCGGTGTAAAGACTTTTTTGGACAGTATCATTTAAAACTGAGAATTACTCATAGCGTGCTTTTTTAGATTTAATCACCTCAATTACATCATCGTGTCTTTGCCCCTCGATAATATCCTTGAGATGAATTTGCCGATTAATGTATTGAATATGGATGCGCCAACCTGAAACTTTATCGATATCAGCACGATAAATTGCCTGCTTCACACCTTTTACTTTGTGCAGCCTCGTTTTTGGAAATTTTCTTGTTCTGTGACACTCATTATCTTCAAGCTCTGCCAAGGCTTCAAGAAAAGCAATCTTTAGCTCGTCATCTGGCAAAATCTTTATGGCTTGATAAATAATGCCATATTCATCACACAGAGTAAGGGTTTGTGCCATAAACCAACTTACGAGATCCGAGCAGTTTCTCGATTGTGATGGAGTAATCCTTGATACAAAGACTCTGCCACACCTTTATACGCTTTATCAAGGTCATCGTGTTTGACTACTCGAAAAAGAGTAAAAATAACTTGTCCAAAAATTGGATCTTCGTCAACTGCCAAAATCACCCTTAGTTTCTGCGAAACCTTTAGTGTGTAAAGGGAAGATTCATAGCCATTAATATCTGACGGTAGGGGAAAACGACGCAACTTACGATAAACGTCAGCTTTTTGAGTTGGGAAGAGGCTGGCACAATCATTGATTTTTTTAACCACTGCGGCTTTCTCTTCTTCACTCAGGCTGCCAATATCTTTTTCAAAGCTCCTTGTTGACTCAATTAGAACATCCACGTTACGAACCGCCAATTTGAATTTAGCTACTTGCCCTCTGTCCTTAACATAATAACAGTTATGTCCAGAAGAATTTTGTATATCATCCTTATAAGGACGTTATATGGAAACTTTATTAATATTATTATTTGCTAAAATTTTAACAATTTGCTATAAAATATTTCAGATACAATTCGTCTGAAGCATTATTTTTACAAAATAGAAAAGAGAGATAAGAGTTATTAAGAAGTGAAAAACTTTAAACCCAAAAAGAGGGCAGCTACAGTTCCCGCAACAGAAATTTCACCTTGAGTAATTTTATCTAAAACTGATTCTATAGGAATTAACACAATCTCAATTTCTTCTGTAACATCGAGTTGCTGCTCTTTAGCTTTTCTCACATTATCTGCTAAAAATAAATGTATTTGATTGGTATCTTTGCTTGGCTTATCATATAAAGTTCCGATTTTTTCTATTTTTTGGGCAATATAACCAGTTTCTTCTGTAAATTCTCTCATTGCTGCGATTTCAGCGCTTTCTTTTGTAGGATCGAAACTCCCTGCTGGCAGTTCTAAGAAAAATTCACCGACGGCGTGTCTGTATTGCCTGACGAAAATAATTTCTCTACTACTGGTAATAGGTAAAACCATCGCGACATCAGGTTTAATACTGACAAAATAATCATCAATAATTTTTCCATTGGGCAATTCTATTTCGTCTTGCCTGACCTTACACCAGCGATCGTCTAAAACCATTTTGGATTTCAAAATTTTCCATTTCTTTAAGTTGCTCATAAATTAAGTAACAAATAAAATTTTGTATCAGGAACCATACAGTCAATGTAAAAAAGTATAACAGATACGTCCGATAAGCTAAATTTTGAACTTACACTGGCTTTTGCTTTAACATAATACGCTCTATATTTATGCAAATAAATGTAAATTTATTTACAGTTAATAAGAGATTCCCGTTGACTATCAGTCGGGGGACAACAGCACAGACTACGAATGTCTGGGTGAAAATTTTACAAGATGGTATCGAAGGCTGGGGTGAGGCGTCGCCGTTTGGTGTGGGTAATCATCGACAATCAACTGATACAATCAAAGACGCTCTAGAGCAAGTTATACCACTGTTGCAACCATTTAGTCCGTTACAGCGGCAGGAAATCGAGCAAGTGTTGACCCAAAACCAAGCTCCTTCTGCTGTGAAAGCAGCTTTGGATATAGCAATGCACGATTGGCTGGGTAAACGTGCAGGGTTACCTTTGTGGCAAATTTGGGGACTCGATCGCCACGCTATCGTCCCAACTTCTGTCACAATTGGCATTAATTCACCAGAAGGTGCGATCGCCAGAGCAAAAGATTGGCTAAACTTTACCGATGTTCGTGTTTTCAAAGTCAAACTAGGTAGCCCAGATGGCATAGAAGCAGACCAAAAAATGCTCCTAGCGGTACAACAAGCAGCACCAGAACCAGAAGTTTTCGTTGATGCTAACGGCGGGTGGAGTTTAGAAGATGCGATCGCCATGTGCAATTGGCTGGCCGATTTAGGTATAAAGTATGTAGAACAGCCATTACCACGGGGACAAGAAACAAGTTTGGCAAAACTCAAGGAAAACTCTCCTCTCCCCATCTTTGTCGATGAAAGTTGTTTTACAAGTTCTGATATTCCCCACCTAGCAAACTACGTGGATGGGATAAATATTAAACTGATGAAATCAGGCGGACTAACTGAGGCAATGCGAATGGTACATGTAGCCCGAACCTATGGGTTACAAGTAATGTTCGGTTGCTATTCTGATAGTTCGTTAGCCAATACAGCAGCAGCACAGCTAGCACCACTAGCTGATTATTTAGATTTAGACAGTCACCTTAACTTAATTGATGACCCATTTACGGGTGCATTGTTAAAACAAGGGAGAGTTTTGCCGAACGATTTACCAGGTTTGGGGGTACAACACAGTGCGTTTGCCACTTAATCAACGAGTAGCTATCTTACTTCATGAGGGAATTACCGGGACTCAAGGTAAAACAGGGCTAGCAATTTTACGTTATAGTGAAGCCCCAATTGTCGCAGTCATCGATCGCGACTCCGCTGGCAAATCTTTGCCACAATTAACAGGTATCAACCGTGATGTACCAATTGTGGCATCTGTAGCCGCCGCCCTGGAATACAAACCAGAAGTCTTAGTAATTGGCATAGCGCCAGGAGGTGGCGCCGTACCAGATGATTACTGGCTGGAAATCAAAGAGGCTTTACAAGCTGGAATGTCGTTGGTGAACGGTTTACATACAGCAATGGCAAATATGCCAGATTTAAATGCACTACTCAAACCAGGGCAACTCATTTGGGATGTGCGAAAAGAACCGTCTAATATACCTATTGCTAGCGGCATGGCACGCACTCTCCCCTGTCGGCGAGTCTTGACTGTGGGAACCGACATGGCCATCGGTAAGATGTCAACTAGCCTGGAGTTACATCGGGTGTCAAAACTGCGGGGATGGAGTTCTAAATTCTTAGCCACAGGTCAGACTGGTGTGATGTTAGAAGGCGATGGTGTACCTTTGGATGCTGTCCGCGTAGACTTTGCCGCCGGTGCTGTGGAACAATTGGTCATGCGCTATGGCAAAAGCTACGATATTTTGCACATTGAAGGACAAGGTTCGCTACTACATCCTGGTTCCACCGCAACCTTACCGTTGATTCGTGGTTCCCAACCAACCGAATTAGTATTGGCACATCGAGCCGGACAAGTTCATATACGCAATCATCCCCATGTAGTGATTCCACCTTTACGTAAGGTAATCCAGCTTTATGAAAGCGTCGCCAGTGCCGGCGGTGCTTATGGCAGCGTACATGTGGTGGGTATAGCTTTAAACACAGCCCATCTAGATGAATCTGCGGCAAATGAAGCGATCGCCCAAGTCACAGCAGAAACAGGGCTACCTTGCACCGATGTTGTCCGTTTTGATGCGAATGTGCTTTTGGATGCAGTGATGAAGAATTAAAGTAGGGGAAGCAGGAGGAGCAGCGGAGGCAGGGGGAGCAATAAAAGTGATTTTTATCAATAATTTCATGAAATGGTATTACAGCAGATTGCAGGTTCCTAAAGTATAGTCAAACGCTCTTTACGATCTGGCACATACTCTTCACTCATGCGATCGCCTGATAATTTGACAGATCGTCCGTTTCAATTGTGATTTTGTATACATCCTGTGAACCTGATGCAAGCCTCGACTATGCAAGGAAGTTAAACAGCACTGGCAGTCCCAAGCCTTTACTAAAAACGATTGACAGCCTAAGTAAGAAAGCCTTTTCTTAACTGGCTTTCTTACTTAGGCTAGCTTATTGCTTCAGAGTATATGCTCTTTTCTCTACCATCTAAACAGAAATTACACGATTATCAGCTCAACGTTAGCTCGATATATATAGTCAGTAATTACACGTAATGGCTCTAATGTGGAACGCGACCTCTCACTCAAGATATTGTCTTTAGCTCCACCACCGTGACACATCTTGGATGGCATCATCTGTACCTTTTACTGCTTCTTGACCACCTAAAGGTGTAGATCGAAGGTTCGTGTCACCAATTGCAGTCTATGGCTATAAACCTTATACAGCAATAATTACAGAAATTAGTACGAGATTTAAGCGCGAACGCAAAAAGATAAGTTGCACAAGCAGATGAGTTACTAAAGCAGCTAGGATCTCTACTAATTCAATCACACCTACACCACCGCAAGTAAAATTAGCACCTAACGACTCATAAAATATGGCTCCACAAGATTCTGCTACCTTGATTTTGCTCTATCTTGATTCAACATCTTGCTCAAAAACCAAGATAAAATCATTTACAGTTTTTTTGTACTGAAAACCATAATCTAACAAAGCTTGCTTTAAAGTTTGCAATTCAGCTTCTTTGAGTAGATTTTTCTTGGTTTCTATCTCAATAGCTTCCTTATTAACTGTAAAAATGAAACAATCTTTAAACTGATTAAAATCCCAGTTTAATTTTCTAGCTGCATTTAATTCGATGGCAGCTAATGTATCATCAAATTGGTTTTTACTCATAAGTTTTTCTCTCACATGACCTTAATGATATTTTAACAATTCTCACAGATAAAAAACAAAAGATAAACATTAATGAAGAGCGAAGTAAGTAAAGCAAGCCATTTTATAACTTCAAAAATATCTACCTTTTGGTCAATGTTTTATCAGGAATGTATCCTAAAGTATCTAAAGGCTATCCTTTATCTGCATTAGCAAAACCCGTGTGATATCGCTTCTCCCACGCCCCTTGCATTTCAGCATTCGCTCGCAGCACACAGCAGCATTAAATTGAATGGCACGCTCGTTTGTCTACATCAAATTCAAACTGTCCAAAGCACGCCTTTAAGCTGTGCCACCATTATACTTAGCGGTCAATTGCTTGTATAACTTAATGTAACGCTTTTTCAAATTCCTCTTTAAAAGTTGTCCGCTATGTGATGATGATAAGTGAGAGTTAATTCGGTTAACAGCGTTTGTTTTTAATATTGACAGGTTTTTTGTTTTTGGTATTTACAAACTTTTCTCCGAAACCTAAATCTCTACACATTTATGATTTCGGAGACAATCTATGTCAGTTTATGTAGGCAATCTTTCTTATGATGTTACAGAAGATAGTCTGAATGCTGTGTTTGCAGAATATGGTTCTGTCAAGCGGGTTCAGCTACCTACAGATCGCCAAACAGGTCGGATGCGCGGCTTTGGTTTTGTAGAAATGGGTACAGATGATGAAGAAACATCTGCTATTGATGCGCTCAATGGTGCAGAGTGGATGGGACGTGACCTAAAAGTCAATAAGGCTAAACCCAGAGAAGACAAAGGTTCGTTTGGTGGAACTCGTGGAAACAACAGCTTCCACAACCGCTACTAAGCTTCATAGATTTAGCTCAAAAAGCTAACTCATTAATCTAGCAAATTAATTTTATTTAGCAGTGGCTCAGGCAAAAATACTTGAGCCTTTTTGATACAACATTTGGACTGCGAATAAAAACTTAAATTTTAGAAACCAAAACCCATTCTCTGGAATTCTTATGACAAACTCAGCCTTTCCTGTTAAACCTGCTGTTCTGATCACTATCATTGGTGAGACAGTACTCAAAGACCGTATTGTTAAACTACTAAAAAGTCATGATGTAAGTGGTTACACTATTAATCAAGTACAAGGTGAGGGCGGTCATGGAAGACGCTTGTCAGACTTAGCAGGCTACAACACTAACATAGAAATTAAGACTATTGTTTCACTAGAAGTATCTGATGCTATCTTTTGGGCATTAAAACAAGAGCAAGGCAAGCACGCCTTAATCGCCTTCCGACACAATGTAGAAGCTTTCTATTAATTAGCTCTTTTTTATCAGTTTTGTTTTCTCTATTTTGTTTGGCTCCTCTTTTTACTACCATATTGAAATAGAGAACATACGGTTGTTTGGCTATTTATAGTTAAAAAAACAACTTTTTTCGTTTAACCATAGTGTTAGTTGCTAGCGGAAGTTTGATGTAAATATTTGCTAGCCAGCTTTTGAAAAAGTGGCGGTGGCAGTTGAGTGCGCTATACCAATTGAGTTCTGTTCCTGCTGGAGAACCCAGTTGTTGATTAGAGTCAGCCAAGAAGAAGAAAATCTCACGACGAATACGACCGCCTGCTAAAGTTTAAGCTAGAGAGATAAAGTTTTCAGTTATTTTTCTGATTATACTTTCCCCGTAGTAACAAAAGAGGGATGAGGTCTGTCGAATTCAAGTTGGTTAAGTTGGTGACTGTTGTATTCTGTGGGATAGCAGTTGAGCAATTTGCTGATTAATGGTTGCAACATTAAAACGTTGACTAGCAGTAATTCTGGCATTCTTCGCTATAGTTGCAGTTATTTCTGTCTCTTGAAGACAGGTAATAATCGCTTGTGCAAGTTGCTGGGGTTCTTCTGGTGTCACCAGAAAACCATTCAGTCCGTGTTCTACTAATTCCATTGCACCGCCAGCTTTTGCTGCAATTACAGGTTTTTCACATAGCATTGCCTCAACAATCACTCTACCAAAAGGCTCTGGAGAGGTGGAGGTGTGTGCTACTAAGTCACAAGCTGCCATTAATTGGGGAATATCTGAACGAAATCCTAAAAATTTGACGCGGTTTTCTAGTCCCAATTTAGCAACTTGTTGGTGTAACTGTTGGACGTAATTTTGTTCGCCAAATAATGCATCGCCGACTAAAATTGCTGTTACCTGTGGCGGACATTGAGCAAGGGCATCAATTAAAATATGTTGCCCTTTCCAAGGTGCAAGTCTGCTAAAATGTCCAATTACAAATTTTCCTTGTAATTCTAAATTTTGCTGCAATTTTTTGATGTCGGATTCATCAGTATAATAATTTTTTGGTTCAAAGCCGTTATAGACAACTTCAACGATATCTCTGCATCCTCCTGCTTCGATAAAAGCTGTTTGGCTAGCTTGAGAATTAGCAATTACTAACGATGCAAAACGATTAGCAAGGTTGACGGCTATCTGAAGATTAATTTGGCTAAAGTGTTCTGTAGAAAGAATATCATGTAAATGATAAACCAGAGGACGACGACTAAAAAAACTCGCTATTGCTCCTACAACTAACGCCTTTTGGGTGTTGGCATAGATTAAATCGTATTCACGCGCTTTTTTAACTACCTTAGTAATTAACGGTATAAGTTGTCCTAAACTATTTAAACCTGGGAGCAAACCGCTTTCTTTGCGAACTGCGATCGCCTCAGTTCTCAAAACTTCTACTGGAATATTATTTTGCTGTAGTAACTCTTTAAATGAACCATCAGCAAATAAACCTACCAAAGAATCATACTGATACGGTTTAGCAATATCTATTAAACACAATTCTGCACCGCCTGGTTTACCACTTTGGTCTAAAAAAAGAATTTTCATAAAACCTCTGTTTCGTTAGATAATTTTATTGATGATGTACGTATTTTTGGATAAAGACGCGATGAATCGCGTCTCTACAAAATTGTCTATTGGGGGAATTATATTTAAAAAAAATATCAATTCTATTGTAATAAAATATTCCGGACTCGCTGGGCAATTTGATTCCAATCATAATGTGCAGTAGCGTACTGACGGCAGTCTTCTCGTGAGGGGATATGAATATTTCCTAGTAGTGCTTGCTCTAATTTTTCGGCAATAGCTGATGCTTCGATGGAAGTAATAATTAAATCAGGTGAAAATTCTGTTAAAATTTCTGGCATTCCACCTACGGGAGTACACAAAACTGGAGTGCCAGAAGCTAGAGATTCAACTACTACTAATCCAAATCCTTCAAAAGATTGACTAGGGACTACAGTTAATTCAGCAGCTTGATAAGCTATCGGCAATTGTTCATCAGGTAGAAAACCTAAAAATTTGACGTTATCGTCTAGTCCTAATTCTGTAGCCTGTTCTTGTAGTGCTGCTTGGATATGGCCGCGACCAGCGATCGCTAGCCAAATATCTGGTATTCTGGGTTTAATTATGGCGATCGCTTGTAATAATTTATCAATTCCAGTGCGATGTACCAAGCGGCGTGATGTAAATATAATCCGGCGATTATTAGGCCAGCCTAATTGTCTACAAGCTTCCTGGGGTGATAAATTCGGTTGAAACCAATTAATATCAACTCCACCAGGAATAACATTAATTTTGCTCCAAGGTATCTGATATTTTTGGTGTAAGATATTGCCAAAGGCTTTGCTGAGAACTATAAAGCGATCGCACCGATTATAAGTCGTTTGTTCTATCAGCCAATGCTTGATTAAAAGACTGAGATTTTTATTAACTACTTCCTGCTTACTTTCAAAAGCCCAAGGTCCATGAAAGTTAAAAGTAACTGGTACTTTTTTTGGCAAAATATCTAAAATAGGAAAACTATATAATGCAAAGTGCAGATTAATTGCATCTGGCTTATTTGTTCTGGTTTTCTGGAAGTTTCTGCGAATTGACCATAATCTTTGACAAATATTAGTATCAACAGCAGCTAAGTTAGTTAGCTTAATTGGGGAATTTGCTTCAGCTTCTGGTAGTCCAACTCCGCATAATTCAATTTGGTCTTGATTTGCTGCTAATTTATGAGTTAGTTCGTAAATATACCTTTCCAATCCTCCAGGATTTTTAGGAAACCAGCCTAGTCCCAAAGTGAGAATAGATGCAGATGTTGAAGTGAAATTTTCTTTTTGATGCTTCACGAATATTTCTCCTATAAATGTATTAAAAAATATACAGATTATCAATAATAGTTTTTTAGAGAACACCACTTTATAAACTATTTATATCTTTACGTCAACAAGCAATTAAAACCTGTGTTTTAGTTAACTTGATAATACCGAAGATGATAAATATAATACCAGTTGTTAGAAGAAGGTGAATAGCAGCCAGTGAAAGGCTAAAACCACTATAAATTAATAAGTGATTTCAAAATTTGTATTAATCTTTACTATTTTTCCACGCCAAAATAGTAAAGATTAATACCTTGAATGTATTTATCAGTTTAGCTAAACTTTTTGTGCTGATTTGAGAAATGATGATTGTATATACAATTATCCTATTTAGATTGCGAACATAAAATATCTCGCGCAGAGTTGCTCCAAATGGAGAAAAATTTTTGAGTTTTGTAGAGAATTAAATAAGATTATATGAAGAATAAACTAATGGTGCGGTTAGGAAAATATCAAGAGTTCAGAAAGTTATTTAATTTCAGATATTTACAAAAAAATAAAATTTTCAAATTTTTAGTCAGTCTAATCGTTGGAATTTTTGTTACTACCATTGGTATTACAACAGATTGGGCAACAAGTGGAACATCCACATTCACCTATAAAACGTCTTGGATAGGTAATAGTATTGGCAGCGGAAATCTGCGAATACAAAACAATATAGAAGCAATGTATGTTACCCCTAATGGTATTGTCTATACTAACAGCCATTGGGATGAAGCGGGAACAGAAGCAGGAATATATAAGGACGGTAAAATTATAAATGCCCTTGGTGATACTCACGGTTGGGGTCGTGGTGGTGGCAAGGCTGTAACAGCCAATAATAAATATATTTACATTGCCATGACTCAAGGTTCAATTGGCAATACAAAAGAAGATTATCCAGCAGAAAAAACAGCTTGGCACTGCGTTAGACGCTATGATTTGTCGGGAAAACCAGCACCGTTTCCTGGGGGACGTGGCTGGGATAAAAGCATGTTAATTGTCAGTAATAAAAGCGAAGTTTCTGGATTAGCAATTGTAGGAAGTGAGTTGTATGTGAGTGATTTTTCTGCTAACCGGATTCGGGTTTATGATACTGACACGATGAAGGAACTTCGCGGCTTTAGTGTTGCTAATCCAGGGGCGATCGCAGTTGATAAACAAAAAAATCTGTGGATTATTCAAAACAAAAATGGTGGTAATCCTGCGAAGATTTTACATTATTCCCTAAGTGGAAAGCAATTAACCCAACAGATTGCAGACATTATTGAACCAACAGCGATCGCCATCGATCCTCAAGGTAGGCTATTAGTAGCAGAAAATGGTTCCCGCCAGCAAATCTTGATTTATGACATTAAAGATCGGCCTGTAAAAATAGGCACTTTTGGCAATAAAAATGGTATCTATACGGGAGTTCCTGGTGAAGTTCAAGATTTGGAACTTTATGGACTTACCGGAGTTGGCACAGATGCATCAGGTAATATCTATATAAATAGTAATGGTTTCAACAAATCAGGAACAGATTTGCGGAAATTTACGCCTTCAGGTAAACTACAGTGGCGATCGCTAGGTTTAATATTCGTTGATAATGCAGACGCAGATCCCAAAACCGATGGTGTAGATTTATTCACCAAACAAGAACAATATCAAATGGATTATAGTAAGCCTGCTGGTAAGCAGTGGACTTATAAAGCCTACACCTTAAATCCTTTTAAATATCCACAAGATGCGCGTTTGCATACATCGCCAGATGCAACCTTTGTGCGTCGCATCAAAGGTAAGCCGTTTTTGTTTCTCACAGATATGTATAGCAGCTTTCTGCAAATATATCGTTTCAATCCCACCACAGATGGTAAGATTGCCATACCAGCCGGAATGTTTGTTGGTACGAATGGCGCAGATAAACCATTTCTAAATGGAAATTGGCCGCCCTATCAGCCACAAAAAGGCGAATGGATTTGGCGAGACAGTAACGGTAACGGTAGATTTGAAAGCAATGAATATGATACTAACAAAGACTATCCCCATATCGGCGGCTGGTGGGTAGATAGCAAAGGAGATGTTTGGAAAGCTTTACGAACTCAAGATGGTATCCGACATTATCCTTTACAGGGAATTGATGCCAAGGGTAACCCCATCTACAGCTACAGTTCAATGGAAAAGCAAACTACCCCGAAAATTTTTAACGATTTGCGGCGTATTGAATATTTCCCCCAAACAGATACCATGTATTTGTCAGGCTTCACAGTAGATCGTCCTGCGTTCGGTGACGATACTGGAGTTGTGGGATCTGAAATCGCCCGTTTTGACAATTGGAGTAAAGGAAATCGCACTCCCAAGTGGCGAATTGTAATTCCCTACGACACCACCGGCAAACGCGAAGTTTCTACAGCTGCAATGAGTGTGGCGGGAGATTATGTTTTTGCTGTCACAGTTAAAACCGCAGAGGTATATGTCTACAATGCCACAACGGGAGTGCAAGTACAACAGTTAAAACCAGGCCCAGAAGTCGGCAACGAAAGTGGCTGGATTGACATACCTTACGGTATCCGCGCTTTTCGTCGTTCAAATGGTGAGTATTTGGTATTTGTGGAAGAAAATTGGAAAGGAAAAGTGATTATGTATCGGCTGGCAGGGTAAGCATTTAATAGATAAATTTCTTTGTTTTGATAGCGATCGCGCCAAGAACAACCTCAAAAAGCTATGATTTGACAGGCGGAATTTGCGCGAAAATCGCAGACTGCAAAAGTTCGGGAAGTTGTTCCCAAACTACAGCCCCTTTACGGCTCTTGATATACAGTTGCATAAATTTTAGTAACGCTGCTGGGCTTTCTTCTGGGGGAAGATTGACAAAGAGATATGTAGGTTTATCGTGGCTCGATACAGATACAACACAGCCTTGACTGCAAGCCCAAAGACATCCAACAGGCTGAATTTCTAGTTCGTCATGATTGAATTGTTCTATACATAAAGTATTTATTTTCTCAAGTAAAATATTGCCATCGAAAGGCGGATTTTCTGGTCGTTCTTCAGATGAACGGTGGCAGGATTTGCAAACGAATAGCGTATGTTTAGTCATTGGTTAAGGTGTGTTAACTAGGTATTTAAATAAATTATCAATTACTGCATCAGCCGCAAGCAAATTTGACTCGGCACATAGTAGCATAATTTAGATATGAATAGGGGATGTTTAGTCATGATTTAGAGTGTACGAGGTATTTAAAGAGATCGTCAATTACTACATCAGTCCCAAGCATATTTGTCGCCCCCCATGACATAAAATCAACATAATAAACATGATTCTTTTGAACAGCTTTTAGGCTTTTCCAAAGTGGCTCTTGTTGTTTTTCTTTAAGAAATTGATTGCCACCGCTTGAATAAGTTGTCACAAATAAAATATCGCCATCTACTTTTTGTAATTCCTCTAGGGAAATAGGAAATGCTCCATAAGGTGAATCCATATTTTGTGAAGCTGGACGCTGCAAAAGAGCATCACTAAGAATGGAGCCAGCGAATGAGTTTTTAGTGTCAATTGATATTCGCTCATTCCAAATATATATAAATGATACTTTTTTGTCTTGGTAGCGAGTTCCTAATGCTAGTTTTAGCTGTTGTATCCGCTGATAGTAGCGTTTCCAAAGAGCTTTTTCAACCTCTTGCTTTCCTAATGCTTCAGCCACAAAACTAAAATGGTCTTCCCAGGTAGGATAATCGATTTTACCTAATACTGTAGGGGCAATTTTAGATAGTAGAGGATAAATTGGCTTGAACCAATCTACACCTACAATCAAATCTGGCTTAAGTAGTAATATTGCTTCTAAATTTGGTTGAGAAAGTCCGACTAGTTTTATTCCCTCTGTTTTACCTTTAACGGATGTCAGAGAGTTTTTTTCCTGGTAAACTTCGTTGGTCGTTGCGATAGGTTGAACACCGAGTGCCAGGACATTGCCTAAAGTACATGAAGATAAGGTAACAACACGTTGGGAGTGAATGGGAACACAGGTTTCCCCCATAGTGTGTTTAACCATGCGACATTCTGCGGTTGGTTGTTTAGGTAATGAGGATGTATTGTCAGATGGGTGATGACTGCAAGCTGTAACTAGAATAAATCCTAAGATGCCTAATATTAGCCAGTAGGAAAAATGTCGCATGATTGTCTGAAGTTTTAATTATTAAAGTTGCCACGATATGGTTCCTTGGACTGTAAAAGGCTGTCCATAACCAACACGACCGCCAAAATAAGTATTTTCAAAATACTCTACGTCAAATAAGTTTTTGAAATTGAGTCCGACTCTAAATCTATCTCTGTTGTAGAAAATAGCTGCATCAGTCCGAACATAACTTGGTACTTCGTAAGTATTTGGCAAATCTCCAGCGCGATCGCCCACAAAAAATAAACCTAAACCAAATCCTAACCCTTGTAAATCACCTTTTTGAATTTCGTAGCTTGTCCATAGGTTGAAAGAATGATCTGCGGTATTGGGCAAACGACTTCCAACTGGAATAGTAGCATCCTCGGTAATACGTGCATCAGTATAGGCGTAGCCTGCAAAAATACTCCATCCTGGCAAAATTTCCCCTGTCAGGCTCAGTTCAATTCCTCGGCTGTTCTGCTCACCTGTTTGGATTTGAACATCTTGATTATTCGGGTCAGTTACCAAGACATTGGTACGGGTCAAATCATAGAAAGCAAGCGTTGCCGAAAGTCGGTCGTTTAAATCTGCCTTTACCCCAACCTCATACTGTCTACCCCGTTCTGGGTCAAAGGTACTCTGCAAACTACCACCAAAAAGAAATGTGCCTTGTGCTGGAGTAAATGAACTGATATAACTGGCATATAGCGAAATCGCTCTTATGGGTTGATAAACAATTCCAAACCGAGGACTTAAGGCGCTATCTGACTTGCTGGTTTCTGTATTAGAAGGAAAATCTTCAGATATCTGATTAAAACCATCAAACCGCGCACCCAACAGCACCTTTAAATTTTCTGTTATGGCTATTTGATCTTGAAGATAAATTCCTAATGAATCTGCTGTTGCTTTATTGCTAGTTTCAAAACTAAACGCACCTCTTGGTTGACCGTAAACAGGGTTAAAGATATCAATGGATGCAGCATCTGCTGATGCAAACCTTGGTGTTGCGTTGATATAACGATTCAAATCAACCCCAAATAGAAGCTGATGCTTAATTGAGCCAGTAGAAAATTTGCCAACAACATTTGTTGTTATAGTGTAATTAGTGAAATATTGGTTATATAGTGAGAACGAACGACTAATAGTTCGGTTGTCTTCACCCAAACTGCCAGGTCTCGTTTGTGTGCCATAGTAATTACGGAACCCATACCGGAAAGCATTGCTCAAAGACCAATTGTCGCTAAATTTATGTTCTAGTTGATATCCAAGCCTTGTAGTTGTTCCCTCTATTTCATCGGTCGGTTCAGTAAGGTTGCGATTCCGGGGGATTTTACCGTTAGGGTTTGAAAATATAGTGCCAACAGTAGGTACACCAAATCCTATACCAGAATCTCTAGTCTCGATATAGTCTGCATTTAAAGTCAGCTTAGTTCTTTCGCCAATTACCACATCGATCGCAGGTGATATATTGAAGTTTTCACTGGTGTAGGAATCGATAAAACTACCTGAATTTCTATAGGCTGTATTAAGCCGATACAATACGGTTTTTGAGTCATTTAACGGCCCAGACAGATCGAGCGCACCTCTATAGAAACTATAGTTGCCAACAGTCGCATCAACAGCATAGAAAGGTTCACTTAAGGGACGCTTAGTGACAATATTGATGCTTCCCCCCGGATTACCCAAGCCAAATAGTACGGATGCTGGCCCTCTTAGGACTTCGACTCGCTCAACATTGGCAAGTTCAACCGAATCTCCAACACCAGGATCGGGTAAACCATCCCTGAGCAAATTATTATTTGCTAGGTCAAATCCCCGAATTCTATAGTAAACACCTGGACCATCAGTAAATTCAGGAGTTACACCAGCAACATTCCTGAGTGCATCATCTAAGCGAGTAACCTGTTGGTCACGCAACACTTGTTGTGGTACTATCTGAATCGATTGAGGAATGTCACGCAAAGGTGTATCTGTTCTTGTCCCAGTTGAAGAGTTGGGTACGCGATACCCATCTTGTTCCCCTGTCACCACCAATTCAATCGGCTCATCCGGTTGCGCTGCTGGTTCCTCTTGCGGTGTCTCAGTTGCTGGCTTCTGTGGTGTTATCGGTAGCTGCGTCGCGGTTGCAGCAGCAGCTGTCACCCCAAAAATTAGACCTTCATCACTATCAAATAACTCAACCTTGGGTGAACTCGCCTCACCTGTCACTGTTACCCGAATAGTATTTGCATCGATATTAGTTACAGTCACTACCGTGATTCCATCAGCAGGATTTTCTTGACGAAACTCACTACCAGATAGCAAATTTAACTGAGCATTGGGAATATCTGCAATAAAATTATTTCCCTCGTTCTTACTTCCAGGCTGCAACTTATCTGAACCTAAAGTCTCTAAAATTACTTCGAGTTCCTTATCTGTTTGCCTTAATTTTACACCCGTTACCTGAATTACTCCTTGGGATAGCCACTGTTTAACCGTAGTTGCTGGATGGTCAATTTCGTTTAAATGAGGAATTTTCTGATTACTTTTAGTCGCAGCTGCCACAGGAGACGTATTTGTATCAGAATTAGTAAAACTTGCTTTTGCCTCAGCTGGCAAGACAACCAATCCCAAGATGGAGCCAAGCATCCACACTTTCAGCCAGCAATAATTTGACATCAACGCTCACACCATTAATAAGAATCAGTTTCAATAAAAATACCGCAAAACTAGGTGTGACAGAAGACTCATCCGATAGGTAGACGGAATTTTTTCGATAGCTAAACGGAATTTTTTGGCAATTTTTGGTATTCCTTGGGGTTCATGCCAAACTGTTTGCGGAATGCAGCCGCAAAAGGGCTGCGGCTAGTGTAGCCCATTGCCTGAGCAATTTCGGTAATTTTCATCTCTCCTGTGTCTAGCAGTTGTCGCGCTTGTTCAAGTTTGTGGTGACGCAGATAGCCAAATACTGTTGTCCCAAAACAGGAGCGAAAGCCACGTTTAAGGGTGCATTCATTTAAACCAACTCGTCGTGCTAATTCGTTCAAAGATAGTGGATTGTCCAACCGTTGCAGTATAATTTCCCTAGCATGGTGAATTCTCTCTACCACATCTGGTTGCAAAGATTGAATATTGCTTTTACCAGCACGAATTTCAACTTCCTGACCGATCAGCATTCCCATCAATTCCAGCACCTTCCCCTCTAAGTACATTCGTTTGGCAATTCCTCGATAGGGACAATGCAAAATTTGCTCTGCGATTCTCTGCATCGGTAGGGTTGCAGTGCCGCAGCGATGGTACTTTAGCTCATTATATGGTCGAATTAAGTGCTGCAACTCTTTTGGTAATTGCCCTTCACTATCGCCAGCAAAAGAACGCAGCAACTCAGGCTGCATTGTAAATTCAACCTCAAGGAATGGCTGTTCATGATAAGATTCGGATTTAATTTTAGGAGTTAAACCACTGCCGTGGAAAAGATACTGTCCGCCACCTATGGATGTATATCGATCATCGTGTTTCCCTGAAAAATGAAAGTGGTAATGCAGTGAATGTTTTGTTTCTGGGTATTCAAAAATTATGCGATCGCACAACTGCAAGTCACCAATCGATAACTCTAGTCCCGGACGCAGTTTGATTTCCCGCCAGTAGCCCTGTCCTAGCAGCCTGGGGAAATTATACATCATATCTAATCCATCATCGGGGTCTGGATGTTGGGAACTCTCAACCGTCTCCTGATACAGTAGCTCGTCGAAGGCATAGTTGGAGATGGAGATGGTCATAGTTAATATTGCTGAAATAAAAGTAAAATTTATATCAGTAATTCATGACAAGAAGACTAAAGCTAAGTCTAACTTGCTTGATGATAAATGAGAAAAATTTCTAATATTGTTGCATATTAATTGTAGATAGTCAAAAAACTATGTGCGAACAGACTTGTCAGTGCTTGTGCGATTTTCCATAGGAGCCGTTAAGCGATCGCAATTCTTGTCCGATTCACAGTAATCTTTTTCAAAGAGCAGTAGGTCGGAGGATTTACAAACGAATATATAGCAGTCCGATTTGATTTCTGAAAAAATATAAGTATATGTAGGGTGTGTCAAGCCTAAAATGTTGGAATAAATTTTCTTGTGGGATGGGTGTCCTCACCCGTCCGGGCTTTCCGGCCCACCCCACAAGAGCTAAATTTTATGCACTATTTTAGCCTTGACACGCTACTACATATATTTCAAAAATCAAATATGAGTCCTATATTGTGTTTAGGTATTACTAAGCTCGACTTTATCCATTCGGATAAAGTTGAGCTTAAGGTGTGTAGACTAAGTATTTGAAGAGGTCATCAATTATTCTATTAGCTCCAATAGGGCCGCCGACAGTCCAATTTACCTTGTATACTTGTTTATTCCGAACAGCTTTAAGTATTGACCAAATAGGCTTTTTCAAGAAAGATAAAGGTTCAGGATTTAATTGTTTAAAATCTCTTGTCAATTGTTCTGTCATAATAAATAAAATTTCAGCATCGTATTTGGGTAAAATTTCAATGCTTAATGTTAACTCAAGTTCTTTTTGATTTTGTTGGATTAGTCGTAAACCTACGTCACTAATGATTTGACCAAAAGCTAGAAAGTCTGGTCTGTAAGTATAAAAAACATCTGCCGAACCTGCAAGATAAATGACAGATATTGTTTTTGTTTCTAGTTGTTTTTCTAATTGTTGCCGCAATTTTTGGATTCGATTTTGGTACTGAGTCAGAAGTTCCTCTGCGCGATCGCTTTTTCCCAACACCTGGGCTACATATCGTAGTCTTTCTTTAAAGTCGTACATACTGGGAAAATCGATCAGTACTGTAGGCGCAATTTTGGAAAGGAGTCCATAAGAATTCTTGAGCCATGTTAACCCCAGAATTAAATCTGGTTTTAAACTCAAAATTTTCTCTAGGGAAGGTTGACTCCCAATATTGCCTACAACTGGAATGTTAGCAAGTAAGTCGCTGGGTATACCTCGAAAATTTTCCTCACAGCCGTGACAAGACATAACACCAACTGGCTTTACACCCAGTGCTAGTACAGAATCGAGAATCAAATTTTCTTCTAATACAATAACTCGCTGTGGTTTAAGTGGAATTTCAACTTGACCTAAAACATGATTAACAAATTTTGTTGCGATTGGCACTCGCACAGCAGTTGAACTTGTTTGCTTTTTCTCTAGCTGTGATGTATTGCTGTGGCAAGCTGCGATCGCTAAAACAATAACTATTATTAGAAAGAATGGTAAAAATTTGTAATTGCTTGAAATCTGTCGATTTTGCCACAAGATACGCAAGCTGGAAAAAACAATGTGGACAACCCTAACAAACTTAGCAAAAATCAAAAGCCAAACAGCTTTAATAACAAAAAACAACAGCAGAATTCTATTAAAAGCTTTCTTTCTCATTGCGAAAAATGTTTTTCTTTAACTAATATTTGCTAGGTCGTTCACAAAGTGCTGTATTCAGCCAAGTTGATTGTTTACAAAAGAGCAAGTTAAAATTCCCAACTTATGGAACCGATGATTGTAAAGGGCGCACCTGTTCTCACAAATGTTCTTAATCCACCGCTAGAACCGTAATATTCCGTATCAAATAGATTACGGATATTGATAGCAGCCTTTAAAGCATCTCTACGGTAGTAAATCGCTGCATCGGTACGCAAGTAATCGGGGATTTCAAATGAGTTATCTAAATCTCCCGCCCGCGCACCTACATAAAATAGCCCTAAACCAAATCCCAAACCCTTGAAATTGCCATTTTGAATTTGGTATGTTGTCCAAAGGCTAGCTTGATTCTCTGGCACATCCTCTAATCTATTGCCTATAGGAATGGAGTTATCGTCAGTAACTTCGGCATTGGTATAAGCATAGGCAGCGCTCACCTTCCACCCTGGTAAAATCTCACCTGCTATATCTAACTCAATACCTCGACTCCTTTGCTCGCCCACCTGAGTGGAAAAACCAAGCGCAGCTCGCTCAGGATCGGGATCGATTGTTGTAACATTCGCCTTGGTGATTTGATAAGCTGCCAACGTTGTCGAAAGTCTACCTTCTAGAAAGTCAGCTTTAATTCCCGCTTCATATTGGGTTCCCTTAGTCGGCTCGAAGGCTCTACCATCAGGGTTAAATCCCTCAGTAGGGTTGAAAGATTGACTGTAACTGGTGTAGAGAGAAACAGATTTGCTGGGCTGATACACCAACCCAATTCGGGGGCTGAAGGCACTATCATTCTGTTCTGATTCGTCTGTGCCACTGTTTTGTGAAATCCAATCAAAGCGCCCGCCAATCAGTAACTTCAGGTTATCTTGAAAGCTAATTTGATCCTGAAGGTAGAACCCATAAGATTGAATAGCTTGAAAGGAACTAAAACCTCCAGTAGTAATTTGTGGCTCTGGAATATTGTAATTCGGGTTGAAAACATCTAGAGGAGGCACAGCAAGGCGAGTGGCATTAAAACTTTGCACATAGCGATTGACATCAAAGCCAAACAAAAGTTGGTGTGGAATCGAGCCTGTATTAAACTTACCAAGCAAGTCGATCTGCCCAAAGTAGTTGTCTGCCGAGTAGTTACGTCTTGCAGCATATTGCTCTAAGAAGCGATCGTCTACTAAATTTATTCCTACCGTATACTCTTCGGCGGCATTACTAGCAGCTATAGAAAAATTATTACGCAACTGCCAGTTATCGCTAAACTTGTGGCTGAGCGTATAGCCATATTTATGAGTGGTATAATCATTGCCATCAAGAGGATAACTTAAGTAGCGACTTCGAGGTAGCTTGAAGGTATTATCGCTAAAAACAGTAGTGAAAGTCTCAGGAATACCATTGAAATTAATATACTCATAGTATAGGTTTATGTCTGTCCTATCTCCTAATTTTCAAGAGATTGAAGGTGCGATCGCAGTCAAATTTGAGGTGACAAAATCTTGAAAACCGTTTAAACTTTGATAGCTGGTATTGAGGCGATAGAGTAGGGTTTTATCAGTATTCAATGGCCCAGAAACATCAAGACTGGGCTGATAAAATCCTCGGTTTCCTGCCTCAAATGCGAGATTGTAATAGGGTTCGCTAAGGGGTTGTTTAGTAATAACGTTGATGATTCCACCGGGTTCTACTGCTCCAAACAAAACTGAGGCAGGCCCTTTCAAAACTTCCACTCGCTCGATTGTTTGAATTCCTGTTAGAGCAAAGTTATTAACATCTCGATAGCCATTTCGGAAATTTCCTCTCTGTTCAAATCCTCTGATAACATAGCTTCCTGCGGGTGCATTAAAATTGGTATCTGCACTGTAAACGCCGCTAACTGTTTCCACTGCCTCTGTCAAAGTTCTTGGTTTGCGATCTTCTAACACTTGTCGCGGTATCACCTGAATTGACTGGGGAATATCGCGCAAAGGTGTATCTGTCTTTGTTGCAGTCGTAGTATCCTGGACGCGATACCCATCTTGTTCGCCCGTCACAAGAAGCTCAATAGCTTCGTCCTGCTGTGCTGTTGGTTGCTGTTGTGGCGTTTCATTAGCAGGCTGCTGTGGTTGGGGTTGCGTCGCTGTTACACTAGGTACTAACCCTAAAATTAAACCTTGTTCGCTATCAAATAATTCAACTGTTGGTACTCCCGCTTCACCTATCGCTGTCACTCGGATAGTATTTGCGTCAAAGTTAGTAACTGTTATCTCACTAATTCCCTCAATTGGTTTTTGGGAACGGAACGTGAAAGTATCACCACTAGGCAATTGCAGTTGTGCGTTAGGTATATCTGCAATAAAGTTATTACCAGCACTGCGATTTGTGATTTGCAGTTGTTCTCCTTGAGGAGTTTCTAAAATTATCTCCACACCTTTATCTGTGGGGTTAGCTTTGACTCCCGTGATTGTTACAATGCTTGGCGTTGGTGACTGTACGAGCATTTGGGCGCTAGTTGCGGGAAGCTGTATTTCATTCAGTTGAGAAATATTTTTACTTAGTCTATCTAAATTTTCTCTTTGAACAGAATTTCCAACTTGAGAGTGTAAATGTCTGGGTTTGCTTACACAGGAAGCCAATACTGGAGATTTACTGATTACACACTCCTTATTTGTAACTGTAACTGCCCAAGCAGGTTGAGATCCAACGATTACCAAAGTTACAATTGATAATTGCCAATTTAACCTCCTAAAAGTTATTTGCATGACACTCAGCACCTATAGACAAAAATTCTCAAATATCCCATCAACTTAGACTACGAGGTTTGAAAAATTTCGTCTATCTGTATAACTGCAATTTTTTATCACTTAAGCGGCTTTTTTCCAAATTGAAACTCTTTCGGTGAAATTCCAAATTTTTCCTTAAAAGCTTTAGCAAAATAACCCAAGTGTGAATAACCGACAGCATTTGCCACTTCCGCAACTTGCATTTTACTTCCACGTAACATGATTTTTGCTTGCTCCATGCGGTAATCGTGTAAATATCCAAATACGGTAGTTTCAAACACTTCTCGAAAGCAGTACCGCAGTTTGCGTTCTCCTAAACCGACTAATTCTGCTAAATCAAGCAGTGATGGTGGATTTTCGACTCGACGAATTAAAATATCTCTGGCGTGATAAACTTTTTCAATATCTACAGGTCTTAAGTTGGCGATCGCTCGAATAACTTGTTCGTGATGTAAAAATTGATTTAATTGCAGGGCTAACAATTCTAAGACTTTACTTTCTAGATACATGCGCTTCATCATTCCCTGAAAAGGTGGTTTGAGAATTTGCTGTAAAACTCCAAACATTATAGGCGTGATTTCTCCAACAGGATAATAAAATCTGGATGGATTATTTTCAGTGATTAATGCTTGTAAAGGAGCAGGTAAGGATTCAAAGCCTTGACTAAAAGTTTTAAATACATCGATATTTATATAAATAGCTATAATTAATAAATCCTCTCCGGCTAGAATTTGGTGAATTTCAGATAAATCGGGTAAATAAAACAAGTAATTTCTTCCGACTTGCTCAATATAATCATCAGAAATTTCTTTAATACCTGGGGTAATTGTTCGGTAGTTACCAGAAATAATAAACTTAGATATTAATGGATAGGGCTGGTCGCAATGAGGACTCCAATAGTTTAAGTCAGAATGATGTGTATGTTGTCCTATAGTTATTTCAAAACCAGGACGTAGCTCAAGATAATAAACTAAATCTGTAGAATATTGATTTTTACATCGCCAAATCTCATCAAATCCATCATAATTCAACAATCGATTGCCATTTGCTTTAATACTTTCTTCCCGCAGCTGCCAATACTCTTCTTGTGTTAGTATTTCCATTTGTCTGTCTTAATGAATATAGTCATAAATCAAATAGGAATTAAAGGCTACCAGGGCTGAATCTAGAACGATAGGAATAAAGCGATCGCAGTAATCTCACAGTCTGGATAACTAATATCATGTCCGTTCAAATACCCGTCATTGCGAACGAAGTGAAGCAATCGCAGAGTCTTTGTGATTGCTTCTCTACGAGACGCTCCGCGAACGTTCCACTTCGTTGCACTCGCAATGACATATTAAGGGTAATTTGCCGGACATCATATAAGTTTTCATAGGGTTCATCAAAAGGGACAAATAAGTAAATAAGTAACGTTTTGGATGCTTTTGTCATTCTATTTATAAAATTTCTCAACAGTTAACTATTATTCAGCTATTAAATTGATAATCTTTTTGATAATTTGATGCAATTTTTGCCTAATAATCTGTTTGCAAGTAATCTTTTATACTAAAACTTGCTCATTTTTTTGAATATTGTATAGAAAATTAGAATATTACTTTAAACTTATTGCGAGTTTTTTGCAACTCATTGCATATTTAAATTTAATACAACTCTTGTGGGCCGAAAAGCCTGCCCCAATCATGCAAGTTAAATGTGGAACAGCTTATGCATCTTCATCTGGAAATGGTATAAGTCCTGTTCTGAATCGAAAATACCCGTAAAAGGTGGCAAATTTACGCCTGACTAGCTACTCAAAGATTAAGCTATGAATCAAGTTACCGATGTTCAAAAATCAAATAGAATACCCAGAAATCAAAAAAAAACACGAGCGATCGCCAAGAACTATATTTATCGCAATTTTTATGGTAAATCATTTATAGAGGCTCTATTTTTCGTTCAATAAAAACAGGCCTTAATTTTTTGTTTCACTGCGTAATTCCTATTTAAGCCAGAGCTTGACATCAATTGGCATTCCCTAATTCAGTCAGGGAATAAGAAATTAGGAGCGTGAAACAGTGTTTTGGAAATTTGTAATCAGTGTTTTATTGTTGCCCACTTGTCTGGGATTGGAAATAGCCGCAGCATCTGAAAAAAATCAGTTGCAGATGCTACAAAGTTCTGAGGAATTAAGCACCACAATTCTCCAGACCAAAAGCAATCAAAATATCCTGAATTTCTTGCCAAATTCAATTACAGAATATTCCTCACTTCCACAAGATTCAGAAGTTGATAGCGAAAAATTAAAACATCGAAAATACAGACGCTATCACCGGAGGCATCGTCGATATTATCGCCATCGTAGGTACTATCGTCAATGGCACAGAAATTATTACCGTCAAAGAATTTACTACCCCGAAGATATTTATTACCGTAGACGGCATCACCATCGATACAGAAATTACCATCAAAGGGTTCATGACCCTCTATACCGTTACTATCTGAGAAACTATGACTATCTGCATAGAACTTGCCACCGCCATTGCTATTAGTCATTAGTCATTAGTCATTGGTCATTAGACCTCTTGCATGAATATTAATAGACCCCCCTTAATCCCCCCGATGTATTGGAGGGAAAATTGAGTAAGTTTACTCCCTCCCCTTTACAAGGGGAGGGTTGGGATGGGGTGCAAGAGGTCTATTGGTCATTGACTGTTGACTGTTAACGGTTAACAATCAACAGTCAACAAACCTTTATGCAAGATTTCAATTTCTCATTTAATATCGCTATATCTTTTCTTGCTTTTGAGTTAAATGCATAGCAACTCCTTTTTCATAATAAGCTGCTTCATTAATAAAAATTGGATAAACGGTAGATACTCCGTCATATAAAATATCTTTTCCTGCAAAAGTCCGAAATATTGGCTCACCTGGATTTAGAGGTTCATAATCTCGAAACTGAAGCTGGGGATGAATCATAGCTTGAATTTCACCGCTTTCATCTCTCGGATAATCAATAGTTCCAATATATTCATAAAACGTAAGGGTATTGTTTATCTCTGGAATATTACCTTTGTTGCACCATTCAAAATATTCCAAAATTGTATAAATTAGCTGTTCTGTTTGTTGAAATAATTCTGCATTTAAAACATTTTGAGCTACAGCACCGACTTCAATTACAAAACCTAATTCACACAAAGAACGCAGGAAACCACCTTCTTTTGATTGGGGATTAATATATACTCTCACTAAAGGATTTATCGAACTTAAATAGGTAGCTAACCGCAGTAAAAAAGGATGCAGTTCGCAAAAAATTAAACTTAGCCCCATATTGGCAGTTGTGCTATGTAAATCAATAATTACATCTACAAAAGGCTGGTTTTGCGGTTGCAGTATTTGTATTATTTCTTTCGCCCGCATATCTTCATAATTTAAAAAATTTGAATTTTGTAAGTTTTGCTTGCTAAAGCAACGATTTAAATCTTTGTCAATATAACGTTTACCTTCTGCGATCGCTTTAAGATTACCAAGTAATACCAAAGTTTCTAGACTTTGTTTGTTAATTAAATTTGGATATTGTTGAAATTTTTTGACTAAGTATAATCCTGTTAACTCATTCCCGTGAGTTCCTCCAACGATCGCCACTCGTTCAACCTGACTCATAAAAACCTCGCAATCAAAGCTTGTAGGCTAGACATTATAATGCCCACCCTACTCTGGTTTATTGATATAAAACGGCTATAAGAATTAAAATAAACAAAATGCTATTATATGTCCAATATTTATTGAGCTTATACAATATATATTAAAGATATAATAGCTAGAGCAATGATAGAACTTCGACATCTGCGATACTTCATCGCTGTGGCTGAAGAATTAAACTTTAGTCGTGCCGCTGAACGATTGCATATTGCTCAACCACCTTTAAGCCAACAAATTCAGGCACTAGAAGCAGAACTAGGGCTAAAGTTATTTGAACGCAAAAAACGTCCCCTACAGCTAACTGCTGCTGGGCAAGTCTTTTTAACAGAAGCGCATTTGGTATTAACTCAGTTAGAACAAGCAATTACCTCTGCACAAAAAGTCAGCCGGGGGGAAATTGGACGCTTGGTTGTGGGAACTAATAGTTCCGTTGCTAACAGCGTTTTGCCAGATATTCTGCAAACTTTTCACCCTCTATTTCCAGAGGTGATATTGGTGTTGCGTGAAGTTAGTTCTTCCCAGCAGGTAAACCAACTGCGCGATCGCTACATCGATATTGCTTTTGAAAGGCTACCTAACACTAATTTAAATGATAATTCTTTAAGTTTTTTACCGATTTTGCAAGAGCCTTTAGTCGTTGCTTTACCAGAAAAACACCCTCTAGCAGCAAAGTCCCAAATTCCACTCATTGCCCTAGCAAATGAACCTTTTGTTTTACCACCAACCGACTTGGTACCATCATACAGTCAGATTATTAACCTTTGTCAGCAGGTGGGTTTTTCCCCAAAAGTAGTACAGGAAGCAACTTGGATGGTAACCGTACTCAGTTCCGTTGCAGGTGGAGTTGGAGTAACATTACTTCCCGCTAATGCCCAAAGTCTACAACGAAAGGGAGTTGTCTACAGACCAATTCAAGGACAAAACTTAACTTCAGAATTAGCCGTTGTTTGGCGAAGCGATGATACATCCTTAGTTCTGCGCCAATTTTTAGAGGTGACAAAGACCGTGGCGCGAAAAATGGGATTGGCGAATAGCGGATAGGGCAGAAGAGGCGTAGGGGCAGGGGAGCAGGGGAGCAGGGGAGACAAGGAAGTGTGGGAGGTGTGGGGGGAAGGATTTCTTCCCCATCCTCCCACACCTCCCACACCTCATGAGCTTTCCCCATCCTCCCACACCTCCCACACCTCCCACACCTCCCACACCTCCCACACCTCCCCCTTCCCCTCTTTGCCTCTTTTGAACTAGTAACTTACGATGAATCTTAAGCACTTGCTCTTGGGAGAAAAGGGGGGAAATTTATGGAGTACAATTTTCAAGCATTGGCTGAACTTTACAAAAACGCACTCCTCAACGATGTCCTCCCATTTTGGGAAAAACACTCCGTCGATTGGCAACAAGGTGGCTATTTTACCTGCCTCGATCGCCAGGGCAAGGTTTATGATACAGACAAATTTATCTGGCTGCAAAATCGCCAAGTGTGGACTTTTTCCACGCTTTACAACCAGTTGGAAAAACGCGAAAATTGGCTAAAAATCGCTAATAATGGTGCTAATTTTCTCGCCCAACACGGTAGAGATAGTGATGGTAATTGGTACTTTGCCTTAACTCGTGAAGGAAAACCACTAGTTGAGCCTTACAATATTTTTTCTGATTGCTTTGCAGCAATGGCATTTAGCCAGTATGCACTCGCATCCGGTGAAGACTGGGCCACAGATGTGGCAAAGCAAGCTTACAACAACGTTTTACGCCGCAAGGATAACCCCAAGGGCAAATATAACAAAACCTATCCAGGTACGCGCCCGATGAAATCATTGGCTGTACCGATGATTTTAGCCAACCTCACTCTAGAAATGGAATGGTTGCTGCCCAAAGAAACCTTAGAAAATGTCCTAGCTGAAACTGTCCGCGAAGTGATGACGGATTTTCTCGACTCAGAACGGGGGTTAATGTATGAAAATGTTGCCCCTGACGGTTCCCACATCGATTCTTTTGAAGGGCGGTTGATTAACCCAGGTCACGGTATTGAAGCGATGTGGTTTATTATGGACATCGCCCGTCGGAAAAACGATACTAAAACTATTAACCAAGCCGTTGATGTAGTGCTAAATATCCTAACTTTTGCTTGGGATAAAGAGTACAACGGCTTGTATTACTTTATGGATGCACTCGGCCATCCTCCACAACAACTCGAATGGGATCAAAAGCTGTGGTGGGTTCACGTAGAATCTTTGGTTGCATTAGCGATGGCTTATCGCTTGACGAAGCGTGAAGCCTGTTGGGAATGGTATCAAAAGATGCACGATTACGCCTGGTCACATTTTGCAGATTCAGAGTTTGGCGAGTGGTTTGGCTACCTCAATCGGCAAGGAGAAGTATTGTTGAACCTTAAAGGCGGCAAATGGAAAGGATGTTTTCACGTTCCGCGGGCGTTGTATCTTTGCTGGCGGGAGTTTGAAGCGTTGCGATGCCTGCGGCGGTAAACAACGCAGTCGCAGTCAGTTTAATCTCTGCTAGGGTAACCGTATCAAAATGCTCAAAGCCAGTTTAGCTATCTGAGCAAACAGATTTTTTTAGCAAATCAGTCAGTAATTATTCCTGAATTTGAAGATGCATTCTTGGACTTGAATCGGTTGTTTACAGAAGGTATTAGTGAATGATTTGGTAAGTGCGATCGCGTAAATATAGATAGTTTTGTGCGTGAAATGTGGGTTAAATTCGATTTGAAAACGACGACACAATCTACTGGCTTAATGCTCTGGTTCGATTTGCTTTTGAAAGTAAGTTCGTAATCCATCTGCCAAAGCTGGAACCTGAACAGCGCGGCGCACTAAATCGTCATCGGCTTCACGCACGTAGATTTGCACAATATCGGCAACTGTGACATTGTTTTCATCTCGACTCACCAGTTCGATCTCATCCCCTACACCAACTTCACCTTCAACGACTACTGAAAAGTAAATACCACTCAATCGGCTGTTAAGAAACCGTTTGACCATATCATCGCGTCCAAACTTAAGATTGAGCTTGAAGCAGGGAAACCGGGGCTGTGTCACCATTACAACAGCCGTGCCAATACGAAAGCGATCGCCAATATTCACGACCGTTTCCGATAATCCCTCAATCGTTAGGTTTTCGCCAAACGCACCCCAAGGCAAATCCTCATCCGGTAATTCCTGCCGCCAGTAAGCGTAATGCTCCATTGGATAAGCGTAAACCGCTTTCTCGACACCCCCGTGAACGGTTAAATCTGCCTGTCCATCTCCGTCTAGATTGAGCGTTCGTAGCATCACTCGTTCATTTACAGGCTGCTTAAAAATGCCAGTTGTGACAGACTTTCCTTTCCATCTCATTTCACGCGGCAGTCCAACGCAAACAGAAATCACTTTCATAGCACAGCCTCAATAGTAATTGGAAGCAGACGAAGCCCTAAACTCAAACAGATAAATTATCTGTCTTTCACGCCTCTGATAACTAGCGTAGCCGTAGGCATCGCTGTTTTTTCTCCCAATTGTCCTTATCCATTTTTTACCTCTCTTGTCAATGCCTAAGTCCTAAACTTATTCCGAAGAACTCAACAAAAACAGAATATACTGATTAAGGCTTACATTTTCTTGTTCAGCTGCCTCAGATAAACGACGATGTAAAGATTTCGGCATCTGTAAAACTACCTTCCCATTGAACTTTGCATCTGTGCTAGGTAAAGGAATCTCATCTCCAGCTTCATAAGCTGTTTCAATCCACAATTCTCGTGCTTCGTTGATATTTACGATTGTTTCTTCTATCGTTTCACCTTGAGTAAGACATCCGGGTAAATCTTTAATTTGAGCTACATATCCCCCCTCTAAGTCTGGATAAAGTGTCACAGGATACTCAAGATTTAAATAATATTCTAAAGAGGGTTTTTCAATCTGCTTGTTCTTCTGGTTCAGTGTCTTCATCATTCCACTCTTCTAGATTTAATAGCTCAATAATTTGCTGAACATAAACTTTTTTCACTTTCTGGCCGCTTTTTTTGGGTATGGTGACAGTTTTACCTTGCAAATCTCGAAAACTATGATGATTTTTTCTGATATTAATTACTCACAAACTAAATTCGGCTGCATTATCTTCATCCACATCTGCATCTTTCCCCACAGCAGTCGGTTTAAATTTTGCGTCATGAATTAATTCCCCAAATGAAATTTTTTGATTTTGGAAAAGAATATTCAGCACACTCATAAAATCCCGCACAATTTCACCTGGCGTGAGTAACGCTTCTGCACCCAAGCGATTAACAATTTCTCGAACAAACTCTTTTAACTCACGATTTGTCAAACTTTGTTGATAGCCGAAATTAAGCGCATGAATTTCCACTAAACGTTGCAAAAGCGTCAAAATTTCTGCTTCGCTTAACGGGTTTAGCCGAATCACTGGCCCTAAAAGTTCTTGCACATTAACTTGTGCGACAAAGCGACTTTCTTTTGTACGTCTTCGCCAAGCTTGGTCTGCAAAAAGTCCTCTATTTGGATCTTCTAAAAATTTGGTTGTTCCACCAATCAAAATACCAAGATGTTCTGCTTTACATTGCATGGTATCGTTAAACATTGCTAAAAGTCGGTTATAATTCTTTTCCCGCGTGACGGTAGTAGATATTTGATATAAATGTACAGCTTCATCAACTAGAATTAATAATCCTTTATAACCAATTTCAGCTACAAATTTAGCAAACAATTTGATGTAGTCATACCAGCTATCATCATCAATAATAACGCGGACTCCCAAAGCTGCTTTGGCCTCAATTTTAGTAGTAAATTCTCCCCGCAACCAGCGCATTGCAGCATTTTTTAAATTATCATCATCTAATCGATAGCCGCGCCAATAAGCGATAATAACACTACCAAAATCAAAACCGTGAACCAAATCTTCAATATATTGAACTACTTCCCTAATTTTTGATTCAACTTGGTCATCAAAACCATCGTCATTGGGACGCAGTTCAGTTTGTTTAACTACTTCTTGTTGAATTTTATTAATCCATCCTTCCAAAATTGATACTAAAGCGCCACCATCAGGACGAGTTTTTGTAGCTAGATGGCTCATTAATTCTCGATAGGTTGCTAAACCTTCGTTGTTACTTCCTGCTAACCGACGTTCAGGTGATAAATCAGCGTCAGCTACTACAAACCCTTGCTCCATCGCTCGGTTACGAATTAATTGTAGTAAAAAGCTTTTCCCTGAACCGTAATTACCAATTATAAACCGAAATGCTGCTACACCTTCTGCAATATCATCGAGATTTTGTAATAGGCTTTGGAGTTCTTTTTCTCGACCGACTGCTATGTGTTCAACTCCCACTCTTGGTACTACCCCAGCACCAAGGGAATTAATCAAAGCAGTGGATATTTTTTTCGAGATTTTCAGCTTTGCCATGTATTACGCTTTATTTTATTCTAAACGCAGAAGCACGCAGTAAGAAGATAAGGTGTATTTTTACCTTATTAATAATTTTACAACGTCAGAAGTCAGGAGTTAGAAGTCAGAAGTCAGAAGTCAGAATTTAAAAGATTTTAACACTCTAGTTTAATAATTTGGAAGAATCAAGCATGTTATTCAAAAATTAGCGTGAAGATTCCAGAGTTATTGGAGAATCAAGTTTACTATATGTTATTAAATTTATTCTAATTAATTATTAAGCTTACTCTCTAAGTCTTATGAATTCTGAATTCTGACGACTTTATTCTTACATTTGAGTATGTCTAGCCATAAGTTCGTCGTACATTGCAATCATTTTTCTGACATAGGCCTTATGTTCCTGATAGACTTCTGGAATTTCTGAATTTGCATCAATTATTAATTCCCCAATAGTATCATTTGCTCGTTCGTTGATTGAATCAATTAGTAGATTCGGCATGGTGATATTTGCTTCAGCAATTTTTTTAATAGTAGCTTTTGTATTATCTTCTTCGACTATAGCTTTTAATACTTGTAATTCATATCCTGGTAAATTTTCCAAAAAATTAGTCCATTCTTCTGGTATATTTTCTAGTGTATTAATTTCCGAATAATCTATTGTTGTTGCAGGTTCAATTATTTCAGTAAAAGGAAATAATTCAACATCATCTTCTTTGGAATCATCATCTAAAGGTTCTGGGTTAAAGTTTTCTGCTTGTTGGAGTAATTCCCAAACTTGATTTTGCAACAAGTCTCGTTCTTCTTGCAATAATGAAACTTGGCCTTGTAATTGTTGTAATTCTTCTTTTTGCTTTGCTATTTGAGTTTGTGAAGAATTTAAAAGGGCTTGGATATTTTCTCTTTCGGTTGTTTTCGCTATCAGTAATTCGTTTTCTTTATTGACTTTAATTTCTAGTTCTTGAATTTCAATTCGCAGTTCGTATAATTTTTCTTCTAATTGGGGCTTGAGTCTGCCTAAAAGTGTTAAGTTACTTTCAATTTCTTCTTTTTGTTGCTGGAATTCGGAAATTTGGTTTTGCAACTGAGTGATTTCCGCACGAGATATATGGCAATTAGACTCTAAACGACGCTTTTCTCCTGTGAGGTTAGCAAAAGCATTGCTCAATTCTGCATGATTTTTTTCTAAGTTACTGAATTCAATTTGCAGATTGGTGATTTCAGTTTCTAATTGCTTTTTTTGACCGGCTAATGTTCTGACTTCTCGATTCAGACTATCCCTTTGGTTACGGTTTTCAATTACTTGATTTTGGAGTTGGTTTGATTCTGCGTATAATAAATTATGATGTTCTTCAATTTGATTAATTTCTTTAACAATACGAGCTTTTAATCCCTCCATTTCTTTAATTCGCTTTCGGAGAGAACCTAAAATAAACATTTCATAATTTCTGCGCCGTTTATCTACGAATAATGCTGCTCCATAGATAATAAATGCAGTAATTATACCTGTGAGAAAGGCTTTATTAAAATCCCAGTTGGGAACAAGGCTAAGTCCAAAACTCACACTAAAGGCAACTATGCCTAAAATAAATCGATTACTGATCGTTACTGATTGCATATTGCTGGTTGTTAGCGTACTTGAGCGATTGGAATAACCAGTTTTCATACTAATTTGTAATTCGTAATTTAAATATATTTATTAACATAATGAGTAAAATTGCTTTTTAATCTATGATTTTTGGTATTAAAGTCATTTTAAGTTTTATAATCATAATTATCCGTGTAGAACTTTGTTACGTAACAAACAAAAAAGCGCCATCATCAAGTAATTAATTTGAATTTTCAGTGATAGAGGTATTGTTATTTGCTCCATGAAATAGTTTTAAATCTGCTTTTAAGAAGTCAATAAACTGCCGTGCTGTGCGTCCAGAACGGCCATTATGACGGGTAGCCCACTGTAGTGCTTGATATTCCAAATCTTCTTGGGTAATATTAATTTCAGCTTGTGCTGCTAGATGGTGGACAATGTTTAAATAAGTTTTCTGGTTGGCTGGTTCAAAGGTTAAGGTTAAACCAAAGCGATCGCTAAACGAAAGCTTCTCCTGCATCGTATCCCAGGCATGGATTTCATCGTTATCTTTGGGCGCCGGTCTATCCACAAAAAACTCCCGAATCAAGTGACGGCGATTAGAAGTCGCATATACAACCACGTTTTGCGGTCTAGCGGTTAAATTACCCTCTAAAACTACCTTTAGTGCTTTAAAAGCATCATCATCTTCTTCAAATGAAAGGTCATCGACAAAAATAATAAATTTTTGTGGCACTCCTCGTAAATGTTCCACAATTTCTGTTAAATCTTTTAAATCGGATTTTGCGACTTCCAGCAAACAAAGAGAGCGTTGGGCTTTGCCCTTGCCGGAGGCATCGCTATATTCATGCAATAAAGATTTCACCAAAGAAGATTTTCCCGAACCACGACTACCATAAAGTAATACATGGAGTGCTACCTCTCCTGATAATAAAAACTCAGTATTTTTGAGCAAAGCATCTTTTTGAGACTCATAACCTACAAGCGTGCTAAGCTTAACCGGATCTGGATATGGGATACCGATAAACTTTCCACCTTGCCAGCGAAAAGCGCGGTATTGAGCAAATAAACCAGAACCATATTGCCGATAATAAGCTGCTAACTCTTCTACAGCATCACCCCAATTATCTAACTCCTGTAGATATGCAGCAAATTTTGTCTCTTTTCCTAGCTTTTTTGGTTCCTCATACCACACTATCGGCGAAATCGGCAGATGAGCAACATTTTGCACCCACTCGCTCAAGGAAGCGCTGCTACATTCATAAAGGCTTTGCAATACTTGTAAATCATGCCCAACTGCTGCTACTAAAGCTGGAGATAAGTCTTCAAATTTCTGTTGTTGAGCAAGTTTTGTAAAAGGGTTCTCACAAAAGAGAATTTGAGTGATTATATAATCTTCCCAATTTTGATTTCTCGCAGCCAAAGCATGAAAATAACTGCCGTAGGCTTGTAGACAACCGCGTGCATCGGCATCAGTGTAACGTATAGCTTGCAACAGGTCAATAAATGCCATCCCCACTTCGCCTTGGAGAACAGATTGGTAAAGTAAAAGTGACGCCGCTTGACGCTGGAGATATTGAATTTTTGTATTGGAGGAAGTACTGGCCATTGGCATTGCTTGATTATTCATCAATCAACTGGGTGATGTAGCTAAACAGCTATGGTAAATTGTCTGCTGACCCTGGCAGCAAAAACAAAATCTACATAGGTTTTAACAATGAATTTAAGTATAATCGCTGCTTTTGCTTACGGCATATTAGCGATCGCTGGTGGCATTATTGGCTATATTCAAGCTAGAAGCAAAGTTTCACTTGTGAGTGGTAGCATTAGCGGTTTATTACTAATTATTGCCGCTTACCTCCAACTCCAAGGACAAGCTCAGGGTTTAATTTTAGCCATCATTGTGACTGCTCTTTTAGTAGTGTTCTTTGCATTGAGACTGGCTAAAACGCGCAAGTTTATGCCTGCGGGATTGATGACTATTTTAGGTATGCTAGCACTGGCGGTGATGCTCAATGAAATTGTCGCCATCAGGTAATATCGGCTTTCAAGTCCCTAACTACCCTCCTCATTTTTGGCATAGCATTACTCTCCCTGTTTTAAGTACTTTTATTAGTACATTTATATTACAGTAGAGTTGCTATTCTCGCCTAATATTTTGCACCATCCGCGTAGGGGCACAACATGTTGTGCCCCTACTGGAACAATTCTTTGTGTCAGCCTCAATGATAAGTCTTTAACTGAGCCTGATAGTATACCAATTCTCTAAAATTTGGCAACAGATTCAAACCTAGATACAATCTGAATTTCACAAATTGCGTAGCTTGGCTTTGCGCCCCATTGCGAATTGTTATCACTCACTCTTAGCTGTGCCGCTAAAAACTCTGTAATATAGCCAAGTACTAGTTTCCTTCAAGGGAAACAGCAGATAAGTCAGAGGATTGATTGTCACAATAATATTTCGGAAGTCTCGCTTTGCCAAAAACAAGATTGCACGAGCAACTTGCTGTGCAGACATTACTCCATAAGGGTTAAGCTGACTTTTAAAAGGGCCAAGAATTAACTTGCGAATGATACAATTGCCATCTAAGCGCTTGAGGGTGACAATATCTCCGAGCGCTCGTTTGCTGAGTTCATACAAGGGACTCAGTGCTGGTGACACCTCAGCTTCAGAAGTGTTAACCCAAACTTCCTTAGTTGCTTTGGCTTGTGGCCCCGTAACAGTAGCCAAAAATATATCTATTAAGCGCAATGCAGAAAAAGTATTCACTTCATAGGAAGAGTTGATAGCATCGGGTGTACGGCTCGTGTAAACATTTACCCCGTGGTTGATAATTAAAATATCGATTTTCTGTAAACTTTCCCTTAGCTCTGCTTCATTACCCAATTGCCAAGGGATCACCTTTACCCCAGTTTGCTCTGCTAATTTTTCTGGATTTGTAGTTAATGCCACCACTTTAGCATTAGACTTGACAAGTTCAGCCGTTAATGCTTGTCCCAAAGCTCCTGATGCTCCAGTTAAAGCCACGGTTTTACCCTTGAGAGATAGGGCTGTTCCCAGTATTTTATCGACTAAGGGAAAGACACCACTGTAATAAGCGTTGACATCATCAAAATGGTGGCGCCAATGATAAGACCGATTTACCCACCAAATTGAGGGAACGGTTTCTAAAGGGCCGGGTAAGTGATTGTAGTCTGTATCAATTTTTCCTTGAAAATATCGTAAAGACGCCCCATACAAGAACGTGCAAGCATAAGCTACTCCCAGCCATAAGCCTGTTTGTGGGACAATTAAGGCAATTAAGGTTGATGCTACTACCAGTAAGCTTGATTCTAAAATGTCGTGATAAAGCTGAGATTCTTGGTAAATTTTTAAAGAAACAACCGATAAATCCCGGCGATAAGCCATGTGGTGCTTATTGTGCCATTTCGCAAGCCAATTCACTTGGTGACACAAAGCATGGTAAATGTCTCTTAAAACCTCAGCGAGTAAAAGTGAAAACAGCCCCCAAGTAGCAAACTGTAAGCAGGCGTTGACTAAAACCCAATTTATCTGTAAATTTGCCCCAATTTCAATCCAGCTTTGTGCAAATGTTTTTATCATGTTTGTTTACACTCGTTTTTCTTAATCATTCTTCATGATGGATTAAGGTCGAGTCTAGAGCAAACAAAAGTTAAAGGGAATAGGGGAGTGGGGGTGTGGGAGGAGACGGGGGCATAAATTCTCACATATTTTTCTCTAGCAACGTAATAAAAACTTATTGATATTTATAAGATCCATAAGTAATAAGTGAATTAAAAATCAGGTAAACTCAAGCTGCAAAAGCTTTTTTGTCTTTCGGATAAGTAATTGATAGCCCATCGCAGCTTGGGAGAAAAACCTTTGTGGACGAACAACTTAAAAAACTAATTGATGAGGTATGCTGCTACCCAGACCCCAGTCCAGAGAGGCAGAAAGCATTAAATAGACTGCTTATATTTATTCAACAACTGCCTGGTATTTATAAGTCAGGACATCAAGACTATTTAGAAGCTTTAAATTTAACTTGGGAGTGGGTAAGCCGGAAGATTTGTGCATTTGAAGCGCGTTCACGAAGTGACTCCGAAGGAGTATCGCCTTCACTGCAACAAAGCCTAGTAATCTGGATTAATGGCTATCTCAAGTGGCGTATTAAAGATTTATACATTCCAGACAGTAATTATACTATCAGTTTAGACAGACTCACCCGTAACGATGAGGGCGACGAAACAAGCCTGCTAAATATCCTGCCAGACCCTCAATCGCCAATCACCTTAGATTTGCTGGATATCAAAATTGCCCAAATCCAAGAAAATCAGCGTCAGGGTGTGGGAGAACGCATCAGGCAATACATTGAGCAAGACCAAGAAGGTAAATTAACAGCTAGTTGTCTGCGAAAAAACCCAGAATGCCATTGTCAGCTATTGGCTATGCGCTTACTTATCGAAAATCCACCTCATAAAATTTCTGATATTGCTAGAGAGTTAAATATAAGCAATCAAACTCTTTACTCTCACTGGAAGAAAAATTGTCTTCCTTTGTTAAGAGAAATTGGTATAAATTTCGGATATGAGTAATGGCTAACACACAACCACATGTTTTAAGCGTTCCCCTCCCCCAAAATGCCCACCGCTGGGCTGAGGAATTTGCCGCCGAACAAGATAACCCCCAAAAGGGAAAACAAGTTTATCTTAATACTCTGGCTGTTTATGCCGTTCACAGTTATCTGAAATGGCTAAACATTGAAACGGCGCTAAATCAAGGTGATAGCTGGCATCGCGGTTTAAGGGCGATTTTTGATGTTGCTGATTTAGTTTTGCCTGGTGTTGGTAAGCTTGAATGTTGTCCGGTGTTACCGGGTGAGGTTGCCATAGTCTTGCCTGCAAGCATGACACAAGACCGCATCGGTTATGTAGCAGTTCAGTTTAGTCAACAATTAGATTATGTAGAATTACTGGGATTTTTTCCCACAGCAGTGATGGCTGAATCGCCACAAATATTGGAAATAAGACAGTTGCAATCTTTTGATGCTCTTTTTGAGATTATACATAGACGTTCGCTATTGGTAAATTTGCGTCAATGGGTGACGGGAATCTTCCAACCCGATTGGCAATCTCCAGATTTATTGTTTGCGAGTAATTTTAGAAGCAGTAGTACGATCGCTCGCCCTGCAACAAACTCCATTAGTCGGGCAAAAGTGATTGATTTAGGCAGACAAGTGCTGTTGTTAGTGCAGTTAACTCCCACAAAGAGTGAAGTTTTTGACATTCGCCTGCGGGTTTATCCAGGTGATGATGCTATTCATCTACCGGCTTTTTTACAACTGATAGTTCTTGATGCAGCGGGAAACACTAGCATGGAAGCGCAAGCAAGAAGCGCAGATGATTGGATGCAACTAGAGTTTAGCTGCGAACACGAGGAAAAATTCAGTGTCAAGATAGTGCTAGGGGAAACAAGTCTGATAGAAAAGTTTGTTGTTTAAAACAAACAAAAGGAGACAGCAATGGCGATCGTCAAGTTGAAACTCAGACGCAGTTCGCAAGATGGATTTCTGGTAATTCTGACGGTAAAAAATTTGGATGAAGAAACAGAAGGGTTTCTCCCTCCCTTGCCACTAAATTTAGAATCATCCTTTAATCAATGGCAGTCAGCCTATCGTCAAATCGAGGCTGTGCGTTCTTGTGTTGCTCCTGCGCCGGGGTTACGTCTCACACCCAAAACTGTAACAATTCATTCCCACGCCGAACATACTCTGGCAGTAAAAGACGAGCTAAATCAATGGCTGAATACTTACGATAGCAGATGGCTACCAATTAGGGATAGATTAATAGCGATCGCTCAGCAATTACATCAATCAAATGAAGAGATTCGCGTCATTATTGATGCCAAAGATATCGATTTACGTCGCCTTCCCTGGCAAGAATGGAATTTATTTGAAGAACACTATCCCAACGCCGAAATTGCCCTCAGTGCGCCAAAAAACAAAAATAAACACAGCGATAAACTAGTTCCTCAAAGCCAACATATCAGAATTTTAGTTGCTGTTGGTAGGAGCGATGGCATTAATACAAAAGATGACTTAAAGCTAATTCAGGAGTTAGAAAAAAATGGCGTAGAAGTACTGTGTTTAATGCAGCCTAGCCGCAAAGAATTATGTGAAGCACTTTGGGATGAACAAGGTTATCATATTTTTGTGTTTACAGGACACAGTGGTAGTCAAGAAGATGGACAGATAGGTTGGATTGAACTCAATGACAAAGATAGCTTGAGTATTGAAGATTTTAAGGAAGCTTTAAAGCAAGCTATTGATAAAGGATTACAGTTAGCAATTTTTAATTCTTGCGATGGATTGGGATTGGCTAACCAACTGGCACAACTACATTTACCTCAAGTTATTGTGATGCGGGAACCGGTGCCCGACGCTGTAGCAATAGATTTTTTAAGGTACTTTTTCAAAGAATTTACCCATAATAATAAATCACTATTTACTTCTGTTAAAAAAGCACGCAAACGCCTAGAACATTTTAAGTCTGATTACCCCGGTGCAATTTGGTTGCCAATAATTTGTATTCAGTCCAATATTGAACCTTTGACTTGGCAAGGATTATGCGAAAGTTCTCCGCCAAAAGTAACTCCAATCAAACCAGACAATTCAACTCATCAACCAAAGAAAAATATCAAGCCGTGGTTATTAATTGGTTTGCTTGGTGTGGTTGCCAGTGGCGGTATATTATATTTTCTTCCTGGCAAAAAATCCGACTCTGATTTTAGTTCCGTTGCTGCTCCCGAAGGAACGTGGTTTTATGGTGGTAGTACATCTTGGGCATCAATTCGGCAATATGTAGATCCTGAAATCACAACAGCTCATCCGAAATTTGAGTTACGCTATACCGATGCGATTAATGCTACGCCAGGTTCGGGCACGGGAATTCGGATGTTGTTGGAAGGACAACTTACTTTTTCTCAATCTTCCCGCCCCATAGCAGACAGAGAATATCAACAAGCTCAACAACGGGGATTCAGCCTCAAACAAATTCCAGTGGCTTTAGAAGGATTAGCGATCGCTGTTCACCCCAGTCTGCAAATTCCAGGGCTAACTTTAACACAAATCAAAGATATTTACACTGGTAAAATAACTAACTGGAAACAGATTGGCGGCCCTGACCTCAAAATTACTGCTTACTCCCGCCACTTTGAAGATGGAGGCACTGTAGAGTTCTTTGTTAACAACATTCTCAGTGGGGAAAAAATTGGGAGTAACATAGTATACGTTTATGATACAACAGATGCTCTCAGAAAATTAGCAAGCGATCGCGGCGGTATTTACTACGCTTCGGCGCCAGAAGTCGTTCCTCAATGCAAGGTTAAGTCCCTACCAATCGCCAGACAAGGAAAGAGTTTTGTCGCTCCTTATATAGAACCTTTGATTCAAGGCGACCAATGTCCGAATCAGCGCAACAAGTTAAACATTGATGCTTTCAAAACAGGTCAGTATCCAATTACACGCCAAATGTTTGTCATAGTTAAGCAGAATAATGGCAGTTTAGAACAACAAGCAGGCGAGGCATACGCCAAAATGCTACTTACAAATCAGGGACAAAAACTGATGAATGAAGCCGGTTTTGTACGTATCCGTTAAATTTTTCAGGAGGCAGGGGGCAGGAGGCAGGAGGGAGGGAGCAGGGGGCAGGGGGAGTGTGGGGGGAGAGGGGGGAAAGATTTCTTCCCCATCCTCCCACACCTCCCACACCTCCCACACCTCC